>JBCBVV010000006.1:0-201995 GCA_039817415.1 Bacteroidota bacterium
TATAAAAGGAGAATTCTGCAAAAATGTATGAGGTTTCGTCTCTATCGAATACCCTCCTGTATTTTTTCTTACTATCAGCCAGCCACTCTTGAGAGGTGTAAGTTTTTAGTGCTCTGAACTTATATTTTACAAAGTCTGGGGGTTTCTGATGCGCCATTCTTGCGAGGTGTAAGTGTTTAACAGATTTCTTGTGGGGAATACAAATTGGGATTTTTCAGTGATATCCTCAATGCCAGAAAGCATGGTTGGTGTAAGATTTTTGACCAATTCGTAAATAAATAAAACATGAACGGTTGAAAATGGAACAAATATTGCAACTATTGAGGCAGAATCAGCCAATATTCATGCTTGAATGGCAGATTCGTTTTGGGGTTAATTTTTTGTCCAACTGATTCTTCCATGGCGAGGATAGAATCATTTAACGGACAAGTTTAGAAAGAGCTGGCATCCCTCGAGCCAGTTTGGGGTAGACTATCAACATTTCCAACAAACACCAATGGCTGCTTACAAGTGGCCTGAGAGAACTATGTCCTTTTGCCAGCTTTGGCAAAAAGGGTTGACAAATGTTGAATTTATTTTTTTGGCTAATACACTATTTAACAACGCTATCACAATGAAGTCGCGAATGATACCTAATCAAGCAAAGCTCCTTCAGCTCTATGACAAACATGCTGCCAATATGCTGCGTGAAGTCCCTCGTTCTGATTCTTATACCGCAAGAGTGCACCGCATTCTTCTTCAAACACTACGTCAGAGTCCACCGGACATTGATAGCGTAGCTTATCAATTGCACATGAGTGTACGTTCTCTTCAAATCAAGCTTAAAAATGAAGGAACCACTTATCAGCAAATTCTAAACAACCTTCGTAAGCGCCTGGCTATTGCTTATTTGCAGGAGCCAAGAGTGAGCAAAGGCGAAATTGCACAAGTTCTTGGTTTTTCCGAGATCAGCGTTTTCTCTAGAACTTTCAAAAAATGGACTGGAAAATCTCCATCTGAATATCAGGCGGCGATCAGCCTAAGGTAGCGGTCCAAACCTATTGCAAACCAATTGTTATAACTCTTCAGCTTTGGCGGGCTGAGGAGTTTTTTTTAGAGACTGTTTAGGCTTGTCATGTTTAGTTTACAGGCAGGATGTTAAGGTTCTCAGGCAGTATTTTTTGTGAGCTGTCGTGGGGCTAAAGGGAGAAAAAATGCAAACTCAGGTTCTTGAAAAACAACTGTAAACAAGAAGGATACATCTTAAACGGTCTCTTATTCTATTTCTATGCTAAGGGCTAGAAGAACTTAATCATCCTACTCTCCATACAGGAGTCATGTAGAATATCTCTTCCGTTTTATATCTTGCGCCCATGCCGCTCAAGATCCTACAAGTTTGCTCGAAACCTATCTGGCCCCCTAAAGATGGTGGGGTAAAAGCCATGCTCAGCATGACAAGAGGCTTCGCCAAGGCCGGACATGATGTACATGTCCTGATGATGAATACAGCCAAACATCGCATTCAACTCAGAAATCTTCCACAAGACCTACAGTTAATGGCAAGTTTCTATGCCGTTGATGTACCTACGCAAATCAGAATAGGCGATATCCTGGCCAACTTTATCTTCTCTGCAGAAAAGTCCTACCACATTCAGCGTTTCACTTCCAAAGCCTTTCGACAGGAATTAGAAAGATTGCTCACCAAAGAGGGGTTTGATGTCGTCTTGCTGGAGTCATTATTCACCACACAGTATTCCGATTCCATCCGTGCCCATTCTGATGCTATTCTAGCCTATCGTGCTCACAATATTGAACACGAGATTTGGAGTCGAAGGGCTGAAACAGAAAACAATCCCATAAAAAAATATGTGTTCAATGAGACCGCTCATCGCCTAAAGACGTATGAGAACAACACCTTTGCAGCCCAGCCATTTGATGTTATTGTCCCTATCACGGGGAAAGATTCTGGCCAGATTAAGAAAATGGGTGCTACCATTCCGCTAAAAGTGATTCCTTTTTCCATAGATCTGGAAGAAATAGACGACAGTGAAGTAGCTACTGAACACCCTTCTGTATTTTTTATTGGTTCCATGGACTGGATTCCGAACCAGGAAGGGGTGGATTGGTTCCTTTCCCAGGTTTGGCCTGGCATACACAAAAGATACCCGGATGTAAGGTTCTATCTCGCAGGGCGAAATATGCCGCAGAAATACAAGTCAAATGAGAGGCTAAAAATCGAAGTTGTAGGGGAAGTAGACAGTGCAGCAGACTTTATCAAGTCAAAATCCATCATGGTAGCTCCTTTGTTGTCTGGTTCTGGCATGCGGGTGAAGATCATTGATGGCATGACTTACGGAAAACCAACCGTGGCCACATCCGTCTCAGCGGAAGGACTTGGGATCCGTGATGGAGAGCACTTGATGAAAACGGATGATCCCGATGAATTTATCGAACGGGTTGGAATGCTCATTGAGCATCAAGGGGTCTACGACATCATGAGTCAGAAAGCGAAGAAGTTTATTTATGACAAGTTTGACCGAAACAAACAGATAGCTGATTTGGTCAGTTTCTTTGAAGATCAGATGAAGAAGAAAAAGGAAAAATAGGGCCATTTCATCTAAATGTCTTGTAGATGCTAGGCATCACCTGCTTCAGCTGACTTTATTAACACGAATCAAACATTATGAGAAATCTATTTATCATATCCTCCCTATGCCTTCTCTTTTCTTGCCAAGCTCCCACAGGAAATGAACAGGCAGCCCTCGAAAGAGTAGATCAAAAAGCCTTAAAAACAGCCATGAATAAGGCTGAGGAAGCAACAGGACAAGCGGCTTCTGACGATTATTGGTTTCAGGGAAAAGCCGAGCTCAACCATTATGAGGTAAAGCAAAATAGATACAGAGATGTACACGAGGGTGAGGCCATTGTCGTATTTGTATCTGAGGACTTTCTGGTGGACAAGCAGGTCAAAAATGACTACTACAGAAATCCGAATAGCACCTCCATCATCAAGACCAATAAATTGCTACGCTTTCCCACTGGGATTTATGATTATTCCTTGATGACTTCCGTATTTACCCCTTTTGATCAGCAGAAATTTGACAAAAGTCTAAAGGTAACCCATACAGCCCAGGACTGGTGTGGACAGGGATTCTTGCAATTCAACAAACAGGATGAAGGCTATAAGATCAACTCATTTTCCTATTTTGAGAGTGAAGGGGATGTTCAAAAGCAGTTGGGGAATGTGATGTTAGAAGATGAATTGTTCAACCTGATCCGCTTGAATCCTGCAAACGTACCATTAGGGAAGCAAGAAATGGTTCCTTCAGCGGATGTATTGAGAATGTTGCACTTACCGCTGGCTCCAAGGCAGGCAAAATTGAGCATGGAGGATTATGAAAGAGAAGCCTTTGAGGGCAATAAATTAAGGGTATTGAAGGTGTCCTATCCTGAAATCAACAGAACCTACAACATATTTTTTGAAGGTGTCGCTCCATATCAAATTGTAGGATGGGAGGATGAGTATCCTTCGGCATTTGACAAAAGGCCAAGGAAAACTACCGCTAAAAGGACACATAAAAGACTTTCTGCTTACTGGGGAGAGAATGCTCTTTCTGATCAGAAATTGAGAAAGGAATTTGGCTTAAAATCCTTCCTTAAATAAAGGCTAAGCAGAGATAAGCATAGACATAAAAAATCCCGGCCTAGGCCGGGATTTCATTTTAACTGTTCAATTTTTTCTTTCTACTAATAGAAACGATCATCTCTATCGTTTCTGTCGCGGCCACCGCCTCTGCTATCTCTGTATCCACCGCCACCGCCGCCTCTGCGGTCGTTGCCGTATCCACCACCGCCTCTGCGATCGCCACCACGGTCTCTGTAACCGCCGCCGCCACCGCCGCTGCGATAACCACCGCCGCCGCCGCCGCTTCTATATCCTCCGCCTCCGCCGCCATTTCCTCTTGGCTCGGCTTTCTTTGCTACAATAGTACGTCCATCCAATACAGATCCATTCAACTGGTCAATGGCTTCTTGACCTGCTTCGTCATCGGGCATTTCTACAAATCCATACCCTTTTGAACGGCCAGTTTCACGATCCATGATGATCTTTACGGAGCTGACCTCACCGAATAATTCGAAAGCTGACTGAAGCGTAGATTCCTCAGTGTCATAATTTAGCTTCGCTACAAAAATGTTCATAAAAAAGTTATAAAAAACAATAAAAGGCTAATAATCAAATAATTAAATACAATTGTAGCAAAACTCTTTTGGAGGTTGTTGATTCATTTCAAAAAAATAAAGCTACTGGTTTAATGCTGTTACAATGTACCTATAACTAATGCAGTTACAAAGAAAAGATAAACAATTTCAAGCCATGAAGAAAGATTATTCTAAAAACTTCATCCGCTGGCATATACGTAAGGCGAATACTTTCTCACTAAGATCGTACCCTTTCACCCTTGAAAAAATTTCATTTTTTAGGTGATACTCCTAAATTTCGTAATAAAATCAACCTCCAGTGTCAATTTTTCATGCCTTCCAACACATGTCTAAGCTTTCCATACACACAAACGAATCCTAGACCAAAAGGTTAAGAAACCTGTATCTAAAGGCACATAAAATATCCCATTTTCCCAACCTTTTATTTCTGGGCATGTTGCACAAAAAAGCAAGGATGTTTTTTTTGTAAAATTTTCCTCGCCCTATTCCCCAAATCAAAAAAAATTCCGTTTTTCGACCGCTTATTTACATGTAGACTTTGGTTTCAGTCAAAATGAAAAATACCTATTTCGACCTGATTGATCAATCCTACTACTTCCCACAGGAAGGATTTGATCTCAGGGGAAATTACCTGACTTTTCATGGTATATCCATCAAATATTTGATTCAAAAATACGGTACGCCTTTTAGGCTTTGGTATTTACCACGTATCAGCGAACAAATTAAGCGAGCCAGGAACTTATTTAATCGTTCCATCAAAAGACATAATTATCAGGGTAACTATCATTTTGCCTATTGCACCAAATGCTGCCACTTCTCCCATGTCATCACTGCTGCTTTACAAGAAAATGTTCAGATAGAAACCTCTTCTTCCTTTGATATTGATCTCATTTGGAAGCTCTACCAACAAGGCAAGCTGGATAAATCTACCATTCTCATCCACAATGGCTACAAAACAGCAGCTTATCTAGAGAAGATCATTCGCCTTAGAAAGGAAGGATTCTCCCATTCAATTACCATCTTGGATTCTAAAAATGAATTGGAACGTCTGATTGAAGCCGGAAAGGACCTTAACGAAAAACTTCAAATTGGCATCCGAATGGCCATCAATGAAGAGCCTAAATCCTCTTACTATACCTCTAGGCTAGGCATTCCTCAAAAGGAAATCATTGAGTTCTTAGAAGAGTCTATCCTAGGAAATGATGCGGTGGAACTCCAAATGCTCCACTTCTTCGTGGATGCAGGCATTAAAGACAATCTATATTATTGGGGTGAGTTCCAAAAGGCACTTAAGCTGTACGTCCAGCTGAAAAAGCTATCTCCCAACCTACAAGCATTGAACTTAGGCGGCGGTTTCCCGATTCGTAATAATCTTGGCTTCACCTATGACTACGAAGGGATGATCAATGGAATCATCCAAAATATCAAAGAAGTCTGTGTACAAGAAAGTATACCTGAGCCAGATATTTTTACAGAGTTTGGGAAATATACCGTAGGTGAAAGCGGAGCGATTATTTTTTCTGTGCTGGAACAAAAACAACAAAACGATGCCGAGCTTTGGTACATCATCGACAATAGCCTGATGAATACCATTCCAGATGCCTGGTCGATTTTCGAAAAGTTCATTCTCCTTCCCGTTAACAAATGGAAGAATGAATACACCCGAGTCAATACAGGGGGAATTAGCTGTGATCACTCTGATTACTACAATTCGGAAGACCTCAACCAACAGGTTCACCTGCCGAAAATACAGGAGGGTGAGGATGAGCCATTGTATGTAGGCTTTTTCCACACTGGGGCGTACCAAGATGCAATTAGCGGCTATGGAGGAATCAAACATTGTCTCATTCCATCCCCTAAGCACATCATCATTGATCGAGACGAAACGGGTAATTTTGTAGATAGAGTCTACAGAAATGAACAGACGATAGATGACATGATGAGTATTCTAGGATATGAATAACCCTTAGGAAAGCTCTGCCGGATCAAGCTCCGCCAACAAGTTTCGGGAAAGAGTTATCAGAAACTCAGAACCTTGTTCGGGGGCAGACACCACCTCTATGGCTCCCTGGTATTTCTCCACTATTTTTTGACAGAGACCTAAGCCATTCCCCGCTCCCTTAAACTCATGATCGGAGTGTAAGCGTTTAAAGAATTGAAAAATATCCTGTTGGTATTCAACAGGTATTCCGATTCCATTGTCCTTGACATGAAAGCGAATAAATCGGGTATCCTGCGTCATTCTTATGCTGACCATTGGCTTGGGAGAGTGGTTGAATATTAACCCATTTTCAATCAGGTTACTAAACAAGGTTATAAAATCTTGTTTGACCACTCTAATAGAAGGAAGATGTTCAAAATGGATTTCAGCTCCCCTTTCTTCGATTAGCTTTTTGTTTTGCTCAATCACCCCATCCATTAATTCATTCATATCTACCACTTCAATCTCATCGTAAGATAAGCCAACCCGTTTAAACTCTAGGATATCCTGAATTAGGTCATACATTTTCCCAGAGCTGATTTTGGCATACGAAATATCTTCGTTGATTGCCTGAAGGTTATTCTGAGAAATATGTCTTTCTACGAGGTCAAGATTTGAGATAATTCCCCTTAGTGGCTTCTTCAAATCTTTGGATGCTTGGTAGGTAAATTGATCGGATTGGATTCTTCCTTCTTCAAGTGCAGAATTCTTCTCTTCTAGGTCTTGGATAATCGCTAGATTTTGTCGCTCGAATTTCCGTACCTCTCTCAGATATAGTAAGACAATCAATCCCAGGGCAATCAACACGATGGGAAAAGTGATGATCTCGTCATAAGGATTCACCTTAACATCT
Organism: Bacteroidota bacterium; assembly: GCA_039817415.1. GTDB lineage: Bacteria > Bacteroidota > Bacteroidia > J057 > J057 > JALEFZ01. The sequence continues at coordinate 7,035 of JBCBVV010000006.1, forward strand.
TGTTCTCTGACAAGATTGATCACGACGAGCTTACTCACCATAAAAAGAAGGGTGATATACGCAATGGCTATTACTTGTATGCTTTGCCGATTTTCGTAGAGAATAAAGGCGGTGAGCCCTGAAGCTGCAAAGATATTTACCTCACCAAAATTACCCCCAAGAACTACAACTGCGACAGCCATGTAAGTAGGAAATACAAAGGAGGCCAAAAATCTATTTGCGAGGTGTTGTTTTCTGTAAGCCAGGTAGAGGGAAAACATCATAAAACACATGCTCCCTAAATCCACTAGGATTTGGGTCCACCCTGTAAAGAAAATAAAGTAGGTTGGCATGGTTAGAATCGTAACCAATAAGGCAAAAAACACCAATTGGTTAAGCAAACGTACTTTAGCTACATGTTCTCCCAACTCTGTCCTATCCACCCCAATGTTGGTGATATCAGACCAGAATTTATTTAGGTTCATAATTCACGAACTGATTCGAACGTTCAACAATGATTTTCAGGCTTCGTCTAGGCAGGTGATTAATCAATTGGATGAGCATAGCCAGCAAGAATTTATGACAAAGTTCTTACAGGTCTAGAGCTAGGGGTAATTCTAGCCACTAAATTATCATTTAAACAGCTCATTTAAAAATTTTATTTCCTCCAATTAAATTATTTCCTCCACCTATTGATCCAATTATTATACTGTCTCAAAAATCGAAAAAATGAAATACCCCGACTACTCCCTTTTACACACTCTGCTCTTAATCAGCGAGTTACGCCCAACCCTTTACTTAAACACTAATTAAGTGCTATCATAACGAGACCGTATATTTTTTCGACTTTTCGCTTAATTCGAGTATCAGGATTACTCTTTTGACCGCTTACCAAAGAAAGGCTAGCACTAAAGAGGTAAGGTTGATAGAAATATTCATTCCCTGAAAATATAAATAGTCCTCAAGTAAATTTCACATCCCATTGATTCAATTGTCGAATTAATTAGCCCAAACTGATGGATTTTATGCCTTATCAGATCAAATGGCTTTTCATATTTTTTCTATTTTCAAGCTACCAACTATCCTATACAGCCATTGACCATGAAATATTTTTTCCTTTCTCTCCTCCTTATTTCGATTAGTATCTCTAGTGCTGCCCAGCAAGCTGATTCTGTGTTGGTCCGACAACATTTAGAAAGTATCATTTCTACCCCTTCCTACCGAAACTTTCGGAATCCCGACGTCTTGAATCAGGTGGCCGAATATATCTACACTCAATTCAGTCTCTACGCAGATTCTACCTTTGAGCAATTGTATGAAGTGGACGGGTTTCCCTACAAAAATGTAGTGGCAGTCTTTGGTCCTTCTGAAGCCAGTACCATTGTGGTAGGCGCTCATTATGATGTATGCGGGGATCAAGACGGTGCAGATGACAATGCCAGTGGAACTGTCGCTCTACTCGAATTAGCCCGCCTCCTAGCGAACCAACAATTGTCTCATCGTTTTGAACTGGTCGCCTATACCTTGGAGGAACCCCCTTATTTTAGAAGTAAAAATATGGGTAGCTATGTTCACGCTCAATCCTTAGCTCAACGAAACATAGAGGTGTATGGCATGGTATGTCTGGAAATGTTGGGATATTTCCAAGATGAAAAGAAAACCCAGAATTATCCTTTGGGCTTGATGTCGCTTTTTTACGGAAGCAAGGGGAACTACATAACCCTTGTCAACAAATTTGAAAAAGGTAAATTCTCGAGACGATTTACCCGAATTTTCAAACAGCGTGCTAACATTCGCACCAAGAAAATCACAGGTCCAGTTTGGTTAGAAGGGATTGATTTCTCAGATCATCTACATTATTGGAATATGGGGATCAGCGCCCTCATGATCACAGATACTGCTTTTTATCGCAACAAAAACTATCATGAAAAAAGCGACACCCTTGAAACACTAGACTTAGGAAGAATGTGTCAAGTCATAGACGCTGTGTTGGCTAGCCTTTTACAGATAAAAGGATAGTTTCTTTCAACCTGATACCTAGGCAGAATGTGATCTAAGGGAAATTAGCATCCAAAAAGGAAGATAAATTCCTTCCCCTTTCATATGATTTTGCTGTTTTTCCTTATGTTGAGGGGAAACAATCTTCATGGCAGCCATTACCAAACTTACAAGAGAAGAATACCTAGCCTGCTTCACTCCAGGCATGCATTCGTTAAAAGAGGATCAAGGAACTACCATTGACCTGAAGACATATTTTTTAAGCATTGTTGAAGAGGAAAAGCTAGCGGTAGACTTTTCTTCCGTAGATGTTCCCCACGTCTTCAGGGATACCAACAAGGAGTATGAGCATATCCTTGTTAGCTACGGTCCTCCTAACAATTTTGTGGTTATTCTTCTTTATAAAAGGAAGGTCCATGGTTTCTATTTACTGGATTTGAAAGATGAATACGGTCTAACAAGGACTGATTCCTGACCTTCTTTTTTTTCATCTCACTTCGATTCGTATACACAGTTCAATGACCTATAGGCTCGATCAGATTCCTCTCTTCGCTCAATTAGAAAATTGTCAAAACGTACTCATCTCGGGTGCTGGCGGCGGCTTTGATATCTTCACTGGTATCCCCCTTTACATCAACCTTAAAAAGCAGGGAAAAAACGTCATTCTCGCCAACTTCTCTTTTACCTGGTTGAATGATACGAACGCCAAACAAGTATTTCCCAATTGCTACGAAATCAAGCCCTCCAATAGAGATTTGGCTAACAGGGGATATTTTCCAGAGAAGTATCTCAAAATATGGCTAGACCTTCATTTTGATGAGAAGGAAGCATTGGTTTATGCCTTTGAGCGATGTGGAGTCCAACCTCTCAAGGAAGCTTATGATTATCTGATTGAACGACATGAGATTGATGCTATTGTTCTGGTGGATGGAGGTACGGATAGCTTAATGTTTGGAGATGAAGAAGGGCTTGGGACTCCTCATGAAGATATTTGTTCTATGGCAGCTGTTTTTCAATCCAAGCTTTCTCAAACTTTTCTGGCGTCAATTGGCTTCGGGATTGATCATTTTCACGGTGTTTCGCACTATCGCTTTTTAGAAAATGTAGCTCGTATCAGCAAAGCGGGCGGATATATGGGGATGTTTCAAGTCCTCCCTGATATGGAAGAAGGGAAAAAATATAAAGAAGCTGTTCAATTGGCCAATAAACTCATGATTGCTTATCCCAGCATCGTGAACAATTCCATCATATCAGCTATGGATGGAGAATATGGAGATTACCATGCAACCAATCGTACCGATGGGAGTGAGCTTTGGATCAACCCCTTGATGACAACATATTGGTGCTTCAACCTGAATCGGCTGATCCCATTTATTGCCTACTACGATCAGATCAAGGATTCCATGAGCATGTATGAAGTCAGAGATGGAATAACCCAGTATCGAGCTAAGCTGAGCGAATTCAGAAGCAAAAAACAAATCCCTATTTAGTTCTATGGAAAAATTGGAATACCATACTCTTTGAAGAAAAGGCATGAAAAAGGTATCCTCCATTCGCTCCATTGCTATTCAAAAGCCTTGCTCGGAAAACTGGGATAATATGACCCCTCATGAGCGAGGAAAGCATTGCCAGCTGTGTCGTAAGACTGTAGTTGACTTCAGCGGTATGAGTCAGCAAAAAACCCTTACTTATTTATCGAAAAAAAAAGGGGAACAAGTATGTGGGAGATTTGACAGAACCCAACTTGTACGCCTCAATCATTCCCTAAGACCTGCATACAAGCATAAGTGGAAATCACTCATTGCTAGTCTTGCCCTACTTGCCTCCTCTCAGCTAGGGCACGCACAACATAGAAACCTAAAGAGCACCTATACCATTGAAAGTTCCATAACTGACCTCGATACAACATCCAAGGTTTATATCAGAGGGACTATTATCGGTAGATATGGCTATCCGGTAGAACAGGCACAAATCCTTTCACCAACAGATAAAGTATCCGCTATCACCAATGCAGATGGAGAGTTCATACTAGGAATCCCAATTGATCAGGGAACAAAGAGGAAAATCATCATTCAATCAGAAGGCTTTAAAGACCTAAATATTAACCTCAAAAAGGTTAAAAACCGAGAAATTCATGTTTTTCCGAAAAAAGGGTATGACCAACTTAACATGATCGTAGGAGACCTTTTCATAGATTATTCTTATTCGCCTTGGGCAAGAAGTAAACGTTTTTGGTCCAGTATCCTAAAAAAAGATAAAAGGAAAGCAGCCAACGTATAGTTCCTTTTTACAGAAATACTTCACTCCCAAACTTCCAATCAAAACATGAAGACCTTATCCTCCATACGCTCTATTGCCATTCAAAAGCCTTGTACGGAAAACTGGGACAATATGGCCCCTCATGAGCAAGGAAAGCATTGCCAGCTGTGTCGTAAGACTGTAGTTGACTTCAGCGGTATGAGTCATACCAAGGCTTTGCATTACTTGACAGAAAACAAGGCCGAACACCTATGTGGAAGGTTCGAGCAAAGCCAGCTTCATCACCTGAACCAAACGCTCCAACCTAAGTCCAATAAGCTGATGAAAACCATCATGACGACCCTAGCCTTGATGGCGACTTCACATCTTGGCTATTCACAAGTGGAAGCCTCTTATAGAATTAATCAGCCTTTAACTGGATTTGATACGGACACGAAGACTTATGTGAAAGGAATGATCACCAATGATTTTGGAGGGCCTGTTCAGGGAGCTCAAGTTATTTCTCCTTCCGATAAATTGTCTGTTCTCTCTGATGAAAGTGGTCAGTTTCTTATAGGGTTACCAAAAGGAGGAGAAGCACAAAAAGAAATCATCATTCAATCTGAGGTATTTGACGAAATTGAAATCGACCTTAAGGAAGTACAGAATCAGGAAATTTATGTTTATCCCACTCATCTGTTTCTGATGGGTGAAGTTGTTGTAGTGAAGAAAAGATTCAATCCCTTCAGATACATCAGAAGGACTTGGGATACCCTTAGGCGTATGGTGAAAGAGTAATTTATGGGTAAGGCATAGAATAGCCCATCTATTCGTTATGCCTAGGAAATAGAATTCCTTAACATCCTGCCTGTAAACTAAAAATGATTGACCTAAACAGTCTCTTAGAAAAAAGGCCTGATTTCGCAGCTATCCCGCCAAAATTGCCTTGAAACACAGGCATTTCTCTCCTTATCTTGAGAAAAAGCACCTCAATACACCCTACATGAAATCAACTTCCATCATTTATGGCATCCTGCTTTTCTTGTTGGCCTTTGCTGTCATGGCCTTTCGCCCTATCCAACACAGCACCTTAGCGCAAACAGAAAAAATAGCAGCCACTTTTGTTAAGGCCACGGAAAAAGGCGGGCCAGCTGATATCAACCTAAGCTTCCAAGGTGACGAACATTACTATTATATCAACCGCGGTACAGAAGCAGGCCTTCAACCAAATGAACTCAACTCTTTATTAGTGGGGAAAGAAGTAGAGGTATATTTTGCCAAACATTGGACTCCGCTTGATCCTTTTGGCCATGTCAGGCATGTTTGTAGAATAGTTTACAAAGGAGAAATCCTATTTGATGACATTGATACTGCCATCATATGATCATCGCATTGGCTCAAATCAATCCCCAAGCTGGCCTCGTAGCAACTAATATCAAACTACATACTTCCTTTATCGAAGAGGCGGCAAAGCTTAAGGCAAATGCTGTGTTTTTCTCTGAGCTTTCTTTGACATCATATGAACCCCAGATAGCGGCTGAACTGGCTTTTACCCTTCAGGATAAACGTCTACAGATATTTCAGGCACTAAGCGAGGAATACGACTTGACCATAGGGTTGGGAATTCCATTGAGAAAGGAACAAAGAGTAGAAATTGCAATGGCCATTTTCCAAGCAGGAAAAGACATCCAATCTTATACTAAACAGTTTCTTCATGTAGATGAAGAACCATTTTTTGAGTCAGGCAATGAGCAAGTATATATCCACACGGGGGGCATTCAGTTGGCGCCTGCTATTTGTTACGAGTCCTTACTCCCCATGCATGCCCAAGTAGCAGTAGAAGGAGGATCAGATATTTATCTTGCTTCGGTGGCCAAGCCAGAAAATGGCTATCAAAAAGCAGCCAAATATTTTCCTCGCCTCTCCAAAACCTATAAGATGCCTGTGTTGATGGTAAATGCCATTGGCCCTTCTGACAATTTTATGGCTGTCGGAAAAACGAGTGCATGGAGTCCTCAGGGAGAATTGGTAGGGCAATTGCCTTCCAAACAGGAAGGGATTTTGCTGGTAGAATGGCAAGCAGCACAAGCTAAACTCATCGCAACCGCGCATACATTTGACAAATGAAGGAGCTAAAAATTGGGGTGGTTGGGTTTAGCAGAAATGCATTCGATAAGGTAGCTGCCAGAAATATTCTACAGCAAGAATTTGCCAATCTACGCGCTAGGCATCCACAAAAGGTAATAGAAATTGTAAGCGGATACACCGCCATGGGTATCCCATTGATTGCTTATGAACTAGCGGTAGAATTTGGCTTTATCACAACTGGTTTTTCAGCCAAACAAGCGAATCGGGTTCGATCTGGACGCTTTCCAGTAGACAAGGTTATGTTGCATGGAGAGAGATTTGGGGACGAATCTGAGCAATTTGTTCGATACATAGATGCATTGATTCGAGTTGGCGGAGGCAAACAGAGCCGTCATGAAACAGCACTTTTCAAGCAATTACATGCCCACAGGCCACTGGAAAGGCTGCTGAAGGAATTCGAAGTAGATTGGTATGGCAAAACCTGAAAGGATGCTCATCCCACATGCCCAAAAGAATCACTATCCTATCAACCTAGGTGAAATGATCTACCATGACTGATGGAATAATTTGATAGGGGCAAAAAAAGCCATTCCCGGAGGAATGGCTTTCGTGTATAGTGTGTATAGATATGTTCTGTGATTAGCCGAAGATCAGGAAAGTAAGCATCAAAATTACCCCTAGAGAAATAATAAGGATGTAATTGGAAACCAAACCTGACTGAAGGCGCTTAAAGACATCACCTATGTTGGCGACTCCATCAGAAATCCCTTTGACAACGCCATCTACGATGTATTCCTCACACCAAGCAATTACATTTTCACCCAACCACTTGAATGGGCCAATGATGGTGCGCTGATAGAATTCATCGAAGTAAAATTTGCCTTCCATGGTTTTGTAAAAGCCACCGAAAAAGTTCTTTACCTTTTCATCTGCAGCCAGTCCATTCTTTGAGTAAAAGTTTCGGGTAAAGAAAACGGTTAGAATAGCGATCAAGGCTGAAGCGGCTACCAAAATATACTCAATGGTCTCGTTGGCATGTGCATGCTCGTGGATGGCATGATGATGCTCACTATGGATCACATGCTCTAACCAGCCATGGCCAATCCAGTTCAATTCCTCTCCAAGGAAAACAGGCAATCCCAAGAAACCTCCAACGACAGCTAATGCAGCCAGGACCCATAATGGGATGGTCATGATAGCAGGGCTCTCATGTGGCTTCTTTTCATCGGGGAAACGCTCTTCTCCTTCAAAGGTCAGCATGGTAACCCTCGTCATGTAGAATGCGGTCAGCATGGCTGTAAACATCCCTACAATGTAGATGACTTTGTATAGGTCAAACCCTTCCCCAAAGAAGAATAAGCTTGCTAGGATTTCATCCTTTGAGAAAAATCCTGAAAGCGGGATAATTCCTGAAATAGCTAGGGTAGAAATCCAAAAGGTAGTTCCTGTGGAAGGCATGTATTTTCTCAGCCCTCCCATGGTTCTGATATCCTGCGGATCATCAACCGTATGCATATGTTCCATTGCATGGATTACAGACCCAGACCCCAGGAACAGACAAGCCTTGAAGAAGGCATGTGTCATGACATGAAAAATGGCGGTGATATAAGCACCAGCTCCCAAAGCCATAAACATGAAGCCTAACTGAGAGACGGTAGAATATGCAAGGACTTTCTTGATATCATGTTGGGCAATAGCGGTAAAGGCAGCGATCACAGCTGTGAGAGCAGCCACCACGACAATAATAGCCAAGACTTCAGGGCTAGCCTCAAAAATGGGGTGCATACGTGCAATCAAGTAGATCCCCGAGGTAACCATGGTTGCCGCGTGAATCAAAGCAGAAACTGGAGTAGGCCCTGCCATCGCATCTGGTAGCCAAACAAAAAGAGGAATCTGAGCAGACTTACCCGTGGCCGCAATAAATACCAACAAGGCAATCCAAAAAGTACTATCGCCAAAATCATGGTGAATGATCTCGCTGAAAGAAAGACTAACCATTTCAGTAGCTGAACCCAGTCCCTGATAAATCAAGAACATGGCTATTAGCATCGCAAAATCACCTATTCTATTAGCCACAAAAGCTTTCTGTGCAGCTTCGGCTTTTAGCATATCTGAGTACCAAAACCCAATCAGAAGGTAAGAACACAATCCTACACCTTCCCAACCCAAGAACATCACAACCAGATTATCACCGAGAATCAGGTTATTCATGGCAAAAATGAAGAGATTCAGGTAAGCAAAAAACTTATAGTATCCCTGATCACCATGCATATAGCCAATGGAGTACAAATGAATCAACATCCCAACTCCAGTCACAATCATGCCCATTAGGAGGGAAAGCTCATCTAGTTGATAGTTGAAGCCGATTTCAAGGTTACCGGCCTGCATCCATGTAAAGAGTTCAATAGAAATTTTCTCTCCACCGAAAGTGAAGAAAGCATAGGCTACTAGGAGAAAAGGAATGCCGACCATGGCTGTAGCCAGGGCACCTATTAGTCCTTCATTCTTTCTAAATGCAGGACTCATCAACCCTCCTAGTCCGATGACCATAGCCCCCAAGAGAGGCAGGAGAATGATGAGAGGATATAGTGAAGTCATGTGGTTCCTTTATCGATGATGTATAGATGTCTTTAACTCAGGACAAGTGTATTACCACTTGAAAATATTTACGTTGTTGATATCGATATCAAGCCTATTTCGGAAAAGGGCAATGATGATGGATAGTCCGACAACGGCTTCTGCGGCTGCCACACACATTACAAAGAATACCAGCATGGAACCGTTGGCCCCAGGATGAGGTACACCCTCGGCACCAGCCACCGCATGCATTTTTGAGAAAGTGATAAGGCTGAGATTGACAGCATTTAGCATCAGCTCAATACACATGAAAACAATGATACCATTTCGACGAGTCATCACTCCAATCGCACCAAGTGCAAACATCACGATGGCAACGGAGAGATAGGTGTAGGCATTTGGAGTCAAAAATTCCATGTATTCCTTACTTAAATAAATGTGTGTAAATCTTATCCATGTCTGTATTTCCTTGCCACGACAATGGCACCAATCAAGGCAGAAATCAGAATCACTGAAATCATTTCAAAAGGGAACAAGTACTGCGTCATCAACTGCTCTCCAATGGGCTCAACCTTACCAAAGGTATACTCACCACTCACATCACGCTGGGCAAAGTCTTTGAAAACGAAGATCATTTCGGCGACAAAGGCTAACCCCAATAAGAAGGCAACTCCTCTGCGTGCATCAAATTTCATGACGTCTGGCTCATCTTGGAGGTTGAGGAGCATAATCACAAAGAGAAACAGGACCATGATCGCACCCGCATATACCAGAATCTGGATAGCTGCCAGGAACTCAGCACTAAGAGAAAGGTAAAGCCCTGCAATGCTGAAGAAGTTCAAAATGAGAGATAGGGCCGCGTATACGGGATTTTGGTTGAAGATCAGGCCAATAGCGCCTGCAACACCCAATACAGCAAATACCCAAAACAGTATGGTAGCAATCATGCGTAGAAAATTAATTCTCTTGTTCCAGCCGCTAAAATTGAAAATTTATTTTGTGAAAATCACCTCTCAGCCAGATAATTTATCTCATGCTCCCAGATTTCCGCTGTATTTCTTCCCAACGACGCTCTATTTCCTCTAAATCCGCAGGAATATCTACCCCAATGCTTTCCTCATCTGTCAATGCCGTCATTATACTATACCCATGAGAAAGCCAGCCCAATTGCTCTAGCGATTCCGTTTCCTCCAAGATCGTAGGAGGTAATTCCATCAATTCAAGTAGAGTGGACCGTAAAAATCCGTACATCCCCACATGCTGATACCAAGTATGTTGGCTGGATGTATTTCTGACGAAGGGGATAAGAGAACGAGAAAAATACAGTGCTCGCCCATTTCTTCCTCTCACTGCTTTGACTACATGCTCAGAAGCCATGTGTTTCATGTCCTTCTCTGCTCTCAGCAAGGTCGCAATCTCAGCTCCCTTAGCCAAGACCTCAATGACCGCCTGAATTTGAGTGGGGGAAATAAAGGGTTCATCTCCCTGCACATTGATGATCCATTTGACATCTCTAAGACCTGCAGCTACTTCAGCTACCCTTGAGGTCCCTGTTCGATGGGAAGTAGAAGTCATTTTCACCCTTCCACCAAAGGACTGTACCGATTCAAAAATACGCTGATCATCTGTAGCCACCCATACTTCTGCATTCTCCACCAAACAACAACGCTCATAGACACGCTGAATCATACTTTTTCCCTTGATCTCTACCAGAGGCTTTCCAGGAAAACGGGAGGATTCGTAGCGGGCAGGTATAACAATGGCAACTTTATTTTCCATACATCAATCCTATTAACAAACCGCCCCTGATACTCCACAAAACCGTTCTGATCCAGTTGGAATTCACTAATTTTTGAATATTCGTGGTAGAGTATTCCTGACTAAGGCTTTCGTGCAAAGGCACCTGAATGAAAAAGGTACTGGCCCAGATGAGCACCAACAAAGCTGCGTTGATCCATAAGAAAGTAGAGGAGATTGCAGGCTCATGCATCCCTAAGAGCAGGAAAGCCGTCCCTATTTCAACAAGCATCAATGGAGCGATCAAATAACCCGTCAAGGCCACATGTCTTCCCTCAAAAGCAGTAAAATTCTCCTGTCCAACTTGGTGGAAAAGAGGATAATGGACAATCTGAACAAACCAGATAATCCCAACCATCATCAAACTACTGAGTAAATGGACAAAAAATAATCCCTTCATGAGATGAAATTGAAGTAAAGGCTAACCTTAATGTGTATATTGGGGTAATAAAATTAGGGATTTTATTTCTCTAACAGCCCAAATTAAGGCTGGCAGAGAAAACATTTCAAACGCCCGCCCGGTATTCAAGCTACCAATCTTCCAAATTACTGTCTAAAAGAAGGAATTTTCTTTTTATCGAGTATGCCTGATTGTCAATACCATAACATGCGAATTCACTTTTTCATTTTTTTCCTGATCCTAGGAGGAATACTCCTTCAGGATGTTCACGCCCAAAAACAGGCCACCCTCCTTGACCACAAGGACAGGATCAGGATTTCAAAACTCAATGTCCTTAACTCCTCAGCCAGAGAAACCAACCTATCTATCACGCCCGATGGAAAGTACCTGTTTTTCATGTCGCTTAGAGGGGGCCAAGTCTGGAGTAACAGTTACATGACCTTTCAGGGTGATTCTGTATACGATGGCGATATTTGGTACAGTAGAAAAATAAATGGACGATGGTCCAAGCCGAAATGTATGCCCTACAATATCAACAGCTCACAGGGAGAAGATGAACCCAATATTTCTCCTGATGGCAAAAGGGTATACTTCCAAAGCTGGCATTTCCTGTGGCGGCAAACTGGAGGCCCATATTATGTATCGGGAAGAACCGAGACCAATTGGACCAAGCCCTTGGGACTAGGTGGAGGCATCACAGAATTCTTTAAATCTCCCTACTACCAGGCAACAGATGGAATGACCGTTTCCCCAGATGAAAAAACACTCATCGTTGCTGCAGGTCAAGATTATGATGGCAACATGGATCTCTATTACAGCAAGAGAAAGAGCAATGGCTGGACTTTTTGCAAAAGACTGCCTGTTTCAACTCCCTATGATGACCGATCAGCCTTTCTTGCTGCGGATGGAAAAACCCTTTACTTCGCCTCAAATGGATACAAGGGCTATGGAGGACTGGATATTTTCAAAACCACCATTAACCCAGACGGGACACATGGAGAAGTAATCAATGTAGGGAAGCCCTTCAATACCCCAGGAGATGACTACGGTCTTATCCTTACCGGTGATGGAATGGAGGGATATTTCGTGAGGAATGGCGACATCTATTTTGCAGATCTGAAGCAAGCAGACCCCAGAATTAGACCTAATCCTACCAATAAGTCAGTTGAACATGCCATCGCTGGAACGGTAAGAGATAGCGTAAATTGGAAAGGCATTCCAGCCAGTGTGGTCGTGATCAATGCTCGTACCAAAATTCCCGTCAACAAAATCAAGACACAATCAAACGGAAAATATTCCTTTAACATTCCTAATAGAAGTGCAGAATACGATGCCATTGTGATGGCCAAAGGATACAAAACCAAAAGGCGCAGAATCAAAGTTCAGCCAGCCACCTTTGCCCAAAAAATTACCGTAAACTTCCTCTTGGGTAAAGTTCCCCCTCCACCGGTAAGCAAAGCACCCGATCCAATCCCAGAATCCCAAACCAAAGATCCGGTCGTAAGCACGACGCCCAAAACGCAAAAAGAACCCAAAGAACCTACAAGGGATACCAAAATCGGAAAAATGGAAACCCCCATTCCCAAAGGACCAAGTGAGCTTCCCCAAAAAAACAAAGCTCCGGAGCTTCCCCCCGAAAAAGATCCCTATGATTTTACAGGTGTAGCGCAAAACAACCTCATTCTCCTCTTGGATGTATCAGCTTCTATGAAGCAAGCTGATCGACTCCCATTATTGAAAGAGGCGTTTGCAAATCTTCTTTCCTATATGCGACCAGAGGACAGAATCTCAGTAGTCGTTTTTTCTAGCGATGCAAAAGTGTTGATTGAAGGAGTTTCTGCCATAGAAAAAGATCGTATTCTAAAATCTATCGATAAACTCGGTGGCGGAGGAGGAACCAAGTCCAAGTCAGCCCTCAAGAAGACACAACGCCTGGCCATTGACAACATGATTCCAGCTGGCAACAACAGAATCATCATGGCGACTGATGGATACATGGACGCCGAAGCACTTTACAACACCGCTTCAAAGATTTCTAACCAAAATATTGCACTGTCTATTTTCAGCTTCGGCAGGATTTCTCCCAGAAGAGAAAAAGGCTTACAACAGCTGGCCGATTTGGGAGGTGGAAATTACAAAAACATTACCCGAGGCAATGTTGACAAAGCTTTGTTGGAGGAAGCGAAGGCGGTGAGGAAGAAGTAAGAGGAGCGTTTATGGAGAGAAACAAAAAAACCGGTGCTGTTGACAGCACCGGTTTTTTATGCGAAAATTTATATCTGATTCTTATTCCTCACCCATAACCTCATCACGGTTACGAAGGGTATGGATGTTATTCTTTTTCTCGAAGTCATACACCTCACCAAAGTTAGGGTTTCTTCTCTGGGCAAGGAATTCAAGTCTTTCCTTTACTTCTTCCTTGTCTACTAGCAGTCTATCCTTCTGGTGAATGGCTTCTCCTCTTTCCTTGAAATTGAAGTCATAGTGAGGGCTCATTACGATGGCCTCTTCAGGGCAAACTTCCTCACAATATCCGCAGTAAATACAGCGAAGCATATCAATTTCAAAGGTTTCAGGATATCTTTCCTTCGGATCGTCGGATTCGACCTCTGCCGCTTGCATAGAAATGGCAAATGGAGGGCAGGCTCTAGCACATAAACCACATGCCACACAGCGCTCCTGATCTGCCTCTTTGACCAAAACGGGTCTCCCACGAAATTCAGGGCCTAGCTCTGGCTTTTGCTCTGGATAGCGGATGGTTACCTTTGGGCGAAACATTTGACGAAGTGTATAGCCTAACCCTTTGATAATCTCGGGTATATACAGCTTCCCAAGTGGAGTTAAGGTACGCTCCTTCTTGCTGCCTTTTGTGATACCTACGTTATTTGCCATAAATGATGTGTTCCGAACGCTAAGTTATTAAGGTATTACTATGCGAACCAAACAAATTTGTGGAATGTTTCTCACGAAAACCAAATCGTAAGGTATTTTCCGTAATTTTATTTGTGTGAGCTCATAGCTTAAGCACCTTTTGCAGGCTAGATCGCCCCAAGCCTGACCCATAATCACCTTGTTCATGTGGCATGACATCAAAGCATTTTTTCTCATTTCCCGACCTACCAATGTGGTAATTTCCTTCATTGCGTTCGGGGTAGCATGCTTTCTAGCCACTGGAACCTTAGATTTCCTACAGACCATGGAGTTTTGGGGAACTGCTACCACCATTACCATTATTGCCGCCACAGGATATTGGATCAATGATGTGTACGACTTTAGAATCGATCGGATCAACAAACCCGATAAGGCTGTTGTCAATGCTATTCTTTCTGTAAAAAAGGTCCTTACGGTTTACTTCATTGTCAACATGTGTATCCTGGGCTTTTCTTTTCTCTTCCTAGGAGTGCTACACGGCAAACCCAATATCACCTTTATCAATTTTGTTTCTGTCCTACTCTTGTTCATTTATGCCTCTTGGCTTAAGCGTACAGGGGTAGCTGGCAACTTGGTGATCGCTTTCCTGATTGCATTGGTCCTGATTCTTGCCTATTACCTTACCGGACAAATCAATATGGCCTTGGTTTGGGCCATTGTTTTTTCCTTCGAGATTACTTTGATCCGTGAAATCACCAAGGATGTGCAGGATATCAAGGGAGACCTAGCCTTTCAAGTCAAAACCCTCGTGATTCAAGTAGGACTACATCGGACTAAAAATATCCTATTGATTCTCTACATCGTCTTCTTGCTCTCTACCTATTTGCCTTTCTTCTACTATTATATCCTCTACGAAAAAGTGCTGTGGATTTACCTAGGTTTGTCCATCCTCATTGTTCAAGGACCCACTTTGTATGTCATCCTGATGATGTGGAAAGAAGAGACTCCAGAAGCCTTTGGGAAGCAATCCAGCCTCTTAAAATATGTGATGCTGACCGGAATGATCACCCTGTTTTTTATGACCTAAGTCTGTCTTGTCTGGAGGGATTGCTCTTGGGGCTTTCTTTTCCCCAAAAGATCAACCCCGATTAACCATCCCATCACCACCACATATTCCAGCAGTACAATCCATAGGTTTTCCTGATAGGGTAAGGTTTGGTAAGTCCAATAGGTTAGGGGCAGGAAAACAGACCAAAGCATCGGAAAGCGGATCACACTTAGGCTGCCAAGCGCAATGGCCGTCGTTACATACCATGGATGAACGATTGAGGCAAAGAGGAAGTATATACCAAATACCCATAGCATCGCTTTAGGTAGGTTCTGAATGGTAGGCTTTTTTTCCAAGAAGGTAAAAAGGAGTATGCTCAAAACACTAGCTAGAGCCAGATATTTCCCTACAATTTCCAAGGGATTCTCTTTTGTCAAATGGCCGAAACTCTCTCGGATCACATACCACAAGCTGGCATTAAACTCAAAGTTCGCGATGTACAATTCCACGCTATTGAGCATATGGGAAAAGGTCTCAGCATCCAGGATCATCAGAAAAAGTAAACCTGTGCCAAGAGCGGTAAGGAGACCATACAAGAGCACCTTTCCCCATCCCAATCTTCTAATCAACAAGGGAGAGAGCATCAAGGGGAGCATTTTACAACAAATGGCCAACACAAAGGGCAGAACTGACCACCAGATTTTCCCCCGCACCAAGAGATATATCATTGCCAGGAGACCAAATATCATCAATGCCTCGAAATGTAGATTCCCAGTCAGTTCTATGATGACCAATGGATTCCATGCATACCAAGCAGCCCACTTCAAAGGAAGCTCCCATTCCTCTAGTAATTTTCCCAAGAGCCATACACTTCCTATCTCAGCTATGAGTACAAAGGATTTCATGACCATCACACTGCCATATATGTTATGTGGAAACAACCAGGCAGAAAGGGCAAAGATCCCTTGTAATACAGGGGGATAAATGGTGTAATAATCTGGAGAATTCATCCCCTCAAATAACTCCATACCAGGCTGATAAAAGGAAGCCATTTCTGAGCTAATTAACTCCCTCGGCGTCTGGAGAAATGGATTGATACCATGGATTAACAGCCTACCATCCCATATGAAACGGAAGTAGTCGTCGGATAAAAAAGGCATGGCCAAAAACGGTAATAGACGAAGTAAGATAGATGTGAGGAGTAAAAACCTAGGAGAGCATGTGATGCCCTTTACTTCTCTCATTTGAAGGCCATACATCAAAAAAGCCAGCGCCATCCAACTGCCCCAAAACAGCATGTTGTCTCTTACACCCGTCCAAGATTCAATAGCCAAGGCCACACCTCCCAACATAAGAAAGACGTACAGCCGCAGATTCTCCTTCATACCAGCAATAATAAGACAAAGGAGTTGATCGTGGAAGTCAAGGCGAAGACAATAAGGTAAGCTTAGACAGGAAAGATTCCTATTAGCGGGTAGATAAGGCAACAGGCTCAGCCATGACTATCATTTTATGAAGTACTGCTTCAATTTTAGCCTTATCCTTCGATTTGACAAAAATCTGACTTAATTCATGTTCCAAAATATCTCCATTTCGCATGGAGTCAAGGCTTGACTTGATAAATTGTCGGACTTGATAGAAACTTCCATTGACCTCTTCCAACATATCCTTGCGGTAAAGCAGGATATCCGCAATTTGTCTGAGTTTCTGTAGACGTATGGTTCCCTTCTTTTCAATTTTTTGATAGTCTCCAATCAAATTGGCCAAGAAGTACGAAGGTGGCATCACTCTTATTTCCTGCTGGGAAAAAGGGATATTGCTTTTTCGGGCATGAAAGACACCTTCTTCGCACCACTTGTAATTCCAGCCCAAGAATTCCTGTTGGAGTGGAAATATACTTACGGTCATGTCCTGAAACTCCCAATCAATCACGGGAGGGGAAGGAAGGTATTTGGGAACAAAGCCCAGTTTTCTTAAGGCTCGATCTAAGTTCATGAATTCTGCCATGGTAGGCGCATCCGTGATACACTGAATTTGGAGGAGTCCCCCGCGGGAATTCCAATCAAACTGATCGAGGTATAGCGGCATCATTTCCCTTCCTGTAAATACAAATTTACCTGGAAGAAGGTCAAGTGCCTGGCTTAGCCTCTCTAGTTTTTTCAGCTGGTGCTTATTCATGAATAATGCATCACTGAGGTCCCTCAGGACCCATGCTTGTCTGGGTTCTATAAATATTCCAATCGACTGTTTTGGCTGACTACGCAAAATGATTTGAGTTCTTTAAAGTTCTTGCCTTCCGATTCAAAAACCACACCTTATTTCTATTCTATATCACGTATCGGGGATAGCAAATCGTATGAACCTGAAAGAATAGCTCACCCAAAGCATTTTTTGCATAAAAATGCCAGCAGTCCAAGACAGGAGACTGAAGTGCTACAAATATTAGAAGTACGAAATACCTAAAGGTGACCTAGCCTTAAATAAATTTCGAGATTTCGTTAAGTTTTTTGCGATCTAGTTCTGGGACTTCGGCATCATCGGGTGCATAGCCTACAGGAATCAACAAAAAAGGCCTTTCATTAGAGGGTCTTTCCAACAACTTGGTTAGAAAATTCATGGGAGAAGGCGTATGAGTCAGCGCGACAAGACCAGCTTGATGAATCGCAGTCAATAAGAAACCAGCTGCCAAACCGACAGATTCGTTTACGTAATAATTTGTCTTCTTTTGTCCTTCTTCCAGATCATATATTTTACGAAAGACCACAATAAGCCAAGGAGCAATCTCCAAAAATGGCTTATGCCAATCCGTTCCAAAGGGTGCAAGATCGTCCAACCATGAGTCCGACATCCTCCCATGATAGTTGACATATTCTTCTTCTTCTGCGGCTTTTCTAATCTCTGATTTAACCTTGGGATCTGAAATAGCGACGAAGGTCCAAGGCTGCTTGTGCGCACCTGAGGGAGCTGTTCCGGCGGTGAGAATGATGTTCTCAATTACTTCTTTAGCGACCGGCTTGTCTGAAAACATCCGAAGACTTCTGCGCTGGTCCATGAATTCATAAAACGCACGGGTATTGGATTTCATTTCTTCCTGAGGAACAAAGGGACGCTTGTAAGGGATGAATGACTGATCAGACATAGTGTGTAGTTAGTATTTAGCTGGTAAAAATATTCCCCTAGGATTCGGAGATTGGTTACTTGTACGACAATACCAAGAATCTATTTCACCTAGCGAATATAGCAAAAGCCGACAATCCACCCTTGGCTTCGATACCAACCCAATTCCGAATAAATCCAATCAATTGTGAGCAGATTCGTATAAATCCGTTAATTTGCGCCGAAATTAACAAATACATGGGCAAGCCCTTACTGAAAATCGGTCCTTTGACCAACCTGCAAGATGCGAGATCCAGCGCCGCAGTAGGCTTCAACCTGATTACATTCAGTATCGAAAGAGGAAGTATGAAAAAACTTCCTGTCAACATGATCTGGAGCATGATTCAATGGCTTTCTGGAACCTCTACCGTACTGGAAATCAATAGGATCAGCCTTGAAGAACTAGAGGAGGTCAAAAAGTACTTCACCTTTGAATACCTTTCCTTTCCTATCTCAGAATGGGGCCCTGATCTTTTGACAGTGCATGAAGGGATCGTACTAAGGCTAGACTCAACTAGCAGTCCTGATACCTGCCAACAGATCATCGCAGAAGCAGGTCATCAAGAAATCTTATTTGAGTTGACTGTTCCTTCCGTAGAAGATGCAAAAGCCTATATGGGTCTATCCGACTCACTCCTGTTAAATGTTTCGGATATGGATAGAAGCAGAGAGGCCTTGGAACAAATTGAATCTATCAAAGGTTTGTCCCTCAAAGGGGAGGCGCTAGAAGAGGATGGCATCCTGAATTATGAAGCCATAGACGATTGGATTGAGGTATTTGAGGAAGAGTTTGATGAAGATTAGGGAGAAGCCGTGAGGGATAATATGATATACTTGATTTTTTGTCGATAGAAAACCAACGAAAAAACCTTCTACCCGTAAAGAAATTTCACCAACTTTCGCTCGGAAGCCCAATAGCAATTTCATGAATAACCGCTCCTTTCAACAGGTAATTGAACGAACGGCCTATGGCGCGCTCGTGGGGGTGGTATTCGAAATTCTTAACCTAGAGTTTCGCCCACTGCTACTCTTGATCAGTGGGTTAATTGGTGCCTCCATCGGCTTCTTTACCGCTCTTCTAGATCGCTGGCTTTACAAAACCAAGCTCAGAAGAAGAAAATTCTACATTGTACTGATCGTACGAACACTCGCTTACCTCTTGGTTATTAGTGTAAGCCTGCTTGTATTTTATGCCATTTACTCCATCCTCTTCGCCAAAAATGAAGGACTATCTGTCCTAGAAAGAGAAAACCTAGAGATCTGGCTTAGAAGTGGGGATTTTGCTTATGCTGTCTTGTATATCCTCGTCATTTTATTGGTTGTTCAGTTTATCACCTTGGTCAGCAGACTGATGGGGCCGAATATTCTCATTAACTATTTCCTCGGCCGCTTCCATGTGCCTAAGGAGGAAGAGAGAATCTTCATGTTTATGGACCTCAGGTCATCCACTACGATCGCGGAACTGCTTGGACACCTCAAATGGCATTACTTTCTAAATGACTTCTTCTATGACATTGCCGAGCCCGTTCGAAAAAGTCGGGGCGAAATTTACCAGTATGTAGGGGATGAAGTCGTGGTAAGTTGGCCAAAGGAAATTGGCTTAAAGAAGCTGAATTGTATCCATGCCTTCTTTGACATTTATAACAGAATGGCTGAACGTAAGGAATACTATTTAGAAACCTATGGATATGAACCAGTCTTCAAAGCGGGTTATCACGTAGGAATGGTCGTCATTGGTGAGATTGGTGATTTTAAACGCGATGTCGTTTTTCATGGCGATACCGTGAATACTGCCTCAAGAATTCAAACAGAGTGTAACCACTACAACCGTAGGCTACTCCTTTCTGATACTTTGCTTGACCAACTTAACTTGGGAGAGGAATACACCTCAGAATATATCACCAAAATCAAGCTGAGAGGAAAAGAACAAATCCTTGAATTACACAGCTTAGATCCTGTGGACATTGAAAATGTACCAACTTAAAAAAGGCCTTCCGAAAATATCAGAAGGCCTTTTTTATATCATATCTCTTGGAAAAATTCTTCCCCTTATTTCTTAAGCATATTTACGGAACGATGGATAAAGTCCGTTAGGTCCTTACCTGTTAGCATACCTTGTCCCAACAGCGCCAGATCCAATAGCTCCTTCACCAAGTCTGGATTTGCATCCTTGTCCACCATTTCTTGAATAATAGGGTGCTGAGTGTTGACAACTACGTTAACAGAATCAGGCATTTCACGCATAAAGTCCTGACCCCCAACTGAAGCCATTTCCTTCATTCTACGCATGAATTCAGGGCGAGTGATCAATACTGGCAGTTGTTCCTCTCCAAGTTTATTAAGCTGGATGGCCCATGATTTCCCTTCAATAGCTTGCTGGAAGGCTTCTTTTACTTGATTTTCCTGCTCCTCAGTCAAAATCAGCCCCTCATCCTTTGCCTCGTCCTCCTTGGTAATGAGTTTGTCAACTGTATCACTATCGACACGAACAAAACGAACTTTTTCCATTTTGCGTTCGAGGTTATCGATGTAGTGGTTGTCCACGACGCTGTCCATGTTCAAGATGTCATAGCCTTTGGCTTCTGCCGCACGGATAAACATGTCTTGATCATCCTTATTGGTGGTGTAGAGAATTACGAGATTTTCATCTTTATCAGTCTGCTTCTCGGCAATCTTCTCCTTGTATTCTTCGAAAGTGAAGAAGTTGTCATCTACATTTTTGTATAAGGCAAATTTTTCAGCCTTTTCGAAGAACTTTTCATCCGTAACCATTCCGTATTTCACGAAAATGTTGATGTCCTGCCACTTCTCTTCGAATTTTCCTCTGTCCTCGCGGAAAATCTCAAGTAGCTTATCTCCAACCTTTCTGGTGATATAATTGGAGATCTTCTTCACATTTGGATCTCCCTGTAGATAGGAGCGAGAAACGTTCAGAGGGATATCCGGTGAATCAATTACCCCTTGAAGCAACATCAGGTAATCAGGAACAATCTGATTTACCTCATCGGTAATGAATACCTGTCGAGAAAACAGCTTGATGTTGTTACGCTTGGGATCTATGTCATTTCTGATCTTGGGGAAATACAATACCCCTGTCAGGTTGAATGGAAAGTCTACATTGAGGTGAATCCAGAAAAGGGGTTCTGCATCCATCGGATACAACTCTCTGAAGAAATCCTGGTAATCCTTATCCTCTAGTTCATTGGGTGTTTTTCGCCAGATTGGATTAGGGTTGTTGATGACTTCGTCTTCAAACTGGATTTCTACAGGGAGGAACTTGGCATATTTATCCAAGATGGTGCGAATGCGGATATTTTCCAGGTATTCATCTGCATCCTCAGAGACATGAAGAATCACATCGGTTCCACGTCCTTCTCTTTCGGAAGGTTCTAGGGAGAATTCGATGCTCCCGTCATTGATCCACCTTACTGCCTCGCTGTCGGCCTGGAAGGACTTGGAGACCACTTCTACTTTGTCGGCAACCATAAAGGCGGAGTAGAATCCCAAGCCAAATTTACCGATGATGTCTCCTTGTTCTCCAGCGTCCTGGTATTTCTTAATGAACTCTTCTGCTCCAGAGAAGGCTACTACATTCAGGTACTTCTTGATTTCATCTCCGGTCATGCCAAGGCCTGTGTCAGAGATGGTAATGGTCCTTGCCTCTTTGTCAACAGCTACGCTGACTTTGAGTTCCCCTAGTTCGTCCTGAAATTCTCCTGTACGGGATAGGTGTTTTAGTTTTTGAATGGCATCAACTGCATTAGAAACCAATTCTCTCAAAAAGATCTCCTGATCAGAATACAGCGAGCGCTTGATGATGGGAAATATATTTTCCGTGCTTACCGAGATGTTGCCCTTTTCCATGTTCATTGGGTAGTTATGTCTTCTTTTGGATAGGGCAAAGCAAAGACAAGGCCTTTTGCCAGCAAAATGACAAAATGGCAGAATCTTACCAATATTGGGGTACTTCTCTTATCTTCTAGCTAAAGCTATTCTACCTATGAAAAACAATCGAATCTGCCCCAAATGCCGCTCTCAGGAAATATTGGTTACAAAAAGATCTGGGGGAGCTGGCCTCATGTTACCAGTTTGGCCTTATAAAACTATTCCCACCATCGTTCTTGCCTGCACCAGCTGTGGGTATTGTGAGGAATGGATCCAAGATACCAATCAACTCAAAAATGCCCGTGATTATAAGAAGACTTACAGAGAGAAGTTAATGGCCTACCGACAAAAAATAGGCCTATAAAATTGGGCGGTATGATTAGGACCGCCCAGCTGGAAACAATTTGCAACCTGAATTGAGGTTCAGGAGGTTTAACATGAAAATGTTGGGGTTTAAACGTTTAAGATTTAGACCCATTACGAAACAAAGGTCACTCCTTCTCCAGGTATTCATTCTTGGCAGGTAGAACGGATAGTTTTTGCCTGATGCACAGGCATTAGAAAATATGGCAGAATAAATATATCATATCAAAGTTTCCTCTTTGGAAAACTTATGCTTTTCCTTAATTTAAAATAACTAAGAACAAAAAGACTACTTAAATTCATGCTTGTACCCAGCCTTCTTCTTAAGCAGCTGTACACATTCGGCAGCCTTAAAAACACCAACTCAGGGGTTTCTTTTTCATTGAAAAACCGCCTGAGTGACGCTACCCTTACAGGATTTAATGGGCTTAGTATTTCCGGTCAGGAAGTACCCATGGACCAGATCAAAATCATGATGGCCAATGGCACTTCTCTTTCGCCAGCAGAAATCAATCAAGGCAATCCGCTTGACTTTCCTCTCCGTGAAGTCGTTGATATACACGCTAATATATCGCCACTCCCTATAGGCAAACATGAATTGAAGGTTAATTTTGATGCTAAGCCCTTTGGAAAGCTTAACCTCAAAGTAGAAGGAGCCATTCAAGAGAAGCAGGACAATAGAGTAGTCATTCCTCGTTCCAATGCAGACGACTACAGCGACGAAATCATCAAGATTAGACAGAAATTTGTTGAGGAGTTTACCGGTCAAAAGTTGGATCACATCAAGCATTATTCTTTCGATCCACATATCACCCAAGGTAACTGTGAGGCCTTCACAGGTGTAGCTCAGATACCCATTGGCTTTGCCGGTCCTTTGCAAATTCATGGAGAGCACGCTCAAGGAGAATTTTTGGTCCCATTGGCTACAACAGAAGGTACACTTGTCGCTTCCTACAACAGAGGAATCAAGCTGCTCAATGCATGTGGTGGGGTTAAGTGTAGCGTTGTAGACGACGCTATGCAACGAGCTCCGGTATTCGTGATGGAAGATGCACGTGCGGCAAGAGACTTTGTGAAATGGGTAAGAGAGCACGAAAGAGAAATTGCAGAGCAGGCAGAATCTACCACTTCAGTAGGTAAACTTTCCTATATCGACGATTACTTGGCCAGTAAGTTTGCTTACCTCCGCTTCAACTTCTACACAGGAGATGCAGCCGGTCAAAACATGGTTGGACGAGCTACTTTCAAGGCCTGTAGCTGGATCCTTGACAACTACAAGGAAAATCCATTCAAGAACTTCTACCTTGAATCCAACCTCGCAACAGATAAAAAGGCCTCTCAGGTAAACGTAATGCATACCCGTGGTAAGCGTGTAATTGCAGAATGTACCATCAAAAGAAGTATTCTAGAGCAGTTCATGCGTGTAGATACCAAGACACTTGCCTACCACACAAAAGTAGCCAATGTGGGTACCATCCTTTCTGGTGCCAATAACAATGGTTTGCACTCAGCCAACTGTATCACCGCTATGTTTATCGCTACAGGACAGGATGTAGCCAACGTAGCCGAGTCTTCTGCAGGTATTTTGTATCTGGAATTGACCGAGGAGAATGATCTATATTGCTCCATTACCATCCCTTCTTTGATCGTGGCAACCTATGGTGGGGGGACCAGTTTGGCCACCCAAAAGGAATGTTTAGACCTTTTAGGCTGCTATGGCAAAGGAAAAGTCAAAAAATTTGCCGAGATTGTAGCTGGAGCCGTATTAGCTGGAGAACTTTCACTTGGATCAGCTATCTCCTCATCAGACTGGGTATCCAGCCACGAAGAGTACGGTCGCAACCGATAACACGACAGTACACTACTATTACTACTATTATTAACTACTATGGTAGAAGCGGTGCCTCTGGCACCGCTTTTTTATTTCACCTGACAGGTATAACCTTCCCCGCTAAAATTCGTTATCTTTGCCAACTGACTGAGAACAGGACGGATAGATATGCAGACGGTATCATTTTATACACTAGGATGTAAGCTCAATTTTTCAGAGACATCAGCTATTGGAAGACAGTTTATCCAAGCAGGCTTCCAAAAGACCGAATTTTCTGAAGGGGCAGATGTATGTATTGTGAATACCTGCTCTGTTACCGCTGAGGCCAATAAGAAATGCCGAAAAATCATCAAGCAAGCGCTTAAGCTAAATCCTGATACCTATGTCATCGTAATTGGATGCTATGCCCAGTTGAAGCCGAAGGAAATTTCTGATATTCCTGGCGTCGATATGGTACTGGGGGCAGGTGACAAATTCCGCATTCTTGAGCTTGTTTCTGATTTTACCAAGGAAAA
Organism: Bacteroidota bacterium; assembly: GCA_039817415.1. GTDB lineage: Bacteria > Bacteroidota > Bacteroidia > J057 > J057 > JALEFZ01. The sequence goes on from JBCBVV010000006.1 coordinate 31,781, forward strand.
AAATCCTTGTGTTTATAACAGCCAGATCAAAGAAGTAGATGGTTTTGTAGATGCTTATTCTCTGGGAGATCGCACCCGTACTTTCCTAAAAATTCAAGATGGTTGCGATTACAAGTGCACCTTTTGCACCATTCCCCTTGCAAGAGGGAAAAGCCGTTCTGATACGCTCGAAAACATTGTAAGAAATGCAGAGCAAATAGCGGAGGCTGGTGTCAAAGAAATTGTTCTTACAGGCGTCAATATTGGCGACTACGGAAAAGGAATTGAAGGCGAGCATACTTTTTTGGACGTTATCCAAGCCTTGGACGAAGTAGAGGGCATCGATCGATTCCGCATATCCTCTATAGAACCCAACCTCTGCCATGACGATATCATTGCCTTTGTGGCTCAGTCCAAACGATTCATGCCTCATTTCCACATGCCGCTACAATCCGGCAGCAACGAAATGCTAGGCTTGATGCGTAGGCGTTACAAGCGCGAATTGTATGCAGAGAGAGTCTCAAAAATCAAGGAATTGATGCCTCATGCCTGTATTGGTGTGGATGTCATCGTAGGTTTCCCCGGCGAGACAGAAGCCCATATGGACGAGACATATATCTTCTTAAATGATTTGGACATAAGTTACCTCCATGTCTTCACCTACTCCGAGAGAGAAAATACCCTTGCTGCCGATATGCCAGGCAAGGTTCCTGTAAAAGTTCGCCATGAGCGCAATGCAAGGCTTCGTATGCTTTCGGATAAGAAGAGAAGGTATTTCTATGAACAACACCTAGGTGAGGAAAGGCCGATTCTTTTTGAAGGAAAAAAGGAAGAGGATTCCATGCATGGATTTACGGACAATTACATCAAGGTCATCCTTCCCTTTGACCAGGAGCTTGTCAATCAAACGGCCATTTTCTCCTTAAAGGAAGTCAACCATCGTGGCCAAATGGAATTAGCTGCTAGAGCTGGTCAGCTTCTTAGATGAGATACGTCCTGGACGGTAGGTTATAGAAGCAATCAAATCAGGCTCATCTGACTTAAACCTAAAAGGTCCTTTGTTGATTTCGTATGGATTGGCAACCCCATCGCCCATACCTGTACCAGCAGACCTAGCCGAAAAACCTCTTGTCTGCTGAAACTGTGGCTGCATGTGAACGGTCGACTCTATAAAGAATCCTATTTCAATTGTTCCACACCTATCGGCTGCTGCCCCCTCAAAAATCTGAGGGAATCTCTCCGCCAACACACTCTGCTCAGGTCCCACACAACGAAACTTTTGAACCTCCTTGGCACTCAGCATCCAGCCAATGATTTCATCTTCCTGAATATCTACTGTTGGCTCTGCAAACCACACAAAGCCTCCTGCACGACCTCTACTTGGACTTATCTTATCCCATTCCAGCCATTGCATGGTGCCTATATTTACCCCATCGACACAAACAATCAAGTAAATTCTTGGTGTTGGTCGGTTGAGTGTGGTAGGGGTATTCGGATTTCTTAAGCGAATGGCGTATTGGCTGCCTTTGGGAACGGCTATCCATTCCTTCCCTTTTCTCCTGCGGCGGGGATAGGCTTCACCCTGCTCGTCAATCAAATCTATGCTGATGGGTTTGGGAAAAGAAGGGAAGTGGAAATCCATAATACGTTTTTTCAAAGGTAAAGGAATAAGAGAACGAAAAATTGGTGAGCTTCTTATCTTCTCACATTTCAATTTCTATATCTAATATACCCAATTTTGACGACGAATAGCACAGGAAGTTGCTCCCAAATCTAATTTCTTTTCCCTTACAATTGTCTCTCAGAGACTTACAATGTTTTCAGGTATTCCAATACTGCTTTGCGCTCTCTTTCACTCAGTCGATCTCCAAAATAGTGCCCCATATTTCCACTTCCAGGTTGCGTGGTATCATAGGTCCATTCTCCTTTTCCATTGTTCCTTTCCGTATAGTTCCAGCCTACATTTTCTGGGTCGTAGTCATGGCTATCTCCACTTCTCTCCCAATAAGCAGGTCTCTTTTTGCTATCCAGCAAGGCATACAAGGTGGGTACAGAGCCATTATGGAGATAGGGAGCAGTTGCCCATATACCGTCAAGAGGAGGCGCCATGTAGCCGTAGGAAGGCTTCCCATCGGTTTGAGGGCCACTATTTTTGAACCAGCTACGATTGAACCAGTCAAAGAGCGGCGTGTTCATGTTGTACAAGGCGTAAGCGTCATCAGTTTGTATTTTCGAAATGGGGATGATGCGGTTAGGATAGGATTCATGATCCGCTTCATAGGTCCCATGACACTTGCTACAATTGGTTAGGAACACTTCCTGCCCTTCCAAGGCCAACTTTTGATCAATATCCCAAGGGTAAGCAGGTGGTTCAATTTGGTTGATCCAAGCGATCACATCTTTAAAGTTTCGCTGAATTTGCCTGGCCTGGGTGCTGTCATGCATTCCCAACATCGTAACCTGCATCAAAAGCTTGGTATAGTCCCCCCTTCCCACGCCTGTGTAGTAGAGGGCTTCTTTCTTCTGCAAATGCCAAAGGGCAGGTACATCCGTACCGATGGAGGGTTTATCCAATTTAAAGGAAGGATCCTTTCGAAAAGTTAGGTCATTAGGGTTTCTGTAGGCCGCTGTAGCTTCCTCCAACCTAAAAGCAGGATTCAGGCCAGGATTGGGCATGACCGTCGCAGCAGCAATGGCTTCAAACCATTTTCCCTGCTCTTCATAAATTTCCCATTCCCTAGAATTCTTACCGTACTTATTTTTTACAAGGAAGTTAAAGCCCTGCATCATCCTTTTCATGGAACGGGTATAATCGCTGAAACTATTTCCTAAGCCCAACACAACCTTCCCATTGAGCCGCTGTGAGTGGCAGGTAAAACAATTGCCATTTACCACAACTTGCCCCGGCTCCACTTCAAAAGCAGTGCTGGTGTAAGGTAAGGAGGCATTCAGCCCTTCACGATATGTAATCGTATCAGGTGCGGTTCCAAAAAACTTCTTGTTGACCTCCCAGGGAATTCCATTGCCAACCATTCCTCCTGTCGTCATGTACCGAAATCCAGCTTCTGGATCACCTGTACTGTCTTGTGGATAGGGAGTAACCTTAAAAACCCGCTCAAGACCTGCGAAGGACGAACTCGCCTTCCTGGTGGAACGGCAGGAAACAAGAATTATGATCAACAATAGGATGAACCAACGGAAGAATTTTGATAAAGTGCTGAACATGAAATTAACTGGTAAATAATCTGATGCAGACATAACCATGCTAAGAGCTGCTAGGTTCAAATTGAATGACAATTATTCTCCTCTCAATCTTTTTAGTTCCTCCTTTTCAGCCTTTTTTAATTTTGACGCCACCAACTCATAACTATGATCTACCAGGGAAAGAACCAGTTCAGAAGAAAGATTCCCAGCCAATTCTACCTGATTCCAGTGCTTCTTGTTCATGTGAAAAGCACCTTCAATCATTCCTGGATGATGCTCTCGTAGTTCGAGTGCATAATCTGGATCACATTTAAGGGCAATAGTCGTTCGTTTTTCTAGGGGAACAAGGGCATACATTTTTCCCATGACTTTAAAGACAAGGGTTTCTTCGTCAAAAGGAAAGCTCTCTGTGGTTCCGGCTTTGGACAGGCAATAGCTTCTCAGGTCTTCAATGTTCATGATGAAGAGATTAAGGATAAATCGGAAAGGATGTTGCCGTCAGCTGAAATTAGGACTAAGAATCGGAAAAGTAAAAACCGATTTTATAAATGGGGAGGTGAAATAAGAGGTTTGTTTAAGACTTCACGTGGACTTGCCCAATTTTCGGATCTTCTAATCTGTGGATAGGCAATGAATACTCCGACATGGGGCTTTCTTCAAGGAGAATAGCACCATTGATCAGAATAAGCATTTCTTGTGATACTGCCCTAATGTCGTCTTTGGAGAAAATGTGATTGAGATAATTGATTCGAAGCCCAATGCTAAGAGAGGAAATCTTTTTGGCTGGAATAAAGAATTCAAAGCGTCCTTCCTCATCGGTCATTTTGCTGGTAAGGGCTAGGTCTCCACTTCTTACCATGACATTCGCATTGCTTACAGGTCGCTGACTGGATTGTTCAATAATCTGACCTGCAATCCTTACAATGGTTTCATTGGGGTCGTAGGTTGATTCATCCACCAAATCCGAAGGAGTGATGTGGGCATATCCCAGATGAAAGGCTGTGGGAGCCAAGAAAAAAAACAAAAACCAGAACCACCTGGCGGGGGTGGGAGAGTCGATGTGTGCCATGTCAACGGGAGCTTTACCTAGAGACCAATTAATCGCGGAGAAGTTGCTACTCCACTCAGTGGAAAATTGTAGGAATACATGGCATACTTGCAAAAAAATAAAGGAGAGATTATTTCATTGATCTCACCCCCATTTCCTGTACCTCCAGATCCTTCAACCCACTTAATAGCTTATGTACCTTGCTATCCGCACAAAAGTTACAGAGAATAGCCTCTTAGGGGGGTTGAAAAATGTAAAGAAATGTAAAAGTAGGGATTTAGCAGCTTTCACTATATAGAAAAAGGGAAATACCAAAAGGCCCACAAAAACACAACCCTCTCTATATCAACACAATACCTGCTTTTTTCATTTCTTCAAAGGATTTTTGAGTATCCTCAGCTTGTAAGTTTACTCCCTTAGTCCCTTCCTTATATACGCTGGTATGGAATCCCTCTGATTTGGCGTCTAGGGCCGTGAATTTTACACAATAGTCTGCCGCTAGCCCAACCACATGTACTTCCTTTACTCCTTCAGCTCTTAAATAATCTGATAATCCCGTCGATTTCCGTTTACCGTTGTCAAAGAATCCACTGTAAGAATCAATCTTGGGGTCGGTGCCTTTGGGGAATATCTTCTTGACCCGACTCATATCTAGACTCGCTACAAAGTCAGCTCCGGGTTTTCCCTGTACACAATGAACTGGCCACAGTACCTGGTCAAGTCCATGAAGGTCTATGATCTCTCCTGCTTTCCCAGTAGGATGATTCGCAGCAAAACTGCCATGATCCGCAGGATGAAAATCCTGTGTAGCTACAATCAATTCAAAATCCTTCTGCAATTCATTCACAAAAGGAATAATCTGATCACCATCCTTGACGGCCAAAGCGCCACCTGGAACAAAGTCATTTTGGATATCTACGAGGATGAGGGCTTTCATATTTATAATTTGTGTAAATTTTACAATATTTATTTAATGAACGAAAAAATGGATTTAGGGTTGTTAAAATGAAAAAAAACTTCCCCTTGGTAAGATTTTTTGAATTGAACCGACATATTATTTGAATGGAATCGCGAAAAGTCTGGTAAAGGCTTTCAGAATTTATAAATTTGAACTTCTTTCCCAATCTAATGGCCTTTTTACAAGGCATTTAGATCTCAACATAAGAAATCACCATGTCAGGAAGCATATTCTACATAGGATTATTTTTATTGGTATACATCAGTTTCTCCATCGGATTGTACAAACTATTCGAGAAGGCAGGTGAAGCAGGATGGAAAGCGTTGGTACCCGTCTACAATTGGTGGGTTTGGTTGAAGCTGATCAACAAGCCCTCCTGGTGGATTGTCCTGACATTGATTCCGATTGTAAACGTCTTGGTTATTGTGGCCATGGTCATTGACTTGGCCAGGGCCTATGGGAAACATAAGCTCTACCAACAAGCTGGTGCCTTGCTCTTGCCATTCATCTTCTTTCCCAAGAATGGTTTCGATCCCAACGTCAAGTACCTTGGCCCTCCTGATGAGCAGGAGAACCTTCCAAAAAAATCAGGAGCCAGAGAATGGGGAGATGCCATTTTATTTGCTGGGGTGGCAGCTTTGATCATCCGAACCTTCTTCATTGAAGCATTCATGATCCCTACTTCCTCTATGGAAAGAACATTGTTGGCGGGAGACTTCCTATTCGTTAGTAAATTCCATTATGGGGCACGTATGCCACGCGTACCGCTGGCCATTCCCTTTGTGCACAATAAAATCAAAGTTGGAGATGTAACCATTCCATCTTACACAGATATTATCACCCTTCCCTATTATCGTACACCTGGCCTCACAAAAGTTCAGCGTAATGATATTGTGGTCTTCAATTATCCTGCACAAGATCAGGAGATGTGGAAGCTCAAAGACGGATTGGGAACCGTCAAAACCTCCAGCATGAAGGAAAACTACATCAAGCGCTGTGTAGGCATGCCAGGAGATGAGCTAGAAATCAAGGCGGGAGTTCTCTACATCAACAAAGAAAAAGCCTACGAACCGCCTAATTTGCAGAAAGAATTCCAGGTGAAGATCAAAGCCGGAATGACTTTCGCCTCTTCAGAAAAAGGGAAGAGATTCCGCGATGAAAGCGGTGAACTGATCCAGCTAATCGAATGGTCATTCCCCAAAATGAATGAACTTGGTTTCCGTAAGCTTGTCCTTCCAGCCAAGAGAGAGCATTGGGAACGCTATGGTCTTCAATTCTCTCCTAACTACAACTGGGCTTTGTTTGATACCCAAGGAGGGGTTTATACTCTCTTCATGACCGATTCCATCGCAGATGTTATTCGAAGTATGGACATGGTGGCGAAAGTAGTAGAAACAACCGAGGAAAAGGGGTCGTGGAAAAATGTTAGCTCTGCTAGACCGCCCTACCCACAGAAGTTCAATTCCAACGGCCGTACAGCCAAATACAATGTTGACTTTTTTGGTCCGATTGTGATTCCACAAAAGGGCATGACCGTTAATCTGAATAATCCTAAGAATCTTTCTTTGTATTGGAGAGTGATTTCTGCCTACGAAGGCAAAGATATTGTCGCCAAAAAAGATGGAATCAGGATCAATGGAGAAAAGGTTGATTCCTATACCTTCGAAATGGATTATTACTGGATGATGGGAGACAACAGACACAATTCAGAGGATAGCCGCTTCTGGGGATTTGTTCCTGAAGACCATATCGTAGGAAAGCCTCTCTTTGTCTTCATGAGTATGGAAAGCGATTTTGGTATTCGATTCAATAGAATTGGAACCAAATATGTAAAATAAACTGTCACACAATGGCATAAGAGCATGTCTCACTGAGGTATGCTCTTTTTTTATGTGAATAATAAATATGGCAACAAGGACCTGGTACGATGTAGAGAAGCATTTGATAAGTCAATTTGGGAAACAGCTCAAATTAGAAGCGATTCTTTTGCTGATAGGAATGCGGGAGCTGGGTGAGGGGCCCAGAAGGGAGTTTACCAAGGAAGAGAAGGTGGACTTGATGCATATTGCCATTTGCAGGCTTCTTTCGCAGTCAGGCTATTACAGGCTCAGCCATTTGGATCAAGATGGATGGCCCCATTGGGAATCACTCAAGCCACTGCCACATCAGGATATGTTTTCTCAGGAGTTTCTGCTACGTGAGCATATCCTAGAATATTTCATCCAGGAAAATCTCTTCGAAGACTAGTCTGAAGCAGGATTTTGATTCTATTGTAGGCAAATGGCCTATCTTTTCTGGGCAGATTTAAACCTCAGAAAGATTCCCATAGGCATTTTTCTACCTGAAGGCTCAGGCAAAAATAATTCTCCTGTTTCGGCAAATTTGGTAGCCTTTTCTCCAAAGTGCGTGTGAACCAAGTTGTATAAGACCAAAGGAGAATATCCTAATGAGTAGCTGTTGAAGACTAGAAAGTAGCGTTCATTGTCTAAGATTCTCGCTACATTTTCAGTCAACTCATTGATCATATCATCCAACTTCCATTTTTCTCCCTTCGGACCGTGTCCGTAAGAAGGTGGATCAAGTATGATCCCCTGGTATTTGTTGCCTCTTCTAGCCTCCCTTTTGACAAACTTAAAGGCATCTTCCAGCAACCATTTGATATCGCTTAACTTACTGGCCTGCATATTGGCATTGGCCCAGTTAAGGACATTCTTGATAGAGTCACAATGAGTTACCTCTGCTCCGGCTGCCTTGGCAGCAAGAGAGGCTCCTCCTGTATAAGCAAATAGGTTAAGGACCCTAGGTTGCGGTCCTTTCATCCCTTTGATCGTATCGTAAATATAGTTCCAATTAACCGCCTGCTCAGGGAAGATACCGACATGCTTAAAGCCTGTCAGTCCCAAACGAAACTGAAGGGCCATTCCCTTATACTTATAATGGATGTACCATTGGTCGGCTACTTTTCCCTTGCGGTTCCATTTTCCAGAATGGCTACCTTCTTGGATAAAATGGGCATCCGTACGACGAACCCATTCTTCCTCAGGAAGAGACTTACTCCACACCGCCTGCGGCTCAGGACGGCGTGTGATGACCTTTCCGAAGCGTTCCAGTTTTTCCCCATCGCCGGAGTCTAAAAATTGGTATTCCTTCCAGTCTATGGGATTGAGGAGTTTCATTTTCTTAATATTGGGATTGAGCCATGGTGATTAATCAACAACTCGACGGACAAACCATCTTTCATTGAGGTTGAATCCTAATCTGATATGCCCATAATATTCTTCGACGGGTAAGCCAGAAGCAAGGCTTCCTCTTCTCCCCAATACAAAGCTCATGTTGATTCGAGAGGTTGAACGTCCACGGTTGAAACGGCTATTTCCTTTTCTTCCTGCAGGCAAACCAAATCCAAAGGTAACCCCATAGTCGTTTAGGGTAACATCCTCAAAGTTGATGTAAGTCTGTTTGTAGAAAGCGCCAAAGCGAATGGCCACACGCTCCCAGTACTTGAAACCAGCAAAGTTGGGGATCCATTCTCCACCTAGCCCTACACGCCATTCTGGTCCAAGGCTAACCGTATCTGTAAAGTATCTCAATTGGCTCCAATCCTGATAGGTGAAGTCAGCACCGTAGGACCATTTGCCTATCTGATGAACCATGAAGCCAGCCCCTATTTTTAAGGGTACCTGAATGTCTCCTACCTCTAGGGAACGCACAGTATCTGTAGAGGTACCCGATGTATTCCCTAAGCCAAGGTATCTATCTCCATTTAGGTTGAGGGAATAGTCGGCATTTAAACCAATTCTGTAGTACCTCCCTTTTGTTCTGTCGAGTGTATCTACCCACATCAGACCTGCCTGACCGGAAAAACCCTTGATGTATACATCTCTAACGATCGTCAAAGGATCAGATCCAGAAAGCAGAGAAGAATCAGACTCTAATAGGGCATAATTCCATTTGTATAAGGTATTGCCGAATAGGTACCTACCTGTTACCCCTAGCCTTAACCTTTTTTGAGCCATTTTGAAAGCTGCTCCTAGGAATACCTGGTTCAAGCCCCCTTCTCCTTCGATATTCACTCGCTGAATATAGGAAGTTGTGTCTCCTTTGACAGGCTGGAAAGTGGTGTTTTCGCTAATATCATAGCCTACAGAGCTATAAGGAGCAAAACCAAAGGCAACCACCGGTCCTTTATTGCTGGGAAAAGCAAAGGATAAGTTTTGAAAGCCTGCCGTAAAGGGATTTCGGGCGCCATTTTCAGTTCGAAAACTGTTGAATTGACCGAAAGCAGAGATATCGAGTGTTGTATATACGATATCAGCCAAAGAGGCTGGATTAACCTGATTGATGGAGAAGAAATTATCGGTGGCAACACCAATTCCTCCCATGCCTACGTTACGCGCGGAGGCAAAGTCCCTGATTTCTCCAATGGCATATCTGGAGTACGGACTTAAGGTTAGCTGCTGTGCCTGGAGGTTACCCAAAAAGAGGGCTCCCAATATCAGAATAAAAATGCTCTTAGAACTCATGTAAGTTTGAGATGAGAGAGTATACGATAAATCCCAAAGTGAATGAGATTTGAGGATGCAAAATTGATGTTTTTCAACCGCTTTTCAAAGAAAGCTGCGTCTCCACCTGTGAGGAAGACGAAGAATTCTCCATTTTGCTGGTTTTCATACTGTTGGATGATCCCATTGACCTCTGCCAAAACGCCATTTTGAACGCCTGAGCGAATGCTCGCTGCTGTACTTTGTCCCACAAGAGGTAAATCCTCACTTGCTTCGATTAAAGGCAGTCGAGCTGTAAATTCGTGTAGGGCTCTAAACCGCATAGACATACCCGGTGCTATCCCCCCACCTTGATATTGACTGAGGGCATTGGCATAGTCATAGGTAATGGCTGTTCCTGCATCGATAACAAGGACTGCTCCCTGTTTGATCAAGCTTTGCGCACCTATGACTGCCACAATGCGATCCGCACCTAGTGTATGGGGAGTGGCATACAGATTCTCTATGGGAAAATCCGTCTGATGGTTTATGGGAAGAAGGCTAATCTGAGGATATGCTTTCCAGCAAACCAAAGTAGAAATATCCAATTGCTCATTCACATTGATCCATGAACAAGCTTTCAAGCTATTTCCATGTTGATTCAAAATAGCAGCAATGTGCTCTTCAAGCTGTTCAAGCGTACAAGTTTGAACTTCCAGAACTTTCCCCTTTTCCATAAGTGCAAGCTTGGTTAGCGTATTGCCTATGTCAATGGAAAGCACATTAGGTGCTACATGTTTTTTCCTCAAATTCATGAACAGAGAGGGTATTTTAAGATCAAAGGTTGCATTAATTCGGAATCATCCACTTGACTTCTTTTATATCGAAATATTTGAGCACGCCGTCTATCACCAGGGCGACTCTTCCATCAAGTCCCACTCCTACAGGCATCACGGTCATCCCTTCACCCTCAATTTCCACCTCTACTTCCTCCTGATAGCCATAAAGCTGCTGTAGGTAAAACCTATCAAGGGAGGAAGCCTTAGCTTGTTTCAGCTCTTCATAGCGTGCTTCAAGGGAGTCCATCATGCGCTGTAATACATCTCCTATGTCAATTTTTTTACCCTGTAACAGGGCCAAAGAAGTGGCTTTGGTGGTAAGCTCCTCAGGGAAGTCAGCTTGATTGACATTCAAGCCAATTCCAATTACAGACGAGCGAAGATGCTTTCCTTCAAACTGATTTTCAAGGAGTATACCCGCTATTTTCTTTTTGTTAACGAGCAAATCATTGGGCCATTTGATCAGAATCTCCTCCTTTGGAAGAAAATGTCTTAAGCAATCGTACAGGGCAACAGCCGTCATTTTGCTCAGCTGAAATACCCGATTGATAGGTAGAAAAGTGGGATAATAAATCACACTAAAAATGAGATTTTCATGAGCCTGGGATTCCCACCTACTTCCTTTTTGACCTCGTCCGGCAGATTGATAGCCCGCTTGAATCAAACTTCCTTCAGGAGGCTGCTCAAGCAGCAGTTCAGTAGCGTAGGAGTTGGTGGAAGGAAGTTCCTCGAAGTAATAGATTTGTTTGCCTGTGTAGTTTGCCAAGTTGGGGTGGGTTTATACATACTTAGATTGTACAGTCTCTATCTCCCATACCATCATTTTATCGGCAAAGGTTCATACCAAGACAATCAACAATACAAAGATAAAAAAAATGAAGCTTAGTACAGTCAACTAAATGCCTTCTACCATAACAGAAAACGCTGACAATAAGGACATAAAGAAAGCCTAATAGATCCATGTAGGAAGGTCTATTTCCAATTTCCTAGCAAACCACAGTTCAAAAAAGGACAGCCTAAAAAATGGAAGTAGACATATGAGCAAAATCAAATGGTGGTTATGCGAGCGTATTTCATCTACCCATTCTTTGCTTGCAAACAGCCTTAAAAGAATGAGACCTAGTCCCCTAAGGATATACTAGCCAATTAAGGGCTTTTTTATGCTTATTGGCTTAATGTGAATACCCGCGGTCATATCTTTTTCCTACTATCCACATAGACCATAGATGCATAATAATTCCCAAGGTGAAGGAGATCATCAGAAGGATTTGAGTTGTGCCATTTTCGAGTAGAATCATCCCGAGCAATACCATGATAGCTGCAAAGAAGGCAAATAACATTCTGGCTCCATTGCCCAAGCCAGCCTTTTGCCCTAAATAAAAGAGCATGAAAGAGTTTAATATGAGAAAGGGGAGAAGAAAAGCTTTGGAGAGGGGATAGGATGTCATAAAGAGCATGGAAAAAACCTTTAGTTGCCCATCCTCTTTTGCCTCTTCCAGAAAGGAGTGGATCCATCCCATTCGGAGCAACCAAAGCAGAATAAGCACATTGGTCACACTAACTACAAAGAAAAGGGTGAGTTGGAAATTTTTCATGAGAAAAAGGGCTTAGGAAAAAGGTCAGTTTATAGATGCTTATCGAGCATACACAAAGCTATGCAAAATAAAAAGGGATGCCTTTATCAGGCATCCCTCTATTCAGATAATTTCTGTTGTCAATTATTCAGCGATCATTTCGCGATCTCTTCTACGGGACTCACGCTGCCTAGACTCCTGCATATCGCCTACAAGAATATCCTGGTAGCGACGCAGACCTGTACCTGCTGGAATCAGGTGTCCTACGATAACGTTCTCCTTTAGACCGATTAGATCGTCTGTCTTCGCGCTGATAGCGGCTTCTGACAGCACCTTGGTTGTCTCCTGGAAAGATGCAGCGGATAGCCAAGACTTCGTACCAAGAGAAGCTCTGGTAATACCCATCAATACAGGCTGACATACTGCAGGTCTTGCCTGACGAGCAACAACCAGCTCCTTATCCTGACGACGTAGCAGAGAGTTTTCATCTCTCAATCCACGCTGAGACACAATCTGTCCGGGACGTAGGTTTTCAGATCCACCAGCAGTATCAACTACTAGTTTGTCGTAGATCCAGTCATTTTCTTCCTGGAAGTCTAGTTTCATCACGACCTCTTTCTCTAGGAAAATGGTATCACCAGCATCCACGATTTCTACCTTCTGCATCATCTGGCGTACGATTACCTCAACGTGCTTGTCGTTGATCGGTACACCCTGCATACGATATACTTCCTGAATCTCATTTACGATATAGGACTGTACAGCAGATGGTCCTTTGATGGCCAAAATCTCACGAGGAGCAATGGCTCCATCAGACAGCATCTCACCAGACATTACATAGTCCCCGTCAAACACAAGGATGTGCTTAGACAATGGCACTAGGTATCTCTTTTCGTCAGAGTTATCTGGCGCTGTAATGAAGACCTCACGGTTACCACGCTTGATTCCTCCCAGTCTAACGGTACCCTCAATAGCGGTTACTGTAGCAGGGTTCGATGGGTTACGTGCCTCAAATAGCTCTGTAACTCGCGGAAGACCACCGGTAATGTCGGCAGTTCCACCACCAGAACGAGGAATCTTAACCAGCGTCTGACCAGCTTCCAATTTCTCACCATCTTCTACCATCAAGTGGGCACCCACAGGAAGGTTGTATGAGCGCAGCTCATTTCCATCCTTATCGTGAATCAAGATAGTTGGGTTTACCGTACGATCACGACTATCGATGATAATCTTCTCACGGAAACCTGTATTGTCGTCCACATCCTCAAGGAATGTAGCCCCTTCTTTTACGTCTACTAGAACAGCCTTACCATTATACTCAGATACAATCACAGAGTTGTAAGGGTCCCAGTTACAGATCATCGTACCAGCTTCAATGTTCTGCTTGTTTTTCACCTTCAGGTGAGAACCATAAGGAACTTTGTTCTGGAACAGGATACGCTCCTGATCGTCGATGATTTTCACTTTACCGGCACGCGAGATAACAACGTTTACTTTCTCATCTCCTTCTTCACGCTTGGCAATCTTAACATCCTCAAGAATTACTTTTCCAGAGAACTTAGCCAACAACTGAGAAGCAGAAGCAATACGCTGAGCTACACCACCAATGTGGAAAGTACGAAGAGTCAGCTGTGTACCTGGCTCACCAATAGACTGAGCAGCAATTACACCTACTGCCTCACCAGTCTGTACAAGTTTACCATTCGCCAGGTTACGTCCGTAACACTTGGCACATGCTCCTCGCTTAGACTCACAAGTCAGCACTGAACGAATCTCAACTTCCTCAATCGTAGATTTTTCAATATTACGAGCGATTTCTTCGTCGATCATCTCACCAGCACCTACCAGTAGTTTCCCTTCTTCCAGTGGATCGAATACGTCATTTAGAGACACACGGCCTAATAGACGCTCTCCCAATGGCTGAATCACATCTTCGTTTTCCTTCAGAGCAGATGTTCTGATACCTCTTAGGGTACCACAATCTAGCTCTGTAATGATCACATCCTGAGCCACATCTACCAGACGACGAGTCAGGTAACCGGCGTCAGCTGTTTTAAGAGCCGTATCTGCCAGACCTTTACGTGCACCGTGAGTAGAAATAAAGTACTCAAGGACAGAAAGACCTTCACGGAAGTTAGAGAGAATCGGGTTTTCAATGATGTTACCGGAAGAGCCCTTCATGGACTTCTGCGGCTTAGCCATCAACCCTCTCATTCCACCTAACTGACGAATTTGCTGCTTAGAACCACGAGCACCGGAGTGCATCATCATGTAGATGTTGTTGAATCCATCTTTGTCGTTCTCAAGCTGATTCATCAAAGTGTCTGTCAACTTAGAGTTGGTCGTTGTCCAGATATCAATTACCTGGTTATAACGTTCCGTCTCTGTGATCAGACCCATGTTATAGTTCATCCAAACCTCTTCGATTTGCTCTTTAGCTTCATCGATCAGGTCATCTTTTTCTTTAGGTACAATTACCTCATCCAAGCCGAATGAAAGACCACCTACGAATGCCTCACGGAATCCCATGTCTTTCAAGTCGTCCAAGAAGTTTACAGTTTTCACAAGCCCTACCTTGTTGAAGATCTGCGCAATTACCTTACGCATCGTCTTCTTCGAAAGGAGGATGTTCACAAAACCAGCTCCTTCAGGAACGATGTTGTTGAACAATACTCTACCTACAGTTGTCTCGTAGAAAATCTTCTTAGGCTTACCTTCTTCATCCAGAATATGCGCACCTGTAATCGGGTCGAAATCGAAATGTCTCACCTTGATAAAGGCGTGCTTGGCTACTACCCCTTCGTTGAATGCAATTTCAACTTCTTCAGGGCTACCAAATACCAGACCTTCACCTTTCTGTCCAGGACGTCCTTTGGTCAGGTAGTATACACCCAATACCATGTCCTGTGTAGGCAGGGTAATAGGCGCTCCATTTGCGGGGTGAAGAATGTTGTGAGAAGCTAGCATCAACACCATGGCTTCTAAACATGCTTCGTTTGACAACGGTACGTGTACCGCCATCTGGTCTCCATCAAAGTCGGCGTTGAAACCTGTACATACCAATGGGTGAAGGCGAATGGCCTTACCTTCTACAAGGCGTGGCATAAAGGCCTGAATACCCAGACGGTGAAGAGTCGGAGCACGGTTGAGCATCACAGGATGGCCTTTCAGTACATTCTCAAGAATGTCCCAAATAACAGGATCCCTACGGTCAACCAGTTTCTTTGCGCTTTTTACTGTTTTTACAATTCCTCTTTCGATCAACTTACGGATCACAAAAGGCTTAAACAGCTCCGCTGCCATGTTTTTGGGAAGACCACACTCATGTAGCTTCAGCGTTGGACCTACTACGATCACCGAACGACCAGAGTAGTCAACACGCTTACCCAAAAGGTTCTGACGGAAACGACCCTGCTTACCTTTCAGCATGTCTGAAAGAGATTTCAGGGCTCTGTTAGAGTCAGAGCGAACAGCGTTTACTTTTCTTGTATTGTCAAAGAGAGAGTCAACTGCCTCCTGTAGCATTCGCTTCTCGTTACGAAGGATTACTTCAGGTGCTTTGATCTCAATCAGACGCTTTAGACGATTGTTACGAATGATTACACGACGGTATAGATCATTCAAGTCAGAAGTTGCAAATCGACCTCCTTCTAGAGGAACGAGTGGTCGCAATTCTGGTGGAATTACCGGTACGATGCGTACAACCATCCATTCAGGGCGGTTCTCAATACGGCGGTTAGCTCCACGGAATGCTTCTACTACTTTCAGACGCTTTAGTGCTTCATTTTTACGCTGCTGAGATGTTTCCGTAGCAGCTTTCTGACGAAGACCGTATGACAATTCATCTAGATCGATGGTACCAAGAAGAGCCTCAAGTGCATCTGCCCCCATTTTGGCTGAAAACTTGTTGGGATCTTCATCTGGAAGCATCTGGTTTTCCTTTGGAAGAGTCTCCAGAATGTTCAGGTATTCCTCCTCAGTCAAGAAGTCCATACGCTGGATTCCCTCTGCCTCCATCACACCAGGATGAATAACTACGTAGCGCTCGTAATAAATAATTTGATCAAGTTTCTTGGACGTCAGCCCAAGAAGGTATCCAATTTTACTAGGTAGGGTACGGAAGTACCAAATGTGAGCAACAGGAACGACCAACTGAATGTGTCCCATTCTCTCACGACGTACCTTTTTCTCTGTAACTTCTACACCACAACGGTCACAGATAATGCCCTTGTAACGAATTCTTTTGTACTTACCGCAATGACATTCGTAGTCTTTTACGGGGCCAAAGATACGCTCACAAAAAAGTCCGTCCTTTTCCGGCTTGTAGGTACGGTAGTTAATTGTTTCAGGCTTTAGAACCTCTCCGTGGGATCGGTTCAGAATTGCTTCAGGTGAAGCCAAGCTTACGGTGATCCTGTTGAAATCGCTCGTAATCTTAGTGTTCTTTGCAATAGGCATGCTTTACCTCCAATGTTTAAAGTCCTTACGTAAGGTATATAAGTGCCCCGCCTGATATACAGGCAGGGGAGGTTATCAATTATTCCAGTGTTACTTCAAGGGCTAGCCCTCTCAACTCGTGCATCAGTACGTTGAATGACTCAGGTACACCTGGACGTGGAAGGACGTCTCCCTTCACGATGGATTCGTAGACCTTGGCGCGACCAATTACGTCATCTGATTTCACCGTCAACATTTCGCGAAGAATGTGCGCAGCACCAAAGGCCTCTAACGCCCATACCTCCATCTCACCAAAACGCTGTCCACCAAACTGGGCCTTACCACCCAATGGCTGCTGTGTAATCAATGAGTAAGGTCCAATCGAACGTGCGTGCATCTTGTCATCTACAAGGTGAATCAGCTTCAACATGTAGTTGATACCCACAGTGGTCTTCTCTGAGAATTTCTCTCCAGATTGACCATTGTTCAACTGTACCACACCAAACTCAGGAAGGCCAGCTTTCTTCAATTCTGCATTTACATCCTCAATGGTAGCCCCATCAAAAATTGGTGTTGCATACTTGATTCCCAGCTTTTTACCTGCCCAACCAAGGATAGTCTCAAATACCTGGCCAAGGTTCATACGAGAAGGTACACCTAGTGGATTCAGTACGATATCAATCGGTGTACCGTCATCCAAGAATGGCATATCTTCCACAGGTACAATCTTGGATACTACCCCTTTGTTACCGTGGCGACCCGCCATCTTATCACCTACTTTCAGTTTACGCTTCTTAACCACATAAACTTTCGCAAGCTTCAGGATTCCGGATGGTAATTCATCCCCAACACGAATCTGATATTCCTCACGACGGAAGGTCGATTCGATGGTGTCATGACGACGCTTGTAGTTGCGGAACAACTGCTGCACGTTTTTGTCCATGTCATCATCTCCTGTCCATCCTCCTGTGATCATCTCAAGGAAGTTAAGGGCAGAAAGTGTCTTCTCGGTGAATTTCTTTCCAGAAGGAATGATCTCCTCGTTGAATTTGTTTTTGACTCCTTTGGACTTCATATCACCCAAGAGAGACAACAACTTGGATACCATACCAGAGTTCAGATCGTTTAGATCCTTACGGTATGTTTCCTCCAAATCAGTCAGACGCTTCTTATCACGTTGCTTGTTTCGAGTCTCTTTCTTCTCTTTTGAGAATAGCATCTTGTTGATGACTACCCCATGGATCGAAGGAGGTACACGAAGGGAAGCATCCTTCACATCTCCAGCCTTATCACCAAAGATCGCTCTCAACAGCTTTTCTTCAGGAGTTGGATCAGATTCTCCTTTAGGGGTAATCTTACCAATCAAGATATCTCCAGGATTTACCTCAGCACCAATACGGATCAAACCGTTTTCATCAAGGTGCTTAATGGCTTCCTCACTCACATTAGGAATCTCACGCGTCAATTCCTCCTCACCTCTCTTCGTATCTCTTACCTGCATCTCGAATTCCTCGATGTGAATAGATGTATACACATCCTCCATGACGATTCTTTCGGAGATTACAATGGCATCCTCAAAGTTATATCCCTGCCAAGGCATGTAGGCCACTAGCAAGTTTTTACCCAGTGCAAGTTCACCATCTTCCGTAGCGTATCCATCAGCGATTACGGTTCCATCAGAAACACGCTGACCTGGACGTACGCAAGGTCTCAAGTTGATACTTGTATTCTGGTTAGTGCGTTGGTACTTGGTTACTTCGTAGGTAACTACGTTGGATTCGAAGCTAATCAGATCTTGAGTAGGGTTTCTGTCATAACGAATCACGACCTTTCCACCATCCACAAATTCTACTACCCCTTCTCCTTCCGCTCTTAACATAGAGCGAGAATCAAGTGCAACCTTTTCTTCGATACCTGTACCAACGGTAGGCGCCTCTGCTTTCAACAAAGGTACGGCCTGACGTTGCATGTTTGATCCCATCAATGCACGGTTGGCGTCATCATTTTCCAAGAATGGAATCAAAGATGCAGCCACCGATACTACCTGATTCGGAGCGACGTCCATGTATCTCAATTCCTCAGGTGGTACCATCGGGAAGTCACCCTGCTTACGGGCTTTTACCGTTGGGTTGAGGAAGTTTCCTTTCGGGTCAACCGGTGCGTTGGACTGTGCGATAATCTGGTTATCCTCTTCTTCTGCACTCAGGTAAAGGGCCATAGGATCTGCAATACCTTTCTTAACCTCACGGTAAGGGGTCTCGATGAATCCCATCTCGTTGATACGAGCATATGTACAAAGAGAGGAAATCAGACCAATGTTCGGTCCTTCCGGTGTCTCAATTGGGCACAAACGGCCATAGTGCGTATAGTGAACGTCCCTTACCTCAAATCCTGCTCGCTCCCTTGACAGACCACCAGGTCCAAGAGCAGAAACACGACGTTTGTGTGTTACCTCCGCAAGTGGGTTGGTTTGGTCTAGGAACTGGCTCAACTGGTTGGTTCCGAAGAATGAATTGATCACAGATGATAGCGTTCTTGCATTGATCAAGTCGGCTGGTGTGAAAACTTCATTATCACGGATGTTCATACGCTCACGAATGGTACGAGCCATACGTGCCAAACCTACACTGAACTGAGAATAAAGCTGCTCACCTACTGTTCTAACACGACGGTTTGACAAGTGGTCAATGTCGTCAACGTGGGTTTTGCTGTTCTGTAGCTCTACCAAGTATCCAACAATTTTGATAATGTCGGACTTGGTCAATACCTGAGAATCTTCCTCAAAGGTACCGTGTAGTTTCTTATTCAAACGATAGCGTCCTACTTCTCCAAGATCATATCTCTTATCGGAGAAGAATAGCTTGTCGATCACAGATCTTGCTGTCTCCTCGTCTGGTGGCTCGGCATTACGCAGCTGTCGGTAGATCAAGTCTACTGCCTCGCTCTGTGAGTTGGAGTTGTCTTTCTGTAGGGTATTGTAGATGATCGAGTACTCTGCTGCATTCATAGCATCAGAAACAAGGATCATGGAAGGCACACCTGAATCCAGGATTTGCTCCACATCTTCCTTTTGGATCACGTGGTCACGCTCGAACAACACTTCGTTACGTGTAATGGAAACCACTTCTCCTGTATCTTCATCTACAAAATCCTCCGTCCATGTACGTAGGATTCTAGCCGCAAGCTTTCTGTTCACGGCTTTCTTTAGGTTGGCTTTGTTGATTTTCATCTCCTCTGCCAGCCCGAAGATTTCTAATATATCTTTATCAGAACTGTATCCAATGGCACGCATCAGGGTAGTGACCGGGAATTTCTTCTTACGGTCAATGTATGCGTACATAACATTGTTTACATCTGTTGAAAATTCAATCCAAGACCCTTTAAATGGGATAATTCTTGCAGAGTACAGTTTTGTTCCATTTGCATGGAAGGACTGTCCGAAGAATACACCCGGTGATCTGTGTAGCTGGGAAACGATTACCCTTTCTGCACCATTGATAATGAAGGTTCCATCCTCAGTCATATAAGGAATATTACCCAGGTACACTTCCTGTGTAACGGGCTCAAAATCTTCATTTTCAGGGTCAGTACAGTAAAGGAAGAGCTTCGCCTTTAAAGCTACTGAGTGAGTCAATCCCCTTGATTTACACTCTTTGATAGAGTAGCGAGGAGGATCGATGTAGTAATCCAGGAATTCAAGTACAAAGTTTTCGCGCGCATCTGTAATGGGGAAGTTCTCTTTAAATACCTTATAGAGTCCTTCATCATTCCTCTTATCTGGAGGAGTGTCCAATTGCATGAATTCTTGAAAAGATCGCAACTGGATCTCCAGAAAGTCAGGATATTCGATGACTTTCTTGATTCGTGCGAAAGAATGCCGTTTTTTTACGCTCGTATTAGCCAATATGATATACGTTTAGGTGAGATCCGTAATATTTAGGTACAGCCGCCTGGAAAAGAACAGTATCAAAAGTTAATATATGGGAAAATAGACCTGATTTCAATGAATCAGGTCTATCTTATAGGTAGAGTTTCATCTCTCCCACTGGGAGAAATTACTTCAGCTCCACCTCAGCACCAGCTTCTTCAAGAGCTTTTTTCAGCTCTTCAGCTTCTTCTTTAGAAACTTTCTCTTTGATTGGGCCAGGAGCAGAGTCAACAAGAGCCTTAGCTTCTTTTAGACCTAGTCCTACAGCGTTTTTAACCGCCTTAACCACATTCAATTTCTTAGCACCAGCTGATTTTAGAATTACGTCGAATTCAGTCTGCTCAGCAGCAGCGTCATCGCCTCCGGCTCCACCGCCAGGTCCAGCAACTGCAACTGCAGCGGCAGCAGCAGGCTCGATACCGTAATCTTCCTTCAGGATGTTAGCTAGTTCGTTTACCTCTTTTACTGTAAGGTTTACTAGCTGTTCTGCAAATTCTTTTAGATCTGCCATTTCAGATTTTGTTTAGAAAAAAATTCTTCGAGAAAATGATATTCAAAAAAATTACTCTTCGCGTTCTTGCAGGGTCTTGATAAGACCTGCGATTGTTGAACCACCGGACTTAAGCGCACTGACAACATTTTTGGCAGGGCTTTGTAGCAATCCGACGATTTCTCCGATCAATTCTGTCTTGGACTTCAGCTTGGTCAATGCCTCTAGCTGATCATCTCCTTTGAATACGGCAGTTTCAATCACAGCAGCCTTGAGTACAGGTAATTCAGAGTTATTTTCCTTTCTGAATTGCTTGATTACCTTGGCTGGTACATTTGGATTTTCACTGTCAGCAAAGAAGATTGAAGAAGGAAGACTCAATGCGTCGTATACATCGTCATAGTCATCTTCTAATGAGTCCAATGCTTTCTTGACCAGTGTGTTCTTGATCATCTTAAGCTCCACATTGTTGTCAAAACAAAGCTTGCGAAGCTGATACATATCTGCAGCGGTCATTCCGCCAGTGTTTGTGATAAAGAAGTTCGGATAGTCTTTGAACTTTCCCGCCAACTCCTCTACGTATGCGAATTTTTCTTGCTTCGTCATAGTTTCAAAAACTTAGGAAATCCCCTCTACAGATGATTTATCGATTTTCAAACCTGGTCCCATGGTAGAGCTAATAAAGATAGACTTGAAGTAAACGCCTTTCGCAGCAGATGGCTTCAAACGATGTAGAGTTAGTAACAACTCAGCAGCATTCTCTCTGATCTGCTCAGCGGAAAATTGAATTTTCCCAACGGCAGAGTGAACGATTCCAGCTTTATCAACACGGAAGTCAATCTTACCTGCCTTTACTTCTTTAACAGCCTGTCCAATATTTGGTGTAACAGTACCAACCTTTGGGTTAGGCATCAGGCCACGAGGACCTAGAATACGTCCCAAACGTCCTACCTTCGCCATCACGTTAGGAGAGCAGACTACAACGTCGATGTCAGTCCATCCACCTTGAATCTTCTGGATATACTCATCCAGTCCTACGAAATCGGCTCCGGCCTCTGTTGCTTCTGCCTCCTTATCAGGAGAAGTCAGCACGAGTACTCTTACTTCTTTACCAGTACCATGTGGCAATGTCGCCACCCCGCGTACCATTTGATTGGCTTGACGGGGGTCTACACCCAGGCGAACGTGCAGCTCAATAGATTCATTGAACTTTGCGTAAGCTACCTTTTTTAGCAGTTCTGACGCTTCAGCCAAAGAATATGACTTTTCGCTGTCAACCGCCTCAAGGATCTTCTTTTTGTTCTTAGTCAACGTCGCCATTCTTAGTCATTGTTTTGCTCCCAAGGAGGTGTGCCATCCACTGTCAATCCCATGCTTCGAGCTGTACCTGCTACCATTTTCATGGCGGATTCTACCTTAAAGCAGTTCAGGTCTGGCATTTTGATCTCAGCGATCTCTTTTACCTGATCCCAATTCACAGATCCAACCTTTATACGGTTAGGCTCTGCGGAACCTTTCTTGAGCTTAGCTGCATTAATAAGCAATACAGCAGCCGGTGGTGTCTTTACAATGAAGTCAAATGACTTGTCTTTGTAAACGGTGATCACTACCGGAAGAACCTGACCCATTTTGTCCTGAGTAACCGCATTAAAGCGCTTACAGAACTCCATGATGTTCAGACCCTTTGCACCAAGTGCAGGTCCAATAGGAGGAGCAGGGTTTGCCTGGCCACCTTTCACCTGAAGCTTGACATACGTTTCAATTTGTTTCGCCATTGTCTACTTCAGTAAAATGATTGAAGCATCGGTCTTCTAAAAAGGGAAGCATCTGGCAGTCAATTAGAAGGCGCTGACCACCAGCGTAGAAGACTTCAACTTCTAAAAAAATAATTTATAGAACAGATCACTCAGTGATCTAGAATTCTTTTTCTACTTGGAAGTAGTTTAGCTCGATAGGTGTGTTACGACCAAAGATCTTAACGATAACCTTGAGCTTCTTACGATCTTCATAGATCTCGTCAACTACTCCACTAAATCCATTGAACGGTCCAGCCATAACTTTGACAGGCTCTCCTTTGATGAATGGGTTTTCAGGAATTTCTCCCTGCTCATTCATTTCATCAACCTTACCGAGGATTCTATTTACTTCGCTTTGACGTAATGGGGTAGGATCGCCTCCTTTTTTCTCAGAAAGGAAACCGATCACATTCGGTATATCCTTCATCATCACAATCAACTCAGGAAGCATTTCGCATTCTACGAGAATGTAGCCAGGCAAATAGGATCGTTCTCTTAGCTTTTTCTTTCCATTACGGATCTCAAAAACTTTCTCCATAGGGATAAGAATCTGGCTAATGTTTTCTCCCAAATCCAGTCGAGAGATTTCACTTTCCAAGTATTCTTTTACCTTTTTTTCTTTGCCGCTAATTGATCGCAGTACATACCACTCTTTCGCCATCGCTCCTCTATAAATCTGTTATAGGTTGACCAATGAATAAAGAGCACCCATGGCGTTCTTGAAGGCCAAATCCATGACAAAGATTACTAATGCAATCATAAGGGAAGCTATCAAAACCGTCACAGTGCTGCTTTGAAGATCCTCCAAAGTTGGCCACTGAACCTTGTTTAATAGTTCGTCAGAATACTCACGAATAGCCGCTCTAATCTTATCCATCGTTTCGGAATTTGCACGGGCGGTAGGAATCGAACCCACAGCCTACGGTTTTGGAGACCGTCGCTCTACCAATTGAGCTACGCCCGTAACTTTTTTTGACACAAATACCCGGATGTACCGGGATATGTATAAAAGGTAAGAATAGGGCCAAAAGGCCCTATTCTATATGTTAATTTATTTTACAATCTCAGTTACCTGACCTGCACCAATGGTACGTCCACCTTCACGAATCGCGAAGCGAAGACCTTTCTCCATGGCTACTTCGTAGATCAACTCAACATCAATCGTAACGTTATCACCAGGCATTACCATGTCAACTCCATCAGGAAGGTTGATAACACCAGTTACGTCAGTTGTACGGAAGTAGAACTGAGGACGGTAGTTACCGAAGAATGGAGTGTGGCGACCACCTTCATCCTTAGATAGTACGTAAATCTCAGCTTTGAATACAGTATGAGGCTTAACAGAACCTGGCTTAGCGATTACCATACCACGCTTGATATCCTTTTTATCAACACCACGAAGGAGAAGACCAACGTTATCACCTGCTTCACCGCGGTCAAGAATCTTACGGAACATCTCTACACCTGTGATAGTAGAAGTCATTTTCTCGCCACCAGCTTGAAGACCGATAATCTCAACAGGATCACCAGAGTTGATGACACCACGCTCGATACGGCCAGTTGCTACTGTACCACGACCTGTGATAGAGAATACGTCCTCTACAGGCATCAAGAAGTCCTTGTCCATTTCACGAACAGGCTCTGGTACGAATTCATCAACGGCTGCCATCAACTCAAGGATTTTCTCCTCCCACTGAGGCTGTCCGTCAAGACCACCAAGTGCAGAACCCTGAATAACAGGAGTATCATCACCAGGGAAATCGTACGTATCAAGTAGCTCACGGATCTCCATTTCTACAAGCTCAAGAAGCTCCTCATCATCCACAAGGTCAACCTTGTTCATAAATACAACGATCGCAGGTACACCTACCTGACGAGCAAGCAGGATGTGCTCACGAGTCTGAGGCATTGGACCATCAGTCGAAGCAACTACCAGAATAGCACCGTCCATCTGTGCAGCACCGGTGATCATGTTTTTAACATAGTCGGCGTGACCAGGACAATCTACGTGCGCATAGTGACGATTTTCAGTTTCGTACTCTACGTGTGAAGTGTTGATGGTGATACCACGCTCTTTTTCTTCTGGAGCGTTGTCGATCTCATCAAAGCTTTTTGTCTCAGCACCGCCTGCTTTACCAAGGACTACTGTGATCGCAGCGGTCAACGTTGTTTTACCGTGGTCTACGTGGCCAATGGTACCGATGTTGACGTGCGGTTTGTTACGTTCAAATTTTGCTTTTGCCATCGTTAATTTAGTGTTAGACCAGGAAGCCCTGGCGCAAACAAACCTGTGAATAATGAATTAAGAGCCAATGACCGGGCTCGAACCGGTGACCCCTTCCTTACCATGGAAGTGCTCTACCAACTGAGCTACATCGGCGAATGTCTTAAAACAAGCATTGAGAAGAGGCTTGCACCTCTTCTCGTACCTGTTTGAGCGGGAGACGAGATTCGAACCCGCGACCCTTAGCTTGGAAGGCTAATGCTCTACCAGCTGAGCTACTCCCGCTTATTACATTCTGTGCATATAGCACATATGTTAAAAGAACTCTTAGAAAGTGGGGAGTGCAGGATTCGAACCTACGAAGGCGTAGCCAACAGATTTACAGTCTGCCCCGTTTGACCGCTTCGGTAACTCCCCAAAATTTCTTATGTCAAAATGTTGCTCACGCAACAGTTTAGTCTTCTAGAAGTGAGCCTGTGGAGGGATTCGAACCCCCGACCCCGAGATTACAAATCACGTGCTCTGGCCAACTGAGCTACACAGGCATTGAGATTCCTCTCGAAAAGTTTCGCAAAAGTAGAAAAGCCTTTTTGACTATCCAAACCCAAGCGAGTTTTTTATTTTAGCTCCTTGATACGAGCAGCCTTACCAATCTTGTCGCGAAGGTAAAACAGACGAGCTCTTCTCACTCTTCCTCTTCTCAATACCTCGATTCCATCTACAATCGGTGCATGTAAAGGGAAAATTCTTTCTACACCAATTCCACTTGAAATCTTTCTTACTGTAAAGGTTTCAGTAGAACCTGATCCACGGCGCTGGATACAAACACCCTTGAATACCTGGATACGCTCTTTGTCTCCTTCGGCGATACGTACATATACGTTTACAGTGTCTCCTGCCTTGAATTCAGGCACCTCTTCGCGGATATATTCAGCTTGTACAAGCTTAATTAGATCTTCCATTTTGTATCGCTTTATTTGACGGACTGCAAAGATAGAAGTTTATCATGCTAATCCAAAGGATTTTGTTTGAAAAATTGATAAAAAAACAAACAATTCTAAGATGCTTACGTAGGTCAGTCTTTTTCGTCCTCTAACCAGCGATAGGAGGTTTCAAAGGTGTCGAAGTTTGTCGCGTCAATCACTTCTCCTTCAGCGGAAATCACCAAAATATTCATCCCTCGTTTCTCCTCTGCATATTCCTTGCCACCCCAGTTCAAAGTCACCTCATAAGCTGCATTGATGCCAGAAGATACCATACGCAAGTCCTTCCCGAAGGTTCTCCCATTTAATGTTTTTCCGGCAGAAAGATTGAGCTCAATTTTTTGTCCATCTGTTATCTCCTCCCAAACCAATTCCCCTTTTTCCAATACAGCGGCATATGCGCCTCGAAATCCTAGTTGGCGTATATCCGATCCTAATGAATCCAAATAGGCCTTGCTTCCTTCATTCAATCTATATGTTGCCTCGTCAAGGCTGGCAATCAATATGGTATGCGCCTCATGTTTCCTCAAATAGTCTCCAAAACTTTGCCCACGTGGAATTGGAGGATGATACTTCTCCTTCATTTCTTCCCATGAGGCTTTTAAGGCTGCTGGGGCGCTTTTATGAACCCCTGCCAAATACCCATCCAAATTCACCAAATCCAGTTGCTTGAAGGTTTGCTCAAAATAGGGTGTCATGGGCTTCAAAAAGAGAAACAAAGAGCTAGAATCAATCTTTCCCTCTTTCAAATCCTTCTCAAATGCCCTTCTAACATGATCTGCGGCATCTTTTTCTGCCCTAGCCACAAAACCAATCATAGCGGGTTTTTGATTCCTCGCAGCCAAATAACCTATTTCAGCATAATCGAAAGCATCTCGGATATGTGTCATTTCAAAGGGTGGCCAGATGTTGATGGCATCTGATTCCGCGATCACAGGTTCCCATTTTTCAGGACTCAAATACAAGAAGCTCTCAGGAGATGTCCATTTAAACCATGCTCTTGCCTTCCAAAGGGGTTGTTGATCAATGATTTGGAAATTCAAGACAATTCCCAACACGATCGTTACCCACCATTTGTCTGGCCATTTTTTGACCACAAACACAAAGGCGCTTAGGAGCAATAAATAATATAATGTCCAAACGAATCTACCCGTAGTCCTAAAGGCAGAAAGGGTAGGGATCAAGGCATCCGCAATGTCATAGCGCAATACTCTTGTCGAGCCAAAATAAACCTGAATACTCAATGCCCAGACGAACATTAGGAAAGCTGTAAGCCACAAAGGCCACCATTTTATTGTACGATTTTGGGTTACATCCCCTCTGAAACGAAAAACCACCCAACTCACAACAGCCGCTAACACAAGAAATAAGCCTCCAATTCCTAAATAAGCGTAGCCTTCATACTGAAGCGGATTGGATAAGGGAAGAGAATTGAGAAACTGAGAAGTATCTTCGAGCGGATTGAAAAATCCATTTAAATTAGTCGAAAAAGTGGTCAAACCTGTAGACGCTCTACCAGCTTCAGATATACTAAAATATCCCGTTAGCCACCATGCTCCTACCATGAGTCCCGCAAAACCCACCATGTGAAGAAGCACCTTCCACCAAGTCAACACGCTATCCAGGATTCCCAATCTCATGACCCAAACAACGGCCAAGGCCAAAATCATAACCGCTAGATAAGGATGGACAAAGGATACTATACCCACCAAGACATACTGCCACTTTAATAAGGAATTCACTTTCTCCTTAGGTGGGATGGCATAGATCCAAAAACAAGCTAAAATTAACCAGTGGGCACAGAGTGCTGGATGTGCCAAGCGAAAAAACCATACAGGAGTAGAGGTCAATAATATGGTTCCAATGGCTCGGTTGATTTTGTTGTCAATCCCAAGTGTCCCTAACAAGCCCCAAGACATTCTGGCTTGTAGGCCTACGCAAAGCAGAAGCCATATACCGATATACTGAAAGTCTGTTGGTAGAAAGGGAGAAAGAGGCTTGAACAGAATAGCCATAAGCGGAATGCTATCTGTGAAGCCAATATTAGAACCAATCGGATAATAATAGTCTGGTATTTCGCCTAGAGGAAGCGTCCAATCAGCATATCGAAAAAAAGCCCATCCAAGGTAGTGAATGCAAACATCTCCTTGAAGGAGTTCCTTTACCTGAAACGGATTGATGATATAAGGACCAAGGACATAGATAGCCATGGCCATGCAGCTTCCCAAACTCAGCCACCATTGCCATGATTTACTTGTTTCCCCTATCTTCATTGAGCTTAGATTTTTGGTTGGACCGGCTTAGCTAAGGCAAAATTGGAAAGGCCAGGAAGAGAAATTCCGAGCTTACGAAAAGTAGAACCTGTCCGGTAATCTGTCCAGAGGATATTGGTCAGCATATTTGTCTGCCCTTCTGTACCATTCCATTGACCTACTCCTTTGTCTGCATCTACATTCTTACCGGTAAGCTTTTCTCTAATGACTTGCCCAACTCTTGGGACAATCAGCGAACTAAAGAAATAGCCTTTCTTATCTACTTGCATATTTGCCTGTCCCAATCTATTCTTTAGGCTCTTATTAGTGTATCTTCTATAGTGATCCAGAAATACATCATGTTCTGACCAAAGCGATTGATAAGCTGGGACCGTTATCAGGAAGACGGTCTTCTCATCAATTTGGGGAAAGGTCTGCATCCATTTTAGAAAAGAAATTTCATCTTCTATATGCTCAATAACATCCAGAAGCAGAACCACATCTACATGGGTGGATCCTAATTTTGCTGAGGCATGATCTAGTTCCTTATAGAGACTAATGGGAGAGTCTTCGAGTCTTTTTTCAAGGATTTCCAGTTGCTTGTCTGTGAAGGCAATATCTACTCCTAAATAGGAATGCTTGGGATAACGCTCGGCCATTTGCTCTACAAACCAAGAATCTCCACAGCCCATATCCAATACAGTAAGATTCTCTTTTGTATGAATCTGGAGGTGCTTATCCATCAGATCCGTAGCTACCTTGAATCTGGCCAACTCCCAAGGGTGTCTGGCGACTTCAGTTCCGGGGGCCAATGCTTCCTTCAGATCCATGATTTTTCAGTTTGGCTTTTGTAGGCGAATGGGCAGTTATTGGTATCTCCCTCTGAGATTGTTGAGGACGACCGTTCCCAATTCTATTAGGGTGGTAATGTAATGCTTGGCTTTTACCTTGCTTCCTTCCGCATTAATCCACTTAACTGGAACCTCCCTGATGCCCAATTTTTGACGCTGAGCAATGAACAAAATCTCAAAATCAAAACCAAACCCCTTGAGCCTCTGCTGAGAGAAGATTTGCTGGGCTATTTTGGCTTGAAACAATTTGAAACCACACTGTGTATCTTTGATCCCTGGGAGAATTGCCTGAACCAGTTTGTTGCCTGCTTTCCCTAAAAATACTCTGATGAAACTATTCGAAACATCAGATTCCTTCATGCCCCTTGATCCAATAACGACAGGGTATTCCTCAATAAAAGCTTTCAGATGGTCATAATATTCTATGGGGGTGGATAGGTCTGCATCGGTCAGCAACAGGTACTTTCCCTTTGCATGAAGCATCCCATGCTTTACCGCAAAGCCTTTGCCTTGATTTTGTCCATAGGAGAGGATCCTTATGGCTGGATTCAGGAAGGAATTGGCCACCATTTGGGTGTCATCTGACGAACCATCATCTACCACTAGGATTTCAATAGAACTATCCTCAAAGTAGGTCAGAATTCGTTCCAGCGATCTGCCGATTCGAAGGGCCTCATTGTAAGCTGGAATGATGATGCTCAGCTCTACTTGCTCAGATTTGGGATCGTTTCCCCTCATTATCGTTTCGGAATTTCCACCAAATGGTAATAGAAAAACTCACGCAAGATGGGAAAAATAATGCTAGAAGGAAAGGAAAAAGAGAGGCTCTCAGGAAAGTCAATCAATCTGGTAGGGACTTAGTCTTCCAACAAATCTGGCCTTCTTTCCTGTGTCTTTTTCAAGGCCTGCTCCTCTCGCCATTCATGGATTTTTTCATGTTGACCAGAAAGGAGGATATCAGGAACATTGTGGCCCTCAAAATCTGCGGGACGTGTATAAACAGGTGCATCCAGCAGATTATCCTGAAAAGAGTCTGTTAAAGCTGAGGTCTCATCCCCCAAAACACCTGGAATTAATCTACCAATAGCATCTACTAGCACGAGAGCTGGCAATTCTCCACCCGAAAGGACATAATCTCCAATAGAGATTTCCATCGTCATAAAAAGATCTCTTGCCCGTTGGTCGAGACCTTTATAATGGCCCGCCACCAAAATGAGGTTCTTTCTTAAAGAAAGCCCATTTGCCATGGGTTGGTCGAGTGTTTTACCGTCCGGAGTCAGGAAAATGATTTCATCATATTCCCTTTCAGCCGATAAGGCTCTAATCACCTTGGCCACAGGTTCAATTCTCAAGACCATTCCTGCTCCACCTCCATAGGGATAATCATCTACTTGACGATGCTTGTTGATGGAATAGTCTCTCAGGTCGTGTACATGAACCTCAAGCAGTCCACTATCCTGAGCTCTTTTAAGGATGCTATGGGACAGTGGACTGCTCATCAATTGAGGTACACAGGATACAATATCAATGCGCATAGGGCTATTGGAAATTCGCCTTCTTACTTCTTCGTCTTGATTTTATCAAGGTCTTCCATGATCTGAATAGGGCGCTTCATGCTTTCTTCGAGAGAAATGAAAGTCTCCGTGCGTTGGATTCCTTCAATTGGCTGAACCTTGTCATTCAGAATGGAACGCAGCTCGCGGGTATTTCGGCTGATGATTTTCAGGAAAATTCCATAGCGACCTGTGGTATAGTGGATTTCTGTGATTTCGGGAATAGCCTCAAGTTGCTTAACAATCTTGTTGTACAATGACCCTTTTTCAAGAAACATTCCCACAAAGGCGCAGATATCGTATCCCAAACGGCTAGCATCAATTTCCAGATGAGAGCCCTTCACAACGTGCTCCTTCATCAGTTTCTTCATCCTCACATGGACGGTTCCACCTGAAACTTCCAATGCTTTGGCTATTTCAGTGTAGGGTTTTTGCGCATCCTCCATCAACATGGACAATATCTGCAGGTCGAGTTTATCAATTTCTAAATTTACCGCCATTTTTCAGGTCGTTTTTTTGTTAATTCTCAAAAAACCAATGCTATTTTTCAAATATTGTCAAATTTAATAAATTTTATTGAAAAAATTTGAATAATTGACAGAGGTCTTTATATTTGTATCAACAAATCAAGGGAATGATTACAAAACACGAATTCCAACTTGATCTTTAACATACTGTAGGGTGATGAAACTGGCAGCCATGCCCTCTGGTCTCGGGGGTGAGGAATTGGGAAAGTCTTTGACTCAACCACCTCGTGAAGGTTCGAATCCTTCCCCTACAGCATAAAGCAACGTTTTATAAAAGAACTCTTCATCCGAAGGGTTCTTTTTTGTTGTAAAAGAACTATACGATTTGTGCGGGTTGCGTCTTATTTCGATTCACCTACCTCTCCTCCATTTCCCTCTCGCTCTTGCAACTTGATGACATACTCATCCAATTCTAGCATCCTTTTGCGATAATCATATTCACTCTTCACTGCCTGTGCCTTCACATTATTCAAATTAACTTTGAACTGGAATAAGGTAGCAGGTACCATGAGAATGGCCTTGAATAAATTCAAAGGTGCCTGGATGATAGCCAAAGCAGAACTTGGCTTATTGATATGGATATAGGTTGGATATCCTTCCTTGCTAAACGTAATCTCAAACTCTGTTTTCACAAAGCTTGCCGTTGGAATTTCAATGAACTCCAGGTTATTAGGATGAGGGAGTTCCAAGTACTGAGTCTCATTTCCTTCTTCACTAAAAATCCCCATCTCTACCAATGCTCTTGTCTTACAGAAAAGTCCCGATCGATCCTTAATCTCAGGTATTTCCTTGGAAGTCGGATTTCCTTTCTGTCCCAATATTCTTGTTTCGAAGGAGAGCTTTTGATTTAATTTTTTCAAAGCTTTATCAACTCGTCCTGTGTCCGTATCGGAAAAAGGATCAATGATACCTTCGAATATTAATTTGGGTGGATTTCCTGTACTTCTCGCCTTGGTTACTTTGGTCTTCTTTTTGGGCGTAAGGGAATCTGCGAGATTTCCTACCATATCAGCCAAAGAGGAAAATACATCGTCAGTTTGATCGTCTATTTGAGTATGAACATGGCTCAGAAAGCCCAATGGACCATATTTAACGACAATATCATCTTCTGAGAAGGCGGAAGGTTGATACCGGAAGTGATAAAAATGATCTGGATCCGGCACATACTTCACCTCTTTTATTTCCAAGGTCAACTCTTTCCCTTCAAAAAACATTATCTTGATATCGACTAAGCCTTTGGGTAGGGCATAACCGTAAAGATTGCCTTGTTGGGGGGAGCGTAAAGAAGGAAGGAAGTTTCGGGCCATGTCTTGGTGTTTCAATAAAATTGGGGATAATTTAAAAAATTCTTTAACAATCGGGCAAAAAATTGAATAATTTCTAATGAATTGAAATGCCTTAATTTACCAATTATCAAAATATGCTGATAACCAGTATTTTGCGCGTTTGAATTACTCAAATGAGATACAATAGGGTCTAAAGTGACCTCTTTTATTCACCAAGTCGAAAAAACAAAAACACTTATGCCTTTTGACTTTTCTAATCCATGGTTTTTTGTCATTCTCCTGGCTACAGGTGCGAGTATGTTTATAAGCTGGAGATTGAAATCTGTCATGAACAGCATTGGTAGGATACCTACTTCTTCTGGAATGACGGGAAAGGAAATTGCTGAAGCTATGCTTCGACACTATAATATTCATGATGTTCAGGTATTGCCTGCCAAGGGATTCTTGACAGATCATTACAATCCAACAAACAAGACCATTGCTCTGAGCGAGGTGGTGTATGGACAGACCAGTGTCGCTGCGGCTGCTGTTGCGGCTCATGAATGTGGACATGCGATCCAGCATGCAACGGAGTATCCTGCATTAGGATTCAGATCTGCACTTGTTCCCGTGGTAAATATTGGTTCACGATTTAGCCAATTTCTCCTTTATGGCGGACTATTACTGTCTGGCGCATCGATGTACAATGGGCAGGCCCCAAGTGGAATTGGGTATTATCTACTCCTAGGTGGAGTTTTGATGTTAGCGGGATCAGCTTTGTTCTCCCTGATTACGCTTCCTGTTGAATTTGATGCCAGTAACCGAGCGTTGAAATGGCTGGAAGCTACCGGTATTACCAGAGGAGCGGAACATGACGCTGCCAAGAAAGGACTCACTTGGGCTGCCATGACCTATGTTGCTGCGGCAGTTGCTGCTGTGGCCAATTTACTTTATTGGGCACAGTTTCTGATGAGAAATAGAGATTAAATTCGTCTTACGACATACGAACTCATAAAAAAAGCCGTCCTAATTGGACGGCTTTTCCATGATATAGAAAGTGAATTATTATTCTTCTTTGTTCTCCTCCTCTTCGGCAGGAGCTTCTTCTTCGGCAACTTCTTCAACGGCTTCTGTAGCTTCTTCCACAACTTCTTCAGCTGCTTCTACTATTTTGCCACCGTCAAGTTCGTCCTGTAGAGCAGTCAACTCATCCCACTTACCATCGGCAGCAAGTTGTGCCTGATCTCCCCAAGTTGTAGGGTTCATTGATTTCATAGCTCCTCCAGCTTCTGTCAGAATCTCCTTTAGCTTGTCAGCTCCGGCTTCTGTCAGTTGGGCGAAAGTCGTGATACCTGCAGCATTCAGGGTCTCCTGTACTTTAGGTCCGATTCCTTCAATCTTGGTTAGATCGTCATTAGTAACTGCTGGTGCTTCTGCAGCTTTAGCTTTAGTTGCTCCTCCGCTCTTCTTCCTACGACGACGCTTCTTACCTTTTCCACCAGCACCTTTGTTTTGGCTGTAGTCGTACTCGTTGTAGTCAACTAGTTCAACCAATGCCATTTCAGCATTGTCTCCACGACGGTTACCTAATTTCAGGATTCTGGTGTAGCCACCTGGACGATCGCTTACCTTTTCTGCAATTTCTCCGAAAAGCTCTTTTACCGCTTCTTTGTTTTGCAGGTAGCTAAATACCACACGACGAGAGTGCATGGTATCTTCCTTGGACTTAGTAATGATAGGTTCGATGAACACACGAAGGGCTTTCGCCTTTTGTACGGTTGTCTTGATAGACTTGTGTTCGATCAGGGAGTTGGCCATGTTACGAAGCATGGCTCTTCTGTGGGAAGAAGTTCTTCCCAAATAAGACATTTTCTTTCCGTGTCTCATTGTTAAAGCAATTTGGCTTGCTTCGGGCATTCCACAGCTACAATGTGTGCTGGGGTCATATTCCCAAAGGCAATGAGTGAATAATAAAAAAAGATGAATGGCTGCAAGCAGTGGTCTCCTTCCAACCACTCATCTGAAATCATAGAACGTATCCAGACTAATCTTCGTCCAGATTGTATTTTGATACCTCCATGCCGAAGCTGAGGTTCTTTTCAGCGACAAGTTCTTCAAGCTCAGTAAGAGATTTCTTACCGAAGTTACGGAACTTCAATAGGTCTGCGATATTGTAAGAAACCAGGTCTCCTAGGGTCTTGATGTCCGCAGCTTTCAAACAGTTGAAGGCACGTACAGAAAGATCCAACTCAGACAATGGTGTCTTAAGAAGTTTGCGCATAGCCAAGAAGTTTTCGTCCACAGGTGCCTGCTTCTCTTCTTCTTCTGACTGTAGCATGATGGACTCATCAGAGAACAACATCAGGTGTCTAACCAGAATGTTTGCTGCCTCTTTCAATGCATTTTCAGCATCAATGGTTCCATCAGTTTCTACTTCAATCTCTAACTGTTCGTAGTCTGTCTTCTGCTCAATACGGTAAGGTTCAACAGAGTACTTAACGTTTTTGATTGGTGTGTAGATGGAGTCAATCGCAATTTCTCCAATTGGCTGATTGGGCTGATGGTTAAGTTCAGAAGGTACATACCCTCTCCCTTTTCCTATTGTCAGCTCAATATCGAATTGTGTTTTCGGATCAAGGTGAGCAATGACCAAGTCCGGATTGGTGACTTCGAAGGCAGCAGTATGGTCGCTGATATCAGCACCTGTGAAAGTTTCCTTTCCTCTTACAGAGATAAAGATTTTGTTATCTCCATCTGCTACTTTCTTAAGGCGAACCTTTTTGAGGTTCAGGATAATTTCGGTCACGTCCTCAATTACACCAGGTACGATGGTAAACTCGTGGTCTACACTTGGAATCTTGATGGAATTGATCGCGTGTCCTTCAAGAGAGGACAGCAACACACGACGAAGTGCGTTACCAACGGTAATCCCATACCCGCGTTCTAGTGGACGAACCATAAAACGACCGGAGTATGCGGCTTCCTTTTCAAGGACGATCTTTTCCGGCATTTGGAAATTAAGCAATGCCATATGGTATTCTCCTTTTTAAAATTGTATACAATAATATAATAAGCATATTGGCAAGCCCGCTTGTGCACAGTGGACTTGCCCTATTACTTATTACTTGGAATATAGTTCTACGATCAGCTGCTCGTTGATTTTCTCAGGAATATCTTCACGGCTAGGAAAGCTATCAAATGTTCCTCGTTTCTGGTCGGCTTCAACAGTCAACCATCCAAAACGACCAGCTCTAGCTAGACTAGTGGAGATCAACTCCAAATTCTTGCTTTTCTCTCTGATTTCAACAACATCACCAGGCTTAAGTAGCGCTGAAGGGATGTTGGTAACCACACCATTCATCATCACGTGCTTGTGTGTTACAAGCTGACGGGCTGCTCTACGTGTAGGAGCGAATCCCATTCTGTAAACAATGTTGTCCAGTCTGGACTCAAGCAATTGTAGGAACACCTCACCTGTTACCCCCTTACGAGAGGCAGCTTTCTTGAAGGTGTTACGGAACTGCTTCTCAAGCAACCCGTAGGTATATTTTGCTTTTTGCTTTTCAGCCAGCTGTACACCGTAGTCAGAAACTTTTCTTCTTCTGCTCTTGCCATGCTGACCGGGAGGTGTTTTACGGCGTTCAAGTGCCTTACCATGTCCTAGGATAGGCTCTTTAAATTTACGCTCGATTTTTCCTCTTGGTCCTGTATATCGTGCCATAATTTCTTTTAGTCATCAAATTGGATGCTGACGATCTGCGTCTGAATCACGATTTGTCAGCTAATAAGTAATTATACGCGACGTCTTTTAGGTGGACGACAACCATTGTGTGGTAGAGGAGTGATGTCTCTGATCATAGTTACATCAATCCCAGCAGCAACTACGGCACGGATAGCAGACTCACGGCCTGATCCTGTTCCCTTCACAAACACCTCTACTTTTCTCAAACCCATGTCGTAAGCTCTCTTTGCACAGTCGGTAGCAGCAACCTGAGCAGCGTAAGGCGTGTTCTTCTTAGAACCACGGAAGCCCATCTTACCAGCTGCTGACCAGCTGATTGTATTACCAGACAAATCTGTAATGGTAATGATGATGTTGTTGAAAGAGGAACTGATGTGTACCTGTCCAACTGGCTCGACCTTCTTTTTCTTCTTCTGGTTTCTGGATGATCCCTTTGCCATAATTACTTAGTTGCTTTTTTCTTGTTGGCGACTGTTTTCTTCTTACCCTTTCTGGTTCTGGCATTAGTCTTAGTGCGCTGTCCACGAAGGGGAAGTCCCTTACGGTGGCGAAGCCCACGGTAACAACCGATGTCCATGAGTCGCTTAATGTTCAACTGGATTTCTGAACGAAGCTGCCCCTCAACCTTGTATTCATCACCGATGATACGACGGATCTTAACGATTTCTTCGTCATTCCAGTCCCTGATGCGCTTGTCCTCGTCAATTTCTGCCTTTTCCAGAATCTGTGTGGCAAGGGTGTTGCCAATTCCAAAAATATAGGTCAATCCAATGACGCCACGCTTATTCTTAGGTAAATCTACGCCTGCAATACGTGCCATAAATCTTCAGTTAACTAGCCCTGGCGCTGCTTGTGCTTAGGGTTTTTCTTGTTGATAACGTAAACTTTGCCCTTACGACGAATAATCTTATCGTCTGAGCTACGCTTCTTTACAGATGCTCGTACTTTCATTGTTTTATAATAAAGAGTCTGAAAGATGTCCGGTTAATAAGCCCCTACTTGTATCGGTATACTATACGTCCTTTACTCAAGTCGTATGGGGGGATCTCCAATGCTACGCGGTCTCCTGGTAGAATTTTAATGTAGTGCATTCTCATTTTACCAGCAATATGCGCAAGCAATTCGTGTCCGTTTTCCAATTTTACACGGAAGGTAGCGTTAGGCAATGCTTCAACTACGGTTCCGTCTACTTTAATAGGGGCTTGTTTTGCCAAAATTTATCTCGATTAATTTTCAATAAATTCAAAGGTTGATAGAATCTCCGCTTTTCCTTTTCTCACAACCACACAGTGCTCGTAATGCGCAGAAGGTAATCTATCTGTTGCATACACTGTCCATCCGTCTGCGGCCACCTTGATTCCTCTTTTCCCCATGTTAATCATAGGTTCAATTGCAATCACCAATCCTTCGGGCAACTTCATTCCGGATCTTCTTCTCCCGTAATTGGGTACTTCCGGTGGCTCATGGAGATTCTCTCCCAAACCATGCCCTACCATCTCTTTGACCACACTGTATCCATATTGCTCAGCATGCTTTTGAACAGCGTAGGAAATCTCTCCTAATCTGTTTCCAGCTACCGCTTTCTCAATTCCTTTATAAAGCGACTCCTTTGTCACTGTCATCAGGCGTTGAACTTTCGAAGAAATCTCCCCTACCGGAAAGGTATAAGCAGAATCTCCGTAGTAGCCGTTCATTAACACACCGCAATCGATCGAAATGATCTCACCTTCTCTCAGCTCCCTTTTAGGCGAAGGCATCCCGTGGACTACTTCTTCATTAACTGAAGTACATAGTGTATAGGGGAAGGGGGAATCTCCAAAGCTTGGGGCATAATCTTTGAAACCAGGTATCGCACCATGATCTCTGATAAACTCCTCTGCGATTGTATCCAGTTTGTGTGTCGTTACACCTGGAACAATGTGCTTTTTCAATTCTCCTAATGTCTTGCCTACCAGCAAAGAACTCTGACGGATCAAATCAATCTCCTCTTCCGTCTTGATAATGACTTTGTCTTTAAGCGACATAAGTTATACGGCTATTCCGCTTCTGTTACGGGTTACTTTTCCTGTTCCCATCAAACCATCGTAATGACGGTTAAGCAGATAGCTATTTATTTGTTGGAGGGTGTCCAAAACAACCCCAATCATAATCAACAAACTGGTTCCTCCATAAAACTGTGCGAACGAAGATGAAACTCCAAGTACACCTGCGATGGCAGGGAAGATCGCAACAAATGCTAGGAAAATAGAACCGGGTAGTGTGATTCTCGAAAGAATCATATCAATGTAATCGGCAGTCTTTTTTCCAGGTTTTACCCCCGGAATGAACCCACCATTCCTTTTCAATTGATCTGCCATTTGATTTGGCTGGATCATGATCGCTGTATAAAAATAGGTAAAGATGACAATCATCAAGAAAAAGATGAAGTTGTACCAGAACCCATTGTAATCACTCAACGCTGCGATGACACCAGATGGCGCACTGTCTCCTGCAAAATTCAACAGTGTTACTGGTAAGAACATAATCGCCTGGGCGAAGATGATAGGCATCACACCTGCAGAGTTTACTTTCAGTGGAATGTATTGTCTAGAAGCAGTTCCTCTCCCCATTTGCTGATAGCGGCTAGTAGCCATCTGGCGTGCATAGTGGATAGGAATTTTTCTGGTGGCCTGAGTCAAAGCGACTACTGCTATGGTTACCAATCCAAGAGCCAAGATTTCAATAAAGAAGATCATAGGTAGCTTGGAGTTGAACTCCTGCAGAAGGGCTGATGGAAGTGCAGCGATAATACCAATGGTGATCAAAAGAGATACACCGTTACCAATACCGTTATCCGTAATTCTTTCTCCCAACCAGACTAGGAACATCGTCCCTGCTGTTACCAGAATAATTGTGCTTATCCAGAAGAAAGCGCCTGTATCAGAAATAGCTGATGCATATTGCCCTTTCAGATAGTACACGTAAGAGATAGCCTGAACGAAAGTTACTGCAACTGTCAAATAACGTGTGATTTGGTTCATCTTCTTTTGCCCACTTTCTCCTTCCATTCTCAATTTCTGGATAGAAGGAACAATCGCACCCAACAACTGCACAACGATAGATGCAGAGATATAAGGCATGATCCCCAAGGCGAATACCGCTCCACGAGCAAATGCTCCACCGAGGAAGGTGTTGAAAAAGTCGAGAAGACCTCCTGAATTGCTATTAAAGCTTTGCTGGAGGATATTCGAGTCGATTCCTGGTAGGATAACGAATGTTCCTAGGCGGAATACAGCTAAGAGAAGAAAGGTGTAAAGGATTCTATCTCTTAGTTCCTCGATCTTAAAGATGTTCCGTAATGTTTGGATAAACTCTTTCATTTAGACTAGGCTTCTTTGGCTTCTCCTTCGTCAGATTCGGCCGTCACAATATTACCGTACTTATCAACAGAAGTTACAGTTCCCCCGCATGCTTCAATTGCTGAAGTCGCAGATTTGCTGAATTTATTCAGCTTGACATCTACTTTTGTCTTCAGCTCCCCTCTACCCAACACTTTCACCAACTTTCTGGTGGAAGAAATGATACCATGGTCTTTTAGGTACTCATGGTTGATTTCATCGGCTGGGTATTTTTCCAACAGCTCTTGAATGGTATCCAAGTTTACTACTTCATACTCAACGCGGTTGATATTTTTGAAGCCGTACTTAGGAACCCTTCTGTAAAGTGGCATCTGACCACCTTCGAACCATGGGCGATATTTGTATCCACTTCTGGACTGAGCACCTTTGTGTCCTTTTGTGGAAGTACCTCCTCTACCAGAACCTGTTCCGCGTCCAATACGCTTTCTGGTCTTAGTCGCTCCAGTTGCTGGTTTTAATGTATGGAGTTTCATAATTCTTAGATCTCTTCGATTTTCACCAGGTGACTTACCTTCTTAATCATGCCAAGAATCTGAGGTGTACACTCTTTTTCAAGGCTTTGATTCATCTTTTTGAACCCCAGTGCTACCATGGTAGCTTTTTGGTCTTTGGGTCTGTTAATGACGCTTTTGACCTGGGTGATTTTTATCTTCGGGTACATGATCGTTGTCTTTTAATGCTTAACCTTTAAATACCTTGGACAACGGAACCGTTCTACGCTTGGCCACAGAGTGAGGCATATTCATCAGAGCAAGTGCTTTGATGGTAGCTTTCACTACGTTGTGTGGGTTAGAAGAACCGAGGTTTTTCCCGATTACGTCCTTAACACCTGCTGCTTCCAGAACGGCACGCATTGCACCACCTGCTAGTACACCAGTACCAGGAGCGGCTGGCTTAAGAAGGATTCTGGCTGCATTGTATTTGGTTCTAGTTTCATGTGGAATAGTATTATTCAGCACACCAACCTTTACCAAATTCTTTTTCGCATCATCAATGCCTTTCGCAATTGCATCGGTAACCTCATTGGCTTTTCCTAAACCGTAGCCTACGATTCCTTTCCCGTCACCTACAACCACAATGGCGCTGAAGCTGAATCGACGTCCACCTTTCACTACCTTGGCGTTACGGTTGATTTTCACAACCTTCTCCTGCAGTTCGACGTCGCTGCTTTTAACTCTTAATTCGTTAGGTAAATCCATAGTGATTTAGAATTTGAGGCCGCTTTCACGTGCACCCTCAGCCAATGCTTTTACTCTTCCGTGGTATTTGAAGCCACCCCTGTCAAAAACGACCGTCTCAATTCCTTTGGCTTTGGCCAGTTCACCCAGCTTTTTGCCAACTTCGCGGCTAGCATCGGTTTTTGAAAGGGACTGCAAATTTAATTCTTTATGTTGAGAAGAACAACTTGCTAGTGTGCGTCCTTCTACATCATCAATAATCTGTGCGTAGATCTGCTTGTTAGAGCGGAAAACTGCCAGACGAGGGATCTCGTTGTTTCCTGCAATTTTCTGACGCAAACGTCTACGGATTCGTGCTCTTCTGAGCACTTTTTTTGCTGTTGCCATTGTATTTAGGTTGAATGTCCGTGCTGCAGCGAAGCGAACTTCGGGATCATACACGGAGTCCAAAAATGATTATTTCTTACCAGCTGCTTTACCTTCCTTACGGCGGATCTGCTCTCCCTGGAACCTAACACCTTTACCTTTGTAGGGCTCTGGTGGTCTAAAGGAGCGGATTTTCGCAGCGATCTGTCCGATCAATTGCTTATCGTGGCTCTGAAGCGTAAGGATAGGTGGCTTACCACGTTCCATTTTTGCTTCTGCCTTGATTTCAGGAGGAAGGGCCATGACGATAGGGTGAGAAAAACCTAGTGTCAGTTCCAATAGGCTACCCTTTACCTCCGCCTTGTAACCTACCCCGATGATTTCCATAACGATGGTATATCCTTCAGACACACCGACGACCATGTTATTGATCAGGGTTCTATACAATCCGTGCATGGCTTTGTGACGCTTCTGGTCTGAAGGACGATCCACTTGAATCTGTCCATCTTCCAGCTTCACCAGCATGTCTGGATCTACTTTTTGAATCAATTCTCCCTTGGGGCCTTTCACCTTTACGGTGTTGTCCTTTTCGATGGTGATGTTAACACCAGAAGGAACGGCTATGGGAAGTTTTCCTATTCTAGACATGAATTGATAATCTTAGAAAACGTAACAAAGTACTTCACCACCTACGTTGTTAGCTCTGGCATTTTTACCAGTCATAACTCCCATGGGAGTGGACAGGATAGCAACACCCAATCCGTTTTTCACTCTTGGCATCTGATTTACCTTCGCGTATTTACGAAGACCAGGCTTAGATACTCTAACAATCGTATCGATGGCTGGTTTCTTGGAAACCTTGTCGTATTTCAGGGCTATCTTAATCGTTCCCTGTGGTCCTTCTTCAAGGAATTTGAACTTCCTGATGAACCCTTGTTCGTGCAGCACACGGGTAATCTCCTTCTTCAGGTTAGAAGCCGGGATATCTATCACCTTCTTGCCTGCTGCCTGGCCGTTTCTGATTCGTGTCAGATAATCTGCTATAGGATCTGTATACATATCACCAACTTGCTTTCTTTACACCTGGGATTTTACCTTCTAGGGCTAGGTCCCTGAACTTGATACGTGAAATTCCGAACTTTCTGATGTATCCTCTTGGACGTCCGGTTAGTTTACAACGATTGTGTAGTCTAACGGGGGAGGAGTTTCTAGGAAGCAACGCCAGAGCCTGGTAGTCACCTTCTTCCTTCAGCTTACGACGCTTTTCAGCGTACTTGGCTACAAGGCGTTCACGTTTTTGCTGACGAGCAACCGCACTTTTTCTTGCCATAATTATGCTACCTTTTTATTTCTGCCTTGGAAGGGCATACCAAACAAAGCGAGTAATTCCAGTGATTCTTCGTCCGTGGGAGCGTTGGTAACGAAAGTGATATTCATCCC
Organism: Bacteroidota bacterium; assembly: GCA_039817415.1. Taxonomy (GTDB): domain Bacteria; phylum Bacteroidota; class Bacteroidia; order J057; family J057; genus JALEFZ01. The sequence goes on from JBCBVV010000006.1 coordinate 74,294, forward strand.
AGCGATTTTGTTGATCTTGTCTACATTAATCTCAGGGAAGATAATCTGCTCTTTGATACCCATGTTGAAGTTACCTTTGCCATCAAATCCTTTCTGAGGAAGTCCGCGGAAGTCGCGTACACGTGGAAGGGCAACGTTGATGAAGCGATCCAGAAATTCGTACATTCTGTCTCCTCTCAGGGTAACCATTACTCCGATAGGCATTTCTTCACGAAGTTTGAAGTTCGAGATTGACTTCTTAGACTTCGTAATCAGTGGCTTCTGACCAGAGATGGTGGCCATTTGCTCAACGGCGGCATCGACAAGCTTCTTATCAGAGACAGCGTCACCAATACCTCTATTTAGAACGATTTTTTCCAGTTCAGGAATCTGCATGTCGGATTTGTAGTTGAACTTGTCCTTCAGCTGTTTCCTGATTTCGTCCTTGTATTTTGTTCTTAGTCTTGGAGTATAATCCATGATTCTTAGCTTATTCGATTAGTTCTCCGCTTTTCTTTGAATACCTTACCCAGCCTTTTCCTTCTTCGTTCTTCTTCCTTCCTACTCTAGTAGGCTGCTTGGTAGTGGGGTCAATCAACATTAGATTCGACAAGTGAATGGGTGCTTCGGTTTCGATGATACCTCCTTCTGGATTTGCCTGATTGGGCTTGGTATGCTTATGAACGATGCGCACGCCTTCAACGATTGCCTTATTTTCTTTGGGTAACATGACCATCACGCGTCCTTCTGCGCCTCTGTCTTTTCCAGACAGAACTCTGACCATGTCTCCTTTTTTGATGTGAAATTTCTTTGCCATTTCTTGTCAGATTTACAGCACCTCGGGCGCTAGAGAAACAATTTTCATGTAACCTTTTTCTCTTAACTCACGCGCCACTGGACCAAAGATACGAGTAGCTCTAGGCTCTCCTTCGGGATTGATCAAAACGGCTGCATTGTCATCGAATCTAATGTATGAACCATCGTTGCGGCGTCCCTCTTTGCGGGTTCTAACGACTACAGCTCTTACAACATCTCCTTTTTTGACATTGGAGGATGGATCGCAGGACTTTACAGATGCGATGATGCGGTCACCAATTCGCGCGTATCTCTTTTTCGTTCCCCCCAACACACGGATACATAGGATTTCCTTGGCTCCGCTATTATCCGCAACTCTTAATCTACTCTCCTGTTGAATCATGATTAAATATTTAAAGGGTTAAGGGTTATTGGCTATTCCACCATGTGGCCAGAACGCCAACACTTACTAGACCAACATAAGACAGGGACCCGAGGGTATGTCCTAAATTCTTATTTCGCTTTTTCTACGATTTCAAGTAGTCTCCAGCGCTTGTTTTTGCTTAGTGGTCGGGTCTCCATGATACGTACTGTATCACCAATACCTACTTCGTTGTTCTCGTCGTGAACCATGAACTTGCTTGTCTTCTTCACGAACTTTCCATATACAGGGTGTTTTACCCTTCTTTCTACCAGCACGGTGATAGTTTTATCCATCTTGTTGCTGACTACACGACCCTGGCGAACCTTGCGCAGGTTACGTACTACTTTAGCTTCTTCACTCATGATTCAGCTTCATTTGTTGTTGATTCTGCCTTTTGTCTCTCCGTAAGGATCGTTTTCAATCGGGCAATAGTCTTTTTAGCTTCTCTGATTTCAGATGGATTTTCCACTGCAGAGATCGCGTGATTCAATCTTACCTTTAGCAAAGATTCCTCTTCTGCTACGATTCTGGCTTGAATCTCCTCGTTGTTGAGTTCTCTAATATCCTTGGGCCTCATTTCTGATTAAGCTTGCTGCAGATCTCTGCGTACGACGAATTTTGTTTTTCCAGATAGCTTGTTAGCAGCCAATCTTAGTGCTTCACGCGCTACCTCTTCAGGTACACCATCAACTTCAAAGATGATTCTTCCAGGCTTCACAGGGGCAGCCCAATATTCGGGGTTACCCTTACCTTTACCCATACGTACCTCAGCAGGCTTTTTCGTGATGGGTTTGTCGGGGAAAACTCTGATCCAAATCTGACCTTCCCTTTTCATAGCCCTTGAGATGGTGATACGGCAGGCTTCAATCTGGCGGGAAGTAATGAACCCGTTCTCCAGCACTTTCAGAGCATATGAGCCAAAGGAAATTTGAGATCCTCTATGCGCAATGCCTTTGATCCGGCCTTTCTGTACCTTTCTCCTTTTTACTTTTCTAGGCTGTAACATAATTTCTTCGAATTATAGAGGACGATATCATGTGATCATTTCCTCAGATTCAAGCCAAAAACAGCTGATTATTTTTTGTTGTTTCTTCTCTTACCTCTTCCACCTTTGTTGCGATCAGAAGCAACACTTGGGGACAGGTCTACCTTACCGAAGATCTCTTTCTTGAAGATCCAGACCTTCACTCCGATCACACCATAAATAGTGTGTGCCTCAACGAGTGCATAATCAATGTCTGCACGAAGTGTCTGCAATGGAATTCTACCATTTTTATACTGCTCCGTACGCGCCATTTCTGCACCACCCAGACGACCAGAACACATGATTTTGATTCCCTGAGCTCCTGCACGCATGGATCCTGAGATAGCCTGCTTCATCGCACGACGGAAAGAAACACGTCCTTCCAACTGCTGTGCAACTTGCTGTCCTACCAGGCGAGCATCCAGTTCGGGGCGCTTGATTTCGAAGATGTTGATCTGAACATCTTTGCCGGTAATTTTCTTGATCTCCTCACGCAGCTTATCAACTTCCTTACCTCCTTTACCAATCACGATACCCGGACGGGAGGTGTGGATAGTAATGGTGATTTTGCGAAGGGTTCTTTCAATAACAATTTTTGAAATACCTCCTCTGTGAATACGTGCGTGTAGGTACGTACGAATCTTCTCGTCTTCTACCAGCTTGTCAGAAAAATCATTTCCACCGTACCAGTTGGATTCCCAACCCTTTACGATTCCAAGCCTAAGTCCGATTGGATGTGTCTTCTGTCCCAAAGTCTTTATTTTTTAAGATTAATCTTCATCCTCCATTTCGTCATCCTTTTCAGGAATCAGATCAATAACAAGTGAAACGTGGCAATAGCGCTTCCTAATAAGGTGGCCTCTACCCTGTGGGGCAGGCTGTAGGCGCTTCAACATTCGTGAACCATCTACTGTTACCTCCTTGACGTAGTGTGTATCCACATCCACGCGCTCATCAAATTTCTCCTCATAGCTGGCAATGGCGGAGCGCAACAAGCGACTCACAGCTGGAGCAGCAGCTTTAGAAGTAAATTTCAATACGTTCAAAGCGTCAAATACCTCGCGTCCGCGAATTTGGCCGACTACTAAACGCATTTTTCTGGCTGTTCCGCGATAGTTGCGAAGGTGCACACGGCACTCATCAGCCTTCTTTTCTTTTAGCTCTTGTGCGTAAGCCTTCTTTCTTTTAGGAGGCTTGGGCAATCCCTGAGCTATTTTTTCTTTCCTAGTCAATTTGGTCGCTTGTTCCGCCATGATCTATGGTTTTTAGGAATGGACAATGCCACCCAATTATCTTCTTTTGTCTTTTTTACCTCCGTGCCCACGATAAGATCTGGTAGGCGCAAATTCTCCCAGCTTGTGTCCCACCATGTTTTCAGTGATGTAGACAGGGATAAATTTGTTTCCGTTGTGTACGGCGATGTTGTGTCCTACGAAATCAGGAGATATCATAGATCTTCTCGCCCAGGTCTTGATCATGCGCTTCTTACCGCTATCATTCATGGCCAGTACTTTTCTCTCCAGTTTTGGATCGACAAAGGGGCCTTTTTTCAACGATCTTGCCATCGTAATTCGGTTTTTCTGAGTAAATTTTTATGACTCTGCATGGGGAAGTGAACCTCCCCTTGCCTAATTATCTTTTCTTCTTGCGGCTGATGATCAGACGGCTAGAATGCTTCTTCTTGGCACGTGTCTTCTTACCTTTGGCAGCCAATCCGTTTCTGTTACGAGGGATACCACCTGAAGCACGTCCTTCACCACCACCCATTGGGTGATCAACTGGGTTCATGGCTACACCTCTAACTCTAGGTCTGCGACCTTTCCAGCGCATACGTCCAGCCTTACCCAATACAACGTTCTGATGATCAGAGTTACCTACTGTCCCTACAGTAGCCATACACTCTGCCAATACCATTCTTGTTTCACCTGAAGGCAATCTTAGGATAGCATACTTTCCTTCCTTTGCAGTCAGGTTAGCGTATGTTCCTGCCCCTCTGGCCATCATTCCTCCTCTGGTTGGATAAAGCTCAATATTGTGAACAATAGTACCCAGAGGCATATTTTTAAGCTTCATTGCATTTCCAACCTTCGGCTCTACAGACTCACCAGAGATGACTGTTTGACCTACTTCGATTTTGGCTGGTGCAACGATATAGCGCTTTTCCCCATCCTCATACTGAAGCAGTGCGATGTTAGCTGTACGGTTTGGATCGTACTCGATAGCTACCACTGTAGCAGGGATATCAAACTTATCACGCTTGAAGTCGATGATACGGTAGCGACGCTTATGTCCACCACCACGCTGGCGTACCGTCATGCGACCGACGTTGTTACGTCCACCTGATTTTTTCAGGGCAGTCGTCAAAGACTTTTCTGGCTTGGTCTTCGTGATTTCATCGAAGCGCAGCAGCTGAGTCGTTCTCTGACTGGGAGTTACCGGTTTTAGCTTACGAACTGCCATTGTATTCTTTTTATTTCTCAGTATCCCATCCCCTCATTCGGCGCTCTATTCGGGATACTTTGTTGCTAATCTTAAATGTGTTGATAGAAGTCGATTTCATGTCCATCCTTCAGGGTAATGATAGCCTTCTTATAGTTTGAAGACTTACCTCTGATGATGCCTTTTTTGGTGAATCGCTGACGACGCTTTCCGCGAACGATCATGGTATTGATCTGCTCAACTTCCACCTCATACATATTCTCAACAGCCTCTTTGATCTGATCTTTGGATGCTTTCAAATCCACCTCAAACCCATACTTATTGAGGCCACGCTCTTGGAAGAGAGACGTCTTTTCTGTGATAATGGGTCGTTTCAGTACACTCATGATCCTAGTTGGCTAATTTATCATTGATAGATTTCAGCGCATCCTCAGTCAATACCAGCGTATCTGCAAGCAGAATGTCGTATGTGCTGATGTCGGAAGCGTTCATGACGTTCTTTTTGGGAATATTTCTTCCTGAGAGGTAGATATTTTTATTATCACCTTCTACTACAAAAAGGACTTTTTTCGAGGTCAATTCGAGGGCGTTCATGATGCTCAGGAACTCTTTGGTTTTGGGAGCTTCCATAGAGAAGTTCTCCACTACACAAATTCCTTCTTCACGGGCCTTATAGGTAAGGGCGCTTTTGCGAGCGAGACTCTTTACCTTTTTATTCAATTTTGACTTGTACGTTCTGGGGCGAGGTCCAAAGATAGTACCACCACTTCTTGGGAAAAGAGGAGACTTTCTATCACCCTGACGAGCATTACCTGTACCCTTCTGGCGGAAAGGCTTCTTATTGGTACCGCTCACTTCGCTACGCTCTTTTGATTTGGATGTACCCTGACGACGGTTTCTTTGGATGTATTTCACATCCAGATAGATCGCATGGTCATTGGGAGTTTCCAATCCAAAGACGGAATCCGCTAACTCAGCCGTTCTTCCGGTCTTTTTTCCTTCGATGCTAAATACTGCTACTTCCATCTTCTTACTTCTCGATTATAACGTAGGCTCCTTTGTGTCCTGGTACAGAACCAGAAACTACGAGGAGATTCTTTTCTGGAATTACCTTCAAAACTTTCAAGTTTTGAACTTTTACGCGGCTGTTACCAGTACGGCCACCCATTCTCATTCCCTTAAATACACGGGAAGGGGTAGAAGCGTTACCGATAGATCCTGGAGCACGCTCTCTGTTGTGCTGACCGTGTGTACGGCCACCTACACCTGCAAATCCGTGTCTTTTCACTACCCCTTGGAAACCTTTACCTTTTGAGATTCCCACTACGTCTACAAAATCTCCTTCTTCGAAGATGTCAACGCTTACGGTATCTCCTAGGTTCAGCTCAAGATTGTCGGAGGAGAAGTCAAACTCTACCAACTTTCTTTTGGGAGTTGTTCCGGATTTATCGAAATGGCCCTTCAAGGGCTTAGGTGTATTCTTTTCTTTGCGTTCGTCAAAGGCCAGCTGGATCGCGTCATAGCCATCGCACTTGCCATTGTCCCTTGGCTCAGCAGATTTAATCTGAGTAACCACATTGGGCTCGGCGTATATAAGGGTGCAGGCGATGTTCTTGCGATTTTCGTCGAAAATGCTGGTCATCCCTACTTTCTTACCTATGATTCCTGCCATCTTTTTTGGGATTAATAATTTCTAAATTCTCGAACCACATTTTCTAGGACAGGGTGCTCCGGCTTTTCATGGCCGGAGCACATTTTTTTCCCAGAAAAATCGTGTTCAACCAGTGGTCTCACACTTTGATTTCAACATCCACTCCACTAGGGAGTTCCAATTTCATCAGTACATCGACGGTCTTGGAGCTTGAGCTAAAGATGTCGATCAATCTCTTGTAAGAACTAATCTCAAACTGCTCTCGTGATTTTTTATTCACGTGTGGAGAGCGGTTCACTGTAATGATAGAACGTTCTGTTGGTAACGGGATCGGTCCACTCACGATGGCGCCGGTGGACTTCACCGTACGTACGATCTTCTCGGCAGACTTATCTACCAGATTGTGATCATACGATTTCAGTTTAATTCGAATCTTCTGGGTCATTTTCTTTTCAGATTAGAGCCAAACGGCTCAGATGACTTATATCTTCAATTAGGCGCCTTTGATTTTGGCGACTACTTCCTCCTGAATATTACGTGGAGTTGGATCGTAGTGAGAAAACTGCATGGTAGAGTTGGCACGACCAGAAGAGATCGTACGAAGGTCAGTTACATAACCGAACAACTCTGAAAGTGGAACCATAGCCTTAACGACTTTGGAGTTTCCACGGTCTCCCATGTTCTCGATTTTTCCACGACGACGGTTCATATCTCCTACTACATTACCCATGAATTCCTCAGGAGTAACTACCTCAACAGCCATGATTGGCTCCATCAGTACAGGATTACACTTCGGTGCAGCAGCTTTGAAACCAAGCTTCGCGGCCTGCTCGAAAGACAGCTGATCGGAGTCAACCTGGTGGAATGATCCAAAGAAGAGTCTAATTTTCATAGGCTCCATTGGGTATCCAGCCAGCACACCTTCATTCATCACTTGCTTGAAGCCTTTCTGAACAGATGGGATAAATTCCTTAGGAATCGCACCACCTTTCACTTCGTCAACAAATACAAGATCTTGTCCTTCTTCGATGTCATCACCAGCAGGTCCAATTTCGAACTGAATGTCCGCGAATTTACCACGACCACCGGTCTGCTTCTTATATGTTTCGCGGTGCTCAGTGTTAGTAGTAAGGGCCTCACGGTAAGATACCATTGGGGCACCCTGGTTTACTTCCACTTTGAACTCACGACGTAGACGGTCAACGATGATCTCAAGGTGAAGCTCACCCATACCAGCGATAATAGTCTGTCCAGTTTCTTCATCAGTGCTTACGTTGAAGGTTGGATCCTCCTCAGAAAGCTTGGCAAGTCCTACACCTAGTTTGTCCTGGTCTTTCTGCGTCTTAGGCTCAATTGCCAGACGGATTACTGGATCAGGGAAGTCCATTGACTCAAGTGTCAGCGGATTGTCAATATCGGTCAGGGTATCACCTGTCTTAATGTTCTTGAAGCCAACTCCGGCTGCAATATCACCTGCTTCTACCTTTTCGATTTGCTCCTGCTTATTGGAGTGCATCTGAAGGATACGAGAGATACGTTCTTTTTTACCTGTACGGTTGTTCAAAATGTAAGAACCACCATTTAAGGTACCAGAGTAACAGCGGAAGAAGCACAAACGACCTACGTAAGGGTCAGTTGCAATCTTAAATGCCAAGGCTGCAAAAGGTCCATCTTTGTCTGCCGTTCTCTGCTCAGTCTCTCCTGTTTCAGGATTTACCCCTTCGATAGGAGGCATATCCAATGGAGAAGGAAGCAGGTAACATACAGCATCAAGAACAGCCTGTACACCTTTGTTTTTGAAGGCAGATCCACACATCATAGGTAGGATTGCCATGTCCTGTACGGCAGAACGAAGGGCGTTGATGATTTCCTCACGAGTAATGCTGTCGGGATCCTCGAAGAATTTCTCCATGATCTCTTCATCATACTCAGCTACAGCTTCGACCATCTTTTCTCTCCACTCAGCTACAGTATCTACTAAATCTTCAGGAATGGGTACTTCTTCGTAAGTCATACCGAAGTCATCCTCATTCCAGATAATAGCTTTGTTGTCGATCAAGTCTACAACTCCTTTGAACTCCTGCTCAGCACCGATAGGTACCTGAATAGGAACTGCGTTACCGCTAAGCATATCGTTGATCTGCTTAACAACCTCAAAGAAATCTGCACCTGAACGGTCCATTTTATTCACAAACCCGATACGGGGTACGTGGTATTTTTCAGCTTGGCGCCAAACTGTCTCTGACTGAGGCTCAACCCCGGATACAGCACAGTATAGCATTACAGCACCATCTAATACACGTAGGGAACGCTCTACCTCTACGGTAAAGTCCACGTGACCAGGAGTATCAATGATATTGATACGGTGTTGCTTGTCCTCGAAATTCCAGAAACAAGTAGTTGCCGCAGATGTAATCGTAATACCACGCTCCTGCTCCTGCTCCATCCAGTCCATAGTGGCTGCACCATCGTGTACCTCACCAATTTTGTGAGAGATACCGGTGTAGAACAGAACGCGTTCTGTGGTAGTAGTCTTACCAGCATCAATGTGCGCAGAGATGCCGATGTTGCGGGTGTCTTTAAGAGGTACCTTTGCCATGATTAAATTGCCTCGTTATTCTTGTAAAAGTGTTGAAGCGAATGAAAAAAAATTAAAATCTGAAGTGAGAGAATGCTTTGTTGGCTTCAGCCATACGGTGCGTATCCTCTTTCTTCTTAACTGCAGCTCCTTCACCACGAGAAGCAGCGATTAGCTCTGCAGCAAGTTTCTCTTTCATGGATTTACCATTACGCGTTTTAGCGTAGTTGATGATCCAACGGAATCCAAGACCTTCTTTACGCTTGGCAGAAACTTCAATGGGTACCTGAAAGGTAGATCCCCCTACACGGCGGCTTTTCACCTCCACTGAAGGAGATACGTTTTGAAGCGCTGCTTTAAATACTTCTAATCCACTCTCCTCTGTGCGCTTCTCGATTACCTCCATTGCTCCGTAGAAGATGCCATAGGCTGTACTCTTCTTACCGTCACTCATGAGGTTATTCACAAACTTTGTTACGATTTGAGATCCATATCTAGGATCTGGAACCGTCTTTCTCTGTTTTGCTCTAGACTTTCTCATTAGCTCTTAGGTGCTTTTGGTCGTTTAGCTCCATATTTTGAACGTCCCTGCATACGGCCGTCTACACCGGCTGTATCCAATGCTCCACGTACTACGTGATAACGTACACCTGGAAGGTCCTTTACACGACCTCCACGTACCAGCACAATTGAGTGCTCCTGCAAGTTGTGGCCCTCACCACCGATATAGGCATTTACCTCGTTACCATTGGTCAAACGCACACGAGCCACCTTACGAAGCGCTGAGTTAGGCTTCTTAGGTGTGGTAGTGTACACACGAAGACAAACACCTCTTCTTTGAGGGTTTCTTTGAAGCGCCGGAGATTTGGATTTCCAAACCTTGTCGGTTCTTCCTTTTCTTACTAGTTGTTGAATTGTAGGCATACTAGTGTTACCAAATATTTTGTGACGAAAACATCGCCTGATTTCCTAAATGAAATGAGGTGTCCTGGAAAATTACTGTAGGTAAGAAGGAAGGTGAGTGATAGTGAGACAGGTAGGTGTCAGGCAGTCGATAATGATTCCTATCAGGGATCATCGTTTTTTGTACGACTAATTCTCTCTACACTGTTCCTCACTATCCTTCCGGGATACCCTAAATGCGCATTGCCATGAAGGACAGTTCTCATTTTTGAAACCCAATCAGCAGATATCCGTAGGAATGCCGCTCAGATTGGGATTGCAAATGTCGGAATTAAATTCTGAAAATCAAAAGGGCACTGAGAAAAAAAGAGTAGTTTCTACAAATTACCCTGCTAGAAGCGATAATATATAAAGGGAGAATAGTCAGATACCATAATTTCTGTAGATGCCAACCACAGTAATACAACGATAATCAAGGTTTGTACCCATTGGTATACTGGTTTTTCTTTAGAGGCAAACATACTCCTGAATCCTTTCCTCACAGAAGGGATCAATGGTAGCCAGACCAAGATCCCCGCCACCATCAAGATGCCTACAAATTCAGTACTCAACATAGGCCATTCCCCCTCCCCTTTATAAAGCTCTTTATAAAATTGGATTGCTTGTCCAAGGCTTTCGGCTCGAAACAATACCCAGGACATCATAGCAGCCCAAAAGGTAAATAGAACTGCGGGGAGCCAACCTACCTTCTTCCAGAAGTTTCCCCATAACATACGATCCAAGGTAAGGAAGAGGCCATGAAAAGCTCCCCAAGCCACAAAGTTCCAACTAGCCCCATGCCAAAAACCCGAGATAAGAAAGACCAACCATAGGTTGATATAGGTTCTCGTCCCACCTATCCTGTTTCCTCCAAGCGGGATATAGAGATAATCCCTCATCCAGTTGCTAAGTGTCATATGCCATCTCCGCCAGAATTCTGTCATCGTTCTGGCGATATAGGGGAAGTTGAAATTTTCTGGAAAATTAAATCCCATCATTCTCCCCATACCAATAGCCATATCCGAGTAGCCAGAGAAATCAAAGTATATCTGAAAGGTATATGCTAAGATAATGATCCATGCATAAGGTGTCCCTGGCTCAAAGCCCTCGGCAGACATCATATAAAATACTTTATCTACCTCTCTCCCTAACACATCCGCAATCAGGACCTTTTTTCCTAAGCCAATAGCAAAACGCGTTAGACCTGCCAACCGCATTTCTAGATTCTCCTTGATGGAAGGTCGTTCTAGAATTTGTTCAGCTACTTCTTTGTATCGAACAATAGGACCTGCAATCAATTGTGGAAAGAGCAAAACATATAAGGCGTAGTCCCACAGGTTTTCTGCCGCCGCTGCCTGTTTCCGATAAACATCTACCAGATATGATATTTTCTGAAAGGTAAAAAAGGAAATACCAATGGGGAGCAAAACCTTCGTCCAGCTCCCTTCTTGCATGAAGCCTAACCAAACGAAATTTTCGACAAAGAAATTGGCGTATTTGAAATAGCCTAGAAGAGCTATGTTCAGCACAAGCCCCACCCAAAGCCATCTAAATTTGTACTTTGGGAGTTCTGCCTTATCAATTTTTTGGCCAATGATAAAATCAGCTATGATCCCAATCGTCACCCATCCTATAAAAGAGGGCGCCCCCCATACATAAAATCCAAGGCTACCAACCAGCGCATATATATTCTTAGCTCCTTTAGGGATCAGGAAGTAACCCAGCAGAAAAATGGGTAAAAAATAAAATAAAAAGAGAGCAGAGCTAAAAACCATGGATGGGAAGCATTCCGATTAGCTGGAAAGTTTTTCCAAAAAATATTGACGAATTTACAGATAAGAGGGGGATTTATGTCGAAAATAAATGGCAATCCTTAAAATCCTTAGTTTTTCCTGTATTTGCCCTTATTTTTGAAGCATCATACATGCAGAAATTCCTATTTCTACATGACATACCATCAAGGCTATGAACAAAAAACTCCTCGTTTTTGATTTTGACGGCACCATTGCAGATACACTTAGTATCGCCCTAATCATAATAAATGAAATTGGGGAGGATTATGGTTGGCCAACATTAGACAAAGAGCAGTTTTTTGAATACAAGAAAAAGTCCACAAAAGAACTAATGGACATAGTAGGCCTTAAATATCGTCAACTCCCAAGGATTGTTCGTAGGTCAAGACGTGGATTCAAAAAACATATGAACAAGGTAAATCCCATTACGGGCATGCCTGAGGTTCTGGAGGAATTGAAAAAGCGTGGATACAGAATGGGTATCCTCACCTCAAACACCCGTAAAAACGTCGAGAAATTCTTGGCCATTCATGGTCTAGATCATTTCGAATTCATTTATGCGCCTAATTCCTTATTTGGAAAGGCTCCTGTTCTCAAAAAAATCCTTCGTAGATATCACATGAAGGCAGAAGATGTCATCATGATTGGAGATGAGCACCGCGACCTTGATGCAGCCAATCAGGCAGGTGTAGATGGATTAGGTGTGTTATGGGGATTCCATACAGAAGAACAACTTGGAGAAGGCACACCAGTCAATATGTTGGAAAAGCCTAAGCAATTTCTTGACCTCTTCCCTAGCAAAGCCATCTAAGTCTTAGCTCCTTAATTGGTTATTTTTATACTGTAATGATGGCTTAATTCTCTCAGCATAGTTTCGGTCATCTTTGGAAGGTCATAAGCAGCCTTCCATCCCCAATCCTTATTCGCGTACTTGTCATCGATAGAAGCAGGCCAGCTTTCGGCTATGGCTTGTCTATAATCTGGAGAATAGTTGATTTGGAAGGAAGGATGATGTTTTCTAATCGACTCAAATACTTCTTCAGGGCTAAAGCTCATCCCTGCCAAATTATAGGAAGAGCGAATCCGTATGTTTTCCTTGGGAGCCTGCATGATATCAATAGTCGCTCTAATGGCATCATCCATGTACATCATAGGAAGTCGGGTATCTTTTTCCAGAAAACACTCAAAAGGCGCAGATGTCAATGCCTTGTGGTATATATCAACTGCATAATCGGTTGTTCCTCCTCCGGGTAGCCCCTTGGGACCGATCAAACCCGGATATCGGATCGAACGAACATCTACCCCATACTTCTCCCAATAGTAGGTACACCAACGCTCTCCAGCGAGTTTGCTGATACCATAAATGGTAGTGGGATCTGTAATGGTATGCTGAGGTGTCATTTCCTGCGGTGAATTGGGCCCAAAAACCGCTATGCTACTTGGCCAGAAGATTTTTTCGACAACTCCTTCCCTCCCCAATTCAAGCACATTTAATAGCCCTTTCATATTCACCTCCCAAGCCAATTGAGGATTCTCCTCCCCTTTAGCAGATAGAATAGCTGCTAAGTGATACAATTCCGTAATCCCTTGTTCTTCTATCAGTCTTTTTAAGGCATCCTTATCCAGCACATCCACCTGATAGAAGGGCCCCACCTCCGCAGCGGGCTTCCTTAAATCACAGCCAATGACTTGGTCATAACCGAATCTTTCTCGTAGGCTTTCTACGAGATTTTGCCCGATTTGGCCCCTTGAGCCAATCACAAGAATTTTTGGAGATACTTGCATGTCTTATTAGCAGTATTGAGGTATATAGGAATCAATCCTTGAAAGCAAAAAAGGTTGTAGTTATAGCAAATTCAACGCGAAACGTACTGCATATTTTTTCCTCTTCCAACTCGTTAGGAAAATGAAAATCCTTGCTGGGTAGGTTTGAATTATTGGCAAAAAGAATGGGACTTTGATAACGAAAAAGGCAGACCCAAGAGGCCTGCCTTTCTTTATGATCTGGATAGGTCTTATTCTACTGTAACGGACTTTGCCAAGTTTCTTGGCTGATCCACATTACACCCTCTCATCAACGCGATGTGATAAGATAGCAACTGTAATGGAATTACGGTGAGAATCGGCAAGAGAGAAGGATGTGTTTCCGGAATCTCAATCACAAACTCAGACAAATCTCTGATTAGCTGATCTCCTTCAGTAACTACGGAGATAACTCGTCCCTTTCTAGAAACAACCTGATCTACGTTACTCACGATTTTTTCATAGGATTCATCCTTTGTTCCGATGAACACAACTGGCATGTTCTCGTCTATCAAGGCAATAGGACCGTGCTTCATCTCAGCAGCAGGATACCCTTCTGCATGGATATAGGAAATTTCTTTCAGTTTTAAGGCACCTTCAAGTGCTACAGGGAAGTTATATCCACGGCCGAGATACAGGAAGTTAGAAGCATTCATAAACTCCTTAGAGATTTCAATGATCTTCTCATTTTGCTCCAGGATTTTCCTCACTTTTTGTGGAATCTGTAGCAATTCTGTAACCAAGGGCCTAGTTCTTCTTGTTGGTACTCCTCTGATTTGAGCCAGAAAAGCTGCAAAAAGAGAAAGAACTGTTACCTGCGAAGTAAAGGCCTTAGTTGAAGCAACTCCAATCTCTGGTCCACAGTGAATGTATACGCCAGCATGTGTTTCACGGGCAATGGTAGAGCCCACAGCATTCACTACGCCAAACACAAGAGCTCCTTTTTCCTTGGCAATCTGTACAGCGGCAAGTGTGTCAGCTGTCTCTCCACTTTGGCTGATGGCGATTACCAAATCATCTTCATTGATGATGGGATCGCGATAGCGGAATTCGGAAGCATATTCTACTTCAACTGGGATACGCGCAAATTCTTCGAATAGGTATTCCCCCACCAATCCAGCATGCCAGGAAGTTCCACATGCGACCATGATAACGCGCTTGACATCCTTCAAAGGTTCTTTCATGTCGATTAATCCACCTAAGTAGACCGAATGGTCAGCAGGATTGATTCTACCGCGCATACTCTCCATGATGGAATTAGGCTGCTCGAAGATTTCCTTCAGCATGAAGTAATCATATCCACCCTTTTCCAATTCTTCCAACTCCATCTCAACCCTTTGCACTGAGGGATGTAGGGTTTCGTTGTCGAATATATTTTTGATGGTGTGATCATTCTTGGTCAGAATGGCCATCTCATTGTCATTCAGATAAATGACATCTTTTGTATAAGCAATAATAGGTGTGGCATCGGAAGCGATGATATGTTCTCCTTCTCCGATACCAATAACGATTGGGCTACTTTTTCTAGCTACAATCAGCTGTTCGGGATTATCCTGGCAGATCACAACAATACCATAAGCCCCAACTACCTCTCTCAAGGCAAGTCTTACGGCTTCTTCAGCAGATACTTTGTTGCTTTCATAGATATATTCAATAAGCTGAACCAATACCTCGGTATCTGTTCCAGAACGGAACTCATAGCCCATTGAAATGAGTTTATTTTTTAGAGAACTGTAATTCTCTATGATCCCATTGTGTACAATGGCAAATTTCCCGGAATTAGACCAATGCGGGTGAGCATTGACATCGTTAGGTTCACCATGGGTCGCCCATCTTGTGTGACCTATTCCTGTTGTACAGAACAGTTCTTTATTTTCAATAGAGTTTTCAAGGTCTGCCACTTTCCCTTGCTTCTTGTAAATCTGAAGCTCACCATTCATAAGGGCAATTCCAGCGGAATCATACCCTCTGTACTCTAATCTTCTAAGACCATTAATAATGATGGGATAAGCGTTCCTGTCGCCAATGTAACCTACAATTCCACACATAAGGATAAATCTTGGTTAATAAGTAAGTGACTATTCGATCGATATTTTAGGGGTATAAAGATCTGTGTTGGTTACCTTTTCTTAGGAAAGAAAGCAACCTGTGTAATATCATTGAGATTTCTAAAATAAACTAGACCGTATGATTATCTTTCCTAACAAGTTTATTTATTGTTAGGAAAGGATAATTATTCGATCAAGCTATCCTAAATGAATATTAGCTTGCGAGATCAGCAATAGTCAGAGCAGGAATATAGCTACCTTAATCGGGGAAATTTACATAGAATAGCTCAACCTTAGGTGCGAATTCGGGATGCTTTAAGCCTCCTAGCACAGCTCGGTTAACGAAAATGTTAGAAAGTTGAGGGCGAATGATTAATCCATTATTCACTTCCTTTCCAAGGATAATATCATTGAAATAGTCTGTCAGGTTTAGTTCATAACCGCCAAGTGTAGAACTATAGGCTACAGTTGTAGGAAATACGGGTCTGAACAGTCCATTATCATCCAAGTCAATCCCTCCATTTTCATCTGCAAAATAAACTTCAAGGTCTTGAGGAGGAGCATATCTTTCCTCGCTCCCCAGGAAATCAGGAATTACACTTAGGATGAGGTTTCCTCTATTGACTGCAACTTCTCCAAGGCTTGCAATTTCTGGAAAACGAATGAAGTTTTGGATTAGGGTTACTCCTTGGGAAAACTCATAAATATCTGCGGTACTATCCTGGAAAAAGTCTGTATTAACGAGCGTCTGGTCAAACTCCGTTCTTGAGTAGGAGAAGAATCTTCTGGTGTTATCTGAAATATTGAAGGAAGCTACATTTTCAAAGAATGCCTGGGTTCCATCATCAAACTGCTTATAGTGCACCTCAATCTCCGTAGCAGAGCTGGTAGAGAATAGCAAGAAAACAGAGCCAGGTTCTCTAGAGAAGAAGTTAACTGGGTCAGTGGAGATCGCCAGTCCTGAGAAAAACTTTCGGAACTCGGTTCCATTATTGAGCACCGAGGAATCGGCAAATAGCAGCCTTCTCCCCAATTCATCATCCAGTCTGATGCTCAAATCAGCCGTCCCTGTTGCAGGGTCCACGCTAAATTCGAAGCCGTTTGCCAAGTCTTTGTCGAGCGTGGGAATGGAGGAATTAATTCCTAAATCTGAATCATCTGCGATGGTATCTGCCAACTCATATACCCTCATTCTTTGGGTATTTTCAGGTCGACCATAGGCGGAGACAATACTCAGCTTCAAAATAATGGAATCGTATACAATCTCGTTGGGATCGATACCAATGAAGCTGGTTGAGGTGGGCTGATTGACTTCCGTGAAGAAGGTAGCTGTCATTCTTCCGAACTGAGGATCGACATAGTTTCCAAAGATATCTCTGGCGGATCGATAGGTTCGGAGGGTGTCTATTTTCCTAGAGGAGAATTCCATGGCTAGGGAATCCAGAAAGGCGGTTTGTAGCTGATCTCCAGGTGGCAGGACTTCTTGTCCTACGCTTTCTGCGCCTTCTTCACAGGCTGTTAAAAAAAGTATGGCTGCCGCTATTGTTGCAGCGGACAGCCATGAAATCTTTAGAAATTTCAATGTATGCTTAATTTGAAATGTCTGCGTAAAGCTTGTGATAGCCTTCCACGTACTCGTCTTTGTCTTCGTAATCGAAGTAGATCTTCTCATTTTGCGTTTGCTCGATATAGGCTTCAAGTTGTTCATCAATCTCTGGATGTCCTTTAGTAACAACATCAGAGAGTGCGATGCCCCCCTTTACAACACCGACGTAATTTGGTCCGTCATAGTTGTCTAGGCTTGAATCTTCGATTCCATCAACCCTTACCTTATCCAGGTAATTTTGGGCCAATTCGCTATCGAAACCATTGTTGTAGACCGTGAAGACCGTTTTTGTTTTCTTAAACATTGGATCTTCTTTGTAATTCGAGCGCAAATATAGTGGAATAAATGCTGTCATCCAGTCATGACAGTGGATAATGTCAGGTGGCCAACCCAATTTCTTGACCGTTTCGATCACTCCCTTACAGAAAAAGATTGCTCTTTCATCATTGTCAAGGTGGAAAGTGTCTGAATCTGGGTCAGTTAGAACCGACTTCCTCTTGAAGTAGTCCTCATTGTCCAGGAAATAAACCTGTAGTTTGGCGTTTGGAATGGAAGCAACTTTGATAGTCAGCGGCTTTTCCTCTCCCGCAACCCGGATATTAATCCCCGAAAGTCTAACTACCTCGTGTAGTCTGTTGCGACGCTCATTGATTACACCAAATTTTGGCATAAAAATTCTGATCTCGTGGCCCTTCTCTTGCAATTTCTGCGGAAGGAGACGGATCAGATCGGCAGCGCTGCTCATCTTCAGGAAAGGATCAATCTCAGACGTTACATAGAGGATGCGCAATTTTTTGCTCATACTAAATCACAGTTATAGGAGTGAATCCTCTTTACCCGTAAAGGGGTAACATTTATAGGGCACAAAAATAAACAAAATTATTTGCTTTAACAATTTCCCTCCCTATATTGGCCGTTTAATAGGCTAAATTCTTTAACCAGCCTAGATTTTTGATTTTTTGAGCAAGGGCTCTTTCACTCCCTCCTCCACAAATCCCATATGATTCAGGTATTCAACGATATCGCCTCCTACCGTACTTGGCGGGAAGGACTGGCCCCACATGTATCTCTTGGTTTTGTCCCTACAATGGGTGCACTTCACCAAGGGCATGCCAGCCTCATGAAAGCCTCGGTGGAAGAAAATGACCTGACCGTGTTGAGTATCTTCGTCAATCCCACCCAATTTGCAGCTGACGAGGACCTTGGCACCTATCCTCGTACCCTAGAAGCTGACATTGAATTAGCAGCCTCCCTGGGCGTAGATGCGGTTTTTGTACCAATGGCAGCAGATATTTATCCAGCGGAACCCGTCCAGATAAATTTTAACATACGCGACTTGGATAAGGTCATGGAGGGAGAGAGTAGACCCACCCATATGAATGGGGTCGTACAGGTAGTTTCCATCCTGTTTCACATTATTCAGCCAAAACGCGCGTACTTTGGCCTCAAAGATTATCAGCAGCAATTGATCATCAAAACGATGGTGAAAGAGCTTCATTTTCCACTTGAAATTGTGGCATGTCCTATTGTCCGTGAAGAGGATGGGCTGGCCATGAGTAGCCGAAATCGGTATTTAAATCCTGCAGAAAGGCAACAGGCCCTTTACCTCCATACATCCCTTACCTACCTGAAGGAGCACCTAAGCGAATTCCCTTCTGTTGAAGCGGCATGCGATTGGGTTGCTCAGCAAGCCTCAAACTACCCCTTAGCCAAACTAGACTACATTCAAATTAGAAATGGACATACCCTTCAGACAATTGATAGCCTGAATCTTTCCAACAAGCCTGTGGCATTTATGGCAGCATACTTGGGAAGTACCAGACTGATCGATAACCAAATTTTGCTAGAAGAAGCCTAATCCGAAATAACGGTAAACTTTCCTACACAAGCATTTTCACCATTCTCATTGGCAATTAACGCTAAGTATACACCTGACTTAACTTTGTTTCCCCTTACATCTGTCCCATCCCACGAGGCGGTACCTCCCTGGGCTTCCAATTTTCTGACAAGTAAACCAGAAACACTCACAATATTAACCGTTGAGTTAATGGATGAACCTTGAATGATAATATTGCCGTCGTGTTGAGGAGTTACTGGGTTTGGATAGACCAATACCTCTTCGCAGGTACGAGAACCAGTGGTAGCATCTCCCCAATAGCTCAAAACACCTTTATCTGTCGCGATAAAGACCTCACCCGTACTGTTGTCGATGGTGATATCAAGAATTTCGTTTGAGGGCAAAGGGCTATTCTCAGTCGTAAACTGCAGGATTTGGTCATCTCCATCTTCATTGATCAAAAAGACCCCTTCGTTAGTACCAAACCATTTTCTATTTCCTCCATCTACTGCGATAGCAAATACAGAAGTAAGGGCCAACAGCCTTCTTCCATCTAAAATAGGCTGAGTTGCATCTACTACTGCACCTTGAGAAATGCTAAAGGGGTCGTAATACACCGTAACACCAGCAGAGGTTCCTACCCAAATCGTCCCGTCCAGATCTTTCGCAATAGAGAATACTTGGTTAGAGGGCAGTCCACCTTGGCCAGCTGAATTTCTCAGGATAACGACCTGCCCACCCTCGAAGTTAGTAGGGTCTTCATTCTGGGTATACACCATAAGCCCCTTGTCCTTGACGATCATCCATTTAGAACCCAAATCGTCCACGATCATATTTACGGCTCTGAAATCGTTTGGAAAAAGATTGGCAGGGGGAGTTGCCCATTCTCCCTCAGGTGTACGAACGGCTAAAGGCGGCTTGGCATCATCAAAGCTCACCCACAGGTTGCCATTGGCATCTGTGCCCAATCCGCTCGTTCTGGTGTTGAAATTGTTTTTGTTCACCCCGCAGACCCCATCTATGGTGGGCAGGCCGTCCTCACAGGTATAACCCGCCACAACAATACTGTCCTGTAACTCTAACACACCTTGCCCCCATGATCCTGCGTAGGCTTTTTGGGTATTTTCATCATAGAAAACCCTAGCAATCGCATATCCTACATCCGTCGGTAACTTATTGTTGAAGGTGTCCATAATGGTCCACTTCGCCTGATCATTGTTGTAGTAATATATACCCGCCGAACTTCCCGTCGGAATAAAGTTGTTCCCATATCCTCTCGGCGCAATGTAGAAATGCCCATCTCCAGCTGCCATTTGAGCGACCTCACTCGTCTTGGGCCCTTCTGGAATGACATTGGACACATCAAAGGCATTGAAAATATCCAAGCCGCCATTGAGGGTAACATTGTAATAGAGGCGACTAGAAGTCAGTACCACCCCAGATACATTCGAATTCAGGTAGTATTCATCTGAAAATCCAAGGTCGTTTCTTACAATTACTTGATTCGCAGAAGAGACGCCCACCTGATTCCAACCCACGTATAGATTGTCCCATGCCTTCTCCAATTTTGTATCAGGAATACTCCAATTCACTCCATCTGTAGAGGCATAAAAACTAGAGGGAGTTAGCACATATAAGCCCAGGTTGTTTGAACCCACCTCATATGCCAGAGCTGGATCTGTCAAGACTGCTCCACCCTCGTAGGCAGTCCAAGCAGAAGGATCTCTTGGATTAGGGAAATTTTCATCAATGCTGTATAAGCCGCCTGATTCGAGAGTAATCCAAATCCTTCCTCCAAAAACGGTAACCGAACTGACCGCTTGGTTACTGGGATTATCTGCGATTTGGGCTATATCCGTTACAGGCAAGCCCGTTTCTTGGTTAAAGATGACCAATCCAAATCCTGTGGCTACATACAGAAAGCCGTTTGCCTCATAAAAGTCCTTGATCTCTTTTACAGGGAAGGTTCTGTTGCGCTGGATATCTGTCAAAAAGCTCAAATCCTCTGGATCCTGGAAGAAATTGATCGTTCCATCTTCAAAGCCCAAATAGATTCTATCTGTTTCGGGGGCATAATAGATGGCAGAACCTGCGAGACTACTCAAGCCTTCAACGGTTGAGTAGGAATTGATCTCTCCACTATTTTTGTTGAAGGAGTAAATGCCTCCACCTGTCATCACAAAAATATCATCTCCCTTTTCGGCTCCTCCACGCCCTTCTAAAAAGCTGACATAGGTCTTCCATGTTCCAATGGGTCTTGTTTGTCCTATGGCCTGCCCGTAAAAGAGAAAAAAGGAGCAGATAATCCAGACGATTGATCCAATAGCTTTATTCAGATGCATAAATCAGTTTAGTTGATCAGAAGCTAAAGTTAAAACAGAAGCCCTATGCAATGATAGGAAATAAATCATGCCCTAATGTCATGTTGCCCACAGTTGGCACAGGCCTTTGGTGATTTCACCCACCATATCATACTAAATGGATGTCATTATGGAATTGTTGCAGATGCGTGGATTGAATTTTGCTCACTTCCATCATATCACCTACTACCTTTAGCATCCGATTACATGAATTATTTCGAAAAGGCATTGCAACTGCATGCAGAACACAAGGGAAAAATCAGCATTTCCTCCAAAATGCCAGTTGACTGCAAGAACGACCTCGCCACTGTATATTCACCAGGCGTAGCTGAGCCCTGCTTGGAAATACACAAACAACCTGAAGACGTTTATAAATATACCATCAAGGGGAATACCGTTGCCGTCTTGAGCGATGGTTCTGCCGTTTTAGGCCTTGGAAATATTGGAGCCGAGGCAGCCATTCCCGTTATGGAAGGCAAGGCCATGCTCTTTAAGAAATTCGCCAATATTGACGCCTTTCCCATCTGTCTGAATACACAAGACACGGAAGAAATCATAGAAACTGTGAAAAGAATTGCCCCAGTCTTTGGAGGCATTAATCTAGAAGATATTTCCGCACCTAGATGCTTTGAGATTGAAGAAAGGCTGCAAGATATCGGCATACCTGTTTTTCATGATGATCAGCATGGAACGGCCATCGTAACCCTAGCAGGTCTTATCAATGCTGCGAAGTTGACAGGCAGAAAGATTTCCGACATGAAAGTGGTTATCAATGGTGCTGGCTCAGCAGGAATTGCCATTGCAAAGCTATTGATGTGTGTTGGATTTGAGGGAACAAGCTGTGAAGCTGTAAAAGAAATCATCATTTGCGACAGCAAGGGTATCATCCACAGCAAGAGAACCAACCTCAATCCCGTAAAGGTTGAGAGCCTCTCATATTCCAATCCTGAAGACATGGAAGGAAGCTTGTATGATGCGCTCAAGGGTGCAGATGTTTTTATAGGAGTGAGCAAAGAAAGGCTTTTGAAGGCGGATCATATTCGCACCATGGCTAAAGATCCTATTATCTTCGCTATGGCCAATCCTGTACCTGAAATTATGCCTGAAGAGGCCTATGAAGGGGGAGCAGCTGTAGTGGGAACAGGAAGAAGCGATCTTCCCAATCAAATCAACAATGTGCTAGGGTTCCCAGGTATTTTCAGGGGGGCATTGGACGCTAGGGCGAAGCAAATCACACCTTCCATGAAAGTCGCTGCTGCCTATGCAATCGCGGAGAAGGTTGAGGAGCCCACAAAGGATCAAATCATTCCACCAGCTTTGGATAAATCTGTAGCCGATGCTGTCGCCCAAGCAGTATATGAAGCGGCACAACAAGACATGCTAGTTAGCCCATTGTAAGCATACTGCCTACACAAAAATCCCTTTCCATTAGCTAATGGAAAGGGATTTCTTTTATCTTATCCTAAGGTTAATTCCTACCAATCCAGCCAGCGGATCTCTTCCACCCTTCCTGAATGTGGCGGTAATCCATTACCCATATCAACCTTTGGTTTTCACTGATTCTATCTCTCAAATTTTTGATCGAAAAGAGTTTAGGATACGCCCATTCAACTACTTTTCTCCCCGCAGCATCGTACAAAAATAGTTGATAGTCGCTCACTTTTCCCTTGCGATAAAGGTCCTGAATCTGAAAAATGTCAAGTTTAGTAGAAGGCTCAAAAACATCTTCAATATTAACGAGACATTCGGTCACTCGATAGGTTGTTGTTAAGTCGCAACCACTGGGATGGGGAGCGGTAATGGAATAAACCCCCGGAGTAATGATTTCATTTGCCGAGAAAATCAATGTGTCACCTGGGCAAAGCGTCGTGTCTACTACCTGACTGTCCGCTAAGACTTCCACAGAATAGGTGATTTTCTTGATGCAGAAAGCAGAATTCAAGAGAGCTGTGTAGACAGAAGTTGTAGTGATGACAGTACCATCTTCGGCGATTAAACTATCGCCAGGACAAATGACAGCATCAACTCTTCGTTGTATCGTCGAGGAATAATCTACCCTTAAAGTTGTCTGTTCAGGGCAATCCCCTGGATTTGTAGAAAAAGAATAGGTACCCGAATCTGTGATTGCACTCCCTAAATACATTAGCGTATCTCCAGGGCAAATGGTCGTATCTACCAGATTGAATTGAACTGGAATGACCGTAACATTCAGCTGGGTCCTACCTGGACATGGCAAAATCTGATCTACAAAGGTATAGCTCCCAGCAGAGGTGATCAAAAGGCCATTATAATTGATCACATCTCCATCACAAATGATCGTATCTATGCTTGTAACGGTTCCTCCTTGGACCACCACATCCAAAGTCGTCTGAGTCTGACAACCACTGTTATTGGTCAAAAAGGTGTAGCTCCCAGGTGTCGAAATCAAACTTCCATTAAATAAAATGGTATCACCGGTACAGATGGTGGTATCTACCTGGACAAATTGGGTCTGAAAACTATTCTGATCAAGGGAACTCAATCTTCTCGTGCAAAAAAGGTCATTCACTTGAAGAAATAGAGAATCACCAGAAAAATTAGAGGTTGTCAGGCATATTTCACTTTCCCCACAACCCGGAAGTTCCGTATCTAAGACCTGTCCCAAATCATTTACAATGGAATAGGTAACCTGTGACTGCGGATGGCTAATGCAAACCTCCCAAGCACTATCCGGGCAGGGCAGTTGAACATCAGAAATCATAAGAGGCTTACAGCTTCTGAATAGGGTATGGATTTCTTCTTTGGATAAAGCTTTTTTGTAAATCCTGAATTCGTCAATGTGGCCATTGAAAGGAAGTGAGCCTGAGTTGGGCTGTCCTAGGATCAAGGAACCATTAATGACAAAATCAGCGTTTTCAATATTTCTTGAAGAAATCAGACAGCCATCCTCATAAATTTTTAGAGTGGGGATGGTTTCTTCGACATTTTTCACCAAAACATAATGATGCCATTCTCCATCAGAAACATTCGAGTTCAATGCATCCATTGTCGCATCATAAGGGGCGGATTGTCCCACCGTATTTACATAACCGGGAAAATTAAAATGATGGGAGACTGTTAAACCCGTAGCGTAATTTGAGTTGATATACCAAGTAAAATTACACAGATCCGGGGACCAACTGCCTGTTCGCTGATCTATCAGGTTCATTCTGCTTGTGATAGATGTTTTTAGCCAAACAGAAATGGAATAGCTCTTTAGTGGCTTCAACCTTGCTGCATTGGGAAAGGTCATTTTTGCATTGGAGGATGTAAAATTCCCTGCATTTCCGCATATACCAGCCGAACTAGTCAAAAATTGAGTAACAGGGTGATAGCCATTCCCACTTTGATCTAAATAATTTTGATCAAAAGAGACATAGACCTCTAGTGAATCCGTAGGAATGTGAAAGCTGTCTCCTGGAGCAATAAGTGTACATTGGCTATAGGTATTCAAGCCCAGGAACATAAATAGGAGGAGAGCCTGAATGATCAGGCAGTTTGTGTGATTCTGTTTCATGGTTAATACTTTTGTGCTGCAAATAAATGTACTGAATATTTTTCTAGATAGAGATCAGGATCTTAATTTTTTCACAAGTTTACCGACCGATCTTCTCATTTGATAGAGAGGATTTTTTTCCTCTTTCATCTTGTCTTCGTAGGCCTTGCGTTGGAGTTCGTAATTGCTCGAGTCAATCTCTATTTTCTGTGGCGTTTTGCTCTTTTTTGCCACGACGAATAATTCCTCCCGATTGGCTTCATCTCCTTCCTGAAGCCATGCTATTTCAAAACCTGCCTTATGCAGAATATTTCTCAGGCTAATCCGATTGAAATAATAGGTATGAACAACCCTCAACCATCTTTCATAGAAGGGTGCTTTCAGATGTAAGGCATTGGGAACTGCCAAATACAGCATCCCCTTATCAGAAAGAACATGCTGAACCTTTTCCAATACAGTCAAGGGATTCATAAAATGCTCCAGCACATGCCGCATAATGATGAAGTCAAACTTCCCTTCATTACCTTTTTCCCAATCTGCATCCGCATCATTGCTCAGCACATTTACCCCTTTGCCTTCCAAAATCTGTATACATTCCTCAGAGGGTTCAATGGCAAAATACGCTAGCTCAGGGTAATGCTGCTGAAAGTATGTTAGGATATTCCCCTCACCACTTCCAACATCTAGTAAATTTTTAATGGAGTCCATTGGAAAGCCCTTTGATTTCAATCGCTGGTCAATGGTACCATAGCGCTTGAAGTTGGCCGGATCATCCGTACGTGAATTGGCTACCTCGGCGGGGCGATAATGCTCATCATATTCATGCGCATAATATTGCAAGTATCTCTTCTTGGTCCATCTTGGCGAAAGGAAAGACAATCCACAGTTTTTGCAAAGAGATAAATTTAGCGGAATGGCAAATTGCCCCTTAACCTGATAATGGTGTAGGTCAGTCGAGTGACAAATAACACAAGATACCTCTTCGAGCTGAGTGGATTGAGACATGTAGATGATTATCTAAAATTGGGGACTATTTTCCCTGCCATCAAAGATAAAGGTGAGTCTATAAATAAAAAAGAAGATTTCCAGCAGAAGGAATGACACATTCCCATACTGAAAATCTTCTTACTAGAAAGGAGCTAACATCCTCGCTTTCTGACCTGGAGTCATCGAAAGAGTTCCAGGCCTATGTATCTTATTTCGGAGCCAATAACATGGTCATCCTACGTCCGTTCATTTGTGGTGGGGACTCAATCTTAGCGATATCATCCAACGCTTCTTTTACCTTGGCCAGTACATCTCTTCCTCTGTCCTTGTATACAATACTTCTTCCTCTAAACTGAACATATACTTTCAGTTTGTTTCCATCTTTGATGAACTTTTCTGCGTGCTTGAGCTTGAAATTCAAATCGTGCTCATCAGTGTTAGGGCCAAATCTCAGTTCCTTTACTTCAGTAGTAGCTTGCTTAGCTTTTTGAGCTTTCCTTTGCTTCTTGATTTCGTACATGAACTTGGAGTACTCCATGATTCTTGCCACAGGAGGTTTAGCGTTTGGGGAAATCTCCACCAAATCCAGTTCAAGATCTTGAGCTTTCGCAAGGGCGTCGCGTGTAGACATAATGTCATTGGCAGGTTCTCCATCGATGGATACTACCCTTACTTCAGGTACGCGAATACGGTGATTAATTCTGTGCTCGGGTTCACGATTGACCCGCATCGGCCTTCTGCCTGTGTTTCTTCTTCTTCCCAATAGTTAAAAGTTAAGTGAATAAAAATTTTCAGGAGTCTATAGACAAAGATTCCACCCATGTCAATACTTCGACTTGGGTGTTCAAATATACTCCTTTGTTTCATTAATATACGGATTAATTTTTTAAAGTGTTGCAGTTGGAAATTATGAGAAGAGAAAAGAAGCTAAAGTTTTTTAAAATTCATTTATAAACACCTAACGATCAAATTCTTACAGTTTATTCCCTTATAGAATTGACTCATACCCATAAATGATGTGGGCAGTTGACACGGCCATTCATATGTAAGAAACAGAGCCAAGGGAAAGCATATTCCTCCTTAGCTCTGTTTCAGCAAAATTTTGACAATTTCCTTACTTCGTCTACCTTCTGGCTTATTCGCAGCTTATGGCTCCCCCTTCATACTTCTGGCTAGCGAAGCTTTTCAAGAAGTCATTTCTCCATTCGAATTTGGCGTCAGCCTTCTTGGCGTCTCCCACAAAAGGAACTTTAAATTCAAAATCGAATCGTTGGCTGGCAGGTATGTCATACATCAATTCCTTGTGGATCGTTATGACCTTATTGTCTTTATCTTTGAACTCCAGTTCCAGCTTTAATTTAGAAATGACCATATCAATGTTATTGGTCAAGAATCCTGTAACTGTCCCACCATCTCTTTTTCCTGTTTTCTTCCAATCCCACTCCCCGAGAATTACCTTACTCTCTGCCTCCTTGATAACAGCAGCTCTATTTTTCCCAAAGCTTTTATTGGCTGATTTGATCGCATTGACGATCGCCACGTCCGTCGTATCGTTTTCTCCTAGGCAGGAAGTGGCTCTGGCAAAAGCCAATTGTGCCGAATCGAATTCCGTTACGAAGTTGTAAGTATCGTATAGGTATAGCTTTTCTCCCTTGCTTCTTTTGAAAAACAAAATAGACTCCCTTTCGCTAAGCAGGCGACATTCGGCTTTGACATAGACTCTGTATTCATCGCCTAGAGGCTCAATTTTTTGGATGTCGTAGGTGTCAGGATGACAGAAATTTGGATACTCTTGAATGAAAGGAAATTCTATGGCCATTGCCTTAACAGCAGTGTTGAAACTCTGTTTCATAAAGGCCTTTGAGCGCTCGGTGATGAGCTCCTGGTCACGAGCTGCTTGTCCATTATCACATCCCCCAAAAATAAAAGGAAGGATCAATATTATTGAGAAGCTAAGCCTCCTGATAGGAAGTAATGTAGCAAACATATTCATTGGATTTTCGCAAAAATATGACGACAAGGCGAAATATTAAATATTTTACCTTCGAATTCTACTGATTATCCAACTGTTGATGAATTCTTTACGCTGGGCTTGAAATCTCTTAATATAATCAGGGCTTTCCTGCATCAATGATTTCCACACCTGTATCATCTTTCGGAGGTTTTTGTTTACGAGGGGGAAGGGCAGGACCGCGCCCTAGAGAAAACATAAATCCCACCTGTACGGATTGAAGGGCATCGAAACCACTGATCCCTTCCTCTTGGCCATAATTGTCGAGATAGTCTGTAGGCAAAAACCGATAGGTATAAGCGATGTTGAAGGAAATGAAATCATTGACCCTGGCTTCCAAACCCAAGGAGCCAGACAATTGAGGAACGATCTGATTGGTAGCCGCTCCCTCTGAAGCGGGGCCATCAAAGCGAATCAATCTTCTCCCATCATTGTCTTTGGGACTAAAAAACATCAAGCCATATCCAAGCTGGGCATATGGCTGCAAGCGCTTCGCTGGGAATAGCCTGTAGGAAACGGCCAATTCTCCATGAATAAAGGAAGTCTCAATAAACCTAGGCAATGGCTGACCGTCTTGATCTAGCGGAATGTCATCTCCATCAAATTGATCAGCAAAGCGACCAAAGCCAGCCTGTAGATGCAAGTTAAAGGATCTTCTATTGGCCTTCTGGATTGACAAATGACTCCCTGCATACGTACGGAAATAGCTAGGATCATTGTAATCCCCTATATAGTTATTGCCCGTAAGGCCCACACCTATCTTTACAGGAGCTTTTTGATTCTGCGCCATCATCAGACATACGGAAAGTAGCAGAAGGGAGAATACGAGCGGCTTCCTAAGCATAACATTTATTTCTAAGAAGAGATTATATCTCTACAAGTTTACATGATAACGATGTAGGTAAGGACAAGATCATCTGATAAATCCTGCATGCGCGGATTCTCCATCTCAGCCCATTTTTGAATGTCCTTTACCTTGAAGAGGTAGTGAATAGAAGGTTGTTGGGTACTGACAAGGTCTACCATCTCGAATGATGGAATAAAAGAAACAAAACCCTTGTTAATGTTATCCTTAAAGCTTCCATAAGTTTGGCCAATGGAAATGCCATTTTTCCCCTGCCATTTGGGATGTTCAATTCTGATCCGATTGATGACCCCATTTTGGAAAAAGTCTTCCTCAATCAAGAGCCTTCCATCCTTATCAGACAAAATTTGCACCCCCCAGCTATAGCCATTCTCTTCAAAGGTCGTATCGTTGACAACCATACCTTTCCAAAAGAACGATTCTATAGGAGGCCATGAGGCTCCTAATTCAAATTTTCCGACTTTACCCGAAGATATACGGTAGGTCGAGCTACAGGATGATAGCAGGCATAGGCCTACTGTCAAACACAAAAATCGGAAAACTATTCTCCAATTTCTTTGCGTAAACTGTGCCAAGTTTACAATGGAAAAAATAAATACATCCCTTTTGGAATGATCAAAATGGCAAAACTTTTGAAAGCTAGTCATTTCAGCTAAATTTGAAGGTATGAGCAAAGTATTAAAATATTTTCTACTCGCACTTGTCTTTGTCTTCGTGGGCCTAGTAGCTGGATTCAAGATCAAAGACAGCATGCCTAGGAACCCTAGTTATCAAATAGATGGAGGGCTAAAGAAAATTCAAAAGGCCCTATACTTTATAGAGAACAATTACGTAGAAAGCCCTAACCAAAACGAGCTCATTAATGATGCTGTCCAAGGGATCATGGATAAGCTTGACCCCCATTCCATCTACATTCCTCCTAGAGAAATGAGTACCATTGACGAACAAATGGAAGGGGGATTTGACGGAATTGGCATACAATTCAACATCCTTGAAGATACAATTTACGTAGAGACTCCTCTTACCGGTGGTCCAAGCGAAAAGCTGGGAATCATGTCTGGCGATAGAATCATCAAAGTCGATGGCGAAACCGTCGCCGGGATCAACATTACCAACGCAGATGTTACCAAGTATCTCAAAGGCCCCAAAGGTTCGAAAGTACAAGTAAGTATTTTGAGAAGAGGAAGAGCCGAACTGATCGACTTTACCATTACAAGAGATAGAATTCCAATCAATAGTGTAGACTATTACTACATGATCAATGATGAGACGGGCTATATCAGCATTACTCGCTTTGCTGAGACGACCTATCAGGAATTTCGTGCTGCGCTAGGGCTGTTGAAAGAACAGGGCATGAAAAGTCTTATTCTCGACCTGAGAAATAATCCAGGAGGATACATGAGAATGGCCTGCAATATTTCCGATGAATTCCTGGGTAGCGGTAAAAAAATCGTCTCAACAGAAGGACGTACCCGAGAGAGCAAAAACGAATACTTTGCGACTTCTGCCCTCAACCAATTTGAGGAAGGACCAGTGATTGCCCTCTTGGACTACGCATCAGCTTCAGCGAGTGAGATTGTAGCAGGCGCTTTGCAAGATCATGACAGAGGTCTGATCGTTGGGGTAAGGTCTTTTGGTAAGGGACTGGTTCAGTTACAAGAGGATTTTGAAGATGGAAGTGCCATTAGAGTGGTCATCTCGAAGTATTATACACCAAGCGGAAGATGTATCCAGAAAGATTACGACAAGACAGAAGAAGAATACGACAGAGAAATCCTGGAAAGATTTGAGTCAGGTGAGATCTTCGATGAAAGTAAAATTTCCTTCCCAGACTCCTTGAAATACAAGACCTCTGCTGGTAGAACAGTTTATGGAGGAGGGGGAATTTATCCTGATGTATTTGTAGCCAGTGATACTACAGGAGGAAGTAAATATCTCTTTGACCTTAGAACAAACGATATTTTCAGAAGGTTTGCCGTGCTTTATGTTGATACTCACCCTCAAATGGAGAAGGTGTATACAAGCTCCAAAGACTTTGTCAACAAGTTTAACCTATCTCCTTCCATCCTCAAGCAGTTCCTTGACTTTGGTGAAGAGAAAGGGGTGGCCTTCCAAGACAAACAATTCAAAAAGTCCGAGAATATTATTCGCAATCAACTCAAGGCCTTTCTCGGGAGAAGAATCCTTAATGAAGATGGTTTCTATCCTGTTCTTCACGAACGTGATCGCGTTCTTCAGGAAGCGATAAGGCTCATCCCTGTCGCAGCTCATCTGGAAGAAAGTGGAGAATTTGACCCTGAGTTAAAGGAGTAATTCCGCAGCGTACTGGTGGATAAATCGCTTTTCCGGTTTCATGATTAATTCATATACTAGAACAATCATGTATTCCGAAGGATAGCTCACATCCTTTTGGCTAATCCACCAAGGACGATGTACACGCAAAATCAACTCGAGAACCTGCTGTTTTTAGACATTGAAACAGCCCCTATTGCCCCAACTTATGACCGCCTTCCTGAGCGGATGAGAGAGTTGTGGGATTCCAAAATGCTTCGTTATCAGCGGCAGGAACCAGACAAAGATGCTGCCCAATTGTTTTTGGATAAAGCAGGAATACATGCTGAGTTTGGAAGAGTCGTTTGTATTTCCTGTGGGGTCATTCGTTTTGAGGAAGATGGCATCCCGAAGATCAGGATGAAATCTTATGGTGGAGAGGACGAGGCAAGCATTCTTCAGGAATTTGGGCAAATGCTCAACAAATTTACCCGAGAAAAGGATGGACGCTCCCTTTGTGCCCACAATGGAAAAGAATTTGACTTTCCCTACCTAGGAAGAAGATATGTCATTCAAGGATTGGAAATCCCTTATGCACTAAGGGTCCAAGGAAAAAAGCCCTGGGAAATCAATTTTGTAGACACCATGGAACTCTGGAAGTTTGGCGACTACAAGGCCTACACAAGCTTGAATTTACTTTCGGCTGTTCTGGATATCCCTTCGCCTAAAGATGATATTGACGGGAGCCAAGTAAGAGAAGTTTTTTGGGTAGAAAAGGATTATGAGCGCATCAAAGTCTATTGTGAAAAAGATGTTATCACAACTGCCCAGGTTCTGCTTCGTATGTCAAGACTACCCCTTATTGATAAAGTAATTTAAGGGCAAGCATTAACACATCACCTATCATGTCTGATCTACCAACCGAATACAAACGAATTAAACGTCTGGTCAAAAGCCTTATTCCGCGAATGAATAGGAAGGCCGGAAGAAGAAATTACAAATTGGAAGATGCTAGGCATATGATCAATGAGCTTGGCATGCAGATGCCAGCTGAATTACTCTCCTACCTCATAGAGGATAATAAGGTACTTGATGACTTTGCCACCAGTGTTCAAGCCTTAGAAGATGAATTGGACATGGAAGTTGTCGATCAATTCTCAAGTTTCTTCCCTGACCTTGAACCGAAAGTTTACATCGAACGGTCGGAAAATGTGGTAGGCTTTACCATCAATACAGGGGGCGAGGAAATTATTTTTGCAGAATATCCCCTTCCTCCTGCTTTCTAAGAGACTGTTTAAGATTTATACTTCTTATCTGAGAAAATAGTTGAGGCATCCTTTAGGAAGTCTTTGCCTACCTCCTCTTTGTTAGGCAATTCGGGGCCTGCATACGGCAATGAAAAGCTAAATACATTTCCTCTACCAGGCAGGTTTCTTACCCATACTTCTCCGCCATTCTTATGGATAAAGTCGCGAGACACCAGAAGATTGACACCTAGCCCTCTTTCCTTCGCAAATCCTTCAATGATACGACGGCTATCAAAGTCAAACAGCTTGTCCAGATAATCCTTAGGAATGCTAATACCTGAATCGATCACATGGACAATCA
Source organism: Bacteroidota bacterium (assembly GCA_039817415.1). Classification (GTDB taxonomy): domain Bacteria; phylum Bacteroidota; class Bacteroidia; order J057; family J057; genus JALEFZ01. The sequence goes on from JBCBVV010000006.1 coordinate 106,829, forward strand.
GCATGTCATCCTGAATTTGGCTATGGATTTTCACTTGTTGGCCTGTATCGCTCAACTTCAAGGCATTGGTCAGGAGGTTTCTTACCACCAGATGAACCATGTTTCTGTCTGCCCAAACTTGAGCCCTATGATCTATGTGATTGACAAAGGATATTTTTTTCTTCTGAACCAAGCTGTCCATCAGGAATAAGGTCTCACTGATGATTTGCTCCATATCCAGTTTTTCCTTTCTCACCACAATGGCTTGCTGCTGGTCTTGTGCCCAGTAGATGATATTATCCAGAACGAGAGAATGGTTCTTCACTCGGTCCTCCATTTCCCCCAAAAGCATTTCTTGCTCCTGAGGACTCAATTTTCTTTCGTTTAATAGTCCTAATGCTCCTTCTAGAAAGCTAAAGGGTTGCTTAAAGTCATGACACATCAGGGCAAACCACTGGTCTTTTGTTTGATTCAACAAGGTAAGTTCCAGCGCCTTTTCTTCGTTGGCTTCTTTTTCTTGGAGGAGTAAGTCATTAGAGGCTTTGATTCGCCTTCTATTTTGCCAAAGGACAAAAGCAAGGATGAGAGAGATGATGGTGATGACCCCAATTCCACCGGCAATTATTCTTTGTGTTCTAATAGTCCCTTCCTGAGAGGATAATTTAGCCTTCTGCAGATCATTTTGGGTTTGGAACAGACGAGTACTTTGAAGCTCCTGCTCCATTTGATGCTGTTTCTCCAGCCTAGTTAATTCTTGATTATTCGTCTGCTGGAACACAATGTCCTTGTACTTATCGTACTCCATCTGATTTTTATAAGCGCTGGCAAAGTTGCCTTTCCTTGCGTCAAGAGTCGCAAACTGCTTATAAATGTACATGAGGAGATTGTTTAGCTCGAGTTCTTTGGCAATGATGATAGCCATATTCAGGCTTCTGTATGCCTGATCTGTCTGCCCCAGTTTTTCATTTAACTCCGCAATTGCGACAAGGGTAGTTGCCTTTCCCGTTTTATCGCCAATGGCTTCTCTTGTCTTTAATGACATTTCGTAATATCGGAGAGAGCGCGTAAGGTCTTTCTTACTCATGTAGAGATCTCCGATGGATTGGTAGGTGGAAGCTAGTCTTTGGCTATTTTTTGTCTTCTTGAAGTGATCAAGGGCAAATGTATAGCTTTCCAGTGCCTCATCGTATTTCCCCATCCCCTCCTGGATCACACCAACTGCTAATTGTGTGGTGGCAATTCCTTCTTCGTTATTGGTTTTTTTTATGACTTCCAGCGCTTTGTTGGCGTACTCTGCGGCTTTTTTCTTGTTTCCAAGAGCATAAAAAATACCTGCCAGATTGGAGTTGTTTTTGGCGATGCCCTCTAGGTCTCCGAGTTCTTCAAAAATATCAATCGCCCTTATGATGGGCGTAAGTGCATGGGAGAAATCACCTTGGATAGCGTAGCTGATCCCTTCCAATTGATGGGCTTGCCCTAGTCCACGCTGATAGTTTAGCCTAAGGGAAAGATCTCTCACCTGAGAAGCTACCCTGCGGGTTTCTTTCGGGTTGGTGTTTCGATAGGCAAAAGATAGTTGAACAAGGAGGTCTACTTTCTTTGTGTCTTCTTTCGAATGATCTAATAGAACTTTTTCTAAAGAGTCTACCAGACTCTGTTGGGGGTGAACAGGATTTGAAAAGAAGAGAAGCAAAATAGTACCCAATGATAGGAGAACCAGGCGCTTCATCATGTCGTAAATTAGGTCGTTATTATTTGTGTTGTGCTTTTATCATTTAAAAGATAAGAAAAACTCGAATATTGAAGTATTGTAAGCTTGTTATTTTTTTCTACTTGAAGTAAGAATTTGATACAAAATGAAGAAGTCCTGCCTAAAGCAAAATTGACAAAAATCTCAAAATACTGATTTACAGCGGAGTATAACAAAAAGGGCAAATAATTACCCTTTGTTGGGTAGTGTCAGGTTTTAAAAGGAATGGGTCCCAAGACGCAAATCCACAATGTTGGCAGATTGAACCTTTTCCTTCCTTTCTTAAAGCCAATCCCTGTGTAGATATTTCAATCAACACCTTCCTTTTCACATCCCACTGAAGGTAGGATGTAGCAGACTGATTATCTGACAATTGCATGACCAAAACTAGGTTTTCCTCCACCTCTTTGAGAAATCTTCCCCAAAATGGTCCTTTCAAATGGCCTTTTTCATCCAAGCTGTAATAGAACACATCCGTTGGCACTGAAGGATGGGCGTACCCCTGTAAGTAGTCAGGAAGTACGGAATCTACTCTTTCCTTAGGGGCTAGCTCTAGCGATTTCGCTTGAATGTCCCTTGGCAATAATCCGCTATCCTGTAAACTTTGCCATAAGGGTTGGGACACAAATTCAATAGACTGGAACAGACTGAGCCAATATGTAAGTTCTTCCCTAGGTAAATCCTTCTCAACCGGAGAATGAAATAACATGACACTGATTTCTTCTCCTCCATAACAATACCCAAGGCTTCCTTTTCCTACCTCTTCGGTTTGAATAAGAAATACATATCCGGGAAGTGGGGATTGGGTGTCAAGATGTATGATCTGTACTTCTGGTTTATTTGAAATAAACTCTTCCTTCCACAGCTGAAAAAACTCTTCCCACTTTATTTCATCCTTGCCTAACCAGATCATTTGGATGGTCTCTTCGCCTGCTTGTTTGACAGGCGATCTTTGCAATTGAAAGACTACCGTACGACCATCTCCCTCAACGCGGGACTGAGTTACTTTCCAATTTTCATCAATAGGCCAAGGGATGATGCAGGATTCCATGCTAAAAACTTCCTTTTTTCCTCCTAAAAATCAAGTTCCGTTAAATGGATTTGAGGATAACCTTTGACTTGAAGGAAATAAGAGAGTCCTGTTTCATTCCATCCCAGATGCTGCGGCACCAAGTCTGCTTGTTGAACACGTAGTTCTATTCCATCTTCAAGCTCGGTCTTAGAAAGTTCCTGTAAAATCTCACCTTTTATCCCCTTCCACACCATATTGAGAGCTGCCTCTACTTGATGGTCGATCATGTGTTGAATCCTCTTCGGCTGTAGCCAATTTATAAGCCTCAAAACCAGATTAGGACGGATGAGTCTACATGAGTTGATTTGGGTTCCGACAGTATTGTGAGAATTTTGCCAAAACATGGAAAAATCGATCATGAGTGTTCCCTGTAAACGAAGACCACTTTGTCTAATCAACATATTTACCTCCATTTCGGCAAAGCGTGAATCATGGGCAGAAGGATTGATATGGAGCTTGTGAATCTGCATTCCATCCTGTTCTGCAAAATAAGCCAGGTTTTCCCCAATCATTTCATTGATTTCGAGAAAACTAAACTGTCCTTCCACCTGCAATTGCTGCATCTCAGAAGGGATTTTTTCTATGATGGCTTCAGGTAAAATAGAGGTGGGAAAGGGGCTCAATTCTTGGGTTTGCATGATAAAATCCCCTAAGTCAGCTTGCATACTCAAGCGGAGCTCTTTTTCTCTCATGACAATTGGTTCAAGAAGAATGGGGGAATATTTTGGGGAGAATCTCATGTAGAGATGTAGGTTTTCTCCAATCGGAAAGTATCCGGGCTCGTGTAACTTTTTCCAACTCTCGGCAGCAAGAAGCGGCAGATTAACCCCCTCCTTAATTCTATCATCTAGGACTTCAGCTATCTTTTTTAGCTCTCTTTCAAAGATAGGGGCGAGCATGGTAGATAAGGGTAATTTTACCAATCCTCCACCCCAGGAGGGCTTTTTTTGCCAATCGAAGCCTATGGAAGTCTGTGCCTCTAATTCCCACGTGGGGGTGATGGCTATACTGGTCAGCGTACTCACACCAACTTGCATGCTGATTTTTTCCATGGTAGGAAGACTCATCAGCAGGGGATTATTTCGCTTCAGCATCAAATTTGTTTTGAGAGACAGAAAGGTCACCAGCTTATTTTCAATGATGCGAAGCTCCAATGGATGAAGTTGCTCTAATTCTATTTCTGTAAAGGCAGAGGAAAAATCTTCAGAGTCAGTCCATTCTTGTGGATCTCCAAATTCTTCTCTTATGCTTTTTTCAAGCAATCCAAGATCCAGATGAATGGAAATATTCATGATAAAGGTCTAATCAGTTGAGTGGGAGTTCCTCTACAAATATACAAGGAGACTTTTGCTTACCTAGAAAGCAACTTCCCTTATCTCCTTTAAGTTCCAAATAGAATAGATGAAAAACCAACTATATAGAATTATCCTTATCTTCTTTCATAAAAGGTAAGAAGGGGATATGAGTAAATTAGTGATTCATAGTTCCTTATATTAATTTTGCAGTATGGATCAGAGGAAATTTGTTCATGTATGTATGACACCCGCCCTAATCGATCAATTCGATGTGTCAGACGCCATTGTTGTGGTAATTGATGTCTTGAGAGCGACGACGACGATGTCTGTTGCTTTCGATCATGGGGCAGAATTAATTGTTCCTGTAGCGAAAATTGATGAGGCGCTTTCTTTTCGGGAAAAGGGCTATTTGGTAGGTGGTGAAAGAGCTGGGGTTAAAGTCGAAGGATTTGACCTTGGAAACTCCCCCTTCTCCTACACAAGGGAAAAAGTCGAAGGCAATAGAATCGCCATGACAACGACCAATGGGACTAAAGCCATCAAAGCCGCACAGAGCAGGAATGCCAAGGAAATTGTTACCGGTTCATTTGGAAACATTTCCTTGCTCACTAAATGGTTGATCGAACAAAATGAGCATGTTTGCTTGCTCTGCGCTGGCTGGCGAGATAATGTTACCTTGGAAGACACCATTTTCGCAGGAGCTATGGGGAGAAGGCTAAGAGCGCATTTCAGAAGATATCAGGATACTGCATTAGTGGCAGAGACACTCTTCCAAGCAGCCAACATCAGAAAAAAATATTTCTTCCGTCATTCGTCTCATTATCACCGCCTTGTACATCTCAACCTACAAGAAGATGTGAAATACGCGATGAGAAGGGATACGCACCCTGTCCTTCCGATTATGATCGGAGATGAACTGAGAGATATTTCTCACTGCGAAGGGGATTACAAAGTTTACAAAGAGACTGTATTAGACCTTCAAAAGGCGGCAGCAGAGGCTGTATAGTTTATAAAGAATCATCTAAAAGAAACACAGCACTTATCTGGGGCTTGTGTTTCTTTTTTTTGCCCAAAGATCAGCAGAAGTGCCTCTTCCGATTCCTACATTTTTACTAACTTGATGGAATATGAAATCTCTTTTTTTGTTTCAAAAATGGAAGAAAAAAGGGTACTAATAGAATTGTTCTGCCATCCAACGGGCATTGCATGAAGCAGCTTTTACTCATCAGCATACTCTTTTGCTCCTTAGGATGCTTCGCCCAGAAGTTTCCCCATCTTACCTTCCAGCGATTTTATGACAATGTAGGCAAGGATAGCCCTTCCAAAATCGTAAAATCTCAGGATGGCCATCTCCTCATAGGGGGCAATACCATTACAGGAGATAAAGAAACCGCCAATTGCCCAAGTATATGGATCATCAAGGTAGATACCACAGGCGAGATGATCTGGGAGCAGGAAATTGCCCTAACCGGATGTGAAGAAATTCGAGACATGACACCCACAGAAGATGGGGGCGTGATGTTTGTAGGCGTGACCTCTTCGCTCATTCTACATGAAGAACAAGGAGACGAACAATATTGGGGGGATTTCTTCCTGGGAAAGCTCGATGGAAAAGGCACCATAGAATGGCTGGAAAGTTATGGAGGAAGCAAACTCGAACAAGCCAATACAATTGTAGAGGGAGTTTATCGGGAGTTTTTCATCTCTGGTGTTGCTCATTCTTCTGATGGAGATGTCAAGGAGAACAATGGCATGAGCGATATATGGACTCTTAAGGTAGATACCAAGGGAAATCCAAGGTATAGCAAAGTCATTGGCGAGAATGGACATGATTGGGCCTCCGCCATGACCCTCAGTAAAAATGGTGATTATTTATTGGCTGGCTTTACCAATAGCCCAGGCTGGAACAATGCCAGGACCAGTCATTTGGGCAATGGTCTTTTGATGCGCATGAGCCAATCTGGAACCAAAAGATGGGCCAAGTCCTTCTACTGCCCCAATGGAGGTTATTTTACTGATATAAAGGAGACAAAATCAGATCGCATCATCCTAGTAGGGAAATATGTCAGCGAAAAAAGCTACTCAGATTTCTGGTGGATGGTCTTAACTTCCGATGGCAGAAGAGTAGCCGATTACAGGCCTTCTTTTCCTGCTAATGAGGAATTGAACTCCGTTAAGGTTCTCGAAGACGGAGGGTTTATTTTTTCAGGATTCTCTACGCCGGTTTTAGGGAAGCAGGGAAAATACAGCAAAGGAGGAGACGATTTTTGGCTGATTCGCACCAATTCTGTCGGAAAAAGGATGTGGACCAGTACCTATGGAGGGCCCAATGATGAACGTTGTTCGGATGTCATCGAGTACCGAAAGGGAGTTTATTATGCTGTAGGAGAAAAGGAGAATTTCTTCACCAAAAATCCTTCTTCTAACAAAGATTTCTGGCTTCTGAGAATTGACGAAATGCCAGCAGATTCTATCCAAGCAAATATTTTCGTTCGGGCCAAAAACAACCGAATTGATCGCAAAACGCCCACTCGATTCAGAGCTAAATACAAATATGGAGATCGCTTCTTGTGGGATTTTGGAGATGGGACAACCTCTACAGAACCTAATCCGCTAAAGTCCTTTGACCTTCCAGGACTATATGATATTAAGCTGACTATATTCGCTAATGAGAGTTGCAGGCAAACTGTAAAAATGAAAAAAGGCCTAGAGGTCTGGTAAGATCACCTATGAATAATATTAGCTGTAGCTAAAGGTGGTGAAAACTATAATGTTATTATTTCTTAAGAAGGTCTTTTGCTCTCGGTAATTCGCCATCCAACGGATAACATAAGTCTTCCAATCTTCCTCTTCTCGTTTTACCAATTCTATCCTATTCACCAAGTCTTCAAATTCCTCTTTAGATAAGTCTTTGTTGTAATTAAACGCCAGCACGTTGTCTACATCATAGTGTTGGGGATTAGCACGGTGTAGAGGCTTCCCTGCATTCATCCTATCAATTTCCTCCTGTGTAAGTTCCTGAATGATGCCAGCGTATACTTGAATAGAAAAATCACGGGAGGAATAGCCATAATTCCCATTGGGTAGTTTACCCCATTCACATCCTGAGATAGGCTCCAAGAGCTTAATGGAGGAGATCTGTTCGCAGCTAAAAGTATCGATGTCTTCTGTTGCCACAGCGGTCAATTTTTCCAATCCCCAATAAGCCATATCAAGCTGCTGAATCTGACGAAAAAGCGGTATTTCTTTGTAGCAAAATTGATTGAGGTAAGAAGTCAAGTCATCGTTGACCTGGAATGAATCCACTCGTCCATTGAAAGTATATTGAATAAATCCTTCTTTCGTCTCCCCCTTAGTGGTTTGGAGCTCGACATACATCAGGTAACATTCTCCAACATCAGCCGAAGCATAAGGAACAAAGGCCAGGCTAGCTAGGATCAAAAAGAGATATTTCATGGGGGCTTGTATCTTTCGTTGCCTACGCTTCATCTTGGAAGGAGGTTAGGGTTAAAAAAAATGCATGCCATAAAAAATACCTAATTTTTCTTCCACTCAGCCTACAAAGCGATCAGGAATAGCCCAATAATGGATGTGCGAAGAGGAGTCAATAAAAAAGAAAGGAAGGGCTTCTGGGAAAAAAGGATGAGCAAGGCAAGCTAGCATTGTAGGAGGGAATAGGGGCAATAGCGGTATGAATGCAGTTAAAAAAGAATCCTATTTCTCTTTCCTTTGGATTCATTCCGCCATTCCCTCTTATACAATGTGTCTATCAGTTGGGGAAGTTGGAAGTTTGTGTTTCATGGTCGTGCTTTTCCCTGACTGTAAGATGTAGGAAAGTTAGAAGGAATGGGAACCACGCTCAATACTCACTTCTGAGTATTTTTGTATCCTTCCTACCCAATCTTGCCCCTATAAATAGAATGGCATGGCCTTTACATTCAACCTATCTATCATCATTTATAGGGAAATAAAAAGGATGAATTCCTAGCATGAATTTTCCCATCTTTACCTCTTATGAAATCCTGGGTCCAAGATATCATCCAAAAAATACGGGAATCTGAATTTGCTCGTCATATGCTGACGGTCTTTTCGGGAACCTTTGCAGCTCAGGTATTTTCTATCATTTTGCTCCCTTTCTTGGCCTTTTATTTCGATCCTGTTGAGTTTGGTTTAAGAGGCGTTTTCTTAGCAGTCCAAGCGGCAATTGCTGTGGCTCTTAACGGAGGCTATGAAATGGCCATCATGTTACCTAAGGAAGAAAAAGATGCTCAAGCACTTCTTAAACTTTGCCTACTCTTAGCACTAGGAATGAGTTTTCTGGTATGCCTGTTTATGATATTGGCAGGGACTTTTTTCTGGGGCTTAATGAACAGTTCAGAGTTGATTCCTTGGCAGTATTTGTTGGTGGGAAGTTTGTTGATGGAGGGCTTTAACCAACCCTTGCGACTCTACGTCAATAGAATGAAGCAATACCGTCTACTTACTTTCAGCAAAATGGCACAGCCTATCATTGGGGGAATGGCGATGTTGTATTTGGGCTGGTCAGGCTGGGGATTTGAAGGCCTTATCTTGGGATCTGTACTCGGCCAGGCTTCGGCTCTTCTGGTGTTGTTGGTGGCAATAAGCGGCGAATCTCTTGAATGGTTCAACCTCAATGGTCTTAGAAAACAAGCACAATCCTACAGAGACTTTCCCGAAAAGGGTCTTGGAGCCGCCTTTCTTCATGTATTTTCAGCCCGGCTCCCTATGTATCTCTTTCCTGCCTTCTTCGGAGAGAATGGAAAAGCAGTAGTGGGAATTTTTGACATGGCCCAAAAGGCGCTCATGATGCCCTTTAACATGGTTAGCAAAGCTGTGGGAGATGTATTCTACGAACAAGCAAGTAGGGCAAAAGAAAAAAGTCAGCAGGCTCTTTATCGTTTGACCAAACAGACTTTTCAGTACCTCGCGCTTGGGGGATTGCTTCCTTCTCTCCTCATTGTTCTCTTTGCCCCATGGGTCATCCCCATTTTCCTAAAAGAGAATTGGCATGCTACAGGGCCCTATATTCAGTGGTTAATGCCATGGGTGTATATGAGTCTAATGGCCATTCCACTTTCTTTTGTGATGGATGTGGAAAGAAGGCTTGGATTCCAGTTGGGTTATCAATTGGTAAGTTTTATACTCCGAATGGCGATACTCTTTGTGGGACAATATTACCTCGAACCCTTTCCCCTCATTATTGCCTATTCTTTGCTAAATGCTGCGCTAGCTGCTTACCTCAGTTGGATGATGCTCAGGATGGCAGGCGGACAAAAGGAGCCATCCCTTCCAGAAACTTCTTGATGTTGGTATCTAAGCTAGCATGTTCCTGCACCCAGGCCCTGTTGTGCAAGGCAAACTTCTGCTTCCAACTCTCGAAATCTTGTTCCAATGCTAAGAGGGTATCTACCAACCTCTGTTTGTCAAAGTCCTTGATCAACCAAGCATTTTGTTGATGAGTCATCATCTCTCGATGGGCTGGAATATCGTTGAGGATAGGCAAGGCTCCTGTATATTTCCCTTCATTTAATGCATTGGAATACCCATCATAAACGGGAGCGATAATCATTCCGTCTGTCAATTCCCATAAGGCTCCCATGTGCTCTCGGGGAATCAATCCTTTTATATAGGTGAAGTTGGATTGGGATTCATCCAATAAAATTGCTCTTCGTTCGACTTCTTCTGGTGCCTGATAGCCAGCGCTTAAAACGATAAAATGATAGGTGTCCCGCTCGAGCTTTAGGTATGATTCAATTGCCTCAAGAATGATATCGCCTTGGTACACGGGCTTCAACCCTCGAGGTGCCAGGATTACTTTTTTTCCCTTCTCTATTCCCCATTTTTCTTTAAATATCCTAGCCTGTGCTTCCTGCCCTTGAAACAAACTGGCTTCAATTCCCCATCTATTCAATTGGACCTTTTCCTTTGGAACATTAAACCAATTGATGACAGAGTCCACCAATTGTTGGTTATCACCAGCAATAAAACATCCTGCTTGTAGACTTCTATTGACCCAGTATCTGAAAAACCTCCATCGAAGTCGAAATTTCATCTTTGACCAGCCTTTGGAAACGGCCCTTTCGGTCCCTTTCATTGGGGACAAAGACTGACTGTTATACGTTCTGTCCTGAGAAATTTGAAGCTGTTCGAAGCGGGGCGGATACTCTAAAATATCAGCTCCCATGGCCATGAGGACGAGAGGTTGAAAACGGGATCTTAGGGCCCATACCCCATAAGGGGTAACATGAAGGGCCAGCAAAACATCTACCTGAGATTTAACAAGTGCTTTTCGAAGGCTCCGGCCTGAAAAAAGGTAAGAAAGGTATGAAATTTGACCATTTATGAACGCCTGAGGGGAAATTCTTACATAAGCAACACCTTCCATGTGTTCTTCTGCAAAGCCAAATAAAGTCACCTTGACGCCAGCTCTAAGAAGGCCATTTACCCATTTTTTTGTGTGGAAATGATTAGGATCAGAAATAACCCCTATGTGAGGAATCGTTGCATTCATTGATCAGAAATTGTCCATTGAAATAGACAAACAAAGAGGAGGAATTTAAGAGAAAAAATAAAGTCACCTTTTTTCCATTCAGACAGAATAAACCTCCAAATTCAGGAATATTTCAGCCATATATACTGAAATTCCTACATGGTCAAACAAAACTATTCATCTTACTCCCAAAGGATATATCTAAAAGAAAAAGGAGCGAAATACAGATAGAAGAATTCCTGTCTACATCCTGAAGGCTTTAGCCCTTGGGTATTTCGATTCCCCCGACTACATACTTCAATTTTAGTAATATTTTGCCCTTCATTTTCCTGCTCTGACTTGGGCCAATGGGCCTGATAATCATTCAGAAACCCAAAAAAATTCTTTGGGTGCTCGGTCTGATTTTTGAAGAATGGCAATGGAATATAAGGTATGACCTCATGCAGGACCCTAACACCATATTTTCTTCCCCGATAGAAGAGCATTTGTACCGCCTTGAACTGATGGAGAAAAAGCGTGGCAGAAGAAGAATTCTGCTAAGCGGGACCATCTTTGTCTTGTTGGCCAGCTTTATCTTTTTGGTCTACAACAGATTTTCTCCATCTGGAGAGGTAAAAAACTACATTATCGTTCCTGCTGAGAAGTTTGATCATCCTGAAACAAAGGAAATGATCGTCAAAGGCAAATACGCCATTATCCTAACTGATTTTGACACTGGCAGCAAAGATACCATCTTCAACCTCGTCTCCTACAGGAAATGGATCAAAGAATACGGAGAGGCCTATGCCTTCGTTAGTGAGGATACCCTAGCAGAATTCGCAGACTATGATTACGAAGAAGAAAATGCGCCTGTCAATGCTGTACAAGACTTCCAGCAACCAACAGTAGATACCTATACACCTCCCAGAGAGGAACCTAGCCGTCCAACTAATAGGCAGGTGGCTACCAGTACTCCTCCCTCTAATACACCCAATCCCATCCAGCCTGCTGTCCAAAGCTCAGAGGATACGGATAATCAGAATCCTAGTCTTAACGACTTAACATCCATCCTGATGGTTTCTGGGACCAAAGAGGTAGGCAAAAGACTCGTTTTTGCTATAAAGAACTTTGACCCTGATTTTGCATATTTCCTAAGTTTTGGAGATGGTTTTCAGCGAAGAGTCGGCAAAAGATCCATTTACAGTTACAAAAAATCAGGGACGTACAAAGTTATCATGCGCATCCGTGCACGTGATGGAAACAAGAAGGACTATTTATCTAGACTTACAATCGCAGAAAATTCAGAACAATCTGTTGCTTTAAGTACAGAGGAAATTGAGAACCCTACAGGCAGTCAGCAAGCGGAGGAAGTCCCAACAAACCCTTCTCCTGCTACTAACAATCAATCCACTAATTCGTCCAATCAGGCCGCTACTGCCCCATCAGAGGCTAAGGAAGCTTCCGAAAAGGAAAATGCACCTCAAGCTGCTCCTTTGATGGTGGCTGAAACCATGCCTTCCTTTCCGGGTGGAAATTCTGCCATGTATCGCTTCATCAACAAAAATCTCAATTATCCTGCTCAGGCAAGGGACAACGAAATCGAAGGAAAAATTTATGTGCAGTTCGTAGTACAGCCCAACGGAAAATTGACCGACAAAAAGGTCGTTAGAAGCATTGGCTATGGCTGCGATAAGGAGGCATTGAAAATTATCTCCAAGATGCCCAAATGGAAACCCGGCAAACAAAATGGTAAGAAAGTTGCCGTGTACTATACAATACCTATCAAGTTCGAATTAAAATAACACGTTCCTTCAAATCACCTACCCCCGATAAATCTTTGATTTTCTGATGTAGCTATTACCAGTCTATGACGACAAAAACAATGAGGCCAACTTCTGCCACGGGAAGGCTTCTAACCCTAATTCTGTTATTTCTTGCTCATGTGGCGTTGGGTCAGGAGAATTTCTCTGATGGCCAGACCACCCTTATCAAGGGTCAGGTGTTTGATGCGGAATCGAAAGAATCAATCATTGGTGCCTGGGTTGTACTTGCCGATACCACCATTGGAACCATTACCAACTATGAAGGAGGATTTGAATTGAGGACAGTCAGACCTTTGCCGGTCCGTCTGAAAATATCCTTTATCGGCTATCAACCCGTCAACCTCACTTATCATGGCGGAGAAGTTCCAATAAACATTTACTTAGCTCCAGAATGGGGAGGAAGCATACAGGAAATTGTTATTTCTGCTTCCCGCCTGGAAGAACGCATCCTCGAAGCTCCAGTTTCTATCATGAAAATGGGCCTTTTAGATATCAAGCAGTCTCCTCAGGCAGACTTCTTTAGCCATCTGGCGACGATGAAAGGAGTCCAGATCAATACTTCAGGGATTACCTTGAATTCGGTGAATACGAGAGGTTTTGCGGATGTGCAAAACTTCCGCTTTCTTCAGTTGATCGACAACGTAGACATGACCCTTCCCGGCCTTGGATATGCCCTAGGGAATCTGACGGGAAGTTCAGAATTGGACGTCCGATCCATTGAAATCGTGCCCGGTACAGGATCAGCCCTTTATGGTCCCAATGCCTTTAACGGTTTGTTGTCCATTCATACCAAAAGTCCATTTGACTACGAAGGTGTGAGTTTTTATGCCAAATCTGGGGCCAATAGTCAGTCTTCCAGAGGGGAAACTCCATTTATGGACGTGGGCTTCAGGGTAGCAAAGGCCTTTGGGGAAAAATTTGCCTTTAAGCTCAATGCCTCCTATTTCCAAGGAGTTGACTGGGAAGCGAATGACGAGTCTTTTCATATTACGCCTGATAGAATGCCCTTCAAAAATGAATTGCTGGCGCTTTCACCCGATGCGCCTAATTTTGATGCGGTTAATACCTACGGAGATGAGGTAGCCGTTCCCGTTGATTTGATGGGCGATGGCAACCTGACCAACATCAACCGAACTGGTTTCAAAGAGCGTGATCTCATTGATTACAATACTCAACTGGCCAAAGTTAATTTGGCGCTTCACTATCGACCTACGAATGATCTTGAGGTCAGCTACGTAGGAAGAATAACGCAGGGGGATGCCCTGATTCGCCATACTACCATTTATCCTTTGGTGAATGTCATTGCCCATTCACAAAAATTAGAAGTGAAGGGGGAGCACTTTTTTGTGAGAACGTATTATACACAGGAAGATGCTCGCGATTCTTATTCTCTTTTGGTAACGGGTGCCTTCATTCAAGAGGGACTTAAGCCATCTTCTTTATGGTCACGTGATTATGGCTTGGCATTTCAGGGTAGAATCCCTGGGGTTGCGGGAGGAAGTCATCCCTTAGCCAGACAATTTGCAGACAGAGACATTCCTGGGGCTGAATCCGAGCGTTTTCAAACATTGCGTACCCTTACCCTGGAAAACCCGGACGTATTGTCTCTAGGATCAAAATTCATTGATAAGAGTAGCTTACTACATGCAGAGTCTCATTACGACTTCTCTCATATGCTGACTGGTGCTCAACTGCTAGTAGGGGGGAACGTAAGACGATATATGCTCGATTCTGATGGGCAATTGTTCAACGACGGTCCTTTGGGATTCAATCAAGCTATTCCCGTATGGGAAGGGGGTGGATTTGCACAGGTGGGCTCTAAAGTAGCCGATGAGCACATTCATCTGAGGGGTGCAGTTCGCTATGACAAGAATCAGAATTTTTCAGGTCGCCTCTCGCCTCGTGCTTCGGTTGTATTTTCTCTTGGCGCCCAGCGCAACCACAACTTTCGACTCTCTACTCAGACGGGTTTCCGGAATCCATCTGCTCAGGAGTCCTATATCGCGCTGGAAGTTCCCAATGCGGTTTTACTGGGAGGGGTAAGAGACAACATTGAGAATTTCAATTACTTTGGTCCTGATGGTACGCAGTACAATGGAGCGGATATTTTCGCCAACATGGTTACGTTGAATTCTTTCTTTGCCTTTCAGGCTTCTGGCGGAACAGATCCTTCCCTTCTTCAAGCGGCTAATCTAGAATATCTGAAGCAGGAGCAAATATTCTCAGCGGAGTTTGGTTACAAGGCGCTATTGTGGGACAGAGTATTTCTTGACCTGAATGGCTATCGAAATGTTTACGCCAATCTGGTATCGAGGGTCATTGCTTTTTCACCGGAAATACAGCAACCTGTTCAGGTTTACTCTAATATCGAAGACCCAATTGTCTCGCTAGGTGCAGGGGCTTCCATGACGGTAAAAACAGACTTTGGCCTTCGAATCAGCGGAAATTACCAGTATACCATTTACAATGCGGATTCGGCCATTGCCAATAATCCTGGTTTCCTTCCAGGTTTTAATATGCCCACTCAAAAGGTAAGCGCCCAGCTTCAGCATAGGGATATTTACAAAGGAATAGGGTTTAGTGCTTCTTATCGTTGGTCGGAGGCCTATACTTGGGAATCGCCCTTCGGAGTAGGAGATATCCCATCCTATCAGGTAGTAGATGCAGCTCTGACTTATGACATTCCCGAAACAGATTTCAACATCAAGTTAGGAGCTTCCAACCTATTGGGAGATGAATATCAGGTCTTGTATGGTGGGCCTTTGTTGGGTAGACAGTACTTCCTTTCCCTTACATTTGATCAAAGTGGAAAATAATACGTACCACCTATAGAAAAAAAGCCTCATTCTAGCTGGAATGAGGCTTTTTTTATTGGATTTGATAGACTCGTTGGAAGTACCCCCCTAGTTCATGTATGATGTCTTCTATTTCGTCTTCCGTTTCAATCCCAGCCAATACATGAGCCAATCTCTTCTTGAATTCAAGTTGCATAAAACGGCCAATTTGAATCCGCTGTGCCTGAGGAGATCCGGCTCCATGCATACTTTCGGTAAGGTATCCTACAGCATTTCTGCCCAAGGTCATGTTTTCGATCAACCTCAGCATACGCATACGGTCTTCAGTCTTGACATCTGCTTTCCCTTTGAGAAAACGTTTGACCAGGTCGCCAATTTCAGGATGGTTCAGGTCTTTTTCTGAAGGCATGGTCGCCACTAGACCGCCAGCCAAGTCCTGAGCCAGCCTTCCCAATTCATAAGGGAGCTTAGTAACGTGATGCTTACAAACATTGGCAAGCATTTCATCAGCTATAAAGGCACCCGATTCTGTGGCATATCCTTGGTAGGAAGCTGCTATTCCCGTCCCATAAATGGTTTCATTCAAGTGGGTCATTTCGACCAGTTTGTCCTTGATATGGGAAGCTTTAGGGACCCCATTCATTTCAGCGATAGAAGCTGCTGCGCCGATCAACGCATCTCCTACACCACTTTTACAGACATAGCTTCTTCTGTGATAGGTCGTAAAGCGCTCTACCAGCATAGAGGCAAATTCATATTCACCATCCATGAAGATATACTCGTTGGGAATGAAGACATCTTCAAAGATGACCATGGCCTCTTGCCCTCCATATTTGGCATTTCCTACATCAATACTCCCACCTTCCATGCTACGTGTGTCGCAAGATTGTCTGCCATAGATGTAGGTAATTCCCTTCGCATCCACAGGGACTGCACCGATAATCGCATATTCCTTGTCTTCTTCGCGTAGGCGCATGGTGGGCATAATCACCATCCAATGAGAATTGATACAACCTGTCTGATGCGCTTTTGCCCCTCGGATATAGACTCCCTTTTCTGTTCTCTTGCTGATGTGAACAAAGAGATCCTTGTCTTGCTGCTGGTGTGGGGGAAGGGAACGGTCACCTTTGACATCTGTCATCGCACCTCCTACAACTAGGTTATGTCGATGCATATTGGTGAGGAAGGCGATCAATCTCTGGTGGTAATGAGACTGATGCTTCTGATCCATTTCAAAGGTTACAGAATAGAGCGAATTGAAAGCATCCATCCCTACACATCTTTGGAAGCAGGTCCCAGTAAGCTGTCCCAATCTCCGCTGCATCTTGTTTTGATTCACCAAATCTTCGACGGAGGTGCAAACATGCAGGAATCTACTCACCCTTTCACCTGTAAAAGGAGATACCACTGAGGCCAATTCAGGATGACTCACAGCCAACTCATATGTTTTAGCCATCGCATTGATGGAAGGACGGATCATGGGATGATCTACGGGTTCTCCCACCTTTTCCCCCATGAAGTAAATGTTCAAATTCCTTCCTCTGATGGATTCAATTTAGTCTTCAGCGGTACGAATCTTGTGGGACTGCATGGTGCCATTCTCCTTCATAAATAGAATTAGTTATTGGGTAAAAGTAGGACGAGTTTAACCTGCAGTATAGGCCATAGCGATAAACTCGGCTACACAAGCAGGCTTTTCGATTCCATCTAATTCAAATGTAATGGTCACTTTGTAGCGAGCGCCTCGTTCTTTGGTCTCAAAATCAGTCAACACTACTCTTCCCCTTAGCTTTGAATTGACGGGAGTATGGTTCATAAACCTCACGCGATCCAAGCCATAATTTACTCCCATGACCACATCGTTTACCTGCATGGTATCATAGGCGAAACGAGAGGCTAAAGAAAGAACCATAAAGCCGTGGGCGATGGTCGTTTTATAGGGAGAATGCTTTGCTGACATGTCTGGATCGACATGTATCCACTGTTCGTCCTCTGTCAGTTTTCCAAAGAGGTTGATTTTCTCCTGTGTGATGTCCACCCAATTAGAAAGTCCCATTTCCTGTCCAACCATAGCTTCTAAGTCGGCCAGTTTTTCGATTGTTGTTTTGTATGCTTCTGTTGTCATGAGTGTTCAATTAGGTTGGATAAGCTCCGCCATTAGCATGAAGTGTATGCCCACTTACAAAAGCGGCTTCCTTAGAGGCAAGAAATAAATACACATGACCCATATCTTCAGGCGTACCAATTCGGCCCACAGGGATCATGGCAATCCCAGCTTGAATGACTTGTTCTGGCATACTATCCGACATCACCGACTTGACAAAACCGGGAGCCACACAGTTGACTGTAATGTTGTACCTTCCAACTTCCTTACACAAGGCTCTGGTAAAACCCTGAATAGCTGCTTTGGAAGCGGAATAATTGGTTTGGCCAAAGGCGCCAGCCACTGCATTGATAGAAGAAGCATTGATGATACGACCATACTTGGCTTCCTTCATATAGGGCAGAACTGCCTTGGTGGTAACGAATAGGCTGTTGATGTTGACGTTGATGACGGCATTCCACTCGTCCTCCGTCATTTTTTGAAGGGAACGATCACGGATAATTCCTGCATTGTTGATCAGAATATCGATGCGGCCTTCTTTTTGCATAATGGCCTCCACGGACTCCTGAACAGCTTTTCTTGAGGTAATGTCTACCTTTTGGAAGGTAATATTTGCTCCCGTTTCGGCTATTTTTTGGGCCGCCTCTTCGCCTTCATCGAGGACATCCCACATATAAACCGTAGCTCCTGCACGTGTGAAGACCTGACAAATGCCCTCTCCAATTCCACGAGCACCGCCCGTTACAATGGCCACTTGGCCGGTTAAATCAAACATAAAAAGTAGTAATAGTTAGGTTGAAAGTCCTATCAAGTAAGTTAAGCAGAAACTGAATCTGATGTTCGATCTACCTTGGGTTTGCTATATCCTTTGCCTTCGATCAACATCTTGGAAATGATTTCACACATGATTTCGGAGGTCCCTCCACCAATTTGACCTAGTCGAGCATCTCTAAACATCCTGGCCAAGGGATAAGCCTCCATGTAACCATAGCCTCCAAACATTTGGAGACACTGGGTCATGACTTTGTCGCATAATTGGGTCGCCAATAACTTCGCCATGGCAGCCTCTTTGACAATGTAGTCGCCATCCACATAACGCTGGATGAGATCGTAGGTAAATTGTCTGACCCACTCAACCTCAGCTGACAATTGTGCAATTCGATGACGGAGCACTTGAAAGTCCTTTAATTTCCTCCTGAAAGCGGTTCTTTCGTGCAGGTATTTGACGGTCAATTCAATGGCTTTGGCTGCGGCTGCATATCCTCCAATCGCCATGGAGAATCTTTCAGATACAAAGTGCTGCATGATATAGTAAAAGCCTGCATTCTCGGCTCCCAGTAGGTTCTCAACTGGAACTTTTACCTCATCAAAACTGATTTCTCCTGTATCGGAAGCATGCCAGCCCAACTTATCCAACATGGTAGCCGAAACGCCCGGTAAATTCCTATCAATTACTAAAAGGCTGATTCCATTAGAGCCTGCATCTGGATTGGTTTTAACCGCCGTGATGATGAAGTCTGACAACACCCCATTGGTAATGAAGGTTTTGGAACCATTCACTATAAAATGGTCTCCTTCTCTTACAGCTGTTGTTCGAATCGCCTGCACATCAGATCCCCCAAAAGGTTCAGTAATTGCCAATGCACCAACGAGTTCTCCCCTGATAGAAGGGCCCAGATATTTATCCTTGAGATGATCACTGCCTGCGGATTTAATATGGGTAATGGCCAAGAAAGGATGGGCACCTATCGAAGCACCGAATCCTCCCGAATTGATTCTTGCCACTTCCTCTTGAAACACAACTGAATACCAAAAATCCAAATTGCTTCCACCATATTCTGTAGGCGCATCTAAGCCAAAGAAGCCCATTTCGCCAAACTTCCTAAAAATATCCCTTGGCAATTCTCCATCCTTTTCCCATTGGTCCACATGTGGAACTACCTCCTTGTCTAAAAAGGCGCTAAAGGTATCTCGGAAAAGTTCATGTTCCTCAGAGAAGTAATTGGGATTGACACCTTTTCCAATGCCAGGCCCAACATGACTGGTCTTGGCTTTGGCGTAATTGACGTTATCAACAACCATCTTGGAGATGATCTCACGCATGATTTCGGATGAACCCCCACCAATCGTTCCTACTCTCACATCTCTGTACATACGCGCCATGGGATATTCTTCCATGAATCCGTATCCACCAAAGAATTGGAGGCACTGTGTCGCTACCTTCTCATGCATTTCAGTACAGATCAACTTGGCCATGGAGCTAAGTTTCACATCGTAAACTCCCTTGTCATAGAGGTTACAACAGTAATACCCAAAGGCTTTCATGGCTTCTACTTCGGAAGCCAGTTGGGCGATTCTATGCCTAAGGACTTGGAATCGGTTGATCGGTTTGCCAAAAGCTTCTCGTTCTGCCATGTATTGCAAAGAGCGATCAATGGCGTATTCCATGGTAGTTACCGAGGCTGGAATGAAACATACGCGCTCCAATTGAAGGCCATTCATCAAGTATTCAAAGCCACGGCCCTCTTCTCCGATCAGGTTTTCCACAGGTACTTTGACATTGTCGAAGCTTAATTCTGCTGTATCAGAAGCGTGCCATCCCAGCTTTTTTAATTTGCGGGCTGAAACGCCTTCGGCTTCACGATCAATCACCAACAAACTGACTCCTCTTGCACCTGCCTGAGGATCTGTTTTCACCACGGTGACAATAAAGTCTCCATATACGCCATTGGTAATGAAGGTTTTGGATCCATTGACTATGTAATGATCCCCTTCTCGAATGGCTTTCGTTTGTATATTTTGAGCGTCTGAGCCTGCACCGGGTTCTGTAATGCCAATACAAGAGATTAACTCTCCAGAAATGATACCAGGGAGATATTTTTGTTTCAGGTGGTCTGATCCATACTTAAGGATGTAGGGAGCAGACATGTACTGTACGACCTGCTGACAGATCACAAAGCCACCTGAATTCATTCTACCAATTTCCTCATTGAAGACGACATCGTAGAAGAAATCCAGGTTTGATCCTCCATACTCTTCAGGATAGGAAAGCCCAAGGAATCCCATTTCACCCATCTTTTTCCAGATGGACTTAGGCACTTGACGGTTTTCTTCCCATTCTTCAATATGAGGTTGAACCTCTTTTTCTAAGAATGCCCTTAGGCTCTGTCTGAAAAGCTCGTGTTCTTCGGTAAAATATCTTGATCGCATATGCTTAGCCCATAAATGAATTCATCAGTTTAAATAATCCCATGCCGTTTCCGGCCAGGTGTTCCAAGCCATCTACATAGAGGGTGGTTCCACTTACATAAGAAGAAAGGGGGGAAGCGAAAAACATCACCGCATTCGAGACATCTTCCACGGATCCAAAACGACCAAAGGGATTTTCTTTTCGCATTTGATCGAAAAAACTTTTGATCGGGGGAGGGTACGTATCCAGTCCAGAGGACTCAATGATCCCAGGTGCTACGGCATTCATTCGAATGTTGTAGGAAGCCCATTCCTGTGCCAGGGTTTTGGTAAGATTTTCTACTCCTGCACGGGCTGCCCCTGTATGAGCCATTCCCGGAAATCCTCTGAAAATATTGGCAATAATATTGATAACATTCCCTTGTTTTTGAGGAATGAAAAATGCTTTTGCCATCGCTTGGGACATATAGAAGGTACCATTCAGGTTGTTGTTGATCACAGCTGCCCAACCCTTTTCACTAATGTGTTCTGCGGGTGCGGGAAATTGTCCCCCTGCATTGTTGATCAGGATATCCAATTGGCTATGATTGGTTTTGATATGTTCGACCAGTTCCTGAATCTGCTCCGTTTTTCGGATATCGCACCTTCTGTAATCACAAGGCCCAAAGGCGGAAAGTTCTGCTGCTGCCTTGGCAAGAGGCTCTTCTTTTCGCGAGGCAATGGTGACGGAAGCTCCTAGCTCAAGAAATTGCTTGGCAATGGCATACCCAATCCCACTTCTCCCACCGGTAACAAGGATATGCTTTCCTTGAAATAAGTCTTTTGCGTACATATCAATCTCTTAGGGGTATGTTCAACATGGCTCTGGTCTCATCGATGGTAGCTACTTCTCGTCCCATCATATGGGCCAATTTTACCCCCCACTCCACACATTCTCCGTTGGACTTAGCCATTTCATTATTCGGTAGATAAAAATTGTCCTCTAGCCCTACTCGGAAGTTCCCTCCCATGGTACAGGCTATTGCGGCCATTTGCCATTGTTTTCTAGAGATCGCAATGACTTGCCAGAATGATCCTGCTGGGACTTGTTTGATCTGGTGAATCAGGTTTTCAGGCGTCGCCCCTATTCCTCCTAACACACCCATGACCAAGCTGTACGTAGCATTATCTGGAATCAATCCCATGGCACGAAGAGGTTCGGCATTGCGGATATGCCCAGTATCGAAGCACTCCATTTCAGGGGCTGTCCCTGATTCATTCATGGTTTTTACTACATATTGAAGGGTATCGAAGGTATTTTCGAAGAGACCACTGAAGTAGAACTGCTTAGCTTTTTTGGAGAAAATGGCATAGTTCATACTTCCCATATTGAAAGCAGCCTGATCAGGTCGTGTGACAGGAATATGCCTCACCCTTTCTTCTTTTGACAAGCCAATGGCACCAGTAGAAAAATTGATGATCACCTTGGGGCATCGCTTTCTGACCTCTTCCTTGATGGCTTCAAAAACTTCTAATCTCCAGCTAGGAGCGCCATCATCTTCTCGAGCATGGATATGTACGATGCTGGCACCTGCATCAACGGCTCGTTTGGCTTCTTCGGCAATTTCAACCGGCGTGTAGGGAATGTAGGGACAATGGTTCCTGTTGGTTGCAGCACCCGTAAGGGCCGCAGATAAAACCAATTTCTTCATAAGTAGTAGTATGTCAGTTGTTCACTAAACTATTTTATTCAAAGGAGCTTCCAAGCTCCATCTGAGGCATATTAAAGGTCAATTTTCTAAGGAGGACAACTAAATATAGGAATAAAATCTAAGTATCGAATACTAAAATCATATCAAAAATAGCATCCCAATACCTAATTTTCTATATTCATTTTATGAACAAGACTAAAATGAAAATTGTGTTGGCAGCGATAGATTTGTTCAACCAGAGGGGCTTAGCCAATGTTCTGAACCAAGAAATTGCCTCAGCTGCAGGAATCAGCTTGAGTAATTTCAATTATCATTTTAAAACAAAAAAGGACCTTGTATATACCGTATGTAATCATATTAGGGAAATTCTAGAGGCGCGCATAAAGGGAAATCAGGTGTTAACGCATCAAGGCAGAGAGCTAGAGATTTCAAAGATTGTCTTCGAATTTCAGCGAGATTATAGGTTCTTTTATTTGGATACCCATAACATACTCCAAACTTATCCAGGGCTGAAAGATGAAATGCAGAAGTTGATCTTGGAGTATATTCAGATCATCAAAAATCTGAATTACATGGCCATTGGGGTAGGCCACTTAAAGCCAGAACCTGAACAGATGCCAGGTTTGTATGATCATTTAGCTCGACAGATTTGGATCAGCAGCCACTTTTGGCTGGCTCAATCAAATATCCGAGGAATGAATGAACCCTCTGTTATCGAAGGGTTGGAAGCGATTTACGCTGTTTTGTATCCTTACCTAACAGCATCAGGGATTCACGCCTACAGGGATTTTATTGATGGAGAGAAACAATTACTCCAACAGACTGGTAAAGGATTAAGCCATTAGTATTATTGACAACTACTCAAATCATCATGCCACTAACCCAAATCACTTACCAAAGAGAAGAAGCGGTTGCTTATATCAGCCTGAATCGCCCTGAGAAGCTCAACGCATTAACCCCAACCATGATGGAGGAACTGCGGTCAGTTTTAGCGGATATTCAGCAGGATGATAGCTGTAGGATTGTGGTGATCAAGGGTGAAGGCAAGGCATGGAGCGCAGGAGTGGACCTTTCAGTATTTCAAGAAATAAAGGTTGAGCCTGGATTTAAGATGTGGCAGGATGGGGATGCAGTCATAAAAATGCTGGAAAATATGCCTCAAGTTACCATTTGCCAGTTGAATGGTTACTGCTTTACCGGTGCCATGGAATTGATGTTGGGATTTGACCTCATCCTTGCAGCAGATGAAGCCCAAATTGGCGATACACATACCAAATGGGGAATCCTACCCAAATGGGGCATGACTCAAAGACTGATGAATCAGGTAGGCATGCGCAAAGCAAAGGAACTTTCATTTACTGCTCAAGCTGTATCGGGAGAAGAGGCAGAACGAATTGGACTGGTCAATAAATCTGTTCCCTTGGCACAATTACAGGAATGTGTAGATGACATGGTAGAGCAAATCCTTGACAACAGTTCCCAAACCATCAAAGCCGTCAAGGAAATGTACCAGTTTGGCAATACCCATTCCTTGCCTGAAGGGATTCAATTCGAGCTAGATTACGAAGCAGATCTAACAGACAAGAGCCAGAAATTGAAGGACTTTAAAAAGAATATTGGAAAGTCCTAAGCCAATAATTCCTGATCATTTGCGAGGAATATGCAACCTTGGCTTCATTTCTGTTTTTATAGAATCAGTAACCCACCAATTGGGCATCCTGCCAAAAGCCTGAGAAGAATGGTCTTCTGAAGGTAGTTTCACTTGTATTCCACAAACGTATTACCCTATGAAACATCTATTTTGGATAGGTGCCGTAGCTTTGATGCTACCCTTTATTGGCTGTGATGATTTTGACTGGCTAGACCCAGATGACAGAGATGAAATTGAACATTGCGATTTCGTTTACCCTGTCAGCTTTACCCTTCCTGACAGCTCTGTCGTAACAGCCCATTCTCATGTAGAATTGGATTCCCTCGCTCAGCTTTGGGATTCTTTACAAATTATCCCTGTTCTTAATTTTCCTATACAGTTTATGACAGCGGATAGCATGCTTCTCACGATCAATGATGAAGATGATCTTGAAGAAGCATGGGATGAATGTGAAGAAGATGACGACGACGATGGAGATGATGATGACGGGGATGATGATGACGATGAGTGTTTTGAGCTGGTTTACCCGGTTACCTACACCATGCCAGATAGCAGCCAAATCACGGCCAATAGTGAAGCTGAAGCAGATTCTGCCTTTACAGTTTGGTATGGAAACAATCCAGGTATTGATGATGAGCCAACCTTGAATTATCCCGTTGATGTCATCCTAGAAGATGGCACACAGCGATCTGTTGCCAATGAGGATGAACTGGACGATTTGGAAGATGATTGTGATGATTAATCCTTCCCTTTCATCAAGAACTTAAAAAAGGCCTGGGATCACCCAGGCCTTTTTTATGATTGTGCCATTCTTGCTTCTTGTATCCCATCTAATATCCATGGCATCAATTCTGACACCGTAGGATGAGCTAAGACCACTTGTCTATAGTTTCTACAGGGAATCTTAGAATGCATGATCGCGGCAAACATATTGATCACCTCATCACCTCCTACTCCCAAAATAGAGCCTCCCACAATCAAATCTGTCTCTGCATCTACCAATAATTTGGCAAAACCCTTGGTTTCTCCCATTTCCTTGGCCCTGCTTATACGAGCCATAGGGCGTACAGCTTTGAGAATTTTCCTTCCCGTAGCAAGGGCTTCCTTCTCCGTCAAGCCAACTCTCCCTAATGGGGGATCCGTAAACAGACCATAAACTGGATTTCTCAAGGAAAGGGTTCTTGGGCCACCAAATAGATAATCGAGTACAATCTCAGCATCATTAACGGAAGTATGTGTAAAGGCGCCATGGCCATTGACATCTCCTACTGCAAACACCCCATCTACCTCAGTCCGACAATATTCATCCACCTGAATGAAGCCTCTTTTGTCTACGCTTAGGCCTGCTTTTTCTGGATGAATGGTGTCGCTATTGGGAATTCTTCCTGTTGCAATCAATAAGTCGGAACCATCAATCGTTCCTTGATCAGTTTGCAGTAAGATTCGCCCTTTCTCTTGTGAAACAGCCTGTACACCCGTTTTCAAATAGACTTTGATGCCTTCATCTTCGAGAATATTCTTAATGGTATCAGCAACATCTTTATCCTCTCTAGGCATCAATTGGTTAGAGCGCTGGACCAAGGTAACCTCAGCGCCAAATCTCTTGAACACCTGCGCGAATTCGATTCCAATATAGCCTCCACCGACAATGAGGAGATGTTGGGGAACCTCTTCCATATCTAGCAAGCGAGCGCTATCCATCCAAGGAACATTCTCTATGCCTTCCATTCTTGGGACTCTTGGCCTTGTTCCTACGTTGATGTAAATGTTCTTGGCTGTGATCTCTTCTCCCTTAACCTCCAACACTTTTTCCTTCACAAAGCTTCCTCTTCCCCGAATGAGATCAACATTTTCGGCCCCTTCCATCCATTGGGTCAAACCATTGCTTCCCCCATTTCGAATTTCGTTCATCCGTTCTCTAACGCGCCCAAAATTTAGCTTAGGGGTCCCAATGTCGAAGCCATAGAATTCTCCTCTTTTTGCCATGTGGAAAGCCTTTGCACTGGCTACAAGCGTTTTGGTGGGCGTACAGCCATAGTTCACACAACTTCCTCCCACTTTGGCTTCTTCAATAACAGCGATAGATTCTCCAGTAGGAATCAGGCGCCCCAATAAAGTTCCAGTTGCTTGCCCGGTTCCTAAAATGATGTGGTCGTAGGTTTTCATCTTTGAGTAGTAGATTTAGCATGTTGAGTAGAATGAACTTACGTAATTCAGGAACAGGGTGGTAACAGATAGAGAAATTCGAATCAGAGTTTTCTCGCTCTATCAATGAATATCCCCAGATGAATCATCAACCAGATCAACAAGGCTGCCAACATCTTGATTTTCAACCAATGGAATATCATGTCTCGCTTTCCAATGGGTCGGTCATACAATTCTACAAAAATCACATCTGGGTGAATTCGAATACCCTTGTCCTGCATTCTTTCTACAATATCCCTAAAACCACCGAGTAGATTCATCTTATTGGGGACAAATCCGTAAACCAATTCCTCCTTTGCCCAGTACTCTTTCGGCTTTTCCTCCATGGGAAGAGCGCCTTCTATCACGATCACAAATACTTCTTCGCTCGCTTTTCTTTTTCTCCGCAAAGGAACGGCATGTATGGTAATCGTGGTGGTTGAATTGGTGCTGTGGTTGGTAGACCTTTTGGTGAATCGGGTGTAATTCTTCATGTCCGTTTCCCAGCCATCAAATTCGAGGATCGTCAAAGGGGGAACGTCTTCTAAATCGGCTTCAAACTGAACCTTGACAGGTTTGATTTCCCACAGGCTGATCACATCATAGATATCTGGAGCGATTCCGATCATTAGTAAGACATTCAACACGATGTAGACAATGATGCTGAGGCCAGAGGCAAAGTCTAATTGGTCATTCTTTCCTAACCACATCATCCCGCCTACGAATCCAATCATAGGAAGTAGAATAGGAATGATAAAGGAGGGCAATATCCAAAAGAGTATGATACCAGTGGGGAGCAATATGATCCACCCACTGAATTCAACGCCAAGTAGCTTTATACTAGCCTGTATGAGTTCCTTAAATTTGTCTGACATACTAGTTCTTTGTTCCTTTTTGCATGGAATTAGTAATCAAGATTAGGCTATTCCTTTTTATTCAAGAAACGTATATGACGTAACTTAAAGCTGTCAGAAAAAGCGGAATTGAATTGGACCAAAGGGGGAGAATTTTCCTACCTTTCTCTTTGATCAATCCTTTGACTCAATAGCCATTGTATGCAGATTGACTTTGATAACATCAAGCAGATTTATAGCCTCTCTAAAAACCTAACCTTTACTGACCTTGCCCAAGTCATGAAGGAAGTCAAAGCCCAAACCTTTATGCAAGGGGAGTACCTTTACAAGGAAGGAAGCAGAGACAGAACCATTTATTTTATTCAAAAAGGCCTGGTCAGAAATTACTTAGAGAAGGAGCAAGGCGAAGACGTTACCACATGGATAAGATGGGAGAACCAGCTTTTTACCAATATTGATGAATTGCTGTTCGAGCATCCTTCACGATATTTTGCCCAAGCAGTAGAGCCTACAAAAACACTCACAATTAATTTTGACTTGGCGCAGGAGATTGTCTCCAAGAATCCAAAATTGGAGAAGAACAGGAAATTTGTTCTAAGAGAAATCTTAAAATCCACCCTAAAGCATTCTGAATCATTCATGTTGTATTCTCCTGAAGAACGCTACCTCAACTATATCGACCAATACCCTGATATCGTTAATCGAGTCCCTGACAAATACATTGCAGGCATATTGGGAATTACACCCGTTTCCCTTAGCAGAATCAGAAAAAGAATTGCACAGCGCGAAATGAAAGAATCCTGACACTTCTTAACTTTTGTTAAGGACCATTCTTAACAAAAGTTAAGTTGGCCTATGGGGTATCCTACCTAGATTTGTTTCATCAAGTTATTCATCAAACAAATCACTTAACCAAACTTCGATGATTCGTATTTCAAGCCTTATCGCGGCTCTAGCCGTGATAATAACCCTTTGTGCCCTGACTTCCTGTAATGATCCACAAAATATGCAGGAAGATATTATCACCAATGAAGAAGCGCTGGAGGTGGTGGAAGCCTATGTAGTCCCTGCCAATGGTGGAGTAGTATCTGATGTAGAGAACATTACCCGGGAAACAGAAAGCATGACGCTTGTAGAGTTTTGCGATTCTACCTACCTCGACACCATCAATTATCAATTTGACAGGCTAAACAGACAAGCTTCCAGCGAAATCATCTGGAATATGAATGTCAGTTGTAACAACTTTAGTATCCCTGAATCTGCAACTATGTCGGTAGCAACTAATGTAGAACTCAGTACAGCTCGCATAGTAGCCAGTGGAAATAGCACTTTTTCAGGTTCCCTTACGGGCTTGGAACTCTTGTCTACAGAAGTTACCTGGAATGGAAGCTACATACGGACAGGAAACTCAGATTTGACTTTTAAGAACGCTAACCGCACAGAAACTGATCTGAATCTTGCTTTGACCAATCTAGTCATAGACAAAAGCTCCTTAACCATCATCTCTGGTTCAGGCATCTATACCTTAAACACAGTGGTCAATGGAACGGCACAAACCTTTTCAGGAACCATCACCTTCAATGGCGACCAAACGGCTACGATAGTTGTGAATGGGCAGTCCTTTACCATTGATCTGAACCCTTAACTCAATCATTTTTCCTTAACCCTCACAGGCTAAAGCTACCTAACCCAATCTGAACGCTGGGCATGGTGCTTTGGCCTACATTTTACAACAAACAAACTCTTTCACCATGAGCTTAGAATTGCCATATTACTTTCCCTTTATCATGAATTTTGCCAGGTATTTTTTAATGGCTGGTATCCCTTTCTTGATCTTTTATATACTTTTTCCAGAGAAATTTTCCGCCCAAAAAATTCAGGCAAGATATGTCAAACGGAAGGAACTGATCCACGAGGTACTTCATTCATTGAAAACCATTGGAATATTTATCGCCACTGGCCTCATTGTCCTCAATACGGAATTAGGGGGATTATCTCAAATGTATGAGAGTCTAGATGATTATCCACTTTGGTGGATTCCAATTAGTATCCTGTTAGCGATGTTTGTCTATGACACATATTTCTATTGGCTTCATAGGGCTATGCATCATAAAAAACTATTTCGCTGGACACATTTGGTACATCACAAGTCTACCAATCCAACTCCCCTAGCCACTTATTCCTTTAATATAGCTGAAGCCTTTTTCGAGGCGATGATGGCATTAGGTGTCATTATGTTGATCCCTTTGCATACCTATTCCCTTTTGCTATTGGTGACCCTTACCTTTGCCTTCAATGTCTACGCCCATCTTGGATATGAAGTCATGCCGCGATGGTTCCGCCATAGCTTCCTTTTTGAATGCCTGAATACCTCTGTTCACCATAACCTCCATCACCATAAATTCAAGGGAAATTACGGGCTTTATTTCCGTTTTTGGGATAGGTTAATGGGAACTGAGCATCCTGATTATGTCAAGACCTATGACCAAATTCAATTGAACCGTTTTGGAGAATATATCATCAAGGAAAAACGCTTTTTAAAAAGACTGTTTTTTCCATTGCTTATTCTACTTGTAACCTTTATGGGTGCGACTCCTGCAGAAGAACCTACACTATTAGGTACTTGGAGAGATGATGTGGGTGGTGGTATAGTCAAAATTTACCATCATCATGGGCTATATCATGGTAAGTTAATTGGTTCAACTGATCCAGAGAAAGATCAGCGAGTGAAATCCATGAATTTCCTAGTCTTAGAGAATTTTAGACAAAAGGATAGTAGGAATTTTTGCTGTGGTACCTTAGCCCACCCACGTTATTCCTTCAAAGTAGATGGGGCCATTACTTTACAAGATGCCTCCACCTTATTAATTGAGGGTAAAGTTGGCTTCATCAATCAAACCAGAATTTGGAAGAAAATTGATTAACGAATAAAGGAGGTTACGCATCAAAGTATCAGCACCTCCTCAAACATTCACTATCCTATTTTTTGATGAGCCAGGTTATATCTACACTCCTTTTCTATTGATAGCATGACTCAGTATCCTTTGGTCATGTTCGTTCAAGGTGATAGATATGTTTGAGGAAGTAGATCTGAATGGAGAGGCTTTTATATTGAAGGGAGAAATCTAAGGTGGTGAAACAAGAAAGCCCGGCATTGCCGGGCTTTCTGTCGATTTTTGGGAAGCATCCCGTAGGGGAATCGAACCCCTGTTGCCAGAATGAAAATCTGGAGTCCTAACCGCTAGACGAACGGGACACGTTTGAGCGTTAGCTCAATAGTGGGCACAAAAGTAAGTGCCAGAATCATTTATGTCAAGTAATCGAGGAATAAAATTTCAAAAATCTTATCATCGATTTTTATGAAGGAGCAGACACAACCCTTTTCAACAAAAATCCTGCAAACTTTCCCCTCTCAAATGAGATTAGTTTAAAATCTCTTAATCTGAATTGCGTTACTTGTACAACCAAGCA
The DNA here is from genome assembly GCA_039817415.1 of Bacteroidota bacterium. Taxonomy (GTDB): domain Bacteria; phylum Bacteroidota; class Bacteroidia; order J057; family J057; genus JALEFZ01. The sequence goes on from JBCBVV010000006.1 coordinate 137,177, forward strand.
CTGGGATAACCCGAGTTGTGGATTCAGATTACGGAAAGACCTTTCGAAAGGTTACAGTTCTTAAATAAGGGCTATATTCGTAGCCCAAATTGAAGCCATACCTTATTCACTTTCCCGCCAATACGTACCCAATGAAGCATTTTTTACTCTGCATTCTATTTGTTTTCTCTCTTTTATCCACCCAAGCCCAAAATGGGATCCTTTCGGGTAGGGTAACAGATGCTGAAACCGGAGAAGCTATTTCTGGCGTAACCGTTTTTATCATTGGTACCTACAAGGGAGGCTATACTGACGCCAAGGGTAACTATACCATCAAAGGCATCAAAGGAGGCGACTACTCTGTCAAATTCTCCATCATTGGTTTTGCGGAAACAATCGTCAATGGGGTTACTATTCCTTCAAATGGAACCAAAAAACTAGATGCGGCCCTTGATCCTGCTATCAAAACGCTTGGAGAAGTTAAAATTGTAGGCCAAAAATCCCTCATTGACCTTGAGAGTGGCCAATCAAGCGTCACCATTGGAGAAGAAGACTTGGCTGAATTGAGTGCTAAAAACATACAGGAAGTGGCTGCTCTTCAGGTGGGAGTAAGTGAAAATCCTGATGGGATACAGATTCGTGGGGGGCGTGTATATGAAACAGAATACCTCATTGACGGAATCAATGCCCAAGACCCATTGGCAGGAACAGGATTTGGGGTAGATGTAAGTTCAGGAGCCGTCCAGAATGTACAAATCATAACAGGGGGTTCCGATGTAGAATATGGTTCAGGTTCTTCTGGGGTTGTAGCTACCCAAATCAAAGAAGGAAGTAAGAAATTTGACTTCGACTTCAATTGGAGAAGAGACAACCTGAATTTCTCTACCGAGCCCCAAAGCACACAACAAGGTCTAGGATGGAATACCGATCAAGCTAGTATCTCCTTGGGAGGACCGATCTACAGAGACAAAGTTACGTTCTTCGTCAGCGGGTCGATGTTCCTTTCAGATAACTTTTATGGCCCTACTGCTGGCCAATTGCGCTCCTCTCTTTTTACCAATGATAGCATCTGGGCTCCCAGACAGGACAACCGTTGGTCCAACACCATCAAATTGACCGCTCGAATTCGTCCAGGTGTAAAATTTACCCTGACCAATCAGCACTCCTTAAATATTAACCAATCTACCAGAACTCTTCAGATTGTAGGGAATGACGCCGTGGTAACGCCGGGTTTCCAGTTTCCCTTTAGCCTAGACCTCAATAATGGCAACACCTATACCCACCATTCAAATCTATCTGTTGCCAACTTAACTGCACTCTTAAACGAGCAATGGACCATGACTCTTTCGGGAGGAAGGCTCTTCACCAACCTAAGAGCTGATGCCAATGGCCGACCCTTCCGCTCGCAAACAGTTGACCAAATCTTTGATCCTGCTTCTATCGTTACCGATCCTATTTCATTGTGGGACCCAGCAGGAACTTTGTTGGATGATAGTGTGGTATATGTATTTCCAGGTCCTGGTCTTGTCAATAACGGCGGGGTGGCTACCCTTTGGCATGATCACTATGTTGAGGAATACACCATCAAGCCAAAATTCTCATACCAGAGCAAAAATAAAATCCACTATGTGGAGATGGGTTGGGAACACAAATTCCAGGAATACCAATGGATAGATGTTACACGCCCGTGGGTAGGTGCTCCCATCCAGATCAATGATACCTTAACGACTCCCTCTACTTCCTTGGGACGTTCCTCAGACTTCTGGAAGGTAAATCCTATGACAGGGGGATTCTTCGTAGCTGATGAGATCGAATACAAAGGTATCATCGCCACACTGGGTGTTCGTTTGAATTACTGGGCACCAGGTAGATTTGCAGACGAGTCTATCGAAGATCCCTTGGCACCCGTACTTGATCAGACCCGAGAAGATTATCAAAGAGAAACCTTTGGACTGTTTGGCTACCGTTGGAAGGCAAGATTGCTTCCACGTGCAAGGGTTTCCTTCCCAGTTACAGAAAACAATGTCCTTTACTTCAACTATGGGCATAGCATGAGAATGCCTCACCCAAGGTTTGTGTATGCTGGTTTGGACCCTGTATATCAGGATCAATCCTTCCTTTCTAACCTAGGTAACCCCAACATCAATCCTGAGGTAACAGTTTCATACGAGGTGGGCTTGAAGTCGCAATTGACCAAGGACCTCGCCTTGACCGCAACTGCCTTCTACAATGACAAGTTTGATTACATTGTTTCCAGAAGAGTTGAGGTAAGAGATGTAACAGGTCGTTTCGTTAACAAAACCTTCTTCATCAACCAGGACTTTGCTCGAATCAGAGGATTAGAAGTTGCCCTTACTCGAAGAATTGGGAAGTGGTTCTCAGGAACGATCAGTGGTGCCTACCAAATCGCGACAGGTAAGTCTAACTCTGCCGCAGAATCTGCCTTACAGATTGTCCAACAAGGCTTTATCAACACAACCAAGGAACAATTCTTGGCTTGGGACAGACCTTTTGACTTCAAGTTTTTGTCCATCTTTACCCCGACAGAAAACATAACACTCTTTGGCCGTTCTCTGAGAGGATTTAGAGCGACTGTTACAGCCACTTACAAGTCTGGCTTGAGGTATACACCTTATGAGTTCATTGGCAACAATGAGTCTACGGGCAGACCTGAATGGGAAAGAATCGACGACCAGCCCTTCGAAAAAGTAGGTTCGCCATGGTTCTGGGCTGATTTTAAGTTGAGCAGAGATTTCTTCATCAGCAAAAGATTCAGAGCTTCTTTGACCTTTGAATTGAAGAACTTCACTAACTATCGCTCATCTACTATTATCAATGGGGTTACAGGAACAGCCTATCAGCTTGGAGATGACGTGCCTATGGAGGCAAGAGATCCTAGATTCCCTGATCCTCAAGACAGAGGAACCCCGCTAGATAACCCAGCGAGGTTCACCGCTCCCAGACAGATGTGGCTAGGATTCCAAATCACTTATTAGGAGAATTCCTGACTAGAACCATCCTACCATGGTGTAGTAAAAAGGAATTCCGACCATCACATTGATAGGGAAAGTAATCCCCAGTGCCATAGGTAAATACAAACTTGGATTTGCCTCTGGCACTGCGTTTTTCATGGCTGCTGGTACAGCAATGTAGGAAGCTGAAGCTGCCAGAATCGCAAAGAGGAACTGATTCCCTGGCACATCAGTGATCAAACTACTCAGATAAAGACCTAAGAGCCCGTGGGCAAAAGGCATCAGGATGGCAAAAAGGAAGGGGAAAATGCCCTTCTGGACCAAGACTGAAATATGCTTCCCACAACTTAATCCCATATCTAGCAAAAACACCGCAAGAAATCCTTTGAAGATGTCTGTCGTAAAGGGTTTGATTCCTTCCGCCTGCTGCTCGCTAGCCAGGTATCCAATCACCAAAGAGCCTACAATGAGCAGGACACTCCCATTGGTAACTGAGTGCCACAGCACATCTGAGTGAGATTTATCTTTAGAAATCGCCATCCCACTCTGCTTCTTAAAGTAGTTGATCAAAGTAACGCCCACGATGATCGCAGGGGCCTCCATCACAGCCATGACAGCAATCATATGACCACCAAAGGCTGTTCCTTCGAAGTCAAGAAAAGATATCGCTGTAACAAAGGTTACTGCACTTACAGAACCATAAGAAGCCGCAATCGCCCCTGCATTGGCAATACTCAATTTCCTACTCAAAAAGAAAAAAGCAGTAAGTGGGATAATGGCAGCCAGAAAAACTCCCAGAACCATACTCCACAAGACTTCACCCCCAATTCCAGAATGAGACAGTTCTTGTCCCCCTTTGAAACCAATGGAAAGCAGGAGGTAAACAGAAATAAACTTGGAGGAACTTTCGGGTATTTTAAGATCGCTTTTTAGCTGGACGGCCAAAATTCCAAGAAGGAAGAACAGCAGGGCCGGGTTCGTTAGATTGTCAGTTAGACCGTGTAGATCCATAAAATATGTATTGATTGTTAGGTAACTTTTCTGTCGTTTTCATGCTGTGCTCCCTAAAATATCCTGCACTCGTACAGGCTTTTTCTCAATTTTTTCTAGGTAAAGGGCCAGAGAAAAGGGTTCCTCAATCCCCCACCAAGGTGAGATCGAGAGAACCCGTAAGCTTTAGGTCGTTTTGCCTGTTGGTAAAGCTGTTTTAAGCTACTGGAAGAACAAATCCATCGTCAATCCAGCTTCTTGTCGTTGAGTACATCATGTTTCAATACATTTTATTGTGTTTGCTGAGACAAAGGTGGCCATTAGTTTTCATAAATTTTTATTTATTCTTTTTATTAAAAACATAAATTTTATTTATTAAATAATCTATATGTCATCTCACACATGAAAAGTCATTCACAATCAGCGACATAGAGAAGTCGATACCATGAAGTTTAAGGAATCAAACCCATGAGCTTGGCCGATATCATTTCAATAATTCTTTCGCCAAGCTGGGAAAAAGGTGTGCAGAGGGGGTAGATAATCCACTTTCTATCTTTTGGATCAGCTGTCTATGTTCAGAGAAGTAGTAATAGCCAAAGCTCCCATCCGCTTTCTCCCTTCTCACAAAAAGGCATTGCTGGTTAGAAAAGTAATACGTATAGGTGCTGGCTTCCTTGATGTACTCTTCAACGACTTTACACAATTCAAATTGATCCTGTTGGTAATAATTTACCCTCCATATGGAATCAATGAGCACCTTCTTTTTAAGGAGTCTTTTGAGTTTAGAGCGATAATCAGGGTGAAGGGTGCTGATCTCGCTTGTTAGCATATAATCATGTTGCGTATCAATGGCAGAGACCACACTATCAATTTGCTTGATAAGGGTCCCATTCCCTATATCCTGTCCTTGAAGACTAAAATAGGTCATACACAGAAATAGCCCTACAAAGATTCGCATAGGACAGCTAGGATTGACCAATCGACCATGTATCATCAACTTATTCTTTCCCTCCATTTACAAAAAGAGCCCATAAAAAAAGCCATTCCACAAAATGGAATGGCGATATGTATGATTAGGCACTCTTATTTGAATTTCCCTTTCAAATACGCATAAGCAAGGGCATTGGCTTTGGTTGCTGCCTCCTTGTCGTAGCGGGCACTAGAAGGATTGGCAAAGGCATGGTCGGCATCAAAGGAATGGGCATCAAGCTTTTTCCCAGCCGCTTTCATATTGGCTTCAAATTCTGCAACCACTTTAGGACTGATCCATCTTTCCTTTCCAGCAAATAGCCCCAATACATCTGTATTCAAGGTCTTTAGGACATCCACATCCTTGACTGGCATGCCATAATACATGACACATCCGATGGCTTGGGCACCAAATTCAAGGGTGGATTTCAATGACCATCCTCCACCAAAGCACCATCCAATCGTAGCAATCTGAGCAGTTGAGCCCATATAAGTCTGCGCACCTGCAAGAATTTCCTTGGCTCTATTCTCGTCCAATCCTCTCATGTACTGACCTGCTTTTTCGGGTGTGGTAGCCACTTTTCCATCGTACATATCAATGGCAAGGGCATTGACGCCTAGTTTTTCTGCCCATTCTTCTGCTTCACGCTTGATGTTGTCATTCAAACCCCACCACTCGTGGACAATAAATAGGTATTTGTTTGTCTTTTTCTTTGCCTTCACTAGATAGGCATTGGCTTCAGCTCCTCCCGTCTTGATCTTGATCATATCTCCCAAGGGATTAAAATTGGGATTTCTATTGACAGCATAAGGATGAGCTGCTATGAACTCGGGACTGTTTGCCACTTCATTGAAGTTGGAAATACCATGACAAAGTGGAATTTCGGATGTCTTTTCAGCCGGGCGATTGGCACTCAGGAAAAAACTCACTCCTAATAGGAGGATAGGCATGATTCGTTTCATGTCAGTTGTTGGTTTGATGTTTTGAATGAAAAAAGGGGGTGTGCTAGAAAATGCTCTTACCAAGAAGCTCTAATTTATTCACTTCCGGTAGCTTGTTGACGATATATCGGTGAATATTGGTCCATGAATCTACCTCATCCAGAACCCATCCATCTGAGGAGATCGCCACCTTTTCTTTTTCTTCAACTATGGCTTTGTCGGGATTGTTGACCAAATCAATGTTCCACCGAAAACTTTTCTCTCGGGCGACTTCTCCCATCAAGGTTTTTAGTCTTCCACTATTTGAAACGGGCTTATCCAAAAACCAATGAATGTCCTGATTAGAGATACTTGCGAGGGTATTACCAATTATATCGAGAGCAGGTAAGGTTTCTTCAACCTTCCTGTAGGTTCCGTGTATACTGGCGATGTCTCGTACAGCCCCATCACGACAGAATAAAATCACCCCCCCTGCGAGAGCAGCCTCCACGGTAATGAGCAGGTTGTATCCATCTACGACCAAGGGACTTTGGTTCAATTCTGCTACGTCGATCCGCTTGGAATTACGAGCGTCCTTGTCCTGATCTGCACAGCTGGCCCTCCAAACGGCATGGCGCTGGCGGGTATTGAGTCGGTAGCGATTGCCTACAAGGTTAAGGGAGGATTTTCGGGGATAACCACGCGTCATGAGCCAGGACATATCTTCCACGGCCATGTTGAGAATGGGTATCCATTTACCCCCAAAAAATTGACCATCCTTGGGTTGGGCTCCGCGATGGCGCTGCTTGTTAGGCATGCAAGTGAACGAGTTGCAATGATTGAAGAAGGTACACCCTATTTGGGATGTACCTTCATAATATATGGAATTTTACCCTCTGATAAAGGTTTGGACCGTCCTAAAGCGGAAATATGCCTTTTTATGACCTTAACTCTCCTCCCTCCTGTTTCTACGGCTGTATCTGATCAAGAAGAATGTAGCCAAACCTACCACCCACACAGGCCAGATCGTCAGCAAGAGAAGAAATAGAAATTTTACCCCATCCCATCCTGCGCTAAGGCTATCAGCTGCATCGGAAAAGAAAGAGGGGCCTTTGTTTTCTTTCTTTTCCTGTTCGATTTCCTGCGTAATTTCAATGTTCAAGGTACTGTAGGAAATCCGGTTAGAAAGATAACTTAACCTTCCCTTTGCCTTCTCAATTTCAGCTGCCGTTTTTTGCAGTTCTCTCTCTACTTGTAGCATCTCGTCCACGTTGTTTGCTTTGGATAGCAGTTGTCTGTATCGCTTAGCCATGGCCAAAAGATTGTCCCTTCTGATTTCGAGATCTAGGAATTCTTCTCCTACGTCTTTTACATCCAGTTTCTTCTCGGTGAAGTGATAATTGGCTGAGTCTAAAGAAAGAAGGAAGGGATCAAACTGCTTAGAGGGGATTCTGAGGGACAAATTAACCCTTATGTAACTGGCATAATTGTTTACAACTTGCTTAGAGACATAGCCTTCCAATCTATCAGTAAGTTGGGTGATTTGGCCTAAAGCTTTTTGTGCATTGTCTGATTCTATTTTAAGAAAGGCCGTACGAATCAGCTTTGGGGTCAATTTAGGTGTTTGGGGGTCAGATACCTTTTGGGTAGCAGGGGCCCTCAATCCTTGAGTTTCCCGGATCAGTTCCATTTCTAGTTGCTTTTCCTGGAGGTCCCCCAATTCCTGTTGTAACATTTCAGGATGCTCATTCTCCTGACACGAGAAAAGGAAAATGACGACAAGAAGTAGTGTAAAGATGGTTGTATATCTCATAACTAAGTATTTAGTTTAAAGATATGACCATTCTAAAGATTCCACAATTTTTCTTATAAAATGATATTATCCTCTATTAAGGCGCCAGCTACTTCTCGCTTCGAAGGGATGCAATTGATCAGAAAGAGGGGGTTTGTGAGCCTCCATAAGTTTCTGGGCGACGACACTCATGAGCATAGCTTCTTCTTCTGTCAGCGGCTTTTTGAGCATATCTGCTTCGAAGTGATTCTTAACAAAGTGGGTATCAAAATGTCCACTGGTAAAGGCCTCATGCTCCATAGCGAAGCGGCAGAAGCCTAATGTTGTTTGAATCCCTACGATTCGGTATTCGTCAATGGCACGGATCATTTTCTGGATGGCAGCCTCACGGTCTTCAGCATGGACGATAAGTTTGGCAATCATCGGATCATAATAAATCGGCACATCCATTCCTTCCTCAAACCCATCGTCTACACGTACACCCGATCCTTGGGGCCGCTGGTAAATATGGAGTTTCCCGATATCTGGAAGGAAGTTGTTGGCGGGATCTTCAGCATAGACACGAACTTCAATAGAATGACCATTGATCGTCAAATCCTCTTGTGTAAATGACAAAGGATGTCCTTCTGCTACCCTAAGCTGTTCTTTGACCAGGTCGATGCCTGTGATCATTTCCGTTACAGGGTGCTCTACCTGCAGACGGGTATTCATTTCAAGGAAATAGAAATTGTGTTTCTCATCGAGCAAGAATTCCACTGTTCCTGCATTCACGTAGTCGCAAGCTCGGCATACGTTCACTGCAGCCTCTCCCATTTGCTTCCTCAGCTCGGGTGTTAAGACTGCAGATGGAGCCTCTTCAATCACCTTTTGATGGCGACGCTGGATGGAACATTCCCTTTCGAATAGATAGACTACATTTCCATGGCTATCCGCCAAGACCTGTATCTCAATATGACGAGGCGAACCCACATATTTTTCAATAAATACAGCACTGTCTCCAAAGGATGACTGCGCTTCACTTACTGCTCTGTCCATTTGGGACTCAAATTCATCTACATGCTCTACAATTCGCATTCCCTTTCCTCCTCCACCAGCAGAGGCTTTGACGAGTACCGGAAAGCCAATCTCAACCGCAATTTGCTTGGCAGCTTGTACGTCTGTAATCGCTTCATCCAGACCAGGAACTAAAGGAACACCGTAGGCTTTTACAGCCTGCTTGGCAGATAATTTACTCCCCATCAAATCCATGGCATCTGCAGATGGACCTACGAAGGTAATATCAGCATCCTTGACCATACGGGCGAAGGTGGCATTCTCAGACAGAAAGCCATAACCAGGATGGATGGCATCAATCTGTTTGTCCAAACAAAGCTGGACGATTTTCTCACCCAATAAATAGGATTCGGAGGAGGGAGGAGGACCTAACAAATATGCCTCATCGGCAAAGCGAACGTGTGGTGCCATCCTGTCCGCTTCGGAGTAAACAGCGATTGTCTCCAAACCCATTTCTTTGGCGGAACGCATAATTCTCAAAGCAATTTCCCCGCGGTTGGCAACAAGCAGTCTTTTGATAGGTCTCATATCGTCAAAAAAGGAGTAGTTAGAATCTTGGTAGGCTGAAAGTTAAAACTTCCCATGAAAATTTCTAGTGATTCAACTCACTCAACCAATTATTTAAAGCCTCCCATTCCCCAGAACTTAAAAATTTCACTTTTTCCTGTTCCTTTTCCTTCCAATCCATCAGTTGCTGAAGGACAGAATTGAGTCGCTCTTTTGAATATTGGCTTCCCTCGTCCCAAGGGATACCTAGCTTATACTTCTGGTTAACATTATCCCAGCTGCCCTCCTTCGTGTAGAGCAAGGGTTTTCCCAAGGCAAGGTATTCATAAAATTTCGTAGGGATTTTGCCTTTGATTTGAGGAAGGGGATGGTAAAGGGCCATCCCAAAGCTACAGCCACGAATCAGTTGAATGATGTGAGCATAAGGTACATAGGTCTCTCCCCCAACAAGATAGAAATAGGCTCCAAGTCCTGAATCCTGAACCCTTTTATTGATGCGAGGGACAAGGCGACCGTTCGCATCAAAACCAGCCAGGACGAGAGGAATCTTTAGGATTGGGAAAGCTTGGATCCACCATTCCAACGAATCCATCACCCCCCATTCCTCCGCTAGAGTACCTGTGTACAAGGCATAAGGACCCTGAACAGGCCATTCGAAAGACTCTGGTTCAAGGGGCAGCACAAACTTATTCCTAAAATAGTGCGTTTTCTGACTATCTCTTCCCAATATGTCTCGATAACAATCCTCTGCATACACCCAGCCGTCCAGCCAAGCCGTAGCCTTACGTTCCATGTTTCGCAGGTAATTCGCCAAAAACTTTCTTAAAAAGCCAGGATAGTTTGGTGAGTACAGCAGGTTCTTATGAAAATCCTCATGGACATCATAAACAATGGTAGCCCCCAATTCATGCTTTAACCATTTGCCCAAGGAGAGCAATTCCGGTGAATGAAGGACATATATTTCAGCATGGATTTCTTTGGCTTGCTGGCGGATAGATCTCGAAAACAAAAAGCGCTTCAGAGAAAGTCGATGAAATGAGCCCGAAGAGACCATTTTTATTCCATCCTTGTTAAGCCCTTCTTCCTTTCCTTGAGCCACTACCACTACCTCAAAGCCACCTTCTACATTCCCCTTTGCCCAGCGATAATAGAGCCTGCTGTGGCGTTGAGGATTCAGGATGGAGATATGGCATATCTTCGTCATACCCTAAAGGATTGAAAGGTATCACGGTTCAATAATCCTAACAGAAAAGCGGCCAAGATAGTAAGGAAGAAAGCCAAGATACTCACTACATACCATGACATACCCAATCCTTCCAGCAAGTGAAAACCACCAAATACGATCCCCCCGAGTAGAAGAAGTTTGACTATCTGGACGTAAGGAATGCTAATGGTGAGTTTCCATTCTATATAAATCAGGTAAGCTACACTCATAAAAGCATAGCTTAAGACGGTAGTCCAGGCACAAGCAACCGCTCCATAACGCGGTATGAAGATGAAATTTAACACGATATTAAGGGCGATACTGCCAATGGCCATGATATTTACCTTCCCTTCGTAGCCAGTAGAGGTGAGATATGTACTGAATATGGCAAAGCAACCGTTGATTCCAACTGCAACAAATATCGCACGGAGACAAGCTGCTATGATTTCTAATTCCTCTGGGGTAGACTCTGTAAAGGGAAAGAGCAACAATTCAGCATAATTCCAGACCCAAATCGCTATATACAGCAAGGGGATGGCCGTAATAACCTGCCCAAAGTGGAGAAGTTTCTCCTGCTCAACTTCATTGTCCTTGAAAAAGGAGAAACGGGCAAAAAAGATCGGCAATACCGTCCATAGGAACATACTCACGGCTTCCAGCCAACGATATGCTGCGCTATACAGACCATTGGGCACATCACCAGCCAATCTCTCCAGCATTACCTGATCGACCTTGTCATGTACAGAGTATAAGATGGTCATCAAGGCCAATCCAAGACTTGCAGACACCACACCTTTGATAAACTTCCCATCAAATGATAGCCGGAAACCAAAGTACAATCTCCGGATAACCGCCATAAAGGCAAGGACAGTAATCCCTATTGCCAACAGGCGGGCATACACATACCTATCTATCGTAAGCTGTGTCATGAATAAGTACAAGCAAAGGGAAAGCAGAATGACCTTATCCAAAATAGATAGGAAACCATCTAGTTTGAATTTCTGAGAAGCCTGTAGGTTTGCTCGAAAAAACTGCATCAATTGACCTCCACCATGGACAAAGCACAACAAAAATAGGAAATAGAGTTTTCTAGGCGGATACCCCATCAACCAGCCAGCCATCCACATGATGAAGGGATAAATCAGGGTAATCAGCAATTTAAAGGAGAAGAGATTGGGCAGGAAGACCTTAACGAGTTCAGGCTCGCCTGCAAGTCTTTTGGTGGTGTATTGGTTGATGCCCAAATCCGATAGGGAAAGGAAGAGAAAACCAAAAGAGAGCATGGCAGCATACATTCCCCAATCCTCATGACCAACATGGTTTTGAATCAGCATCTCCACATATAGCCACAATGGCTTAATCAGGAGATTTAGCAGGACAACTATGCTGATATTGGCAAAAAGACTCTTGATAATTCAACAGATTTAGCGGCAATATAAGGACATCCTGCCATCCTGAAACACAAAAATGGAGGCAAAAAAAAGCCCGATCGTTATGACCGGACGCTTTTCATGGTGTTTGTAGGGAATGTTTTGAACGTTATTCGTCCTCTTTCAAGGCTTCTATTTCTCCTTTAATGGTATAGAGAAGTTTGCCACAGATTTGTTCGAATTCCGACATCAATCCATTGAGATCAGAAATGCCGTCGCTGGTTTTGGATTTTAATTCGATATCCTTTACCAACCTATTCAATTCTAGGTTTCCAAGGATATTGATAGAGGACTTATACTTGTGCGCCGTCGCAGACAGATTCTTGTATTCTCCTAATTCTAGCTGGGTTTTCATGGTACTAAGTACCTCAGGGGATTGATCTTCAATGATCTCCAGAATCTCTAGCATAAATTCCGGATCATCTCCAGTTAGGGCACGTAGTTGTTCAAAGTCTAGCTTGAGTTTCTCTTGATACATGGACTTTCTTTTTATACAATTATCCGTATTTCCATATAAATAATATACCCTAATTCATTAAAATTTTAACACATGGATTAAACATGCTGTAATACAATTCCCTTTTGTGGCTTCATTTTATCCTCTCCTACTGGGTAGTTTTACCACAAATACCACATACAGGATGGAAAGAAAATTCGGCAATCGCATATTCATCATAGAGGATGACCTTGTCTTTGGAAAAGTAGTTCAAAGAAAGCTAGAGCAAACGGACAGCACCCTTGACGTCAAAGTTTTCCCTAGCGGATCTGACTTTTTCCAAAGCATACACTTGAATCCAGATATCGTAAGCATCGACTATAATCTGCCTGACATGACAGGTCTTGAGATCTTGAAAAAGGTAAGAGAATACAATGAGGAGATTGCAACTGTCATTCTGTCTGGACAGGAAAAGGTTGAAGTCGTAGTAGAAGCCTATTCCAATGGTGCCAACCAATACATCATCAAGAACGAAAACGCATTGGTAGAACTTTCCAATGTGGTCAAGAACCTTAGTTCTAATGTGAGCTTGAGAAAAGAGGTTGAGCAACTCAGACAAAAAGTTCAGGACCGAGCAAAATACTCCAGCGTAGTAGGGGAAAGTGGGGGCATCATGAAAGTACTTCGCATGATCCAAAAGGTGGAAAAGAATAAGATCCTTGTTTTGATCACAGGAGAAAGCGGAACGGGCAAAGAGGTAATCGCCAACACCATCCACTACAATTCCAACAGAAGAAAAAAGCCATTTGTAGCGGTGAATGTAGCCGCCATACCAGCAGACTTGATTGAGTCGGAACTCTTTGGACACGAAAAAGGAGCTTTTACAGGAGCTACAGGTAGGAGAATCGGAAAATTCGAAGAAGCCAATGGAGGAACCATTTTCCTAGATGAGATTGGAGAAATGGACATCAACCTTCAGACCAAATTGCTAAGGGTCCTTCAGGAAAGTGCCATTACCCGCCTTGGATCTAATAAGGAAATCAAACTGGACGTGCGTGTTTTGGCAGCGACTAACAAAAACCTGAACGAACGTGTCAAAGCAGGGCTGTTTCGCGAGGACTTGTATTACCGCTTACAAGGATTTCTGATCAAACTTCCTCCCCTGAGAGAAAGGGGAAATGATGTGGTGATCCTAGCCAAACACTTCCTGAACAAGTTCTGCAAGGACAACAGCATGCCGACCAAGGTATTTACCAAAGATGCGCTCAAAACCATGGTCGACCATAATTGGCCTGGAAATGTACGCGAGCTAAAGGCACTGGTCGAAAGAGCTGTCTTGATTGCCGAGACAGATGAAATCACCGAAGATGACCTCATTTTTTCAGATGCTATTTAACATACTAGAACCTATATACCGTGAGTAAACAACAACAACATCAGAAATGGTCTCCATCCATTGAGCAGATTGCTATATCTGTAGGGGGAGTACTTTTTCTTGCTTTCCTACTATTTTCTGTATTCAATTCTGAAGAATCACTAGTCGATTGCAACGTTACTTATCCTGGAGATACAGGTGTGATCAATCTTGCACCTGGGGACTCTTTGTGTATTCCTAATGGAAGTAATTTTACAGGTACGATTACCGCTTTTCCAACGGGAAGTAAAATTACCCTTCAGGAAGGAGCAAGCTTTAAGCCATCAACCGTATCTACTGTAGCAGGAATTTTCTACAACCAAGGAGAAGCTCATTTCCCTACTGTAACATTAGGTGTAGGTTTCAACCTTCAAAATCTTGATACGGTAAGCTTTGCAGAAGCAACCACGATCAGCGGAGCCATTACGATTGACAATTATACAGATGGAAGAATTGCCTTCCTTGAAACCCTTCAATTTGGAAGCAGCTCAGAGCTTGAAAATTTTGGAATCATCTATTTCAACCAAGCTTTTGAAATGATCAATTCCTCTACGATTGACAACAATGGATATATCCTGGTTCAAGAGGACATCTTGATAGATGCCACCGTAAATAACATGGGAATGCTTGCTGCGAATGAGGCCGTTACGGTTGAATCCAATGCTAGCCTTGTTAACTCTTGCGGCCTTTTATCCAATGATGGCTTCACCAACAATGCCAGTGGCACCCAGAATTCAGGTGTGATTCTAGTAGAGGGAATCAACGGTTTTCCCAACGATTTGATTGAAATCAATGAGCCATTTTTCAACGGTCCTGAAGGCTATTTGGCTGGAGTAAGGTTTATCAACAACTCTACCGTGACAGGTACGGGTAACTTTTATTTCGCTGGGCAAACCACCAACAATGGTTCTTTCGGAGATGATGCACAAGGAATCAACTTCTACGACGGAACATTTACCGGAACCATCATGGATATTCAGAATACCTTACCAGATGGATCTGTTACACGAGTGGCGGAGACCATTCCTGATTCATTCTATATTCCAAATGGATGTGATGTGAGTTTCTTCCCTGACTTCCTCCCGGTTGAGTGGAATGAGATGTCGGTCAAACTGGAAGACAAAGTAGGTGTGGTCGCTTGGTCAACTAGTAAGGAAGTTAACCACGACTATTTCCAATTGGAAAGATCTGCTGATGGAATGGAGTTCGAAGCGCTGCAAACCGTAAAGAATCCAATTGATGAGCAAGGAGAAACCCGCTATTACGAGGCCAAGGATACAGATGTAGCCCAACTAGGCATCAACGAAGTATTTTACAGAATTCGTCAAGTGGATATAGATGGAAATGCCAGCCTCAGTCAAATCCTAAGGTTGCCGCTAACCGCCACCCTAGATGGATTCAAGATTTCAATTCCCAATCCCGTCATGTCAAGTAACATGTCAGTTATCATTGAAAATGACAGATCAGGAAATGCATACCTGGAAGTTATGGACCTACAAGGAAAGCTGATACAAAAGGAAACGATCAGTGTGAATGCTGGCTTTTCCAGAAAAACAGTAGCCCTGAGAGATATTCCAAGTGGAATGTATGTAGTCAAAGTAGGCTTCATGAACCAACAAAAATCTCAAAAGGTATTGATTTACCCACAGAACTAGACATCTCGAACACATATATAAAAATGGCTGGTACCTTTTGGATACCAGCCATTTATTTTTCGTGTTTCTCCCTTACTCAAGATACTCCCAAGCAGAGCGATAAGCGTCGATGTTCTCCGTATAGGTCAAAAAATCTTGGTAAAAAGTATGGTTGCCAAGGGTCGCACTGTCTCCTACCAAAACCAATTTCTTTCGCGCCCTTGTCAAGGCCACATTCATCCTTCGAGTATCGCCTAAGAAACCAATCTCACCCTTTGTATTCGATCTCACCAAGGAAATATATATGACATCCCTTTCCTGCCCCTGAAATCCGTCAACCGTATTGATGGTGATACGGGAAGCATAAGGCTGCAACATAGGAATAGTAGCCAGCTTGTTCTTAAAAATCCTTACCTGTTCTTTGTAAGGGGCAATAATCCCAACAGAAAAGCCATTCTCCAGAATGTTCGGAACCTCTTTTTCAATTTGGTTGAACATCAAAGCCAAATGGCGAAGTACCAATTGGGCTTCCTCCTTATTTCCTGTTGAAAGAGATTCAGGATTTTTCTTTTCGTTATAACCCAGTCCGGCGGTATCAACAAATTCAACCGGAGGAAAATTAGGCCCAACCACATGATGCTTTACCGTAGTATCAGCCACCAATTTATTGTCATAAAACTTAGAACCGGAGAAAGCCATGATTTTTTCATTCATGCGATATTGTTGCTCCAGCATAACGGCTACCTCTGGCTTGCTACTGATGATCTTTTCAAATAGGGTTTCGCTCAATCCGCCTTTTTCTGCTTGTTTTGATTTTACGGTAGGAGGCAACTGGCAGTGATCACCAGCCATGATCACCCTCCCTGCTCTCAACAGTGGAATCCAACAGGCAGGTTCTAGGGCCTGTCCGGCCTCATCAATAAAGACGGTATGGAATCGCTTATTCCCAAGGACAGAAGCTGCTGCCCCCGTCAAAGTTGCCGTAATTACCTGTGTGTGGTTGATGATCTGATTGAGTATATAATCCTCTAGCTTATGCGCCATAGAACGAAGCTCTTTGGCATCTCTTAGCAACTCCCTTCTTCTATTGTATTCCTGTGCGCCATATTTACGCTTGTACTTCAGGGCCTTTTTCTTGGCTTCCTCGGCATCCTTTCTGATTTTTTTAAGAGCAGAATAATCCTGATGGCTCATCACAGCTCCGTCCAATGTATGTGTTAATAGCGTTTCATTTACCCTTGCTGGATTTCCTAGACGGACCACATCCATTCCTTCCTCCAAGCACTTTAAGGTAAGCAGGTCTACAGCCGTATTCGAAGGCGCTACCACTAGCACCTGATTTTCTCTTAGAATGGTTTCTTTGATGGCTTGAACAAGAGTTGTGGTTTTCCCCGTTCCCGGAGGACCATGAATAATGGCCACATCTTTGGCTTCCAGGATATTTTGAATGGCCTGATTCTGAGAGGGATTCAGATCAGTGTTGTTGTAGTGCACATTCCACTCATTGAAGAAATTGGCCTTTTTATCGCCAAGCAATACCTCCCTTAAATCATATAGTTGTTCATCTCGTTTGCAATCCAGCACTTTTCTAAGGGCTGCATTCATTTCCTGATAGGTCTTGTCATCAAAGTCTAGGTCAACCCCCAGCTTCGCCTTCGTCAGCCAATCAGGAATACTATCAGTCGCGAGTGCGATCTTCATGAAGTCAGACTTCAGCTGTGCGATGACACCTGTCAATTTGCCTACAGGGTCATTGGCGATATTTCCAAATAGAGATATCACGGCACCAGACTGAAATCCGCCTGTTTTTTTGCCACCATCTTGGCGATCCAACTCAACAATAAGTCGATCACCTAGGCCGAAATACATTTTTCTAAGAATGACAGGATACCAGGTAACCCCGTTTTTGATTCGATCTTTAAGGCTTCTTTTGAGAACTTTTTCCTGATATTGGCGCAAATCTTCCTTTCTCTCCCACTCTAGCACTTCCTGCAAGCGCTTAATTTTTTCCTGACTAGTCATGAATAAGAATTATTGATCCCTTTTTGGATCATAGTGTACCAATAAGCAAACGGGATTGTGTAAGACAAGTTCGAAGAAAAGGCCATTCGAACAAAAATAAAATCTCGGGTCAGGTCTGTCTCTTTCTTAGGGGAAAAAAAAAGTACCTAAGGGGAAGCCACTCTGCTGGTATTACATCCGACAATGTAAATCGCAAATGGGTGTAATATTTGAAGGAGAAAGGGGAAAAATGAATGGAAAGACATGCAACCTTTGGGAAGAATATTACCTCCTGAATATATGTAGGCTAAAAATCCCTTTTAAGGCAGACTTCATTTTATTAGTTTTGGTGGCCAAACAAAGAAGAAGCCGAGTTGATGAGTCTACGGGAACAAATTGATGTCCAGAAACTTCCTCGCCATGTCGCTGTGATTATGGATGGAAACGGAAGATGGGCAAAGACTAAGGGAAATGAACGAGTATTTGGTCATAGATCGGCCATTAAAGCGGTGCGGGATACGACAGAAGGAGCCGCAGAGCTTGGAGTAGAATACCTCACGCTCTATGCGTTTTCTACAGAAAACTGGCGCAGACCTAAAGCCGAAGTAAATGCGTTGATGACCTTGCTTGTGGATACCATCAGAAAGGAAACGTCCACCCTGATGGACAATGATATCCGGCTAAGGGCCATAGGAAACCTGGATCAACTTCCCGGTAGCTGCCAAAGAAGATTGGAAGAATCCATGGAAATGACAGAGGGCAACCAACGCATGACCCTAACTTTAGCGTTAAGTTATGGAGCCCGTGCAGACATGGTAGAGGCGGCCAAACAAATGGCAACTAAGGTCAAAAACGGCCAATTAAATATCGAAGACATTGATGAAGATGTCTTTGCAAATAGTTTGAGTACAGCCTATGCAGCTGAACCTGAACTATTGATTAGAACTTCTGGCGAACACAGAATCAGCAATTTCCTGCTTTGGGAGATTGCATATGCAGAAATATATTTTACCCCAAAACTCTGGCCTGACTTCCGAAGAGAAGATTTATTTGAGGCCATCCTGGATTTTCAGGGCAGAGAAAGAAGGTTTGGAAAAATAAGCGAACAAATCAAGAGCAGATGAAAAGAGGCTTGCAGCTATTGATCGTGTTGATGTTAAGCTCCCTGCTAGGTTGGAGCCAATCAGCACCCAATCAAAATGAAGGAGAATCCTATTTGCTATCCGGTATCGATGTAGAAGGAGCTACCTTCTCCGACAAATCCCTTGTCATTTCCTTGACCGGACTAAAAGTAGGTGAAGTGGTAACAGTACCTGGATTACAGATTTCTGATGCCATCAAGAGATTGTGGAAAGAAAATATCTTCTCGGATATTTCCATAAGAGCCGACAAAATCGTGGGCGATAAAATTTGGTTGGTCGTCGTGGTCAAGGAAAGACCAAGAATTTCTCAATTTTCCTTCCAGGGAATCAGCAAGTCTCAAGCAGACGAACTCAGAGAAAAAATCAACTTCATCCGAGGAACCATTCTGACTGACTCCAAAAAGCAAACGGCTAAACGAGTAATCAGAAACTTCTACGTTGAAAAAGGCTTTTACAACACCTCCGTAGATATTATCGAAGAAATCGACAAGGTCTTGAGAAACGGTGTAGTAGTAAACATCAAGGTGAACAAGGGCAACCGCGTTCGCATTGAGGAAATTGTCCCTTCTGGTAACACAGCCTTTAACGATAAGAAATTCAAGAGAAAGCTTAAGAAGTTCCACCAAAAGACATGGTGGAGATTTTGGGCTAGATCAAAATACGTACCCAAGCAATACAGAGAAGCCAAAGACGAGTTGATGATGGCTTACCGTACTTTGGGTTACCGTGATGCCACCATTGAACGAGATACTGTTTACAAAACTGAAGACGGCTTCTTGAGAGTAGAGATTCAAATGGATGAAGGCCAGCAATACTTCCACAGAAATATTGAATGGTCAGGAAACTACAAATACGACGCATCCGTCCTTGGACAGGTTCTCTCCATCAAAAAGGGAGACATCTATTCTAAGGATAAAGTCGATGCCCGTCTGTTTGGAGATCCACAAGGCGGAGACGTGAGTTCGCTTTACCTAGACAATGGATACTTATTCTTCAACCTTGAACCTGTAGAGGTAGCCATCGTAGGCGATTCAATCGACCTTGAGATGCGTGTTCGTGAAGGGCCCCAGGCCAGTATCCGCAAGGTGCCTATCGCAGGAAACACCAAAACCAGCGACTTTGTCGTAAGACGAGAACTACGCACCTCCCCTGGAGCTAAGTTCAGCCGCTCAGATATTATTCGTTCGCAACGTCAGGTACTAGCCCTAAACTATTTCGATCAGGAAAATATGGGCGTAAATCCTGCTCCTAACCCAACTACCGGAACAGTAGACATTAATTATACACTTGAAGAAAGACCTTCCGACCAGCTTCAGTTGCAGGGAGGTTGGGGTCAGCCTGTTCGAGATGGTTCAGGTAGTGTTCTCTTCGGTGGATTTGTAGGGACAGTTCAGCTTGCCTTTAACAACTTCGCCTCCAAGAGAATCCTTCAAGCAGACCAATGGAGACCTGTTCCTTCGGGGGATGGTCAGCGCGTAAGCTTGTCCTTCCAGATGAATGGCGCCAACTACAAGCAGTTTGCCTTCAACTTCATGGAGCCTTGGGTAGGAGGAAAAAGACCAAACTCTTTGGGGCTAAGTACATCGTACTTCGTAACCCAGTCTGTAAGAAACGGTCAAATTGTCTTCCGTAACTCTATCCTAAGTACATCTTTGGACTACGGTAGAAGACTAAAGTTCCCAGATGATTTCTTCACCTCAAGAACATCCATCGGATACAAATATTATGACATCCTGAATCCTGAAAACTGGTTCAACGGCTTTGAAGGAGAAGAAAGAGCATTTATCAACCTCTTCACCCTTCGCCAGTCAATTGACCGTTCTTCAGTGGATGCCCCAATTTACCCAAGATCAGGTTCTATCATGTCTCTGTCTGTAGAAGCCACTCCACCATACTCATTGTTTGATGGAATAGATAACTATAGCGACATCCCTGATACAAGAAAATACAACCTGCTGGAGTACCACAAATGGAGATTTAACTCTAACTGGTTCTTCCGCCTTGTTGACAACTTGGTCTTGAGTGCCAAAGTGGAAGCGGGTTACCTTGGAGCTTACAACCCACAGTATGGTCTTCCTCCATTTGAGAGATTCTACCTCGGTGGAGCTGGTATTGGAGCCCTTGGGTTCGCAGGCTTTGATGGAAAGGAATACATCGCTTTGAGAGGATATGAGGACCAGAGCTTGAACAACGCTGATGTTCCCAATCAGCAAAACCAAGGGGATGGATATCCTATCTACAACAGAATGGTATTAGAGTTCCGCTATCCTATTTCTTTGAATCAGTCGGCTCCTGTATGGGTACAAGCCTTCTTGGAAGGAGGGAATGGATACGAGACCTTTAGAGAATATAATCCCTTCAACCTGAGACGCTCAGCCGGTGTAGGTTTAAGAGCCATGCTTCCTATGGTGGGTCTGTTAGGACTTGACTGGGCTTGGGGCTTTGACCGCGCGAATGACCTTCCTGGTCCAGATCCAGGCATCAGTGGTAGCCAGTTTCACTTCATCATTGGACAGAATTTCTAGGATGGGGTAGAAAAAAATGATACTTTTTTCAAGAACGATCTTCTTAACTTAGAGGATCGTTCTTTTTTTGTCCCTTCAAATGAATAAGCGTGTCATTTAAATTTTCATGTACGCTTTATTTTTGCAAGAAAAGCAGTATGATAGGGAGCAAAGGAAGAAAAGCCTTTCCCATATTTCAGAATCAATTGAGAACAATCCTAATAACATGAAAAAATCAATTGCACTTAGCATTGCCCTTTTATTTGGCCTAGGGGGCCTATTTGCCCAAGCCCAAAAAATCGGATACGTAGATACCAACCTTATCCTCGAAAAAATAGATGAGTACAGCCGTGCCCAGCAGGAAATTGATCGTATTTCGAAGCAGTGGCAGGATGAGTTGGAAAAGAAATACTCTGCTATTGAGGACCTTTACGCCAATTACCAAGCACAAGAAGTCCTGCTTTCTGAAGATGTAAAACGCCAGCGTCAGGAGGAGATTTTTCAGACAGAGAGAGAAGCTAAAGAGTTCAGAGAGAAGAAGTTTGGATATGAAGGCGAACTATTTCAGCTACAGGAAGCAAGGGTTAAGCCTATTCAGGATAAAGTATTCAAAGCGGTAGAAAAAATAGCCGACAGAAAACGTTATGCCTTTGTCTTTGACAAGTCTGGAGAGGTAACCTGGTTGTTTACCAATGCACAGTATGACCTGACTGATGAGGTGCTAGAGGAGATGGGAGTCAAGAAGGAAGGAAATAACTAATTGTACTGATTTTCAGGCGATTTAAATAGAATAAAGTATGAGATCTGAGCAATTCAGGCCTCATACTTTATATTTTTCATAACAAACCTTAAGAGTTTATTAAGACTATGCGGAAGGAGGGACGAATTAATTTTTGTACTTTTGAAGCACGATTTATTCAACGAATGAGCAATTTTAAAACAATGAACGTTAAACAACTATTTGTGGCCCTGATCCTAACTGTAGGAATGGTATTCAGTGCCCAGGCCCAAGTAAAACTCGGATATGCCAATATTGAGGGGTTGATCGCATTTTTACCTGCGACCAAGAGCATGAATCAGCAATTGGCTACATATGAGAAGAAACTGGCAGAAGGGCTTCAGCCTCGTCAGCAGATGATTCAAACACTATATGCAGAATATCAGGAAATGGGAGCAAAATTCCAGTCCGGAGATGGTAGTGTGACCGAAGCTATGCTACAGGAGAAGCAAAAGAAAATAGTAGATCTGGAAAAAGAACTTCAAACCAAAGGAGCTGAGGCAC
This sequence comes from Bacteroidota bacterium, assembly GCA_039817415.1. GTDB lineage: Bacteria > Bacteroidota > Bacteroidia > J057 > J057 > JALEFZ01. The sequence goes on from JBCBVV010000006.1 coordinate 159,407, forward strand.
AGCAAAGATTGCTAACTAAGCGTCAGGACCTAATGGATCCCATCTTGAACCAGGTAAGAGGCGAGTTGGAAAAACTGGCTACTGAGAAAGGATATACCTACATCTTCAACGCTGTTGACGGTTCTGGAACTTCTATCATCCTTCACGGACCTGAGTCTGACAACCTTACAAAAGAGCTTGCAGCACGTCTTGGAATCGATCTTCCTGAAGAAGCAGGAAACTAATTCCCAAAAATTTATCTATCTTATTTACAGACTGTTCCATTTTGGAACAGTCTTTTTTATGTTTTAGAGGCGAAAGGGATTTGCCTATTCTGAAAAAAAATTCCTTTGCATATTCCTTACCTTAATCCCAAACGACTAACAATAACACATTCACTAGCATGTTCATTCCTTTTTCCAATATAAAATTCCTTGTAGGGCTCTTGTTTTTTGTAACAGGAATCGGCGTTTCTCATGCGCAGTACTACGGAATGGCGACCGAGGTGGAAGAAACCTGGGCAATTGGAATTCGAGTGGGAACCGGCTGGGTCCAAGGTGATATCGCCGCTAATATCCCCAGTTTTGATGGAGGAATCTATGCCCAAAAGTTCCTACAAAGAGGACTTGACCTGAGATTTGGTGTTAATATTGGACAGTATTCTGGACAGGATTTTACCCCCTCTACAGGTTTCGAAATGAATCCTGTCCTCAATGGAGGTGCTGATACTGTGAATTTTTACTCCCAAGGTTCAGCCTTTTTCCAAAACTATCGGATGCAGTGGATGGATGGTTTTTTACAGCTCAAGCTCAACTTCAACCGCCTCTTTACCCAATACGGAAATGAAAACTGGGATCTTTATGGCTTGGCAGGGATTGGAGGCGTTTTTTACCAAACCTATATGGATGCCTTTGATGCAAATGGGAGACCGTATGAATACTCAGGGCTGGTAACCGATGTGAGCGAAAGGCCAGAGGTGTTAGAAGCGCTTGCGATTATTCAGGATGGGGAGTTTGAAACAAGAGCCGAAAGAGATTTTATCAACTCCACCAATTATCGTGGTTTCGTGGTCAACACACAATGGCTAACAGGCGTAGGTGTGAGATTTCCCATCACTGGAATCCTATCCCTAGGGCTTCAAGCAGACTATATCTTCATGGGCGATGATCTCCTTGATGGACAGCAGTGGACCAATGAATCCAATGGTACTACTCCCACAGCGACTAGTTCAAACGACCGCATGATCAGGATAGGCCTACATATTGATGCGAAGTTTTAATCAAATTCTATTTCTAAATCTCCAGAGGTAGGATAGGCCTGACAAGTAAGGATATAACCTTCTTCAATCTCCTCATCGCTCAGCCCAACAATGGGTTCCATGTAGGCAGTTCCCTGTTTCACCTTGGCCTTGCAACTCACACACAAGCCTGCTCGGCAAGCATAAGGTGGATTCAAAGAATGTCTAATCGTAGCAGCCAACAAGGTCTCATCAGCCTTTACCTCAATCTCATGATCCTCCTCATAGAGTCTTATCTTAACCTGCTGGTCTTCAAGGGGCGGCTTAGTCGGTAACAGACTTTCTTCTTGCTCCTCCACTTCTTCTTTTTCTGGCAGGACAAAGTATTCCATATGAATATCCTTGGGATGAACTGCATGTTTGTCCAAGGCATCATATACCTCCGCCATCATAGGAGAAGGCCCGCAGATATAATATTGCTTCCTGAATTCATCCTGCATAAACAGCTCAAGAACCTGTCTATAAACAAATTCCATATCCACACGGCCGCCTTTTTCTCTCCCTTCCTCCTTACTCAATCGGTGAATGACCTTTAACCTAATTGGATAGTCCTGTTGTAATTGATCTAAGGCAGCCTTAAACATGATATCCTCCTGCCTTCTGTTGCCATACCACAAGGTCAACTGACTAAGAGGCTCCTGATGCAAGACCTCCTTGATGATAGAAATCATAGGAGTAATCCCGGAGCCCGCAGCAAACATCAGATAATGACGACTCCGCGTAAGATCTGGCTCAATTCTGAATGAACCTTGAGGGGGAAGGGCTTCAATCTTATCTCCTTTTTGAAGTCGATCGGCAATATAATTAGACACCAATCCACCCTCCACACGCTTTATGCTAATGGCCATTTGCCCGTCCACCGAGGGTGCCGAACTCAAAGAATAGGCTCTACGAACCTCCTCGCCCTCTATCGTCAGGATTAAGGTCAAATATTGTCCCGCTAAATAGGTAGGATTCTCTCCCTCATCGGTTGAAAGTAATAAGGTGTAACTATTGTGAGTTTCCTGAAGGATATCATCTATACTAAGTCTGAGCACTATTTTTCTATTTTGATGTTAATAGCATAAACCACTTGCATTTCCATTTGTTGTGATTGCGAAAAGTGATGTAATTGAAGTTGATAAAATTCAGTTCGCAACTTAAGAATTATCACCCGATCCACCTGTCCGCCTAAAAATGTATATCGTACAATAAAGCAAACATCAACTAATAGTATAATATATGAAAGCCATCATTCCACAGTCTGATTTACCTCGTGTTGTTATCATTGGTGGGGGCTTTGCAGGCATCAACCTGGCAAAGGGCCTAAAGAACTTGCCCTATCAGGTCGTGATGATAGATAAACATAATTACCACACCTTCCAGCCTCTGCTGTACCAGGTAGCTTCTGGTGGATTGGAGCCTGATTCTATCGCTTTTCCATTGAGAAAAGTATTCGCTAAGCAAAAAAACTTTAGCTTCAGATGGGCTGAGGTAGAACAAATAAATCCGACAGAAAAGTGCATCAACACTTCTATCGGAACCATCAGTTATGACTACTTGGTCGTAGCTACGGGTAGTACCACCAACTTTTTTGGCAATGAGCAAATAGAAGAGAATGCAGCAGGGATGAAAACCATTCCAGAATCTCTTGACCTAAGATCTATTATCCTACAGAATTTTGAGCATGCTCATGACTATACTGATGTAGAAGATCAAGACAAGCTGATGGGATTTGTCGCTGTAGGAGGAGGGCCAACTGGTGTGGAAACCGCTGGTGCACTAGCTGAATTGAAAAACCATGTTCTCCCTAAAGACTATCCAGAATTAGACCTGAGTCTCATGGATATCCACTTGGTTGAAGCGGGGGACCGCCTGCTGAAAGGAATGTCCGAAAAATCCAGTAAGGATGCCCTAGCCTCTTTGGAAAAACTCGGGGTCCATGTCCACCTCAATACCTTGGTTACGAGTTTCGATGGAGAAAAAGTAAAGATGAAAAGTGGGGAGACCATTGACGCAACCACTGTAATCTGGGCCGCTGGGGTAAAAGGAGCTAGTGTAGATGGTCTTGAAAATGCTATCGTCCCTCGTGGAAATAGACTCAAAGTAGATGCCTTTAACCAGGTAGAAGGATACAAAGATATTTTTGCGCTGGGCGATATAGCCTTCATGCAAACTGAAGATTATCCTCATGGACATCCCATGGTTGCCCAGGTTGCTATTCAGATGGGTAAGAATTTGAGTAAAAATCTTCCCCTTATCCAAAAAGGAGCACCTTTGAAACCCTTTGTTTACAAAGACCTAGGGTCAATGGCGACTATTGGACGCAACAAAGCCGTTTTAGACATGGGTAAGCTTCATTTAAGAGGTTTTCTCGCCTGGGCAGGTTGGATGTTTGTCCATATTTTGAACCTTATCGGCTTCCGAAATAAGGTCGTAGTTTTCATCAACTGGGTGTGGAGTTATTTCACATACGACAAGGCGACAAGGCTGATCATCAGACCTTTCAAGAAGAAGCAAAAGATAGAATCGCAGGAAGCGGCCGTAAATTAAATGAGATTGAGACCATATCAAACATGAGGAATTCCATCGGGGTTCCTCATTTTTATACCTGAAAAGGAGGGAATTTTCTTTTTAATACCTAATAATACTAGGGAAAGAAAAAAGGCTAACTTACTACAGGAAAGTGAATTTTTTTTCTTACTTCTGTATTACAGCTAAGGAGTACTAAATTTTAAGCCCTTGGCTACATAAGAACCGATCGATCTGCCAATACTGACGACATATTTATATGAAATTCTTGAATTCTATTGGAGGACAAACAATCTGGCTATCTGTTTTATTTTGCCTGCTTATTTCCCTTCCAGCAGGAGAAGTAATGGGACAACGTGCTATCAAGCTCGCGCTAGGGAGTGGAACAACTTATTATCAAGGTGACATTACAGACGGCTTTGACAATAGTCTCTATCGCCCCACCATCAGCTTTAGTGTAGCCAACTACGTAGGCCCTTATGTTTCATTTAGAGGTGAAATTACCCAAGGATGGATTGGTGCTGCAGACTCTTTAGTAACTGATCCAATTCGCAATCAGAGAAATCTTTCGTTTAGAAGCCCTATCACTGATTTCTCCTTCCAATTGGTCGTAGACTTTTTAGAAGATCGCTCCATCAACAAGGCCTATGGCCGTTCGACCCACTTTACTCCCTACGGATTTGTAGGATTTGGAGGTTTTTTCATGAATCCACAAGGCCTGTTTCAAGGTGTCTGGTATGACCTTCATAGCCTCGGTACGGAAGGACAGTATCTCGTAGGGTCTACCATAGAACCATATTCAAAATTCCAACTGAATGTTCCTTTCGGGCTGGGAATTGAATATAGAGCCACCAAGCATTGGGGCTTCCAGGTGGAAGCCAGTTATCGTTACACGTTTACCGATTACATTGATGACGTAAGTACAGTGTATCCAAGTCAGGAACTGCTGAGAGACCAAAATCCAATTGCAGCCTTCTTTGCCAATCCATCTAGTAATCCAGACTTATTTATAGATGGTTCCCCAAGAGGTAATCCAAGATTATTGGACGCATACTTTTTCGCCAATGTCAAATTGGTATACTTCTTCGAAGAAGTCTCTCGCTACTCAAGATGCTTCAGATAGTATTGAATGAGTTTCAACTATAAAATTGAATGGCCATTCCTTGTTGGGGAATGGCCATTTTTATGTTAGATAGTTCGTTTCTTTAATCTAACTCCATGTCCAACCATAACTCCAACTTCTCTACAAAGAGTTGTAATTGTTCTGGAGAGAAATTCCTTATACGGGCTGTTCCGTGATGTTTTCCTTCCAGAATAAAGGAAATGGCATCCCTACCCTCCGCAGGTGTTACCCGAGTGGCTGACCAGGTATCCTTTCCTCCGTAGATGTACAGAAACTCATCACCATTTTCTTTCAACCATACGTCTACCTTTTTCATCAAAGAAGGATCAAACTCCTTTTCGATTTCTATGGGACTAAAGGCCGCATGCGGATTGGGTTTTGGGGAGAGAGCCTTTAAGTACTTCGCAAATGGACCTGTTTCATAGCCATAGTAGCCCATTTCTGAGGCAGCCTGATAATAATGGCTTGCGTAGTAATCGATGTCAGAATCACCGAAGAAGCTAATGTCTATTACTTCCAGCAGATAAGAAAGTTGGTCCTCCAAACTAGCATCCTTAGAAGGAATTTCCGCACAATCAGCTCCCCACTGCCAAAAGGAAAAGGGATACTCCAACACAGTCAATTCAAATGCTTCTGCCATACCCAAACGCTTGAAGGCAATTCCTTTGCCTTTGGCATACCACTTCAGATAGGGTAAGATTTTCTTTTCATTCTTGAGCATACGAATCTGAAAATCCAGAATAGCCTCCCGACAACTTTCTGTACCGACTGTATCCAAGAAGGAGTATATGCGTTTGTCTTCAAATTCAAGGTTAAGGGGCGCTACATAAGGTACGCTGGCCTGTACGTCATCGGGGTAGAAATAGCGGTAAAAAATCGTTGTTTGTCCCCCCTTGCTAATCCCACTTGAGATCCATGCCTTTTTGTACATCCTTCCCATCAAGGTTCTGACTTTATGTAAATCTGCAGTGACTTGTTTTAGGTTAAGGTATCGCCAATCCAAAGAGTCCGGGGAGGAGTCTCCAAAGTATCGATGTTCGACAGAAAATTGGTTGGCGTCTATCATCAGGGCCAATTCTGACTGTCTGTTTGACTTGGCATAATAGCCATTGGTAATCATAAGATTAGGCCTTTCAAAGCCTCTGTGTGTAAGCCAAACTGTTTGATAAAAATGTCCTTTCTCCGGATTTTCATGATCAAGAGGCTGCTTGATCAGTAATTTGTAGGCTTCTTTGGCGCCATTGGGAACGGGAATTCTTTCGAATAATACATCCTCTAATTCAAAGAGGGAGGCAGTAAGATCATATTGACCAAAGCCGAATTGAATGCCCAGGAATAACAAAGAGCAGAGTAATAAATGCTTCATTTTTTCACAACCTTAAAACTTCTCAAAAATAAGGTGGATAGATTTTTCCGGAGTGTTGGGAAAGGGAGAAAAAAGGAAATAAAGTGCAGCAAAAAATATCCACCTGCTTAACATATTCCTCCTAAAATAGTAAGGATTACATATTTTAGCTAAACTGTCCCATTTATTCTTTGAAAGAAGAAATTGATAAGGGAGATTCAAGCAAGAAACTATATGAAGTATGATTATGGGCTGATCAAGGGCCTTCAGCAAGAATTATCTAAGCCGTTACCTGGCATTCAAGCTCACCTTGACATGGCACCAGCGCTTTACAAAGAATTTGTAGAGCATGTTAAAACCCCAAAAAATCCACGCCTGGGGGCAATCCTCCTTCTCTTGTATGTCCATGATAACAAGCTTCATATTCCCTTTATGCGAAGAACTGAAGACGGTAGAGCCCATAGTGGTCAGATCAGTTTTCCAGGCGGAAGAGTAGAAGAAACCGACGATTCCTTTACACATACGGCAGTAAGAGAAGCCCATGAAGAGTTAGGGATTGATCCAGAAAGAATTACCATTATTGGCGAATTATCCGAAGTTTATATCATCCCTAGTAATTTTTTGGTTCATCCTAGAGTTGCCTTTATGGAAGGAAGACCTGACTTCATCCCTTCAGAGGAGGAGGTAGCTGAAATTATTGAGGTTGAATTAGGAACCTTCCTAGATCCATCTATTGTCAAACTCAAGGATAGAAAGCTACCAAATGGCCGTACCTTTCCCACACCAGGCTATGAAGTTCGAGAGGATGTTACCATTTGGGGAGGCACATCCATGATGATGGCAGAATTTTTAAAGATTTTTGAAAATATTTTGTGACTCACACGTAATTAATATTGGATTCGCAATTTTATGCCAGAAAAATATAATTCATTTAATTTTTGATCAACTTACTTAAACATAGACTCAGTTCTCCCCTTCCTGGGAAAAAAGCCCAAGTCGAATTGGCCTCCGGACGAAGCCATATGTTCGGCCATCGCCCCACCAACCACCGCCTAAGTGGCGTCCTTATCTTGTTATACCCTCATTTGGGGCAATGGCACACCGTTTTCATGAAGCGAACTGAGGATGGACGTACCCACAGTGGACAAATCAGTTTCCCAGGAGGAAGAAAAGAAGAGTCTGATCCAGATCTGTATTATACAGCCCTTAGAGAAGCCCATGAAGAGTTAGGGATCGTACCAGAGGAAGTTGAGATTTTGGGAAGGCTGACTGACCTCTATATCCCTTCTAGCAACTATTTGGTTGTGCCGACAGTAGGGATTGTTCAGACAAAGCCTAGCTTCGTTCCTAACCCTACAGAGGTTGCCGCTATTGTAGAAAGTCCATTACCTACTTTGATGGACCCAGCCAATAAGGTCTATGCCGAGGTATTTGGCTCATCGGGTTTCCATATGGAGGTTCCTGCCTTTAAGGTGGGTGAACATATCATTTGGGGGGCCACAGCTATGATCTTAAATGAGCTATTAGTCCTGTTTAAAGATCTCTGAGACCTATTCCTGGGCTTGCTTTTTCCCATACAGGAAGCGCCTTAAACTCGTATCCCAAAGCTTCGAAATGCATCAATATTCTTGGCAGGGCAATTTCCAGTCTGGGGTTGGCTTTTTGGCTATCGTGAAAGACAATAATTGAACCGGGTTCGGCCTCTGCGATAACATTTTTGGCTACTGTTTCTCCATTAAGGCTGGTATCAAAATCTCCACTTATGACATCCATCATCACGATTTGATGGCTACGCATTACATACCTTGCTTTAGATTGGGTAATATGGGCGTAGGCAGGACGAAATAAGCGGGTATGCTTCCCCGTATATTCAAAAATACTTTTCTGCGCTTTTAAGAAATCTCTTAGGTAGGTTCGGATAGGTGTCTTCCAGCCATCAAGATGCTGGTACCCATGATTGCCAATAACATGGCCTGAGTCAATGGCTCTGTGTGCCAATTGAGGATACTTTTCAACATTCTTACCCAGAATAAAGAAGGTAGCCTTTGCATCAAAGGTTTCCAGCATATCTAAAACCCAGTCAGTTACTCCCGGAGTGGGTCCATCGTCAAAGGTCAGGTACAATTCTTTTTTTTCGCTGGGCATGGACCAGAGAAACTGGGAGTTATACCTCCTGAGAAGGTGTGGTATTTTCTTCATGTAGAGTCTCAACAGAATCAATCTTTCAACCAAAAATCTGGGGGGCAAGCTTCATGGCTTCCTGAAGGGGCTGCTCATCTAAGCCTGTTGTAATATTTTCTTTTTGACAAAATGCGAGTAGAGATTCTGTAGCAATATTTCCAACCAATTCATCCTTGGCAAAAGGACATCCGCCAAACCCATTTAGGGCCACATCAAATCGTGTACATCCTTCTTCCCAAGCAGCCTTGATTTTCATTTCCCTTTGGTCAGGTGCAGCATGAAAATGTGCTCCTACCGTGAGATCGTCCATCTTGGGGAGAAGGTTGCCAAAGCTGCGATGAATAATTTCAGCGTCTGCATTTCCTACGGTATCAGCCAAGGCAATAGACCTGATTCCCAAGTCTTTCATTCGGAATGCCCAATCCTCTAATAGCTCAGGGCTCCATTCATCCCCATAAGGATTGCCAAACGCCATAGACAGATAAACCAGTAATTCTTTGTCCGTTTCTTCACAAAGGCCTTGCATCTCTGCAAGTAGCTCCAACGATTGTGCGATGGTCTTACGGGTGTTTCTCAATTGAAAGGTTTCCGAAATAGAAAAAGGATACCCCAAAATATCGATTTCCTTGAATGCACCTGCATCATTGGCTCCTCGAAGATTCGCAACGATGGCCAATAATTTGGTTTCCGTTCCTTCAAGTTCTAGCCCCTTGAGTACCTCTCCTGTGTCCGCCATTTGCGGAGTAGCTTTGGGCGAAACAAAACTTCCGAAATCCAGGGTATGAAAGCCCACCTTGAGCAGATGATTCATGTATTGAATCTTTAATTCTGTAGGAATCTGACGTTCAATACCCTGCATGGCATCGCGTGGACATTCAATGATGTCAATCATGTATATATAGCTTTTTGAGGACACAAAGGTACAAAAAAGGCCTGATTAAGCGCCCCTTTTTCCCTAGGAACCTTGTCGAAGTTCCTTGATCCGTTTCCTGACTTCAACCGAAAAAAGGCTACCTGGATAAGCACCTAAAAATTCCAAATAATACTTCATCGCCAATTCTGGATTACTTAACGTAAAGTCGTACAGGCGGGCTTTGGTATACAAAGCATCATCTCCGAAAATGTCATATGGAAAGTTCTCAAGAATTCGATCAATGAAGCCTAGCGCCCTTTCTACCTTATTTTGTTTCAGATAAATGGTCGCCTTTTCCCAGAGTATTTCATCCGCTAAGGGATGATCACTAAATCCAAGCGCCAAAGAATCCAGCACAATAAGAGATGAGTCGTATTTACGTTGGTAAGTCAACAATTGCGCCTCGGCAAACATTTCCAAAGCGGTGGTAGTGGTATCCAAGCCCGTGTTATCAATGATGGTGAGGTTCAGTTTGATCGCATCATTAGAAATATCATTCGATGTATTGTCCTTAATGGCAGAAAGGAGGGCCTGAGAGAGGTTAAATTCTCCTTTGTAGTAGGCCAGTTGAGCCAGCTTATACTTGGCTAGTGCGCCTAGCTGCCTATCCGTAAACAGCTCGCTTACCTCCGTGTAGGTCAACTTGGCCTGGTTATAGTTCTGCTGGATCAAATGAATATCCCCAAGCAAAAGCTTTGACTTGGCCCACGATTGATCCGAAATCCCTTGTCTCGTTACGGTAAGGTCTTCTAATTCTTTCTTCGCCTGATCGAGTTCATCTAAGTAAAACACCATCAGCTTTGCTCGGCGATAAATAGGCTCGTGATAGGCTGGATTGCGCCCAAACTCATCCAATAAGTCCCCATATGCCTCCACTGCAGAACGAATGGCTTCCTGATCTACTGGTAGCTGGTCAAAAGCTTGTAGTTCTGAATTAATGGCCTTTTGGAAATGAGCCTGGAAGAAATATTGGGAATCCTTATGCTTCTGAATGATATAGTCGTAAGCCTTGTTGGATAGACTGTAATTCTGATTATTTCGCATCGTTTCAGCAAACTGAAACACATGAATTCCATCTTCCTTGAATAATTTATCGATAGACTTTACCTGAATAAAGGCTTCCATGAAATTCTCTGCCAATACATAAAATTCAAATAGGATATTTCTCAACCCACGATCCGAAGGCGTCTTATCCAATGCCCTAAGTAATACATTTTCCACTTGTTCTTCACTTGAAGGGGAAAGAAGGTTCAGGATGGAAAGATTTACTGTAGAATAATTCGATAGGGGATCCTGACGGTAGAGGTTAAGGTATTCATCTGTAGCCTTCCCAAATTCACCTTGCTGCACATGTATATTGGCAATTTCATTGGCAAAACGGTAAGGGTCTTTCAGCTTTTTTCTTGCCTTGAGATAAGCTTCAAGGGCAATATCTAATTTCCCTTCTTTGTAGAGATAAGAACCAATTTTAATGAACTCTCCTTCAGATTTCAGTTTTTTATTGATGATTTCTTCGTAGAGTTTATCCGCTCCTTTAAGGTCTCCGGTTTTCTCAAGTAGGCCAGCCAATAAGGTAGGATAAATGGGATTATCGGTCTGCCGCTTGGATACTTTGGTCAAAAACTTGATGGCTTCATCAAACTGCTGAAGGTTTTCATAGCAAAGCACCATTTGACGGGCATAGTTTTCACTTGGATACCTTCGATATAGTTTGGTGTAGAGTTCCAATGCGGATTCATACTCACCATCAATCACGTATCTTTCTGCTAATTTGGCTTCCTGACCAGGCTGGGCAACTAAGCCGCTTACTCCAAGGAGAAGGGCAACAAACAGGAGGAAAAACTTATTCATACAATCGATTATCTCAAGGTCGGATAGACCTTTTTAACTAGAATGGGAAGGGCTCGTAGCTATTTCAACGATTATAAAGCCCTGTGGGTTAAAATCTAAGCATTTTTCCTGACAAGAAGTTTCCAAAAATATAGGATTTATTGCCAATGGTCGGCTGCGGTCCCCCCCTATCTCCTCCTAAGAGAGTCCTCCCATTCTTCGAGGGTCTTTTTCACCCGATTCTTCCTTACGAATTTGGGTAGAACAGCTGCATGCTCATTCACATCTCCTTGAATTTCAAATAGATCTAGTCCATTTCCTTTTCTTCGAAGGACATTGAGGAAGGAGGAGGATACTTCTATATCAAAAGTAGCTTCAATTTTCTCTTTCAACTCTTTGGTTGCGATCCCAAATCGATCTTCGGCATTGCGTTGGAGCTGCTGGAGAGCAGATTGAGCCGCTGCAGGCTCATGCACAGACTCAAAATCCAACATCATCATCTCCATAAATGTCAAATTAGACAGGCGCGTGAGGTTTCTAAACTCTACCCGACTCATGGACCTTCCTAGTTTAGATTCGATCAATCGCTTGGCTTTGAGACATTCTTCTTTGAAGAGGGATGAGTATGACATAGGATGCTTTTTTCCTAGATACGAAGCCTCTTTGGCTGTGGTTATGGAAGGATTTCTGCTTTGATGATATAATCAAGACCGGGATAGAAATTTTCAAGGAAGGCATTACCCTGCTTGTAGATTTTTTCCTGATGATTGGCTGGCTCAAAACCGTATTGGCCATTCCAATCATTAATCGCATCCCAACCTTCTATCACCCTTGCAATAGGGGGAAAGCCTTCAAGGTTCATGAAATTGATGGTATCCAGCTTGGGATTATCTACCAAGTTGATAAACAACTGTGCATCCCGAGATTTAGGGCCTTCTCTGGCAAAGGAAACCGTTCCTTTTAAGTTTGAATACTTAAGGGGTTCATCCTCTATGGGCCTTTTGTGCCAGAAGTTGCTCACTCCAGGCTGGGCGGCAATGCCAAACTGCGCCACATAATCGGGTTGAACACGAAATATATAGGAGGAGTCAAAATAATGTGTTTGTACCAGTTGGTATAGCCTGTCAACGCCTACCGGAGACCAGTTTCGGATGGCTTCCAGCACCACATCCCCACGGCTTGTATACATCTTGATCAAGAACTTCTCTGGTGCCTTGGTAGACATGGCCTGTTCTAGCTCTGGCTTAGCACCGAAGCGGCTACAGGAGAGCATACAACAGGCACAGAGGAATGCTACCCAGATTTTAGCAGCTGTCTGGGAAAGACAAAAGGATGTATTGGCCATGGATCGAAGTTATGGATATTCTTTTATGCAAAGATCATCCCAATTGCCCATGAGAATAAGGGCATTTACGCAATTATCTAGGAATTAGCTATTCGCGATCTGATCGTTGTAGGAGTCAGAAGAAATCAACAAAGACTTATCAACTCCCTCCTCCATTTTGATTTTGATCATCCATCCTTCTCCATAAGGATCAGAGTTGACGAGTTCTGGCTGAGACTCAAGCGCCTCATTCACCTCAATGATAGTCCCAGAAACGGGCATAAACAGGTCTGATACCGTTTTTACTGCCTCAACTGTACCGAATACATCATTGGCATCGATGTTTTCGTCAAGAGTTTCGATTTCAACATATACAATGTCTCCCAATTGATCTTGGGCAAAATCGGTGATGCCTACAGTGGCCACATCTCCTTCGATACGAATCCACTCGTGCTCAGCAGTATATTGTAATTCGGCAGGAATATTCATTTGATTTGTGATTTTGAGGAAATACCAAACTTACACGGACCAGCGAATTTAGAATAAATTATCAATTTCTCAACGCTGCCTTTTGGAGAATTATATCTTCATTCATTCTACAGCCTGTATCCAAAAGCGATTATCTGTTATATTGCTTTCTCCCCATTAAGACACCTAATACCTGCTTTATGTTTCGAACCTCATTCCTTACCGTAATACTCTTTGTGCTGATCATTCAGCCTCTAGCTGCTCAAAACCAGTGGAATCTCAGCCTTGAATTGCTCGGTAAATCCTTTGTATTTGGAAGCCTCTCTCTTGAAAGAGAATGGGCAGAAACAGGATGGAGTGCAGGAGGAGGAATAGGTCTAGCCAATATCGCATCAGGACCAGCACAGGTGCCCGTCCCCAATACCATGAATGAATTTGTGGACGGAAATCGCTTTGAAATTGGCATTCCCATTACGCTATATGGTCAAAAGACCTTTGGAAAGAATCGCCATCACCTTATCATTCCTTTCGGTATTACGGGAGTGTTTCAAAGGAACAGCACCTTTTCAGATGACATCCGATACAATAACACCGATTTTCCAGTCTTGGGATTCGCAGGGGCAGGATATGAGTTGGAGATGGAAAAGGTGAAACTTAGAATTCCATTTTACCTCATGTACATCGGGGAAGAAAACAGCGGTATTTTCCCTTCTGTCATTCCTTGGTTAGGCTTTGGGTGGACCTTCCCTCTTGGGAAAAAATAGAAACAAAAAAGAGACGTAGTTTCCCACGTCTCATTCTTATTGATCTTTTTTATGGATAATCTTTCCTAACGCATTTGTTTGTAGGCGTTAATCAAACCATTGGTAGAACTATCATGGCTGCTAACGGCTTCATCTCCTTCCAATTCTGGAAGAATCTTCTTGGCAAGCTGCTTTCCTAATTCAACACCCCATTGGTCAAAGGAAAAAATATTCCAGATGTAGCCTTGCACAAAAATCTTATGTTCGTACATGGCGATCAATTGGCCAAGTGTATAAGGGTTTACCTGCTTCACCAAAATAGAGTTGGTTGGACGATTTCCCTCAAATACCTTGAAGGGTATCAAGTATGCGATTTCCTCATCAGATTTTCCTGAGGCATTCAATTCAGCTTCTACCTCAGTCGCCGTTTTCCCCATCATGAGGGCTTCTGTCTGTGCGAAGAAATTGGCCAACAACTTGGGATGGTGATCGCCAATGGGGTTATGAGAAATAGCAGGAGCGATAAAATCACAAGGAATTACCTTGGTTCCTTGATGAATCAGCTGGTAGAAAGCATGCTGGCCATTGGTCCCAGGCTCACCCCAAATGACAGGTCCTGTTTGCCAGTCCACTGAATGTCCATCTCTTCCTACGTATTTGCCATTGGACTCCATATTCCCTTGCTGAAAGTAAGCAGCAAAGCGGTGCATATACTGATCATAGGGGAGTATGGCCTCTGTTTCAGCCCCAAAGAAGTTGTTGTACCAAATTCCAATCAAGGCGAGTAAAACGGGAATATTTTCATTCAAATCTGCCTGCTGAAAGTGCTGGTCCATGCTATGGGCACCTTCAAGCAATTGTCGGAAGTTGTCAAAGCCAACAGTACATGCGACAGATAAGCCGATGGCTGACCAGACAGAATATCTTCCCCCTACCCAATCCCAGAACCCAAACATATTGTTGGGATCAATACCAAATTCCTCCACGCCCTTGCGGTTGGTGGAAAGGGCGACGAAATGCTTCTTTATGTACTCTGCTTGTTGGGCGGATTGGAGAAACCAACTTCTGGCAGAGTGTGCGTTGGTCATGGTCTCCTGTGTGGTGAAGGTCTTGGAAGCGATCATGAAAAGAGTCGTTTCCGGATTTACCTTTTTGACCGTTTCAGCAATGTGGGTTCCATCTACATTTGACACATAATGAACCTTCATACCTGGCTTCCAGTAGGGCTTAAGCGCCTCGGTTACCATAACGGGTCCAAGGTCAGACCCCCCAATACCAATGTTGACTATATCAGTAATTTTCTTGCCGGTATAGCCTGTCCAACTTCCGTCATGTACCTTATTGGAAAACACTTCCATTCTTTCCAGCACTTCATTGACCAACGGCATCACATCCTCACCATCTACCTGAATGGCATGGTTGGAGCGATTGCGAAGCGCGACATGAAGGACAGCTCTATCCTCAGTGCGGTTGATCTTAGCGCCTGTAAACATTTGAGTGATCCCATCTTTGAGGTCTACTTCCTCCGCTAGGGCGATCAACTTATCCAGGGTTTCCTCCGTCATCCTGTTTTTGGAGTAGTCCAGAAGAATGTCTTCGAACTTCAGTGAAAACTGATCGAATCTCCCGGGATGTTGAGCAAAGAGGTCTTTCATTTGCACATCCTTCATTTGCTGAAGATGGCCTTCCAGGCTTTTCCAGGCCTGAGTTTGAGTAGGATTATGAGCTTTCAACATAATAAACAGTGATGAATCGGAAATTTGGGTCAAAATACCACCATTTTCAAGCCTCGGATGTAAAGAAGCCGTTATTATTTCACTTGCCTGCCTATATTGCAACAGCAAATAGTAGACGTCATGCAAACAATCCCACTTTCCCGTGTAGATGAAATTACCGATGAAATGTTCTTCATTGAGGATGAGCTCAAATTTGAACAGATGGTAGATGATCTCGGGGCCAGACAACCCTTTGTATTTACCTACCTCATGACCATTGGAGAGGGAGATTTTAATGACGAAGAGCGGGAAATGCTATTACTTCTGGGTGTAATTGTATGGAGAATTATGTCCTCTCAAGAAGAAATTGCCCCAGTAAGTGAAGATCGCTTAGACCAAGTTGAGCAGTTGAATATGCCCCTACTAGAGAAGTTAGCTGGAGACGAATCAGGTTTTGCTGCTTCTGTGGAAAATATGATTACCGCTCATAACCAACCTGAAGTCTTGCGATACGTAGTAGAAAGCATCGTAGATGATGAAGAAGAAAGCGGCATCAGAGAAATCAACCAAGGGATTCTGATTATCTTTATTAAGATTGTGATCGATTGCCTTGATGGTTAATCCCTCCTTTTTCCATCGACCCTATACATCTGTTATCCAACATGAAAGCACACCATAACTACCTATTCTGGTTGGGCGCCATTCTGTTCCTACTTGGTCCCTATACGCTCAATGGCCAAAACAAACTCCTCTGGAAAATTACGGGAAACGGGCTTGAGAAGCCCTCATATCTATTTGGCACCATACACGTTTCAGACTCACGGGCCTTCTATTTCCATGACTCCGTTTTAATGGCCTTACAGTCCTGTGATGCTTTTGCTACAGAAATCCATCCGGATTCTATGTCCAAATTCTTCTTGAATATTCTCTATGGAGACTTTGATTTTTATTCCCTTTATACGGGTTCAAATGATCTCTCTGGTGGACAGGATCAATTAAGTCCTCAGTATTTCCAGTACGAAAACAACGATCAATCAAGCATCCCTCAACTGAATGATTTGTTCAAAAAATGGAAGAACCTCCTTCCTCAGAATACAGCTTCCAGAAAGGAAATAGATCGGTGGAAGCAACACCTAGCAGACCTCAAATTAACCTACCCTGAAAAATCCCCAAGTTCCTTTGTGGATGCCTATTTGAGCGGAATTGCCATGGGCTTTGACAAAGAAATTTTTGGCTTAGAGGAGCTTCGAACCCAACTGGATATGTATCAGCGTCTCGTGGGGGGACCAACGATGAGTAAAATGGCAAAATTGAATGCTTCGGAGGAGAATATGATTTTGGCCTATGCCAGTGGAGACCTTGATTTCATAGAGGAACTTTTTGGTCCCGAGATCATTCAGGAGGACTTTATCAATGGCCGAAATGTAGGCATGGCAGATCGAGTTGATGATATTATTTCAACTGGCAAAACGCTATTCGCCACTTTTGGGGCAGGACATTTACTGGCGGACCAAGGTGTACATGAATTGCTGAGGAAAAAAGGATATACCGTCGAAGTTGTCCCTGCTGTTTATACAGGTTATTCCGCAGATTTTGATTCCCCTTCTCATACCAGCAGATGGCAAACCTTCACCGATAGCTTAGGCGGATATAGCATTGACATGCCAGCGCAAGTTCAAGACTACACCCATATCAAAAGTAGTTCCTATAGCTTATCAGATGTTCCTGTTGCAGATATGCAGTCCAATAGAATGGCCTTTGATTTCCCGACCATGTCTGCTTATGGGATTTCCTATAGAACCCTTCCTATCAAGGATTTCCCATTAGACAAAGATGAGATTTTCGAAGAGGAATTACCTCAATATTCAGGTTATCTGTATGGGACCCTAGGTACATTAGATACCTTTTTCATCGATGGGATGGAATGGAGAGAATACAGAAGAGATGTCGGGGAAGGGTCCAGAAATGTAACAAGGGTAGGTATTAAAGGAAATAAAGTCATGAGGATGGTGCATCAGTCCATTGATCCGTCAGCTAAAGACACCTCTTTTAGGGATTTCTTTGCCTCCATTCAGTTTTTTCCGCACAAGGCAGAACCATTTCGCCAAGAGCTTCCCAAAGGCGAAAACTTCCACATACCCGTCCTAGGCCAATACTGGACAGCTGTTGATTCCTACATGGTTGGCTACGAAGGACTGGAACGAAAAACAACGTACCAATGTACCGATCCTGAAACGGGATTTGGATTCCAAACCTCAGTGATTGATTTCAAGCCTTACTATTATATCCCTGATGAAGATAGCTTTATAAGAAAAATGGGGGTAAAGTCTACCTCCTATAACGAAAGCATGCGACTCGAAAAAACGGTGGCGGTTAACAAGCAAAGGCGTTGGGAATATCTATTTGAGAGTTCTGAATCAAACCATATTCGACGGTCGCAATATTGGATAGAAGGAGGGAGATTCTTTGAAATGACCTCTTTTCAAGAGAAGGGATATGAATATGATTCTCTACAGGAAGTATTTTTCAAGTCCTTTGACATGGAGGAAGGTCCAGCTGTAGTTGACCTGTACACCCCTAAGCTGGCTCTTATTGAACAGGCGTTGAGATCCACAGACTCATTGAGTAGAGAAAGGGGCAAGAGAGCGCTTTCCTACTATCCTTTTGAACAGGGAATTGAACCATTTTTTGAAGAAATGCTCATGAAATCCTACCCCGATGATAGTTCGTTTTATGGCGTAAAAGGCTTTCTTTTCGACCAATATAATCGAAAGGTAGCCACACCTCCCATAGACTTCTGGAAACGACTTTATATGGCGGAAATAACGCCTACCTCCCTTAGAGGACGAATGTTAATGGCATTTCTCGGTAATCAATCCATGACTGACTCTGATTCTGCAGAGTTTGTATTAGGCCGCGAACTCTTCACCACCCTTCCACCCAAAAATTTCAGACTGAACTACAATTTCTTTCTTGCTTATGAAAAAGAAAAAGGGCCAAGCTATGTTATGAAGGACAAAGCCTTTCTCCTTTCCATTTTAGATGATCAAGTTTATAGAAAAAGAGTCTTAGAATGTTTGGGATATGCTTTAGATCAAGATAGTACCCATCAGATTAGGTTTGACTCCACTGAAATGGCAGACCTTTTTCGCTACATGGAATATGACCTTCATAAGCATGACAGCTTGGATGGGGCTAGAGAAGATAGATATTATGGAATAGGAACTCCCGTTACCTACCTTAGGCTGTTGCGAAATACCGGAAATAGGGAGCAGGCAAAGACTGTAGCCAATAACTATTTAAGGAAAGGGCCAAATAAGGCATACAGCATAGCCGCTCTGAAGGTATTGCTTAAGCATGATTTCCCCATTCCCCAAGATAAGTTGAAGGCCCTTCTGGAAAGCCCCATTACTGCTTTCAGTACGCTCCACGCCTTCCGGGAAGCAGGAACAGTCGATAAGTTACCTGATGAATATAGGACGGTAGAGGCCATTGCCAAAGCAAAAATCCAATTGGAAGCAGGTTATTATGAAGACAGCGACATCGAGATAAAGATGGAAGAGGATGTGAAGCTAAGGGGAAAGCGAATTCTTATTTTTTCGATCACCTACGGAAAAGACAAAACAGAGCATCCTGTAGTTATGGGCCCTTTTGGAAAGGATGTTGGCAGCACAGACCTTCTCGGCCTACAAACTTCCTATAAAATAAGATTTAGCATAAACGATGAAAAGGATTACGTTCCAGAGTTACTGAAGAAACTCTTTCAGAAAATTGATTTCGAAGCGCAATACTAGCGACTCAAATAGGCCTCCGTGAGGTATGCTCTCAAGGCATAAATGCCATTAACCGTATTAGCTTCACCTGAATTTGCACAAACGACTACAGCTAGCTTCTTGGCTGGGTAAATGATGGTATGTGTATAAAAGCATCCCAGGCTACCATCATGTCCACTGTAGTAAGTCTTGCTTCCTCCGACTTCCATTTCTCCATGTCTCCAACCGAGCGAGTACTCCTCAAGACCAAAATGTGCCATTTGGTACAAGGGGTCTTCATGAACCAATGCATCTAGCTGTTCCTGTACGAAAAGGGCGTAGTCCCCCATCGTCTGGCTTACACCTCCGGCAGGTGCCATATAAGCAGGAAGGTTATAGGAATGATTGGGATTGAGGGGTTCATAAGCGGTAGAATCTCCCCCAAAATGGCCCCAGGGCTGATCGGCAGACATTCTATTAGGCAAACCAATGAATGATTTGACCTTCTTGTCATTCCATCTGCTTTTCTCCAAAAAAGTTTCAAAGGAAAAGCCTGATATCCCTTCCAGCATCATAGCTGCCAGTACATAACCCGCATTGGAGTATACATATAATTCCTTCTTCTTCGAATCAGGAAATTTAGGTTCCATGCCCAATACATGGCGGGCAAACTGCCACCTTTTCATGAATAAAGGGCCCTTCAATTCTGGTAGAGATTTGAATTCAAGTCCAGCCGTGAATGGTGGGATACCCGCTCTATGGCTCAACAAATCCTGAAGGGTAATATCGTAATATGCCTCTTTCGAAGTTCGCTTGAGATTGGGGAAAACATCAAAGAATTTCACCTCCAGAGATTCTTCTGAAACCATCAGCGCATGTTGAATATACTGGGCCGTCATCGCCTTGGTATTCGATCCAAGATGCCAATAATGGTCCTCCTGAATGGGAATCATCGAATCCGACCTTGTAGAACCACCCCAGTCCCTTAGGATAGTATCTGGTGTAATGATAGCTGCGCTCCATCCTATAATTCTATGAGCCTGACGGATAGAATCCATGTGCTCAAAGTGATTTTGGGCGTTCAGAAAAAGAGGGAATAGCAGAATGGCCGTAGCAAGGACTTTTTTCATAGAAATGGAATTAGGGAACAGATACACCAGATTTTTCAGCAATCAAAGTAAGAATTTCAAGTTTGGTTTGGGGATCAACTAAGTTTTTGTATTGAAAATCCAGGACGGCTTCGTCGCCTACATAGACACTATAAAAGGGTTCATCAGCCTCTTCAGGCTCTCCTTGCCAATTTTCATAATAGGTGCCGTAGCTTATCGAATCTACTCTGCTATACAGAATATATTCTTCCAGGTCGCCTCGGTAAAAACGATTTTCTTCAAATACCCAAAAGTTGGTGGTGGATTGACCATACACCAAGATCGAAATGGGAATACTCAACATGGAAATTAATCCAGCCAATACGAAGGACCTAAAATTATGATATAGCTGGGTGAACCAAAGAAAATTCCAGAACTGTCTTTTTTGATAGAAGAGGTAGGCTATCCCACACCATATCACGAAACCAAAGGCAATCGCAACAAACATTCCTCCGATGTAGCTTCCCAATTCCCCTTCCTTCATCGTCATGATGGCATCCACTTCCGCAATGCGGTTGTCAACCATCCCGGTAAACATAGCTCCAAGACCTAGCCCAAGTCCAATGATGGCCACTACGGTCAAAAACTCAATCCACCTGTAATGGGTGTAGAAGGGCTTACTATAATCTTCTAAAGCAGGCTTTTGTGATCTTATGCGCTTTCCAATGGGCAAAATTTTACTGGCAATCCACCAGCCAATCCCTCCCGTCAGGACTTTGATCAGAAAAAACATAGTTGAGTTATTGTGGCTTATTGATGGATTAAAGATAGACTTGTCCGACAAGGGAAAAAAGTATTCAACCGATATTATACGCTCCATGTATCATGATGCAGGATATATCGTATATTCCACTTTGTCCACACCTCAATCCATATGAAGTATTCCCAGCAAATCCAGATCATCAGTATCCTTTTATCAGGTATTTTTCTCCTGCTACTGACCAACTGCCAAGGCACCGTAGAAGAAGAGGAAACACAAGAAGAGCAACCAGCACCTGAGGCCATACAAGAGGTTGAATTTAACCTGCCCGAATTCATCCAGTATGAGGAATTGATACAAACTAAGGGTGAATTGGTGTTGGATCGTCTTGAGTATTATCAAGACATACGCGACAATGAGAGCAAAACCCGCCAAGAGGCAGGCAAACTAGAATACACAGATATTTATCCGCTAGGCTGGTCCAAATCGGGAAATTTTGCCTTTGCAGAACATGGAATGACTTATCAGGGAGCTCATGAAATAACCTATCGAATTCTAGATACCAATCGAAACGATACCCTATTTGACAAAACTTTTATATATGCCTTTGTGGAAGACACCACAGATGATACCTACCTAGACATGGATGCAGATGAAGTCATCCTCTTCAAAGATAAAGCTCAGCTAACAGCTCCCTTCAAGACGCTATGGAGAACCACCCAACAACCCCTTTTCAAGGTGTTTAACCAGTTCGATATAACATTTAACCCTAGATCTACCTATCAGGCTGTAGGGGATTTTGAAGGACCGGGATTCAAGGTGATCAAACAAACCATGAGTGAAGAAGAGACGGCTTATTTCCTCCTGAGCAAAGTCTATCCTAAATACCTCTTGACTAGAAGCTACTTCGACAATGAATTTCCAAGCATTCAAGGATACTTTGTCAGTCCCAACAATACGCATTTTGCGGTGCTAAGCAGGCAGAAAAGAAAAATGTTTGAGATGACCCATGAAATAGTCCCCTATGTGGTGGGATACAAAAGAATGTAGCTTACCAATTTTTCAAGGCTAGTTGCCCACAAGCACCATCTACATCTTTTCCGCGTGATCTTCTCACATTGACGATCACACCATGATCTTCCAAATACTTGATAAAGGCATCGCTTCGTCTACGCGAGGCATTGACGAAATTGGCCAGGTCTACGGGATTGTATTCGATGATGTTAACTTTGGAAGGGACGATTTTGGTGAATTCAACCAACTCTTTTGCATGTTCCAGACTGTCGTTTACATCCTGAAAAACGCAGTATTCGTAGGTAATTCTCGTTTTGGTTTTTTCGTAGAAGTATTCTAGGGACTCTGTCAACTTCTCCAAGTCATTGGATTCATTGATAGGCATGATTTTGTTTCGGGTCTCGTCATTAGCAGCATGCAAGGACAAGGCAAACTCAAATTTCACATCGTCATCCCCTAGTTTCTTGATCATTTTTGCGATACCTGCTGTAGAAACGGTAATGCGCTTAGGAGACATCCCCATTCCGTCCTCTGAGGTGATCTTATCTATGGAAGAAAGGACATTTCTGTAATTCAGAAGCGGCTCTCCCATTCCCATATACACAATATTCGTCAGGCCTCTACCGAACTCTTTTTCAGCTTCCTTCTGAATGTGCTGAACCTGATCGTATATCTCGTAGTGGAATAAGTTTCTCTTGAGATCGAGGAAGCCTGTCCCACAAAATTTACAATCCAGAGAGCATCCTGCTTGAGAGGATACGCAAGCTGTAATTCGTTTGGGAGTAGGAATGAGAACCCCTTCCACCATTTGCCCGGTACCTAGCTCAAAGGCGAATTTGACGGTTCCATCTACACTCTTCTGTCGATCTAAGATTTTCACTTGGTCGATGACAAAGCGTTCGGACAGTTTTTCCCGTAGCGCTTTGCTTACATTACTCATCTCCTCAAAGTCTCCCGCGTGCTTTTTCCACAACCACTCATAAATCTGCTTGGCTCTGAACTTTTTCTCGTTCATGGCCTCCATCTCCTCCTGCAGTTGTTCAAGGGTAAGGGAGCGTATATTTTTTTTCCTCTCCGACATGTTACAAAGATATGAAAAGGGGGCTAAAAAATGTGAGCCACAGGATCACAAAAACCCTGTGGCTCATAAAGATGTACCTGCTTGGCCTAGCTCTTCAGCATATCAGCATATTGCTTTCTGAATTTACTAACCTTAGGGTTAATGACAAAGGCACAATACGGCTGGTTGCCATGCTCATTGAAATAGTTCTGGTGATAGTCTTCTGCCTCATAAAATATTTCCAAAGGCTCAACTTCCGTTACAATAGGATTCGGATACAGCTCTTGGGCACGCGTAATAGCTGCTTTCGCTTTATCCTTTTCTTCCTCTGTTGCATAATACACCCCAGAACGGTATTGGGTTCCTACATCATTGCCCTGACGGTTTAAGGTAGTAGGATCATGGGTCGTGAAGAAGATATCCAGAAGTTGATCATAGGTAATGACAGCGGGATCATAAGTAATCTTAATGCCTTCCGTATGACCTGTTGTTCCAGAACAAACTTCCTTGTAGGTAGGATTCGCAACATGACCTGCCGTGTAACCAGAAACTACTGCATGAACCCCTTTCAAATCCTGGTAGATTGCTTCTGTACACCAAAAGCATCCTCCAGCGAAAATGGCCGTTTTTAAAGAAGTGTTCTCCATTTTAGCTATACATTTTTTAAATCATACTAAATCAATTCATGTTTGTTCAAACATCCCAATTGATTTTTACCAATCAACACAGATACGCCCTCGGAGGTTCAGAGTTTCCCAATTAAATGTTAAGAAAGTCGCTCACATAAAAAAGCTTTGGATTGGCCATCCACCTCTGTGCAAATCAGATACATCCTTCCTCCTTCTTTGAGCGATAGTTGCTGTCGAATGTTAGCAACAGATTGAAAGAAGTTCCGCTGAATCACATGGATAGTCTTCATCCCCCTCTTTTTGAGTTCCCTTTTCAACAAACGAGGTTTGTACTCAAAAACTTCCTTGATAGAAAATTGCCTACCAGGAAAATCCTCCACTTGAGCTCCTTCTGTCAAAAAGAATCCCATAGGATGAGTAAATCTGCCAGAAACAGCAGGAAAATACCTCCCCATTAATTGGGAAAAACATCTTCCCTTATAAAAGGCTACATCAGCCTCCAACAAGATACTTGCTGTTATATTTTCTGATTCTGACTTAAGATTCTCCTTTCCTTTGAGGGGAAACGTATATCGGAAAAATTTTTGTCCATTATCTACAACCACCTCTAAATCAACCACTTCAGAGGATTCAATATCCCCTTCTGCTTCGAAAGTCACTTCACGGACTTCATTTTTGGCGGAATGGATGTATATTTTACGGCAATTTGGAATTTTTTGAAGACCTTCATTTATGTCGTAGAGTGGTGAGGCCTTGACAACAATTTTCCTCCCATGCGTAGATAGAAAGGGCCAAAGCTCGAAAATATTGGGAGAGCAGGCAGCCAAGTCATGAATTCGATTATCCTGATCGTCTCTTCTTGCAGGATCGATATAAATGAGATCAAAAGCTGGACCTTGGTACTGGCTTAGATATTCTTCAGCACGAGCATGAACCAAACGAATATTTTGAATTCCTAATTGGGAAAAGTTATGTTTCCCAATCAGATGCAGATCAGAGCGCATTTCGACGGAAATAACCTCCTCAAAATGATGAGAAAAGTGTAGCGAATCTACACCCAATCCCATGCTAAGATCTAGACATCGCTTGCCCTGATAACTTTTCATGGCAGCTGTTCTTTCACTACTTGACTGCTGGTAGGCCAAAGGGGGGATTATGCACAGATAATTGTAATATGTAGGAAGCTTCGCTTTCGCTTTTTGCAGGTATTTGAGCTGAGTTGAAACCAAATGAGGAGGGAAAGGGTTATCCTTTTTCAACGATAAGGCAAATCTTATGGGATCACGGTCCAGATTTTCCCTTATTATTGATCTAACGCTTTCACTTGTTAGAATATCTATTTCTTCCTCAGTCATTTAGTGTGTATGGAATTTATTTTTACGTAAAACTCTTTTATCTTTCCGTATAAATCCAAATTTAGATTGAACAATGAAGCGTTCTAAGTCAATTATCCTCATCTTCTTGATCCTGGGCTTTGTTGCCCTGACGACAACTAGTTGTTATTCTTCTCGCAATGTTTGCCAAGCAAAAAAGGTTGGTAACCATAGATAAGATATAATGATTAACTGGCAAGATCTTCAATCAGAAACTCAGCTGGATAGTATTAGGGAAAAATCATTCGATAAGCCCCAACTGATTTTTAAACACAGCATTAGCTGTGGGATTTCTGCATACATTCAGGATCGCTTGGATTCAGCTACAACATCACTAGGTGAGCAATTTGACTTGCATTACCTTGATCTGATCACGTACAGACCTGTTTCCAACAAAATAGCCTCAGATTTTGGTGTACCGCATCAATCCCCTCAGGTTATTCTTATAAAGGATGGGCAAGCCATTCATAATGCTAGCCATCATTCTATTGTTCCTGAGCGTATTCTGGCTGCTGTCTGACAATATTTCTGACGATTAATAAAGATACCCTTTCTGGATAAATGTTTCCAGAAAGGGTATTTTCATTTTTTTTGAACAAAGAGAAGCATTCAAACATTCTTGCCTGAATTCATTACTTCCCTGATTAGTTATACACAAACTTCACCTTTACCATGATTTCAGGATGAAGGCTTCTGGTAACTGGACAACTCAAAGCGACTCGCTCCAAAAGGCTCTTTTCGCTGTCATTCAAGTTATGGTTGGTAAAGATCAGCTCGATCGTTAATTCGGCAATTCTTCTTGGGGCTGATGTCATCACCTTTTTCACCTCTCCTGATACTTCGCCCATATTGATGTCATTCTTCTCAGCAGAAATGCCCATGACGGTAATCATACATGACAAGGCAGCAGTAGCAACCAGATCAGTTGGAGAAAATGCTTCTCCCTTTCCGTGGTTGTCAGTAGGTGCATCTGTAAGGATTTTATTACCTGAACGAAGGTGTTCTGCCTCGGTACGGAGACTTCCTTGATAAATGACTTTTGCGGTATTCATACTTCTTTTAATGAGGCGTGCAAAATAGTCATATTTTCAGCAATGCCCGAACTCTCCCGACTTTTAGCGGATCAAAGCTGCTTGTTGGCGTGCTTTCTTTTTCGCAGGAAGTTTCGGACCAAGCCAAAAGCCAAAATGAGGAGAACAGGAATAAGGAGATTGATTACCCTTAACAATTGAGTGAAGTTGGCAGCCTTTTCCCGATTGATCCGTCTTACGCCTACTTCCTTGGATCGAATACCCGTTAGAGCCGCATCACCAGCCAGGTAATCAACTGCATTGAGCAACATAGTCTTGTTGTCATAGGGCATATATCCTCGTCGGTTTCTGAACTTCTTCCCTTGAGCGAATTCTCCATCAGAAATCACCACCACTTTACCGGGATAATCGGGATTGTTAATGGGACCAAACTGTGCAGCAGGAGGATTAGGTGCTACTGAATCAAGTGGAACTTCTCTGTTCAAAAAGAGAGAGGGAAATCTTCCTTCAATCGCCAAACCGTTTATGGTACCCTCTGTCTTGTTGAAAAGCTGAGGGGGAATAGGTTTTTCCAAATAGGTGGCAATGTCAATAAACTGCTTTCCCTGAACAGTACGGCTCAAACGAGAACTCTTCAAGAATACTCCCTTACTAGTTCCTGGCAAGGAAAAGGTATCAATACTCGCGGCATATCGAAGCAAGGTCGCATCCACATTTCTGGATATGGGATGGTCTGGAAACTGTAGCTGCAGCGGAAAAAACACCCACTTACGAGATTGGAAAGCAGCTCTTCCTGATGGACCAGGAATCAGTACTTCTGTAGATTCACACTCCATGTCTTGAACCAGATCATAGTTGATCTTGAAGCCATATTTGAAGAACATATCGTCTAGGTTTAGCTCTCTAAGCTCTGTCAAGGTTGACTGATTTCGGTAAAGAGAGAGGTCGACCACTTGATTGTCCAAGATCCACAAGACAGAACCTCCACGGATGAGATACTGGTCTATTTCATATTTGTCTCGTTCGCTGAAGGGAAGGCGTGGTTGCAAAATCACCAGCACGTCAATGGAAGGACTTATTTCATAACCTGGGGTAGCCTTTAGGTCTAGGTAACCGAAATTATAGTTGTTGCTGATTTCATTGGCGAACTCAGGAACCGAATCTGGCGGTAGTTCCCCATGCCCCGTTAAGAAGGCTACGACCCCTCCACGGGCTTGTCCTAGCTTTCTTATCCCAGAGGTAAGTTTATATTCGAGATCTCCTTCGGCCTTGATAAAATTGATATTAGGGCCATTCGTAGTCATGAAGCTCGCCCCTTTGACCAAATCAATGTAAACTTCTCTTTCATTGGAGTATAACTCAACGATAGGCCACATTTTGTTGGTGCGTACCTCCGTTGCCGAGACTCTTACCTGAACAGGAATAGGCGCCAGTCCACGTTGGGCGAAAGCTTTCTGCAGTTCTGGGCTACTTCCAGGATCAATGAACTGAAACTGGAGATCATGGCCTGCATACTGTTTCATTTCAAGTAGGGTTGTACGGATTGCCTCTTGAAATTCACGGACATTCGGAGGAAAATCTCCTTCTAGGTATACATTGGCCGTGATGGGATATGGGAGATTTTTAACGGTTTCAATGGTCAGGTCGGAAAGGGAAAATCTCTTTTCGCGGGTCAAGTCAATGCGGACAAAATAATTGCTGAGAATCATGTTGGCAGCAATGATGATCCCAATGACTATGATCCACTGGATCATTCCCTGTCGCTTTTTGTTTCTTGATTCCTGCCCTTCCTCTATCAATTCCTCAGTTATGGGCTCTTCCCATTCTTCCGTTTCTGCCATATCAGATCGTCTTTTTGAATGCTGATCAATTAGGATTACGGCCAATGGCCACTTTCTTATTTTCCTACTGAGCCAAATCCCTACCTCAGCAAGAGAATAGCATAAGGATCAGCAATTTGAACAAAAAAAAGGGAAACAAACAATGTTTCCCTCAAGTGGCTTGTATCGCCTATTTGATCTTATCTAAGCAGAGCTTTTTATTTACTACTGCCCTTTCCTTTCATTTTGCTCACTTTGATCATATTGGTCAATCCGTGCTCCATCAAAGGCATAGAACCCGTATTGATCAAAATATCATTTTCCTGAACCAGTTCATTGTCCTTCAGGATTTCGTGTACATCCTGAATGACATCGTCTGTAGCACCAAAGTTGTCGAAGTAGCGTCCTCTAACACCCCATGCGAGGTTTAGGGTAGTCATTACTTTTCTGTTGTTGGTGAAGGCATAGATAAATGACTTGGGTCTACACCTTGAAATTTGAAAAGCGGTATATCCCGATCTCGTCATAGCCAGAATAGCCTTAGCATCAGTTTCCTGGGATAATTTACAGGCTGCGAATACAGTAGAGACACTCAGTACCTCTGCATTGGCCGGCATTTTATCCATATTTCGGTAGTAGATGCTGTCATCTTCCTTCTCTACACTCTCTACAATTCCCGCCATGGAAGCGACTACTCTCACGGGATATTTTCCTACGGAAGTCTCCCCACTCAACATCACAGCATCTGCTCCATCTACTACGGCATTACCAACATCACTAGCCTCTGCTCTTGTGGGTCTCGCATTGTCGATCATAGACTCCATCATCTGGGTAGCTACAATCACTGGCTTGCCTTCTGCATTGGCCTTCTTCACAATTCTTTTTTGCCAGGCTGGCACTTCCTCAAAGGGAATTTCCACACCGAGGTCTCCACGAGCAACCATGATTCCATCCGCTTCTTTGATGATTTCATCAATATTGGCGAGGGCTTCAGGCTTCTCTACCTTGGCGATAAGCTTGCTGTTTCCTCCTCCATCGTGGATCAATTTTCTCAGCATGCGGATGTCCTCAGCCTGTCTTACGAAAGACAGCGCTAACCATTCCACATCATGCTTGATGGCGAATTTATAGTCGATTAGGTCTTTTTCCGTCAGGGTAGGGATGGAAATGTTGGTAGAAGGAAGGTTAACGCCTTTTCTACTTTTGATGACATCTCCTACGATCACTTCCAGTTTTACCAGGTCGTTGTTGTTCGTAGATTGTACACGTAGTTCTACTTTACCATCATCGATGAGAATGGGTTCTCCTTCGGATACATCCTTAGCGAAGGTAGGATAGACGATGGGAAGGATATCAGATCCTTCTTCCTGATTTTTTATATCGCATTTAAAAGTTAGGATTTGTCCAGATTCAATAGCGAAATCTGCGGTCAAATCTCCCATCCTGATTTTGGGCCCCTGGAGGTCCTGCAGGATAGCGATGGTTTTACCATGTTTTTCATTGATCTCTCTGATCATGTTGAGAGATTTTTCGTGAGTAGCATGGTCGGCATGTGAGAAATTGAGACGGGCTACATCAAGACCAGCATTGGCCATTTGTAGGAGTGTCTCAGGATTGGTACATGCGGGCCCCAAGGTGGCCACGATTTTGGTACGACGTAGGTGATGTGAACTCAAGACAATATGTTTTTTAGTTCCGATAAATGTGTCAGATCGCAGGTTGTAAGAACTGAAGGAATGGCCTGAACGCTTTGTTCGATGGTATTCCATTCCTGTACATCAATTTCTCGAGTAGTATAAAGCAAAAAGAGGAAATAGCGAAAAGGACGTGCGAGTTCGGGCAAATTCCGTCCCGCACTTGCAAGCAATATTACAGTGTATTTTGGAAAACTACGGTCATCTTTATATAAAAATTCACTTTCGTTTGAGATAAGTGTCTCTTTTTCAACTGAAAAAAGGGTTTGAGCGGGCTTTTCTTCTCTTTCAAACTCATCCAGACTTTCTTTTTCAGATCTTTGAAGGTTGAGTTTCAAGGCTGAGTTGAGGGCAAAGGAAAGCTTCCAGATCTTTTCTTCCGAATTGATTCCCAGCACTTTAAACTGATCGTCTGGACTGGGCTTTATATGAAGTTTCTTGCTCAAGAGTTTCTCATTGTATGGCTCAATTTAAAAAATAGACAGGCATAACGTAAGAAGAATCATAAAGTTCTTATATTTGCCCAAATTTTTATTGAGAGAGTTTACATTTTATTCACTAAAAACGTACAGATATGTCATCTGAACTGAATGTTGCCGAAAAGGTAATTAACATCATTGTTGACAAACTAGGAGTTGAGGCTTCTGAGGTTACAGCTGAGGCAAGTTTTGCCAACGATTTGGGAGCTGACTCTTTGGACACTGTAGAATTGATCATGGAATTTGAGAAGGAATTTAACCTGAGCATTCCGGACGAAGCAGCTGAAAAAATCGTAACAGTAGGAGACTCTATCTCTTACTTGGAAGGCCAACTCAAATCTTAATTTATGCAGTCTAGAAGGGTAGTAGTAACCGGTTTAGGCGCACTAACGCCAATCGGGAATACTGTCCCGGAGTTTTGGGAAGGACTTTCCCAGGGCAAAAGCGGGGCAAACCTAATTACACGCTTTGATACTGAAAAGTACAAAGTGAAGTTTGCCTGTGAAGTCAAAGACTATAATGCCACCGATTACTTTGACCGCAAGACAGCCAGAAAGCTTGATCCATTCGCCCAATTTGCCATCATCGCAGCACGCGAGGCTATGACAGACTCCGGGATTGATTTGGAAAAAGTGGACAGATCCAGATTTGGCGTCATTGTGGGATCAGGAATCGGTGGTTTGGATATTTTCTCCCGAGAGTTGATTGCTTATGCAGACAACGATCGAACTCCTCGCTTTAATCCATTCTTCATCCCTAAGATGATTGTGGATATTGCTGCAGGACACATCTCTATGGAGTACGGATTGATGGGCCCCAACTATGCCGTCGTTTCTGCCTGTGCTTCTTCTACCAACTGCCTGATTGATTCTTACATGATGATCAAATCAGGATACGCTGACATGATGTTGGCCGGTGGTGCAGAAGCAGCCGTTACAGAAGCCGGAATTGGAGGATTCCAGTCCATGAAGGCCCTCTCCGAAAACAATGAGGAATACTTGACAGCAAGTAGACCCTTTGATGCCAGAAGAGATGGATTCGTCATGGGAGAAGGTGCAGGAATCATGATCCTCGAAGACTATGAACACGCAGTCGCAAGAGGAGCTAAAATATATGCTGAGCTATCTGGTATCGGAATGTCCGCCGACGCTCACCACATTACAGCCCCACATCCAGAAGGAAAAGGAGCTGCTATCGTGATGAAGAATGTCGTGAAAGATGCAGGTGTTTCTCTTGAAGAAGTAGATTACATCAACATGCATGGGACTTCCACTCCATTAGGTGATAAAGCCGAAACGTTGGCCATCAAGGAAATCTTTGGAGAGCATGCCTATAAGATGAATATCAGCTCATCAAAATCAATGACAGGGCATTTGCTGGGAGCAGCAGGCGCATTGGAAGCCATGGTAGTTGTATTGAGTATGCAACATAGCCTGGTCCCTCCAACCATCAATTTTAAAGAAGCAGATCCAGACTGCGACCTGAATTATACATTTAATCAGGCACAGGAAAGAGATGTAAATATAGGTATTTCAAATACCTTCGGATTTGGTGGACATAACGCCTCAGTGCTGTTTACGAAGGTAAAATAGACCTGTTTTATATCTGTAAAAAAGGCCAAACCTCACTTAAACATCGCCTTCGAGACATGTTTGTCCCGGATGTGACTTGAAAGTTGATGTTTGGCCTTTTATTTTTACAGGTACGTGGGATAGAATGTTGACGTTAAGACAGATATATAACCTTTACCTTTCTAAAGACAGGAAGTTCATCCGAAATATCTATGATATTGCCGGATATGTACCCAAAGAGGTATTCCTGTATAGACTGGCACTTACTCATAGTTCTTCCGTAAATGGAATGGCTACAGAGGCTGATCGCAAAAAAGCGGTCGCCAGGGGCTGTAATGAACGACTAGAATTTCTAGGCGATTCTATACTAGACTCCATTATTGCCGAATTTCTCTTCAAAATCTACCCTACCAAAGGAGAAGGATTCCTGACAGAGATGCGATCCAAAATCGTCAATAGAAAATCTCTGAATGCTATTTGCAAAAAACTTCGCGTTGATACCCTAATCCGTCACAGGCAAAATGGCTCCATCAACGAGTCTATGTACGGAGATGCGCTAGAAGCCTTCATTGGTGCCATTTACATGGATCTAGGCTATCACCAAACCAAGCTTTTTGTCTACCGCAGAATTCTTACCCCTCATATCCACTTACAAACGGTCGAAAAACAGATCATTAGCTACAAAAATAAGCTGATCGAACATGTTCAGAAGACCAAAATGGGACAACTAAATTTCCGAGTGATTGAGGAAATTGGTGACGGAAGAGCCAAAATTTTCCGCATCCAAGCAGTTGTTGGAGAAAGTGTCTTGGGCATAGGGGAAGGAAAAAACAAAAAGACCGCCGAACAAAGAGCCTCCCATGATGCACTGACCAAGATGAAGTTATTGGTTCAATAAAGCTTTGCCTTTGCTATCTTTTTTCTTGTTTTCCACCCATTCCGAGGAGAATTCCCCCTAATATCAAACCCAAAACGCCCAATCCTACAGGCATAAACCATCCTGGAAAATGTGTGGCCTTCAGAATGATTCCTGTGATCAAAACGAGGCTGGCAAAGACAATGATGGCAATAGAGGCTGATCTCATAGGGAAAGGGATTGAACGACAAACTTAGTAACTCTTCACCTCGCCCTCCACGGACAAAGGTCAGATTATAAGCTGCTTTTCTTCATCAAAAAAGGAGAACAGCAGCTGCCATTCTCCATATATCGTAAGGTGATAAGATTAGATTACATTACCTAGCCAGTAGAATCACTTTTCCATTTCATTGATCCAAGCTCGAATCAAGTCCAAACTTTCTCGGTGCACCAATTTTCTACCTACCTCTGGCATCATGACACCAGGATCGGTAGATTCCATTCTGTAAACCAAAATAGACTTATCTGCCTTCCCAGGATGAATGTCATAATCCAAGTCTCCCGATCCTCTACCCGCCGCGACTGGTGTTTTGAATACACCGTAAACAGATGGGTCATCCTGGTGAATATCCAAGAAAAAACCTGATGTACTAGCTGGTCCATGCGGATTATGACAGTGGGCACAATTGATGTCTAACCATGCTCGGGCCCGTTCTGCTAAGGTCCCATCTGCCTTATTGTCAAAGTCTGGTACAGATGGAATCTCGGTCGCTGCAGGCAGTCCCTCTAGGATACCAGCTTCCGTCCAATGGGTCAATTGATTTGCTTTGCCATGATCGTATCCCATGTCATGGTTTAATTGACGAGCTGAAGGACCAATGGGTGTCATTTCTCCATCCCAGCTATGGCAGCTTTTACACTGATTCATATTGGGCATGGTGTAGTCAAGCTTCATTTTCTTCCCTTCTTTGTTCCTCCACTTGACCTCTTTTGTCCCTCCTGCAACTTCTAAATAGGCTTCTGTTTGCTCATCGTTCCAGTGGTAAGGGATCGCTTTCCAGCCCTTTTCTTCATGAATCAATAGGCGTGTTTCCATCAACCTACGACCGGCTTCTGGTTTTCGCTCATCGTTTTCATAGTAGAAGGTTTTGATGATAGTTGTACCAACGGGAAATTGAAGTACCCTTTGATCATTGTAGGACACCGTTTTGCCCTTAGGTAATTTTACAAATCGAAGCTTGTGGGCATAGTCTGAAAAAAGAGGGGTATTTAGCCGATAGGGCATTACACCTTCCACTGGCTTTTGATCAGCCATATTTCCTTCAAAAAACCCATATTCACTCAAGCTCATGGGGTAGCCTGATACATCATCCTCTGCTTTTCTGGGTGAGAATCCCCAAAGAAGAATAGGAACCGCTATCAAGCTCAAAAATTTCCACATTAGTTTCATCAGTCAATCTATGTTCTTTGTCATGTTACTTTCTCAGGGAAGTCAGGTCTGGCTCATTGAGTGAGTTACGCTCACAATCATACACCTTTAGATCTTCGCTGGTATTTTTAAAGCTGTTATCTGCGTCTAGGTTTACGAAGGAACCGTTCTTGTTATTCTTGATACAAAGCTGGTGGTCTGAGGTATACATCCCATTGTCTCCCACCTTATCTTTGTCCAGAATACCATCATACCAAATGTGAGGAAGATCCTTTTTGTACATTTTGAAGGCTAACAAGCCCAATTTATGCTTGAAAGTTGGTCGAGTACGTTCGCGCTGGAATTCGTTGTCGTGAATATTAATTCGTGTTGGGTAAGGATAATACTCCTTGTCATTGATGGGGCGCTCCGTCAAGTAATAAGAGGCGATGGCCGTAGAAAATGATTGGTTGTTGATGATTCGGTTGTTGTATACCTCCACATCACTGGCAGCAAGAATTATTACACCCGTTCCCGGAGGAACAAAAGCTACAGAATTGCCTTTAGGCGCGAAGTTTTTGAAGTTATTATCGTGCACATAATTGTTGTATAGCCTTACGTTTCCTCCATGCTTCTTGGGCAAATCAGGTAAGTCAAATACAAGCAGCCCACCTGTATTTTCATAGGCCTCACAATCATGTACATCCGCCATGGTTGAATTCTCGATTTCTATTCCAGCTACATTTCTGTAGGCGACGGTGTTCTTGACGACGATATTGTGAGACTGACCCACATATACCCCTGCATCAGAAGCCCCAATGGCAACACATCTGTCTATCAAAACATTTTCGCAGGAAACCGGATAAAATCCGTAGGCACCATTGGTTTTTTTAGGTTTTCCAGTCCATTCTACCTTGAGGTCAATCATAAAAATACCTTTGGTGTTCATGACCTTGATCAAGTCCCCTTTCGCATCTTGAAGCGTCATCCCCATCATGGTAATGTTTTCGCTGTTATCCACTCGGAATCCCTCTGCTCCATCAGTCTGCCCCTTGAAAGAAATGACGGTCTTATCTATTCCTGCACCGCGAATGACAATATTCTTTTTTTCATCCATCGAAATGGCTCCGGTTGAGACGAAATTACCTGCAGGAACATTGATAGTATCGCCTTCTTCAGCCATGATAAATTGCGACTGTAACTGCTTGCGAATGTCCTTTTGGGCATGAACCAGTAGGCCTGGTAATCCCAAGATGAGTAGTAGGAGTATTTTTTTCATAATGTGAATTTACTTACTTCGAGTAGTATACAAGTTAGCCAATTTCCAGTCATTTTGTAAGCCTAATCGATTCTTATCCACGGATATGAATACAAATTAAGAAAACTATATTTATTCGTTAATGTTTCCATTGCTCGTCAAGCAAATTATTTCCATTTATGAGATACCTGACTGCCGAATATATTTTCCATCCCGATACATGGCTTCAACAACATGTACTGGAGGTAAATGAGGAAGGGACCATTCTCGACCTTCGCCCGATAGTTCCAGGCGAACAGGCAGAAGACATGGGAACATACCTAGTGCCGGGATTTGTGAATGCTCATTGCCATCTGGAATTGTCCTACTTGGAGGGAAAAATTTCCAGAGGAACAGGTATGTCAAACTTTGCCGCCTCGGTCATCAAAAGCAGAGGTATGTATCAAGAGGACCTCGCCCAAGAGGCAGTAGAAAAAGCCATCAAAAAAGCCTATGAATCAGGTGTGGTTGCTTTTGGAGATATCGCCAATGGTGGCTTGACTGCGCCCGCAAAAAAAGAATGGCAAGACCTAATTTCCTTTCATACCTATATAGAGTTACTAGGCTTGGCTAGAGAGAAAGCAAATGAGATCATGGAAAACGGTCTCCATCTCCTTGAAGAATTTGAGTATGCATCGCTAAGTTTACATGCTCCCTATTCAATCAGTCCCAGCTTGAAACAGGCGGTTTATCAAACCAAAGGTCCTTTCTCTATCCACCTTCTTGAGTCCAAGCATGAAATTGAATTGTTTCAGCATGGATCAGGGCCGATGAAAGAATTCTATGACCGTTTTGGCATTCCCTTTAGCCCCTTTCCCTTTTCGAATCCTCTGACATACATCACAGAAGGACTTCCTACGGATACTTCGGTACTATGGGTTCATTTACTTGAGGCCAGCCCTTCTCAGTTGGAAACGCTAGGTCAATTGGGAAATTCTCATTTTTGCCTGTGTCCCAAATCCAATGTGTATATCCACGAAAAAGGGCCTGACATCCTTCAATTTCTTCCTTACAGCGATAGAATTTGTCTAGGAACAGATAGCCTGGCTAGTAACGATAGCTTGAGTATTTGGGAAGAAGTTCTATGGATTCGTCAATATTTCCCTTCCGTAGATTTCCATCAGCTTATCCGCTGGGCCAGTTATCAAGGTGCTCAGGCACTAGGAATGGATCATTTGGGAAGTTTTCAAGCTGGAACTCGCCCTGGTATCCTCACCATTAGTGGGACTACCTGCCAACCCATTAATGGGTAAGTGGAGAAGCTGTTGATAAGAGTATTTCGAGGAATTTGAACTTTAGCGAATTTTTATTTTTTTTAATTTAAAACAGTCACGGCTGTTTCACATTCTCTTGAAAAGTGGATTTTCAATAAACCATTACGTTTATTGGCAACAGACAATAGCTCTTGTATCGTGGAACCTACGATTTCCTCTTCTAGTCATTCCTCTCCTGAACCCGGAGAACCGCCGTCGAGTAGGACGGATGACGCCTCCTTGTATCTCACTCGCCCTTACCTGAACACCTTTTTCGTCTGCATTTCAGGCATCAATATCCTAGTATCATGAAAAAGTTAGCAAGACTGCTTGCAGTCATTGGAACGACCGTCATGCTCTGTTTGGGTGTTTATGAGATTTTCTTCAAAACGCCTACTGCCGCTAGCCCTGCCTTGTCTGTCAGTTTTCCTCTATCAGAAGGACCTGCCGTTTCATCTATGGCTCCTCTTCAAGAGGAAAAATCAGCTCCTGTCCTCCCCCAAGTTCAGGAAAAGGAATTTGCCGTTACGCTATTAGGCGATTCATACCTCGCCCAGGCAAAGGTATATCCTGAAAATCCAAGAAACGCCAATCTCTATCGAACTTCTAAAGAAAATATTGGTCAGTCTGCTTGGCTGAGTAAATTTGGTGTTAAAGGAGATAATTTCTTCCAAATGTATGAGCGGTATAAACAGCATGTCATGCCCCTTCAGCCAGATCTGACTGTTTTCATGCTCAAACGAAAAGACCTCGAAAAGCTCAGACAGCGTTCTGCTTCAAAGGCCATTGAACTCGAATACAGCTATTCTGAACAAGGCTACTACCAAAACGAACAAGACCTAGGAAAAAATCAGCTTCGAGAGGGTTCTGCCCTACAAATGGTCTCCAATGCTTCAAAAGTCGTTAGTCGATACCAACAGTGGGATTTTCTCCTAGAACGATTCTCTAGCTTGTTTTTTGGCAAAACCCAGCTTATTAGTGGGCCTTCCGATCAGATGCCAAGACTTTTTGAGGAGCCAAATGAATTCCTGAACAAAACACTGGCTCAATTAGCCCAACAAAACATCCTGCTAGTAGGCCTTGAGCCCCTTCACCCCAAGGATGTGGAATTTTTAAGCAAAGCTGGCCTAAATTATTTTTCTTTGTATCAGCTTCCCCAAAAAACCAAAGTTGATCGACAAGCCAGAAGAGGCTTTTTTGAGGAGGCTCATCATAAAGCCATGGGACTGGCCCTGTCTAAACATGTTCAGTCCTACTTTCAAGAACAATAAATGAGTATTAGGAGAAGGAAGAAAAAAGATCCCAATTTGATTCAGATAGAAGATAAACTGGTCAGTGGGGAACTTAGCGAGGAGATGTTTGCCTGCGACATTGCTGCCTGTAAAGGCGCTTGTTGTGTAGAAGGAGATGTTGGTGCTCCATTGGAGGAAGAAGAGCTTAGCATTCTCGAGAAAATCTACCCTAAAGTAAAGCCTTACCTACGCAAAGAGGGAATCAGATCCATAGATCAACTAGGTACTTGGATCAAAGACTGGACCGGCGGCCTTTCCACTCCCTTGGTGAATCATCAGGAGTGTGCCTATGTTACCTTTTCCGATGAGGGTGTAGCCCTTTGTGGGATCGAACAAGCTTATGAAGCAGGAGATATTGACTTCAAAAAACCTATTTCCTGCCATCTATACCCCATTCGCGTTCAGAAATACGAAGAATTTGAAGCCTTGATGTATGACCGTTGGGATATTTGCTCCGCGGCCTGCGTAAAAGGCAAAGTTGAGGGGGTGAAGGTATATGAGTTTACCAAAGATGCCCTCGTAAGAGCATATGGTGAAGACTTCTGGAATCAGCTTGATTTTGTAGTCAAAAGCATGGAAAATAAAGATAGCGACACTTCCATCTAGGTACTTCTAAGAAGATGTCAATGAAAGGTCATGCGAGTCGGGCCATTATGTTCATTTTCTCCCTGATAATGGGAGGCTTGTTCTTCCCAATATTTTCACCCCTGATGGTGATGGCCTCAATGTTGTCCTGACAATTTTCTATCAATTAGACACAACGGCATTCACGAGCTTTGAGATGACTGTCAATCGCAGATTGGGTGAAACCGGAGAAATCGTGTATGTGACTAAAAATCCTAACTTCATCTGGAATGGAACCATTCCAGGAGGTGACATGGCTAAGCCAGGTATGTATACAGTTGGCATTATATTCCTCTACTATAATTGAAGCTACATTAGCTTCGTAAATGTTGCCATCGTTTTGCCAAATGCATCAGAGGACATGTCTTATGCCCTAAAAACTGTAGCGAGTGTTACTGGCCTGATCAGTTACTTGGAACTTCTGCCATCCCACCTGTTACCGCTCAGCCTTTGGAGGAAATTTGTATGTAATTCAGCATCCCGAAATATTCGCAAAGTATCACTGCGGTCCTTGAATAAACTTTTCTTAGATTAGAACTTGAACATATTTTAAGCACTAAACACAAACCATGAAGTATTCTATTATCCTAGGGGCACTTTCCCTTCTCCTTTTCTCTTGTATCAATGGCAGCATTTCCCATGCCAATCGCAACGCCTGCGATATAGAGGCCATTCAGATTTTTTTACCCGATAGCGGCCATGTCAGCATCCCTAATATTTTCACACCCGAATTAGATGGGATCAATGACATCTTTCAGATAACTTACAATCTCGATTCCTCCCTTTTGGAAAACTTTGTCTTGACCATTGATAGAGGATTGGCAACTGTCTTTGAGACCCAAGACCCTGACTTTATTTGGGATGGAGTAAGAGAAGGAGACAGAAATCCGACATTCGGAATTTATGATGTTGAAGTGAGCTTTGATTATGATGGTGTTTCCTATGGTGATGTAGGAGAAATTGCGCTTATCGCGCCAAGGGGAACATTGGAACTGGGGGATTATCGGATTGACTGCTCAAAATGTATATTCCCCGATCAAATATTTCCTGAGGATGGTTCTATTGGGATAAGCCTTCAACCCCTTGATAACGTTTGTGAATGATCATACGTCTTAGGAACACAAACGAACCCTAAACCCATCATTGATCATGAAGTATCCATTAATGAAATATGCCATTCCTTTGGGAATAAGTACCATGCTCCTATTGTCATGCCTTAATGGTTCAGTTCCTCATGCCAATAGAAACGCCTGTGAAGTTGAAGCTTTGGAAATCATCCTTCCTGATAGTGGTATCATACGTTTCCCCAACGTCTACACCCCAGACGCAGACGGGTTCAATGATGGATTCATCATGCAACAATTTCTGGATACAGCCTTATTTGAGAATTTTCATTTGATTGTATCCTGGGGATTCAGAACGGCCTTTGAATCCACTGATCCGAATTTCTTTTGGTCAGGCGAATGGGATAATGGGAGCCCTACCTTATTAGGTACCTACGAATTTGAGGTCTATTTCGAGTACGACAATGTTTCCTTCGCAGAAGTGGGTGAAGTATCCTTACTCGCTCCAAGAAAGTCTGGAGAAGAAATAACCTACAATATCGATTGTAGTACATGTCTCTTCCCTGATCAGATATTTGAAAATGGCGGTTCCATTCAGCCTAGCAACCAGCCCACCCAGGGACTGTGTGAGTAGTTAGGATATTCCTTCCGAAGAAGGATAAAGAGAGGCGGCAGTGCTACCTCTCTAACTTTATTTATAAATTGAGGTTCTCCTGTTTATATATTCGGAGAAGAACCTATGAAATTGATCTATTTATCAGAGGCCAATCTAAGAGATCGGTTATTGGTGAGAGACCTTGTATTCAAGTACAAATCTCAGGAAAAAGCCATTGTCCTCCATGAACCTTTTGGGGGAACGGTCAGAGATACTCGATTTGTTACCAAAAGGCTATCCAGTCTCTTTAGCGAGGCAATGGTCTACAACAATTATTTTACCGTAGACCAAAGAGGGATTTGTAAAAGGGATGAGTCGGGTAAGCTAATCTTTAACAAGGAAAGGGTAGAACAGGTCCTCGCTCCCATTCAAATGATTGTCCTTGGTCCTGTCATCAAGGAGAATGGAGAAGATAAACTCTTAGATGGCGAGGAATTGTTAAATGTGGTAAGGGATAGCATGGATTTCTCTGAATTGCTCCTTTTCCCAATCAATCCGCTTTCTCCTATCGGCAACAAAAAAGTCATGGTAGAAGGAGAAAAAGAGTACAATGATCTATTTTCTCTCTTTGAAGAGGAAAAGGAAACCCTTGACAGAGCCCTTCGTCTTCGTCCCGCCAGAATTGTTGCACCCAATTACCTCCAGCGTGATTCATAAAACTGAGGGTATTATTCTTAGGACCCTGAAACATCAGGAATCCAATTTGATCACAACCATATTCACGCGGGAATACGGAAGATTAAGCTTTATCCTAAAGGGATTTAGAACCAGCAGGGGGAGGCAAAAATTCAGCTATTTCCAACCGCTATCCATTGTAGAAGTTGTCTATCAGGAGCGTCCAAATAGGGACTTGCACAGCATTAGAGAGAGTAAGCTCGGCCATTTGTTAAAAACCGTACAGACTGAACCTGTTAAGCTATCGCTTGGGCTGGCCATGATGGAGATTTTCTATGATACGGTAAAAGAGCCTGGTCCAGATCCGTCTCAGTATGAATTTTTAAGAAATGTAATTTTACAGTTGGACGAAGCCGAAAGCAGGCTGATCCACCTCTTTATATATTTTCTGGTTCATCATACTCGATTCATGGGCTTTTTTCCCTCGGATCAGTCAGAGGAAGCAACAGCCGTATCTTTTGATCCTGCTAGTGGAATCTTAGATAAAGGCCAAGGAGACAGAATTGCCTTCCTTTTGAGGCAATTTTTATATGCAGAAGGAAGTCTTTTACCTGACGCACAGTCTGCTCAGCAAATTCTATTTTCATCTGAAGAGAAAAGAGAATTGATCAAAACGATGTTTACCTATTATCAGTATCACATTCACGGATTTCAATACCCACAGACCATGAAGGTCTTTGCAGAAATCTTTGGATAAGACCCAATAAGGGTAAACGACTAGCAGGGTGTATGTAAAAAGAAGGCTGCGTTTTGGCAAAAACTAACGTCAATTAAACAGATAGGTAATTTGTAGGTCTAGAAGTAAGGAGTAAAAAAAACTCCATTCTGAATTTGAAAGAAAGTTGGTACCTTATTAAAAAGAATATTCATGGCAATTAGAATTGCATCCATTATAGCTGGTATTATTCTGTTGTGGATCACAGCCTGTAACCAAGAGCCTGTGGAAGTACTTTCCATTCCAGATAATATTGCCCCCTATGTTGATCTGTTCGAAGAAGAAGCCGCTAAAAGGGGGCTTTCCCTTACGATCAATGAACTGATTGTGGAGTTTGGAACTGACTTGGAGAGTTCCAGCGGAGATGAAGCAGCTGGACAGTGTATCATTTCATCTAACAGGAATTCGATTCCTCGAATTGTACTGGATACGACTTCCTTTAACTGGACAAATAACCTTTCCCATAGAGAAATTCTTGTATTCCACGAATTGGGACACTGTGTTCTTGATCGTTTGGCGCACAGGGATGATCAACTCAACAACGGCAATTTCACGTCCATCATGCGATCAACCGGAGAGCAATTGTATGGGGCGGAATTAAACGGCTTTAAAAGAGACTATTACCTTGATGAACTCTTCCTACCTACCGTAGAACAACCTGAATGGGCTGTCAATCCTCCTGCATATGGAGATTTGACGGCAAGCAAATCAGCCATTTTAACCGAGGAATTCTCTGACACCCGAAATAACTGGCCATTGCCCAATAATGCTTCTGCCAGTGGCTCCATTTCTGGAGGCATATTGACCTATCAATCCACCGATGAGAACCTGGGTAGAGCCACGGATATAAGAGTTCCACTTGATCAGAATACAGACTACGAAATAGAGACCTCCATTAGAATTGCTTCCGATAATGGGGCAGTTTACTTCCAATGGGGAGGAAGAGACATTAACAATACCCTATTCCTTGGATTTGACAATGGCTTCTATGTAGCGGGTAAAACAGGCAGTGGTTTTTCTATCATTACTGAACTAGCCAATTTCAATCCC
>JBCBVV010000070.1:0-26923 GCA_039817415.1 Bacteroidota bacterium
TCCAGCTACACATTTCCTACAATTAAGCTGGACCAAGGAATTACCTTTAGATGCCATAATTGAGCTTTATGACCTAAGTGGAAAGAAGGTCTTGGCAGAGTTTCCAGATAGAGGGACATATCAAGAGCGATTAGATATATCCAGCCTTAAAGAGGGGATTTATATCATAAGGATAAATGGTAATGGCCTTTTAAAAACACAACAGATACTTGTTACTGAAAATTAATTCATATAGAAAGGAAGGGGCAGGGCTCCTTCCTTTTTCATTTCTTCCCCCTACGGATTCCATCCCAAACGGGCACAGAGAGAAAACGAGCAATCATTTTGGCATCAGAACGGATCGACCTTAAGTCTCCATGATCCATCAGATTAACCCTTGAACCATCATCTAACACAAGGTTCATTTCGTAACTATCGAAATGTTTGCCTTCACTGGATCTGATATATTCCCTTAGTAGTTGAATCGCAACGATATTGTCCAGACTAACTTCACTCGATTTAATTTTTTGAATCGAAAATGCTCGCTCAGGCTTTTCTTGGAAAAAACTGCTATTTTCTCGTTGAAAATTACTCCTTTTGGCTACCTTCTTTATGAGGTGATTTCCTGCCCATAAGGGGAGTAAAGAAATGAGCATGAGGAAACCTCCATGGAACTCAAGGATACCTTGAGAGGGGTTGATCATATCTGCCACACCCAAAAACAGCATACTCAAACCAAGTAGGAATACCAATAAGGCTATGGCTTTGACCGTGAAAGTTGATTTGATGATTACTTCCATGGCAGATATCTGAACTGCCTTTTCAGCCCTTACATTTGTTCCACCAGGCTTAAGTGGGGCCCATGCGACCTTCTCTGCCATGGGGTGAGCAAATCTCTTAAGATTCAATTTTTCTGGTAAGCGTTTATCAATTTGTTGGGATAAAGTCTGCTGGGCTAAGGAGAGGACACGGTTGAAGGTTCCCGATTTCATATAAGAGTGAGATTATACCTTTCAATGTAGTACGATACCTAGAAATTTACACACCCTTATCATTCTAGGTATTACATCCCATTCCATACCGGAACATCCAAGAATCCGCTTAAGGTATTGGCATCTTCTACTACACTATCTGGATTTCCGTGGTCCATTAGGTTGAGGCGACTGGCATCTGCCATGACCAAGTTCATTTCGTAGCTGTAGTAGGTAGATTCATCTCCCTTTATCCTTTCCTTGATCAACTGTATGGCAACAACTTCCTTAATCTTATATGTGTCCTCGGGAACGGCCGGTAGATTTGGATTTTTGGGAAGGTATTGTTTATAGATAATTCCTTCTCTTTTATCGATGACCAACTCTTTGAATGCCTCCCTAACCAAAAATACGCCAGCTGCACCAAAGGCACCTCCAAAAATGATGACCACCAACCAAGGGAATTCTTTCATGGCAGGGGATATAAATTTAAACACACCGGCTATCAGAAAACCTGCTCCAATGGTGAAGAAGATAAAAGCGAATATTTTCATCTGGATAGAGCCCTGAATCAGCGCGATATGAGGCTCTGGTTGTTTGAGTTTCTGCGCTTTAAAGTTAGTTCCTCCGCTTTTTAGAGGGCTCCAAGAAGTTTGCTTGGCAATGGGATGATTAAAGCGATCAAGGTTTCCTGAAAGATTCACCCTGTCAGGAGCGTGGTTCATCAAATCTTCAAAATCTTTTTCCATAGGGCGTATTATCATT
The DNA here is from genome assembly GCA_039817415.1 of Bacteroidota bacterium. Classification (GTDB taxonomy): domain Bacteria; phylum Bacteroidota; class Bacteroidia; order J057; family J057; genus JALEFZ01. Next base: position 1,716 of record JBCBVV010000070.1, read on the forward strand.
TCTTCTAAAAGGACTGTTCCCCTTAAAAATAGTTGAAATTCCCAAATAAAATAGGGTGTCAAGTGCCCAGAAATGCTTGCTGAATAGCTTTTGAATGAACTTTATCCCAACGTATTTATAACTAACTTGGTAACTACAAACCTACAATGATCTGATTATGGATATACATGAAATCAAAGCCTATACCCAAGAAGAAATCGTACAGGAAACACGCCTTGCTTGGAAAGTAGTAGGTGACTTCACCCATTCTATCAACGAAGAACAATTTCATTTCCAACAAATCGAGGGCAAATGGACAGCAGCAGAGAATTTGGAGCATTTGTTCATGTCGACCAAACCCTTGGTCAAGGCCTTGAATATGCCCAAATTGGTTCTTGGTCAATTTGGCAAACCCAATAGACCCACGCGTACCCTACCCGAGATTGCAAGTAGGTACTACGAACGATTGTCCAAGACTACAATGACGGCAGAATCCAATGGCTATGGTCCGAAGGTAGCCAAGGGAAGTCCAATTGAAGAACATCTTGAAAAATGGAATTCTATTGGAGAAAAGTACGTCCAACGAATAGCTGGATGGAAGGATGATGATTTGGATAAATACCTTCTCCCCCACCCCTTACTAGGTAAGATGATGGTAAGAGAAATGTTACTGTTTACCATTCTTCATACCTATCACCACCTGAACATCATGACTGAGCGAGTCAAGATGGGGTAAATCCCTACCTTTTGGGGGAAAGACATCAATCATTATCCCCCTTTTCAGAAATATTTTCTAACACATACAATATGCAGGAGAAAAGCTACGTTTTTCTCCTGCATATTTTTTGATGGCCAATAAATCATCCCTTTGGGAATATTTTATTGATCAAATTAAATAATCTTACATCACCGTCCTGATTTTCACACAGTTAAAGTGTCTAGCGGGCTGAACAGTATACCATTAATGCACAAAAGTCATCCATTTACACTCATTCGGTAGCCTTCTTCCAACCATTCCCCGTAATTACAATCATAATCAGTTATCGCTCATTCGATTTACCCTATTAATTATCCATCACCATGCTTACTAAAACTATTTCTCTGATTTCACTGCTCTTAGTCCTACACATGCAGGGATTCGCCGGAGATAGCATTCGCTTCAATGGCATGCTGAATGGAATGCCCTATATCATGACCTCCGAAGGCATTCATTTTTCCTCTTTACCTAGCGATAAAAAAGAACTTGGATTAATCCTAGACTGGTCTACCACCAATCCAGAAATGGACATCTACTTAATGGACGATGATTTTAACTACCTCCCTCTTGAAGGTAGTGCTTCACAAGCTATCCAAGAGCATAAGCAAGCAGTCGTGTTTGAGCATGTCTACGCCAACATCGACCTGATTGTACATCCTCCTCAGAACGGTAGTCTTACCTATGAGTTTGTGGTTTACCCAGGTGGAGATCCTTCTCAAATTCAATTGTCTTCTTCCTCCTTTGTTAGCAAAAAGAAAGGTGAGAGAGTATTCAGTATCCATAACTTAAATGCATCACAAGATGTAGCAGGAATGGATCAACAAGAGATTGAGATTAATATGAAGGAAGCCAATGGCCATGTCAATATGAAAACGGCCTCTTACGAAGTTGCTCAGGCATTGACCATTTCTTTTGAACTACAAGTTGGTTCTATGCTCGTCGGAAAGTAATCCGTTTAAAGATATACAGAAGGGCTGATCCATATGGATCGGCCTTTTTTTTGTTTTATCCCCCGCATCAAATTTCCCTTAGGCATCATTTTGAACTTTTTCAGAAAGTCATTGTCCCAAACTGTGTGTATGTTGGATTTATGATGGAGTCCAAGACGATTTTCTTCAAGGAAATGCCTTTGTTCCAAAGGGCAAGCTTTCAAACCCCCTTTAGCATGCAAGGAGAACTCAAAGAATTCGCCTGTTTCTTTTATGTTACCCAGGGAAGTATGCATAGCTACGATGCAAGGGGATCCTTTGTCACCCAACCTAAAAATGCCATTCTAAAAAACTGCGGTCGATATATTCAGGAGTTTCGATCGGAGGAAAAAGATGCTATTTGTGAAGCCATTGCGGTTTATCTCTACCCTGCCTTGCTCAAAGAAATTTATAAAAAAGAAATCCCCTCCTTCCTCACCTATGAGGAGAGTCCGCAACCCAAAAAACTCATTGGGAACAAACTCATCGAACAATACATGCACAACCTTTCTATTTATTTTGAGGAGCCAGAGGCATTTGATGAAGAGTTGGGTATTCTCAAACTAAAGGAGCTGATGTTGATTTTGCTGAAATCAGAAAATCATGTTGGCATCCGCCAGTTTCTCTCCGAGACGTTTACCCCTGTCAACATTGAGTTGAAAAAGGCCATTGAAAACAATCTCTATAACAACCTCAGCATAGACCAATTGGCCTACATCTGCAACATGAGTGTATCTACCTTTAAGAGGGAGTTTAAGAAGACCTTCAATGATACCCCAGCTAGGTACATCAAACATAGAAGGCTATTGGCAGCAGAAAAACGTCTGTTAACTACACAGGATAGTATTACCGATATCGCCTTCTCACTTGGTTTTGTTGACATCAGCACCTTTTCAGCCAATTTCCAAGAAAAATTCAGCCTCTCCCCTACCAAATACAGGTTGACCCAAAAGACCGATTAATTGAACGCTTTCAGAAAACCATTTTACTGACATATGAGGATCTTGTGATATCAAGATTAACCAACAAGGGAAAGCAGGGTAGATCCATACCTTTCCCGATTAAAATCAAGAATTATGTCAAACAATAGTTTTCAAGTCCAAAAAGACATGACGATAAACGTTCCTGCATCTGAACTTTGGGAAATGGTAGGAGCAGGCTTCGTGGAAGTTTACAAATGGTCCTCAAATGTTGACTTTGCCCAAGGCCAGGGAACGTCCCCCTTCAAAGGAGCAGTATGCGACGAAAGGTTTTGTGATGTCAATGTCAAAGGCTTCAGCAAAATCAGCGAAAAACTGACCGAGTATGACGATGATAACATGAGCCTCACATATGTGGTAGCGAGTGGTATGCCTGGTTTTATTTCGGAAGCAGAAAACAACTGGATTGTTGTACCTGTAAATCCTCAAACTTCACGCTTGGTCATGAAAGCGAGATTTGCCGTAAAGGGAATCATGGGAGCGCTGATGAAAGGCAGCATGGAGAAGAAAATGCACCAGACTCTGAGCACAGTACTCAATGATGCCAAGGTCTATGCAGAGACAGGTAGAGTGTCTCAAGCGAAGGCCGCCAGAATGGCTCAACTCGAAAAGAAAGGGAAGCTTGTAGCTGCCTAAATGCTTAAACTTTTATGTCAGCCAGGGTTGGGAGCGAATGCTTCCGGCCCTTCTTTAGTTTCTAGTTCTATCTTGATAAAGGATGGAACTAAGGAATCATATCTTTGGGTTGCCCAATCCACTTGACCAAGATATCCTTTAAATCTAATGGCTTAAAGGGTTTGGCAAGGTAATCATTCATTCCAGCTTGTAAACAACGATCCCTATCTTCTCTCATGGCATTGGCTGTCAATGCAATGATGGGTAAACTCTCTTTGGGTATCTGTTTTCGTAACAATCGAGTGGCCGTTAACCCATCCATTTCAGGCATCTGAACATCCATTAGCACCAAATCGAAGGAATCTTGTTCGATGTGTTCAATAGCCTCCACTCCATTTTTGGCCAACTCGACCTTTATCCCAAGTTTCTCCAACATACGGAAGGCGATTTTTTGGTTTATGACATTGTCTTCCACCAATAATAGAGACTTCCCTATCAAGGGGCCCTCTTCCTGACTAGGACCTGGTCTTAGGTCTCTTTCCGTCAGCGTAGCTTGGCCCTTATCCCCCTTAAGCTGTGTAATGAGTCTATGAAGTTGTTTTCGCCTAATGGGCTTTGGGATATATAGATCAGCTTTATCTTTAGTTGTATGTCCTTGAGAATTTAGGCCTAAACAGAGGATAGGCAAATCCGCATACTTGTCTTTGAAGCTTTGTATGAGTTCTTCAGTTTCAGTCGATTGGGTTCCTTCGCCAATAACCAGAACATCAACCTTATTATGGGCTAATAATTCAAAGGTCCTTTCAGGTTTCAAAGAGGAAAATACCTCCATTCCAAGGCCTCTCATATGGCTACTCAAAGCACGATTCGACATAGGGTCCTCATCAAAAATCAAGATGCTAGTTGGGCTTGAGCATTGAGACAAACTGTCTCTGTTTGGTAGATTTATTTGTGTTCCTCCAATAGTAAAAGTGAAGGTTGATCCTTTCCCTGCCTCACTTTCGACCCTGATATCTCCATGCATCAACTCTACCAGCCTTCGTGTAATGGCCAAGCCTAAGCCTGTGCCTCCATATTTTCTTGTAATAGAGGTGTCAGCTTGTTGAAAGGCAGAAAACAGATTAGCAACCTTTTCCTCTTCTATCCCGATCCCTGTATCCTGAACCGAAAACCTCCAGATGGTCATGCCATCTTGATTGGAGCTAGATTTAGCTTGACTAAGCTTTATGTATACCATCCCCTCCTCGGTAAATTTAAGGGCATTGCTGACAAGGTTCATTAAAATCTGTTTAATCCGTACAGCATCTCCCATCAGCCCCAAAGGAGTCCCTGCTTCTACTTCATACAGGAGTTCCAGCCCCTTACCCCTGGCTTTCATTCCAAATAAGTCAATGACTTCCTCTATACAATCTCTCAAAGAAAGGGGAGCTTCCTCCAATTCCAGTTTTTGGGAATCAATTTTACTGAAATCTAGTATATCATTTATTATGGTCAACAAAGACTCGCTGCTTGACCGAATAATAGCCAGTTGATCTTGTTGTTCTTGGTCTAGCTCAGTTTGGTGAAGGAGTTCAGCCATTCCTATGATTCCATTCATCGGCGTTCGGATTTCATGGCTCATGGTTGCCAGGAAATCTGCCTTTGCCCTTGCAGCCCCCTCAGCCTCCTCTTTAGCCGAGGCCAATTCCGAGGTTCTTACCTTAATTCGATCTTCCAGGTTTTCATTTGCTTCCTTCAACTGAAGATTTAGCTGCTCAATATGTTGGGTAGCTTCTAATTTGGCTGCTAATGCTTGTTCCCTTTCTCTGGCAATAATAAATAACCTTTCTCCTGCACCTAATAATAAGAAGACAGAAAAGGCACCTATTCCTATAAAAATGAAGGATCTGGGAAAGCTACTTTCTAAGCCAATCCCCAATTGTACCAAGGTCGCAAGGATAAAGCCCGTAGCACTGAGCACTATCAAGCCCAATACAAAAAATCGCCCACGTCTCTCCCTATACATCCAATAGGCAGCAAGCATACAAAAGGGGAAACCTATTAGGTAGGTAAGACGACCAATTTTTGCACTATATACTATCCCTTGGATGGTAAATTCATTCGAGATCCAAGCCTGATGGGAAAAAATAGACAACCCAATGATGGCCAAAAGGACCAAAACCATGCTTTCTTTACCTAGGTAAAACAGCCATTTCACCCATTTCTTTTGGCTCATTTTTTCCGACAAATAACTTCTTAGACTCGCCATAAAGAATACACCTGCTAAGAGGGCGACAAAAGACTGATCAAGTCCCAACAGAAGTTCTGTCAATTGAGGAAATCGTACTCTTAATTGTCCAGACAATAAAGGCATGTCTATACTTAAGCACAGTAAGTAAGCCGCCGTAAAGAGTGAAGCTTTGTCCTTATGATTGAGGTACAAAAAGATATAGCTAAAAAAACCTACGAGAAGAATCCCCATGATTACCCCTATCCATTTGAGACCTGAATCGTCCTTTTCTCGAAGTCCTTCTTCTGTCCAATATTCAATTGGAAAGCGAATTTCTTCATAATCCACGATCTTTATCCAACAGAAAAGGGGTTCTGTACTTTCATTTTCTTCCTTCCCCTCAAGATCAAATACATATTGCCGAGAATTTACCCATTCAACCTTCTCATCTGTCGGAATGCCATGCTGTACACTTTTCTTCACATCCTTTCCCTGAGTCAAGTAGAAGCTCGCATGATCTAGCAAAGGGTTGTTAATCAATACGTACTCCTTGGATAGATTTAGGTTACTTGGCAGCTTGAATTTAACCCATAGAGTATGGGGGACAGTTTCAAAGGACCGGATACCATTAAGAGGTTGAAAAGAGTCTTCGTTTTGTTCTAATAAGGAATCAATGCTTAGGTTATTTCGTGTATCCCAGAGGTAAAAGGCATCTTCTACGGCTCGTTGAGCACAGAGCTGGAATGTCATTGTCAATCCCCATCCTAGCAGAAGGAAGATTCGTGCAAAGCTTAATATATTCAAAAAGGAGGGGGGGTACATGTACCTTGAGGTTAGGGGATTCGAATAATACCTAAAAATGAACTAGATTAATTCCTGTTCCAATTCATATAGGTCAAAATAATTACATAGAGGTGGAATAGGAATTATTCCACCCTAAATTATTTTTATTTCCGAATATTTATTTAATCCAAGGACATCCTATACCCCCTAAGAAAGTCTGACTTCGTTGACCAATTCATCTCCCTTTTCGTAGGCTGAAATGTTGTTGAGTGTCGTTTCAGCAATTTGGGTCAGTGCATTTTGAGTAAAGAAGGCTTGGTGAGCCGTTACCAACACATTCGGAAAACTCATCAAGCGTGCAATGGTATCATCGGGAATGATGGTTTCGGAAAGGTCCTTAAAAAATAGTTTTTCTTCTTGCTCATATACATCAATCCCTAAATAAGCTAGCTTTCCAGCTTTCAAAGCTTCGATGGCTGCTGGTGTATCCATCAAACCTCCACGGCTTGTATTGATCAACATGACGCCCTCCTTCATTGTTGCGAAGGCTTGTTCATTTATCACATGGTGTGTTTCTGGATTCAAAGGGCAGTGTAGGGAAACAATATCTGATTCCTCTAATACTTCTGAAAGATCTTTATATTCAACACCCTCCAGCCCTTCAGATGGATATTTATCGTATGCCAGCACCTTACACCCAAATCCCTTCATGATGTTGCAAAAGGCTCTACCAATCTTTCCTGTACCAATGACACCCACTGTTTTTCCATATAGGTCAAATCCTTCTAGGCGGGACAGGGCAAAATTTCCTTCACGCACACGGTTGTAGGCCTTATGAGTTTTGCGGTTTAGCGTCATGATCAATGCCACAGCGTGTTCGGCTACAGCGTGAGGGGAATAGGCGGGTACTCTGACGACTTTGATCCCAAGTTCATGTGCTTTTTGCAAATCAACATTATTAAACCCAGCACACCTCAAGGCAATGAGCTTTAGGCCATTTTGGTGCAGAAAATCAAGTGTTTCAGCCTCCAATCGATCATTTACAAATACACAAACGGCTGGAAATCCTTTAGCAAGGCTTTTGGTATCTGCGTTCAAACCAGGTGCCAAATAATGAATTTCATGGCCCATCTGATTAGACAGATTAAAAAAAGTCTGATCGTAATCCTGGGTACTAAAAAAAGCGACTTTCATACAGGTGATTTTGCCCTCAATAGCGGATATTTTTGGAAAAGCTGCAAGAGATATTCGATAAATGGAGGGATCATTTTTATCAGGTTTCAGGCCAATAAAAATCAGAAAAAAAAATGGGGCATAAGCGCTGATCTACATCGAATCATTGCTTATGCCCTTTGGGTAAAGATTCTGCTGAATCTTAATTCAGTTTCTTACGATTATCGAAGGAGAGTTACAGTTCCTCTGACCAAATAAGGTAGGCCATTTCTACCTATTCCCTTAGCGACAAAGACATAGGTACCTTCTGCCACGTTGGCGTTTTGGTATGTACCATCCCATGCATCGTCCAAGCTTTGGCCTTCGAAGAGGAGCAAGCCCCATCTACTAAAGATTTTCAGATCAATGGTTTCAACTAGGAAGCCTTCTAGCTTGAACTCATCGTTGATCCCGTCTCCATTTGGCGTAAAGGCAGATGGCGCATAAATGCTGGTTTCATAATCCAAGCATACTTCATTGGACAATGATTCCATCCCATTACCTCCTTGCTCCATCGCATAGATGCGGTAACAATAGCTGGATTGCTCAAGGGGTCCAGTTTCATCCACATACTCAGTCTGTGTCCCTTGGACAAAGTCAAGCACCTCCCATCTACTGGCATTTTCGTTGAAACGCTCAATTCTATATCGATCGACTCCAAATCCCCAATCCTCATAATCGTTCCATTCCAATTCTACGCTTCCACCTGCTCTACGAGCTTCGGTATGGATGGTGGTTCCGACGTTACTGGTAGAGGTAACATTTCCGCAGCTATCCTGTGCAGAGACCCGATAGGTATAGGAGTTTTCCTGCACATTGGTATTCAAGTCTTGGAATTTCTCCTCTCCAGCTGGTAAGGTCGCATAGTTGGTAAACGTCCCTCCGTTTTCAGCTTTCTCCACATAGATGATAGCAGCATTTGGCAAATCGAATGCTTTCCATTCCACTAAAGCATATTGATTGTCCTCTACAGTTGCTCGGAATACCTCCGTGGCAGAAGCAGCATTGGTAACTTCTCCCACAATCATGGTCGTATCAGACCAAGACTGCTCTCTTGGTGTGGTCCCAATGGCACGGATTCGATAAGAAATGTCATTGAAACAATCGTCAAATTCATCCTCGTATTGGGTTACTGTACCTGGCACAATTCCAAGGAAGGAGACATTGCTTTCATTGTAATCTTCTACACGGTAGATTTCATATTGACTTACCTCGTCCCACCCAGCGTATGGATTCCAGTTGATAAATATCCGACTAGGCAAGACAATCGCCTCGACTTCAACCGTACAATGGGATTCTGTACCAGCTAGAAGTGATTCATTTCCACACTGGTTTGTGATGGTCACTTTGTAACATTGGCTACTCTCTTCTGGATTCGCAGTCTGATCAATGTATGTAGTGTCATTTATATACTGCGTGGTATAAATAGGCTGGAAGCCTTGACCTGGCTCTTCGCGGTAGATGGTGTAGGATTGGAACTCCTCTTCTATACCATGGCTAGCAAAGATAATTTCTACCTGATCGCCACTCAGTACGTTTACTCTATGAATATCCAATGCGGGTGGAATAATATCCCCATATACCTCAATCAGTTGCTCTTGGGTTAACGTAACCGTACATCCAACAGAATCGGTTACGGTTAAACTCACATCAAAAATACCTGCCTGACCATAGGGATGAATGACTTCGGGTATTAGGGTAGTGGCTGTATTCCCATCACCAAACTCCCAATCCCATTTGGCTATTCCCCACTGTGAACTTGAAGTAGCGGTAAAGGTAGCTTCCACTGGAGGACAGTCTGATTCGTAGTCTACAATAAAGTCTGTTTCTGGATGATCTAAGACTATGGCATTCACCTTCGTAATACTACCAGAACAGCCAAAAGCATCAGAAACAGTTAAACTAACCGTATACACACCATCATCCGCATACGTATGAGTTGGGTTTTGTTCAGTTGAGGTATTTCCATCTCCAAAATCCCAATTCCATTGATTCAATACATGAGATGTTTCATCTGTAAACCTAATTACTGCTGGTGCACATCCAATTGTATCACTTATAGCAAACTGCGCATCAGGAAGTGTTCTGACAAAAATCTCCTGTTCGGTGGTATCCGTACATCCGTTGTTGTCTGTAACGACCAGTTTAACTCGACTTCTTCCTTCCTCTTGGAAGAAATAGGAGAAGTTCAAGGACTGTCCCATGAGGGTATCTTCTACAAACCATTGATACGTATCAAGGCCTGCGCTACTCGTACTCCAATTGGTGAAGGCCGCTGTAAATGGCCCACAGTTGCTACTATCTGAAACCTGGAAATCAGCTGTTGGGCCAGGCTGAATTCTGATCATACTTCCTATGAAGATTGAGTCCTCACACCCTAGAATATTGGTTACAACTAGGCTTACATCGAATGTACCTGCCTGCGAATAGGTATGTACAGGATTTTGTTGCACAGATCCATTTCCATCCCCAAAGTCCCATCTCCAACCTACAATTGTGGTATCTGCCAAACTCATGTCAGAAAACTGGATACTGATACCTTCACAACCTCCGGGAAGATCCGCTACCAAGTCTGCTACGGGATGGCTGAGTCTTATATAAGCAGGCTTACGAACTGTATCTTGACATCCTACCTCATTTATCGCAATAAGGCTCACATCATAGATTCCATCGCTTGTGTAGCCGTGTTGAGGATTCTGGATTGTTGAGATTCCCCCATCCCCAAATGTCCAATCCCATTGTGTAATGGCATAGACTGAGTCGACAGAAAGGTCCTGGAAGGCCGAGGTAGAAGGAGCACAGCCAACGGTATCACCTGAAGCAAACTCTGCAATAGGAGAAGCTACCGCCTCAATAGATTGCGTGATAGAGTCTTGACAACCATTGGCATCTGTTACTAACAGTTTAATGTTATGCAAGCCTGCATCTGTAAAGGTGAAGACAGGCTCCTGTAAGTTAGATTGTCCTCCTCTATCTCCTGTCCAGCTCCAGCTATTTATAGGTGCCCCAATGGCAGTACTGGCATCTCTAAAGGTAATATTCAAAGGAATACAGCCTATAGAATCTGTCATGTTATAATTGGCAATTGGCAATTCAAATACCTGTATCGCATTGACGATGGTATGGGTTTGAGTACATCCCTTCGCATTTGTAACACGAAGACTCACGGTGTAAATACCAGGGTTTTGATACTGATGGGTAGGATTTTGCACCACTGAAGTATTGCCATCTCCAAAGTCCCAATACCAACCTGTCAACAAGGTATCCGCTACAGATCTATCCGTAAACGCTACTTCAAGACCAGGACAACCACTAGGTTGATTAAAGGTAAAGTCAGCTATTGGGTTGGTTAGCCTGATATAATTGGGACGTACAAGTGTATCTCTACATCCCTCCACATCTGTAACAATGAGCGTTACATCATAATTGCCATCATTATTGTATCTATTCGAAGGGAATTGCTGAGCAGAGGTACCCCCATCCCCAAAGATCCATCTCCAGGTATTTATAGTCTGAGGTCCTGTCGTCAAGTCTGTAAAGTCTACTCTTGTAGGAGCACAACCAAGGGTGTCTACGGACATAAAATTGGCTGTAGGACGCTCAAATACTGTGATATCTCTACTAAAGCTCCCAGGACAACCATTATTGTCTGTAACCGTGAGGCTCACACTGTATACGCCTGGGTTTTGGAAAGTATTGGCCGTATTTCTGGCCGTAGAGGTATTTCCATCGCCAAAGTCCCATGCCCAACTCACCACTGGCGAACTGGTTCCAATGGAGTTGTCAACAAAGCTCGCTGAGAAGGGAGCACATCCCTCCAAATCAGATGGCGTAAAGATCGATTGTGGTCCTTGAAGAATATCCACATAATTCGTTCTGGTCATCGTATGGCTACAGCCAAAAATATTGGTTACTGTAAGTGAAATCGTATAGTTTCCTCCTACTGCATAGAAGTGCACTGGATTCTGAGCGGTAGAGCTCGTTCCGTCTCCAAAGTCCCAATACCAACTGCTGATGGTAGTATCAGGAATAGATTGGTCGATGAAACTGATATTTGTTCCAGGACATTCCTGATTTGAAGCCACCATGAAGTTTGCTACTGGATGAGATAGCTTGATATAATTGGGTTTCTCCAGGGAGTCAGTACAACCAAATTGGTCAACGACCACTAAGCCAACATCATAGGTTCCATCATTGAGATAGTTGTTGGTTGGAAATTGTCCAGAGCCCATGTTTCCATCTCCAAAGTTCCACGACCACGAGAATATTTGTCCATCCCCAGGAACTGTCTGATCGACAAATGATATGTTTGTAGGCGAACAACCAAAGGAGTCTGAAGCTGTAAAACTTACAGTTGGAGGCTCATATACTCTCACATTAATGACTGAAGTATCCATACATCCATTTCCATCGGTAACCAATAGTTGTACTGGGTACTGTCCTGGGTTTGGATAGGTCATTGAAGGATTGGTCAATATGGAAGTCCCTCCATTTCCAAAGTCCCAATTCCATGTCAAGCTAGTAGAACTGCCATTGGTAGAGGCATTCGCAAAACTTACATCCAAGGCAGGACATCCTGCAAGGGTATTGGGGGCAAAAGTGGCGACAGGTGGGGCAAATACTTCTATGGTATCTACCTTAGTCAAGGTTGTCACACAGCCACTGGCATCTGTTATGGTTAGACTTACATCATACAGACCCGGCGTATGATAGATATGAGTGGGGTTTGCCTGCGTAGAGGTTCCACCATCTCCGAAATTCCAATCCCAGTTGACCACATTTGAAATCGTCTGAGATAAGTCAGTAAACTGCACCTCAGTACCTGGACATAGACGAGAGGGTGATAAGGTAAACTCTACCAGTGGTGGCGAGAGCTTGATATAATCCACCTTTATTTCGCTAGAGGTACATCCAAATTGATCTGTTACGATTAGGCTTACGGTATAATTTCCATTTGCTGTGTAGGTATGGGTAGGGAACTGCGCCGTAGAGGTGTTTCCATCCCCAAAATCCCATAGCCAACTTACGATGGCTCCAGAGGCAACCGTTTGATCGCTGAAAGTGAAGGACCTCGGCGCACAGCCGAGTGTATCATTGGCTACAAAATCGACATCAGGTAATGCTCTTACTGTAACTGTATGTGAAACCGTATCAGAACATCCACTGCTATCTGTAACCATCAATTCGACCTGATATACACCGGCATTTGGATAGCTTACAGATGGATTCACCTGAGTAGAGGTCTGTCCATTACCGAAGTCCCATTCGAAAGAAACCAAGGGTGCGATCCCACCCATAGAGGTACTAGCCAAATTCAAACTCAATGGCATACAATCAGCTGTATCGCCAGGAGCAAAAGAGGCTGTTGGTCCATTTCCAATCTGAACCGCCCCAGGAATCAATAAGGTATCCTCACAGCCAAGCACATTGGTTACAATCAACCGGACATCAAAACTACCCGCTGCTTGATAGGTATGAACTGGGTTCTGTAGCGAACTCGTATTGCCATCCCCAAAGTCCCATCGCCAAGCAGTTAAGGTCGTATCTGGAACCGAAAGGTCTGTAAAGGTCGCAATGACTGAAGGACAATTTCTATCTGTATTAACCGTAAAATTGGCTTGAGGATGAGAAAGCCTGATATATTGCGTTTTGGTAAGGGCCTCAGCACAACCGAAAGCATCGGTAACAGTGAGAGAAACATCATAAACTCCATCAACCAAATAAGTGTGAACTGGGAATTGAGAAGTAGATGTATTTCCATCTCCAAAGTCCCACAACCAGCTAACAATTCCTCCAGCCGAGCTGGTTTGGTCGATGAAATTGAAGGCTTGAGGGGCACAACCAACATTGGCATTGACGGCAAATTCAACATCTGGTAAGGCCCGAACGGTTACGGTATGTGTAGCAGTATCTGCACAGCCGCTACTATTTGTTACCATCAATTGAACTTGATAGACTCCTGCATTAGTGTACGTAATGGATGGATTTACCTGAGTAGAGGTCTGACCGTTACCAAAGTCCCATTCGAAGGAAATCAAGGGGGCAATCCCTCCACTAGAGGTACTTGCAAGATTTAAGCTCAACGGCATACAACCCGCTACATCACCAGGTGTAAAGGAGGCAGTAGGGCCATTTCCAATTTGAACTGCGGCAGGAATCAATAGTGTATCCTGACAGCCTAGTACATTGGTTACAATTAAACGAACGTCAAAACTCCCTGCTGTATGATAAGTATGAACAGGATTCTGTTGCGTCGAGCTATTTCCATCTCCAAAGTCCCAATTCCAGCTAGTCAAGGTGGTATCAGGAACAGAAAGGTCTCTGAAAGTAGCGACAACTGAAGGACAATTTCTATCTGTACTTACGTCAAAGTTCGCCTGAGGATGAGACAATCTGATATATTGTGGTTTGACCAGAGATTCTGAACATCCAAAAGCATCAGTTACCGTGAGGGATACAGTGTATATGCCATCTGTAGCATAGGTATGGACAGGAAACTGTGCGGTGGATGTATTTCCGTCTCCAAAGTTCCATAACCAACTGATAATTCCTCCAGAGGAGACTGTCTGATCGATGAAATTAATCGTCTGTGGTGCACATCCAAGAGAATCACTGGCTCCAAATGCAACCTGAGGCAAAGGTCGGGCAGTCATGATGTGAGTAGCAGTATCCGTGCAGCCACTTGCATCCGTTACAATCATCTCCACCGTGTAGACTCCACTCGTTCCATAAGTGATGGAAGGATTGATCAATGAAGAGGTCTGACCGTTACCAAAGTCCCATGAATAACTCGCCAATGGAGCTCCTCCAGGAGTAGATGTATTGATGAAATTCAGGCTCAATGGCGTACAGTTAGCGGTATCTGTAGGACTAAATGAGGCTGAAGGTCCATTGTCTACCTGCACCGCATTGGGGAGTAACAGGGTATCTCTACACCCCAATACATTGGTTACAATGAGCCTAATATCGAAGCTTCCTGGTGTGGTATATACATGAACAGGATTTTGATCATTGCTCATACTGCCATCACCAAAGGTCCAGGCCCAATCGACTAGGGTCGTATCTGGGATGGACTGATCCGTAAAGGTGGCGGTAACCGCAGGACAACTTCTGTCTACGGCTACATTGAAGTCTGCCTGAGGATGACTCAATCTGATAAACTGAGATTTTGAGATTGTATCACTGCAACCATTAGCATCAAAGACGATGAGCTGGACATCATATACTCCGTCAGCAGAATAGGTATGTGAAGGGTCCATTTGGGCAGATGTATTTCCATCTCCAAAGTCCCAGAACCATGCAACCAAAGCTGCAGGACCTGTAGCCAAGCTGCGGAAATTGATGGTTGTAGGGGCACAACCTACCCTACTGTCTGCAGTAAAGTCAGCTACCGGCAGATCATTGACTCTTATCGTCAAAGAGGTATCATGGCTACAACCATTGCCATCAATAATGGCGAGATTCACTGTATACGTTCCCGGATTGGTGTAGGTAATCGTTTCTGTAGAATTAGAACCCGTTTGCCCATTTCCAAAATTCCAGTCCCTGATTAAAACGGGGGCTCCACTAGTAGTAGATATATCCTCGAAATCTACCGTCAATGGCGCACAACCCTCAATAAGATTCGAACTGATCAAAGCTGTAGGAGGTCCAAAAACCGTTATCGTACCACTTTCAGAATCCGTACAGCCTTGAGAGTTTACAATTGTGAGCGTTACTGTATATACACCCGGACTAGAATAGCTATGATTTACAAATTGACCTGAAGCAGTGTTTCCATCCCCAAAGTCCCAGCTTCTACTTACCAAGGGAAAGTCAGGAACTGAAAAATCAAAGAATTGAATCAATTGATCTGGACATACCTCATCTCTATCCTGTGCGAAAATGGCAATAGGACGAGTTAGGTTGATATAGTTTGGCTTGGTGATCGTATCTGTACAACCGTAATTATCAGTCACAATCAAGCTCACAGTATAAGAGCCCGTTGAGGTGTAGGTATGAGTTGGGGTTTGATCTGTGGAAGTAAATCCATCTCCAAAATCCCATTCCCAGCCTACAATAGTATTGGTGGTTGAAGTAAGATCGTTGAAGGTTATTTGTTCGTCACAACCTACCACCGAGCTCGCGGTAAAATCAGCCACTGGCAAAGGCACGGCTCTCACCTGCTGCATAGAAGTATCTCTACAACCATTGTTATCCGTTACAATGAATTCCACATTGTAGGTTCCAGCAGGGCTGAAAATAATTGTTTCGCTGATATTAGAGGAGACTTGACCATTGCCAAAATCCCATGCATATCCACTAATGGCCGCGTCTCCAGCAAGAGAAGCATTGTTGAACGTAGCAATCAATGGAGTACAGTTAACGGTATCCGAAATGATAAAGACTGAAGTTGGACCATTTAGGACTTCAATGACAGCTGATTTGGTTTCTGTATCTGAGCATCCATTGACATTGGTAATAGTCAGACTTACCGTATATGTACCCGGAGTCGCATAAAAGTGAGAGGAAGAAGCCCCTGTTCCCGTTGTTCCATCGCCAAAATCCCAAAGCCAACTCACCAAACTGGTATCTGGTGTAGAAGCATCTGTAAAGTCCACGAGCGTACCAGGACAAACTTGGGCCTGAGAAATAGCAAAATCAGCTACAGGAAGGGTCAATCGAACATAATTGGGTTCCTCCAAGGTATCTCGACAGCCAAAAATATCCTCTACGATCAAGCTCACATCATAGGCCCCATTTGCAGTATATGTATGAATCGGGAATTGGGCGGTAGAGGTATTTCCATCTCCAAAGTCCCAGATGAATGAACTCAAAGGTGATGAACCCGTTGAAGGATTTTGGAAATTGACGGTCCTATTGGCACAACCCACTGTATCTGCACTAAGGAAGGCAGCAACAGGTAATTCACGAGCCAGAATAGTCTTTCTTGCTGTATCCACACAACCATTTTGATCCGTGGCAACCAGCATGAGTTCGTATGTACCTGCTGTGGTATAGGTATGGGAAGCATTGAGGTTATTCGAACTCCCACCATCTCCATATATCCATTCGTACCCTACGATTGGCCAGGTATTGGCAACGGAAGTATTGGTGGCTATGAAGGGCAAAGGCGTACAAGAAATGGAGTCTGAAACCGTAAAGCTTGCAGATGGCTTGTCTGCCACAGAGACCACATTAGCCTTGATAACTGTATCTCGACAAGCCTGAATATTCTCCACAACCAACTGAACATTATAGGTGCCAGAGGTGGTATAAACATGTTGAACAGTCTGCCCTGTTCCAGTTGTTCCATCCCCAAAGTCCCAGGTCCAATTCACCAAGGTTGTGTCGGCGAGGGTAGCATCCGTAAAGGTTACCAATTCCCCTTCACACAAGTCGGTGGATGAAACAGTATAATCTGCCTGAGGATTACGGACATTGACATAATTTGGCCTCAACATGGTATCCTGACAGCCATTGACATCGGTGATAATCAATTGGACATCATAAGAACCGTAATTAGTATACAGTTCCGAAGGAGAAGGTGCTGTGCTAGTAGATCCATTTCCGAAATCCCATTCGAAAGAAGTCAAACCAGCGGGACCAGTAGAAGTATTTACGAAAGCTACTGGAAGCGGAGGACATCCATTTGCGTTCAAGGAGAAAAATGAAGCAGCAGGATTATCAAATATTTCGATTTCCTCTGTTGCAGTTGTCTGACAACCATTGGCATCATTTACCTCTAGAATCACTGTATAGGTTCCAGCCGTTGTATAAATGGCACTTGGCGTATTGCTGAAGGCAGAGTCCCCATTTCCAAACCTCCACAGAATACTGGTAATTGCGCCATCATTCCCAACTGAAGTATTGGTAAAGTTGACCGTTAAAGGCGAACAACCAGACGTATCCGAAAGAGTAAACTGCGTAGTAGGAGGATTCCAAACTCTGATATAATTTGACTTGATCTCGGTATGATCACAGCCATAACTATTCTGGATCGTCAAAGTAACTGTGTAATTTCCAGCTGTGTGATAGACGTGAGTTGGATTCTGAAGGTTTGATGTATTTCCATCCCCAAAGTCCCATAACCATGATGTCAAAGGGTGATCTGGAGTGGAATTATCCGTAAAGCTAATGGTAGTTCCTGGACATACTTGGGTCTGATCAGCGGAGAAATCCGCTACCGGCCTTGTCAGGTTGATGTAATTGGCTTTTGTAAAGGATTGGACACATCCTTCTGCATCAGTTACAGTAAGGCTTACATCATATACACCTACTGAAGCATAAACATGACTCGGATTCCTTAAGGTAGAGGTATTCCCATCTCCAAAGTCCCACAGCCATGAAACGATAGCCTGAGCACCAGAAGTAAGATCTGTAAAGGCAAAGGTCTGTCCCTCGCATCCAAAGGAATCATTTGCTACAAAATAAGGCTCAGGTAACGCAAAAGCCTCGATATCAAGGGCTATGCTATCTTGACAGCCATTGTCATCTGTAACCTTAAGCTCTACTGGATATACTCCGTCATTATTGAATGTATAGCTTGGGTTTTGAAGCAAGGAAAAACCACCATCTATGAAATCCCATTCCCAAGAATTGATTGTTCCGCTCCCATTTACACTCGCATCTGTGAAGGTAACAGTAAAGGGTTCACAGTCCTGGGTGTCCGAAACTGTATAGGCAGCTGTCGGCGGTGTCAATACATTGATTGAGGTAGGGAAGGTATCAATATCCGAACAACCATACACATTCGTTACCTGGAGAATTACCTGGTAATTTCCTGGTGTATTGAAGGAATGAGAAGGGTTCTGAACATTAGAAGTATTTCCATCTCCAAAGTTCCAGTTCCATCCGACAAGTATATGATCGGCAATAGAAGCATCTGTAAAGGTTACCCCGATAGGTATATTTGGACAGACCTCCGTTACATCTATCGTGAAGTCTCCTACGGGATGACTTAACCTGATATAATTGGTTTTTGTGAGCGTATCTGAACATCCATTTGCATCAACTGTAATCAAGGTAACAGTATAATTCCCGTCGTTCAGATAAGTATGTGTGGGATTGAGTATGTTAATGGCACTATCCCCATCTCCGAAATACCATTTTCTCAAACTTACTGGATAGGCGGTGGTAGAAAGATTGGTAAATGAAATGGGCAAAGGAGCACAACCAAATGTGTCCGGTGTCATAAAATTGGTAACAGGTAGTTCTAATGCAGTAGCTGTTTTTGTGATGCTGTTGTAACAGGTATTGGCATCTACTACAGTAAGGGTAACATTATAAGTTCCAGCAGTCGCCCAGGTATAGCTAGGATTTTGTTGAATACTCCCATCTCCATTGCCATAATCCCACGTCCATCCGACGATACCTGCATCTCCGGCTGTAGACAAATCTGTCATCAGGGATGCCAAAGGGGTACAATTCGTAGAATCAGAAAAGCTAAAATTAGCCTGAGGGCCATTTCTAACTGTGATGAAATTCGTTAAGGTATCCGTATCAGAACAGCCCAAAACATCCGTAACGGTTAATACCACCGTATAATCACCCGCAACAGCATAAGAATGACTGACTACTTGACCGGTTGCGGTATTGCCATCTCCAAAGTCCCATGACCAGGCTACAAGGGTAGTGTCATGAACCGTAGCATCTGTAAAGGTTACTCCAACCGGCTCATCTGGACAGACTGTGGTTGTGTTAGCGGTAAAGGCAGCATTGGGGTGCGCCATTCTAATGTAGTTGGTCTTGGTCAATGAATCCACACAACCATTGATATCGGTCGTAATGAGCTTCACAGAATACACACCATCTGCTGCATAAATATGAGTTGGCTGATTGGAAGTAGAGCTTGAACCGTCCCCAAAATCCCAGTACCAATTCACAATGGGATAAGCCGTCTGAGTAGAGTCGATAAACCGAACAGCTTGAGGTGCACAACCTGCAGTGGGGTTGGCTACAAAATTGACAACCGGAATGGAAAAGACTTCTACCTGTTGTGTCAGGGTATCTAAACAACCATTCGCATCCTGCAAAATCTGGCTAACTGTATAAACACCAGAAGATGTATAAGTATGAGATGGGCTTAAGGTCCCAGTAGTCGTTCCATCACCAAAGTCCCACAGGGTAGAAACAATAGCAGCACTTCCTGCCACAGAATTATTGGTAAAATTGACTGTGAGAGGATTACAGCCCGTAGTTGGAGTAAAAGAGAAGGCAGCGGTCGGACCCGTGAATACCTCCACATTCGTTGGATAAACAAAGGTGTCCATACACCCAATTGCATCTGTGATGGTCAGCGTGAGTGTATACAGTCCCGGAGTTCCATAGCTATGGGTAACAACCGAACCTGTTCCAGCTGGACTTCCATCTCCAAAATCCCAATCCTGATTAATGATGGCAAAAGGCCCCGTACTCACGTCAGTCATGGTTAGCGCGATATCAGGGCAGCTTTGATCCGAAGAAAGCGTAAAATTAGCGGTTGGATGATCTAATTCAATGTAATTGGCTCTAGTTCGTGTTCCAGAACACCCATTGATATCAGTGGCCGTTAAGGTTACGGTATAGCTTCCGTCTGTCATATAAGTATTGACAGGGTTTTGAGAGGCTCCTGTATTTCCATCACCGAAATCCCATGACCAACTTACGGGTGCGAAAGTTCCCGTTGTCATATCAGTAAACTGAATATTGGTAATGGCACATCCTACTGTATCTCCTGCGATGAAGTCTACCACAGGATTGTCAAATATGATGATGGTTTTGTAGGCCGTATCTGCACATCCATTGCTATCGAATGAAGTCAGACTTACCGTATAAGTACCGGCCGCAGTGTAAAGGTTTGAAGTGGTTGCGGAGCTAGAAGTGGTCCCATTCCCAAAATCCCACAAGTATGAAACCACCGTAGCTCCACCATTGCCTGTACTGCTAGCTGTAAACACAATATTTTCGGGTACACAGGCAGCGCTATCTGAAACAGTGAAAGAAGAGTTTGGAGGCGGCTGATTGACTACATGATCTACTAACAAGGCTGTGTCTCGACAACCAAATGGATCCGTAACAATCAATTGCACGTCAAAGGTATCTGCTCCATAAAAGATATGAGAAGGATTCTCCTGATTATTTAAGGGACTTCCATCTCCAAAATTCCAACTATATGAAAGAGTAGTATCCGAAGCAGACAAATTAGAAAAGTTTACCGTCTGCGGAGGACAACTAGGACCAGCATCGGAAGTAAAAGCTGCAGACGGATGATCCAGTTTAATAAAGTCGGGCTTCATAATGGTGAATTGACAACCGTTTGCATCTGTCACCGTCAAACTAACCGTATAATTACCGTTGGAGGCATAAATATGTGTAGGGTTTTGAACGGTGGAAGTAAGTCCATCGCCAAAGTCCCATTCCCATGCTACAATGGTCGAACTCGCAGAACTATTGTCTGTGAAAGCAACCGAAATGGGCGCACAACCATATCTAAAAGCCGTAAAATCCGGTGTAGGAAGAGGGAAAATAGTTACGCTTTGACTTTGGGTTCCAGTACATCCTCTCGTATCTGTAACGGTCAAAGTAGCATTATAAATTCCTGCTGTCGTATAGGTATGAGGGGCTACAAACTGACCACTTCCACCATTGCCATCCCCAAAATTCCATGACCAATCTACAAGCGGGAAATCACCGGTCGATGCCTCAAGGAAACTTATCGTAGATGGATTACACCCGGCATTTGGGGAGGGACTAAAAATAGCAGATGGAGGAGAAGTAACTCGAATAATTACCGGTGAGGTAGAGGTATCTGTACAACCATCAATTGTATATGCTCTTAGTCTAACAACGAAAATTCCTGTATCTGTATAGGCATGATTAGGATTGGTTAAAGAGGATGTATTTCCATCCCCAAAATCCCATTCATATGTCACAATTGGTCTTTCAGCTATAGATTGATTGGTAAATGTTATGGACTCTCCCAAGCAAATTTCTGTCTGGTTGGCTACGAAATTCACAGTGGGTTCGGGCCGAATTATAATAGGATTATTGGAAGGAATTGGCACAACACAACCCGCTGAGTCTTCCACAAGTAAAATGGGAGTAATGGTTGTATCGTTAAAATAGGTATGTAATACACTAGAACCTCCACCGCCAGTTCCATCTCCAAAATCCCAATTGTAAATCCAAGAAGGATTAGGACTTTGAACAGAAAAAGTTACATCGAGTGGTTGACATCCCTCATTTGGGCTTTGGGTGAAAGATCCACTTGGGCCTGAAATTGAAATAAAATCAGGCATGATAACTGTATCCCTACAACCTTCAGTGGTAGCCACAATCAAACTAATCGTGTAATCTCCACCTCTACTAAATACTTTTTGGGGATTAGGTAAAGTAGAAACGCTTCCATCCCCAAAATCCCATAACCATGAAACGATGGTTCCTCCCAAAGCATTTGACTGATCAGTAAAACTCACTGTTAAGGGAGGGCAAGTGGCTGAGGTCGTGTCAGCGATGAAACTGGCAATGGGTTTGCTAATAGATACAAAATTACTTTTAATTTCTGTATCTGTACATCCATTCACATCTGTAGCAGTCAAACTTACTGTATAATCTCCATTCAAAGGATACAAATGGAAAGGGTTTGGAGTAATGGATGAATTTCCATCTCCAAAATCCCAGCTATAGCTAAGCCCTACCCCAGAGGATTGGTTGATAAAAGATATTAAAGATCCAGGGCACGAAGTTGAATCTGTGGTAGTGAAGGCAGCAACTGGGAGAGTAGGTTGTATATAGGCATTTCGAGTGAGTGTATCTATACATCCATCTGCATCAAGAATGATTAAGGATACGTCATAATCTCCTGCCGTATTAAAGGTATAAGAAGGATTAGGACCTGTAGCGGTGCCTCCATCTGAGAATCCCCATTGCCAACTTACAATAGGTGCCCCAGGGTTGTTGATAGACAAATCATTAAGGGTAGTTGATAAGGGAGCACAGCCAGTTAAATCATTTGCATCAAAATTAGCAGTAGGTCCTGCAATAGTAATCAAGGAATCCATAATGAGGGTATCTACACAAACTCCATCAGAAGCTATCAACTGTACTGTGTACACCCCGGGTGAAGTATATGAATGTGTAGGATTGGCATCATTAGACAAACTACCATCCCCAAAATCCCAAAAGTATAAATTTGCATTTACGGAACTATTCGTAAAACTAATTGCCATAGGGGCACATCCGTATGTCTGTACGGCAGAAAAACCAGCCACAGGATTCGTTATATCAATCGTAAAAGTTGATTGATCCGAACAACCCGTAACGGTGTCTAAAGCTACTTGGGTAATGGTATAAGTCCCCACCGAATTGAAAACATGTGATGGATTTTGCACACTGTCAATACCCCCGTCCCCAAAATCCCAATACCATTCTTGAGCATTATAGGATGCGTCTGCCATAAATACATTGGTAGGTGGATTACATGCTTGAATGGGCGCTGGTAAAAAATCTGAGACTGCACCTTGAACCTGGATATAGGCAGGAATGAAAAGTGTATCCCAGCAGCCAAAATTTTCAACCATTAACTGTACCCCGTAAGATCCAGTGTCTTGATAGGTATGGGTTGGGTTAGGTACGAATGCCTCTCCTCCATCACCAAAGGACCAGAAGTATCCCAAATTGGGACCTATTGAAGTAGAGGTAAAATTTACATCCTGGTTTACACATACAACCTGTGGATTTGCAAAAAAGCTGGCCGTCGGCTGAAGTCCTGCATCAATCGTGGAATATAGATATGTGTCGGAACAGCCATTTTGTGCGATTACTGTAAGGGTTACATTGTATTGCCCAGCTACAGTGTAGGTATGAGAAGGGTTTATTTGATTAGAAGATGTTCCATCACCAAAGTCCCATAAATAGGTAACAATAGAGTCTGCTAAAGAGGTAGAAAGGTTGGTAAAATTAACATTCAAAGGAATACAACCCTCAGTGATGGAGGGCACAAAATTGGCATTGGGTTGTGCCAATTGAATGTAATTGGGAATCGTTTCTGTTGCCTGACAACCATCTGTAGAAGTTACCGTCAGAGATACCGAATATAAACCATCATTCAAGTAAGCCGTGGTCGGAGATGGCGAAGTCGAAATATGTCCATTGCCAAAATCCCATTGCCAAGAAACTATGTTTCCTATAGAATTGTCCACAAAGGTTACGAACATCGGGCTATCACACCCTCTATTAGAAGGAGTCGCCACGAAAGCCGGTGCAGGCGTTGGATAAATTGTTATGTAAGCTGTTTTGGTTTCAATATCATTACATCCAGCCGTATTGATTGCGTTTAAGCTGACTTGGTAAGTACCCGGTGCAGAATAAGAAATGACCGGATCAGTTTGAGTTGATGTGTTTCCATCTCCAAAACTCCATAGAAAACTATTGGCACCACTAGACTGGTTTATAAAATTAATGTCAGTCCCTACACAAGCAGTAGTTTGTAAGGCCACAAAATCGGCTACAGGATTGGCAATGATAACATAATTGGACTTTTCTATTCGCTCTTGGCAACCTCCAGCCTCTACTACTGTTAGAGATACAGTATAGTCTCCGTCAGCCAAATAGGTGTGCGTTGGTGTAGGAGAAATAGAAGTAGATCCATCCCCAAAATCCCATAAATAGGTGTAAGAACCTGCAGGGGAAATAGAAGGTGTAAACGTAACATCAAGTGGCGAAGAACAACCATTCGTAGGACTTGCGGTAAAATCAACAGATGCGATTTCTGTTATGTCTACATAATCATTAAAGGTAATTGAATTACGACACCCAAAAGTATCCTCAACTACCAAGGTAATATCATATCGTCCAGTGGAATAATAAATGTGGTTAGGATTCTGCAAGGAGCTAACCGTACCATCGCCAAAATCCCAAGTCCAAGAAACGATTGATCCGGTACCAGCCGAAGAGGCATCCTGAAAATTAACAGATAAGGGTGCACAACCTGAGGTCGTATCAGAGGTAAACGCAGCAGTTGGATCCTGGTATACCGTAATATAAGCCACCCTAGTTTCTGTATCGGTACTGCCTAAAGCCGTGTCTATAACCGTCAAGGATACAGTATAAGTTCCTGGCGTAGTATAGGTAGCGATTACATCGTCAAAAGTGGAAGTATTGCCGTTTCCAAAGTTCCAAAGGTAAAGATCCGGATCTCCAGTCGAAAGGTCTGTAAATCTTACTGTGAGCGGACTACAGCCCGCTGTTACGTCGGAGGTAAAAATGGCATCCACTTGTGCGTGAAGCTTGCTCAAGCTTACCAAATTTATCAGCAGCAAAAGACCCAATAAACAAAATAACCTTTGTCCCCTGTATACCATAGTTATTCATTCAATTACTAAAATTCGGATATCAAACTATTCAATGCCCTCATTATTCACCGATAAAAATACCAAAGTAGGTAACACAACTAGCCTAACATGTAAGCATGAAGAAGGCATTGTTCTAATGCCCAAATGGAAGGAGGTTATATTCTGAGAGCTTTTGTGGGGTGGAAGGCGAATAGAACTGAGCCCAAAAGCAAGTCAATCAATTCTAGGAGTAAATATTCCCGATCAAACGAGGCAGATCACGATTGGCGATTTTCTATCTGCATGTAATGAATTGGAAGTAGGTTTCATTTTTTATAAAAATAATTTTCAATCTATTTATTACGAAATAATGTATATACATTATTTCGTAATAAATAGATTGAAAATTATTTT
>JBCBVV010000071.1:0-236 GCA_039817415.1 Bacteroidota bacterium
CCGGGTAAGATGGCGTTAAGATCGAAGCAGAAAAAATAAATGGGAAATTGGACATAAGCCGATTTCCCATTTTTTATAAATAACCTACCTAATAAGTCAGTACCCCCTGACATTGAGACTAAATTAGGAGGAGGAACTAAATCTAAAAAGGACAAAATATCACGAATATAACTTGTCCTTATTGAGATTTTACGCAGCTTAAAATATCCTAATTGTAGATACAGCTGTTCTTCTCC
>JBCBVV010000071.1:246-26077 GCA_039817415.1 Bacteroidota bacterium
TCTTCTCCATCTCACTGCTTATAGCCAGTTTTGTTGTGTTCATCTGAAACATTCTGAATAAAAAATATTTCTTGCTACTTTCGTATTCGTGTGAATAGATGCCTGTCAATTAGGGGAAAAGGAAAGTATATATGAACTGGAACATGAAGCCAGCTGGTGCCCAAGCGCACATAGAGAAGCTGGCAGCGGACTTGAGTGGGCAGCGCCCCTTCCCCCTTTCACTTGCACGTGTATTTTACTTAAGAGGGCTTCATTCCTACAATGAGGTTAGGGATTTTTGTCGCCCAGGTGAAGGAAACCTACACGATCCCTTCCTGATGAATCAAATGGACATAGCCGTTGATCGACTGATTCAGGTAATCGAAAAACAGGAAAGCATTCTTCTTTTTGGCGATTATGATGTGGATGGTACGACAGCCGTGGCCTTGATGTCCTGTGTTTGTCAGGATCTAGGAATCCTCCATCACACCTACATCCCTGATAGATACAAAGAAGGGTATGGCTTATCTTATCAGGGGATAGATGCAGCAGTGGAAGCAGGAGCAAAGGTATTGATCACACTTGATTGTGGGATAAAAGCCTTTGAAAAGGTTAGATATGCTACCACAAAAGGAATAGATGTGATCATTTGTGATCACCATAATCCTGCAGACACTTTACCCGAAGCACTTGCTGTGCTTGACCCTAAAATTCAAGGAAATAGCTACCCATTTAAAGAATTAACGGGCTGTGGCGTGGGGATGAAACTTGCCTCAGGCCTTGTAAGTAAGTTGGTAGAATTAGGTTTCTCCTTACCAGAAACAGACTATAGTCCCGTCAAAAAGTATGCAGATCTATTGGCCCTTAGCATCGCTTGTGATTTGGTTCCTATTACAGGTGAAAACCGCATATTGGCAAACTTGGGCCTAGAAAAATTACGCACCAACCCCCATCCTGGAATAGCCATCTTAATGAGACAGTCTAGGCAACAAAGGGAGTGGGATATTTCTGATTTGGTTTTCTTTATTGGTCCAAGGATCAATGCGGCGGGGAGATTGAAACATGGTAAGATGGCGGTAGAAGTCTTGAAAGGTCAAGCCGAAAACTTAGAGGAAATTGCCTCCCTACTTGAGTCAGAAAATGACAAAAGGAAGGAAATGGAACAGCACATTTGCGCTGAAGCTGCGACTGCCATTGCCCAAAACCCTAGCCTAAAAGAAGCTTCTTCTACTGTTCTTTTTGACGAGAAATGGAACAAAGGCGTGATAGGAATTGTCGCTTCTAGGCTCATTGAGCAATATTACAGGCCTACCGTCATGCTGACAAGGTCTAATGGGTATCTTGTCGGTTCTGCTAGGTCTGTGGCTGGCTTCGATCTTTATCAGGCCCTTCAAATGTGCGATGAACATATCCTCCAGTGGGGAGGGCATACTTATGCAGCTGGTCTTACCTTGGAAGAAGCACAATTATCAGCCTTCACCGAAGCATTTGAACAAGCTGTTAATCAAACCATTAGACCTGAGCAGAAGGTACCAAGTCTTTGGATTGATGCCGAAGTGGACTTTAGAACCATAAACCTAAAATTCATCAATACCATCAATCGCCTCGCTCCCTTCGGTCCGGGAAATAGGAGACCTGTTTTCCAGACGATGGGGGTGAAAGTTTTACGAGCAGACATACTGAAGGAAAAACACGTCCGTTTTATGCTAGAACAAAATGATAAGGTATGTCGTGCGATCGGGTTTAATTTGGCGGAAAAATGGTTTTCTTTAAAATCGGACATTATTGACATTGCTTACCAGCCCACTTTAAATAAGTGGAAGCAGCAGGTTCACATAGATTTACGACTAAAAGACATCAAATCCTCATATGAATCATAAGTTTTGGTTCCTCACCCTTGCCTGTTGCCTGTTTTTCCTGCCATTAAGCGGGCAAATCATTTCATGGCAATTTGAAAATATAAGCGATGACATTCAGGAATCCGGTTCAAATCCAGATTCAGAAGTCGATTCAGATGGGAATATCCATGTTACCTATTGGAATAAAACCATAGATCGACTTTCATATGGTGTAAGAAATCATATGACTGGTGCATGGACTTTTCAAGATGTTCCAGAGACAGGAAACTTTGGTTACAAGTCAGCCCTTGCCATAGATAGCAGCGGTTTGGTCCATATCGCCTACCTTAAGAATCAGGGTAATCAGGCTGCCTTAGGCTTGGCTACCTACGATGGAACAAATTGGACCTTTGAAGATGCATCTGAAGGAAACACCATTGGGATTTACGGATTTGACTTCAATTTCCCCACATACGCCCAACCTTCATTAGACCTAACATTTGATGCTTTTGGTCAACCTACTATTCTTCATTTCAACGCTTTTTTCACACGAATTAAGGATTGTGCAGTAGATATAGTTATTGACGAAATTTACAGTCAGTACCGAATGGACATGAACATCTATGTCCGAAGAGCCATCAACAACTGGGAGGAGATTACCTTCCCTGATCAACCCTATACTGGTTCTCAGCCTTGTGTAGAAAATGGAGATCGCTTTGGTGAGTATTGTAAAATTCTTCAACCTAACGATACTACGTGGATAGCCATTACCAATTCTCTTCACAACAACGAATTGTTGATGTTCAAGAGTCATGATGATTCCCTAAAGAACTGGACCCAATATTCTATTGACCGGTCTTTTCGCTTACCCAATATATCCATCTTCAACCAGCACTTTTATGAAGGTTTTGGGTACATAGATGCTAAATCTACCAATGACTCGATTGTCCATCTCACATATTCCCTGACCAATCATTATGGATACGGTAGAAATCTTTTTACCGATAGGTTGACATACTTTTATACAAGGGTCAACCTAAACCAGCTAGATCAACCTGGATATGAGCCATACTATTTCAACCTAAATCCAACCAATCAAGCTGCTTTTGACAATTCTATTGAAGCGCTTGATGATAGCACGGTGGTCATTGTCTTCAACGATCGCGTCAATGGAACGGCAGTTTCTGTCTCTTCAAACGATGGAGGGGTTAATTGGAGGCGTGATACCTTACAGAATTTCTTTACCAGCAATCCTTTTTCATCTGTCAAAGTAGAAGATTCACTTTTTGTTTTTGGCTACTTTTCAGCTGGGGACCGCCTTGATTTTGGCAAAACTACCTTCAACGATCCAGGTTGGGAAATACAAAACTTGACCAATACCATCACTACTGGCTTTAATATAGCATCCACCATCAGGGACAATAACGGCCAAGCCCAAGTACTCATGGCATCACAGGCAAGGGAAACTGATAGGTTGTTTTATTGGGAAAATAATGGAAGCGAATGGGTTTCAGAAGCGATCGACATAAGCGGAGGAGGAATTAGTGAGGTTAGCATGGATCTAAACAATCAAAATCAACCTGTCATAGCCTACTTGGCAACAGATAGCAGCGAAATCCGATTTGCTCGGCAGCTTACGGGTGGAGCTTGGCTGCAAGAGATAGTAACTGATACCATTCTTGCGAAGGATTTGAATATTATTCAACAAGGGGTCCAAACAGACCTATTCTTCTTCAACTTGAATG
Source organism: Bacteroidota bacterium (assembly GCA_039817415.1). Taxonomy (GTDB): domain Bacteria; phylum Bacteroidota; class Bacteroidia; order J057; family J057; genus JALEFZ01. The sequence goes on from JBCBVV010000071.1 coordinate 3,809, forward strand.
TAGGATGGTTACAGCAATTCAGTAGATCTACTACCCAAGGGAATTGGACATCTACGATCATTGACTCTTCCTCTACAGCTGTAGGCTCTAATGTAGCTTCAGTCTTGGATGAAGAAGGGGGATTCCATTTGGTGTACACTGATATAAGCAATAATGTGCTGAAATACGCCTATAAGTCCACCAGCAGCAATTGGGAGGTCCAGACCATTGAGGAAGTCAATAATTTTTTCCCCACTACCCTAGCTATTGCCGTAGACACCCTTAACCTTCCTGTCATTGCCTTTACTGATGGGCAGCGAGATTCGGTCTATGTGCTGAATACCCTTGATAGGGAGAATTGGGATACAGACAAATTAGATGGAGAATACATCGATTTTAGTGCCAGCGAATTAGGCCTCATCGTAGATGACCAAAATCAAGTGTGGGTTCTATATGACTTTCCTACCTTCATCAGAGAAATCAGGCTATACTTTAGAAAACCCTCAGGCTTCTGGCAGCAAGTTTCAGTGAATAATAATTCAACTGAAATCTCATCTGTTTTTGATTTCAAACGCTATCAGAATGACCTCTATATCCTAGGAAGGAAAAACCAAGTTAACAATTCTGGTTTAGGCTATTTATATGGCCCAAGCGGAATTGAAGTCCAGAATGAAACATTACTTTCTGAGCAAGGGCTTAGCATAGGACCTAATCCTAGCAGAGATTTCCTAAATATTCATTGGAAAAAGGAGATAAATCAGCCTACCTCTGTCAGTTTGTACAACCTTGAGGGGCGTCTGGTATACCATAGTAAGGAGGCCAGAATTGCACCTGGTATCCAAAGAATTGATATGGATGATTTAAAGGCAGGTCTATACATTGTTAAAATCGATGTGGCTGGTGAAGTACTCACCGAAAAAATCCTGCATACCCCATAAGGACATAGCATATTGCATATAGTAGCAAATAGCGATGTCTCTCGGGATGTCGCTACTTTTTTTATTCTTGGGATAGGTGTAATTTGTAATCCTATGTTGTTGAGAGCAGACAGTCTGGTAAAAAAATATCGAAAAAGAGCCGTTGTAAACGAAGTCTCCCTTCAGGTGAATCAGGGAGAGATTGTAGGGCTGTTAGGACCGAATGGAGCGGGTAAAACAACTACCTTTTATATGATTGTTGGTCTCATTCGTCCCAATGCAGGAAGAATATACCTAGACGATAAAAACATAACGCAGTACCCTATGTACAAAAGAGGACGTCTAGGAATTGGGTACCTCGCCCAAGAGGCATCTGTCTTTAGAAACATGACCGTTGAGGAAAATATCCTTTCTGTTCTTGAATTGGGCACCAAAATGTCTGCTAAAGAGAGAAAAGAAAAAGTCGATCAACTTCTGGAAGAATTTTCCATTACCCATATCAGGAAAAGCCTAGGCCGCGTCCTTTCTGGTGGGGAAAGACGTAGAACTGAAATTGCTCGTGCCTTGGCAGTAGACCCGCATTTCATTCTTTTGGATGAGCCCTTTGCAGGGATTGACCCCATCGCCAAAGAGGATATCCAATACCTAGTTACCAAATTGGTGAAGAGAAATATTGGTGTCTTGATCACTGACCATGATGTTGCCGCCACCCTTAACATTACAGATAGAGCCTATCTTTTATACGAGGGAAGGTTAAAGCTTCAAGGAACAGCCGAAGATTTAGCCAACAGTGAAATCGCCAGAAAACTCTATTTAGGCGAGAATTTCCAGCTCAATCGTTCCTAGTCTTATCCATGATCTACTTTCCTACTTTGGCAAGCTGACTTTGACCAGACTGAACACGATCTCCTAGCTTAACCGTGATATCGGCATCAAGCGGCAAGTACACATCGACCCTTGAACCAAAGCGAATAAAGCCATATTCTTCTCCTTGTTTGACTTCCTCCCCTTCTTTTACATAGCATAGTATCCTTCGGGCCATGATGCCTGCGATCTGTTTGTAGCCCACAGCAATCAAGTCATTTTCAACTACTACCAAATTTTGTTCATTCAATTCGGAGGACTTAGGATTGTAGGCAGGAAGATAAGAGCCAGGGTAATACTGAAGACTTTTGATAGTCCCACTGATGGGGTTGCGGTTGACATGAATATCCAGAGGCGACATAAATACAGATATTTGCCATCTTTTATCCTTGAAGTACTTCTTTTCTTCAATTTGTTCGATTACTACCACCTTTCCATCACAAGGGGAAAGAATTGTTTCTGGGTCAATTGGAGATTGAATATCTGGATTCCTAAAGAAATGAATGATCAAATAGGACATGATCAATCCGGGTAGTATCAAAGCGTATCCCAAATAAGGATGAATCCAGTAGGCACCTACCCAAATGAGTCCGAGGATAAGAATACCCACAGGGATGACTACTTTGCCTTCTTTGTGTATTTTGAGCATCGATTGATTATAGTAATGACTTGAGACATGAAAGTAGAACACATTGGTATTGCAGTCAAGAATATAAGGGAGGCAAATGCCCTTTTCACCAAACTTTTTCAACAAGGCCCATACAAAGAAGAGGAAGTGGTCAGTGAAGGGGTATTGACCAGCTTTTTTCAGCTTGGAGAAAGTAAAGTTGAATTGTTAGAAGCGACCAAAGCCGATTCAGCTATTGCAAAATTCATAGAAAAAAGAGGGGAAGGCATGCACCACATCGCCTTTGAGGTAGATGACATCGAAAAAGAAATGAAAAGACTAGAGGAAGAGGGATTTAGGTTACTCAATGAAAGTCCCAAAAAGGGAGCTGATAACAAACTGGTTTGCTTTTTACATCCTAAAGATAGCCACGGTGTACTGGTAGAATTGTGCCAAAGCATGAAATAATATGGATAGCAAGTCGTGTAAAGTTTATGCGTGATTCGTAAAAGATTCTCTGTCTTAGGGTTTTTCATGCCTTGCCCCTTATATAGAAGCAAAAATTACCGTTACTTGGATAAGAAAGCCTTTTCGGGATTAAATACATTATACAGAGAGAGATAGTTCTGCTCTTCTTAATTTATCCTAAGTCTGAAAGGTACGTAAGATTATAGACCTGATTTAAGCCAAACTAGAGAGGATTAACGCAATCATTTGCTAGATTTGCCGTGTATTCTACATTAAATATGAGGAATTTTAATCCAGGATTTTTCGGGGGGTTGTTATGTATGCTGCTGCTAACTGTTCAGTCATTTGCACAGGTTCAACCATCTACCACCCTTCCCTCAGGACTTCCTTCATCTGCTGGAAGCCAATTGCCACAGTACCAGGACCGCCTAAAACAACTGCAAAACGCAGGAGTAAATACCAACCTAATACCTGGTCAGGAATCAGGCTCCAGTACAAGTGCTGCGGGTACATCTGCCTCTGGTTTTCCTACGCCAGAAACTCCTCAGGATGTAAATCTCGTGGGTCAAGAGGAAGTTTTGGATGAGGAGGACAAAGAATACCAGGACAAACCCAAAGAGATAACAGAAATCAATCTTGAAGATTCATTGGGAATATATGTCTATGGACACCAGTTATTCTCTAATACGGATGCCAATTTCAACTTGGTTCCAAGTCCTGTGGTTTCAGATAAATATATTATTGGACCAGGAGACATCTTCGCCATTACCATTTTTGGACAGGATGAACAATATGAGAGTTTGACGGTAGCTAGCGATGGATCTATCATTAGGCCCTACATTGGGAAATTATACCTTGGGGGCCTGACCTTTGGGGAGGCGAGAAAAAAGATTGAATCTCGATACAGAAACATCATTCAGCGGGGGTCATCTGTCGAAGTTAGATTGACCTCAGATAGACGTTCCATCAATATCAACTTTGTAGGGGAAGTCAGAAATCCAGGCTCATATAGACTAGATGCTGCTGTGCCCGCCTTCAATGCCCTTTTCGCAGCTGGTGGTGTTACAGACATTGGTACTGTTCGAAACATCGCCATCAAAAGAGAAGGAAAGATTGTGCAAATACTCGATTTGTACGAATACTTGTTATTTGGTTTAAATGAACCCATTTACCTCAAGGACAATGACTTCATTTTTGTTCCCACACAAGGTAGGATCGCAGAAGTAGAAGGTCCCGTAAAACGTCCCATGAAATATGAGCTGCGAGAAGGGGAAAATCTCAAAGCATTGATCAACTTTTCTGGAGGGTTTAACTTCGATGCCAAAACCAAGGAAGCTCAAATAGGCCGATTAGAAAATGAACGTGAGGTTCTTATCGATTTTAACCTCGAGTCTATCCTAACCAGTCCCACAAAAGATTTCACCGTTTTTGATGGGGATAAACTGATTCTACGTGAAGTCAATAAGGGTGCATTTAACATCACCCAGATTTTTGGAGATGTAGAGTATCCTGGCACCTATCAATTAAATCTTGGAGAAAAGCTATCAGATATCATCGTAAAAGCAGGTGGATTGAGCATAGAGGCTTATCGAGAAAGAGCTTATATCGTCAGAATTGTCCCCAAATCTAATGAGCTGTTGTATATCCCTATTGATCTTGGGAAGATCTTTCCAAGAGATGTAGATACCCTAAACTATACTGACATCAACAACATTGAAGTCCAGTATTTCGATGCCATTATCATTTTTTCACAGACAGACTTCTTGGATGAAAGAGTGATCGAGGTAGACGGACAGGTTCGGAAACCTGGTACCTTCAAGTCTACTCCTACCATGACCTTAAAAGACCTACTTTATCTGGTAGGAGGCCCCAAACAAGACGCTGATTTTAACAACATTGAATTAACCACCATTACGAAGGCAGAAGACCTCGACCTAAGAGAGGTAGAAAATACAGAAGAGGGTGGGGACGATGGTGGAGATACTGGTTCTGAAAGTAATCCCAATCCAAGTGCGCCTCAAGAGAAGGAAGTACGAACCAACAACCTTGATGATACGGGTCTACTTCCAGCAGAGGAAATGATGAATGAAGAGGGGAATGTTGAGTTAATCAGACGTATCCCGATCGCCAAGGACTGGGAAAACGACCCTCTTATTGACACCCTAAAAATTTACCAATTCGACCGAGTAAAGGTCTACTCTAAATACGACTTCATTTTCTTCAAGTATATAGACATTGAAGGATCTGTAGTGAATCCTGGCAGGTACCAGATCAAGAGAGGAATGTCTCTCAAGGATATCTTTTATATGGCGGGTGGCTTAACAGAAGACGCGGTCAAAAATAAGATTGAACTACATAAAGACATAGATATTGAAGAAAGGGGGAATTTCAACACCCTTACTCAACAACGAGAAATCGAAAGGATCACGCTGGATTCGACTTGGCAGGAAAGTATCATGGCTGATAGCATCCTGGTAGGGAAATACCATAAGGTGGTTGTCCGATCTGAACTCGACTTTTTTCAGCAAGGATATGTTCAGATTAAGGGCCTTGTAAATCTTCCTGGAGAATATGAGGTACTTCCTAGAATGTCTCTCAAGGATCTATTTTATATGGCAAATGGCCTTAAAATGGAGGCCGACTTCGAAAATATTGAATTGAGTAGAGTATTTGAATCGGTCAGTGAAACAGGAGAAATAATCCCTGTTCATGTCACCATTAACACTATATCTAGTACACAAAACTGGCAGCAAGATCCAACACTAGATAGCATCATGTTGAATGCTTTTGACCAAATTATCGTCAGAGAAAATCCAGATTTTAGGCTTCAAGAAAGTGTCTTTTTACAAGGGGAAGTTCGGGTAAAAGGAGAATACAATAAATCAAAGAAAGATGAGACCTTATCCTCCTTTATTTCACGTTCAGGAGGAATTACGGAACTGGCCTATACAGAAGGAGCCTATGTTCTCCGTCCAGAAATTGGAAGCATCGCTATCAAATTAGATAAGGCTTTGAAGAGACCTAACTCAAGGTATAATATCCCATTATTAGACGGAGACACCTTGATCATTCCTCCTCGTGTAGACATCGTGTATTTGGAAGGAAATGTAATGCGTCCTGGCATTAAGGTTCTGTATGAGCCCAAAAAGAAAAAGTTGAAATACTATACCCGTTTAGCTGGGGGCTTCGCTAAGCGAACCAAGAAAAATCAAATAACGGTTACCTATGTAGATGGAAGAGTAAAAGGAACCCGGAAGTTTCTTATGTTCAGAAGCTATCCTAAAGTTGAGCAGGGTTCATTAATTGAGGTTGCCAAAAAACCAGATAGGGATGCAAATGGAATTCCTCGTATCAACTTACAAGAAATTACAGCGTCTATTACGTCATTCCTGACCTTCTATCTATTGATCGACAGGACGCTAGGATCCGTAAATTAATTCAGGGTGAATATCAAAGATATCTTAAAACGTGTAGAGGATTACTTGACCCAAATTAGGTCCAGCTGGCTTTTGTTGGTTCTGATGACCAGTATATTTGGAGGTTTGTTTTTCCTGAATAGCATCCTGAAACCCCCTTTCTATCTAGCTGAAACTATTTTTCATCCTGAATCAGGAAACAGAGATAATCAAGGCTTAAGCTCCATCAGCCTACTTTTTGAGGGAAGTACAGCAGGAAACTCAAACCAATTCATGTTTGGGGTTCTAAGAAGTCGATATCTTAGTGAACAGGTGGCTGCTGATACAGTCATGTACAAGGGAAAGCAAAGATTGTTGTCTGACCTAATACTTGAATTTAAACCTAAATACACCTCCATTCCCTCATTTCTGGCCAAAGCAGCACAAAGCGACAAACCTCAAAAGTCCTATATCCAAAAGGTCGTTAGTGCAGCAAATGATATTCGATTCTCCATCGAGCTAGAAAATACCCAGGAAGGCTTTATCAGGATGAATATTTTCTCCTATGACAGCAAACTCTCAGGTGTCATAAGCGACTCTTATATCAAGCAGTTGACCATTTATTATGGAGAAAGGAAAACAGAAAAAGCTCAAAGAAATGTCAAATTCTATTCCTACAGAGCTGACTCTATCAAAACGGAATTAGACAACATCAACAAAAGGATCGCCTATATCGCCGATAAAAACAGATATAAGATTTATGCAAAGGATGACCTCCTTCCTGTTGACCTAGAGTCCCAACAAGCCATTCTAAGTAATATTTACTCCGCCTTGGTGATTAGCCGGGAACAGGCACTTGCTCAATTGCAAGAGGACATACCCGTTATACAAGTTCTTGATCCACCTAAGCCCCCCTTCAAAAAGATTAAATCCAATTGGTTCCTTTACCTCTTCGCAGGTTCTTTTATAGGTTTTATTCTTGCGAGCTTCCTTTCTACCAGAAAGCTGATCGTAGAAGACCTGACAGCTTTCATTCGATCAGCCCTAAAACTGGACGAGGAAGAAGATGTCGATCAGGCAGTTGTTTCAGAATAATGTCAAACACCCGAATCAAGGACAAGCATTTGTTGTTGGAGAAGGGCCAATCCTTCTTCCAATACTCTTGGTGAGAAACCAAGATCACGCTGAGCCTTGTCAATGATAAATCCTGTTTTGGGAGGTCTCTTCGCTTTTTGCCCTAATGAGGCAGAATCTGTTTCTGAAATTAACCGTTTATCGAGACCAAAATAATCCGCTACCCTTCTAGCGATATCTACAATCCACATTCCTTCTGGTCCAGAGATGTGGTAAATCCCTTCAGCCTTTCTCAAAGCTGCCTGAATAGAGGCATCAGCTAAGTCCTCTACAAGCGTTGGATTCCTATATTGGTCATTTACTACCCTGATAGGTTTAGCTTGCTCAAGGGACCCTTTGACCCACAGCACAATATTCGACCTTGACATCGCAGGGGTGATTCCATAAAGCAAAATCGTGCGCAGTATGGCAGATGAAACAGGAGATTCTACTAATACCTGTTCAGCTTTCCACTTAGAATGGCCATAATAATTCACAGGATCGGGTTGGGCATCTTCCTTGTACGGTCCTTCCTCTCCATTGAATACAAAGTCTGTCGAGATATGGACCAGATGCACATTAAAACGCTCACAAGCTTTGGCCAAGGTTCTAACCGTGCCAATGTTAATGGCATCGCACATTTCCTTCTTATCCTCACAAAGATCCACTTGGGTCATGGCAGCAGTATGGATAATGGAGTCTGGCTGAAACTCTTCAATCACCTGAAATACCTTTTCCTCATCCAGTAAATCAAGCCCACGGTAGGTGAAGTCCAAAGAATTCGGATGGCGATTAACTCCTCGGCTGGTAGCCAATAAGTCCACTTCAGGATGACTGCTTATAATTTGATTGGTGATCTTTTGGCCAAGGAGTCCATTGCTTCCAGTAAGGAGAATTTTCTTCGTCATCTTGTGAAATACTTCGTTTATCGCCTACAATTGTTTCTGGCTTAATGGACATAAATATAGAAATTTTACAGCAAACTGAATACTCAATCTTCTGTAAATTCCTACTTACATAACTATCTGATTGATCAGTCTTTCGAAGGTCCAATCTGGTACAATTGCCCACCCTTCACACTACAATAAACCAATTCCGCTCTAGGCATTTTTTGGCGAATAGTCTCAAGTGCCTCACTGGCTTTATCAGCATTCTCGAAAAAGCGATAAGCAATCGCAAAACGGTCCTTTCCATCTCCTTGTCTGATTCTAAGAGAATGGGGAACATCATCGCCATTTGAAAGATAGCCTACGACTCTACTTCGGGCCATTTCCTCTGTTTCGATCCATTCAGTTACGATCACATAAATTTGAGTGGGCTTGTTGCTGATTTCGGATGGATTTTCAAGGATTTTCTGCAACAGCTGACTGTATTTGGAAGAGGTCCTCAGTTGAGAGAATGTTGTTCTACTTTTACTCTCTGTAACGTGGGGATAGAATTCAGTTGAGATACCGTCTACTAAAAAACTCTCTTCCTGACGATTGTTGGGGTTATACACCTTGTGGATGTCTGTAAGAGATAGAAGGGCATTTTCGTACCTTTCTTTCACTTTCTTGTAATAGGTCTGGTCTTCTAGTTTGGCGAGTTTCTCTCCTGCTAGAACCATTTCAATATAGGGACGCATATCTAAGTATGGATATTCTCCATTTTGGGAGGCTGCTTCTGCTACTTCAAATTCGGTGAAGAGGGCAAGACCTTCCGAACCATACAATTGGATTAGATCGCTCATGAATGGATGTGCACCGAGTCCCACATAGGTACCTTCTGCAAAGATCATGGTCAGCCCAAGCTTGTTCAGCTCACTTTCCAACTGCTCGTAGTTTTTTTCAATAAAGCTATTGTCATCCATATCCTTTGCCTCCAATACATTATGGAGATAAGGAAGAATATTTTCGTCTCTTACGTTCAATTGGGCGCGGATATCTTCTTCTCCGGCAATCCCCTCCCCTGCAACGACTGCTTTGCCGTACTTCTCAATGATACGAAGCATGTTGTAGTCATTCTTCATTTCCTTATACAGCAAAGGCAATGAAGTCTCAGGATCAAATCCCATCAGTCTTTTATTGGCAACTGCCTTCTCGATCATCGCCTTCTTTTCTTCTGGCGCCATCTCTATCAGTTCCTCAGTAACTTCTTCCACACTATTCACCTGATCAGAAAGAGTTTTACCTTCTACATCGGCTGAATTATTAACCTCAGTTTGATCGGTTGAAACTTCTTTTGGTGCATTGGGTGAAGATTCACATCCTATGAAAAAAAGAATGAAGACTGGAATAATCCCGTGGAGCAATGTTTTCATTTTCTCAGATTTAAATGCCTAGCTAATATAAGCAAGTGCTGGAATATCTTTTTGATAGAGAAGGCTTTTACAGAAATCTTCTTTTAGAGTTTTTCTAAAAAATGAACCTTATACCAAATTAAAAGGCTGGGAAACAACAATTTATTGTACGCACCTGAAAGAGAAATGATAGTTAATTTCGAATATTCGTAGGGAAGAAATACAAATTCTTCGGGAAAAACCTATTTTTATCGTTACGGATTACAATGCTAGAGGTACAAATAGAAAATGGCGAAACGACAGAGTGATCAGGACCTGATCCACGGAATTAAGTCTGGAGGCAAATTATGTGAGGAAGCTATGCGAGTCATCTACGCTCAATATGTAGATGAGGCAGTATCCTACCTCACCAGAAGAAGCTTTCAGGAAGAGGAAGCCCGGGATGTGGTTCAAGATGCTGTGATCAATCTCCTGATGAATATCCAACAAGGGAAATTCCAGGGTAACAGCTCTTTGAAGACATACTTGTTTGCCATCAGCAAAAATTTATGGCTGAGGAAATTGCGCAGACAAGGAGTGGAAGAATCTTATCTGGACAAACAAGACAAGGACGCGGTTGATACAGAATCGCCCGAGGTCCTTGTGATGGGAGACCAGAAGAAAAGGGACCTTCAAGAAATCATGGGAAACCTCAAGGAAAAATGCCTTGAAGTCCTCAGTCTTTGGAGCCAGAAATACGCCATGAAGGAAATCGCCGAACAACTCGGCTATATGAATGAACAGGTGGTTCGAAATAAGAAGAACCATTGTATGAAAGAATTAAAAGAATTGGTTCGTCAAAACCCAGAGGTGAGAAGAACCATTCAGGAATGGATAAACTAGAAGCATGATGAATGAGCATGTTTTTGAACAAATCGAGGCCTACCTAGCAGGCAGTATGACAGAAGCTCAGAAAAGCGCTTTTGAGCAACAGATGAACTCAGATTCTAGCTTGGCGGAAGAGGTCAAGTTGCAACAGGAGACCCATACCTTGGTCAACCTGACAACCACTTTGTCCTACAAAGACAAGCTGAAAGCCTTCGATAAGGAATTGACAGCAGATCTTGTAGAAGAGGCTCCTAAGGTGATTCCATTTTGGAAGAATGCGCGGGTTTGGCTAGCTGCAGCAACCATCTTGATTGCTGTATCAGCTCTCCTATTTTCCCAGTTGCGTTACGGGCCTAATGCCTACAGCCAAAGCTTCTCTGTCTACCAAGATGTTACGGGTTTGAGAAGCAACGATACCTTGACTACCTTCCGTACTGCCATGTCTGCCTACAATCGTGCGCAATATGACATCGCCATTCGCTATCTGAACCAGCATCTTGAATCTAAGAAGGAGGATAGCGAAGCATGGTTTTACCTAGGAAACTCTTATTTGGCACAAGAGGAATATAAGAAAGGGCTTCAAGCCTTGAAAAAGGTTGATCCTTCCTCAAAGTATCATGAGGCAGCAAGTTGGTACCAAGCACTTGCGTATGGCTTTAATAAGCAAGAGGAGGAAGCCATCAATATCCTTGAGAACATCAAATCTGAGCCTACACATGGATACCAGCAAAAGGCCGACAAGCTGTTGAAGGAAATCCAGTAAAGAAGATATACAACAAACACCTTTTGAGGCATCGGTTTTAGACTGATGCCTTCTTTTTTGCTCCGTGTTCAGGCTTTTCCTAATATAGTATATCAATACTACTACATATGAACCGGATCATCGCATTTCTTGATCAAATCAATGAGTTTGTAGGAAAGGCCATTAGCTGGCTCACCCTATTGCTCGTCCTATTGATATGTGCGGATGTCTTTATGCGCTATGTATTTGATTTCACCCTGATCTGGATCATCGAACTGGAAATCTACTTCTTTGCCTTTATTTTTCTACTCGGTGCAGGCTACACGCTCAAACACAATCGCCACGTACGGGTAGATCTTTTCTACGATCGGTTCTCGCCTCGACAAAAAGCATGGGTGGACCTAATTGGTGCTGTTCTCTTTCTGATTCCATGGTGCCTCATCGTGATCTGGGTAGGCTTCCAATACGCCAATAGATCTTTTTTAATCGCTGAAAAAAGTGCGCAGGCAGGAGGTCTTTCAGCCTTGTTTATCCTAAAAAGTGCCATTCCCATCGCCTTTTGCCTCCTCCTTATTCAGGCCCTATCTTCCATTCTTACCTCTATTCAAACCCTCTCCCATCCTCCCGAAGTGGAAGAAAATTAACTCCTGCCTACCTAATTACCTTATCCCAGAATTCAAGATTTATGGAAGTCCTCGCACTCGTATTATTCGGAATCATCTTCATCCTTTTGCTCAAGGGTTATCCGGTTGCGATCACACTTGGAGGTGTTTCTGTCCTATTTTTCCTAGGCGTACAATTGTTCGAACCAGAATATTTCTCTGCGATTAACTTCTACATCATCTCTTATCGTTTCATGGGGATCATGAAGAATTATGTTCTCATGGCGGTTCCATTATTCATATTCATGGGGATTATGTTACAGAAATCGGGCCTTGCAGATAGTCTCTTGGAGACAATGGGCTTGTTGTTGGGGCATTTAAGAGGAGGTTTGGCGATTTCGGTGATCATAGTAGGGGCCCTTCTGGCTGCCTCCACGGGTATTGTAGGTGCAACGGTGGTTACGATGGGATTGATTTCGCTACCTACTATGCTGAGAAATGGATATTCGCCAGAAGTTGCGACTGGAACCATAGCTTCAGCAGGTACTTTAGGACAAATTATTCCTCCTTCCATTGTCCTCATTCTTTTGGCTGACACGATCAGCAATAGCCCCAATATCAAAAGCGGTGTAGATGTGGGTTCTATGTTCAAGGCAGCCCTCATCCCTGGATTCATCCTAGTTGGTATTTATATCTTATACATCATCATCCTAGGGCAGGTGAATAAATCTTTGGTGCCCAAAGTATCTAAAGAGGAACTTGAAGCTTTCCGAGGAGAGGGATTTGCCATGCGGGTTTTGAAAGCCTTTCTCCTTCCGATGACCCTGATCATCTTGGTGCTGGGAAGTATTTTCGCCGGGATTGCTTCACCTACAGAGGCAGCAGCCGTTGGAGCATTGGGAGCTATTATACTAACGGTCATTCAGGGGAAATTTTCTATGGATATCCTCAAAGAAGTGATGCAACAAACCACCTGGTTGACCAGCATGGTATTCCTTATCCTTCTGGGTGCAACGACTTTCACGATGGTTTTCAAGTTATTAGGAGGAGATGAATATCTCATCAACCTGATATTGAGTGCCAATCTATCCGCCAACGCCTTTCTATTCATTGTGATGCTGGTGATTTTCATTGCGGGCTTCTTCATTGACTTTATTGAGATCATATTTATCATCGTACCCGTGGTAACCCCGATTTTTGATCAACTTGGTGTAGATCTGTTGTGGGTGGGTATTTTGATTGCCCTTAATCTTCAGACCTCCTTCATAACACCTCCTTTTGGTTTCTCTCTCTTTTATTTGAAGGGAGTAGCTCCACCAGAGGTGCGTACAAGCCATATATACAGGGGAATTGTTCCCTACATCATTATTCAGTTGTGCTTCCTTGGACTGGTGATATTCTTCCCGGATATCATCAAGATGTGGAGCTAACTAGCAGATTGACAGCATGAAAAGAAAAGATTTTCTGAAAGCTGGCGCCCTTGGTGCCTTAGCAGTTCCTGCCCTTCTTACGTCCTGTTCGACAGAACAAGGAAAAGGAGAAGGTGCACCCAACATCATCACCAACAAGAAATACCGTTGGAGGTTGACTACAACCTGGCCTCCTAATTTCCCTGTCTTGGGTGAAATTGCGAGTATGGTAGCCGATTGGGTAAGGGAAATGTCAAATGGCCGTATGGACATCAAGGTCTATGGGGGAGGGGAATTGGTTCCAGCCCTTGAGGTATTTGACGCCGTTTCTTCAGGTGCGGTAGAGTTGGGAAGTGGGGCTTCCTATTACTGGTCCGGAAAAGCACCAGCCGCTCAGTTTTTTGCTGCTGTTCCTTTTGGAATGAACGCACAGCAAATGACGGCCTGGATTCAGGGAGGGGGAGGCTATGCGTTGTGGGAAGAAGTCTACGACAAGTTCAACGTTAAGCCCTTTTTAGGGGGAAATACGGGTGTACAAATGGGCGGATGGTTCAACCGAGAAATCAATTCTATGGATGACCTAAAGGGCCTCAAAATGCGTGTCCCTGGCTTGGGAGGAAAGACCTTGGAAAAGGCAGGAGGCGCACCTGTATTGGTTGCAGGGGGTGAGATCTATACCAGTTTGGAAAGAGGGGTGATAGATGCCACAGAATGGATTGGCCCTTACCATGACTACAAAATGGGCTTCTACAAAATTGCCAAATATTATTATTCGCCAGGCTGGCATGAACCCGGAACCCAGACCGAATTTATCGCCAATAAGGCAGCCTTCGATCGCCTGCCCAAAGACCTTCAGGAAATACTGACCATCGCCTTTGAGAGAGCCCATGGTTGGATTCTCGCAGAATTTGACGCTAAAAATGGAGACTATCTAGATAAACTCATTAACGAAGAGAATGTACAGTTAAGGAGTTTCCCACAAGAGGTCTTAGACGGTCTTAGAGTTACCGCCAAAGATGCGCTGGAAGAATTGGTAGGAGAAGATGCTATCAGCAAAAAAGTCTATGCAAGCTATGAGAACTTTCGAAAGAAAAACATGCGCTGGTTTGACCTGACTGAGCGAGCCTATTACAATACCATTCAACAGCAAGAAGGGTAAAACTGCTCTTGACAACCTTACCCTTCTATAATCTTATATCAATTGCCTATTGATGCTAATAGGCTTCTTTTTCTGTAGGAAACTCTCCTGCCTTGACATCCTTGATGTATTCCTGAACAGCCTTTTCAATCACATCGTAGAGATTCGCATACCTCCGCAGGAAGCGAGGACTGAACTCTTTGGTGATGCCCAACATATCGTGGGTAACCAACACCTGCCCATCACATCCAGGTCCCGCACCAATTCCTATGGTGGGAATATGAAGGGATTGGCTGACACGTGCGGCCAATTGCTGAGGAATTTTCTCTAACACAATCCCGAATACACCTGCTTTTTCCAGTCGGCGTGCATCCTCCATCAATTGTCTGGCTTCTTCATCTTCCTTTGCCCTGACGGTATAGGTACCATATTTATAGATAGACTGAGGCATCAATCCCAAGTGTCCCATAACGGGAATACCTGCACTGATCACACGCTTCACAGATTCCATGATAAATTCCCCGCCTTCCATTTTAATGGCATGGGCACCAGATTCCTTCATGATACGGATGGCGGATTTAAGGGCCAGCTTAGAGTCTGCCTGGTAATTACCAAAGGGAAGATCCACTACGATCAAGGCTCTTTTGACAGCCTTGACAACCGAACTAGCATGGTCAATCATCTGATCCAAGGTGATGGGAAGCGTTGTTTCATGTCCATGAATCACATTGGAAGCGGAATCACCTACTAATACCACATCGACACCACCTGAATCCACAATCTGGGCAAGTGAGTAATCATAGGCAGTGAGCATGGAAATCTTTTCTCCATTCTCCTTCATCGTGCGTAGTACACGGGTCGTAATTCTTTTAAAGTCCTTTTTTGCCGTTGACATCCGATTTTAGTTTTCCTTTTAATGTGGTTGGTTACGTCTATTAACCAGATTGGAGTAGGCGAATACGAGTGGCGAGGGGAGTTGCTTTGACACAAATTCCGTTCAACCAGATTTATTCCTTGCACCATGGCCCACCTAATCAGGAATCTTCCCGTTTTTGAGGAGGGGAAAATAAAGTTTGAATAAGTCTGCCTTGCATTTTTTACCTTTGCAACGCTACAAGGGTATCTAAGCTACATATTTATTTTCATATTAGCCCTTCTTTTGTTAGACAGCACAACAGATGCATCCCTACATAAAACCTATTAGGCCACTGATATATGACCTTCAATAAATTATTTGTTTCTCTCGGTTGGATTCTCAGCCTTTTTATGATCATGTCGTGTTCTACAGAAGTAGATCTGAATGCGCCTCAAAAGGATATTTGGGTAGTATATGGCGTGCTAGACCAATCCGATAGTGTCCAATATATCAGAATTTCAAGAGGCTTTTTGATCGAAGGTGATGCGCTTGAATTTGCACGTAACAACAATCTC
Source organism: Bacteroidota bacterium (assembly GCA_039817415.1). Classification (GTDB taxonomy): domain Bacteria; phylum Bacteroidota; class Bacteroidia; order J057; family J057; genus JALEFZ01. Next base: position 19,619 of record JBCBVV010000071.1, read on the forward strand.
AGTGAAAAAGGCTTACAGGTTAAGTTGACTGGAAACAATGTTGAGTATATCGCCGAACAGGTAGATAGCATTCCCACTCTGCCGCAGGATGGCTTGTTTTATCCATTTACTAGCTTGTACAAAATTGAAACTGCTGGTAATCTGGCCCTTGAAACAGCTGAAACTTATACCTTGAATGTTACCAAAGGAGACGATCCTGATTTCTTCTTGGAAGCCACTACCATTATCCCCGAACAAGTTTCCTTTAGAAATCCAGCTAGGAATCACAGACCCGGTCCAGGAGGAAGTAGGTGTCTGATTCAGGCCTCTTTAGAACTCGATTATGGACTCAAATTTAGCGTGGGATCGGAAAGACCAGCATCTGGTTTTGAAGCCAGGGTTTTCTTGAGCTACCAAGAGAATGGAAATGAAAAGGAGATTGTTTACGGTCCTTCTGGGAGTTTCTCAGGCAATGTAGGTTGTACCGACGGAACAGGAACACAAAACCGCTGCTATGAATTTACGGCAGGAGAAGTTTTAAGAGGCTTTTTGGCAGATATGGAACAAAATCCCTCTTTCGTCTACACCTATGACATTGACGACAATAGTGGTTGCCAAAATGATGTAGCAGATTTACCTGACAACCTGCGCTTTGAGGTAACGGGTCAGGATTTGGAGCTATTTACCTACCAGCGAGTCAATAGTCCAACCTTTACCGATTTCAACACAGTGAGACCTGAATACACCAACATAGTGGGGCAAGACTCAGTCATTACCCTGGGTATATTTGGTTCCATTTCCAAGCAGTCTGCTATTGCCAGGCTTAGTCCTTGCAGTGAATTTTTGTTGAATCTGAACGGTGTACCCGCACCTGCGGCTGCATGTTCGCTTTAAGGGATTTTTTGTTTGAAAAACTCTGCTTGTAGGGAGAAATTTGCCCTGATCCCTACAAGGAACAACAATGACACAGAGCCCATCCAGAATATTGATTGCAGAGGACGAGGAGATCAATGTGATGATCGCACAGCACATTTTGAGTAAAATGGGCTTTGAGAGCGTATCCGTTGACAATGGAGAATCTGCTGTGGACATGGTCAAGCACGAGACCTTCCAACTCATTCTCATGGATATTGAGATGCCAGTTATGGATGGACTCGAAGCAACTCCCCTCATCCGCCAACACCCCAATGGGCTAAACGTTCCTATCATTGCCCTTACGGCACACTCTCTCCCCGAAAAATTGGAACAGGTCAAGAAGGTTGGAATGAACGACTACCTGATTAAGCCTTTCCAGGAAGAGACCTTCCGCCCTATTTTAGAAAAGTACCTCACCCACTAACATTTTCTACTCTCACTTGGCAATATCTTAGTGTAGTTCTTCTAGCTACATATTTGAAGCATGTAATATTTTGCTACAATAAGTGAGTTTTTTAGTGAGTCCAAATGGGGAAAGATATGTATTGAAGAGGAGCCAACAAGGAAAAGTCGATCTTAATCATCTCCCATTGAAAATAATCCTAGAAGACGTTATTCCAACATTCCCAAACATTCCTATTTGATTTATTATAGGGATAGGTTATAAATTTTCTGAGATTGTGGAATTTTAACTATATTTCGCACTATATATATTTCGCACTATATAATTGCAACACCCCTTCACCTATGAAGCGTTTTCTTTTTGCTCTTGTATTCCTGGCTTCTTTACTCACCGGGTGGGCGCAGGAGATACACATCGACACCATTTATTTTCGATTTGATAGCTACGATTTAGCAGATGAGGATAAAGTAAGATTGGACTCCATGGCTTCCAAGATGCTTCAATATCCTTCCTATTACGTAGAAATTTTTGGTCATACCGACAGCATCGGAACCACATCCTATAACCTCGATTTGTCTGAAAGTCGTGCACGTGCCATCGCCCTATACCTAAGGGAGAAAGGAGCTGCCCTTGACAGAATCACCTATGAGGGAATGGGTACCACACAGTCTATCGGGTCTAACTTAACCTATGCCGGAAGAAGAAAGAACAGAAGGGCAGATATTGCTGCGATTTTCTCCAGCGAAGTTTACCAACCCGTCGTCAAAGTCGATTCCAGTCTTTTACAACCCAAAGAGCCTGAAGTAGTTGTCATTGACCCAGCTACCCTAACAGATACAATCAGATGTGAGTATGACTTCTTCGATATCAATCCGAAGAGAAGAACATATGTCATCACCCCTCAGAATACACGCCTCATCATTCCACCTGATGCCTTCAAGACAGAAAATGACATCATTCAGGTGAGAATGGGCGAGATCTACCAACGTAGGGATATGATTGCGGCAGGAATGCCTACCCTCGCGAAGGATGGGCCATTGGAAACAAGTGGAATGTTCTCTTTCGAGGCGCGTGATGGTAGAAGAGTGGCAAAAATCAAAGACGAAGTAACATTCGAGGCTGTGGTTCCCTCTACCAGAAGGGACCGCGATATGGTGGTATATTCTGGTCCTGGTAGCCGCCGTCCCAAAAAGCCGAAGGGAAGCTCCTTGGCTCTCCCAGCTATGCCAGCTGTAAAGGTATGGAGACCGACCAAAAGCCCCGTACGCTACAACGGACTGAAAAAAGGATATGTGATCGAGGTAGAAAAGCCAGGAAACTACTCTATTTCCAGACCGCTTTATTATGCCTTGAACGCAGAAAGAGACGATCAGGGAGTTGATTTTGAAGTAAAATTCAAAGGGAAGCGCTATCCCAAAACTACCACCGCTATGTTGGTAGGGGAAGTAGTGAAGACATACATTCCCTTGAGAAAGGCTGATACCAGAAACTACAATGCCAAGAAAGTTAAATTTCTAAGAGAGGATACAGAATTGGTCTTGATCGCTTTCCAGTACGACGCTAAAGGCAACCCGTCCTTGGCCAAGCAGTCTTTCAAGCCTGACTATTACTTGAAAAAATTCTATAAAAAGAAGAGCAACCGTAAAAAGCGCCCAGTCATCAAGATCAAAACCAAATTCCGCAAAATTGATCCTGACAGATTGGAAGAAATATTGACTGATTTGAACGTATGATCCAACGGATCGCTATGATAGGGGCAGGACGCCTCGCATGGAGCCTCATTCCCACCTTTCAGCAAGTTGGGATTGAGGTTTTTCAATTGATAAGTCGCGATTCAGCTCACTTGAATCGGTATCAAAAGGCCTATCAGATTCCTCATACTAGCATGAAGGTAGAGGACTTAGTTTCAGAAGTTGATCTGGTCCTATTATCCGTCAGTGATGGTGCTATCCAGCAGGTAGCCAATCAATTAAGTCCCGTTATCGCAAGATTCAAACACGCCCCTATTGTTGCCCATTCTTCTGGCAGCATCCCCTTGGCTCATCTTCAAGAAGCCAGTCCTAAAACTGGAATTTTTTATCCCCTTCAGATTTTTACCCCACACGCAATTTCCGACCTATCGGATGCGCCTTTTTTCATAGAAGGGAAGGCAGAAAGCCTTACAGACCTACAGAAGCTGGCCTCCAAAATTAGTCCCAAGGTATACGAGATGAGTTCTGAAGAGCGCTTGCGCCTTCACATGGGCGCAGTAATCGCGTGTAACTTCAGCAACTATTTGTACAAAATTGCTCAGGATCAGTTGCCCAATCATCTTCCCCTACAACTAAATGTATATGAACCCTTGTTGAGGATGACGCTTGAAAAGGCGCTACAAGAAGGACCAGAACATACTCAGACTGGGCCCGCGATTCGAGCGGACCTAGGAACCTTACAGGCACATTTGAAGTTGTTGGAAGAAGATAAAGGGGTTCAAGATATGTATCGAATGATGACCAAGATGATCAATCCGAGGATGGACTTGTAGGAACATAGTTCAATGCACACAAGATGAAACGAATCATTCTCTGGATAGCACTCCTTTGTTTGGGTTGGGCATGTTTACCCATAAGCTCGGATGAATCCTCATCTTCAGCCAACTTTTTAACGGCTGATTTGATTGATTCTTCTTCCCACACCTTTCTCAAGATGCTCACTTGGGAGAATAAAGTCGAACGAGCTATCTCTTGGGGAAATCCTACTTATTCCTTTTATGCAAATCTAGACAGTCTGGTCCAAGGGCAAGGCTACCGTATTCCACCGACTGTTTTGTGGGTTAATGATCAGTATATCTGTTTACAGACCTTATCGAGTGGTTCTCAATCTCAGCGTCTATTCCTGCCCCTTGATTCCGCTTATGCACCTCATTTCATTCCAGAAACTGTCGTTTGGGAAGATACCGCTAATAACCAGATTTGTTATCTCAACTCCTCTACGGCTGATTCAAGCTATCTCCAATTTGTCTATCAGGATCTTATCTCCAGTATCCAAAAGAAATTTTGGATACCCAAACCTATGAACTGGCGTCATTTCCCCTTTGGGGATGAGGCTTCCCGGCGTGGAGATTCTCTCTTTCTTATGCTTCAAGGCAATCCCCCGAAAGAGGTTGGCTTTTCCCTTTACGTGAAAAAATAGCTCAAATTCTTCCTATTTTCACCCTCGGGTTAAATAGCATTAAAAAAACATCTACCCATGACTGATCCTGTACTGTGTAGGGAAATTGTAACAGATATTTATCAAAAGCTCCTTAAGGATACGAATAAGGGAGAGGTAGCCCAGTACATTCCAGAATTGGCCAAGGCAGATCCTCACAACTTTGGGGTTTACCTTCTTCCGATAGACGATGAGGGATTTGGTTTGGGGGATTGGGAAACGCGCTTTTCGATTCAGTCAATCTCCAAGGTATTGTCTTTGAGTTTGGCTTACAAAATCCTGGGGGATCGTATCTGGAAAAGAGTGGGCGTAGAACCTTCTGGCAATCCATTTAATTCTTTGGTTCAACTAGAGAGTGACAACGGCATTCCACGTAACCCCCTCATCAATGCGGGTGCGTTGGTGATCAGTGATATTCTCATTTCCAACTTATCAAACCCCAAGGAAGATTTTATAGCGTTCATTCGAGAACTCTGCCCTGATTCTGCTGTGGATTACTCAGAAAAAGTAGCGGCTTCAGAAAAGTCAGTTGGCTACAGAAACATCGCTTTATGCAATTACATCAAATCATTGGGTAACTTGGAAAATGACCCTGATGAGGTATTGGACTTCTACTTTCATAAATGTTCATTGGAAATGAACTGCATGGAATTAGCCAAATCTTTCCTTTTTCTGGCACATGATGACTTTCGGAATCGTCAAAACCACCACATTTTAGAACTCAGCAAGGCCAAACGAATCAACGCGATCATGCAAACCTGTGGATTTTACGATGAGTCCGGGGAATTTTCCTTTCGCGTAGGCCTTCCGGGTAAGAGTGGTGTTGGGGGAGGGATATTGGCCTTAAATCCGGAGGAGTATTGTTTGGCGGTATGGAGTCCCAGGCTGAATGAGAAGGGCAATTCTTACAGGGGGATGAAGTTTTTGGAGGAGTTTACGACTCGTACGGAGACTTCTATATTTTGAGGGGGCTTCTAGCGCTATACGTCAATTGTGGATTGCGTATAGCTTAAAAATTAAAGGCTGCAAGCAATTGACTTTCGTGTATTTTAGCATACATATCATAGCCTCACGTCACCTCTGTATTGACGTATAGCTCGTGAATTAGTATGTTAGAAGCAAGGAAAGCCTATTAATAGGATGCTATACGAATGTTACGATTGACGTATAGCTTCAATTGCGTATATACTTACGTTGTGCTTCATTAAAAATAAAAAAAATAAATGCGAATAAAATCCTTACAATTAACCGACTTTAAACCAATAAAAAATGTTCAGTTAGACAATCTAAGTGATATTGTAATCATTGCTGGTGCAAATGGTGCTGGAAAAACAAGATTAAAATTTGCAATTGTTACTTCAATACAGAATAATCCAATTATGGATATCACTATTGAGGCAACAAGAAAAGAGGAAGCAAGCAATAAATACTTCAACTCCCAAACAATAACATTGTCTAAAGGGGCTCAAAATCAGGTATTCAAAAGTTATATAAACAGTCGTAAATATGGACAAGGAAAATATGTAGGTTCTGTCGTTCAAATAGACTCAAAAAGAAACTTAGAGACAATTAGTTACAGCCAAGTAAACTATCAAGTAGTTGACCCAGATGACAATGACACTCCTTGGAATTGGGGTTATTCTCCATTCATAAATAGGTGGAGAGATTTTATGAATTACATCCACCAAAAGGTAGCTGCACATAGAAGTAAATTAGCAGAAGAATTGCAGAAAGACCCAACCAAAACAGGGACAGAAATTCTGGAGAAATTTCCTAAGCCACTTGAAAAATATAAAAAGATATTTGCCGACCTGCTACCTGGCAAAGAACTTCAAGATATAAATCCAGCACAACCAAAAGAATTCCATTATAAAGATTTATCCGGAGCAATCCTTCCATTTAGTACCTTAAGTTCAGGTGAAAGAGAAGTAGTAAAAATATTGTTTGATGTTGCAAGAAAAGAAATACGTCAT
>JBCBVV010000072.1:0-23829 GCA_039817415.1 Bacteroidota bacterium
CAACTTATAGATATTTGAGCGGATTAAGCTTAAAACTATAAGTTGAGAATTCCCTCAATCTATTATCGTTCAAGAATTCATTAAGTTTTTGTTACTACAGGCGATTGGATTATTGGAAGATTTTGATCAAATCAATATCGAAATATATGGGGCTTTGAGTTAGTTTAGGAGCTAGATTTTGGGGGTAGATGATTGGTTATTAGTGCTTTGGGAATTATATGCTTAGGGCAGTAGTAAGTATGAAATTTGAATTAATGAAGAATTCAAGTAAGAGTGAATATAATGTCTAGGTTAATTTTGTGTAAAAAATATATGTAAATCATTCTATAGGTAGAAAAATACATATATAGGCCATATGGCCTAGTTAATGATAGGATAATACAACTTAACCTTCTGCGATTTCCATCAGCTCGAGATATCGATCGGTCTTATGATCAATTTCAATTTTGATTTGTTCAAATTCGGCAGACCACTTGGTCAGTTCTTCATAATCGGAGGAACCACTGTTGATCAATTCGCTTAGTTCTTCTTTACGGTTCTCCAATTCTTCGATTTCACCTTCTAGCTCTTCGTATTCTCTTTTCTCTTTGTAGGAAAGCTTTCGACTTCTGTTGGTCTTTTTTTCTATAGGAGCTGCCGGTTCCTCTTTCTCTTTAGGGGCCTGTTCTATTTTGGGAGCCCCTACCTCTTTGGGTGTTTCCTCATTGTCTAGCCATTCTCTATAATTCGAATAAGAACCGGGAAAGTCTTTGATTTTTCCTTCCCCTTGGAAAACGAATAGATGATCGACTAAACGGTCCATGAAAAATCTGTCGTGGGAGACTACGATCAGACAACCTTCAAAGTAGTACAGAAATTCTTCTAGCCTACGAAGGGTGATAAGGTCTAAGTCATTGGTAGGCTCATCCAAGATGAGGAAGTTGGGATTTGTCATTAAAACCCGGAGAAGGTGAAGCCGACGTTTTTCACCACCAGATAAGGTTTCCACAAGGTTGTAATGCATGTGTCTCGGAAACAAAAAATGCTCCAGTAGGGTGGAGGCAGATACACGCTGTGATTTGCTAAGCTCCACTTCTTCTGCGGCTTCTGTTACCACCTCAATTACCCTGGCATTGTCCTTGAAGTTATGGCCGCCCTGTCTGTAATACCCATAAACAATGGTATCTCCTGTTCGGATTTTGCCTGAGTCAGCCTCCTCTTCCCCAATAATCATGTTGAGAAAAGTAGACTTCCCCACCCCATTTGGGCCTACGATTCCAATTCGATCCTTTTTGTTAAATGTGTAGGTAAAACCATCCAGGATTTTCAAGTCTCCATAGGCTTTATAGACATGCTTCATTTCTAAGGTAGTAGATCCTATTCTCCTGCCTTTTACTTGTAGTTTTACATCTAACTCCTGCGGCTTGTAAGAGGACTTGTCCTTGATCTTCATGGCCGCATCAATACGCGACTTGGATTTGGTTGTTCTAGCCTTGGGTGATCTTCTTAACCATTCGAGTTCTCTCTTAAAAAGAGATTTTGCCCTGTCTGCTTCTGTTTGTTTGACAGCTTCTCTTTCGGCTTTTTTCTCCAAAAAGTAGGCGTAATTGCCTTTGTATGAGAAAATTTCTCCTCGATCTAATTCATATATCTCATTGGTAACGGCGTCCAGAAAGTACCTGTCGTGGGTTACCAAAAAGAGGCTTTGCTTGCTTCCTGCCAGAAACTTCTCCAACCATTCAATACTCGCTAAGTCCAAATGGTTGGTCGGCTCATCCATGATCAACAGGTCAGGTTCGTAAATCAGGGCCTGCGCCATGGCCACTCTTTTGCGTTGACCTCCTGATAAAAGGGCAATTTTTCTATCTAGAAAATTGACATCCAATTGGGATAGAATCTGGTTGATTTTTACCTCATAGTCCCATGCATTCTTGGCGTCAATTTCTTCCATTAAAGCTGTGAGGCGATCTTGGACAGAAGGATCCTCTGCGACCAAGCGTGTAAGTCTTTCGTATTCTGCGATAAGTTTGACTTCAGCTAGCCCTTCATTGAAGACCACTTCGGAAACGGTTTTCTCCATGGGGAGATGGGGTTCCTGCGAGAGATAGGCCACTCTGATCCCTTTCCTGGTGGTTACCTGTCCTTTATCAGGATTATCAACTCCTGCTACGATTTTCAGCAGGGTGGATTTACCCGATCCATTGACACCAATCAAGGCGATTTTTTGACCTTGGGCGATACCAAAGCTCATGTCCTCAAAGAGGGTCTTCATCCCGAAGGACTTAGATATATTTTCAATGGAGAGGTAATTCATCCTGTAAATGTAAGGAGAGAGGATGAATTTATTTACCAGATTCTAGTAATGTTGTACCCATCCAATTGGGTATCTGCACTAATAATTGAATAATTATGGGTAATAGCTGTAGAGACTAGCAGCTAAGCCATTACATATAGTCTTTCAAATCATCAAGTGGGGCATCGAAATCTGAAGCCATGTAGGTTACAACATCTGGCCTTAATCCAGGTTTTCTAGCTTGTTGATTTGCTTGCTCTTCCCTTTTTCTGAATTAAAAATTCTAAATAGTGTATAACTTCCTTTTGGTATTCCTCTGGAAAAGATGAATGAGTTGTTGTGCACTCATAACGGTTTTTTTTATTGAGTACGAGAATTTTGAAGTAAAAGATTACTCAAAATTCTTCAACAAATAGCAACGATTTAATCTCAATAGAGGAAAAGTACGCTTAAGCAAATAATTCCTCCAGAGCAGGCAATACATTCGACATGATTCTGTCATGGGTATGGCTTGTATCAGCTGGTTCAAAGCTTTGTCCGGTGATATTTTCGTATAGTTCGATGTATCTGCGGCTTACGAGTTCTACAAATTCATCGGGCATATCAGGCATAGTTTGTCCATCCTTCCCCTGGAAGTTGTTTTCCATGAGCCATTCTCTTACAAACTCTTTGGAAAGCTGACGTTGAGGTTCTCCTGCTGCTTGTCTTTCAGCATAGCCATCAGCATAATAATATCTGGATGAATCGGGGGTGTGGACTTCATCAATCAGGACAATGTCATCTCTATAGTAACCAAATTCATATTTGGTATCTACCAATAGCAATCCTTTTTCCTCAGCCATTTGGCTTCCTCTTTTGAAGAGTTCTAGGGCGTAATGCTTGAGCTTTGCCCATTCTTCTTGTTCCAATAGGCCGGATTGAAGAATTTCTCTTTCGGAGATATCCATATCGTGCCCAATCTGAGATTTGGTAGCTGGCGTAATGATAGGCTCAGGTAATTTGTCGGCCTCTTTTAACCCATCAGCTAGGGGTACTTCACACACCTGACGCTTTCCGGATTTGTATTCACGCCATGCATGACCAGCCAGATAGCCTCTCACCACAACTTCTATAGGAATAGGTCTACAATTCAGGCCAATGGTTACATTGGGATCGGGGACGGATTTCACATGAACAGGAACGATATCTTTAACGGCCTCAAAGAAGTAGGCCGCTGTTTGGTTGAGGACCTGTCCCTTATGTGGAATCGCCCTAGGTAGAATGTGGTCAAAGGCAGAAATTCTGTCACTGGCTACGATGACAAGGTATTCATCTGCGATGTTGTAAACGTCTCTTACCTTACCCTGATATTTTTGGATTTGTCCTGGAAATTCGAATTCAGTTTGTCGGATTGCCTCTGCCATGATTCCTTCTTATGTATCTGAAATGTAGGGAAACCTAGATTTGTTTCCGTTAAGCTGCAAAAAAAGCGACAAAAAGGAAGAATTGAAATACTTTTCCTCACATCTAGCCATTAATTCACCTGTAAGCCCTAGATAAAGGCTCCCGCTTTTTTTCTTTAAAAAATGCCTCCCATTCCTCCAAAACTTTCTAAATTTCGGCTATGTCAGAGCTATCCATTCGCGACCGTATCAAGGCTATCCTCAAAGGCCTGAATGAAGATTTGTATGAAAAGGACTATGCTATCCGCATGGTCTTACTTTCTGCCCTTGCTGGGGAGTCCATTTTTTTACTTGGCCCTCCAGGTGTGGCAAAGTCCATGATCGCGAGACGACTGAAATATGTCTTTAAGAATGCCAAGACCTTTGAATACCTCATGGGGAAATTCTCCACTCCCGACGAGGTTTTTGGGCCTGTGTCCATCTCCAAACTAAAGGACGAAGACAAGTATGAGCGAATGGTCAAGCACTATCTCCCTGGGGCCAATATCGTCTTTTTGGATGAGATTTGGAAAGCCAGCCCGCCCATTCAGAATGCCCTTCTAACTGTGTTAAATGAGAAGATTTTCCGAAATGGAGAAAAAGAAATAGAGGTTGATCTAAGGGCCCTGATTGCCGCTTCTAATGAACTTCCCATGAAGGGAGAAGGTCTAGAAGCACTCTGGGACAGATTCCTGATTCGTATTCTAATCGAAAATATTGACGGAGACCAGGCTTTTGAATCTATGATCTCCATGTCTGGAGGTGCGGGAAAGGAAGAACTGATAGAAGAAGAGCTTCAAATTTCCCATTCTGAATACAAGCATTGGAAAGATCAAATCGATGGGGTCCATCTGCCTCCTCATATTTTAGGTCTCCTTAGCTTTTTGAGAAATAATATCAGACAAAGAAATCTTACCCTCGAACAGGAAGATTTTATGTATGTCTCTGACCGTCGATGGAGAAAAATTGTCCAAATTCTAAGAGCATCTGCCTTTTTGAATGGAAGAAAGGAAGTTCATGTGATGGATGTCTTTTTGGTCAGTGATTGTATTTGGGACAAGGTAGAACAAAGAGAAGAAGCCCATGCCTTGGTATTGGGAGCGGTAACGGGGGCAGGCTACAGGAAGTTGGTCAATATCCAGCCTATTCTGGCCGAAATGAATATCCTGAGAAAAGAAATCGACGAAGCCATCCACTTGAGATACAAAGAGATGGTAGAGGATTTGAAAGTCTACAAAGACGAAAAAGGAGCCTCTTTTTATAAGGTGAAGGACTTCTGGGGAGGTAGTGATGCCTTCATCCAGCAAGACAAATGGCGATCAATTAAGGAAGATGCTGAAGAACCTACTTATGTCCCGATGTTTGAGCGGAACGATAAAATTTTTCGTCCTTTCCAGACACTCGACATAAGAAAAAGTGGAACAGCCAACTTGGTCAATAAAAACAACCATTTTGACCTAGAGACAGAGATGGTTGAAAAAGAAAGAATTGAGAAGAAAGTTCCTGCAGAAGGTTTGACAAGGATTTGGAATAGCCAAATCAAGCTCCTTTTGGACATTTGTGAAGAAGGCGTCAAGACGATTGAAGCCCGACAGGAAATTGACCAAGAGCATATGGACAATCACCTTTTTGTCTCCAAAGAATTTGCCGATCATGTGGCTTCCAGCCTCACTTCTACCACAAATGATCTCCTTAACCTAAAATTGGAAGTTCAGAAAACTCGATACATGTATGAGTCCATTAAACAGGGTACACCAGGAACTGAGTAATTTTATCCTGTTTGGAGGATTGATGACACAACCTGCTCGTCAGGAGGTGGCAGAACTTCTATTTTTCCATTTTGTAGATCCCAATTACGATTCTAAAAGGTATTTAGAGAAAACTGCCCTTGCCCGATCTCATCCTAAATGGTACAATCTCATTTCAAAAGTGATGGAACAAAACGGCCTACGAAGGCTAACCATCAACAATGAGGACTTTGCCCTAAGTGTTGCCCGTGAGACCCTGAATTGGACAAAGAAGGTCAACAAGCAACTGGACAATAATAACATCCACTCAGAGGATGAAGCTCAATTGACTAAAATGAAGGGCCTCACCAGGGAATTGATTGATGGAAGGTGGATTGCGCTCTTGGACTTTCTAAAGGATATTTATCCTGATAGAAAGGAAGATTGGATTTTTTGGGAGGAAACGCATCGAAAAGAGTTCGATGATGTCATTCAGACGCAGCAGGGAACAGCCGATTTCGACCGTGAGCTCAAAGAACTGGAAGTTATCCGTAACAGCATCTTGAAGGAATGGGAAAAACTCTTGCACAAGGAGAAATCTCAGATGCAGGATGTCTTTTTGAACCGGGCATTTGAGCAATATTATGGAGAATTGAATCGCAAGGTGGCTCAGCTTCAGGAGCTTGGGGATTTGATGTCTCCCTTCTTCAATTTTTTGGGACATGTCTGGAATGATGCCATTGGCAACTGGAACAAAATCTCTTGGAAAGACCTTGAGCAGTATGCCATGCAACTCAAGCGTGATCGGCATTTAAGGGAGTTAGCTTATATGTTGGGTCGTTGGAATTCCACCCAACATGCAATGAAGGAAGAAAAGCTTCAACAGCTAGTTTCCAAAAAACAGTGGAAGCCAAATCCTTACGGAAAATCGGAAATCATTGGAATCCACCATAGCAACAACCTCAACTCTATGCTGCCCTCCGAAACAGCATTGTTGAGTTCGCCAGAAACGGAAATATTACTCTCCCTCAAATATGCTGAGAAGAAGCTCCTCACCTTCCAATACCGTTCTCAGAACTATTCCGATAGTGAGGAAAAAGAAGAGGAAATTGTCCTGACAGAGAGCACGGCACCAGGACCCTTTGTCTTGATCATTGATACCTCAGGTTCTATGTTTGGTGATCCGGAAAGAATTGCCAAAGCTCTTTCTCTGGCGATCTTAGAAATCGCCCTCAAGCAAAAAAGGAGGGTCTTTTTGATATCTTTTTCTACAGGTATCCAAACCACCGAGATGACAGGAATGGAAAAGGATCTGGAGAATATGATACAATTCCTTCGGATGAGCTTCCATGGGGGCACAGATATTCAACCAGCCCTAAAAAAAGCGTTGGAAATGCTCAAAACAGAAGCCTATGAACAGGCAGATGTACTGGCGATTTCTGATTTTGTGATTCCCCGTCTGGATAGAAAACTCTATGATGAGGTCATGGATATCAGAAGGGAAATGGGGGTTCGCTTCCATAGTTTGTATGTAACTAGAAGAGCAGATTCAAGACTTACCCCTTTGCCAATATTTGATCATCATTGGGTATATGATCTGGATGATCCTAAAGTTCTGAGGCAAACCATTGACCATTTTCAGGTTTTTGAGGAAGAAGAAAACAACTCGGAAGAAGCCTAGTAAAATCCTCCTTTTGCCACAAGAAAAGTCATTACCTTCGTCGGGTGAACAAATCCTTTGACCTGACTGGGGTACTTTTGGTACTGACAGGAGCCATTTGCTCGTCCACGAAAGCTGTCCTTGTAAAGCTAGCTTATCCTTATGGGATTGATGCCCTTTCTCTCTTGGTCGTAAGGATGGCTATGGTCTTCCCCTTCTTTGTATTGCTGGCCATTTTCTCTAAAAGCCCTGTCCATGTTGAAAGAAGGCCTCGAGACTACTGGTTTCTTATCCCTATTGGCTTATTAGGATATTATCTGGCTTCCTTTCTCGACTTCTACGGGCTTCAGATTGTTCCAGCCTCTGTTGAGCGCTTGATTTTATTCTCCTATCCCACTTTGGTGGTCATTTTATCGTGGATTTTTTTGAGGGAGAAAACAAATATCTATCAACTCATTGCCCTTTTTCTCACCTATGCAGGGATTCTGCTTGTGCTGAATGGGGACGTAAGTCTGCCTGATCGAACTTTGTTATGGAAAGGCGGGAGCATCATATTTTTGTCTGCCTTAAGTTATGCCTTATACTTGGTCGGATCGAGTAAAATGATTCCCAAATTTGGGGTCATTCGTTTCACTTCTCTTGTACTTTCGGTAGCGGGTTTGGGTGTTTTCACTCATGCAGGCATCGTTCAGCTTGAAGGGCTTTTGTCTTACGAATGGCCTGTTTACGGGTACATTGGGCTAATAGCTGTAATTGCGACGATCATTCCCGTTTTTCTTATTTCAGAAGGGATACGCAGAATCGGGCCTAGTAATACCGCCATTATTGGAAGTGTAGGGCCAATAGCCACCATCTTTCTTGCCTACATCTTTCTTGATGAGCGATTAACTTTTATCCAAATTGTGGGGACTGTCGTCGTATTGGCTGGTGTCATGATGGTTTCCCTTCAAAAAAGTAGGAAAAAAGAAAGGGAAATTGGAAAGGGCTAATTCGCCAATGGCGCAGGAAAATGACCCTCTGGCCTTGCTTAATGTTGTATTTTTCGGGAATTGGTTTGAATTAACAGGCCAAATCTTGATATTTTGTTTTGATTTTGGAAGTTTTAGCTATCGATGCTTCCCTACACAAAAAACCATCCCATTGACCCAACAAGAGATTGAAAATAAGATTCAATTCGAGCGTTACATCCTCGACAACCTGAGTGATGCCGTCTTGGTATACAATCTTGAGGGACTAATTTTTTATGCCAATAGCCAAGCTGTAGAAACCTTCAATAGGGAGAAGTCTGAGCTGATTCATCTTTCCGTAGGAGACCTACATTCTTCCTTATTACCCAGCGATATTATAGTAGAATTTGAGGCGAATGCTAAGAAATCCATCGCTCGTGAATGGGAAATAAAGCATGCTAATGGCCATTTTCTTTGGTTAAAAACAGAATTATCACCTTTAATAGGTGAGAATGGGAATACCCTAGCCATCATTGCGATTACAAAAGACATTTCTGATTCCAAACAGATAGAGCAACAATTTGCTCAAAGCCAGGACTTTTTGGCAAAGGCTTTAGATATAGGTCGAATCGGTATCTGGGATTGGGACATGGAAAAGCTAGAACCAACATGGTCCAACCAAATGTTGGAAATTTATGGATATTCCGATATATCGGAAATGCCTGCTTATGAGCGTTGGGCAAACACCATACATCCTGATGACCAGGCTCGCGTTTCTGAGAATATCATTAAGACCATTACACAAGGCCATCCCTATAACATCAGGTTTCGAATTGTGAGGGAGTCTGATGGTGAAATCCGCCATTTACATGTTACGGGTGAATTAATTCATGATAAATTCAGCAAAGTACCTCATTTCCTTGGGGTAGCTAGGGACATTACACAAGAACAATCGGCTGAAACCAAGCTGATCGAATCGCTCGAGTTTAATGAAAATATCATCACCAATGCTTCTGCTGGTATTGTGGTGGTCGACAATGAGTTCAATTGTCAGACATGGAACCCTTCTATGGAGAAAATCACAAGGGTTCGTTCTAAGCAAGCCATAGGAAACAACCTCTTTGATTTCCTTCCCATTCCTCCAGACAGAGTGACGGTATACAAAAGGATGTTTCAGCGTGTATTGAAAGGACACTCTTTTAGGTTTGAGGATTCCTTCCCCTTTTCTATCAGAAGGATGAGTGGAATTGCTTGGATCAAAGTAGTATTGAATCCCAACTACAATGCAAGAGGAGAGGTGATTGGCATCGTGGCAATTGTTACCAATGTAACGGATACTAAAGTTCGTCAACAGGAGCTAAAAGAATATTCAGAACGACTTCGGCTAGCTACAGAAACGGCCGAGATTGGAGTGGCTAAGTTGGACTTTAAGACATGGCAGCTTGATTTTAATAAGGAATTTGTAAACATATGTGGTTATACTTCAGAAGGAGTTTTGAAGAATCCTAATTTCTGGAAGGATGTAATCCATCCACAGGATGCCGATGTGATCAAAAATACCATTGACTCTCTGATGCAGAATGAGGAAGTTCGTGGAAGAGAGTTTCGTATCATCCGACCGGATGGAGAGCTCAGGTATATCCAAACCTCGGCCATCGGCCTATACAGTGAGAAAGGGGAAATCGAAGCCAAACTCGGAGTATACATGGATATTACTCCTTTCAAAAAACAGGAAGCCTCCCTACGTCAGAAGAATGACGAGCTTCAGAAGACCACCCGAGAACTAGATACCTTTGTGTACTATACCTCGCATAATTTGCGTGCCCCTCTAGCTAACATCCAAGGTATATTTGAGATTCTCCAGCGGGATGTGTCGAGTCAGGAAAAGGAACAATTCCTTCAATTTGGCCTCAAAAGTATTTCTGAATTGGACCGTACCATTCAGAATATCATTGACTATTCCTACAACAACCGAGCAGATAATTCTTTGGTAGGGATATCCATGGGAGAATTGATTGACAATACGGTCTCTTCTCTAGCCTTTATGGAGGATCAGCAAAAAATCAAGGTATATAATGATCTACCCTCAGACTTGATTTTGATCTCCAATCCCGAGCGAGTAAACATGGTTTTCCTCAATATCCTGTCCAATGCCATTAAATACTCAGATCACAAAAAGGATAACCAGTTTATTAGGGTAAGCTATCGTCCTGAGAAAAATGGTTATGTCTTCTCTATTCAGGACAATGGAATAGGCATACAGAAATCTCAGCAGGAAAAAGTCTTTGAGATGTTTTACCGTGCGAGTAAAAAAGCGCGTGGCTCAGGCCTTGGCTTATACATTGTGAATGAGGCTGTGCACCAGTTAAAGGGCCATATTTCTTTCGAATCCGAGGAAGGAATGGGGACCACCTTCCATATCTTCCTACCCAAACTCGGCTAGTTGGATTGATACTTCTCATTTGATGCCATAGAAATGTCCCTAAATTTGCCCTCTAAATTGGGCTTATCATGTATTTATCATATATGAGAAACCCCAAGTATAGAAATATGCTTTGTTGAAGTATGATGGATATTTCCCTCTTCCTGTTATTAGGTATTTTCCTATTTGTCTCAGGCTTTTTTATCGTCCTGACAAGGCAAAACGTCATCATGGCATTGATGGGCGTAGAGTTGATGCTCAATGCAGCCAACCTGAAT
Source organism: Bacteroidota bacterium (assembly GCA_039817415.1). Taxonomy (GTDB): domain Bacteria; phylum Bacteroidota; class Bacteroidia; order J057; family J057; genus JALEFZ01. The sequence goes on from JBCBVV010000072.1 coordinate 10,728, forward strand.
TTCATTGCCTTTTCTCAATATGACAGACTTGAGTTAGATGGGCAAATGGGGGCATTGTTTGTTATCGTCCTTGCTGCTGCTGAAATCGCTGTGGGACTAGCCATTGTCATCAATGTCTATAAGAGGTATCAAACCATCAGACTGGACAAACTCAACCAACTATCCAATTAGCCTTGCCTGTTCAGAGTCATATCATGATGTGGTCTTCAGAAGTGATCTTCTGGCAGCCCTTTCTATGGCTCCTCCTTCCTTTTTTTGGCGCTATCCTTCTTTTCTTAGTTGGAGATAACATGACGGCTTCTGGTGGAAGATTGGCTATCATCTTCCTCGGTCTTAATCTGATTTTTTCAATACTCTCTACCCTTTCCTTTTGGACTAAGCCCATAGCGCTTAACATTCATTGGTTTGTAATAGCGGATTGGACATTTTGGGGAGGGCTTTTATTGGATCATCCTGCCCTGCTTATGGGCCTCTTGGTTAGCAGTATTTCTCTTGTAGTCGCCTGGTTTTCTCAGGCCTATATGGAGGGGCAACCAAGGATGCACCTGTATTGGGCTTATCTGCTTTTGTTTGTTGGGGCGATGCAGGGAATTGTTCTTTCCTCCAACCTATTGTGGGTATTTGTTTGTTGGGAGTTGGTAGGATTAAGTTCATACTTATTGATTGGATTTTTCAGAGAAAAGGATACTGCAGCAAGAGCCAGTCAAAAAGCTTTTTTGGTCAATAGGATAGCAGATATACTGTTCTTTTCAGGCTTGTTAATGGTCTTTATCGAACACCAAAGTTTGGAATGGACAAGTCTATGGGCTGAGACTTCTTACTCTAGCTGGTCTACAGGTATTTCCCTTCCTTTGGGACCCTTGTTGATTGCCTTAGGAGCGATCGGAAAATCTGCGCAATTCCCCTTACAAACTTGGCTACCTGATGCCATGGAAGGGCCTACTCCCGTTTCTTCCCTGATACATGCTGCGACTATGGTAGCGGCGGGTGTATACCTTCTATTTAGAATGTTTCCTCTTCTGGATGAACAAAGTTTACTCTTATTTGCCTTGGTAGGGGGGATTACCAGTTTAATGGCTGCTATATCTGCTTTGCAACAATGGGATATCAAAAGAGTATTGGCCTATTCGACCATTTCTCAATTAGGCTATATGTTTATAGGAGTGGGGGTTGGGGCAAGGGACATGGCCTTCTTTCATCTTTTTACCCATGCCTTTTTCAAATGTGCGTTGTTTTTGGTGGCGGCTACCATTATTCATGTCATGCATCGGGATAGCCACCAATCTGATATAAGGGGCATTCCTTATGAACAGGACATGCGGAATATGGGAGGCTTGAGAAAGCGGAATCCTTTGTTGTTTGTCTTGTATTTGATTCCCATGCTGTCATTGGCTGGTTTGCCCTTCTTTTCTGGATTTTTATCCAAAGACGGGATCATATTGGCCTCGATTTCGCATGCGCAGCAAGCAGGAGGATTGCATTGGTTTATTCCGTTAACTGCACTCTTAACTGCTTTCTTGACGGCTTGGTATATCATGAGACAGATGGTCTTGGTCTTTGAAGGAGAGTTTAGGGGAATGGAAGAGATAGGAGCAAAAGGCAATGGCAAATTCCTACTCCCTATTTCCTTTTTAATGCCTGCCTGTCTTTGGTTAGCCTTTTCATGGAATCCGCTGGATGGACACCATAGTTGGTTGCTTGAATCCATCGGAACAACCGACGTCGTTCACCCGAATCAACAGGAAATATGGATGGTTACCATTATCCTTTTGGCCTTAGGGGGAATGGGAATAGCCTGGTTATCCGTTCGAAAGCGTATTTCCTCAGGACTACTTGAAACCCCCCAATCTGTTTTTCAGCAGATGATGTACCATCACTTCTTTTTGGATGCCTTATATGAGCAATTGATCGCTCCGATGATGCTGGCCTTTGGGCGCTTGATGAGTCGATTGAATCTCAAAGGAGTGGACGGAATCGTGAACGCGATTGGTAAACTTGTCATTCATTCTCCTGTGGAAAAAGAAGCTGAGGCAAAGAGAGGAAGTATGTTTGGGGGAATGAGATTGTCCTTGGCTAGCCTTGTTGCCTGGATGGATCGGGGGGTAATTGATGGCTTGATTCACTCCTTGGTAGGTTTTTTACAAGGATTGGGGAAAAGTGCCAGTGACACACAAAAGCAACAAACACAACGTTATTTCATCGGTCTTGTATTAGGCTTAATCCTGATTCTGGCTGTGGTTTTTTTATGGTCATAACCTACGGTAATAAAATATGCCTTATCTCTCCATATTGATTTGGGTACCCTTATTGGGAATAGTTGCGCTTGCACTCCTTCCAAAGGGATCTAAGGGGGCCTTCAGGTGGATAAGCCTGGGAATTACCCTGTTCCAATTGGTCTGGACACTCATCGCGATTCTCCCTGCCTATTTGGATGCAAGTATATTGCCGGACGCTGCCTATTTGAAAGAGCAGCTTCCTTGGATTCAATTCTCTCTTGGGAGCCTTGGGGAAGTATCCATTCAATACCTTCTGGGGGTAGACGGAATGGCCATTTCCTTGATTCTGCTGACAGTGATCGTTATGCCGATTGCTGTTCTTTCTTCATGGAATATTACCAAACGAGTCAAGGCTTATTTCATGCTTCTTCTCCTGTTGGACTTATCGCTGCTAGGGGTTTTCACTGCGTTGGACTTCTTCCTTTTTTACCTCTTCTATGAATTTATGCTCCTGCCTATGTTCTTTTTGATAGGAATTTGGGGGGGAATACGGAAGGAATATGCTGCCTTAAAATTCTTTATCTACACCCTTGTTGGATCAGTATTCATGCTTCTGGTGATGATAGGCTTGCTTTTTAGCTTTGTTGAGCCAGAATCCAGTGCCAATGGACAGCCTGTATACACCCTAAATATGCTGTACATGATGGAAGCATCTATGGGGCAATTGCCACATGTGGTTCAAGCTAGTGTGTTTGATGTGGGACAAGTGATGTTAGGTGTAAATTCACGATTGCTGGCCTTTGCCGTCCTATTCATTGGTTTTGCGATCAAGTTGCCGATGGTTCCCTTTCATACTTGGTTACCAGATGCCCATGTTGAAGCCCCTACCCCTGTATCGGTTATTCTAGCGGGGATTGTCTTGAAGGTCGGGGCTTACGGGATGATCCGAATATGCCTAGGGATATTCCCAGATGGCGCTTTTTATTTTCAGAACTGGATTGCTTGGTTAGGGGTAGTTTCCATTATTTATGGTGCGATGGTAGCCATGGCCCAGACGGATTTAAAGCGATTGGTAGCCTATTCTTCCGTCTCCCATATGGGCTTTGTATTACTGGGCATTTCCTCTTTAACCGTAGTGGGGCTCAACGGTGCCGTCTATCAGCTTTTCACCCATGGCTTGATTTCTTCTATGCTATTTTTGCTGGTAGGGGTTATTTATGACCGTGTTCATGACAGAGAAATCGCCAACTTCCGAGGACTATGGAATCTGATGCCTCGATATGCCTTCTTTACGATTGTAGGCTTCTTTGCCTCCTTGGGTCTACCAGGTTTGGCAGCTTTTGTGTCAGAACTGTTGGTGTTTATGGGAGGATTTACTGCAGCCTTTAATGGAGACCTCTCTTTGTGGGTTCCTATCTTATCTACCCTAGGTATTTTGCTTGGCGCTGTTTACTATCTCCGCACTTACAGAAGTATGTTTTTTGGAACTTTCGATGAACATATGACTTCGAATTGGAAAGAAAAACTGACAGATCTTCATATTCGGGAGTACTTGATGTTGACACCCTTGGCCCTTCTTATCATCCTACTGGGGCTATGGCCTTCCTTGGTGTTGGATTTATTTCAGATAGACGTAAGTCGTATGGCCCAGGAAATATTTGTCGCAGGGAAAGATTTTACACCCTAGTTTAATGGGCTCACTGTTAGTTATTGGAGCATAACACTCTTGCATTGTGGCTGAAATTGCCTATACTTTGAATAACCAATTATTCCATTTATGGAACGGATTATTCGAGAAATACAACAAATTCGGCGCAACTATATCCTTGCCATTGGCGGAATAGCCTTTCTATTGATTTTTAGTCAGGTCGCCATCCAGTATGTGATTTACAACCAATCTGACAATGGGGAAATCATCAACGTAGCGGGTCGGCAAAGAATGCTCAGCCAAAAACTGGCTAAGTCAGCGCTCGCCTTGAAGTCTGAGAGAAATCCTGAACTCAGAAATAAGTGGAAGTCTCAGGCTGAAAATGCCTTAACGCTGATTTTATCTTCCCACAAGTGGTTGATGGAACAAACTGGTCTTGGGAAAGGCAGAGATGAGGAAATTCTTAAAAACTATTACGAATTAACCCCTCTTCTTCAAAAGATGGAGGCTTCAACCAGAGTATTAATTGATCATAATGATTCCTCCCAATTGCATATTCTCCTAGAAAATGAATCCATTTTCCTCCCAAAAATGAATGCCATTGTAGGTAAACATGAAAAGATGGCAAGTTCTGAGGTATGGTATTTAAAATGGTTGGAGATTACGATTTTCTGCCTAGCCATTGGACTTCTAATCATTGAGGCTGTTTTGATCTTTCGCCCGATGTTGATCAACCTGAAGAAGTCCATGATGGAAAGAGAAAAGACCATTAGTCAGTTGGAGATTGCCAGAGATGAGGCAGAGGCGGCCAACAAAGCTAAGTCCTTCTTTCTCGCCAATATGAGCCATGAAATCAGGACGCCTATGAATGGAATCATAGGCATGTCAGGACTTTTAGGCCAAACCGATTTAGATGAAGAACAGGAAGATTTCCTTCGTTCTATTTCTCTGAGTGCTGAAAACCTCTTGGGACTGATAAACGATATACTAGACGTTTCAAAAATTGAAGCAGGAAAACTCGACATCAATCCCGAAGCCTGTGACTTGCTAGAAGAAGTTGAAAATACCCTGACAGTTTTAGCTCCTCTTGCCGATAAAAAATCTCTTGAACTTTTAAACAATTGGGATACCCGCATTCCTGAAATTCTGAGAGCAGATTCGCTGAGAATCAGACAAATCCTCCTCAATCTTTTGGGGAATGCCATTAAGTTTACCGAGAAAGGGCATGTTTTATTGGAAGTAAAAATGCTGGAAGAGACCAGAAGTAAAGTATGTCTGGATTTCCATATCAAAGATACAGGGATAGGCATTTCAAAGGAGAAGCAAGCCAAACTATTTGAGGCATTTACACAAGCTGATTCCTCAACTACTCGCAGGTTTGGCGGTACGGGTTTAGGTCTGACTATATCGCGTAGTCTTGTTCACCTGATGGAGGGAGAGATTGGGGTGGAAAGCCAGCCTGGAAAGGGCTCAGATTTCCATTTTCACATTTGGTTGGATAAAGATCTACTGGCTGAGCACCGCAAGCCTATTAGTCCCTTGGTCCTGAAGGATAAGTATATCTGGTTGATAGATGATTACCCCTTGAATATTACCATACTCGAGAGGTTGTGTGAATTGTGGCAAGTCAGGTACAAGGCCTTTTCTCAACCTACTGATGCCTTGAAACTTGCTCAGGATGGAGGGGAGATTCCTGATATGATCATCACAGATTTTCAAATGCCCTATATGAATGGGTATGCGCTGGCAACTTCCTTAAAGGAAATCGCTGGCTTTGACAAGGTCCCTATGGTCTTGTTGACTTCTGCCTACACCATCACCGATGAGCACAAAGCTTTGTTTGATAGTGCCTTGTACAAGCCCGTACGCTACAATCAATTGCAGAAAACGCTCATGGAGATTAGCACAGGTGAGGTTCAGGCGCGGAGGGTAGTTAAGAGTGATTTTGAGGATCAGCCACCGATGGAGATTGACATTTTATTGGCTGAAGACAACCTCGTGAATCAAAAGTACATGATGAAGGTATTTGAAAAAATGGGCTACAAGGTTGACTTAGCTTCCAATGGCAAAGAAGCCGTTGACCTCGCTCAAGGGAAACACTATGACATGATTTTCATGGATATGCTCATGCCTGTCATGGATGGTCTTGATGCTTCTAGGGCTATTTTGTCATCCAAGAGAGAAAAGCCTCCCGTTATCATTGCCTTGACAGCAAATGTAATGGAAGATGATAAGAAGGCCTGTATGGACGCAGGGATGAAGGATTTTCTTTCTAAGCCTGTAAAAATAGCCAGTATTAGATCTGCCATTAACCATTGGGCTAGCCTTTCCCAAACGGATTCGTGACTTCCTTCTGAATAACAATGGTTCGACTTCTACCATAAAAATGGCTGAAAATATCCTTTCGAGATAAAAAATATTTTAGACTGCCAAAGTTCTGTAAATCAGTACATTTGTCCAATTATTTTTGCTTGCTTTAAAAATTATGTCAAAAATTTTTAGCATTAATTGAAACCTTTTCTTCTAATGGCAGTCAGTTAATACAGGAGGCTTGCAAAAGTTTCCATTTTCGTCCTAAAGTTTAATCCTTAATTACACATTAATGAGCAGAGGAAAGTACGACCCTTTGCGTAGCCCGGTACGTTATCGGGACACGCAGGCTCCCCGTATGAAAAGTTTGAAGAGTTGGGGAGTCATCGCGGCGATGGTCGTAGGAAGTAATGTGGCTACTCATTTTTTATTCAATGGGAACACCTTTACCCCACAGGCAGGTATTCATGCTGTAGCAGAACCTGCATTTTATGCATCCGGTAACAAGGTAAACCATTCAACAAAAAGTGCAGACTTCTACCTGGCTGACCAGGCTGCACAGTACATCTACGACCTCAATGGCTTCAACCACAAGGTGGAAGATATTTCTACCAGACTGGGAATCCCCAAAGAATGGCTACTGGCTGTAATCGCACAGGAGTCCAAGTTCAATCCCGGGATCGCCAATTTTGCAGGTAGTGGAGCAGTAGGCCTGATTCAATTCATGCCTGCCACCGCAAGAGAAATGGGAACTTCGACCTATGAACTCCAACAAATGGGCGCCGAAAATCAGATGGAATACGTGTATTTCTATTTGAATACGGTGAAAGATCGCTACGGGAGTTATCGAAGTTTGACAGATCTTTATCTGGGGATCTTGTATCCCAAAGCACGAGGTACTGACGCTTGTTATACCCTCTTTGCCAAGCCATCAAAGTCCTATAAGCAAAACGCTGGACTTGATGAAGACAAGGATGGAAAAGTAACCGTCAGCGATATAGAAAACCACTTGAAAAGAAAATTTCCAGAGGCCTACATGAAAAACATCACGGCCTAAACCCAAGACGTATTCAATTATTTTTCTATCCCTAATACTGTTGACATGCGAAAACAAGCCAAACTGCGCTATTTTAAAATCCCTCCCGAACAAGGAGGGATTTTTTTATGCTCCTATTTTCTTAGTTGAATGGACATGATGTGCTTGCTTACCGCAAATACCCCTTCTCTGTCAATGACCGCTTGAACCTGACCTTTGATCTCCTCATCGTAACCTGGTCTGTAGAACAGAGAATTGCTTAGGTAGGCCATAAAGGCATCAGCGCTTGGGAAAAATACCTTATTTCTAAGCATAGAAGGCTTGATGCTATTGAATCCCTGTTGAGTTCCCAACTCAACTACCTCCGGCATAAAACGGTCAAAAACATAATCCATGAAGTCCTCAACCTCATGAAGGGGTCTTATGATATTGAGAAACTCCTGGTTAGTTCCGCTATCTGGACCGATGACCCAGAAAATTCCGCCAGGTTTCAGTAAATCATACACGTCTTTGATCAGTTTTTTTAGGTCTTTTGTGTAATACAAGGCATAAGCCGCATAAATCAGATCAAAGGAGAATCCTTCCAATTCCTTTAAGGAGTCTAACATGTCAAAACTTCCCTCAACAAGCTGTAATTCAGGAGGAGATTGATAGCTGGATCTTAAATCTTGAAGACTGTCATTTGATAAATCAAGTCCAAAGAATGTTGATTTGTCGGAAAAAATTCTGCTGAATAAGTGTAATTGTTTGCCATTTCCGCATCCGAGGTCTAAAACTTTCCCATGTAAGGAAATCTCTGGGATTTGCTGAAAACACCATTCATCAAAATCTTTAAGTGCCTTGTTATTTGCGCTCATTCGCGCTTTTAGCATGTTGGCTGATTGGATTTCCTTGTCAGATGCTTTAGTTTGCATAATTTTTATTCAGAGTTTAGTTGATGAATTTTGATAAAGAAAAGGGGTATGGATTTCGGGTCATGTAAGGATATAATCTTTCAAGTCGAAAAATATACCATTCCCACCATGAAACTAACCATTCATGCATGAGCCCCCTTGATATCCATAAAAATTCCCCACTTTTGAATCAACAGGTTAAAGTAAAGAATGAGCAAGGGTTAGGGTTGACTCGCACGAAAGTGTTTGAGTCCCCTAATTTTTTTATACCTACCCCAAATCTTACTCATCTTTCTGATCATTTCCTTTGTTTTCTTCTTGCTTGAAAAAACCACTCCTTAAATGAAGGTCTCGTTGAGGAAAAGGAATTTCAATTTGATACTTGCGAAATTCTGACTCGATCTTAAATCTGAGATCACTCATGATATCCTCGTAGTACATGGGATTTCTTGTCCAAAATAGAATCTCAAAATCAAGGGAAGAATTACCAAAATCTTTGAATCGGATACGTGGAGGAGGACTTTTCAGCACACGATTATGTGCAAGCGCACTTTCCTTCAATACCTTCCTTACCAAGTTTACATCAGAACCATAGGCAACGCCCACATCTAACCTGAATCTGGTATCCTCATTGGAAAAGGACCAGTTCACCACATTGGTATTGGTAAACTTCGCATTAGGGACAATGACAGCCACACCGTCAAGGGTCTCGATGATGGTCGTTCGTAGACGAGTCTCTACGACCTTCCCTTCCAATCCTAAAGAATCTATAAACACCATATCTCCTACCTCAATGGTGCGTTCTATAAGGATAATAATGCCACTGGCCACATCTGAGAAGGTAGATTGTAAGGCCAGTCCCACTCCTACAAATAGGGCGGCAGAGGAGGCAATAAAAAAGCTGAGGTTGATCTGAAGGTTAGCCAGGATCAATATGATAGCTACTACGTAAATCACATAGCGAATCAATTGATAGATAGCCAATCTCCGTCCTAGGTCCTTTTTGGACAGTCCTTCTTCCTCATCTTTCCCTTGGGTAAGTTGGTACTTGGAATAATTAAGAATGATTCGAGCAATCAATACCACTAAAAGGGCCATGATGACATCAACTGCCTTAATGGTTTTCTTGACTCCATTCTCCTCCCGAAGGGTGATCAGGTCCTGGGTAAGGAGATTGACTCCGATAAACCTGAAAGCCAAATATATTCCCAGTCCGTAAAGCAAAACACGTATAATGGCCAGCTGCATATTAGCCAGGCCAGCTACATTCATGACTTTCTGGAAGGGCTTTCCTCTTTTTACCCACCTTCTGATGAGAAGTTCTAGTAAAATGACCAGGATTAATGTTCCTGCAAAAATACATACTTCGGCTACCCGAAGTGTATATGCTTCATTTTCCCATAAGACACGATTCCAGATGGTATTCCACATGAGTTTGTTTCACTTTGAACAGCATCCTTATGCTGTGTTAAAGGCTTCCCTTACTGCAAATATAAATTTTTCCGATTTCCTAACAGGGAGAATTTGCCTGTGAAAGTCATTATCCCTAACATTGCTCCAATAGCATAGACATGATGTTCCTTCTGACTGACCATCCTACCGAAGTAAGTTCATCCATTACTTTTTTACACCTTGGGTTATTGATCCTTATGGTGCTGGCACTTGCCTTCGAAGAAAAACTTCACGCCAACAAGTCTCTGATCACAGGTATTGCAGCTATTGCCGCTCTAATCATGGGAGAGGTAACGGGTGTGCTGTCTATTTTTAATGGAAAAGAAGGCCATGTTCCTTTCTACATAGAGTTTATTGACTGGGGGGTAATCGCCATTATTCTAGGTTCTAGCCTCTTTGTCGAGGTTACTTCCAAGAGCGGCATATTTTCTTGGCTAGCCATTAAGCTTACCAAACTAACCAAAGGAGATCCCTTTAGCTTATTGGTAGCTTACAGTTGGATGACAGTAGTTTTCTCCGCCTTTCTGAACAATGTAACGGCCATGATCATCGTAGGCTCACTGACGGTGGTATCCCTTGAGAAATTAGGGAAAAGGGACCTGCTGCTAGGGTTTTTGCTGACCGAAGGCCTATTAACCAATATCGGCGGTTTATTGACGCTTATCTCTTCTGTACCGAATATTATCTTGGGGAATGCCGCTGAAATCAGTTTCGTTACCTTCTTTTATATCTCTTCTCCTTATGTGATTGTGGCTACTTTGGCGACTATTTTCTTGGCGAGAAGAAATTTCAATATCAATCGCCTAAAGAGCGAGGAGGAAAAAGAAGAAGCAGAACGATTGATTGAGGATTTTGACGAGAATGATGGCATCGATTCTAGGGGATTTTTTGTTCTATCCTGGATCATTTTTGGTGCCTTTATTTTAGTATTGGCTACGACAGATATTATTCCTTATATCAGTGAACTCGGAATCGGCTTTGTGGCGATGGCCTTTGGTGTGTCTATGCTCCTCAAAGTCAAATCAGATACCCAATCTATTTACGGAAAAACGGACTGGGACCTTATCCTATTTTTTGCCTTCCTTTTTATTGTGATTGGCGTTATGGAATATGCGCAGGTTCTTCATCTTATTGGAGGGCTAGTAGCTGGTTTGTTAGAATTGGGTGATACGGCAGGACCGCAAGCCTTGCTTTGGTCCTCTGCCATTGCTTCATCTGTAACGGACAACATTCCTTTAGCTGCGATGCTAGCCAAGACGCTGGAGGCTATGCCTGATTTACAGGAAAACGTCTGGTGGGCAACTATTTATGGGTCCAATCTGGGTGGGAATATTACACCTATAGGTTCTGCCTCTACCGTGGTGGCCGTAACGGTGATTGCGAGACAAAAGCTTCAATTGGGCTTTATTGGATTCGTGAAGGCTGCTGTTCCCTTCGCTTTTGTCCATTTGCTACTCGCCAGTGTGTATGTATTTATCTTGGGAATGCTCATGTAGAGCCAAAAGAATAGAAGATGATATTTGCGAAAAATTATAGTTAACTGTCAATGAGACATTTGATAGTTATGAAAATATATGAGTATTTTCATGCATAAGCATTAACTGACCATGATTACATTTTTTAAGCACAACATCGCCCTATTGGGCATCCTTCTCATTTTTTCCTTTTCCGTTGCACAAGAAGCTGCTTGGCCAGAACCCGATCCTCTCAAAAAAGTCAAGGTTGGAAAAATGGATCACAAGTGGCTCAATATGAATAAGTTTGAGCCTGATACTTCTGCCGAGGCAGTAGTTCTGATGGACATTGGGAAAACGGAAATGCAGTTTACTGCTAATAATTCCTACACAAATATTACCATCCACAGACGGATTAAAATTCTCAAGGAATCTGCCTTAGATCGGGCTTCTATTTCGCTTACTTACCGGACAACAGGTAAAATATCTAAGATTGAAGCCTTTACCTATAACTTGCTTGACAATGGCGAGGTAGAGGTAAGCAAACTTGACAAAGGTGAGATTTTCGAGGAGAAAGTCACCAAAAGGGTAAAGAACAAGAAATTTACCTTACCAAAGGTAAAGGTAGGCTCGATCATAGAGTACAAATACATCCAAACCATAGATGGAGCAAGACAAATGGACTGGGCTTTTCAGGAAAGCATCCCTGTCTTGGTGAGCCAGTATACATTTAGCCATCCCAATGCCTTTGTTTATACCACACTTCGAAGAGGAGACGTGGAGCGAATGGAAACCTCAGTTAGAGGGTACAACAGAAGAATCATGATATCGTCTGGTAATTCTGTGAACCTGGACTTTGCTGCTGAAACCTTTACCCTAAAAAATATCCCTAGCTTAAGAGACGAACCTTTTACCACCTCCATGGATGACTTTCGTGCAGGTTTGCGTTTTATCAAGACGGCTGAGGTTTTTCCAGGCCAGCCTTCTCGGTCAACCATGCCTACTTGGAATAAAATTGCAGAGATATTAAGCAAGGACGAAGATTTTGGCCCTTACCTAGAAAAAAGAGGGGAGTATAAAAAGTTTGCCGAATCACATGATGGGCTGACAGCAGGGAAGAGCCAAGAACTTGCCATGAAAATATATGGTACTGTTCAGAAAGAATTCGAATGGAATGGTAAGTTTGGCTTCTTTGCTTCGACTAGTATCAAGCAATTTCTGGAAGAAAAAAGAGGAAACAGCGGGCAAATCAATCTCTTCCTAACCGGTCTGTTCAAACATTTAGGATTTGAAGCCTATCCCGCCATCCTTTCAACACGTGGGAATGGGCAGGTATTTACCGCTTTCCCGCTGTTCAACCAGTTCGATCATACCATCTGCGTGGTAAAAGTAGGCGAAGAATACCTTACACTGGACGCCTCTGATAAGTTCTGCCGCTTTGCCATGATGCCTACCTCATGTCTAAATGAAAAGGCTTTCTTGCTGATGGGAGTAAATCCTCAGTGGATCAATATTAAACCTCAATTTCCTCAAAAACAGGTTACAAAGGTTACCATGGAGATTAGTCCTGAAGCTGTTCTGACAGGAGAAGTGACGTCTTCCTATCAAGATGCCAACGGAGTAAGTGTCCGCCATATGTTTGACGAAACAGAAGAAAAGGAAGAGGACTTCGCTAAAGAAATGCTTTTTGAAGAAGGCGATGACGTAACAATAGATGACTTCTCGATTAAACATGAAAATCAGGAAGAGCCCTTTGTGATCAAAACCGATATTGAAACCTACAGTTTTGCAGACCAAATAGGCGATTTCATTTACCTTAAGCCTATGTTAGGGCAAGGAATGGATGAGAACCCACTCAAGCTTAAAGAAAGAAAGTTCCCAGTAGACTTCGCCAGAAATGTTCAGTGGGTCAACATGCACAATTTCCGTATTCCTTCTGGCTATGCGGTAGAAAGTGTTCCCAAGCCTATCAATATGGTTCTGCCTGACAAGAGCGCTGTTTTCCAGTTTCAGGCAATGGCTAATGGACCCTTTATTCAAATACAATCTCGAATCATCATTTCTAAGGTGAAGTTCGAGCCAGAAGAATACGA
>JBCBVV010000073.1:0-23651 GCA_039817415.1 Bacteroidota bacterium
AAGAGAATTGTTGTTCCGATTCTAAAAGCAATTAGCTGGATTAACGATGGAGCTAATCGGCCCCAGAACCTAAAATATCGAGAAGTTTTCAATATTGTAGGCGATACAAACCCTCAACAATCTAAATCTATTTATAATAGTGTTTCAAATAGCTCAGAAACAAGAGAGGTGATACTTCTTTTCATGGAAATTCAATTAAAATTGGTGAAAAAGAATCTAATTCCATTTAAACCTGGAAAGAATGTACTGTTTATTAGCGAAACCATTGTAAATCCATATACCACAATATCTAGTCAATTTTTAAGAATTAGAGAGCTGATTTATCGATCCCAATTAAACTACTTTTATTTCAAAAACGTTTTTGGTTTAGATTATTTAGGTGAAGACTATCATAAAATTGAAAATTCATTCTCGAGACAATTTGAAGAAAAAAAGAATTCAATTAGCAACAGTCATGACCTAAGAGATCTCATAAATGATTTTTTGTTACAAAAATGTATTAAAAAAAAATCTGCCAATAACGAAACTGTTACTTCACTCTTTGAAATTGCATATGCCAATACTTTTGGAGTACAGGATAAGCCCAGTTCTCTTATAGATGTTTGTGAATTTCTCATTGCTGATTCTGTATTTTGTTTAACCGAAGCAATTCGAGCATTGAAGGTATTTCGAAGCTCTTACATGACTAGTCATTCCTACATGGCTTATACACAAAAAAAGCTTGGAGATTGGAGTGAGTTCTATCGAAATTTATATCGGATTCAACATAAGATTGGAAGTTCTTTGAATGAACAGCCTACTATCAAAAAATCTGTAGAGCAACTAATTGGAGTAAATTCAGCCTTTTTCCTTCAGAAGAGCTACTATTATGAACTAGCATGCCTAAACCTATATTCCACAATTGAGGTTCATAATGAAGGACCTGCCTACCGTAGGTACATTTCAAATATGTATTCTTTAGAAGACGATTTTAATGATAACTTCTACCACTTTTGCTGTGGATTGGAGAGGTTTAAGGTCAATATCGGAGCCATCAAGGAAAGTGCTAAATCTTGGGGCAAGGTTGTGAATAAAGCCAGACCATTTACAGTATCAAACTACTTAGGGCAAAATCCAAATGGAGATTCTTGATAATTCCAGGTTTGCATTCTTTCTCATAAAAAAAAGCGAGATTACTTTCGCAATCTCGCTTCCTTGGGTGGGCCCTACTGGACTCGAACCAGTGACCCCCTGCTTGTAAGGCAGGTGCTCTGAACCAACTGAGCTAAGAGCCCGTAATAAGAAAAAAACATCCCTTTTTCTTAAGGTGTTGCAAAGGTATATGAGAAGAGTATACGACGCAACTATTGAGACGAAAAAATGAAAAATTATTGACAAAAGTTTTGCACATGAAACACAACCAACTCAAACGCACATCTAAATTTCTTTCCCTAATTCTACGGCATCAACCCCAAAAGATTGGCATTCAGTTAGATCCTCACGGATGGGTCGAAGTAGATACCCTACTCGCCAAGTTAAGCGAACATTCCTTTCTCCTAAAAATAGAAGAGCTGGAAGAAGTCGTCGCCACCAACAACAAGAAAAGATTCGCTTTCAACGAAGAGAAAACGCATATCAGGGCCTCACAGGGTCATTCTGTGGAGATCACATTAGGCTATGAGGCTGTCGAACCACCAGATATGTTGTTTCACGGAACGGCCATCAAGTTTTTGGATTCTATCAAAGAATCAGGCTTGATCAAAGGGAAGCGACATCACGTCCATATGTCAGCTGACCTGGATACAGCGAGTAAAGTGGGAATGCGACACGGCAAACTGGTCATTCTCATGGTCAAGAGTTTGGCTATGCACAAAGCTGGCTATGAATTCTTTGTTTCGGAGAATGGCGTTTGGCTAACGGATGCAGTACCAGTGGAGTTTTTGGAATTTCCAGCTGTGGGATAGGGTAGGTGAGGGGGTAAAAAAAGGAGTCCTCATGGACCCCTTAACATGTTTATTCTGGTTTGTTACCCCCTTGATTGCTTTGGGAATTTCCTCCTCTGTTGGGACGCCTACGATTTCTTCGCTTGTTATTGCCTCCTTGCTGATTTCCCCCCTCTTGTCGTGGCCCATTGTTATGCCCTCCTCTATTGTTTCTATTTCTGTTTCGGTTGCCTCCTCCGCCTTTGCCGCGGTTGTTTCTGTGGCGATTCCCCCCCTTGCCTCTGCCTTTTCCACCACCTCCTCTACGAGGGTTATAAGTCGGTGTTTCGCCTAATTCTTCTGGAGAATCAAGTTTGGGGACCTCCTGTTCGATCAAACGCTCTATACGGTGAAATTTGTGCTGATCCTTGGGGTTGATGAAGGTGATGGCTTCCCCTGTGCTACTCGCACGTGCAGTACGACCCACACGGTGAACATAATCATCCGCATCGTGCGGAACGTCAAAATTGAGTACGTGACTCAGGTTATCAATGTCGATGCCTCTGGCGAGTACATCTGTTCCTACCAATATTTTGAATTCCTTGTTTTTGAACTTGCGAAGGGTTTCTTGTCTTTCCTCTTGATCCTTATCAGAGTGAATGGCAAAAACGTCGTAGTTCTGTCTTTTGAGGCGATTGGCAACTTGATCTACGCTGGCTTTAGAGGCTGCGAAAATGATCATGCTTTCTATTTCTTCCTCCTTAAGGATATGCTCAAGCAAAGGAATTTTTTGCTCGTCGAAGACCATATAAGCCCCTAGTTTGACCCCTTCGGCCGGCTTAGCCAAGTTAAGGTTGATCATGCCTGGTTCATTCATGATCTCCTCTGCCAATTTTCTGATTTTCGGTGGCATGGTAGCGGAGAACATGAGTGTCTGTCTTGGCAAACCTTCTGGAAGGGATTGAATGATCTTGATGATATCACCATAGAATCCCATGTCCAGCATTTTATCTGCCTCGTCCAGTATCAGGGTATCTACCTCATTGAAATCAGTAATTCCAAGAGAGATGAAGGT
This sequence comes from Bacteroidota bacterium, assembly GCA_039817415.1. GTDB lineage: Bacteria > Bacteroidota > Bacteroidia > J057 > J057 > JALEFZ01. Next base: position 2,977 of record JBCBVV010000073.1, read on the forward strand.
CAATAAGCGCCCTGGGGTTGCCACAACGATATCTGCGCCATTCTTGATGCCGTACTTCTGCCTATCGAAGTCCTTTGGATTACCTCCTCCGTAAACGGCTACAGAGGAAACACCTGTGAAATAGGAAAGGGCATCTACATTTTGGTCGATCTGATCAGCCAATTCTCGAGTAGGGCTAATGATCAGCGCTCTTGTATTGTTGCTGGGATTCATACAGAGCTTATTGATGGTTGGGATCAAATAAGCTGCTGTTTTACCTGTACCGGTTTGGGCGCAGGCTATCAAATCTTTATTGTCCAGTATGATAGGAATTGCTTGAGCCTGAATAGGGGTGGTGTCTTCAAATCCGAGGGCATCTATTCCGTCGTGTACCACATCCTCAAGCGGGAGTTCGTAAAATTTCAAACTTGTTGATTTATAACTTCTTAGCTGTCAATATTCATTCTTTTGGATAAAGAATGCTGAGCTATTATACATATATGTAAATAACGACCTTTTTGCTAGAATTCATAGAGCTTTCTGCTTCTGTGAAAGGAATAATCGAAATAGATTCCCTGATTTTGAGGAACTTTCGATTTTTTTTGATGCGCTTGGAAGCATTCTATGACGTAGTCGAATAAGGGAAAGATATATTGGATTGAAGCTTATAGACTAAGGGGTATTTTTCATTTCAAATACGGAAGCCCACGAATGTTCAACCACTTATCACGATTGCTCAATAGGTGCTATTTTCAACAACTTAAGCCCCCACTAACGGGTATAATTAACCATAGATAAAGCTTCGTAAAACAATAAAAGACAATTTGTCTTTTGGTGGTGTCAGGTGTCTGTCGTGGTGGGCAGACACCTTTTTTTATACCGAATAAAAAAATAGCAGGAATTTTTTTCTTCCTACCCAACCCTTTCCTTTCCACTTCCGTGTATGCTGTCAGAATCTCTCTAAAAAGAGGTTTGATCACTGTCACAACCAAACACAAAAAATTCAGGCACTTATTAAGTTCTTTTAAAAGAGCGGGGGATCATTGAGATCCCCCGTGTTTGTTTGCAGACAACCTATAAGCCGGATTCTGTATCCTCGTAAGGACCTTCATCATTTATCTGGGACTGAACTCGCGCGCAGCCTCCATCGACCTACCCTCCGGTATCGAGCGGGCCGCCCTCAAGCACCGGTATATTTGGTCTTTCAACTCCTGAGGTTTACCTGGCTACCCATGTTACCATGAATACCGGTGGGCTCTTACCCCACCCTTTCAGCCTTACCTTAGCCTAAGCTAAGGCGGTCTACTCTCTGTTGCACTTGCTGTCTCCCGAATCTTCGGAATCCTTCCCGTTAGGAAGCAGGATGCCCTACGCTGTCCGGACTTTCCTCCCCTGCTAATCAGAGGCGATGAAGCAATTGCCTGCAGCTCTTTATACGCAAAAATAGAATTAAGTTGGGAAAGATGAGAATTTGAACGTGAAGTTAATGCAGGATAAGCGAACCAAGAGTTGTATCATTAAATTACGGATGATCTTACATTCTGTTGATTGGATAATTTATCCTCCTTAAATTGAAGATGTTTCAATCAAGGATCAATCTCAACCTCATGCGAACATTTTATACCCTCTGCATGATTGTTCTTCTCTCCGGAATAAGTTTTGGCCACGACGTCCAGCCAGACTTAATTCGCCTACAGGTATATCCCAATCCAAGTCAACATGGGATATTTACCATTGATTTGGAGCATTCTGAAAAATTGGGTGAGGTGGAAATTGTGGTGTACAACCTAATTGGAAATATAGTTTTCGAGCAAAAGATTGCCTCTAATCAGCCTTCTTACCGCCAGAGTTTGAATCTTTCACATTTGTCCAAAGGACTTTATATGCTTGAAGTCCGCTTTGAAGGGCATAAACAAACGAGAAGGCTTTCTTTTATTTAAAAGCTTGATGAAACCTTACTGAAACCACACCATATTGGTTCCATTCCGATCAAATCGAACAGCCGGAAGCTGAATTCTAAAAAGACTGACCAACTGAAGTGCAGAATGTAACCAGGGATTTTTGGTCTTGATATTTCGGAGATCAATGTCAAAACTTACATACAATTGGCGGTACTCTCTCGTTCTCCAATCTCCATTTGGATCGTCATAGCCTCCTTCAAGTCCGTTGGCTCCATAGCCTATTGCGAGGTTCAACCATCGAGGATATTTGTCCTTGAATTTTCCCTCAGGAAGAAAAGAATGAACCCTCGTACTTAGCCAAAATGTATGGCCATTGTAGTCTTTGAGTACCCATTCTGCAAAATTGCTTCCAAATAGCCTGTAGAATTCCTCCTGCTCTGTATAGGCTGACCTTCTGTAGCTGACCTTTAACTGAATCCTATCCTCATTCCACAAAAACTGGTTAGTGGCAGCCAAAGATGCCCCAACAAAATTAGCTCCCACATCACTCCAAGAAAACCCCCAGGTTTCTCCGAAGGCATCAAATAGTTCAATTGAACTCATAGCTAGAAAGCCAGCAGTGGCCCCTTGAAGAATGGCCCTTCTCTTAGGCATACCTGACCACTTGTATAAGCCGATCATCCATCGACTTGAATGATAGCCTCCCAGCATATGTCCCATCTTGTCGATTTGCTTCCACTCGTGAGAATCGTCAAAGAAGTGGAAGTTGGACAAGTCCTCTTGGGCGTACCAAACTGTCCCCATGTACAGCGCAGATAGGGAATATCCCCCTAAAGCGATGCCATTGACCCATCTTTTCCTCTTTATATTGGGAGTAGTGTCATTTTGGATAAAATGATCTGAAGGCTGGAAAGGGAACTGATGGTGAAACGTTCTCCTTTGACCATGCATTTCCTTGGGCAGGATAAGGGCCAAAGAAATTAGCCAACAAAAGGTTACTATTTGGTGTAGGTTCATGCAGTTTGTTTTGCTGAAAAATACGTGCTGGCGAAATGATAAAAAATGGAAAAACAGGGTAAATGTTATCAGACCCACGAACTGAATACACCAACAAAAAAGCAGACCCTAAGGTCTGCTTGATATTAATGTCTCAAAAAGTCTTTTCGCTTATACGTCATAAATTTCTTCAATGACGTTGTTAAATTTCTCTCTGATTACACGACGTTTTAATTTCATCGTTGGAGTCAATTCTGCGGCGGTTCCATCCTCTCGGGTAGGCAACCATTCCTCCTTGAGTAGGGCAAATTTCTTGATCTGCTCAATTTTGCTAAACTCAGGATTGTATTGGTCAATGATTCCCTGGAACATTTCCAAGGTTTTGGGATGTGCAATAGCTTCGTCAACGGTTGTCCATGCCATGTCATTCTCCTCAAACCACTTTTTCAAGGCCTCATGTGCAGGGACGATCAACGCAGAAACAAACTTACGCTTTTCTCCTACCACCATGATTTGCTCAACAAAGAAACTCTCTCGAAGCCTATTTTCGATAGGAGCTGGAGCTACATATTTCCCTCCTGAGGTTTTAAGGAGTTCTTTTTTGCGGTCTGTAATTTTGAGGAATTGGTTGCCTGATGGGCCGGTAATGAATTTTCCTACATCCCCTGTTTTGAACCATCGTTCTCCATCAATTTCTTTGAAAACAGCTGCATTGGCTTCAGGATTTTTGTAATAACCCTGCATCACATTGGGACCCTTCGCCAAAATCTCTCCTTCATCGTCTCTATATTCTCCCTCTGTAGGGTCTATCTTTAGCTCTACGCCATTGATCACAGGTCCTACTGTGCCAAAAGCTGCTTTTTGTGGATCAAGGTGGTTGACCGTAAGGGTTGGAGAGGTTTCAGTCAATCCATATCCCTCGCGAATAGGAATACCTGCCGCCGAAAATACTCGTGCAATTTTGGCTGGGCAAGGAGCCGCCCCTGTAACGATCAACTGTACATTGCCACCCAGTGCTTCTCTCCATTTCGAGAAAATCAGTCTATCAGCCAGCCTAAATCGAATATTGTCAACAAAGCCTGGTGCTTTGTGCATGTCATACTTATCAGTCAAATCAAGTGCCCAGAAGAACAGCTTTTTGGCACCGCCAGAGAGGGTTAAGCCTCTGTTATAGATGCCTTCATAGACCTTTTCCAAGAGGCGAGGAACAGTCGAGAAGAAAACAGGCTGAACCGACTTCAGGTCTCCCTCATCTCCGCCTAGGTTATCTGTTCCTGTGAAGTGAACCACCATTTTCTTTTTGATCAAGCCAAAGGAAACGGCCCTTTCAAATATGTGACAAAGGGGAAGGAAGCTCAGGACGTGCGCATCAGGCATATCTGGGAGGATAAATCCTGTTTCCTCAACTACGTGAATGATGTTGGCATGAGTTAGCATGACCCCCTTTGGATTTCCTGTCGTTCCTGAGGTATAAATGATCGTCGCTAAGTCATCTGTTTTGATGGAAGCTTTGATCTCCTCCATTTTTTCTTTGTGGGCATCGGAGAATGTGCTTTCCCAATGGGTACGATTCTGCTGGCGATCAAAGGTGAAAATCTTCTCTAGAGAAGGAACTCTTTGTTGAGCTGACAGAAGTTTGTCATACAGATCACCTGCACCACAGTAGGCGAATCTTACTTCTGCATTGTTTAAGATGAATTCGTATTCTTTGGGGCTAATGGTTGGGTACAAGGGGACGCTTATTCCACCGGCCATTTGTACAGCAACGTCCATGATGCACCACTCTGGACGATTTTTGTAAGCCACGATCGCCACTTTTTCTCCTGCTTGAAGGCCCATTTCCAGCAAACCCATGGCTGCCTTTTCTGACATTTCAACCAATTTATCGGTGCTGAAGTATAACCAGCTACCATTCTCATCTCTTCTGGCCATGGAACGCTCCATGTTGTGCTCCCTCTGCTGATAATAGAGGTATTCAAAAAGTCTTGTAGTTGTAGTCATTTCCTTTTATGTACATATGTAATCCTATTCGGAAATTTAGAGAAATTGTAATAAGGGAACAAGACTAAGAATTTGCTTTTAGCGGGAAGGCGAAAATTAATGAGATCACAAAAAAACTACCCGCACAGGGCGGGTAGCACAAAATGAGGTCTATGAGAAAATAATCGTTAAGGCGTTTTTTTGGTGTTTGTTTGGGCAGTTTTACCTTTTATTGGAGATCGAAGTCATATAGGATAACCGTTTCTCTTGCGCCACAGTGAGCGGGAAGGTTTTGGGTTTCATAACTGATCAATATTTTTTGTCCTACCTCAAACTCGTAGTCGTGTTCAGGCATATCGAGTACTTCGAGTACACCTGTTTTGGTTTTGATTTGCATACGGCAGGCGTCTTTTCCCTTTGGCAGATGATCAATTACACCTGGGACTGAAAACCTGAAATCCTTACGAAATGATTCTGCGGGACTGTTGGTTACATGAACTACCTTTTGGGCGTTTGAGGCCTGGTTAGGTAGGCTTGTCTGATGAGATGCACTGACAAAAGCCAGAAACAAGAAAGCAGACAGAGACAAAAGTGCCGATACAAGAATAATCTTTTTCATAATATCTGTCGTTAAGACACTATCATATACGGCAGGAGGTATGGGGTAGGATTGACCTATTTCAGCCAAAAGATGACCGATTTTGTGCGCTTGTGGTCAGATTGGGTAAAAAAGGGCGTCCAAGCCTTCGATCTATTTGGAAAAGGGGAATGTATAACGTCCAATTTTTTGAAGGAAGGCATAATAGAAAAAGGGCATATCATCTACTAGATAGCGTTTTGCCAATCTTCCAGGTTCTTGAAGCATACGGTAAAACCATTCCATGCCTATTTTACTGATCCATGCAGGGGCTCTTTGAGTTTCGCCAGCGATGAAATCTATTGTCTTACCAATAGCCATGAAACACTTGACCGAGGGCAGCCTATCTTTGTGTTGGATGATCCAATGTTCCTGTTTAGGTGCTCCTACTCCGACAGCCAATACAGTTGCCCCAGACGTTAGGATCATATCGTAAATCTTGGCTGTTTCGGACGGATTGTGTTCGAATCCAAAGGGAGGAGAATAAAATCCAGTAACCAATTTCCTTCCCGAAGATTGATTTAGCTTTTTGGCAGCAGCTTGTACGCTTGATGCTGTGCCACCCAGTAGGAAGACCTTTACATCTTGATTCTCTTTATGATAGTCGCAAAAGGCGGGGAAAAAATCTGATCCTGCGATTTGTGCTTTGAAGCCTTCCCCAAAGAAAAAAGAAGAAACAGCCATGATGATTCTCGAATCACAACTCTTGAAATCTGCTTGTTGGTAGGTGCGGAAAAAATCCTCATCCTTTTGCAATTTCATAAGGTGATCGATATTCGGGGTAAACAATACGCCCTCCTCATAAACCTCAAGCCATTCAGGCAGGCTAAGGTTATGAATCTTGACATTCAAAACTTGAACAGAAGGAAGGGAAGTCGGATCAATAGGCATTTTCCTGACCTTTAAACATCAGCCAGATGGTATGTAAAATGATTTTGATATCCAACCAAAGACTCCAATTTTCAATATACCAAGCGTCGTGTTTGACACGCTGAACCATCATTTCAGGATCTTCTGTACCGCCGCGGAATCCATTTACCTGTGCATGTCCTGTTATCCCAGGAAGAACAAAGTGTCTTAAAAGATACTTGTTGATACGGCGTGAATATTCATCGGTATGGCTAACCATGTGAGGGCGAGGTCCTACCACAGACATGTTGCCGAGTAAGACATTTAAAAATTGGGGAATCTCGTCTAGACTCGTTTTTCGAAGGAATTTTCCAACTCTGGTGATACGGTCATCATCCTTCTTCGCCTGAGAGTCGCTCTCACTCTCTACATACATTGTTCTAAATTTGTAGATATGGAAGTTTTCAGCATTTCTTCCTGTTCGGAGCTGTTTGAGAAAGACAGGTCCCTTAGAATCCAACATAATAGCAATAGAAACGATGGGGATTAGGATGGGGAAAAGCAATACGATGACCAGCAGAGAAAAAATGATATCGAAGGCCCGTTTGATCATGACATTTCCGAGGAATTTTAAAGGTTCCTGTCGAATGGTAAGTGTAGGATAGGGGCCAATAAAGTCTAGTTCGAAGTTTCTGCGCTTTAAGGGATTGAAGTCACTGATCATCCGGAAGTAGATAAAATGGTCATCCGTAAAGTCAGAAAGTTCATCTATCAATTGCTCATCCGCTAAGGACATGGAAAAGTATAATTCAGATATCTGGTTCTTTTCCTGCAATACTTTAAGATCCTTTACTGCTGTTTCAATGGCTTGTTGCTTTTCATTCTCATCAAGCTCAGGATTCATATCTGAAAGCAAATGAACAACCCCAGTCTGGTTTTCGTCCAGAAACTCTCCTAACTCATGCATGATGGGATCAGGTCCAACCATGACAATTTTGCGGGTGATATAGGTAACCGATTCAAATACCTTATAACCGATGAAAAGAAGAGATCGAAAAGTAAGGGCGGTAAGAAGGGTGGAGGAGTAAGTCAGAATGAGGTAGTAGCGAGAGAGATATTGTGCCTTTGCAGATACAATAAAAAAGAGAATCAAGAAGACATGGAGCATGGCAGTGGTCAAGAAATTCCAAAGCATGGTTTGCATGTCCTCAAATTTAGAGGAGTCATAGCTGTTGGCCATCAAGGAGATTCCCATCCATCCTAGTCCGAAAATAAGGAAGAAGGAAAAATAAAATCCCTCAACAGATTCGAAGCTATTGTATCTCAGGAAATAGGCAAAGCGGCAGGATTGATAGACCAAAAAGAATTCTGTAATCAGGGCAAATACCTTGAGTAGGTAAAATTGATTCCTCATTTGTACAGAAGGATTGAGCATGGTCTATTCTTGATTTATGAGTCTAAAACTGCTTGGCCAACATAAAATAAATTTACCAAGCTGAGATCTACACCCCCATTATCCGGAATATATTACCTCTTACTGGTAGTTTTTTTCACTTTAATGGACGAATGAGGACAGCCTGGGTACATCTACCTGAGAAGAATTGTGCGTAATGGGTTAGTTTATTGGCTTTGACTCATTTCATAGTCAGGGGATTAATAATTGTCTTTCCCTATTATCCGGGTGGCCGCCATCCTCCAACTTAGTGGTCTTCAGCCATATTATTTCCATTAATATATTTTACCTTTCGAATATGAAAAGGACTTAATGTTACCTTATGGTAGATCTAGGCTCCTAATAAGAGGCGTCCTTTACCTTCATAAGGCTTTTAGAGGATATGGGGAAAGGACGTTCGTTATCGCATGTAAACAACACAAATAAACTATGATGAAAAGATTACTACCCATCGCATTGTTAGCTTCCATTTTTTTCTGGTCCTGTAAGGGGAGCCAATACACACCTGAAACCTTTAGCAAGAAGCAGGTGATTTTTGGTTCTGGTGGAGGAGTAACCGGCAAATACGAAGTATATACCTTATTGGAGAATGGCCAATTCTTCTACACCAATTCTATCAGTGAAAAAAGAGAAGAGTTATCTCCAGTTGCCAAAAAAAGTGTGAAGGCTGTTTTCGAGATGATGAAGAAAATGGATTTCAAACAGCAGGTGACAAATGCACCCGGGAATTATAACCACTTTATCAAACTAAAGGAGGATGGTGATGTCCACGAGTACACCTGGGTAGATGACAGTTCTGATGCCTCTAGTGCTATGATCGAGCTCTTTAGGATGCTAAACAACATGAAGAATCCAACTGAATAATCCTTATCATCTATTTCTATTACTAAGAAAAAAACTAACGACAGACATATGAAAACCTTTTTACTCAAATTAAGCTGCTTGAGCTTGCTTTTGGGGATGATGATAGTTCCTGTCTTCGCCCAGGGCCTTGATCAAAACAAAAGAAAAACCGGACTACCAGTAAAAGTTGTTCCAAGCCAGAGCCATTTACCGATCGTTCGTTTTAATGCTAATCAGCAAATTGCCAAGGCTACTCCCTTTAGTCCCATATCTGTTCAACATTCAAATACTCCTATTAATGCTGATGTGAGAGAATTGGTAAAGGATCCAGCGACTGATCTTCCTATTTTCTTCAAGGCAGATGTACCCCAAATTAGCTTTAAGTCAGCTAGCCCCCTAGATCAATCTATTATCCTGGCGTATCAGTTTTTGACAGATCATAAGGCCATGCTAAAGATAGATCTTCCCAATAGTGATTTTGAAGTTTCCGATTTGCATGAAGATCATCTAGGCATGCAGCATGTGAAGATGGCTCAATACTATCAAGGCTTACCTGTGTATGGAGGAGAGGTCTATGTGCACGTTGATGGCCAGGACGAAATAACCTTTACCGGTCGTTATCAGCCTTCTTTTGAGCTCCCTTCCATTCAGCCTCAGTTAACAGAGGAAGTAGCCATTCAGGCTGCATTAGCAGATGTTTCTCAGTACGGCGAAATCCAAGATTTTAATCCTACCTGGCAAAAAATCCTCGACTATACCGGTCCAAAGGTAGAGTTGATTGTTTTTACCGATCAAAGCGTATTAACCAGACACAGGCTAGCCTATCATATTACCGTCCGCCCCAATGTAGTGGGGAGATACGAGTATTTTGTTGATGCGAATACAGGGGATATCCTTTCCCATTTCGACCATACTTGCCATGTCGGTCCAACAGTCGGAACAGCACTTGATTTGAACAATGTTTCAAGGTCGCTGGGTGTATTTGAGGACACAGATGGTACTTTTTACATGCTGGATGCAGGTGTCCCTATGTTCACGGGGAGTACAAACGCTTTCCCCGCCGATGGGTCAGGCTTTATTCTGACTGCGGATATGAACAATACGCCTATTACCAATCCGTCCTACTTTTACCTCACGGCAAACAATGCCAATTCATGGTCCAAGAATGCGGTATCCGCCCATTACAATGCGAGAGTATCTTATGATTACTTTCGTACTACCTTTAACAGAAGTAGTATCAATGGTCAGGGTGGAGATATTATATCTTTTATCAATGTGGCTGATGACAATGGAGGCGGTCTTGACAATGCCTTCTGGAATGGCCAAGCTATGTTTTACGGCAGTGGTGATCAGGCTTTTTCTCCACTAGCAGGTGCCTTGGACGTAGGGGGACATGAGATGTCTCATGGGGTAATTCAGGAAACAGCTAACCTAGAGTATCAAGGACAATCTGGAGCTTTGAATGAGTCATTTGCCGATATTTTCGGTGTGATGATTGAGGATGATCCAAATGATTGGCAACTAGGTGAAGATGTTACTTCTACCCAGTTTTTCCCTACAGGTGCCTTAAGAGATATGGCCAATCCCAACAATGGCGGTAACAGCCTGAGTGATAACGGATGGCAACCTGACCATATGGATGATATTTATACAGGGACTGCCGATAATGGAGGGGTTCATATCAACTCTGGTATTGTAAACCGTGCTTACTACTTATATGCAACAGCTATTGGAAGGGCAAAAGCAGAGCAAGTATTCTATCGTGCCCTTACAACCTACCTGACTAGATCAAGTCAGTTTTTAGATGGTAGATTTACGGTTATCAAATCCGCTGAAGACCTTCATGGTGTAGGATCAAACGAAGCTAATCAAGCTGCCTCTGCTTTTGATCAGGTAGGTATCCTTGATCCCAACGGAGGAAGTAGCAGCAATGGTGGAAATGACTATGAAGATGACCTGAACACCAATCCAGGAGCTGAATTTATCATTTCCAATGACGTAAACCCTTCGGATATCAATACGTGGTACATTTCTGATACTTCTGCCCAATCCTTTGCTGCCGTTTCTACTAGATCTCCACAAACGCGTATTTCGGTTACAGACAATGGGCAATTTGGATACTTCGTCGGAGAGGACAAGCATATTTATCGCCTGACCCTCGATGCAAATAATCCATCGGAAACTCAGCTTAGTTCCAACCCTGAATGGGACAATGTGGCTGTATCAAAAGATGGCTCAAGATTGGCTGCAATTACCACTTCCATCGATACCTCGATTTATGTGTTTAACCTAACTACAAATCCTATATCAGGCACGATCTTCAAATTGTATAACCCCACAACCGCCACAGGAGGAGTCAATTCGGGAGGGGTGTTGTATGCTGATGCGATTTCATGGGATGTTTCTGGTGAGTACATCTTGTATGATGCGCTGAATCGTATTCCAAATTCTCAGGGGGCAGATCTAGAGTATTGGGATGTAGGACTTCTACGTGCCTGGGACAATGCCTCTAACTCAGCTGGGGATGGCTTCATTGTAAAGTTATTTACCAATCTTCCAGAAGGGTTTAGTTTGGGGAATGCAGAGTTTTCTAAGAATTCACCCTATATCATTGCCTTTGATTATTTCAATCAGGTTACCCAACAAGTTGATGTGCTGGGCGCCAATATCGAAAGAGGCGAAGTAGGAACCCTCGTTTCCAATAACCCTGTTTTGGGATATCCAAGTTTCTCAAATAAGGATACCAAAGTGCTCCTGAATGACGAATTCAACAACAATTTTGTCTTGAGTGTGGTAGACCTGCAAACAGACAAAATCAATGCTCAAGCAGCCAAAACACCATTAATCAATTTTGTGAGATTTGGAACTTGGTACGCTACTGGCTCAAGAGACCTGAGTGTAAGTGTAGGAGATGTCGTTGAGGCAGATGGTCTGGTGGTATATCCCAACCCTTCCTCGGGGCTGGTATCCATTGACATTGCCGAAGCGACTGGAGAATACCAATTCGAACTCATTAACCTGCAAGGTCAGCAAATCTGGAAAGGAAAAGAGCACGTCGTCGGCGGTGCTGCCCTTCAACTAGACCTCTCAAAAGTGGCTAGAGGTTCCTACTTCCTCAACATCCATAAGGACGATGAGAGTTGGATAAGAAAGCTGATGATTCAATAGAAAACATTCACTTGAAGTACGAACAGAAAGGTCATCATTTTGCATGGTGGCCTTTCTTATTAGGGTATGTTTTAACCAATTGAGGGCTCTTTCGTAGAAGAAAGGGCAATTTTTAACTGAAATTGTCAATGCGGAAGGGAATGTGTACTTTCGTATATAAGCCCGCATAGCTCAGGGGATTAGAGCATCGGTTTCCGGAGCCGAGGGTCGTAGGTTCGAATCCTACTGTGGGTACTTTTTTGATACATTATTTCCGAAATCGCCTTATACGAGCCGTATAAGGCGATTTTCCTTTTGTCCTCTTCCATTTATTTCATTTTTTACCCCCATTACCGACACCTATTCGGACACCTATTACCTTTTTTTAAAATAGGTGTCGATTTGTTGTAATTGATTGAATTTCAGTTGATTGTGCTTTTGTTAATTCGTATATTTACATCAGTTAATCGCACAATCGACACCTATTTATGAGTACATTTACCCTCAACTTCTATATCAAAAGAGAAAAAGTTAGAAAAGATGGAACTGTGCCTTTGTATGCCAGGATAACCATTAACGGAAAAAGAGCAGAGTTCTCCCTAAAAAGAAACCTCCTCCCAGAACATTGGAATACTCAGAAAGGTGCTCCTCAAAAAAGAAAAGGAAAAGAAAGAGAGTTGATTGCCTACCTAGAAAGTGTGAGGTCTAAAATATACCAAGAGCATAGAAAGCTAATTGATAAAGGTGAATTCATATCAGCTCAGAATGTGAAAATGGCCTTCCATGGTGAATCACCTACCCAAAAATATACCTTGATCAGATCGTATGAATATCAAGTCAAACGAATGGAGGCCTTAGTTGGGAAAACATATGCTCCAAGAACTATTGTGAGATATAAAACTGGGCTTAAGCACCTAAAGAATTATCTATTCTTTTACTACAATCGGGAGGATATATCCTTATCTGAACTAAAACTAAGATTCATCGCAGACTTCGATCATTACCTAAGGACAGAGAAAGACCTTGGAAATAATGCCACAGTGAAGTACGCTTATATGGTCATGAAGGCTGTCAAACTCGCTGTCAAAAATGACTGGTTAGAAAAGGATCCATTTGTAAACTATTCAGGTAAACAGATCATAGAGGATCGTGAATTTCTGGATAGTGAGGAACTCCTTGCTATTGAAAGCCACCCATTTGCTATCAAAAGGCTGGATATGATCAGGGATGTATTTATATTTTCTTGTTATACAGGTCTAGCCTATGTAGATGTCGCCAATCTAAATGAAGAGCATATTTTTAGAGATGTTCACGGTGATTACTGGATAAATATCAATCGAGTCAAAACCTCCTCAAAGTCCATGATTCCCCTTTTGCCTAAAGCTTTAGAAATTTTAGAGAAATATCAGGATATACCAGAAAAGGAGATTTTAGGAAAACTACTACCAGTAAAGTCCAACCAAAAAACCAATGCTTATCTCAAGGAGATCGCAACAATATGTGGGATTAAGAAAAAACTAACTTTCCATATCGCCAGGCATACATTTGCAACTACCATTACCCTAAGCAATGGTGTGCCTATCGAATCAGTCTCCTCCATGCTTGGGCATAAGGATCTCAAAACCACTCAACACTACGCAAAAATTGTCCAATCTAAAGTAGGGCATGATATGAGGGAATTGAGGGAGCGACTTTCTGGGTCCCAAAAATCAACATCCAAGGTCGAGAATCTTAGAAAATTAGGCTGATAAGAGTGTATAAACCTATGAGTGAAATACATTTAACCAATAATTCCCTATTTTTATGAAAAGCGGATTGATGGCCATTAAGCATATTTCCCAATTAGACATGGACGGCATATATACCTATGCTGATTACATGACATGGCAATTCAAAGAACGACTTGAATTGTTGAGGGGAAAGATTGCCCTGATGTCTCCGGCCCCTAATCTCCAGCATCAACGAATTGTTACAAGGCTGAGTGCCTTAGTTACTACGCATCTGATGGGCACCTCCTGTCAGCCCTTTGTAGCGCCATTTGATGTGAGACTTCCAAGTCCAGATGGAAAGCACGACACAGTTGTTCAACCAGATATTTGCGTGGTGTGTGATGAATCCAAACTTGATGCCCAGGGTTGTCATGGTGCTCCGGACTTGGTAGTGGAAGTCCTCTCTCCAGGGAATAGCCTCAAGGAAATGAGAGAGAAATACTCACTTTATGAGGAGGCTGGTGTTAAAGAATACTGGCTCATCAGCCCTGAAAATCCCAGCTTGATTCGATACGTCAGAAATTCAGAGGGAAAGTTTATTGGGCTTCAGCCCTTAACCAACCAGGATCAGCTTTCAACCGAATTGTTTCCTGGACTCTTAGTGGACCTGAGTAAGGTTTTTTAAACCCTCATGTGAGCAAGGCGAAGGTTTCACCCATTTCGCCAACTCGAACCTGAAATTCATTCCTAATAATAATTTCTCACCATTTTGCTGCGGCTAGATTCCTAGTTGATATCCATATTTACTTAAGCCTGCCAGGGAGGTTCATAAAAAGCGGTTATTTTCAAAACCAATAAGAGATTTTATTGTCCTCCTTGGGACCTTATTTTTGAGGACTTACACTAAAATACCATCCCCTCTGGAAAGATTTTTTAAAGTATTAACTGGGCCAGATTGTCTCTCATCAAATCTGGCCCAGTCAGTTAATTGGATACGACCAATTTTTTAGAAGTAATTATTTCACCTGATGGGGCTTTGATCACGAGTTGGTACACCGATCTAGCCCAATTAGAAACATCAATGGAGGCTCGTAATTTTTCCTCTTTCAACAGGACTTTCTCTTCATAAACCAACTGTCCGTTGGCACCATAGACTGCGACATCAACACTCCAAAAATCCAGGTGGCTTCCTTGTAAATATACAGTTTTGCTAGTAGGGTTTGGGAATATTTCGATCTTAGGTTTCTCCGCGGGTATGAAAGAACTAATGATTAATTCCAAGGTGTCTGAAGGTGCAGATTCACATGAATCATTAAATACTACCACAACATAATCTCCACCACCTTGGGCAACAATCACCTGAGTTGAGTCATTCAGCAATGATCCATCTTTATACCAATGATAACTTGTACCTGTAACAGAACTCCTGAGGGTATCTATTCCAATCAACTCAATGATGGGGGTATCTGGTTTTGAAATGACATCCACAATAATGCTATCTATTGAATTGCTGGAACAGCCAAAATCATTCAAGACAATAACAGAATAAGCCCCACTTTGGGTAACATTTATGATTGAAAATGTATCCTGATTTGACCACCTAAAAGCTGCATAATCATTTGGTATTGTACTTAGATTGACTTCATCTCCTTCGCAAAACTCAAGTGGACCATTTGCAACAATACTTGGTATTTCAGGTTTGGGGTAGGCGATAGCAAGAACAGAATCTGATAGAGGACTCAAGCATTGGTTGCTATCCTGAACCTGAAGGACAAAAGCACCCGAATCAAGCACTGTAATGGATGAAACACTATCCCCTGTGTTCCAATAATAGGTACTAAAGCTTGAAGGCCCCGTAAGAATTAGCGAATCTCCCTCACAAAACTGAGGTGATCCAATCAGGCTGATAATGGGCTTTAAAGGATTGGGGTAGACCGTTATTGGAGGGGAAAATGCAGTATCACTTCTACATCCATCAAGATTGGTCGAAACCAAGGTAAATATTCCTGAATCTGAAACTGTAATGCTTTGGGCACTATCTCCAGTTGACCAAAGGTATCCTTGTGAAGAAGTCGAAACGAGTTCTACGCTATCTCCTTCACAGAATTCGGAACTTCCATTCAAGGTAATCAGGGGTAATGGCGGTTTGGCAAGTACCATGGTTTCAAGTGTATCCACGGAAAGCCTTTCACAACCATTTTGATCAGTAATGGTTAAGCTAATTCGTACAGAATCGTTAATGCTAATTTGCTGAGTAGTGTCTCCTGTTGACCAGAGATAAGTATATCCTGAGGGCCCAGAAATACTCACCCCAGCTCCTGGACAAAAAGTTAAGGGCCCATTTGCAGAAATCGATGGAACTGGTGGAAGGGCGTTAGCAGTTATGATTAAGGTATCGGAATTAGGACTAATACAACCATTTGTATCAACAACTTGTAGCCAAATGTTAGCTGTACTGTCTACAGTAATGTTTGGGCCATTAGCCCCATTTGACCAGAGATATTGAGCAAATGGACCTGTTGGAGTCAAGTTGATGTTGCCTCCTTCGCAGAAAGATAATGGCCCGCTTTGTGATATTTGTGGAGCTAGAGGAAGGGGATTAACTACCACATTAATTGGATCTGAAAGTTGGCTGCTGCAACCATTGCTGTCTTCCACTGAGACAGTAACAGATTGACTGACCAGTAAAGTAATTTGTCTTGTTGAATCTCCTGAAGACCATGAATATCTATCAAAGCCCATCGGAGCAAATAGCTTAATTGTGTCTCCCTGGCAAACCGTCAAAGTCGTTAGAGAGTCAATGACAGGCTTAGTAGGTAAGGAATTGACCAATAGCTCTGTTGAATCTGAAAAAGAACTCTGGCATCCATTGGCATCTGTTACCCTAAGGGCAAAAAAGCCAGGTTGTCCTACATAAATGTCTTGGGTGGTGTCACCACGACTCCATTCATAGGTTGAAAAACCTACTGGACCATTCAGTTGAAGGCTATCTCCCTGGCATACTTCCTGAACCCCGGTTAAACTAAGGACAGGAGTCATGGGTAGGGTATCAACCAAAACTTGGTAGGTGGATGTATCTGAACAGCCTTGAGCATCGGTTCCGATCACTTGATAATTAAGTGTCTGCGGAGGAATAGCAACTACAGTCGTCCCAGTATCCTGAAGAAGTGAAGCAGATGGACTCCAAGAATAACTTTGTGTACCAGAAGCTATCAAAGTGATGCTATCTCCCACGCACAACCGATTTGAACCTGTAATAGATACTTGAGGATCAGAAACCTGGATCAGTTGATTTTTGATTAATGTATCGGAAACACTAAATGTACCGTTTGTAGAAACCAGGCTTACAGAATACAAGCCTCCAGTTTGGTAGATATGATTCGGGTTTGGGTCCGTGCTAGTTGTTCCATCGCCAAAGTCCCAGAGATACTGATCCGATTCTGTTGAATTGTTGGTAAATGATATGCTTTCACCCTGGCAGATTGCTGAATCGCTAACCGAGAAAATTGCTCTAGGAGCGGCAACTCTGAGGAAAGTATCCGTCAAAACTGAGCTCCAGTAATGTGCTGTGTCTTCAAATTGAAAATGGATGGTGTGGGAACCTGGGGTAATTCCGGTAGCATCTATGTCTGTTACCAAATTCAATGGGTTCACGGCTGTGGGTAATTTAACCCTAACCATGGCAGAATCTGCCTGGTCAAAGAAATACCTATACCCAACAATCAGATTGGGTAGGGTTGGTGGTGGATTTCCTAGCTTGTGAATGTACTGGCTTAAAACTGAGGTCCATTGACCCAAATTATCCTTATATCTTATATGAAATGTATGTAAACCTCTTGTAAGTGTAGTCAAATCCAACGAATCCAAGGTAAGGATGTCCTGTGAAGGGGTAAGAGAAACTGAGGCCTTATTTGAATAATCGTCATCAAACCAGTATTCAAATGATACCAATTCCGGCTTGCCTCCATTTAGGTCGGGCAATTTATGAATATACTGACTCAAAACGGAAGACCATCTCCCTAATTCGTCCTTGTACCTGATGTGAAAAGTATGCAATCCTCTGGTCAATGAAGTTACGTCCAAAGAATCCAGCGTAAGTATTTCTTTGGAAGGAGTAAGTGGCACTTGGACCTTTCCAGCATAATCCTCATCAAACCAGTATTCATATGACACAATTTTGGGGACACCATTTGAAAACTCAGGCAGCTTCTGAAAATACTGGCTGATGACAGAAGACCATTGCTTCAGATCATCTTGAAATCTGATATGCAGGGTGTGTAAACCTTCAGTAAGGCCAGTTGTAGGAAAAGAAGTATCCAAGAAGTCCCCATTCAAGCCAACTGAGCTTGTTACTTTATTGGTGTAGTCTTCATCAAACCAATATTCATAGTTTTCTATCTCCGCAAATCTAGCTGTGTAGGTGGCAGACCATCCGGGCCTTGTTGTATAAGCATCTGTAAAAAATACCACCAACATCTCTCCACTTGTGGATCTGAGTCTAGGTGGCAAACTATCTCCTGTATATATCCCAAGAACAGGATCATTGATAGAGCTACCATCAAATGCTAACAGATAATCGTAATTATACTCAACATCAAACTCTGATAATTCAAGGCTGATAGAAGTTGCTCCTGGAACATCGATCAGCCAAGAGCATCGGGCAAAATTATCATAGTTATCTGGCCCACTTCCATCTGAAAAGTTGCCTGAAGGAGCTGTCAATGTAGTTATTCCAGTACAGGAGGGTGCCAAGGCCCCATCTACCCTAAAATAGCAGAACAGAGAAGTTGGTCCAACACAAGTGCCACAGTCTACCTTCGGTTGGAGATTCCAGGCATATTTTTTCCCTCCTTCCAGGATTCCAACTGGAAGGGTAAATGGAGAAGGACCGACGCACTGGCTGTAAATCAAGTTGTTGGAAGAATATGGTTCTTCAAAGATCCTTAGCTCATAAGATGTTGCCCCAGGGACAGAAATCCATTCAAAAACAGGTGTGGTTGTGGAAACCATGAGACCAGGAGGATTTTGAGAACCTGGAGCGGTTAAATCGGGGGGATTAGCAGGAGGAATACAGGCATTTAAGGGAACCCAGGAAAGCCCCAACTGATAAGAGTTACAGGGATCAAAGGCCCCCATGGCACTTTCTACCTGGATATAATAAGTGATGTTGCTACTGCCAGTATGGGTAATTACAATTTGCTCAGATGTAGTACCAGTATTTGTGCTGCTAAAGGTGGGATTGATATTTCCTGCCTCCCAAACTTTTAGGTCATAATTGACTGGAAGATTGGTTAAATCAAGAGTGAGAGTCCCCTCTTCAAGAAGGTTCACTTCGAAATAATCTGTATCGGTAATAGACCTGATTTTGGACTGAATGATTTGATTGCCTGCAACAAGACCTAAATCTGCGATGTTTACAGCAGCATTTGCAATGTCCTCATTGGGCTCAAAATTGTCCAGACAGGAGTTGGTTGGATTCCAATTGAAAGTAATTCGATACTTGTTGCATTCGTCATAGGCTCCATTCACTCCGACAACTTTCAGGTAAAAAGTAGTGGTAACTTGTTGAGAAGTGTAAGCAAAACTAACTTGCTCAGGAGTAGTACCTGTCTGCGGATTGCTGGCAATTATATTCCCATTGTTATCGAGCAATTGAATTTCGTAGTCAACAGGAAGGTTACTTAGGTCTGCGGTTAATGTACCTTGGGCATCAACATCCAACCTGTAAAGGTCCTGATCATTCTGGAATAAAGGAGCATCCAGTTGGAAATTCGTGATGGGATTCAGGTTAAGGGAAGGAATATTTGTGGATGCAGATGGACGGGTGTCGTTGGGCTCCATAAGATCCAAACAGCCTGTACCTGGTGTCCATGATACGTCCAAATTGTAAGCTTGACAGTTGTCAAACGCGCTGTTGGACCCATAAACCCTCAGGTAGACTGTTGTATTTGTTCCAGCTTGAAAAGGATACACGATTTCCTCTCCATTCAGACCAGGGGTTTGGGAAGATGCTAAGGGTATGCCAGCATTGTCTAACAACTGCATGTCAAAATTGGCTGGTAGGTTTTGAAGGCCTATGTTTAGGATACCTCCGCCTTGGATGGTGAAGGAGGTGTAATCCTCGTCGGTTGTAGAATTTATGAATCCGTTGTAAGATTTTGATTTGAGGGTAGTAGTAAGAGTTTGAGAAAAGAATGGAGTTGCGGAGTTAGAGTTCTGCCCTAGGTCATTAGGGTCATTTGGAAGGCAATTTTCGGTAAAGGTAAATGCGAGTTCATAGTCTTCATTACTGTAATCTCCATTAACACCTTCTACTTTAATAATAAGCCTAGTATTGTTTGCTGAATTTTTTATGTATGTTCCAATTTCTGCCTGACCAGCGGGACTACTTGCAGGCTGATTAGGTACTAGATTTCCCTGATCGTCAAGAATGTTGAGCCTGTAATTTTTACCTTGGGGAGGGCTCATGGTTACTGTGAATGAACCAGATTTTTGTAATGAGATTAAATAATAGTCAATGTCATTTTGCCTTATCTCTGCATGAAAAAGATTATTTTCGTTTATTTTTTTAACTGTTGAGAAAACTCCAGGTAATTCAAGAATATTTTGAGGAATATTATTATTAGGTTCATAACTATCATAGTTAATAACATAAGAAGGGTCATACGTATCATATCCGTTCAATAGAAAAAAACCTCCACCAATATATTGATTAATATCACCCCAAATTTTATAGAACTTTTGAAATCTGTAATCACCGATTGATGTTTGATCACAAAGATCCAATCTATTAAAAGAAGTAACTCCATGATTTATTCCGACGATATATCCAGATTCATTAAACAAGGGACCACCAGAAGAGGCTCTTTCACTTCCTCCAATATCCATACTAGAAAATGACCAACACTTATTTCTATCACCGTTCGTAAAATCCCAATGATCCCATGCGAGACCATTCTGGTTTCCAGGGGATGAATTTGATATCGAGATTTTTTTAAAATCTCCAACAGGATGATGAATAGATACACCTTTGGTAGGTACTGCATTTGAGGAGTTCCACCCAGAAAAATAGGGAAAAGCGTCAATCGGGGGTCTATGATTTAATTTTAACAATGCGAAATCATATAATGGAAGGTGCGAGTTTATTAATAACTTCTTCAATATATGATTTCGCATTGTTA
>JBCBVV010000074.1:0-23173 GCA_039817415.1 Bacteroidota bacterium
GGTTCGAATCCGATATGCTCCACAAGGCCCGATCTTATGATCGGGTATTTTTGTTTAGGGGATTAGCTGAGTTGGTAGGCGTCCCATAAGGGAAGGTCATCGGTTCGAATCCGATATTCTCCACAAGGCCCGATCTTATGATCGGGTATTTTTGTTTAGGGGATTAGCTGAGTTGGTATGCGTCCCAGAAGGGAAGGTCATCGGTTCGAATCCGATATTCTCCACAAGACCCGATCGTATGATCGGTTTTTTTGTTAGTGGTTCGTGTAATTCAACACAACTAAGAACAACGAATGAGCCCTATTCTAAGGAATTGTTACAACTTAACCCGATTCGGTTAAATCTCCAGATTGCGAGTAAGCTACTTTTGTTATAGACCTTAATACTAAATGACATGAGTAACAAAAATGTAATCTGGTGTGATACTGATTCTCTTTCGAAGGATATCAGTGGCAGCGTATATATTGTAACAGGCGCCAACTCTGGAGTTGGATTGGAAACCACCCGTCAACTCATCAAGCAAGGGGCACACGTAGTGATGGCCTGTAGAAGGGTAGAAGCTGGCGAGGAGGTCGCCCAAACCTTTGCCGACCTTAAGGGAAGCCATGAGGTTATCAGATGTGATCTGGCGGACTTAGAGTCTGTAAGGAACTTTGTTGGGACCTTTCTCTCTAAGTATGACAAATTGGATGGACTTGCTTGTAATGCCGGAATGGTCAACATGGAAAGTAGCCCTCGATTCTCCAAAGACGGCTTCGAGATTACCATGGCTGCCAGTTATTTTGGGCATTTCTTGCTGACTGAGCTGCTGCTTGATATCCTAAAGAAAAGTGCGCCATCAAGGATGCTGATTCTTTCCTCTGTGGTTCATGCAGGAAGTCCGAATAACAGACATAAGGTCCATTTAGATGATTTGAACTATGAGAATAGGAAGTACAACAACTTCGATGCTTATGGTGAGGCAAAGGTAGCGGTAGTTCAATATGCGATGGAATTAGCAGATAGATTAAAGGGAACAGGGGTGTCTACCTATTCGATTCACCCCGGCTGGGCTCGCTCTAATTTTGGTAGAGGAGGAAACTGGTTTACTTCTGCTTTGATGACGGTTATGCAACCCTTGACGAGATCTATTTCGAATAGCAATTGGGAATCTGCTCAAACTTCTTTACACTGTCTGTTATCAGATGAAGCGCCTCAATATTCTGGGCAGTATTTCAGTCAGCATAGCGTCCTGTATAGGGATAAGGAGTATAGACCAGGAGGCTGGCCTTTGAAATCACCTAATCCCCATGCCCATGATATGGAGGCTGCCAAAGAGTTGGTGAAGGTAAGTCGTCAACTGGTTGGACTAGAAGCATAAATTAGGATGAACGAGATTTTTCAGATAAAGAGCATTTCCCAATTTCATGAACTCTTGGGTTTGCCCTCTCCAGAACATCCCCTGATCAGTCTGATCAATGAGGAGGGAAATCAAGAGAAGCCAGAATTGGATGAGAATCTACGTGACATCAAGTTCTATGCAGAGATGTATGCCATCATGTACAAGGATAAGATAAATGGATCGCTAGGCTATGGGAGAAGCTCTTATGACTTCCAGGAAGGGACCTTGATTTTCTCTAGTCCGGGTCAAGTATTTTCTACGGCGGGTCAAGAAAATTACAAAGACAATACGGGATGGACCTTGCTCTTTCACCCTGATCTCTTGCAGAAATCCAATTTGCTTAAAAAAATGGATTCCTACTCTTATTTCTCCTATGATGTAAACGAAGCCCTTCATTTGTCTGAAAAGGAAGAGAGATTTATTTCAGACCTAGTTCAAAAGATTAGGGAAGAATACTCGCAAAACCTTGATAGACACAGTCAGAGGTTGATTATTTCAAACCTAGAACTGCTATTAAACTATTGTGATCGCTTTTTTGACAGACAGTTCTATACCAGAAGTAACTTGAACAAAAATGTCGTTACACAATTCGAAAGCCTATTGAAAGACTACTTTCAGTCAAATAAAATCAATGAATTAGGCCTTCCCTCCGTGAATTACTTTGGGGAAAAGCTACAGCTATCGACAAATTATTTGACAGACTTGTTGAAAAAGGAAACAGGGAGAAGTATCAAAGAGCATATAGACAGGCGAATTGTAGAAAATGCCAAGTACATTCTACTGAACTCCAACCAATCTATCGGAGAAATCGCCTATTCGCTGGGCTTTGAGTATCCGCAAAGTTTCTCCCGACTTTTCAAAAACAAGACGGGAATGAGCCCATTAGAATATCGAAAAGGGAATTAGTCCCTTGTGTACTACTTAAATTGAAAAAGAAGAAATCGTTGCAAAAGGGGCGATTTCTTCTCTTTTTTTGCAGTCATTCCTCTGCCTTTTTCAGCTTAGTCATCAGGAAAATTACCACCCCAATCAGAAAATATGCTGCGACAATTGCGGGTACAAAGGCAATGATTCCAGCTAGATTCCCTTCTCCAGCGGCATTATCGCCTAGCGAAAGACCATGATTAGGGGCAAAGACAGCACCAATGTAGAAAATCGCATTTCCCCAGATGACAGACACCACAAGCCAAGAAATTCGGTTGGCGATCCTCTCTGTCAAATCGCACCAGTTAAATACCATGGCTAGGACCAAGGCCAGAATAGCATTCATGATGTTGCCCGTATGGACAGCTCTCCAGCTAGATGCAGATCCTGGAACCTGATAATCAATTGTAAAAGGTATAGGGGGGAAATAAACTGAGCCTGCAACAAACCAGGCTAGAAAAAATCCTCCAATTAATCCCACAAGGAGGACTGCCAGGCCATGTTGGACCATTCTTTTTTGTGGTTTGGTAATTGTCATATTCGTTTCATTTAGTAGGTGAGGAATAGGCAAACTAGGTTTTATGTTTCAAGCGTTCTACTGCTTTCCGGACAGACGATACATAAAGCATAGCCTTGACAGAGGAAGCGAAATAATTCATCATGGGTTCATGGCTCATGAAGTTCAGTCGAGAGCGGAACATCCACATAGGAAAGAAGCGATGGAGCAATAGCAGATTTTCTATACTTACCGAAACCGCAGAAGGCCAATCTTCCTTCCACTCTGGGTGAGGAACAGCTGTCAATTTGTTTCGGGTCTTGTCGCTTAGGTTAGATAAAGCAAGCCGAGCAATGGTGGCAGCGCTGAAAACTTGTTGACAAAACAGAATGGATTGGAGGGTGATTGTATCCTTGGTAAATATGGGTGTTTTCTCCCTTTTGGATAGGCCATTCGCCGAGCAATCTACAAAAAGTGCCCTCCCAGAAAAGGTGACTGTTCCTTCTTGAAGGTGAATAGTGTTTGGGCTTATTTGGTTGATTCGGCCTTTTTGGATGACTTGTTTGATTCGTCTGAGCTGCTCAATTTCATGTGGGTTGACGGTGGCGCATCTCCATTTGCTGGGAAGAGAAGAAGGATTGATTCTTGTTATACCCCCTTCTTTTTCTAAGGGTAAAAAGATATCGTCGACTTTAGATGCTTTACTAAGGAGTACAACATGCTTGAGAATTTCCTTTCCAACATCGCCAACCCGTACAAAATCTCGATTGAATAACCATGCTTGATTGGGGCATATCCAATGAATCGATTCAGGTTTAACCCCCTTCTCCAATAAAAACAGAATAGCATCCATACCCGTCTTGCCATTGCCAATGACATAGAACTTTTCCCATTGGTCATATTCCTTTACGAGATCATTTAATGGGAGCAAAGACACCCCTTCATGAACCTCATATTTGGGTTGGGAAGTAGCGGGGACTTCCACCTTCATGTAGGTGGCATCAACGAGGCGCTTGTTGATCTTGTAGTTTATGACTTCATCTGGTTGGTAGAGATTGATGACTTGGCCATTCCCCAAATAGTCGTGTTCTGAAAGGAATTCAACCCTTCCACTTGCAGCAAATTTATCCATGACCTTGCTATAGTAGGCAAGAATTTCATCTTTGGATGAAAGGTCTCCTGATCCACTGCCCAGTTCCATGGAATTGACCCCATAAAAAGCTGCGGGTTGATGGAGTTTGACGTAGGGGTAAGCATCGTTCCAATGTCCGCCTGCTTGAGGGCGTCGATCGACAAGAGTTAATCTCAGCTTAGGCTTTCTCGTAAAAATCTCATCTGCAAACGCAATCCCCATGGCACCGGCTCCAATAATCAGATAGTCAGTTTCTTTGGTCATGGTTTCATCTGGTATCAAAAGGCTCTAATTCCTACCTTATGGAATAAGCCTCCTTTTAATATTACCAAAAACTTCGACTATTCGGATAATAATCTCTTCTATATGTCATTTTCCCATTTAATCCCCATGCTGGAGGTCAGCGACTTGAAGGAAAGTATTGCCTTTTATGAGGAGAAGCTTGGTTTTTCTTGTACCAATAAAATGGGAGACAATTGGGCGATGCTTAGCAGCGGAAAGGTAGACCTGATGTTGAGTGCTAGGTTCTCAGTAGAAAAATATCCTCAAACGGTTCTCACGGGTAGTATTTACCTCTATACGAATGAGGTAGACCAACTGTGGGAACGGCTTAAGGATAAGGTCGAAGTGTCCTATCCGATTGATTCCTTCGATTATGGAATGAGGGAATTCGGGATACTGGATTGCAATGGGTATCTGATCACTATTGGGCAGGTTTCGGAGGATTCGGAAGTTTAAAGTAGTACAAAACAGTCTGATCTACTTCTCCACTCAGGGTTCTTTTGGCGAAAAGACGCTTCCCATCGCTATCAATGCTGAAATCATTGTCATTTACAATCCCCAAAACGGTATCCTGCGCTAGATAAAACAATCCTTCCACCTTGTCGTGAGGGTAATGAAGCTGTTCGTCAAGCAAGCTAAAAATAACCCTCTTTTTGACAGGAACAATTCCCGCTTTTTCAAGTCCTTCAGCATCCTTGAGTTGCTCAATGGTTAGGCTGTCAATCATCAGTCCGTTGGGCTTGTTTTCAGGGTCAGAAATGTCTGTAGCGCCTTCTAGGGTGACTTCTACAATGCTTTTTAATTGGGAATACTGAGCACGGTGCTTTTCTGTTCCCCTTCCAGTTGGTGGTGGATAAAGGCCATCTCTTTCAATGATTAAAAAACGATGGGTATCAATGGCACAAATAGCACTGTTGGCAATGGAAGGCGCCTGTTGTAGGTAGACAAATTGTTGAGTCGCTCCTGTTGTTAGGTTAAGGGTCAGGATACGAGATACCGCAGAATTTTTCTTGACCGAATTGTCGGGATTGTACATGGCCGATTGCATAATTCCAACCAGTGTTGTTTGGTCTGGGCAAATGGTCAGGCCTTCCATACCTCGGTTAGGGCGTCTTTTTGAAAAGACAGCCGGTAGGATTTTTCCCGAAGAGGAGCTATCAAAGGGGCTAATTTTTTCTAGTAAGACACCATTGGAATCAAAATGCATGATGTAAGGGCCATATTCATCACTTACCCAAAAGGAGCCATCTTCCAAGGCTACCAAGCCCTCTGGATCAATTCCTTCTGGATCGTTTGGGATAATACTGCCGTCAAGACCATAGGCAGCTTCATTGGTTCCTCCTTTTCCTGGTAGGTTAGGAAGGCCTGTTATGGCTTTTCCTTCTTTATTTTTTAGGAGAATGGTACGAATCAGCTTCAGGCTGTCATCTTGTAACTGGAACAAGCCAATTCGTGGTGCGTAATCGGGTATGGCAAAACCTTTGGCCTCTGAACCGTCAGGGGTTTCATAGTCGTAATTCGGCCCTCGATCTGTAAGCAGATAATAGGCGAATGGCATAGAGGGGTGTGGGTAAATGTCTGAACCATAGCCACCTGAAACGGCTAGAGAATCTCGCACAAGGGTAGCAGACAGGCCCTGAAGAGGATATGCTTTGGGAAAAGGGCCTTCTATATGGGGTCTTTCTTCCTGGTTTTTGGGCTGTGTAGAAGGTTCACAAGCAAATAGGACCAGGGAAAGGAACGAAAGGGCAAGGAATAAACGTATCATCTGTGTTTCAAATAGAATAATCAGATGGAAGGTAGTAAAAAAGTGGGAGTTGGTTGGAGGGAGGCTCTGTATAGGAAATGAAATTCCCCTAAATGAGAGATGTGAGTCTCTCAGATTCGGCATCCTCTCCGCCAATTTTTTTGCGCCATACCCTTATGGGGCTTGGCGTCTGAAGCTTCTGAATGTTTATGTCTGATATAGCCAAGGAGAACTACACTCCCATCATCATGTCATCTTTCACGGGAAGAACAGATTCTCCCATCAGAAAAGTATCGCATGCTTTAGCAGCGGCTCTTCCTTCTTGAATGGCCCATACCACAAGTGAGGCCCCTCTTAGGGCATCTCCGGCTACAAAAATACCCGCTTTAGAAGTCTGGAAATTGTTGGCAGCAATGGTGCCTTTTGGGGTTGTTTCTAACCCCCACTGTGAGATAAGCCCGGTAGGATCTGCGGATTGGAAACCAATGGCAATCAAAGCCAAATCACAAGCTAAGATCCGCTCGCTGCCTTCAATTTCTTTATATCCCTTGCGTCCAGGGTTCCATTCGATGTTTACGACTTTCAGTCCCATGAGCTTTCCAGCTTCATCCGCGACAAAAGACTTGCTGAGGATATTCCAATCTCTTTCGCAGCCTTCCTCTTGAGAGGATGAAGTCTCCAGAATCATAGGCCATTCCGGCCATGGGTTGAAATCTTTTCTTTCGCTAGGCGGTTTTAGCCCCCAGGTGATCTGGGTGATGGAGGTAGCTCCTTGTCTATTGGCAGTACCAATACAATCCGAACCCGTATCTCCCCCCCCAATTACAATGACATGCTTGTCCTTGGCCTCTATGTCTGTTGTTCCTTCTTCTCCACTGACTACCTGATTTTGCTTGGTCAGGTAGTCCATAGCGAAATGGACACCCTCTAGTTCTCTTCCAGCAATGGGCATGTCACGTGGAATAGGAGCACCGATTCCTAGGATAACAGCATCATAGGAAGCTTCTAATTCTTCGGCTGTAATATCCTTTCCGACTTCTGTCTCACATTGAAACTGGATTCCAGCCTCTCTCATGAAAGAGATTTTTCTTTCTATGATCCACTTTTCCAGTTTGAAGTCAGGAATTCCGTACCTCAATAGGCCTCCTGGGTGCTTATCTTTTTCAAAAACAGTTACCTCGTGACCGGCTAGGTTCAACTGTTCAGCAGCAGCAAGACCTGCGGGGCCAGACCCTACAATGGCGACCTTTTTCCCTGTTCGGAGATGGGGCTTTTTAACCTCAACCCAGCCATTGGCATAAGCTTCCTCAACGATGGTCTTTTCGATATGTTCGATGGCTACAGCGGGTTGGTTGATTCCCAGTACGCAAGATTTCTCACAAGGAGCTGGGCAAACCCTCCCGGTAAATTCAGGAAAGTTATTGGTTTCATCGAGGAGTTGGTAGGCGTATTGCCAGTCCCCATCATAAACAGCCTCGTTAAAGGCAGGAATATTATTTCCCAATGGACAGGCATTGTGGCAAAAGGGCACCCCACAATCCATACAGCGTGTGGCTTGCTGGGTGGTTTTCTCTTTGGGAAAATCCTCTACAAATTCCTGAAAATGCTGAACTCTTTTGCCTGTTTCCTGATAAGGGGGCAATTCGCGATCGAAGGATAGAAAGCCTGTATGTTTATCGTTTTTACTCATTGATTCTGAATTGAAAGGGGATAGATACTAAGCTGTTCAACCGATAAGTTTTTTCACCTGCGCGCCTTCATCCTGTCCATTTTCCAGAAGAGCTCTTTTGTAATCGGTCGGGATAACTTTGACAAAGTGGCTAAAGGCTGCGTCCCAGTCGGTGATCAGTTTCATGGCAATACGGCTACCCGTTAGGGCATGATGCTGCCTGATCATGTTTTTGATCAGACTTGTATCTTCATAATTCATGGGGTCGTTGAGTTCGACCAATTCCTGGTTTACCTTTTGGATAAAAGTCTTGTCAGGATCATATACATAGGCGATTCCCCCACTCATACCAGCGGCGAAGTTCTTGCCAGTTTGTCCTAAAACAATGATTCGCCCACCCGTCATGTATTCACAGCCATGATCCCCCACGCCTTCTACAACCGCATGTGCACCTGAGTTTCTGACGGCAAATCGTTCGCCTGCCATGCCACGGATGAAGACCTTTCCGCCTGTGGCACCGTACAAGGCAACGTTTCCTATGATGATATTTTTTCCTGGAGAATATGGAGCTTCTTTATCGGGATAAATGATCATTTCTGCTCCAGATAGCCCTTTGCCTACGTAATCATTTGCCTCGCCTTCTAATTCCAGTCGGATTCCGTTGATGGTAAAGGCTCCAAAACTTTGTCCTGCACTTCCTTTGAACTTTAAGTGAATCAGTCCTTCTGGAAGACCTAACCCGCGGGTTTCTTTGATGAGTTTATGAGACAACATCGTTCCAACAGATCTATTCACATTGGAAATGATCATGTTAAATTTTGTAGGCTTACGCGTCTCCATGGTGGCATGACAGGCCAAAATCAAGTCTTCATCTAAAATATGATCAATCCCATGATCCTGTTCCATGTTTTTGAACAGATTGACACCCTCTTCCTTGAAAAGAATGGTGCTCAAGTCAATTTTTTGATGCTTCCAGTGGCTTAGGTCTTCTCTAACTTTCAGCTTGTTCACCTGCCCTACCATTTCGTTTACTGTACGGAAACCCAATAGAGCCATGTGCTCACGAAGGTCTTCAGCTAGAAAATGGAAGAAATTAACAAGATGCTCGACCTTGCCTGTAAAACGCTCTCTTAGGGTTTTATTTTGGGTAGCAATGCCCACAGGACAGGTATTCAAATGGCATTTTCGCATCAGGATACAGCCTTCTACTACTAGTGCGGCGGTAGCTATTCCCCATTCCTCGGCACCTAATAAGGTCGCGATAACGAGATCTAAGCCTGTCTTCATTCCTCCATCTGCCTGAATGGTTACTCGGTTTCTCAGCCTGTTCTTAACCAGGGTCTGATGGGTTTCGGCTAAGCCCATTTCCCATGGAAGGCCAGCATGTCTGATAGAAGAAAGAGGAGATGCTCCAGTCCCTCCATCGTAGCCTGAAATGAGAATATGGTCAGCATGGGCTTTGGTAACCCCAGCTGCAATGGTTCCAACTCCGCCCTTGGCCACGAGTTTTACAGATATCCGTGCTTTGGGATTGGCATTTTTTAGGTCAAAAATGAGCTGGGCTAGGTCTTCAATTGAATAAATATCATGATGAGGAGGGGGTGAAATTAAGCCTACTCCAGGTGTGGAATGTCTTACTCTCCCTATCCAATCGTCTACTTTGTGTCCAGGCAATTGTCCTCCTTCTCCTGGTTTAGCACCTTGGGCAATCTTAATCTGAAGCTCCTCTGCCTCACTCAGGTAGTGCATGGTTACGCCAAACCTACCTGAAGCGATTTGTTTGGTGGCGGATCTTTCCCAATCACCATCAGCCCGTCTTGGAAAGCGCATAGGATCTTCCCCTCCTTCTCCACTGTTGCTTTTTCCGCCAATACGGTTCATGGCCATGGCCAAAGTAGCATGGGCTTCATGAGAGATAGAGCCGAATGACATGGCCCCTGTTGCAAATCGTTTGAGGATATTTTCGACAGGTTCAACTTCCTCTAAAGGAATGGGATTTTGTTCAGTTAATTCGAATAGACTCCTAAGCGTAACGGCCTTTGCCCCTTGTTCGTTGATCTTCTGGGCGTATTTCTTGTAAAGCTGAAAGTCATTTAGCTTGGTGGATTTCTGAAGGAGGTGAATGGATTCGGGATTGAAAAGATGTGTTTCTCCATTGAGTTTCCATTGGTAAAGCCCTCCTTCTGCCAAGCGTAACTTGCCTTGGTCCGTCTTTGGAAAGGCTAATTCATGCCGAGCCTTTACTTCGCGTTTCAGGTCTTCGTAATCCAGCCCATTTATCCTGGAAACTGTTCCTGTAAAGCATTCCTCACTCACTTCCTTACTCAAGCCAAGGATTTCAAAAATCTGGGCGCCATGATAAGACTGCATGGTAGAGATCCCCATCTTGGACATGACTTTGTAGAGGCCCTTTTGTAGGGATAGGATGTAATTCCTTTCCAGCTGCTCATAGGTAAATCCCTGGAAATCCAGCATCCCCAGCATATTTTCTAGGGTTTGGAAGGCGAGATAAGGATTTACGGCTACAGCCCCAAAGCCAATTAAGGTAGCAAAGTGGTGTACCTCTCTGGCATCCCCCGTTTCTACGATTAGGGCAGTTTTATGTCTTTTCTCCTTTCTGATGAGATGATGGTGAACTGCGCCCGTTGCCAGCAAAGCAGGTATAGGTAACAAATTCTCTCCTGCTGATTTATCGCTAAGGATGAGGATATTTTTCTCATTGTCCAATTCCTTCTCCGCCAGTTTACAAAGCCTGTGCAAGGCTGACTGGAGGCTTTCTCCTTCAGGAATAACGATGGGGAGGGTTACTGCATTGAAGTTCTTGTTGGCGATCTGCCTGATCTTCCCAAGATCATTGTTCCTTAAAATAGGACTGTCCAAGGCGATGTGCCGGCAATGTTCTTTGCTCTCTGTTAGGAAATTTTTTGACCCTCCAATCCATCCTTTCAAGGACATGACAATTTTCTCCCTAATGGGGTCGATCGGAGGATTACTTACCTGTGCGAATAGCTGTTTGAAGTAATTGGACAGATGCTGGCTTTGTTGTGAAAGAACAGCCAGAGGCGTATCTGCTCCCATCGAACCAATAGGCTCTTTTCCATTTAAGGCCATGGGTTTCAGCAGGACTTTTACCTCCTCTCTGGTGATCCCAAACATGACCTGACGTTGAGTTAGGCTTCCTTTGAAAGCATCAACTTCCTCATGCGGTTCGGGAAGCTGCGTCAATTCTATCTTTTCTTCCTTTAGCCAATTTTGATAGGGTTTATCCTTGGTTACAAAAGTTTTTACGTCCTTATCCAATAGCAATTCTCCTGTTTCGGTATTGGCAAGGATCATTTTTCCTGGGCCTAATCGCCCTCTTTTTTTGACTTTGGTAGGATCTACTGGTAGTGCGCCAGCTTCAGATGCCAAGATCAATCTATTGTCCTCTGTAAGGATATACCTGGAGGGCCTTAAGCCGTTTCTGTCAAGGGTAGCACCTAGTTGGACACCATCTGTGAAACAAACAGCAGCAGGACCATCCCATGGCTCGGTTAGGCCTGCATGGTATTCATAAAAGGCCCTTCTTTCCTCATCCATCACATTGTTGTTCTGCCATGCTTCTGGCATCAACATCATCATGACATGAGGAAGTGAACGACCGCTCAACAAAAGGAGTTCTGCAACGGCATCAAGGTTTCTGGAATCTGAAAAGTCTTCATCACAAATGGGACGGATGAGCTGGAGTTCATCATAGGTAAAATATTTCGAACTCAATACAGCTTCTTTGGTCTTTAGCCAATTGATGTTTCCTCTATGGGTATTGATTTCGCCATTATGCGCTAAATACCTAAAGGGTTGTGCGAGTCTCCAGCGTGGAAAAGTATTGGTAGAGAACCTGGAGTGTACAACAGCAAGGGCGGTTTTGAGTCTTGGATCTTGAAGGTCTGAAAAATAGGTCTTCAGCTGGTGGGTAGTTAGCTGTCCCTTGTAAATGATTGTCTTGTGAGAAAAGGAGGTAAAGTAAAATTCTCCTTTGAAGACTTGGTCAAGATTATGACCGATGGACCTCCTCAGGACATATAATTTTCTTTCTAGTTCATCGCCAGTAAGCTTCGTCTGAGGAGCTACGAAAACTTGTTCGATGATGGGTTGTGAATCAAGGGCTGCTCGACCAATACCTGCCATCTTGGCTCTGGTGGGAACCTTTCTATATCCTAGTAAATCAAATTTCAGATGCTTGCAGTAATCCTTGATTAATTCTTTACAAGCCATGTAGGCACTTAGTTCTTTTGGGAAGAAAATCATTCCCACTCCGTATGTACCTGCCGCAGGAAGATCAATGTCTACTTCATTTGCGATGCGCTGGAAGTAAGGGTGATGCAATTGAAGTAAGATTCCTGCCCCATCCCCTGTAGCTGGATCTGCCCCTGTCGCACCACGGTGCTCCATGTTTTCCAGCATCTGCAAGGCATCCTCAACAATCTCATGGGATTTTTCTCCGCGTAAATGAGCGATACATCCAATGCCACAAGCATCGTGCTCGAAAGAGGGGTGGTAAAGTGAATTTTGGGACGTAGCTTCCCCTTTATCAAATCCACTGTTGAGTGAGCCTGATATCATGTCTATTAGCAGGTTTAGGTCATAGCTTTAAACCCCTTTTCAGCGAGGGGAAAAAGCTGCTCATTTTTACAAAATTGGCTTGGTAGGAGATCGGAGGGTTGTTGATTTGTTGCTGCTGATCGGGTCCAAGCCACGAGTATGCAATATACTATTTATTAGGATTTTTGCAAAAATTTAATCCTGAATGGCCTTATGTTGAGTAATGTGAAAAAAATAGTAGGATTATTTAGGAATTTTAAAGGTTAAAAATACGCAAATAGAGCCTACTAAACGGTAGTGAATAAATCAGAATGTTTAAGGTTGATGTATCTCCCTCCCGTAATGCTCAAGCATATAGCCGTCCTGATGGTTTCTCAATTCTGCTAAAAAACGCCATATAGCGATTCTTATCTTTCAATCTCTATCGACTATATTTTGACTGGAAAATATTTATTGTATTAATTCAGCCTCATTTTCAAAAACAGCAATATGCAGGCTACAGTAGAAATCAGTATGTATCCCCTCCATCAGGACTATGCCAACAAAGTCCTTTCCTTTCTATCCAACATCAATCAATATGAAGGGATTGTGGTAGAAACGAATGGGGTGTCTACGCAAATTTTTGGAGAGTATGATCAGCTAATGGATTTGCTCAGGACCGAAATCAAAGAGGTCTTGGAGGAACAAAGTGCGATGTTTGTTTTGAAGATAGGCAAAGGAGAGCTGAGGTATAAGGGCGAATAATGTATTTGGTTTGATTCACTGGCGCCATCCATCGTCCTCCTTGACAGGAATGCCCTGCTTTTGAGATTGTACCTTTTCCTTGAAGATAAAGGTCACCATTTCAATGGTAATCCTCCCCCCTCTTTCAGGATGATTATCGACTTGACAGATGAAATTTCTTGTTCCTAAGGGGAAGTTAAACTGCTGGCCGAATCCATACATATTGAGCTTTTCGGCAAAGGTCTTGTTGAATGCCCTTCCGAAGCGATCGTAATCCTGATTTTTCCAGTACACTTTGTGTAGGAAGCTCTCGGATTCTGTGATCCAGAACGCCATGTCTTTTTGAGTGGAATTGGGTTCGATGATCAGGGAAAACCTTGTGTGGTGGCGTTTACATCCATCCTGTGTAATCATGATCAGGCGGTTCTCGCCCATTTTGGCCATTTCGATTTGTCCAGATCGATCCCAGGTATGATTGGCGAAGAAGGGATTCAGTCTTTTGATGACAGGCTTAAGATCAGCGACCTTTAGTCGACAGTCCTCTTGCTGTGCAGATAATGGAAGCATAATGGCTATCAAGCCCAAAAGGACGCCCAGCTTTTTGATGCATGTAGATATACCTGTCATAGAAACAAATTAGCAAATCCTTGACCAACTCCGCATGAAAATCTCCAAATCCACTTGCCAACTATAATTTTGGGCATAAAATCTGTCAATCTCCTCTGGCTTTTCTAGGGGTCCTTCAATTTTAGAACGATGAATCATGTTTAAGGCTGCTTCCTTGAGTGGGGGTAAGCCTTGAATATCCTCTTGGACGTATCCCACAAGCTGCTTATTCCCCCTTAATATCTTGAGGTAGGAGGACAAGGCCGCAAAGGATTTCTTATAGGCCCAAAAAAGAATGGGAAAACTCAAAAGCCCAAGGAGGGACAAGGCAATTTCCAATATTCTTTTTTTTCTCTTCTCCTGCGGTTGAGCCAGTTTGTAATAGGTAGTTGCTTCTTCTCCAGGAAGGATGGTTTCCTGCGGGCCAATTAACCATTGACGATGGGGAGGGACGATTTTATAGGAAACTCGTTCTCCTTTATGCTGGATCATTTGCCTAAACATGTCAGAAGTCGGAATGGAAGCATGGTCGAATATTAATTCTTCTATCTGGTAGATTCTGATTAAGCTTCCCAATTCACTAAGTTTTCCTAATAGGGGTAAGGGGGAGTGGGAATGTTCTCCTCCATCTGTAGATATAGCTCCAATTACCTCCACAGGATAATAAAGTTCTCCTCTTACCAATTTGTCCACGGCTTTGAGCCCTTCTTGACTTCCCACGATGGCAACCCGCTTTCGGTTTTCTTCTGTAAAAAAGAAATTCCCTTTTTCCCTTCTATTGATCAGGCCTCTTGTCCCAATGGTAATCAGGGTGGTAAAAATAGCGGACAAGCCCACAATGGCTCGGGAGAAGTTTTTGATAAAGGTGAACATATAAGTTCCTGTCGCAATGGCCAGAAAGCCGACGAAAGGAGCCATGATCAGCGGACGAATTCTAAAGGGGCGCTTGTAAGCGCCAGAAAACCAAAGGAGCAACACAAAAATCAAGGAGTAGATAGGCATGTAGACAAAGGTGAATTCCTCTGGATACCTCCCACCATCAATGTATTTGATATAGTGCTCCCAGTACGACTTGATCCCGAACATGGTTCCGTAGATCATAAGCCCTTCCAATAAGGCAAAACCATAGCGATTGACAATCCTGTAGCCCACAGCAAGGATGGCTCTGAAATATACAGCTAGGTTAATGGCAAATATGAAGAGGCTCTTTTTCGTTCCACCAAAGTGCTTCTTGGCGAAGATGATCATAGCCTGGTAAAAGACCTTGACATAGTTTAGGCTTCCCTTTTTGGTACTCTCTCCCTTGTAGTGGATAATTTTGGGATCGTGTAGGTAGTAGTTTTTTTGGCCTCCTAACATTACCCGATAGGATAGGTCTATGTCCTCTCCATACATGAAAAAAGTCTCATCCAAATAACCGATTTCATCTAGCAGGCTTTTTCGCATCCACATGAAGGCACCGGAGAGGATTTCAATTTCATGATCTTCGTCTTTGTCAAGGAAGGTAAGATGATACTTTCCAAATTTCTTGGACCTTGGGAAGAGGTTAGATAGGCCAAATATTTTATAAAAGGAAACCCATGGCGTAGGTAGGGCACGTTTGGATTCTGGAAGAAATTCCCCTTGACCATCTAGCATATAAATGCCAAGGGCCCCGCAGTCTTCTGTTTCATTAGAGAAGGTAAGGCATTTATGGAAAGTATCTTCCGCTACCACGGTATCGGGATTCAGGAGGAGTACCCATTTGCCTTTGGCAATCTTAATCCCCTGATTATTGGCTTTAGAGAAGCCGGGATTGTCCTTATTGGCTATAAAAATCACTTCTTCTCCAAACTTCTCCCGAACCATTTCCTGGCTTCCATCTTTGGAATTGTTGTCTACTACAATGATTTCTGCCTTCATTCCTTTGATAGCCTCCTGTACTGAAAGCAGGCACTGCTCCAGGAAATGTTTGACGTTGTAGTTGACGATGATGATCGAGAGGTCGATAAGCTTGAATTTAATGCTGGGCACAAAGGTAAGGGATGTTTGGGAATTGGGCTATCCCAAATGAAAGCTTCTTTTCGGTATCCCTACAAGAGTATATCTACCACGAACAACCAACCTATCGAAACGGGTATTCCAATGGCTGGCATGAGGGCTGCGAGTGGAGGATTTAAGTCCATGCGCGCTGCCAGGATAGATACTGCGTTCATCGAACCAATAGCTGAGCCCAAAATACAGACCTTTGCCATGACGGAATCTGTACCAATTGTGAGGTATAGGAGGGAGAACACAAGCAAAGGACTTAGCAGCAATTTGTAGATATTCCCTAGCAGAAGACTTTTGAGAAGCTTTTTGTCAAAGGTAAACTGAATTTGAGCACCAATAGCAATGATGGCCATGACACTGAAAGGAGCACTTAATTTTCCTAAGAGTTGATTGTATAGTTCTGGGAGAGGGAAAGGGAGAAAATGGGTAGATATAGCCAAAAGGAAGGCCAGAAATGGGGGAAAGGTGAAAAAGCGAGCGAGGAAATCCTTCAAACTGCCACTTTTACCAGAATAGTACAATCCTGTTGCCAATCCGAGTGTATTAAATACCAATAAAGTACCTGCAAGACTCAAAACAATGCCGTAGGCCAAGCCTTCCTGTCCATAAAGCAGCTCGAAGATGGGAAAACCTACAAAGGAAATGCTCCCTATTCCACTAGTCATGATCATGGCTCCCTCGGTTGACTTGTCAAAGGCAGAACCCAAGTTGATGAGTCGAATGTACAGGAGACTGCCAAGATAGGCTGCAAAGGGTGTGATCGTCAGCCATATCAATTTCCATTCGAACGTAATCCTAGGAATATGATACAGGGTGAGAATAGGGATGAAAAAGTAGATCAGTAAGCCGTTAAGGCTCTTAACTGCATTTGCATCAAGAATGGCTGTCCTCCTGAGCAATACGCCTGAAAATAAACAGCTTCCTATGAGCAAAAGAGAAATCATCTCTCACTAGATAACATCCTCCTTGCTAATTTTCAACCCCAACATGTTATATACAATTGCCTTGATCCGTTGGGTTCTTTCGGCCAGAATTTCCTCTTCCTCAATCAAAACCAGGTGAAAGTACCATCCATCTAAGAGGGTGAATATATTGATGGCCGTATGATGAGGATTCGAAATATGGATGATTCCCTTTTCATGGGCGTCATGAAGAATTTGAGCCAATTTGCGATGAAGGGAATTGTGTACCTCTATAAAGCCTTCCTTGAATACCGAATGGCGGAAGATCATTGCATAGAGATCGTAATATAGATTGTCTTCAAACAACTCACTCCAACGGGTAGAAAAAAGCGTATCGATCAAGCTGACAAGGGATTCGTAATCGTTCATCTGTTCGAGAAAACCTTCATAGATATTCAGGTATTTCTCCATGAGGAACTTATTGACTTCGAGCAAGAGTTCATCCTTGGACTTGAAGTAGTGGAAGATCAGGCTGTCGTTGATGCCCATTTCCTTGGCTACTTGAACAAGGGAAGTCCTTTCTACGCCTGTTCGCTCTGCTACTTTGCAGAAAGACAGGATAATCTCTTTTCTCCTTTGTTCTTTTATGCTTTTTCTACCCATGATGGTTACGCCTATTGGACGATCCAAATAGCATCAGTCATTCTTCCGTTTGATAATCTTCTTTTTTAAATAGAAGCTTTAAGATCATCCAAATGGCCAGGGCAGCCCAAATACCATTTACTGCCAGACCTGGATAATCTCCCAAGTTGATGGCATTGATGACCAAGCAGATTCCTCCGCCTAAATTCAGGTAATGATAGGTACTCTTGTCGGCAGATAGGTGCCCCTTTACTAACAGAAAATAAGCTGTGATGTAAAGGATAGTACCTATCCACCCTATGATGGCAAAAATTGACATAGGCTATTTCTCGAAGGAAATTTCAGGCAACTTCAAATCGTGAGTTTGAACAGCTGATGCCGACGAATCAATCAAGGCAAGCTGTAACTGAACCCCATCCGAAGACTTTGTAATCTCGATCAGCCCAACGTTGTTTTGAGGAATGGCCTCTCCCATTCTATTCTTATTAGGCTCGATGATATCCCATGTTTGGGTAATGCCGCTTGAGGTGACATCATAAAGGGGATACCCATCATCTACTGGCATCTTGGAAATTTCTCCCCAATGAACATCCCCTGAGATGAATACTACTCCATTAGCCTTGGTTTCTTTGATTAGTTCAATGAATTTTTTCTGTTCAGAAGGCACATTTGTCCAAGATTCCCAGCCGTTGTATTCATGGCTGAATTGATTGCTGGAGGCAACGATGCGGACGTCAGCAGGCTTCTTTAGTGTTTCCTTTAGCCATGTCCATTGAGTTTCTCCTAACATGGTGCTATCGGTGCCTGTATTGACGATGTAATCATTTTTGAAGCCCCTTGTCGTATCAGATTTTTCTCGGTGTAGGAGGTGATCTCTAAATGTTCTTGTGTCAAGCAGAATGATCTGAACATCCAGAGCTCCTTTTTTAATTCTTTCTTCTCCATAAATCCCTTCATGCTTCCTACGCTCTGAATGAGAGGGGACTTCCCAAAAATCCATGAAAATTTCCTTAGATGCCGCCTTGAAAGGATAGTGCCTTCCTGCATCATTTTCACCATAGTCATGGTCATCCCATGTTGCGAATAATTGTGTACTCGCCTTGAGGTGCTGAAAAGATTCTTTAGCAGCTAAGCGTGCATATTTGGCTTTGAGGGTGTCCATGACCCTTGAATCACCATAGATGTTGTCTCCCAAATAAATGAAGGCATCCAGTTTTTTATCTGCTGCAATATCCAGCATGGGCTGAGGCTTATCCTGAGAAGCACAGGAACCAAAGCCTAGTCTGATGACAGTTTGCCCTTGCTCGTCTCCCTTGTTTGCGTCAGATTCTTCACAACTGGTGCAAAGCAGAAGGGCAAAAGACAAAATGAGAAATGTGTATGTTTTCATATGAGTAGGTAAAAGAATGCCGGAAGAGAGTATACTCCCTTCCGGCTATGTGTTACAGAATCATTACTTGTCCCACCAAACTCGGCTGTTGATATCGTCTCCACCAATGTTGCTAGCAGCATCCTGATAGTTTGAACCATTTACAGACTGCTCAAGAGCAGGGTACATCAATCTGACAGGAATCTTGTCTCCATTTACATTGCCAGGTCCAGCTTGGATGAAAGAAGGAAGTCCAGTTCTCTTCCAGTCTAGCCATCCCTGAACAGAGTTGTTGTATAGAGAAAGCCATTTCTGAGTAGCAAGCGTCTCATCGCTATCAGAGTATGGAGCAGTTGTGGTCAGGTAATCAGCTGGCATATCTACACTCCACTGATCAAATGAAAGGCTTACACCATTTTCGTAGTAAGTCTTGGCATCCCCAGTGATCATACCTGCTTGTACGGCTTCAGCAAGGATGAATTGTACCTCACTTGCAGAAAGGAAAATACCTGTAATTTTATCAGAGATATTGAAGAAAGAAGCAGCCTTGCTCGCAAAGTCGCCAGGTCTTCCGATATCTCCAATGGTCTGGCCAGGAGCAGTACCAATGTAGTCAGTGGTGCCCGCCTTAGGATCAAACCATTCCTGCAATCTTGGGTCATCCAGGTCTAATAGGGTGTTGATCAAGTGAGTCGTAGGTACACCTAGGTAGTAATCGTAGTCACGTCCTACTCCTAAAGAGTATGGAGAGATATCAGGTAGGCTACCACTGTATTGGTAAACTGCATGATGATCATTTGACTCGAAAACAGGGTATTGAGAAGAATTATCTACAATCTCCTGCATAGCAACTTTGTTGTCTTGGGCATTAGAGCTTCTTAGCAACATTCTCAATCTAAGAGAGTTAGCGAATCGCTTCCATGCGTCCATGTCTCCACCGAAAAGATTGTCTCCTGCCACGGTAGCATTCACATCAATCAGATCGCTCGCTCTTTTTAGGTCGTCCATTACAGCATTATAAATGGATTCCTGTGTGTCATAAGCAGGTGTCAATACGCCATCTGCAGCCTGTGTAGCCTGTGAGAACGGAACATCTCCATAAACATCAGTCAACTGAGAAATACCCAGGGATCTTAGGATAATGGCAATCGCCTCGTAATTGACATCTTCATTCTCCATTCCGAATGTCTCAATGTCTTTTACATCCTGAAGGATAGAGTAAATGCCCCAGTATCTCCCATCACTGGTAAATTGGTAGATGTCTACAGCGTTGAATTCGTAGTTGGCAGCATACTGCCCCATGGTGTTACCGAAATCAAAGTTTCTGTTCACAGCCAGGTTTGCATAATCAAAGATTACCGTAGGCAACAATAAGGCTCCGCTGACTTCCTCAGCTTGGTTGAAGTTGGTGTTGATCTCCTCAAAGTTTGCTGTACAAGCAGTAAGCATAACAGCAGTGAGAAGGATAAAAGCTATATTTTTCATCTTAAATGGATTTTAAAGTTGGGTGTGAATTAGAAGCCAACGTTGACTCTGAAACCAAGCTGACGAACGCTAGGCAACTGAGTTACCTCGAATCCAGGAACTAGGGTACCTCCATTCATCGCCTGAGCTTCAGGATCGATATGAGGAACTTTGGTCCAAAGAGCTACATTGTTTCCTGTAAGCGCTACCGTCAAGTCGCCAAGACCAATTTTGCTTACCATATTTCTAGGAAGGGTATAGGAAAGGCTTACTTCTTTCAGTTTTACAAAAGAAGCGTCAAATCCATTGGCCTCCACATTAGCTCTATTGTAGAATCCACCGTAGTACCAAGCTTCAGCTGAAGCTACATTCGTATTGGGTACAAAATTTCCATCGGCATCAACCATAACACCATCTCCGATCAGGCCATCTTCATGTCCTTCCAAAGAGTGAGAAAGCAATCCACTTTCAGATCCAATGGCATTGGTGTAGGAGTAGATGTAACCACCTTGGCGGATGTTAAACAAGGCGTAAGCAGAGATTCCTTTCCAGCTTAGGCGTGTATTCAGTCCCAAGAGAAAGTCGGGGTTGTAGTTTCCAATTTTAGCTCTGTTTGGATCTAGGGCAGGAAGACCATTGTCGGTAAATATGATTTCTTCATTAGGCGACCTTAGGAATACAGTTCCGTAAATGTCACCTAGCAATCCACCTGGACGTGCTTCTACAGTCGCACCGCCTGGGCCTTGTGCGATGATGAAGGTCTCCAGATCCTGATATAATTCATTTACCCTAGAGCGGAACATGGTGAAGTTACCTCCTACTGACCATTCGAAGTTTTTAGTCCTCAATGGAATCAGGTTAGCAGAGATTTCGAGACCAGTTGTTGCAATCTCACCAGCGTTAACGATGATAGAATTGAATCCAGAAGACTGGGAAATATCAGCTTGGATAATCTGGTCGCGGCTCAATGTTTGGTAAGCTGCGATGTCAGTAGAAACTCTTCCTTTGAAGAACATACCTTGGATACCCACTTCGAAAGAAGTATTGGTTACAGGCTTTAAGTTCGAGTTCGGAAGTACAGTCTGGTTTGTTACACTATTTGGCAAAGAACCGAAAGCATAAGTCTTACGCAGACGATAAGGATCGGTATCCAACCCTACCTGGGCAGCATTTGCACGAATCTTTAAATAATCTGTAGCTTCTCCCATGTCTAAAATCTCAGACAGAATCACGCTCAAAGAGGCAGATGGGTAGAAGTAAGAATTGTTGTCTTCTGGAAGAGTAGAAGACCAGTCATTTCTAGCAGTCAGATCTAAGTAGATGAAATCCTTGTATCCAATGTTGGCAAAAGCGTACAAGCTGTTGAT
The DNA here is from genome assembly GCA_039817415.1 of Bacteroidota bacterium. Lineage (GTDB taxonomy): Bacteria > Bacteroidota > Bacteroidia > J057 > J057 > JALEFZ01. The sequence goes on from JBCBVV010000074.1 coordinate 21,317, forward strand.
TCTTCTGACAGAATTAAATCTTGTCAAAGAAGGCTGTACGTTAATGTTGCCTAGGGTGTAGATACCAGGAATAGCCAAACCATTCCCCTGGATGGTACTCTCATTGATTGACTGCGTCATTTGGTTGCCTCCCGCAGAAATAACAGCTGAGAAGTTTTCATTGAAACGCTTGTTGTAAGTCAATAGAAAGTCAAGGTTGTCCTCTGTAAAAGAGATTGCCTGCTCTCTATACATTCCATTAGGATAACGTACAGCACTCCATGGTCTTCTGGACGTTCTGATGTCATCGAAGTTGTCGCGTCCTACACGTACAAAAGCAGAAAGTTCATCTGTGATTTGGTAAGAAGTCTTGATGTTTCCGAAGATTCTGTCCTTCTCAAATCCATTCAGCGCTTCATTGATCAACATGAAAGGATTGTCTCCCCAGCTAAATAGCTTATTCTGCTGGACGTCTTCTTCTACCCAATAGTCTTTCAACCAGTCCAGATCTACGTTGTTGTAGTTCCAAAGCAGGTTGTACATCACTCCTTGGTTACCATAACCAGCTACAGGAAGGTTATCACTCCCACTTCTGATGTACGTTCCTACAACGTCTACTTTCCATTTGTCAGTGATATTGAAGGAGCTGTTTAAGCTTACATTGTTTCTTTGAAGGTTGGTATTAGGGACAATACCTTCTTTATAGCTATTGCTATAAGAAAGACGGAAGTTTCCTTTGTCGTGTGCAGCGGAGATAGCCACATTGTTGGTAGAGGAAATGCCTGTCTGGAAGAAGTCCATCATATCATATCTCTGAATGAAGGGAACATCTTCTCCTTGAGCGAATCCTGGGTGTCCATCCTGTGGGAAAGAAAGTCCTTCGCTAAATGCAGGACCAAAGTTGGTACCGAAGTCAGCAAAGTAAGACTGGCCCCATCCACCGCCGTAAACCGTCTGGATTTCAGGAAGTCTCAATGGTGAGCTAAAACTTGTATTCGTTGAGAAAGAAACACCTAATTTCTTCTGTCCTTCTCCACTTTTGGTTGTAATGATGATTACACCGTTACCCCCACGAGATCCGTACAGGGCAGATGCAGCGGCACCTTTCAAGACGTTGATAGAAGCAATGTCATCAGGATTGATGTCCAAGGCGGCATTACCATAGTCAGTAGGAAGGTCTGCCTGGTTGGTAGAAAATCCCCCTACGCCGTAGATGTCATTGTTGATGGGAGTTCCATCGAGGATAATCAAGGGAGAATTGTCATTGATGTTTAGAGAGTTTTCTCCACGAATAACAATACGAGAACTACTTGCCAAACCATTGCTGGTTGCATTTACCTGAAGACCTGCGACTTTCCCTTTCAATGCATTGAATGGGTTGGCAGACCTTACGGCGTCAAGTTCTTCATTGTCTACATTTTGAGAAGAATACCCTAGAGACTTAGCATCTCTTTTAATACCCAGAGCGGTAACCACAACCGCATCCGTGGTATAATCGGCCTGAGCCAGCAGAATAGTAGAATTTGCTTGTACAGTAGCCACGCTCAGTTCCAAGGCCTTGTATCCAAGGTAGGATACAGTAAGAACCTGGCTCTCATTTTCTGCAGTAATGGCGAAGCTACCATCGTTTTGGGTGAGTGCACCCTTGGTCGATCCCTTCAAAACAATGCTGGCGCCGATCAATGGCTCCTGCGTGCTTTGGTCAAGGACCTTCCCTTTTAACTGAACTTGCGCTTGAAGGCCCAAAGCCCCCAAGGCAAGAAGTAAAATCGTGAATAATACCTTTTTCATAGTACTTATAGTTTTAAGCTTAATCCGCTCAAATATCTATAAGTTGAGAATTCCCTCAATCTATTATCGTTCAAGAATTCATTAAGT
>JBCBVV010000075.1:0-21172 GCA_039817415.1 Bacteroidota bacterium
TGATTTCACCTTTTTTGTATCTAGATTTCTTGAAAATCAAATCTGAGTCTTCCTCCAGTTAATTACTGAGAGGAAATATCAGATTTAGATATTGTATCATCATTGACGAAGGTGACATCATCATCATCAGGAAGATAGGTTTCTCTATCCTTTTTGGTCCAGCAGGTATGGAGGGCACCTCCCCAAATTGAGCTTGATTCCGCTAACTTAAAGGCCTCAAAGCTGTTCAGAGAATTGTTGTTGAATTTATTTAGTTTTTCCATTAATCTTAAATTTAGAGGTGAAAAGTGAAAGAGGTAAGGATGGGATTTACAAACCATCATAAGAATGTCGATAGTTTATTGAGTGGATGGATTTGAAACATATCCACATGAATCTTCTATCAACCTGTACCCATTATCTGAGCCATATTCATTTTGGGTGGGGTCAGAGGATCTAACCATTGTCCAGCACACATCGGTCTGGCCACCGTAGATGTTTTTGGCTTCAACTAATTCACTTGAGTTGAATTTATCTAGATTTATTTTTCCATACAATCAGTGTTTGGAAGGTAAGGAGGATGGATAAGACTGCTTGGCGTCCGTTCTAATGTTGAGTGATGTTTCGTTCCTCACGATTAGGAAGGGGTTAGGTTTATTCAAGACTCCCTATCCATCTTCTCCTTTGTCCAGATGATTCGTGAAGCTATGCTAGCAAGAAGGAGAACTTGCCGTCAGGGTTTCAGGATCTTCTTTCATTCGGATCTCATTGTCAGAACCACAGTCATTTACGGTACAGTTTTTACCGTCTTCTGGTTCGTACTGAGTCCAGCATGTATTGGCAGCACCGCCATAAATGCTTTTTACATTGGCAAGTTCGCTTACTTTGAATTTATCCAGATTTAATCTTTCCATGATTAATTTGATTTAAGTGAAATAATGATGTGAGATTGATTTGGAGTTGGATTACATCAGACTGCTTGTTTTGCTAATACCAGGTGTTTCGCAACCTTCGTCGCATTTCCAGGTGCAATCATCCATGACATCACAATTTTCTCCACTCCACTCAATATTTGTTGCAGTGTACTCTTTGGCACCACCGTATACTACATGAACATTTTTGAGTTCCATGCTCTGGAACTTCTCTAAACCAATCCTTTCCATGGTTAACATAATTACGTGAATTGCCTACTGTTAAAAGAGAAGGTTTCGGCTATCCTCCTGAAGTACTTCTAGGATTAAGTAAATGATTCTCACTCCAAAAAATTGATAGTCGGTTGAATTGGGTTGACTTCCCTCCATAAATTTTGCCTCTGCATTGAGGAATGAAACCGTAAATGAATCGTACATCTGTTTTGTAACAGTAGCTACTCTTCATAGGACAGAAATAAATTTCTGCCCCCATACACCTCATTTTGTCGATCAGGTTATAGAGGCTACTCTCTGAAATCCCGAGTCGACAAGCCAATTCTGTGGGTCGCCCTGTTGCTTTCAGGCGAATCAACTGATCGACTCTCTCTATTCGCTCTAAGGTTTCTATTAACTTCATGGCTAATTGTTTTGTAGGATGTTCTGGAATTGGTTGAAAATTCTTTGGGCGATGCGTCTTTCTTCTGTAATTAATTCTGCCGTCCCACTCATTTCCTGTTTGAATGCAAGTGATTTCCCATAGGTTGACTGTAGACCTTTAGGTAAAATAAGTATGAGTGGATATGCTAGTTCTTCTGGCTCATTGTTCAGTTTTTGCATTTCCGGGATAAGGCCTATCTCTGAAATGGTAGCTTTGATAATCCCATATTCTTCCTGGGGATATCCATCCAAGGCAATGTGGGCGTTCATGTTTTCTCTTATCTTCCCTATTCCCATTGCAGGCATCCAGGCTTTGGCAATGATACTACCAGTGCCTTCGGGGGGGACAATGGTGAATATATCTGTATTAGCTTCGATGAACTGGTAGCGACTCCAAATCTTGCTCATGGCTATTTGACCATCGATGGGTGAGGTAATGAGGTAGGTATTCTCCCATGATTCTATGTCCGATTTAATCTGTCTGCATAACTCCTCTATGGCTAATTTTCGAAGTGCTAAGCCATCAGATCGGGACCTTTGAATTTCAGCCTTTTCAGAGCGAAGTTTCTCAATCGTAACTTGATTACTCACCCGTTGGGTTTTCGTACTCTCTAATTCTCTTTGGTATTGCAAATATCGAACTTCTAAGTCCTTCAGATCCTGTAAACTGATTACGCCTGAATTGTATAAGTCTTGATTCCGTTTATATCTGTCCTCCATGATTCCAGCCTCTTGAGAGAGGATTTTTATTTGTGCTTCCAGGCCTTGGTTTAGCTTTCGGAAATAATCAATCTGATTTGAAACGGAGCTTAGTTTGAGCTGGTCATATGTTTGATCCAAAAGGTATTGTAAATCATTTATTTGCTGAACCAATTGCGTATAGTTAGCTTGAATAGGACCCACTGAAAGGTTTTTTGGTATATGGAGGGTAAGAACATCTTCTGTTTTTTCGCATTCAAGGATAGTCTTTCTTAGCCTGATGATATCATTCCAGTTGGCATCACTTTCCATTAGGGCCAGTATTTCTCCTCTTTTTACAGTATCCTGGTCTTCAATGAAGAGCTTGACGATCTTGCCGTTAATCTTAGAAACGATTCGTATAGCAGGGTTTTCTGTGGTGATTCTAACAGGAGCTTCTAGTATATCGGGGAATTTGATCATCCAAGCGAGAACAAAAAATATCCCGACTCCTATGGCAACGACCGAAATGCCCCATCTAAGGATCCAACCTGGCGGATTTCCAATAATTTCCTGAATCTCATTTTGTCCATTTAGATGAATGGCTTCATCAAGTGTATTCATGTTGTCACTCATATTATACCCATTTGATAGGTTCCCTTTCTTTTTAGTTGCCCAATTCCAATTGATCCTTTACTAATTTGTAATAGGCACCTTTTGCTGATACCAGTTCTTGATGGGTACCCATTTCTATCTTTTCTCCTTGATCTAGGACAATGATTTGATCAGCATGTTTGACAGTACTAAGCCTGTGAGCTACAATGACCACTGTCTTTCCTTCGAAAAAGTGATTGAGGTTTTCAACGATGATGCGCTCATTTTTGGCATCCAGTGAATTTGTCGCCTCATCAAAAAATAGAAAATCAGGGTTCTTATAAACAGCTCTTGCGATGAGTACTCTCTGTCTTTGTCCTTGACTAATTCCATTGCCCCTAGCTCCAATCATGGTATTGTAGGAGATGGGAAGGTTTTCTATAAAATCCTGTATGTTGGCAGTTTTTACCGCTTTTCGAAGTTTTATAGGATCTACCTGATCATCACTTTCTGAAATGTTATTGGCAATGGAATCAGAGAAGATATAACCGTCTTGCATCACAGAACCGCATTTGCTTCGCCATTGTGATTTATCAAATTGATCAAGTGGGTGGTTTCCAAGTCTAATCTGCCCCATAGTTGGCTCATAAAATCCAAGAAGAAGTTTCACAAGGGTTGTTTTGCCGCTTCCACTTGTACCAACGATGGCAGTAATCTTTCCTTTTGGAATAGTGAGATTGACATCTTTTAGAACAAAGGCATCCATAGGATTGTACCTGAAAAAGAGGTTATGAATGTGGATGTCTGCATTGGCAGGAATAGCGTCTTGTAAATTGTCTTGATTCTTATGCTCATCCTCTCGGTTGTGAATTTCACCGAGACGTTCAAGGCTGATTTGGGCATCCTGGCCTGAACGAATGAATTGTATCATATTTTGAAGGGGCCCGTTTAATTGACCTATGATATATTGGACTGCCACCATCATTCCAAGCGTCATTTGACCATCTATAACAGCTTTAGCTGCAATAAATGATATAATGATGTCCTTTAATTGATTGATTGAGTTCGCACCTGCATCTTGGTATTGGGAAATGGCCAGTGACCTAATATTGGCTCTGAAAAGTCTTGCTTGTATATGTGTCCATTTCTTTCTCCTTTTCAGCTCACTATTCTGTAGCTTAATTTCTTGCATTCCCTCAATTAGTTCAATCAAGGTGTTTTGATTCCTACTTAGCTCCTGAAAGCGTTGGTAGTCCACCTCTTTTCGCTTTTTGAGGAAGAAGAAAATCCAAACGATATAAAAGAAGCTAGAGATGAGAAAGACAGAGAATATGTAGAAATTATAAAAGAAGAGGATAGCTCCTAAAACCAATAGGTTTAGAAAGGAGAAAAGTGTCCTTAATGTACTACCCGTCAGAAAGGCTTCAATACGGGAATGATCGCTGATACGCTGTAGTAAGTCTCCTACCATTTTGGTGTCAAAAAAACCAATAGGAAGGCGCATGAGCTTGATTAAGAAATCAGATATCAGTGAGATATTAATTCTTGTGCTAACATGTAGAAGAAGCCAGTTTTGAATGAAATTCACTGAGATTTGTCCCAGAAAAATCATAAGCTGAGCAATTAATATCAGGTAGATAAATCCGATATTTTGGTTTTTTATACCAACGTCAACTATCGACTGGGTTAGGAAGGGGAAAATCAGCTGAAAGAGGCTGATGAGCAATAGCCCTAAGGCGAATTGGGCAAGTAGGCTTTTGTGGGGGAGTAAATATTTAAAGAGATACCTAAAATTGGACTTATCAAGTTTCTCATCCTCCTGTGTATAAAAATCAGGGGTTGGTTCGAGAAGGAGGGCAATGCCTTTTTCATCATCGCTAATCCAAGCCTTCTGAAATGTTTCATAGTCTAACTTAAAAATTCCCTCCGCAGGATCGGCGATATGAATGTGGTTGTTTTTGGCTTTGAATGCTACTACAAAGTGTTCTTGATTCCAATGTAAAATGCATGGGAAGGGAGCTTCGAGTAAATGTGGGGCTGAACTTCCGTTGGGAGAAAATGGCAATTTCACGGGTAGAGTCCTATACCCAATGTGTTCTGCAGCTTCCATGATCCCCTGGAGGGAAACACCATTTCTGGTATAATAACTTTTTTCACGAAGGTACTGGAGACTAAACTGTTTTCCGTGATACTTTGCAATCATTCTAAGACAAGTGGGACCGCAGTCCATTTGGTCTAATTGACGATAAAACGGGAATTTTTTTGCCATCCTGGGATGTAGAGCTTTTTGGTTCTTAATTCTTTCTCATTCTTAGGCACATGGATACCCATACACCAGCCTCATAACGGGACATATGGTCCTGTTAGACTCTGTTATTAACCATTAGCGAGAAGAGGAAAATTACTGATATCCTCCTTGCCAGTTCAGATTTAGCCCTGAACAAACGAATACAATTGGGGAAGCTCGATTGCCATTATATTGAGGCAATCAAAGTCAATGGGATGGTGTATGTGTTTCATGTACAGACCCATTTTGGCACTTATCTTCTCATGCTGGGCCTTTGTGTTTCTGTGGTATCCAACGTAAAAATTATTTCATGAAAATAAAAATTTTTAATGCAAAAATCTAATATAAAATTAAAATTTATATGGTAAATGCATTTTGTGTAGAGGTAATAATTTTTGCCCTTTCTCGAATACAAGCGGCTTTTGAGCGAAATAAGGAGGTATTAGACGAGAATAAATCCCAAGTAAGTCGTAGCTACTTTCATACATTGAAATATGTTTAAACATGAAATTCCTTTGGATTTTGATGGGAAGAATCCTTTAGTAATGAATGAAAAGAATCTCACTCCAATTTTTTTGGAGTGAGATTCTTTGCCTCTTCGGTTTTACACATTCAGAATTGCTTCAAATACTCGGAGGTATGATTAAAGGATTTACTTTATCACGATTTCAACCCTTCTATTTTTCATTCTACCTCTGAAAGATTCATTAGATGCCTTCGGAATATTTTCTCCGTAGTAGACGATTTGTATTCTATTGGGGTTAATTCCTCTGGCAACCATGTAGCGTTTGATCGAGAGCGCTCGATTTTCGCTCAATACCATATTGTATGAGGCAGAACCTTCATAGTCTGTATGGCCCGCTAGCTGTACACTCATGTCTGGATTGACACTCAAATAACCTATACATTCTCCCAACATTTGAAAATATTCAGGTCGGATAATGGCCTTATCAGTATCGAACTCAACTGGACCAAAAAGGCTTATGGCTTTTACGGCTTGGTTACTTCCCCCTGGGTGAATACCATTATTGGGGCAGCCTTGATTTTCAGCTGACCCTTTTCTCATGGGACAGGCATCCCTTAAGTCCTGAATTCCATCTCCATCGGTATCGGGGCAACCTTGGAATTTTGCAATGCCCGGAATGTAGGGACACTTGTCGAAGGTATTTTTGATCCCATCGCCATCTGCATCTTGGATATCCTCAGGGCAACCTATAAACTCTGCAGTGCCAAACACATAGGGACAGTTGTCATCGAAATCAGAGATTCCATCTCCGTCAGAATCTGGACATCCTTTCAAGAACGGCACTCCGGCAACACTTGGGCACTGATCAATTTTATCAGGTGTACCATCTCCATCGGCATCTATATCTGATAGGGGGCAACCTTGCCTGACTTTTGGACCATATTGGTCAGGACATTTGTCTTGCTTATTAGGAATACCGTCTCCATCAGTGTCTGGGCATCCTCTGAATATGACGAGACCTGGGATCAGTGGACAGTCATCATGCTGATCAAGAATTCCATCCTGATCCATATCCCCATTTGTGGGAACAACCTTTTGAACAGTTGGACAGCCTTGATTGTCCTTTGGGCCCCATACATCTGGGCAGCTATCCAAATTATCTACAATTCCGTCTTGATCTCGGTCGGAAGGCCCATTCACTACTTTCCTGGGCTTACTAATCTGGGTTTTCTTGTTTCCAAAATAGTACTGTAGGCCTAACTCGATTGCCCCATTACCTTGATTTGCTGCTTGCAATTCAAACTGGGTAAAATCAAAGCTCAAGCCTATTTCAATGTTATCTCTTCTCACATTTAGGTAGGGAATTAGTGCTTTGCCAACCCGATACCTTAACCCCACTTCCCCGGTCAGTTGGTTATTGAGTGGTTTTTGTAGGCCACCTCCCAAAAGATATTCCCAATGGTCTCCTTGCCTTTGAATCAAAACATCTGGCATGATGTTCCAATTACCATTCTGATTGAGAACAGAACTCAAAGATAGAACATACTTATATGGCAATTGAGTGGCAGGGTTTTCAAAGTCATTTTCGAAGGAAAGACTAGGTCGAGTCAGATGGAAAATGGAGAAATCTGCCTGAAAGGCTGAAATTTGGCTATTTGGTCTCCCATAGTAAAAATAAGAGAGTCCAGCTGCTACGTCTGCAACCATGAGATTTGTTAAGGGAAATATCTCATTGGAAGCCATATTAGGGTCAAAGCCTGTTAGAGGATTGTATTGACTGTTGAAGGTGAGCCTACCTGGATCAAATGAAACTTGAAACAGTCCAGTTTGAAGACCCACTGACATTCCATGGTTGTCAAAACTCTTTCTATAATTGGCTCCAAAGTATACATTGGAATGCCTCAATCCCCCATCGTCTGTACCATTTTGCCAATATCCAGCCTTTAAGCCAAAACCATTAAAGTTCTTATTAAAGGCTGCAGCTCTAGTTTTGTAAGGTGCCTGAACACTTGTCCATTGGTCCCTGTAAGCCAGCGAAACAGAGGCTATTTGATTCTCTGGGGACCATCCGCTGACGCTGTAATAGCTTCTTGATAGCCTTGAAAGAGAAAAATGTGGATCTTGAGCATAGGTGCTCAGGATCATAAAGCTGAACAACAAAAAGAGTCCTGTATGTTTCGAATATTGGTTCATCTCAATACTGTTATGTGACCGGTAAGATTGAAGGATCTCCCATCAGTAAGGAAAATTTCAGCTAGATAGGCATAGGTATCAGTCGTGACAGGCTTCCCCATAAACTGGCCATTCCATCCATTTTCAATGGAAGTTGTTTGGAAGAGGATATTTCCCCATTCGTCAAAAACTCTGAAATTCAGGTTGATGATGTCCTTACCTCTTACATAAAGGATGTCGTTTAGCCCATCTCCATTGGGTGTGAAGGCAGATGGGATAAAAATTTCTCCTTGGTCATCTGGTGAATTTCCATTGTCCGGCGGGGTTTGATTTCCTCCGTTTCCAGAATCGGTTGTGTCATTTTGTATTGAGTAAAGAATGAAGTTATCTTGGGTTAGTTTATCTGAACAAGATCCTCCTTCCACGATTAATTGGACGGTGAAAACTCCTTCTGTTAGATATGTATGGGTTGGACTTTTTTCGAAGGAAATATTGTTTGAGCCTGAAGAAGGATCACCAAAATCCCAATACCAACTGCTTATGGTTTCTGTCGTCGCATCAAAGGAGACTTCTAGGCCATCTGGATTGGTAAGCCGGCTAGAATCTACTACTACAAAGCTGGCCTCGGGTTGCTCGAATACGAACAGGATAAAATCTCCTGATGAAATTTTTCCTCCATTCCCTAAATAAGCCTCTACCGTCATTGTTTTGGGACCTGATTCATCAAAGAGATGAGAAAACTCTGGACTCGAACCAGTTTGTTGGAGTTGCCCATCTACAAAGAAATCGTACCTGACGTATATAGCTGGTTCTGCCATAAAATCAACTTCAGTGCCTACACAAATGCTATCTCGATTCCCATAATTTTGGGCCCTTAATCCTATGATGCCAAGTGGGCTAAGTTTCCGAATTAGATTATTATAGGCATCCCCGATATAAATCTCCCCTGAGTAGTGATTCATGCAGAGTGCTGTGGCTCCATTAAAGGAGGCTTCTACACCGATACCATCTGTTGCCCCCATTCTTCCAGCTTCTCCAACATATGTACTTACAAAGCCTCCAGGACTGATGAGTCGAATCACATGATTGTCACCATCCATAACGTATATGTTCCCGCCAGGATCACTCACTACATCCCACGGATAGTTGAACTTCGAAGCGGATGCTGGCCCATCAATACTTCCTAATTGGCCTGTACCTGCAACAGTTGTTACTTCACCGTCGGGAGTCACTTTTCTGATGAGATGATTCCATTCATCAGCAACTATGATGTTTCCATCATGGTCTAACTCAATACCATAGGGTCTGTGAAAAGTGGCTTGAGCACCAGTACCATCTGTAGAACCGGTAGTAAAGGGGACGCCCGCAATTGTGCTAACATTCCCATCGGGAGTGATTGACCGAATGGTATGTCCTAAGTGGTCAGCAACATATATTATCCCAGCGGAGTTGATCGTAATCCCTGTGGGGTTGGCAAACCTTGCGTCGGAGGCCGAACCATTTCGCACACCGTATGTGCCTGTACCTGCATAGGTTGTAACATTTCCTGCTGTATCAACCTTTCGAATCAGATTATTTCGAGTATCGGCGATGTATAAATTGCCAATAGGATCTGCACATAAGCCCCAGGGTTCATGGAAAGTCGCATTAGGTCCTATTCCATCATCAGTACCTATCTGTCCGGTTCCAGCGATGGTATTCACCAAACCATCAGGAGTCAATCGGCGGATTTTATGGTTCCAGCGATCCGCAATATATACTACCCCTTGACTGTCAATAGCAATTCCGTGGGGATTGTTAAACAATGCATCTTCTAGTGCGTCCCCATCTGTCTCACCTTCAATTTCAGGAGACCCAGCTACGGTTGTAACCACTTGAGCTGTAGAATGACAGATGGAAAAAGTAGCAAGTGCTATAAATGTGAATATAATTTTTCTCATGCTTGTAATGCGCTCAGATTAATCTTATCGACAATGGGCTCACCTAAGCTCTGCAAGATGAGCTCCTCATATTTTCCACAGACCGAATCCCACGTATATTTTTCTTGGGCAATCTTCTTCATTTGCTTCCCGAGGTAGATAAGATCTTCTTCCTGTAAACTCTCCAAGCTGTGGCCCAAAGAGTCAATATTTTTGAAATAAATTCCCTGATGATTTGTGCTAAATCTGTTATATGATACATCATAGGTTAAAACAGGCAATCCAAGAAACATGGCTTCTACCAAGGAAGGATTGGTTCCCCCAGCCTTGTGTCCATGGATATAAAGGGAAGCTTGAGATCGGATAAGGTTGAGTTGTCTCCGGTCATAAATGGGGTCCAATAAATGGATGTGAGAAAGGTTTTGATAGCGCTCTTTCAGTTTTCTACCAAAGGTAGAACGCTCCCAATTTCCTATAAAGACCAAGGGGAATCGTTGTTGTTGACTAAAGGATTCAAGTACAATATCCGCTTGGTTCTCTGGCTCAATCCTGCAAACTTTGACTGCATACTTTTCCTTTAAGAAAGGATAGGTTTTGAAGTCCTCAGCATTCGGAGAGATAGTACCTGTATGATCCCCACCATAAGGAATATATGCTGCCTGGCTATCATATTCCTCTTCTACATAATAATTTATGGCTTCATTATCAGCAATTATCTCATCAGCAAACTTAACTGATATAGCCTCAGCCTGTTTAAGATAGGCTCTAATGGGTCTTGGCCATTTGTCTCGCTTCCATTCAAGTCCATCAATATTTACAAGGATAGGTTTTTGGCTGAATGCTTTTACCAAAGGAAGAATAGGTGTACCTGAATTCCCAAGGATTAGCAAGGCATCGCAACTTTTGATGGCTTTGAGAATAGATAGAAAATCATAGGGTATACTTTGCCATCCATTAGCCTTAAGTGGAAGGTAATGTAGTTTGGCTCCATGAAAGCTATCTAGCCTTTCTTTAACTGGATATTTAGGAGCACTACAAAAGACCTCCCATTGAATGAAGGATGATGAATGGATGATCAGTTGTTGAGCAAGTGTTTCGAAACCACCATAATTGGCTGGGACACCGACTGTCCCAATGATCCCTACGCTAATATTTCGCCTCATTTCTTCTAGTTCCAATTGATTTGAAATGAAATTAGTTTATTGTCTGTATATTTTGTAATCAAAAAATAATATTTGATTACAAATGTTTTTATTGAAATTGATATGACTATAGCATGCTGATTTTTCCACAGCTGCACGACTCTGTTTTTCATACAAAGCTTCGTCTCCGAGGAGTTTATCAATTTGCTTTCCTATACCGGAGAGGTTTGTGGAGGGAAAATGATAGCCCTCGACGCCATGCTCAATGATTTCAGAGGGACCCCCAACTGGAGGGACAATACATGGTAATCCATGTGATAAACCTTCCAATACGGTCATTCCAAAGGACTCTGGGAGGAGATAAGGATGAGAAAGGTTGAGTAAAACTTTACTTTTCCTATAAAAGCTATGAACGTTTGACTGTGCAGGAAGGATGGTTAGGTTATGAGGTATGCCTATTTGCCCCAACAATGTATCAATAGCCTCTTGAGTACTCCCAATGATCAGTAGGAAAGAGTGATGCTGTAATATGCTTGCTAATTGGATAAATTCAAACAAGCCTTTTTCCTTCTTTAAGGAACTAATCATGAGGACATCATAGGTTTTGGAGACTCCTTGGGCATTGTTTTTCTCTTCAGGTAGAGGAATACTATTGGAGACTACAACACGGTCTATATGGGATACCTTTTCATATTGTCCTTTGAGGTATTGAGATACAAAAACTGCCTTGTCAGCAGAAAACCTAAACATGAATTTCAAGATGCTATCTAAAGCAGGATCTCCCACATGCGTTTCATGCATATGATAGATAACTTTTTTCCCCATTAACTTGGCAGCTAAAGCAGCCGATCCAGGTAATAGGGTATTGATATAGACAATGTCAATTCGCCTCGATAAAAAGATTACTTTCCAAAAAATCTGCCATTGGGCGATAAAAAAGTTCCAAAGTCTAAGCCAACGGTTGGCATGCCATTTATAGGAAAGGTGATGGTACGTCAGCTTTAGGCCATCCAAAAATCCTGGCCCATTTGAGGTAATTAGTTCGATTTCAGCCCCTACCTCATTAAGGGCTAATAATGCATTTGCAAATACTTTTGGACTTCCACTAAAATTGTTGAGTAAATGAACAGCTAGGATATTGACGCGTTCAATTTGTCTTTTCACTGATAAGTATATGGTTACAGGTGGATACCTTATGATCGGCAAGGATATCTTCTACAATCTCATGAAGAATCTCACCCTTTTTGTTCCACTCTAAATGTTGGTCAAATCTGTTTTTTGCCCTGATTCCTAGGGAAGTACGTAGAGAAGGACGTGAATAGAGATCAAACAAGGCTTGAGCAAATCTCGTGATACTCGTGTTCCATGTATCATAAGGAATACGAATGCCATTTGCTTTTCCGAGTAGCTCTCCCGGCCCAGAATTATTCCAGCAAAGAATAGGTAATTTAGCGGCCATGGCTTCAGCCATTACCATACCTGCTCCTTCGAACGAGGGGAAAAAGAAAACATCAGCATGCTGATAGTGTCGAATGACTTCTTCATAGGGTAGCCAATCATGTATCCTTATCATGTGGCTTAAGCCCAATTCTTTGATTAGTTTTTCTAATTTGTCACGTAATGGACCTTTACCAATTAAGCTAACCTCAATGGTAGTATGCTCTGTGGCAGGAATTAGTTTCTTAAAAGCAGAAATTGAGTGAATGAGAACCTCAAAACCTTTGAGTTCAACAAACCTGCCAACACTTAGGATACGAAACGTGTTTTTAGGTCTTACAGGTAACTGAGTCTCTTCTTTGTAGCCGCCAAAGCCAACGGAGGGAAAAATTCTGTAATTTTTTCCTTCAAAACTGAGTTGCTTAGCTACATCTGAGTTCATTGGAAGGATGTAATCTGCATGCTTGAGGGTTTGGGCAAGGGTATTACTGTACTTCCAAAAGTATGTTTTGACACAACTCTTGATCCATTCTGCCAAGCGATTCTTCCAAGAAGGGGGTATGCCAAGCGTTTTATAAGGAATAGGAGGATGATGGCCAATAGGGCCCCATATAAAAGGCTTACCCAATTTCCAGAGAAAGCTAGGTGTCCAATCGTTGTGAAAGTTCAGATTATAAACAAGGGAGAAGGACCATTTTTGGCGCTTAATAAAAGGCACTATTTTTCTTTGCCACAGGTAGTAATATACCAGCGATAGCATCTCGCCCTTTTTCCAAAATCTCTGTTCTGGAGGAAGGTCAAACCCTACCACTTTCAAATGGTCATATTCTGGTTGGGGATTCAGTTCAATATAGTCTAGGACATGGGGAACATTATTTTCCCTGGTAAGCAGAATGACATTATACCAACGTAGGAGTTGACGAGTGAAATTCCATCCCATGCCGTTTTCCGAGCCCTTGAAGGGATTTACGGCATAAGCTGTTACAAGAATTGTTATTCTGTTGATAGGTTCAGCCATTAATTTTCTCCATTAATTGATCAGATACATTTTCTTTCAACCGAGTGCCAAGGAGCCTGGCTGGTACACCACCGATAATGCTAAAAGGAGGAAAGGGTTTCGTGACAACAGCTCCTGCGGCGACGACTGATCCTTTTCCAATTTCTACCCCATCTAGGATAGTAACTTTTGCCCCAATCCAACAATCAGGACCAATTATAATCCCCTTTCTTGTATGCCCCTGCAACCTGATAGATAAGTTTAATTCTTCAAATCTATGGTTTTCAGGATGGCAACTTAGGTAGGGACCAATGATACAATCTTTCCCAATCTCAAGTCCACCTGCTCCCCCTAAATGAGCAAAGTCTCCTATTCCTACTCTGCTCCCAATTTTGATCCCTACTCCGGGTTCATTTAAGGAGTAGGAAACAAACAATTTAGAGTAAGAACCGATGGTTACATGACTTCCAAGTTGAAAGCCTTTTTTGCCCCAGGCGGATATATCGACATTTTTGCCAATTTGGACCCATTCGCCCCAAGATGCATAGCTAAGGTGTTTGAAAGAGACACCCTTTGCGATTAGAATTTTTCTTGGTTTTTTACCTCTAAAAAGCATCAGAGACCCTCTAACTAGCTCAATGGCCTTCCTGAGGAAAATGCGAAGAAGAACCCCAATCCTAATGGAAGGATCAAGTGTGAAAGAGGGATTTTTCTGCCGTATTATACTTGTAATGACCTTTCTCATTTTTAGTAAAAGTTCAGTTTTTTGTTAAGATCTATCCACTTGGCCTCCAGCTTCTTTTGGGTCTCCTCAATTTGGATGTTTTCAATGGCTTGGTAGGACTGTTCACGATATCGAGAACTGAGGGAGGAGAAGAGACTCAGGTAGGAATCTGTCAATTCGTCAATATCTTCGGCGCTAAGTTCCTTCTTTCTTGAAAGGATAATATCCGAAGGAGCATATAGCAGGAAGTTTGCCCTTACCTTTGGAACAAAAAAATATAGTTTCCTGAAAATGGAAGCTCCATTAGATAGATTAGTTCGTCTGGGATCCGCTATGAAATCGAAATAATATCGATCATATAAGATGATATTTCCTTTTAGCCGCAAAGGGAGTACCTTGATAAGATAGCCCAGTAAATAATCCAGATAATAGTAAGTAAAGCGAATGGTTGTACTCAGTGTACTTTGGTTATTCCCTTGTCTAGGCAATCCTTCTTTTGCTCTTTGATGGGCTTTATTTTTGCCGTATCTCCATACACTAAGTATTGGCAACAGCCCAGGTCTATGTCGTAGTCTAACAACACGCCTTCTGTATTTCTTCTCCAGTAGCTCATGAAAGGAATCTAACAACGTAGATTTACCTGCTCCATCTACACCACTAAAACTGATCATAGGTGGGAGTTTCTTCCCTTTATCTTTGAATTGGCTCAATCGTCGAACTAATTTATGGAACCATTGATTGGGTAGTTCTTTCTCAATCTTGTTCATCTTTTGGTCTAGCCACCTGCTCAATCCTTTGAGGTCGCTACTTTGTATCATTCGAAGGATAGGGCCAGTTTCAACAAACAGATTACCTTTAGGCTGTATGGTTTCAATGATCTGCTTGGGAGACAAACCATTTAACCTTAGGAAGAGACACTTATAGGTTAAATATTCCTGTTCAGGAATTCTTTTCCATCCATCTGCTCCTGGTTTTGATAGGTCTAGCAAATAAGAAACATCCACAAATTGTATCCCCTTTACCCTAGCTTCAAATATTAGATCTATTTCCAGGTAAGAATGGTCTGGAAAATAAGCCCTTAAGTAAATAACACCTTGATGACGAATCACTTGCCAGTAGGTATCAGGAAAATGTAGTTCACAAAGGGCTATCCAATTGATTGCATCCTGTTTTTCAATCAGTATGTCTATATCTGCATAGAGAGCCCCCGCCTCTTTGGCAAGACCCAAACATCCATAGTTGATCTCTTCGAACAATGAGGGAGCTTGTTTTAAAAAGGTATTTCTACTTGAGTACTTTATGATTGTGGTTTCCATGTTCGTGTAAAATTGTTATAAGCTTCATGCAGCAAGTCAATAATCCAGTAAGTCTGAACAACATGATCGGTTTCATGGGCATACCGGGCTAGGTAATCGATCCCTATTTTCAATAGGTAGGCAAGATGATAGGTACGCCAGCTCTGATCATGATAGTTGAGCCACCCTCGAATCAAGGGAGTATCTTGAAAGGCAGATACTTGTGCGTGGATTTTTTGAAATGGAATCCTAGATAAAAGGATCCCCTTTTGATAATGAAAGTGAAACAGGTCATACCAAGCTGTATGCATACCAGCCATTTCAAAGTCATAGAGATATAATTCTTGGCGGTTCTGGTACATATTCCATGGCGTAAAATCACCATGGGAAAACATAAATTGTAGATGATCTGCCTCTGTTAACTCTTCAAACAGGATATCCCATGCGGACAATACTTCGTTAATTTGCTGTTGGTTAAAGTTGGACCGAAAATGAGATATATCAATAGTTGTCCTCTTCTTGGACAGTTCCTTCAGAAAATGAACTTTAAGGTTGATTGACTCTTCCTCTGTAGATGAACAAAAAGTGGATAGCCAATCTAGCGCAGGGTTAGGAAACGAGCTTATCCTATCAATACGTCTGGGTTTGACATTGGAGAGAAGGATGCCTTCTAAGTGAGGATTTTTCTCTGCTTTAGGTATATGTATACTCTTGGGTAACTGATCATAAATGGCTTGGCAAACTTGAAGTTCATTATCAAGCTTCTGAACAGTTTCAGGCGAGCAAGGGACTTTTAGAAAATATTGAGCTTTCCCCTTTGTGCCTAGGGCAAAAACTCCCTTTCTCATGTTCCCAGGTGTGCCAGTAAAAAGGGCCCAATCAGTAAGATTTCTATGAGCCATTAAATTTTTCAAAGGCGAAAGGAAATAATCAGGCAATATTTGATGAGAAATTATATTAGGAACTAAAGCAGGTGTATAAGTCCCTACACGAAGGGCTGATTTTAAAAATCTTCCTCTGATGGTATTGGGGTTATAGAGAGAAAGAAATATTCGCCCTTCAGAACCCATCGGAAATAACCAACGGATTCCACCTTTTGGGTCTCTAACCACATGGTAATGGGTTAGATCAGTATCCAAGTCTGTACAGTTCTCCACGCCAAATAAGCGCTTAAGCAAGGCACGTTCTGTGTCCTGATATTCTTTTCTCTTCTGTATGTTACTGACCATAAATCCTTTTCCTTTGAAGGCCTACCCCCCAGATAATAAATAGGTAAAACATGATTCCGTAATTGGTCTCACCCCAAATTCCAAATTCAGTCAATGAGTTGATAATGAGGGGTATGAGCATCGCAAAAAATAGAATGGGTAGGACGGAGTTGGATAATCTGAGCTTGAATATTCCCCGTATGGTTAGTGCCATTTGGATCAAAATTATACTGATCCCTAACAAGCCAAGGTTGAGTAATACCTGCAAAAAAGTGTTATGGGGCATGGCTCCTGCGTATGAGTGAACGGCAGCAAATTTATCCAGCTCGTCGATCCGCATGAATCCATATCCCAATAGAGGCTTTCTTGGAACATTGTAAACAATCAAGTCCTCCCAGAAAGGAAGTCTACCGGTCATATTACTTACCTCCTCTACATCCCCTTCCTTGAGAAAAACCTCATTGAAAACAAAAGGACCTATAAATATCCCAAGCATTATGGCAGCAATGATTATTTCCTTCTTTCCATATTTTAGAAGGTAGTAGCCCGAAAGAAGGACAAACGAAATCATGGAAGACCTAGAGGATGTCAGGAATAGGCTATATAAAAGGATTATCCCTATGAAAGCTTTAGCATACGTAGGTTTTTGATGAGAAATATCCATCCCAAGCCCTGCTAAGCCTACGACAATAAGCATCCCCAATTCGTTGGGGTTAATAAAGAATCCACCCAGCCTGCTTACATTGCCTCCATGAGTACTTCTCATGAATGTATCAGGATTGACGATACTCCCGATCAGGATACCCAAAACGTTGATGAAGGCTCCTATCCATAAAACCCTGGCAAAAGTTATGGCCGAACCCTCATCTTCATGCGGTAGATACAAACACATTTTCATGAAGGCGAAGGCAAAAACCATGGTTTCAATGTCCATGAACAGTTGGAGGAATGAAACCTCAAAACTAGAAGTCCAGGCTAAAGATGCGGCACCAAGCCATAGATAGACCCCATAAAACAAAGGGGGAAGCAATTGACGTACTTTCGTGAAGTCTGGGTGGATTCTGAGTTCTTTGACAAGGTAGGGAAGGTAAAAGGTCAAGATGGTTATCAGTATACGGCCTCCAAATTTGTAAATCCGTGTGATAACGACTGACTCTGACACCATAAAGTAGGTACTTATCCTGATCGCTAGAATAATGACCAGCCATATGAACAAAGCCTTTTGGGCTTTATCAGATGGGCCAATTTCATTGGGATCGATATGTTCCTTAAAAGTGTTCATCGATTCGTTATTGCTTCATGCGAAGCGCTGTATGTTTAGGCTCTTTGAAAAAAAGCTGGTCAATCTCATCCTGAGTAGGGAGAGGAGTTTTATATAATTCGCGACTGATGTCTGCTATTCTGTCCCAGTTGTAGAACCAAGCAATATCCTTTCGTTGCCGTTTGGCCTTTCGATCATCCTTTTCTGCCAAGAGTTCGAGTTCGAGAGCATGAAATGCCTCGGTGAGATATGATTGTTCAACAGCCTCAATCAAAACGCCTCTTTTCCATTTCTGGATCAATGGGCCGAAGTTTGTGGCCTTGCTGATAATACATGGTAAACCCATCGCCGCTGCCTCTAACACACCTGTTGGAAAGCCCTCTGAGTGTGAGGGATGGACAAAGGCATGAGACTGACTGAGGAGTTCAAACTTTTCTTCTCCATATTTCGGTCCCCAAAAATGAATGTCTTCCTTATAGCCTCCATGTGAAGCGAGTTTTTCAAGCATGGCTCTGTCAGGGCCATCCCCTATGATCCAAAGTTTTCCCGTTCCGCCCAACTGTAAATATTGGTTGAATCCAGCAATCACGATGTCTATGGCCTTGTAGTGATTGATGAGTCTTCCACAATAGGTGAATATCGGTCCTTCAGAGGAGAGTGATGGCCTGTGCAGGGCAGGAATTTCATCAATATTTTGTCCGTTGGATAAGAGTCGTTTCTGGGAAACTTTCATGATTTGATCAAATGCCCCAAATTGGTTCGGACCTAAGAATTGTAGGCAATGGGCTTTTTGAATAATGCGCTTTTCAAACAAATTGAAATAGATTTTTTTCTTCAGTCCATTATATCTCAGGGCCACCGGACTAAAGGCCCCATGTGGACAGTATATATAGCTTATCCCATGCTTTTTTAGCCATTGGCTGAGCGTATAAAACTCAGGAATGAAAGCACCATGAATATGAAAAACTACTCCTCGATCTTTCGCTTCTCGAACAGCTATTTTCAATTGGTGATCCAGCTTAAATCCTTTTTTTGCTTGAAAGAGTCTCAACTGGTAAGGTCGTTCCTCAATGGGCAAATTAGGTGTGGGGGTAATACCCCATAATTCCACATGTAGGCCAAGTTTGGTTTGGGCTAAAGCGAGGTTATGTGCAACCTTACTTACCCCATTCATACGTTCTTTTCTGGCTTTACCGAGGATAATATGTATGATGGTCATTTCTTCTTGTTTAGAAGGTAAGAGTGATGCAGAATAGAGGGTATTTTTATTATCTCTAAATAACATTAAAGTGAAATATAATATCATTATTAGTTGAGAAGCTGCCATCCCTCCAATTACACCTTGCCATTCGTAGTTCTTGACAAGGAATTCTGCTGAAGCCACACAGAATACTGAACTGATGATATAAGCAAAGAAGAGATGGCGATGATTTCCTGTAGCCCTAATAAGAAACCTTAAAGGGTAACCAATCATGATGATGAAATAGAGTGCACAAAAACCTGAAATTAAGTGGTAAAATGTATGCGTATTGCCTTCATATATCCATTCTACGATGAAAGGACTTACTGCGTAAATAATTACACATATGGAAAAATAAGCTCCCAAAAGGGGGAGTGTCAGTTTTTTTATAAAACTTATGTGAGTCCTTTTTCCCTTGACTATCCCTTCGGATAACTTGATCGGAACAATACTTTCCATGGTCAGGAAAAGAATGTTGAAGCCCCCCATAAAGCTTTGGGCCAGCCTAAGAGCACCGATTAAGGCATCTCCAAAGAGTACCCCTGCCGAAACAAGGTATAGGTTTCCCGAGAAAAATTGAACGAAATGTTGACTTACCATCCATACGCCTTTTTCCCCTAGAAGTTTTACGCCATCTAGGTATTGAGGGAAAGAAATTCTCGCCCATTTACGGGATAGGAGTCCAATGATTGTGGAAAGTGCCAGGCAGAACGAATGAGTGAGGATGTACCCGGTTAGGCTAAATGATGGCAGAATGAAGGCAAAAACCAAAGAAGCTAATGGTAGACCATAAGCAATTGTATCTAGAAATAGGGCTTGATTTCCTTTCTGGTCTATGAGAGCTATCCGTCTGGCAAAATCTTGAGCGAGCCAAGTGCTTCCATAACATAGGATTAACCAATGGGGAATATCCAACTTAGGTCCAAAAGCTGCTAGTAGAATAGCTGCTAAACAGATTGTTAGAAAATTCAATATCCCTTCAGTGATCAATGAGGTAGAAAATAAGTTAGTTTTATCTCCTTCCTTGATCTGATGAAGGCTATCCATCAGCGGCATGTGAATCAAGGCATATTGAAGCCCATGCATGAAACTGATACCTAACCAAATCCAAACATAAAGTCCATATTGATCTAGCCCAAATATCTTGGTAAGCAAAATGCCTGAAAGAAATCCATACCCACTCACTAGCATTTGGTCCATGCCGATAAACAGATAATCCATCTGTTGTTTTAGCTTATGTATAATTGCTTTCATCTTCATTTTTTGATGGTTCTGAGCTTCCTCTCAATGAATTTCAGCTTTCTTTTAAGAGAATCTGTATTGCCCAATTGGTACCATGGAGTAGAAAAGTAGAGATATCTCACAGCTTCTAGTCCCATTTCATCCAACCTCTTGTCAATTCTCTCTAGTTGGTCTAATTCGCTAATAGATTCTCTTACAATCAAGAGGTTCAGCTTTCCCTCTGAAAACATGGTGTAGTGAGCCAGATTTTCTTCAAGTTCAGGCAAAGAGAGTAATACTTGATCGTAAGCGTTCAATAGGGCAGGTAAATGCTTCTTCAACTCCTGGTAAATAAGGAGTGGCTGTGTTTTTTTGACCAGACTTTCCAGGCAGACCTCTTGGAGTTTTCCATCTCTAGCCTTTTTGGCTAGTGTGTTCCAACGTGTAGGATAGGCTCTTTGGTTTTTTTCCCTTTGATTGTAAGTCAAGAGAAGCACGGATGAGCCTAATTGCGTGAGATGATTACCTAAAGATCTTGTGAAATTATCCTTCTCATAGTTTCGATCACAGGAAGAAATAGGAATGAATCTTGGTTGGTCGTCCAGTTGAATCCTAACAGCAAGATCTCCAATCTCTTTATCAATCTTGGGTTCCTCATCTCTAAATGGTTGCGTAAACTGGAAAAAAATTCTTCCCTTCAGCGACTTAAGCTGACTCACAGAATAAACTCTTCGCACAAAAAATTGTCTGAGGAAAATTATAAAGAATCCTAAACTTAGCCCTAAGAATATAAAAACGCCTACGATAAGAAGTCTTCTTCCAAAAATGGGACTCTGCAGTTTGGCAGCTGAATGAAGTACCTGATGTAAGGTGATGGTTGAAGCCAATTGAATCTCAGATTCTATTTCTCTTTTTATCAATAAATTATAAGCCTCTTTTTTGGCAGCAAATTGCCTTTGCATCATATTTAAATTCCTTTCTACA
>JBCBVV010000076.1:0-20476 GCA_039817415.1 Bacteroidota bacterium
GTTCTAAAAGCCTACACGAACAAAACCTCACACGAGCTAATCGCCTTTGACAACCAAATGAAACAGGTATCTCAATCCGAATTCAAACTTAGTTACAAAGGAAATAAATCTTTTCTATATGACATTTTCATAGTGGATGGGCAGTTAGTCCTTTTGAGCACTTCAGCCTTAACCAAGCCTAAAAGGTTATTGCTCACCATGTCTACCTTGGATTTAAAAACACTTCAACCTTCTGGGACACCCAAGTTGCTCCATGAAATCCCTATGGAATCAACCATGAAAATAGGCAATTATCATGTTACCCAAAGTCCCGATCAAAAAAATATACTAGTAGTAGCCTCTTTCCCCAAAGACAGGGGAAGCTTGACAAAATTTGAAACCTTCACCATTGACTCAAACCTAACCGTTAAGAAACGCGGTTCCATAAAATTTAGCCAGCCTGAATACCTTGGTATGCCTATAAAATCTCTTATCCCACTTGGAGATGCAGGGGATTTCGCTTCAACTGGATTTGACCCATTCTTTTCACCCTCTTCCATTAAACTATCCAATGCAGGAGACATAAGCATTACCACGACTTACAAAGAAGGAAAAATACTGAGTAAGATTTCGGCTACCGATTATGTGGGTTATAATATTTACCATCTGCCTACTGGAGAAGCCGCCTTCAAAAAGTATGATCTTAAGTCCAATGGAAAAAAAATGAGGGAGGTAAGAACTGTTACCCACCCCAATGGATACCTTATCTGTGCAGGACTGTATGGAGAGAAAAATAGTAAGTATCTCGATGGATATTTTACCATGAACTTATCTCTTGGCTCAACCAATTTGTATCCCTTCGAGATGGACTTTTTGTCCCAAACCTACTCCTCCAAAGATGACTGCAAGCCTAAAAATAACAGACCTACCAAAATAGGATATAGAATTGAGGACATTCATTTTCAAGGTCTACAGGTCATGGAGGACGGTACCATGATACTTCTTGGAGATGAGTATACTAGGGTGGTCCGCTCAGGTGGAAATGCCTTAAATAATACTCAATCCACAAGTGTAACCTATTATCCCTATGATGTGGTTTATATCAAACTTAACCCTATTGGAGGAGAAATATGGAAGACCCTCATTAGAAAACGTCAGAAGGGAGGCACTTCCTTTAACAGATATGGGTATGCCGTAAAAGGAAACCAAACTTATATCATGTTTAATAATATGGCGACTGATACACCTGATCTTCCTTCGGGAAAACCAGAAATTGGAAAGGATGGTATAGCATTCGTAACCTTGGATGAAAATGGTAACAGTTCACGTAAAGGACTAGTAGATCCCTCTTTGAAGAAGGGCTATTTTGATGCACACCATAGTAAGCAAATTTCTCCGACCGAGTGGATCGTTCGCTTCCAAAAAAACAAAAAGATATACTACGCTAAAATCAGCCTATAAGCTATAGCTACGAAGAAGGATGGTGTATGACATCATCCTTCTAACAAAGCTTTTGTCCCAAGCAAGGTATTCAAACTGCTGGTAATATGATTGATATCCTCTTGCTTGAGGGTGGTAGCAGATGGCAGGCTGATGCCTTTCAATGATATCTGTGAAGCATTTGGATAACTTCCCTTGTTGTAGGCCTGATAGGGAGGCATTTCATGTAATGGGAAAAATACAGGTCTGGTTTCGATTCCGTTAGCCATGAGTTTGCCCATGATGTCATCTCTGTTGGCTTCCTCTTCCAATCGAAGGGTGTACAACCAAAAGGTATCCTTTGCATGAGGCGAAGAAGGGGGCGTAATTAGGCCTGCTACATTATTGAAGGCCTGGTTATAAGTGGCCCCTAACCACATTTTCTTTTCTAGAATTTCATCTACGCGCTCCATTTGGGCTACACCAATAGCTGCTTGCAGATTGGTCATTCTGTAGTTAAAGCCCACATATTCGTGCCAATAGCGCTTTCCTTTCGCCATACCATGGTCTCTTAGGACTTTGGCATGCTCATATACATCCTGATCCCTAAACAAGACCATTCCCCCTTCACCTGTCGTGATGGTTTTGTTGCCGAAGAAACTGTAGGTGGCAGCATGTCCATAACTGCCCACTCTTTTTCCTTTCCATTCACTTCCAAGGGCTTCCGCCGCATCCTCAACCACAAGGAGATTGTGCTTTTCTGCAATCGCCATAATGGAATCCATCTCAGCAGGATAGCCATACAAGTGAACAGGCATAATGGCCTTGGTCTTAGGGGTGATCAGTTTTTCAATCTTGCTGACATCTATGTTCCAATCATCCTTATTGACGTCAATCAACACTGGAGTAGCTCCGGCATAAATAATGGCATTGATACTTGCTGCAAAGGTCAAATCAGGTACAATCACCTCATCTCCTTCACCGATCCCAAGAGCCACCAAAGCTAAATGTAAGGCTACGGTTCCATTGCTGGTTGCCAAGGCATAAGGCATTCCGGTAAATGCGGCCAGCATTTCTTCAAATTCCCGTACAAATTTCCCTTGCGAAGAAATCCAGCTCGTTTTCACACAAGCTGTAACATAATTTAATTCATTCCCACCCAGTTGGGGCTCCATCACAGGAATTCTTCTTAGGCGAGTTCTGGTTGCGCAGTCCACTACCCTCCCCTTTTCGTCTAACAAAGGAATATGACGAATTTTATCGGATAATCGCTTCTGGATATCTTCTATTTCAGCTGTCGCCGGTAGGGATACAAACTGAGTGATCATGACCTCATTGACTACTATATCCAAGTCTCCTCCTCCAATCAAAAATCTTCTTACATCGCCATCGGTAAGAACACCTGCTACTTGACGGTTTTCCTCCACCACAAAAACAATTCCTTGCGCATTGGCATCCATCACCTGTAGGGCAAAACGAAGGGACTTTCCAGAGAGAACAAGGAGTTTTTCGAGATCTATGCTGTTTGACATGTTGACGTTTGCTGTTTTGAGAGAATAGAAAGCCTTAAACCAATCCACTCATTAAGATGTTTTCTTGCCTTCTTAACATTCCAAGATCGATATTTTTCACCTCAATCACATGAACTTTTTCACGGAAATAATCTATGTACGGCAAAAACCAATAATCTTCATTGAAAGCTTGGTTATTGTCTACGGTCCCATCATTATCGCTATGATGCAGGGCACCAATAATAGGACGTAATTTCTCCATCTCCTGGTCTAGGTCCAGCCCTAAGGTTTCAGCAGACACCTTTAAGTGGGCTGTATCAAGGAGAATAGATAACAATGGATGGTTAATCTCCTGGATCAATCTTAACAAATCCTCATGCTCACATCCTAGTAGGGGATTGGTCCCATCCTCTAATAGATTCTGCTGAATGATCACGTTATTTTCTATCAGAAAGGGAAGATTTAGGTGATCGGCATATTCTAGCACTTCACGTACGGAATGGAAGAAAATCTCCATATGCTCCTCCCTAGAATGTGTCATTTCTGCGGTAATCTTTTGGCCCAATTGGTTGGGGTCAGGATCAAGGCAAAAGCCCGCATGAGCGGCAAAGAAAGGTCCATTTGCCTTTTTTGTCAGGTCCAACCCCTGAATACAGTGCCGAATGGAAGCTCTCCGAATGAACTTATCTTTAGACGCTAGGTTCAGGACAAAGGGGATTTCGGGAGCGGGAAAATAGTTGTGTGGCATTTTAGGCCCCTCGTATGAATGGTAGAGAGAAATCATATCCTCCCTGAAAGGAAGACCAGAACTAAACTCTAAAAACAACTGTTCATCCTTCCCAATTTGGATGATTTCTTCCACTGATTTCCCCCTGAAAGCCACAGTACTCACTGCAATGTCCATATCCCTTAATATTGATATTCCATAAAATATAAGCTGGGCTTCTCTCCCACCACAGAAAAGCCATACTTCTGATACAGTGTCTTTGCTCTAGGATTGTCCTTATCCACCGATAATCTGATGGCTGAAAGGTCATTTTCTTTCCCAGCTTCAATTAAGGCGTCCATCATTACTTTTCCATATCCTTTACCCTGTTCTCCTTCGGATACCGCAATTCCAAGCCAAACAATTCCCCCTTCTTCATCTAAATGACCATAAGCAACGGGCTTATTTTCACCTACCATGAGAAGAAAAGTAGAGACATGCTGCTTCAACACTGTGAATGGGCGCTTGTCGAAATAGCGGAAAGATTGGGTAGCCGTTCCTGCCCCCTCAAGGAACTTTTGCAGCAATTCGCCATCAGAGGCACTAATAGGAAGCAAGCTGGGAGTTACTGGTTGTCCTTCCATGCAATTTTGTCATAAGATAAAGGCTGGTCTAATGAAATATCTACTGCCAGTTTCTCCCCGAGGATTTCACTCAGCATTTTAGGAGGCATTCCATCAGCGGGACGCTTAAATCCTAGCATATTGGCCTCTAATACTGTCCCAGCAGCCAAGTCTTTCAAGGCGACTATGCTCCTTCTCATCCCGCGGGTATTGGCAATTTCAGCAGCAGTAGGTTTTTTTACAGCAGAACCCAAGGCAGCCTCAATATGCCTGATTCCTTGGACCATTTGTCCGAATCCGGCAGGTTCGAGTGAGCAGGAATGATCTGGACCAGGTAGGTTACGATCCAAGGTAAAATGCTTCTCCACCAAAACTGCCCCAAGGCTTACAGCTGCATAACAAGCATAATTTTCCTCCACATGGTCCGAATAGCCCACCAAAATATCCATGGCCTCCCGCATGGAAACCATAGCTTTGACATTGGCATCAGACATAAGAGAAGGATAATTCGTGGTGCATTGAAGCAACACAATCTGCTCATTTCCAGCTGCACGAATGACTTGAATCGCCTCAAATACTTCTGATAGATTGGCCATACCCGTAGAGACAATCATTGGTTTCCCAAATTTAGCGACATGCTCTAAAAAAGGATGTTCTACCAATTGGCCTGAAGCTAGTTTAAAGGCGTCTACATTCAGATCATTTAGGAAATCAGCATCATCGTAATTGTAGGGAGTAGAAAGAAATTGAATCCCCTCCTCCTTACAGACTTGAATGATTTGCTCATATTTGTCTTTGCCCATTTCCAATTTCTTCAGCATCTCTAGCTGTGATTCTTCCTGAGCGGTTACCTTGAGTTGGTAGTTGGCTTTGGGGGCATTGGTTGTCACAACCGCAGATGCCTTGAAGGTCTGAAACTTCACACAATCTGCTCCAGTTTGCTTGGCGGCCCTTACCAAATCAAGGGCCATCTCCAAACTTCCATTATGATTGACACCAGCTTCCGCAATGACATAGGCAGGATGTCCATTCCCGATCGTTCTGTTTCCTATCTGAATATTTTCTTGCATGCAGATTCAATTTTACTGCCTCAAAATAAGTTGATTTATCGTAAAAAGGCTCAACTTTAAGGCCAGATAAAGAATTTTACGGATATTTCCTCTGTTTAAGATCTGAAAGATTAGGTCCTCTCGATTCCAAAACACACTTCATGCCCCAAGCCGTAAGCCGAATATTCCTGACTACCTCCAGCCTGAGCCTCATGCTGATGCAAGAGCATGCTAAGCAACAAGCTCAAAAGGAGGACAATAGTTTTTTGATTCTGGACAGAATCCCCATGCGAGAAAGTGTTGTCAGGGCCATTCTACAAACTTCAAGTCTTTATCCTCATAGCGAACAACTCAACATGAGCCTGGCTATGTCTACCCAAGCTACTTTTAGACCTAGTTTAACTAAGAGGCTCACAAGAGAATTCAAGGACAAGCCTGGATTTAAGCAGGTTTATCAATTTCTCTATCATAGACAGCAAAAGCGAATTTTACAGGAATGGAAAGTTGAATTACAAAAGCACATGGAAGCTTGGCCCCTACATGACGAGATTGAGATTTATGCCCAACCCATGATCAAGCTTCGCTCAATCATCGCAGGCTTGTTTCCAAAGGCGAAGATCATCTATTTCGAACATGGTTTGGGGGATTACATGGATGCACGGGCTAAATTGAAAAAGGACAAAGACTTTTATGGGCTATTCGGGGAGGAGGCCAATAATTATTTCCCAGAAACGGGCTTTATGCCACTGCATGTGAACTTATCAGATCATGTTGCAAGCTTCGCGCAAGCTTTTCCTGAAGTTAGAGAAGCCTTTGAGGCCATTCCTAAAGACTTACCTTGGGTGTTATTGGCGACCCAGCCGCTGGAGGAGTTTTTGATTCCGAATTCATTTTGGGATGACTTTCTGGCCAGGCTATACCAACACCTCCCAGAGGGACAAAAGGTCCGCTTTCTCATAAAGCCACATCCCAGACAGGCTCAGGATGTGTGCGATTATCTTTTAGCCTCTATTCATTCATCAGGTTTTGAAGCTGTCATCTGGGATGATCCATCAACTCAACATCTTAGTCTTGAAATCCTATTTGTCTGGATGGTCAATCATACCATGGCAGTAGCCTCCCCATTTTCGTCTTCTGTGTTTTATTTGTCCAAGCTTTTCCCAAAAAATGATATCAGTTACCTCTATAGCATGAGAAGTCTTTCTAAGTTTAACCAGAAGACACCACCTGGAATCAAGCAGAGATGGAAGGTCATGGGAAATTGGGTGGAGAGGGTCTTTGGTAAAGA
Source organism: Bacteroidota bacterium (assembly GCA_039817415.1). Taxonomy (GTDB): domain Bacteria; phylum Bacteroidota; class Bacteroidia; order J057; family J057; genus JALEFZ01. Next base: position 6,576 of record JBCBVV010000076.1, read on the forward strand.
TGCCATTGACATTGGCTTAGGCGCCTAATTTTCAGGGCGATTCTGCATCATAAATTCAGCCAGCTGGAAATCAAAAGGTGTATCTATGTCCACAGCAAATTCCTGCGGGATTTCATATACGGCCATGTTATCCCCATAGAATTTTTCGTGATCCAAGATGATATCAGCCCTAATCCCATCCACTACTCCATTTAGGAAATAAACAGGAGGGAGAAGTTGTCTTCTATAGTAGTTATCAATACTCACCCCTTCAATCATGGGAATGGCCATTCCCCTTTCATTTTGCTTAAACATCCAATAAGGATGTTGAATCCCCTCAGCACGAGACATCGAGCGAACTGAATCTGAGCTCGTCTCCCACCATTTCTCTATCAAGCCGTCAATATGCTGAGCGGTCTTAAAAGGTGTGGTACACCTAAGGTTAAGAACGAAATCTGCATTCCAATCTTCGTGTTCAGCTAGCCAATTGATGGCATGAGCAAAAACGGGTCTGTCAGGAGCTGAATCTGTAGCGAGTTCGTCGGGGCGCATAAAAGGAACTTCTGCACCAGCACCTCTGGCAACCTCTGCTATTTCCTCATCATCAGTTGATACCAATAACCTATCCACATACTTGCTTGCCAAAGCCGCCTCAATGGTATAGGCAATAAGGGGTTTACCAGCCAGCGGAAGGACATTTTTACGCGGAACACGCTTACTTCCTCCACGTGCAGGGATGACTGCAAGTATCTTTTGGTCTTCGATCATAACGGGGAATCACCTTTCGTGCGAAAAAGGGAAAATGAAGGCTGATATACAAGTATGAGTGTCTAAGGAATTTAGTTTATGAGGAGATTCTTTTACGAGTCAGAATCTTGTTTCCCCACTTAGAAATCGTTTGTTCTAAATCAGGCAGCTTAAATGGCTTAGAAATGTAATCATCCATTCCTGCACCTAGTAGTTCTTCTCGAACTCCTGTCATGGCATTGGCGGTCATGGCTACGATTACGGGTCTTTCTCCCTTACCATAATGATCCTGAATGTATCTACTGGCTGTTACGCCATCCATCTCAGGCATCTGTATGTCCATGAAGATCATGTCATAGAACTCCTTGCTTGCTTCTTCAACCGCCTCTTTTCCGTTCTCTACAAGCGTAGGCTCGAAGCCCATTTTTTCCAAGATTCCTTCGATCACGGTTTGGTTGATCATGTTGTCCTCTGCCACCATGATGCGAAGTGGGTATTTTTCCCCTAAATTATGGTTGATGGCAAATTCTTGTTGGGAATCCTCTTTCCCGGATTTTTCTGCATCACGGTCAACCTTAAGCGTAACGAAGAAGCTAAAAGTAGATCCCTTCCCTTCCGTACTTTCCACCCAGATTTCACCGTCCATCAATTCTACCAAGCGCTTGGAAATTGCCAGTCCAAGTCCAACTCCTCCAAATCTTCTGGAAACGGAGCTGTCTACCTGCTGGAAGGAGTCAAAAATGGCATCCAGCTTATCTTGAGGGATACCGATCCCAGAATCCTCCACACGGAACCCTAGCCTCAAAGACTCACCATGTGGTGGGCTTTGGTGAAGATTATCCAGCAGATAAGCAGAAATCTTGATATATCCATCAGAGGTGAATTTGGAAGCATTAGAAACCAAATTGACCAAGACTTGACGCAAACGGGTAGGATCACTTTCGAGGTAGGCAGGAATTTTGGGATCCAAATGGAAGTTGATATCTAAATCCTTTTCCATAGCCTTTTTAGAGAAGAGGGCCATGACTTCCTCCATCAAATCCTTTAATAAGAAGGTACGGGGTTCTAACTCCAACTTACCTGCTTCTACTCTAGAATAATCCAGAATATCATTCAGGATAGAAAGGAGGTTTTGGCTAGAGGTAGAGATGTTTTTGACATATTTCAACTGCTGCTCGTTGAGGGGAGTATCTCTCAGCAAGAAGATCATACCCAAAATACCGTTCATCGGCGTACGGATTTCATGGCTCATCGTAGCCAAGAAATTGGATTTGGCAACGGAAGCTGCCTCTGCCGCCTTTTTTGCCTCATCCAGACGTTGATTGACCTTGAGCAACTGGCGGTTTTGGGTATTGATGACCTTGTTTTGGAAGGCAAGTTGGTCATTGTCTCGCTGTTTCATTTTGGTCAATCGAAACAGCATAATAGCAACACCCAGCACAATCAAAAGTAGAATGGAGCCTGCATAAAAGAGCATCGTTTCTTGCTCATTCTTAAGATCCTCCTCCTTGATTCGGCTACGATAGTCTTCCATCTTCCGCTCCATGCTCATCTCCCTGATCAAGCGATTGGTTTGCTGTACCTTATTTTTGAATTGCTCATTGAAAGCAGAATCCTTCAAGCCTGTAAATAACTGATAGTTCGTTAGGGCCTTGTCAAAATCTCCTGTTTTGGTAAATATTTCGTGGAGAAGGAAATAGGTTTTCTTCCGAAAAGTATCAACGGGTCGCCTTGCTGCAATGGGCAACAATAAATCCAAGTATTCAATGGCTTTTTTGTAGGAAGAATCCATGTAATAGGATTGTCCTAAGTTATAAAGCGTTAGTGGAACAGTATCATTGATTTGAGTTTGTTCTCTTAATGACTGCCTGTAGCTACTGATCGCACGTTCATAGATTTTTTCTTTTTGGTAAGTTGCTCCCAGCAGGTTGTAAGCATCAATAATTCCCCTGGCATCATTGATATCCTGGTAAATAACCAAGGCTCTGTCGATGTACTCTCTTGCGTCCTTTAGGCTGTCCTGTTGCAAAAAGATTTGTCCCAAGAAAGATCTAGCGGACGCTTCACCCGCAAAATTTTCCTGACGATAAAAATACCGCAGGGCGCTATACAAATGAACCTTTGCTTTGGATAAGTTTTCTTTATTGAGCTCTATCCTTCCCATATCCATAAGAGAATAGGCAAGACTATCAGACTGGTCTCCTTCTTCACCTACAGCCTTGAAGTCAGTCAAAGAAAACTCATAATATTCGTAGGCTTTGTTTTGATCTCCTCGAACTTCAGACATTCTCGCTCTCGCACGATCAATAAATCCCTTCGTCTGAAAATCTCCTAATTCAGCCGCCAGTTGATCAGCTTCTCTGTAATACTTTTCGGCATCGTCTAAGCCTCCATCAAGGACTTTGGCCTCAGCGAATCTTATTCTTAAATCCTTCTGGAGAATCAGATTTTCGCGGTCTCTTCTTAGATTTTTTTCGCGGTCAAATTGTGGCAACTCGCCATCCGCAATGTCAAGGGCTTGAACCAACGTAAGTAGGGCACCAGAATATTGTTGAGCGCTGATCAGGATATCGGCTCGGTGGATAAGGATATCACTGTGTAACCTGATGTTTTCCCAAGTGGGACGATAGGACTTGACTGCGGCAATACGTTGTTCTGCCATATCTGCCATGCCGATGGCCTCCTGAAAATTTCCTTCTGCGGCCAGTTCGGAGGAGTACCTCTTCAACACTTCGGCCTGTTCGTGCGGAGAGAGATTTTCTATGGTAAGCAGCAGGCTATCTGTTGCGCCCGTATATTGTCCTCTTACCTGCAAGAACGAAAGCTGTAGAACAACCAAAAGCATGGCATACAGGCTCAAGGAGTTCACTTTCATCTTTTGAGGAAGGTCAAGCATAGTGTTTATTTAGAATAAGAGCTAAGTAATTGCCCTTCAGTGTAGAGTTTTGAGAAATCGACTCTGTCGGGAGCGATAATCAAAGGGAACACTTTCAACAGGAGGCTTTTAAAACTATTATGACAATTTCTAATCCAAATATAAATAAAATTGAAGTAGGGAATGCATTTGTCGAATGTGCATAAAGTATTCAATCGCGGAGCATACTTTTCAAAAGTAGTAAAATTCAACAATTGAACTCATTTTTCAGGAAATTAATTGAGCATTTGCCTTTCAAAAATGTGGATAAGACAAGAGCCTGATCTTCATTGTTTCAAATAAAAAAAGCCATCCTACAGGAGGATGGCCTAGGATTTTTAAAGAATCCTATTATTCTTTGATGATTCCGGCTGGGTCCTTGATTTTGTCTTCGGCTGTCAAACCACCAAGTACCTCGACTTTGATTCCATCAGATAAACCAAGGTCAATTTTTTTCTTTTCAAATTGTTGTTCCCCTCTTTCAATCTCGACGTAGGCAGTATCCCCCTCAAAAACAAGCCAACTCTCATTCACTGCCAGTACACTGTCTCTTTTTTCCAACACAATATCTGCATTCGCACTATATCCTGAACGAATGAATTGTCCTTGTTTTAGGTTGACTTTTGCGCGAATCTCAAACTGAATCGCACCGTTATCTACTACTCCTTTGGGAGAAATATATTCTAGTGTTGCATCAAATTTTTCTTCCTTGATGGCACCAATAGTCAAGATTAAGGGCATGCCAGCTTTGATTTTGCCTACATCTGACTCGTCCACATTTCCTTTGAAGATCATCTCTTCCATATTGGCAACGGAACAGATGGTGGTCCCTTCGTTGAAAGTATTGGCTTCGATGACGGAATTCCCTTCCTCTACAGGTACATCAAGAACCATCCCGGTGATGGTAGCCCTCACGTTGGTGTTGGCGGTTCTTCCAGATCGCTTCGTTGAACCACGACGAATCAACTCAAGGTTGTCCGCTGCAGCTCGGTTTTCCTCCTGAGCGTTGTTGTAGTCAATTTCAAACTGCCTGTAGGCTGATTCTGAGATGACGCCATCGTCAAAGAGGCCTTTGTTCCTTTCAAACTCACGCTTGGAATTGGTTAGGGCTATTTTAGATCTCCTAAGCCTATTTTCAGCATTGTTGAGGGAGACCATATCTGGGATGATACGGATAACGGCAATCAGGTCGCCTTTTTTGACTACATCCCCTGGTTCAATGTCGATTTTGGCAATCAGCCCAGAAACCTGAGGTTTAACTTCTACTTCTTTCCGAGGCACAACAGAACCTGTTGCTACCGTCTTTTTGATGATATCGGATTTGAATGCCTCTACGGTTTTGTATCGTGCAGGAGGCTCTTGATTCTTATTGTAGAGATAGTATCCTGTCCCGAATATGACGGCAAGCAGGCCTATCAAAACGATGATTACAGCGGTACGGCTCATAATATGGGTTGGTGTAGTTGATTCGTAGGATTATGCATTTTCTTCCAGAGACAAGTCTCCGGTTACTATTCTTCCGTCTTTGAGGCGGATAGTTCTTTCAGTCATTTCGGCAATGTCTTGTTCGTGCGTAACGATGACAACAGTATTGCCCTGACTGTGAATTTCTTTGAGAAGCCCCATTACCTCATAGGAGGTCGTCGTATCCAACGCTCCCGTAGGCTCATCTGCTAGGATAACAGAAGGTTGACTGATTAATGCTCTCGCAATGGCGACCCTTTGTTTTTGTCCACCCGATAGTTCATTGGGCATATGGGTAGCCCAGTCAGCCAAGCCAACTCGATCAAGATATTCAAGCGCGAGTTTGGATCTTTTCTTTCTGCTGACTCCCTGATAATAAAGGGGCAAGGCAACATTATCCTGGGCGTTTTTGAAGGAGATCAGATTAAATGACTGAAAGACGAATCCTATAAACTGATTTCTCAGTCTGGCAGATTTGGCTTCTGACATTTTTTTGATCAATTGGCCATCGAGTTCATAACTCCCTTCATCATAATTATCGAGAATCCCGAGAATATTGAGAAGGGTTGATTTACCCGAGCCTGAGGACCCCATGATAGAAACCAGTTCTCCTTCTTTGATCTCAAGGTTGATTCCTTTGAGAACATGAAGGCTGCGTTTTCCTACAGGGTAAGACTTATTTACGTTTTCCAGACGGATCATGAGGGTGGAAGGTGCTGTTCAGACCAACATATGTATCAAAAGCAATATGGTCAAAGCAGATCCTTTTCCAAAGAGAATGGATGTCTAAAGATGTAAAAAGATGTCATATTCCGCCTAAAAGGCGAAAAATTCAGAATTTCGCAACAGATACCATATCTATTGACTATCAAGAAACAAAGTATTTATCCTGAATCTTGCGTAAACTCTCTTTACTTAATGGCTTGATAATGTAGTCTGTCACCATATCATAGTGGGAAGACTTTTCTATGTCTTTTCTGTATACAGAGGATGATAAGATGAACAACATGACCTTCTTTGGGAACGAGGATTGTATCTCCTTGTATTCATCTAGGAATTCCCAAGCGTTCATCAGTGGCATGTTGATATCGAGGAATATTACATCAGGTAAATCCTCAGGGCGATTTTCTGTGGCGTCTTTCAATTCATCAAGTCCCTCTCTACCGCGCAGACAATAGGTAGCATGCTCGGCAAAGTTAGAGTCCTTCATGTTCTTGATACAGATAAAATTATTGATCTCGTCATCATCAATAATCAAGGCCCTCTTGATTGTCATAGTTCTGATTTAAGGAATAAAATATTGTTAACTCTATATGCGATCATTCACATATGTGCGTTTTCGTGGGCACAAAATAAAGGTTGAGTCAAGCTATATTTATGGAAAAAGTAGACAAAAAGTAAACATAATTTTGATTGATTACTTCTGATTCTCCCATTGGTTTAACTTACATCAATTTGCGTAATAAAGAAAATAGTTTTCTCAATTCAACATTTAAATGCAAAAAACAAAATAATAATATTTCAAAAAACAAAGTTTATACACCATTCTTACCCAACTGCGTTCTTGATTTCCTCCCTAACATTTCATTTCACTTACCATCTCTTTACACAAAATTGGCTCCATGCCCCTTCTTTTCTTTCACTGTAAGGGTTTAGTATATTTTAAATTACAAAAATAACAATAACAAAAATATATTTATTCCCAAACAAAAGTGGAATGAAGAATCAATTTCAGCAGTCAGTCAATAAGCGCATGCGTGTCGGAATGAGGCAAGCTGTCTTTTTGGGTGGAACTTCGCTTCTACTCGCTCTTTTACTATTCATGTATGCTAGCCAGGAAGAAACAGCCCAGAAAACTGAAGAAATCCTCTTCGCCGAGGAGAAATTCATTTTCTCGCCCAAAGTGGACAGCCACTATGAAAATCCGGCCAATTGGACCCCATCTTATCCAGGAACTCATATCCAAAAGCACCAAGAAGTAATTGTGCAGGGCTTTGTCAATATACCTTTTTACGATTTGACCATAGATGGTCTGCTGCATGTGGAACTTGATGCGACCATTTTCAGCCCTAATAGCCAATTAACTGTAGGCAAAACAGGTACGCTTTACAATGATGGAGAAGTCATTTTGAAACATCTTCATCAAGAAGGCCTCGTGAACAACAACTACTCAGGAAAGCTCAATTTACACACCTTTCAGGCTGATCAGTCAGGCAGAACCTACAATCTATCTGGAGGAGAAATGATAGTTACGCAATCATTTACCAACAAGGGAGAATTTAACAATTATGGCGATTGTCGTGTAAAGTTCGACTTTGACAACGAAGCAGATTTCAACCAAATCGGGGACTCTCGTCTTTTTGTCAAAGGGAAACTTTACGATCGTCAACTGGCACGAGTACTCCCCTGATTATACAAGATATCATTAACCGTGGCGGAACTTCCCAAAGTGGGATTTCCGCCTTTTATTTTAACTCATCGAGTGTAGCCCGAATTTTTTTGTAAGGAGGCAGTTTCCTTCCTCTGAATACTTCTTGCCCATTTGCCTCCTTCAACAAAAGGAAAGGGCTTTGTTTAACATTGAACTTTTGGGCCATTTTTCCCTCAAAGCCACCGGGGCTGTAGATATGACGCCCAATATACAGGCCATACTTTCTAATCAGTTTATCCATCTCTTGCTTGTTTGCCCCAACAAATATCCAAATCAGGCCAAAGGGCTCCTTTCCATAAGCCTTGTTGAGTTTTCTTAAGGTCAATATTTCCCGAAGGCTTGGGCGATCCCCACTTTTCCAGAAACATATCAAAAGTGGTAGTCCCTGATAATGGCTCAATGCATCTTGGAAAACGTTATCTGCCCACTTCTCCTGCCATTGCCGCTGGTTCACAATCTGGTCAGCTGAAGAAAATTGTCTATCCAGTGATAATTGTTCGGCCAAATCTCTTCTGATCCGAGATTCTAAGGGAGTAGCTTTCAAAACTGGGTAGGAAGCCCAAAAAGCTTCGTCATATGGGATATTCTTAAGGGCCTCAGCCCCTGGTTCTCTTCCCCGAATGGCATGCGATACTCCAGACTTCACTTCATTGACCATCCATGAAATATGGTGAAGATGATCCTCTTTGTCCAATTGCTCCCCATTTTCTCCAGCCCGCCATGAAATTCTTTTGCCCTCATTGATGATGTGACTGAGGTATAGTCGGTCTCCAAACCTTCGGTATCTGCAGACAAAATGATTATTCCGAATAAGGCGATAGGACTTTTCATATAGACTAGAGGACCAGTGTTCTTCGGACTTAAGTAAGGAGAAGTCCACTACATTAATAAAAAAGTCAGATGTGATTTGCCATCCATTATACCTGCCATTTACCTGAACCACCACAACAGAGGCGCCTTGATCATAAAGGGTGTCCACAAAAGCGTATCGCATTTCGTTTGACCAGAAGCCTTCCATGTAGGGAATCTTAAAACTGCTATAATCATGGAGAAGGGTTTGATTCAAGGCTATGGGGAGATGTCGAAAGGAAGAAAGAGCGGTAAAATCAAGACTTCTCCTCATGTGTGGCACCTTCATCTGGAAAGCAAAGGGCACTTTAGTATATCTTCGTTTGTGCCCATTTGGCTTATACAGGTCTACAGCAGCCTCTATTAACCTTCTATATTCTCCCTCCTCTTTACAATAATGCCGATAAAAACTATTCAGAAGATAAGGTTGAGGATCAAAATGCGTAGGCAATTGGTCAATTGCTTTTTGAAGGACCGCCTTGGGAGAGAGTCCTAAATGAACGATACTGACAGGATCCAGCACAAAGTCCTTCGGTTGGAGATAAATAGTCAGAAAAGAGCTTCCATCCCATTTTAGTTGTTGAGAGGCATACCCTAAACATTGAACATAGATGTAACAACTATCGGCTGGCTGAAAGCTAACATTCCATTCAAATTTTCCTTCTCCATTACAAATGACTCCTTTTTTACTCCCAATCATGCCAATGGTGGCATATGAAACGGCTTGTTGGCTATTGGCATCCAGGACTTGTCCTCTCATTATTTGGGAATAAGAGGGAAGGAGGAAGGAAAGGAAGAAGACCGTCAACAGGAGTGTTCTCAAAAGCTGCTTCATCCACATCGATCGTTGAAAAGGTAAAAAAGCCATAAAAATTTGCATTCCGTTTCCAGTTCTCAAGTCATTACGCCTCAAATAATTAGCTATCATTTGAGAAAAAGCCAAAATAATGTGGAAAACCTATGGTTTTTATCCACATATACTAAAATTATTACAACCAAAACTAAAATTTTACGATATTGCTATTAGAATTAACAATCAGAGCATATGAAAGACAAAGGAAACCTGAGGATAGCGGAAAATTTGAAGCGGTTGCGAAAATTATTGGGATATACTCAAGCGACCTTTGCCGAACAAATCGGAGCTACTCGTGCCCAGATTGGATCTTATGAAGAAGGAAGAGCCACCCCACCGATAGCTACTCTTCTTGAAATTCAACGTCTTTGTGGCATTAGCCTTGAGCAGTTGATCCAACATGACCTGAGCTTTTTGACGAAGGATGATTTGCATGCCCGCAATGAAGGCGAATTTTCTCTTCCTGGAAAGACCATCCCGATGATTCCCCAAAAAGCTGCGGCAGGTTATATGCAGGGCTTCTCTGATCCAGAATATCTAGAAAGCCTCCCACAGGTTTATATACCTAGTTTAAGACAAGGAGAGAATCTTGCGTTTGAAATCGAAGGAGATTCTATGTTGCCTCTACCTTCAGGAACGATCATCATTGCTCAAAAGTTGGAGAAAATCTCTGATATCAAAGATGGTCAAACCTACATTGTTGCCTCTGATGAGCATGGCCTGGTTTACAAAAGGATTTATTTGAAGGATGAGATTGGTGCGGCACCTTACATCCATCTGGTTTCAGATAATGAAAGTTATAAGCCTTTTGACCTTCAATTAGCAGAAGTACAGCAGTTATGGAAAGCTGTCATGTTTATTGGAAAAGAATTCCCTAGTCCTAATTAATCCCTTCAAGGAATAATTAGGCTCTCCTTGTTTATATTGCATCCAATTGGCAAGGAAATATGCGCAAGCTAAAATTAGAGGAATTAGGCCGACTCTCCATTGAGGCCTTCAAGGAGGAAGAAAAGCTCCCCATTATTGTCGTGCTGGATAATATCCGTTCTATGCACAATGTCGGAGCCGTATTACGCAGTTCCGATGCCTTTAAGGTAGAAAAAGTCTACATGTGTGGCATCACCCCCTCACCCCCACACAGAGAAATCAGGAAAACAGCTATTGGAGCTGAAGACTCCGTAAACTGGGAGAAAATAGCAGAAACCCCAAAGCTACTAGAAGAATTAAAAAAGGAAGGCTATACCATACTTGCCATCGAACAAACTGACTCCAGCATTCCGCTATCAGCCTTTAAGACTAATCCATCAGGGAAATATGCAGTCGTACTTGGCCATGAAGTAAGTGGCGTAAGCGATGAAGCCATTGCCTTAAGTGATCTAGCCCTTGAAATCCCTCAGTTCGGAACCAAGCATAGTCTAAATATTTCGGTCGCTACCGGTATTGTTCTGTATAAACTAAGCGTGGAAGGACTCATGGTAGGATAGCATAACATTTATGGGCATCGTCATAGTTTATCTATCCATTCTCAATCAAATGTTTAGGACTATAGCAAGAAGCGAACTCGCTCCTCAGGTGTAGGAATCCTACAAGTCTCCTTTTTTCCAAACCATTTGTATCTGTTCCTTGCAATCAAGTTGTATCCCGCATCTCTTATGAATTTAGGTAATAAAATGAGCGGGTAAGCGAGGAAGAAGGGAAAGGATAATCTCTTGGCAATACGAAGGGCAGCTGTGGATCGATCGTAGAGCTTTCCATTTTCATACAAATAAAGCGTCCCTACATCCTCTAAGTCAATGTCATGCTCCTTGAGGATTTTTCTTCCAGGCTCATTTTGATTGGCAGTAAAAGAGAAGTAGGCCTCCTTATCAAATCGAAAAATCAAGTCGACCGAGGAATTACAGAAGTTACACACACCATCAAAAATCACCACTGCCATTGCATTTCTTTTACTGTATTAAACGAACAACTTAGACTTCATGTTCCAACATCTAAAAAGGGGCAAGGTTTAGAGGAATTAGGCTTATTTCAACATCAATCTATTGTGCTGGCGGTAAAAAGCTAGGCTTTCAAAAGCTGATTTCTCGTTAGAAGGAAGGTTTTCGGCATGACTCGCATCAAGAAATCGAGCTTTCCTGATTTCCTCTTCATCCTGAACAGCGATTTCACCTTCCCAATCATTGGAATAAAACTCAACTGTAAAATATTGGATTTCGTCCCCATTAGGATAGCTAACTGATTCTTGTGAAGGCCGCGTACTGAGACCAATAACTTCCAGCGATCTCAATCTCAATCCACACTCCTCCCTGACTTCGCGTTTGATACACTCTTCAATACTTTCGTTTTCTTCCAGACCGCCAGCAGGAATACACAACTGACCCGTATCCTTTTTTTCTACAAATAGGACTTCACCCTTTTCATTTTCAATTATGATACGAGCGGCAGGGTGGATAAACTTCCTGTGCCCAATCAATGATCTAAGATGCTGAATGTAGCTTTTCATAGGTCATAGCCCATTTTTTCCTCTAAAAATTCTCTGACGCATCCTTCCCCTCCTTTTTTAGACAAGATAAAGTCAACCTCTTTTTTTACTTTTTCTGCAGCGTCTACAGGGCAAGCTGAAACACCTACTTTTCTTAATAGATTCAAATCGTTGAGATCATCCCCAATAAAGGCAACCTGCTCCAATTTGATTCCCAACTCTTGGCACCACGATTCTGCCAATTGCAGCTTAGAGCCTTTTCCAGCATGAACACGCTGAATCCCCAAGGCGGCAGCTCTTGCTTTGATCAATTCCTGTGTAGAAGATGAAGAAATCAAACCAACCTGCAGTTGGTGATGCTTCATGGCCCTTACCAAAGCCATCCCATCCTTCACGTAAAAGCGCTTCATTTGATCCCCCTTCTCGGTATAGTACATCCCCCCATCTGTTAAGGTGCCATCCACATCTAGGAGAAGAAGCCTTAGCTTTCTCGAAGAGGCCTTTACAGCTATCAATTCAAGGTCCTTTTTCAAGAGATCATCAATGGGAAGTTCCAGGGTGTTGGAAATGGTAACCAGGGTATCCATGTCCGGCTCCGCCTTTTCTCTTTCAAAACGGCGAAGACTCTCCTCATAAATACCCAGCACTTCTGAAAACTCGGCCATGTTCTTGGCACGCTGTTGCCTTATATACCTAAGATTTTTTGCTAAATAGGACATATTACTTGTATTCCTGCAAGGATAACGGAGCGTTCTACACACCTAAAAGTACATTCATAAAGGGACATATCAAGGCTTTTTTTCTGCATCCGAGCACCTATCTTTTACGGCTTTTCCCTAAATTCATCACCTGTTCATTTTGTAAAGCTAAAAAATAAACACGATGAAGAACCTAGCCCTCCTCTTGGCATTCGCATTGATATTTGCCTCCCCGATGTTGGGGCAAAAGAAAGGTACTCCCATTAGTCTGGGAAATATCTGGTTGACATATGATTACTATCCAGCCGCTCCTCAGGGGTTCAAATTCATGAATGACGACAGATATTACTCCGCCATTGAAAAGGGAGTTGGAATCGTCAAATACAGCGTAGAAACTGGAGAAAAGGTAGAAACTGTAGTCGCTATACCAGGAATCAGCAGTGATTTTTCTTATGAATTCAGCGGCGATGAAAAAGCTTACTTTTCAAAGAGTAATATAGAACCCATTTACAGACACTCTACTAGAGAATCTGTTTCGGCGAGCTATTTAGATGGAAAGAATGGCGCTGCCCTTGCAGAAGGGCTATTGGTTAGCAATGCAACATTTTGCCCAACGGATAACAACAAAATTGCCTTTGTGTACGAAAATAATGTGGTCCTCAGAGAGGTAAGCCCCATGAAAATCACACAGGTAACACAAGGTGGAAATGCAGGTAAAATCATCCACGGTATGCCTGACTGGGTTTATGAAGAGGAATTTGGATTCGCCGATGCCCTGAAATGGTCACCAAGCGGCAAGTACCTTGCCTTCTACACGACCGATGAATCAAGGGTTAAAATGTGGAACATGCCTCTCTATCCTGGAGAAAACTACACCATGAGCTATGATTTTAAATATCCAAAAGCAGGAGAAGATAATTCTATCGTAAGCATTAGCATTTACAATGTAGAAACGGGCAAAACAGTAACTGCGGATGTAGGAACAGAAACCGATCAATACATCCCAAGGATCAAATGGAATCAAGATGGTTCACAACTTGCTGTCATGCGCCTAAACCGTCTCCAAAATCAATTGGATGTACTCATGGTAGATCCAGAAACCGGTTCTTCCCAGACCATCCTGACTGAAAAAAGCGAAACCTATATTGCCGAAGCTACAGACGATAAATGGCATTTTCTAAAAAGCGGAGAAGGCTTCTTATGGCTTAGTGAAGAGAGCGGATATAAGCACATTTACCACTACGATATGTCTGGAAAGAAGATCGGTGCTATCACCAGTGGGGAATGGGAAGTAGAAAAGCTTCTTGGCGTAGATGAAGACTCCGAAACGGTCTATTATACATCCACTGAAGTCTCCCCCCTTGAGCGTCATCTGTATAAGGTCAAGCTAAATGGTAAGGGCAAAAAACAACTTACTACGGAAGCAGGAACCCATAGCATTACGGCTAGCCCAAACATGACGTATTTCATGGATACCTACAGCAATA
>JBCBVV010000077.1:0-19348 GCA_039817415.1 Bacteroidota bacterium
ATTTCCAATTTACCTAAGTAAACTTATTTTCGAAGCATCCCGTCCAAATGCTCATGAACTTACGAAACAACCTCCTGAACCAATGTGTGGTTCTTCTTATGATATTTTCGTGTTCAATTAATTGATCAACGATATCTTGTAGTTGTTTCGTACGTTCATGAGCATTTGGACGGGATGCTTCGAAAATAAGTTTACTTAGGTAAATTGGAAATAACTGATCTTGTTGTTTTACGAATTTATGCAGGTCTTGATCTGATTTAAAGTTAAAATCACCGATAGACTTACCTGTGAGCATATTGAAAAATACTGCACCGAGGCTATAAATATCACCAGCCTTCGTAACTCCTGTTTTACCGGAAATTATCTCAGGTGCTATGAAATCCTGAATTCTTTCCCCTTTTAAATCTTCTCTGACTCGATTTGGTATCTCAATTTTGATATTCTGAGATCTGGAAAGGTCTGTAAATAGGAAATCAATCAACTTCGGAACTCCTTCAGTTGTGAATAATATCTTACGCGACTTTATATTGCCATGAACTATTCCTTGTCTAGGCATACCCGATAAATCCGTGAATTCAGCTCGATGTGCTGCATCTAAACCTTCAGTGATTTGCAGCATAATATTAGACAATGTGGCATGGCTTTCCTTACTTCCAAGCCAATTCGAAGGAGGTATTTTATCTAATCTCTCCCCTTTGACCAGTTCCATCGCCACATACAACCTTTTCTCTCCCAGAATCACCACTTCTCCAACATCATAGAACTTAACCACATTGGGATGTTGAATAGAACTTAGCCCTTTGTTTCCAGAATAGACCACTTGCTTTAACTGCTCATATCCCTCTGTAATTCTATGTGTGATCTTAATGGCACGTTCTTCATTTAGATTTAGGTGAATGGCTTTGAAGACAGTACCGACACTTCCTGCTCCTAACACCTTCTCTAAGCGCATATTATTGATGACCTCTCCAATAAATGCCTCAGGTTTAGGCTGATCGTGAAGAAACACAGAAGAATGCTGAATGAAAAGACGCCAATTTTCATGCAATTCCTTCTCACTTTCCACAAAACTTATCCTCCACGGAAAATCAAGCTGGCGATCTCCTCCTACTGGTTCATCCCAAAAGAGTGATCTTGTCAAGCCTGAGGTATCAAATTCACTTGAAGGATATTTCCCCAACATCACTCCCTCCGCTTCACCAAATGCTTCCTTGACTGTTCCTCCAGAGGCAATTCCTCCATAAAAAACACTCGCGAAGTCCTGTGCCTGCTCATCTGATATCTTCCTTGAGGTTGTAATGACCGCAGGAATTTTGGATGCATGCAGCAATTGAGCATGTTCGCCTGTGGCACATCCATTTAGAAAGACCAGTTTCAAGCCTGATTGCGCACCGAGAAAACGGGCCAATCCTTGGGAAAAGAAAGCTTGATTATCTCCGTCTTGTCCTTCTAACCACAACTGGTTTTCTGCTGCGTGGCCCCCATAATGGAAAATCATGATCCGATCACGGTACCACTCATCTTGAAAAACTTCTACTATTTCTTCTTGTGTGGCGGCAGGAAGGATTTTGACATGACATCTTTGTGCCTGAACAGCTGGTTCTAGTGTCCTTAATATCTTCTTCAACTCAATACTTAACCCTCTCAGAAAGCCTTGGTCAGTCATCTCATTGGCGAAAGCGAGAAAAATTACAGGAGTTTGGGGCTTCATCAGGGGCATAACAGGCTATTTCAGAACTAAATTCAAATATCCGGCCAAAATACTCGTAGTCGAAAATTCTTGATTTTGGAAAGATAATGGAATTATTCTGGTATTTCCTCCAAAAAATATCGCATTTGTTATAAATTTGCCTGCTGAAATCCCATGGTGGAGCAACCTTAAGGGATAAAATGACATTATCCTTTATAGGTAAAAGAATTGTTGATTATGCGAATGTTTAGAATAAGCTTGCTGACGATATCCCTAACTATGGGAGTTTTCCTTTTTAACTCCTGTAGTAACAACAACTGCAACAATGTAGACTGCGGAGAATTTGGAAACTGTGTTGAATTGGAGGAGAGTACTTTATGTAGCTGTAATGCAGGCTATGAAAAGGACGATGAGGAACTCTGTAACATAAAAAGTGCCCTCAAATTTTTAGGAACTTGGAGTGCAACAGAAACACGCTTCAACAACAATACCTTTACCGAGGAAACGCTCGAATATACCATCACCATCGAACAGCGTGACACAATTGCCAACCGCATTTTCTTAAGTAATCTTGGCGATCTTGACAATGCGACTTGTACTTTCTCCGGTGCCATAGCGCCTTTGGCAACTGTGAGTGTTTCTTCCCTTAGCTTTGTCAAAGCGACTTACTGTCCAAGCGCTGATTTCTCTGGCTATCTCATAGAGAACCTCACAGGTAGCGACACCATTTCTACAGATCGTCAGGGCCTAGGCTTTAACTATCATATGGTATTTACACGTGATCAGGAGGTTTTTGATGTGGATTGTACTGTTGTGCTAGAAAAGCAGTAAGCATCTCCTTATCTCTTGTTAGTTATCTCCTAAGCTGGAATTCTTCCGCTTCAAAGGGGAATTTTGTACCCTATCTTACATATCTGACAGATACTGGATATTACCCTGTTTCGTCCAACGTAATCTGTTAACTTTGATGCTATGAAATGTTGGGCTCAGTTAATTGTTTGTCAATTACTCTTTCTCTGCACATGTAGTCTTTATGGACAAAATACGCTCCTGAGGGGAAAAGTAATGGACCGTCTCGCGCAAGGGATTCCAAATTCGAGTATTGAAATTATTGGGTATGGAGACAAAACAAGCTCAGATTCCCTAGGAAATTATGAACTCGCCATTCCTGGAAATCGTCAAATCAGAATTTCTTTTACAGCAAAAGGCTATCAAGAGTCTATTTTAGAACTGAGCACCATCGATGGGAGAGTCTACAAACAAAATGTAAAACTCCTTGACTTGGTAGAAGTTGAAAACGTAGACATCGTTGGAGAAAAGGATCCCACCTCGATAGATGATCGCTCCTCCATGTTGGTGAATCCCATTAGTTTGGAAGAAGCAATAGAAATACCCGTAGTTGCCCCTTCAGTAGAAAACTTGGTCAGATACCAGCCTGGCGTTGTTTCAAACAATGAATTTAGTTCTCAATATCAAGTGAGAGGAGGAAGTTTTGACGAGAACTTGGTTTATGTAAATGGTATAGAAATCTACCGCCCTTTCCTTGCTCGATCTGGAAGACAAGAAGGCTTAGGCTTTTCCAATGCTTCTATGGCCCAAGGGATCAAATTTAGTACAGGAGGATTTGCAGCCCAATACGGAGACAAACTCTCCTCAGTTTTAGATATCACCTATAAGAATCCAAAAGAGTTTAAGGGTACTGCAGAAATAGGAATTGTAAACAACAACTTCCACGTAGAAGGAAGAAGTAAGAATAAAAAGAATCCCAACCAACCTGGCAAATTTTCCTATCTCATGGGTGCTAGGAGGTTTTCATTAGGGTACTTTTTAAATAGTTTGGAAACTCAGGGTTCTTATAGACCCAATTTCCTAGATTATCAAGGCTTATTTACCTATACACCTAGTTTCGACCCTAAACCACCAACTATTAAAGTGCGAAAAAATGGTCGAATAGATACAGTGTATCATCCAAATGAACGCCTAAAATTTAGTGCTTTTGTTGCGGTGAGTAGAAATCGCTACCTCAGTGAACCACAATCTCAAGAAACAACGGTAGGGACCTTCTCCGATCCATTTAGGCTATTTATTGGTTTCAGTGGACTAGAACTTAGTACCTATACCACAGGTTTGGGAGCCTTGAGTATTGAGCACAAGCCTTCCACTCGACTAAATTTCCAATACATTCTGACCTCTTTCAGAACCAATGAAAATGAATTCATTGATTTATTTTCTGGCTATCGCCTTGGAGCGGTAAACACCAATTTAGGATCAGACGAGTTTGGTGAAGCTGAGTTCGACGATGAAATTGGTGCAGATTACCTGCATGCTAGAAACTCTCTAAACGCTTCGGTTAGTTCTTTGCAGGCAAAAGGAAGATGGATATTTGGAAAGGATTTACAACATAGACTGTTTTTTGGAGCCAAAGTTCAATATCAAGACATCGTCGACAGGCTTAAGGAATATACCCTGACTGACTCAGCCAATTATGTGGTCAATCTTCAGGGCCAATTTGATGTTCAGGAATATGTCAAAGTAAGCAATCGCCTACAGGGCTTCCAATACAAGACTTATCTTCAGCATCAGTGGGATATATCTGATCGCCTACTTTGGACTTGGGGGGCTAGAGCATCTTATTATACCATCAACCAACAGTGGTTATTTAGTCCAAGGGCAGAACTATTGTTCAAAGCCCTTCAAGATGAAGATGGAGAAACACGACTACGTCTTCGATTGGCTGGTGGAATATACCAGCAGTTACCCTTCTATAGAGAATTCAGAAGGTTCGATGGTTCCTTAAACCTCGATCAAAAGGCGCAACAATCTACCCATGCGATCATCGGTGCTGAGTACAGATTCTTCTTGTGGAATAGACCTTTTGTCCTTTTCTCAGAAGCCTATCATAAATACCTAGAGAACATTATTCCTTATGAGATTCAATCGATCCGTATTAGGTATTATCCTGATTCAGTGGCGAATGGTTTTGCACAAGGAGTGGACTTAAGGGTAAATGGGGAATTTATCAAGGGCGTAGACTCCTGGGTATCTATTGGTATTTTGAAAACTGTGGAACAACCTTCAAATGATCGAGAGAGGAGAGTATTTCGTCCGACAGACCAACGATTCACCTTTGCCATGTATTTTCAGGATGAACTCCCCAACAATCCCACCTTCAAGGCCCATGTAAGTTATCAGTATGGATCGGGAACAAGACATGGTCCTCCAAGGTCTTTTGACAGCCGAACTGCCTTCAA
Organism: Bacteroidota bacterium; assembly: GCA_039817415.1. Taxonomy (GTDB): domain Bacteria; phylum Bacteroidota; class Bacteroidia; order J057; family J057; genus JALEFZ01. Next base: position 4,942 of record JBCBVV010000077.1, read on the forward strand.
ATTCCCCGTATTTCAGCGTGTAGATCTTGGCTTTAGCAAATTAATTACGTTTAAACGAAAAGCAGAGACCTTAAAAAAACGAGGACTCGCCTCCATTTGGGCCACATTTGAAATCTATAATCTCATCCAATATCCTAATACAGGCTCGTTCATATGGGTTCCTGACCTGGACAATAACCGCTATGCCATTCCGAATAGATTGTCCGATAGACTGGTAAATTTGAGGTTTGTTGTGAAATTTTATTAAAGGTTTACATTTTTGGCATAGATATTTCTAAACATGAATTATATAATTCATGAAACCTTTCTAGGTTAGTTTAGTATTAAAATATCAGAAAATCTTTACGGTTTATTTTATATTTTAGACTAACTGCTATATACCTAAGAACACAAACCTTGATGAGAATACTCTTAATAGAGGACAATCCAGCTGACATATTGCTGGCCAGGGAAGCCCTGAAGGAAATTGGCTTCAATGGGCAGTTACTTGTTGAAACTGATGGATTGTCTGCTCTCAAATACCTAGATCAATTGGCGACAAATGGCGGTTTGTTTCCTGACTTGATTTTGCTCGACCTAAATCTCCCCAAAGTCGATGGACTAGAAGTTCTCAAGATGATTAAGGAGAGTAGTGAACTTCAAAGTATCCCCACGGTCGTCTTATCTACCTCAGATGATAGCATGGATATGAAGAAGTCTCGAAAGCTCAATGCTAACAACTACTTAGTTAAGCCATTAGATTTTGCTGAATTCATTGATATGCTAAGGGGAACACTTACACATTGGGACAGCGATCAAGGTCGCTCTCAAAGAGTAGCCTAATTACGCATGATCACCTCAGCATAATTGTCCCAGCTCATTTTTTCCGCAGCCTTGGCGACATTGGCTCTCTCAATAGGCTTATCTAGGAAAAGAATCATCTTTTCTGCCATGGAGTCAACGTTTTCACCTTCTGCAAGGTAACCGTTGAATCCGTCCTTTATCGTTTCCGGAAAATGTCCCACATTGGTAGCCAAAACGGGTAATTCAAAGTTATATGCCAATGACTCTACACCTGAAGGAGTAGCTGTTAGGTAATACGTAAGGATACAATCACTTACTTGAAAGTATTTGTGAACGTCCTCATTGGGAACAAATTCATTGAATAGCACTACATCATCCTTCAATCCTAGCTCATCTACCAAAGCAAGAGGATTGTAGTTTTGCTCATCATCACTCTTTCTTAGGAAGATTTTTTTGGCGGCTCCAAACAGGAAATTCTTTACTCGGGTTGAGAACTTGGAATTATCCAGCGTTTTCCAAAAGGACTCACCTACGATTAATAGAGATACGTCATCTCTTTTTTCTCTTACCTTAGCAAAGGCAGGTATCACATTATGTAGGCCCTTATATTTCCGGATAAAGCCAAAGAAAAGAAATACATTCTTCTTCAAGCCTCTCTCTTCCTTAAATGCTTCAATATCAAAGTCAGGATCTGGTTGGAAGAGGTTGTAAACTGGATGGTAAAGTTTGATGATATTGCGCAATTCATCCTTTGCCTCTACCCTTTCTCCATTTTCAGTCAGGTTAAATACTAACTTTGGAAAGGCTGCTTCTAATTCCTCAGCAGTTTTATAGGCATGGGCGATATATGAATCTGCTATTTTGAGTCCATATTTGGTAAATGACTTATCTAGAGCTGAGGCCTCTTTCTGCACCAGTACATGCACATCAAAAATGACTTCAGCTTGGGTTTCCTTTTTTAATTTTCTGGCCATCCAACCCATAGGGAGGCCTTGAATGGCGATAGCCCATTGAAGAATGACTTTATCAGGATTAATCTCCTTGATAGCGTTGACTGTCTGTCTCCAGGTAGCTGGGTTGTTATAATTGGTCAAATAGGTAACCTGGATATTGGTGCCTTCCAAGAGAGATGCCTTACTAGAGCGATCTACAAAATCCCTTGGAATAATGGCAGGGTACTGTTGTGTCCAAGAAACTATGTGCACTTCATGATCAGGCATCGCATCAAGCGCTTTGGCAAGGGCGGTGTTATAGTTTGAGATACCTCCCTTAAACATAGGACCCGGACCGAAACAAACAATTCGCTTACTCATGAAATAGAATTAATTCCTTGTACAAATAGATAATACCCTTGATATTTAGCTGCCCAATGTACAAAAATTGGAGGAAAAGGAGGACAGAAGAAAAATGAATCTTAAAGCATGTTAGCTGAAAGAAATTTTTCAGAAATTAGGCTTTTCCATTATTCAGTCTTCATGATTATTCACAACGGTACCCTCCATCAGGGTGATATTCCCCTAAATCGCTCTTTTCGATATGGCGATGGCCTATTTGAAACCATAAGGGTATATGAAGGCCATCTTCTCTTTTGGAAAGACCACATGGAGAGACTGGAAAAGGGGATGAAGCAATTAAAATTTGAGTTTAGGCCACAGCTTTTCCAGTTGTTGCTACAGGAAAACGCGAGACTTTTACTCAAAGAATTAGCCATCAACAAACACGGAAGGCTTAGAATACATGTCTACAGAAGTGGTAGAGGAGCCTACTCCCCTATTAACAGAGACCCTTCTTTTGTTATAGAAGCCTACTCTTTCGATGCTGATACCTACGAATCTCTTCATCCCGTAAGCATGGTTTCCTTCAAAGATTATCCCTTGACCATAGGGCCGGCAACAGGTATAAAGTCAGCCAATAGCCTTCCTTTATCTTGTGCATGCATAGCAGCCATGATAAAGGCGTGGATGAATCACTCTTGTTTAACCAAGAAGGAGCTGTCAGTGAAGCCAGTTCTTCAAATATCTTTTACATCAAGGAGAAAAAGCTATTCACGCCAGATTTATCTAGTTTGTGTTTGCCAGGAATCATGAGAAAACAAATCATTCAATTGGCACATGAACTCAAGATACCTATTACCGAAAAAAGGATTAAAGAGTCTGAGTTAGCTAAGGCTGAAGCAATCTTCCTGACCAACTCAATCAGAGGATTGATCCCCGTAAACGAATGGGGAAAGCACAGTTGGAATTCCCATTCCCATCCTATGGTTAAGTTTCTTAAAAATTGCTTGGTCCAATATGTACTTACTCTTCCCTGAAAAGTGCTAGCTTTGTAACAAACATTTTATCATGCCCAAGAAGAAGAAGAAAAGATTTGATGGGGTCGTATATTCAACTGATCCAGACTTTGATTACGTAGAGGATGGCATGGAAGAAGAAGAAACTCTTCCTCCTCAACAACAACAACTCAAGATTTACCTGGATAGGCTGAAGGGGAATAAGCTGGTAACCCGAATTTCAAATTTTGTTGGAGCAGAGGATGATTTGAAGGACTTAGGTAAACTCCTTAAAGGAAAATGTGGCTGTGGGGGCTCCGTAAAGGAAGGAGACATCCTTCTTCAAGGAAACTTCCGAGAAAAGGTAGGGCAAGAACTTGCCAAACTCAATTATAAGTATAAAAACGCAGGAGGCTAAGTTAGCACTTCCTCCCTCCAGGTACGTAAATCCATGATAGGCTCTTTTCCGAAGCCTGGATGAGCTAAAAATTCATATAGCTCCTCCCCTACAAATTCAGGTGTCCATAATTTTCCATCCTTCTTCAGGTCCTTAAATCGTTGGACGTTGGGAAATGAAGTCGCATCCTGTTCCCTTATTTTGGTTTGCATAGGGGTATCCACTACTCCCGGAGCTACAGCTGAAACTTTCACGGGATGTTCCATATTACCTTGTTCAGCATGCAAAACCCTTGTAAAGTGGTCCAAAGCAGCCTTGCTTGCACAATAGGTTCCCCAACCTTCATAAGGTTTCCGCCCCGCTCCTGAAGAAATAAATACCACCTTTTTACTCATGGCATTTTCCTGAAAGACTTGGAGGAAACGCTCGGTCATAAACAGAGGGGTAGAAACATTGAGCTGAATAGCTTGCTGAATGTCTCTTGATTTATGTCCCTTCCCCATCAGCCCCATGGGCGAAAGGGTCCCTGCATTGTGGATCAAAACCAATTCTTTGGATTCTTGGACATTATCCAATACTACCTCATAGTCAGTAACCCATCCTCCCATGTTACTTAGGTCGGCAATTACCTGGAATATAGCTCCGTGATCTGAAGATTCATGGGTCAAAGGAATGGAAGTAGGAGAACGTGAAATCGAGAAAATTTCCCAGCCTTTCTTTAGAAAAACTTCAACAATTCCATTTCCAATTCCACTGGATCCGCCAGTTATGATGAGCGTTTTCATCTTTTAAATGTTAGTCTTTTTCCTCTCGTATTTTCATTGATTGCTCCCTCTTGGTAGGCAATTTCTCCACTCACAATGGTAGTTTTGACCTTAGACTTAAATTCAAAGCCTTCAAAGGGAGACCAACCACATTTATAAAGAATGTTATTTCTATTTACTTGCCAAGGATCATTCAGATCTACCAATACCAAATCAGCCCAATACCCTTCTCTGATGTACCCTCTCTCTTTCATTTGGAAACATTTAGCTGGGGCATGAGACATTTTTTCGACCACAAAAGGAAGGTCAAACTCACCTTCTTCTACCAATTGTAGCATAGCAGGAAGCGCGTGTTGAACCAAGGGACCGCCAGAAGGGGCCTTGGTATACGGATTTGATTTTTCCTCTAGGGTATGGGGAGCATGGTCCGTTGCAATGATATCTATGACATTATCCCTTAGCGCCTGCCGAATTGCGGTTCGATCTTCAAGGGTCTTGACCGCAGGATTCCATTTGATATGGGTTCCTTTTTCTGGATACTTACTTGATTCAAACCAAAGGTGATGGATACATACTTCTGCGGTAATCCTTTTTTCTTCTAAGGGAATATCGTTGCGGAAGAGTTCCAGTTCATCCGCTGTAGAGATATGAAGAATGTGTAATCGTGTGTTATGCTTTTTTGCCAAGCTAACCGCCTGAGAGGAAGACAAATAACAAGCCTCTCTTGAGCGAATCTCTGGATGTAGCTCGATAGGAATATTGTCTCCATACTTGGCTACGGCTTCCGCCATATTTTTTCGAATAACCTCCTCTTTCTCACAATGTGTAGCTACCAGAATGGGAGCATTGGAAAATATTTTATCCAGTACCTGCTCATCGTCTACCAGCATATTTCCGGTAGAGGAACCCATAAAGACCTTTATCCCACAAACTTCATTTGGATTGGTTTTCAGAACCTCCTCAATATTGTCATTTGAAGCTCCCATGAAAAAGGAATAATTGGCCACGGAAACTGCAGCGGCACGGTCATATTTTTGCTGAAGGAGTTCTTGGGTAAGGGTTTGTGGTTTCGTATTGGGCATTTCCATGAAGGAAGTGATCCCTCCTGCAACTGCTGCCCTAGATTCTGTAGTCAAATCTGCTTTGTGGGTCAGTCCTGGTTCGCGAAAATGCACCTGGTCATCAATAACTCCTGGCAATAGGTGGAGCCCTCCTGCGTCAATCACCTGATCGGCTATTTGACCAAGGTTTTTTCCAATGGTATGTATTCTTCCATCCTTAATGAAAACATCCTGTTCTGAAACGGATCCTTCGTTTACCAGGACTGCATTGCGAATTAGTATTGATGACATGTAGATTGAATTTTCGAAAATTTAGGGAATAATGCAGGGCACTTCCAAGCTAAGCTTATGAAGAAAATATAATTAGCCTTAAAAGTTGTTCACATAGGTGGATAGATTTTGTTTGATATGATGCATCTACAAGGCTAATTTGATATATTATATTAGATACTTTGCTTAAAATATGAGTTCTATCCTACCTATCAGCCAGAAACGTAAAGAAACCAATATGAGAGAAGGCCTGCACATCGCTATTGCAGGAAACATTGGTGTGGGCAAGACCACCTTGGTAAATATGCTGGCTAATCATTATGGATGGAAGCCCCATTTGGAAGCAGTTGACAACAATCCTTATCTCGAAGACTTCTACAAGGATATGGCCAAATGGGCCTTTCCCCTTCAAATATACTTCTTGCATTCTCGCTTTAATCAGGTGTTAACTGCCCTCAAAAGTAGAGAAACCATCATCCAGGATCGTACGATTTATGAGGATGCCTACATCTTCGCACAAAACCTAAGGGAGTCTGGATTTCTGACAGAAAGAGATTTCAACAACTATTTTGAGCTCTTCAAATCTATGTGCCGCTTGTTACAAGCACCAGATTTACTGATCTATTTGCGTGCACGTGTCCCAAAACTAGAAAGACAAATTGAGAAAAGAGGTAGGTCCTATGAGCTGGATATGGCAACCCGCTACCTTGATGATCTTAACAGAAACTATGAAAGTTGGATTGGGTCATATCAAGAAGGTAAGCTATTGATCATTGAGACTGATGATCTCGACTATGTAGAAAAGGAAAAAGACTTCCACTTCATTCGTCAGAAAATTGAAGACGCCCTCCTATGACGCCTTCCTTTCCCGATCTATTTTCCTATGACAATGAAGCCAATAAGGACTTTATCGACCTTATTCTTCAACAGGAAGTTCTACCTGAACGAATCCATGTTCTCATGAGCCACATCTTCAATGCACAAGATATTTGGGTAAGCAGAATGTTGGAAAAAAAACCATCGTATGGGGTTTGGGAACGCCATGAACCCTCAACATACCATGGAATCAGAGAACAGTTACAAGCTAGGATAAAGGATGTTCTCTCTGGCGGCAACCTAACTCAAGAGGTACATTATACCAATAGCCAAGGAAAGGCTTTCCTAAATACCCGCCTTCAAATTCTTTTCCACCTCATCAATCACGGCACCCAACACCGTGGTCAAATAGCAGCTTTGCTATCAGAATCAGGCATAAAGCCACCTTCCAACGATTATATTTTCAGACGAAGACAAATTCTGTAGGCCAATTACCTTCCATGTGCTTGTATTAACCAAAAACGATTTTTAGCAGCATTATTTCGCAGAAAATTTGTTGATTCGTCTCACAACTTATTGGTCAATCTAGTGGTTGATAGACTAGCCATTTTTAGTTTCCATAGGGCATTACCTATTATATGAAGAAGCTTTCTACTCTTACTGATTTAGCCGTTTTGCGGATATCCATTGGAGTCCTCATTTTTCTGGCTCTTTGGATTGCGCTTGAGATTTACCTTGGGAGGAGATTAAAAAAGCATCTCAAATCCTATGATAACCCAAACGTTTACCTGGTTTTTATTTGGGTATATCGTCTTATTAATATTGGTTTTTGGATCATGGTGTTTGGCCGTCAATTCATCAGAAATGTCATTGGCTTCCCTATTTATGCCTACACCCCCATTATCAACATTTCGATGATGTCTATTGTCATGACTAAGTTTATTTTATTCTTGTTCATTGCAGCTACAGACATCCGACAATGGATTCGTAAAAAGAGGCAGAAAGTTGAAGAGAGCCCCACTCAACTATCCAGAAGGAAATTTATTATCAATTCAGGCTTGGTAACGGCTGCCCTTCCTGTAATGGGTATGTGGTATGGTTTTTTTAGGGGAAAGTACGCCTTTCAATTACATGAAGTAGAGTTGGCTTTTAAGGATCTACCAGAAGCCTTTGATGGATTTAAGGTCGTTCAGTTTTCGGACTTTCATGCAGGTTCCTTTGATCAAACTGAACCTGTTCTTGAAGGGCTAAAAATGATCTCTAATCTTAAGCCTGATTTACTTCTTTTCACGGGAGACATGGTAAACTACCAGGCTGAAGAAGTAGAGCCTTGGCATCAGCCTCTACAAGAACTTACAGCTCCTTTTGGAAAATTCTCAGTATTAGGGAATCACGACTATGGAAGTCGTAGAAGAAGGGCAGCAAAAAATAACAGGAATGATAATGTCGTAGAGTTGATGAAACTTCAGCAAAAAATGGGATTCGATCTCCTTCTCAATGATTCAACTCGAATAGAAAAAGACGGTCAGTTCTTAAATCTCATTGGCGTGGAGAATTGGGGAAAGCCTCCCTTTCCACAATTTGGAGATTTAGAGCAGGCTTTTTCAAAGCTTCCAGAAGACGGTTTCAACCTCCTCATGTCCCATGATCCTTCACATTGGGAAGCTCAGATTCTACCTTTTGACCGCAAGGTCCATTTGACCCTAAGCGGGCATACCCACGGGGCCCAACTTGGAGTTGAATTACCCTGGATGAAGGCTAGTCCAGTTCAGTTTATCTACCCACAGTGGGCCGGACTTTATGAAAAGGAAGATCAATACATCTACGTCAATCGGGGATTTGGCTTCATTGGTATTTCACTACGAATGGGTATTTGGCCCGAAATTACCCAAATAACACTTCGCAAAGCCTAATCTGATTGTGGTTGATAAACGGGCAGTTCAATTTGGGAAGGATAGACTTCCGTACAAATAATTTCATATTTAGTTTCGGGACACTTAGAAGGATTATTCGAGGGACAAAGTTTGGGATTTAGCTCGAAGTTAGGCCAATCTGCTCCTGCTAAGGCAATTCTGATTTTATTTCCTTTACGAAACATATAGCCTGTTGGCAGAAGATCGAAGGCAAGCTCTACCACTTCATTTTTGGCGAATATGCTATCCTGCCATTGTTCCTCTTTGTACCCTTTCCATGGAAGAAAATCTGGTTTGACATCAAATTTTCCTAAGGCTACATCATCGTAATTCTGGGTTTGAGCCCATCCACCTCTTAGCTGACCTTCTGAGACATAAAATGCGTTTCCATCCTCATCCACTTCTTCTAAATATACATACAGGTCCCCATAGGCCTGGCTATTTTTCAGGAAGATTTTAACAAGTGGGTGTCCTAGTACTTCTTTGTCTTCCTTGAGAGGATCAGATTCAAATAATACGCACTTATCATCTACCTCCATTCTATTCATCACCTCCCCAGTTCCTGATTGATACATGATCCACCTGTTTCCTCTATTAGGCCCATAATTTGATCCGGCCTCAAAGTCAACATTGTAAGATACTTTTCCTCTTTTGGCGTTTCGGTTAGTGAGCTTATTATCAGAGGAAAGGAACAGCTTTTCCCACTTCGTCCCTTCAAGAGGCCAATCATTTCCAGTTTGCCATCCCTTATGAATAACGAAGGCTTTTACAGCATCCTGTTGGTCAAATTTATTATTGATCCCTTTGAGATATCTATCGAAAAACCGTAGCTGCTCAACCATTAATTGCTCTTTGTATTCTCCCTCATAACCAGAAAACTTCTTGATGTATTTAGGTACAGAAGGGAAATGAAAGCGAGGTGCTAGCCATAGAAAAGATGTGTTGGTTTCTTTTAAGGTCGAATACCACATAGGGGTCCCTTTGGCAAAGCCATCATACCAACCTCCCACATGATAAATGGCTACACCCGATTCACTTATTTCTTTGGCTTTGCTCCCTGCACTACTAAGTTCAAAGCTTACTTCTTGGAAGGGAGAATCTGCACGACTATCGTAATAGGAGACATCCGGATGGAGTAAGTCAATTGCCTTATAGTTTTGTAGGTGTTCAATGGTTGCTCTATAATAAGAGGAATCGTACCGTTGATTTTTGTCCTTATAGATTGGCTTGAAAAAGCCTTTTTCCAGTTCATCTCTCTTGATTTCTGGCCATTCATCAACCAAATCGCCATCCTTGTCTTCGTCGATTACTGGAAGAGAGGGAAGGAGGCCTTTCCTTAGATTTTTTTCGTTTAGGTTATATCCTACCAATCGATCAGAAAAACCCCTTATCCATCTTTGAGCGGCAATTCCACCAGGGCGTATTCCTGTAGAATAAACATCAAATCCCATCACTTCTGGCATGATACATTTTAATGCTTCTGGCTTTTCTCCTGCGACTGCATATTGGCCCCATCCCAGATAGGATGCGCCCATCATACCGACATTCCCATCACACCAGGGTTGATCTGCGATCCAGTCGATCAGTTCTTTTCCATCCTTGGCCAATTGAGGTTCTAGGGGCATCTGGTATCCATAGGAGGCTCCTGTTCCTCTCATATCTGCAGCCACAACCCGGTATCCATGTCTGAGAAGCGCTTTGATACCCGGATAATAATTCCCCAAATCAAACTCAGGTCCCCAGCCTACACCCGCGGCCTTTGCTCCCATCTTTGCCAGAGGGTTCATGCCTGGAACCATATAAGATCGATTGTAGGGCGTGTACATCAAAACTACCGGGGTTTTCTCCTTAAAAGGGCCTAACCATGGTTCCAAAAGATCAATCGCTAGCTTGGTTCCATCCGACAACTCTACATAGTCAGAGGTTCTTTTATAAGATGGGTAATTTGCTTTGGAATAGGTGTATTCTTTCTCTGAGTAAAAAAGCTGCTCTGATTGGGCAAACATGCCTACCCATCCTGAAATGAGCAGGAGGAGAATGATGATCTTCTTCAACATAGAAATTGGCAGTCAGTGTATTAAAATACGTAATGATTATAGGGTCTATTCGGTTTCTTGTGGCAGCTCATTTGCAATACCCAGCTCAACTTGCAGTTCGTGTGTATTTTTCTTTAACCAGTCGGCAACTTCTTGGCGAAGCACTTCCCCATCGGTTCCTTTGATAGGCTGTCCATACCTCATCTTCACTCCAATTTTCTTTTTTCCGCCAAAGGCTCTCAAAAAATGTGGCAAAAAGGTTTCTGTTCCTACCCAAGCATCATCTGGATCTTGATATTCAATAGCTACTGGTACTATAGGAACTTCCCCATCTGCGGCCACATAAAAAATTCCTTTATGGAGTTCTCCTAACTCAGGAGCCTTATATGTTGTTCCTTCAGGAAAGACGACAACTGAAATTCCTTCCTTCAGCCTATTCTTAACGGCCTCACGTGTTTGCCTTCTGGATTCTTTACTGCTTCGATCTACCCAAATCGTCCTTAAAATATTCGCCCCCTTGCCCACCAAAGGCCAGCTTGCCACGCTTTTTTTAGCCACAAAACATATAGGAGTCCCTTTTATGAAATGCACAATATCTATGTAGGTGCGATGATTAGGCACCAGCAATGCGCCGTATTCAGGCTTTTCACCTTGAACTTCTACATCTGCTCCTAGCGCTTTAGATGTTCTTCTTGCCCACCTTTTTACAATGGGATAGGCATAATTAGGATCATCCTTCGGAAACAGAGAACGAATCAATACATATATAATGTGGGTGGAAATGATCCACATGAAACTCAATAAACGATATACTCCTCGAAGCAATTTCATTTCTAGGCTAGCTTAGATGTTTATCATGAAGAAATACAGGAGGAAGGCACGCTTTTTTAACAACCATTCACGCTTGCTAAGGTCAACTAGATGCTAGGCAACTAATTCTCCTCAAAACAATCTATCCTTCTGTATTCATCAACAAACAAATTAATAACAAAATTATGAAACGCACTGCCCTTATCATTTTCTTCCTGAGCATAATGGCGGCTTTGTCTGCCAAAGATGTTCTTATGCTGAACAATCAGAAGTTGTTTGAAGGGAAAGTAAAGCGAGTAGACGCTTGTGAAATTGCATTTAAAGCAGATGGGGATACTTATATTATTCCTGTAGCTGATATTAGTTTTCTTGGCTTTGAGAAAGAAGAGAGTAAGCAGGCTCAAAAGTTTTTCGATTTGCAGCAAGCTGGAGAATCTGCTTGTATGGAGGGAAAGGGGGATGCTAAGGCCTTCCATGGAAAGGTAGCCAAGCATGTGGTGTCAGGAATCATTTTTGGGCCTGTCGGAACCATCTTTGCCTTGCTAGGAAACCCGACACCAAGAAAGGGAAAGGAAACCAAGCAACTATCAGATAACCGAGACCTCTTTTCTGATGCGCAATATTTGAACTGTTACAGAAAGGAAGCTAAGAAGAACAATGTTCTTTACACCCTGATCGGATGGGTCGTGATTCCAGCTGTTTGGGCGCTAGCTACCTAAGAGAAGGTTACTCATATCAATTGGTACAGGAAAGCAGATCTGTCATAAAAAATGGCTGATCTGCTTTCCTATTTTAGCTAGTTAAGGGTCAATTTATTTCTTTCTGCTCATAAAAATAGGAGCAGCAATGAGGCTAATGATAAGTCCTACAGGAAAAATTTCTGTGAAGGTAATGAACATTTTGTAGAGGGGATTGGTGTTGTAGAGTTCCATATCCGAAATCAATTGCTCTTTATGGGCAGCTTTTTCCTCTGGACTTGCATCAGACTTGTCATACTCTTCTATGATGGCCTGAACGTAGTTTTCCATGAAGTCTGGCGCATATACGGAGGAGTAATACATCCATCCAGCTACGTAGATCAAGGAGGCCACAACAGTAATTAACAAACCAATTTGCAATCCCTTCAAAAAGGTCATGTCATTGGGGGCGAACTGCATCTTATAAGATCTAATGGCAACGAAAATGGTTGAGAAACTTAGAATCATGCTGGCAAAGCCAATTAACATTCCATAGGGTTCGGACAAATGCTCAGGGTCTCCCATAAAGAAGCCACCTAGAAACATGATTCCTACCACAATAGCGCCTGCTATAATTCCATAAACAATGATTAATCTACTCATAATGTTGGTGATTTTTATTTGAACCCAACAAGAGAAAATTTAGGCAAAAGGTATTCATACTTTGGGACCAAATTCACCTAGTTCTCACATTCATACTAAAGTATGAGCAGGCTTAAGAAATGATATTCAGCTCTTTAGCTTTTTGAATGGCTTGAGTCCTTCTTTTCACATCCAACTTAGAATAGAGATTGGCTACATGGGATTTCACAGTGTGAATAGAAATAAAGAGTTGGTCTGCGATTTCCTGATTCGAATATCCTTTAACCAATAGATTCAACACCTCGGATTCTCTTTGGCTGATCTTTAGTTCATCCAATTTTTGAGTATCAGGAAGGTGGGGTTCGCTAGTCTGTTCGAGCTTTTTCTGTTGAGAACCTCTGTAAAATAAATAGCCTACAAAGATTCCAATTCCGAGAAAGAGAACACCGGCAAGCCCAAGGTACATTTCCATTCCAAGTCGATGGGATACGTACTGATATTCCATCCATTTGAAAAGGATCAGCAATCCTCCCATCGAAGTGGCATAAATGAGAATGTTCTTTTTCACCTTATCAAGATACAAATCAATTGGTGTTTATCACCTGAAAAGGTAGAGGGAAAATAGACAAAGGTAGAAAGTGATTATTCAAAAGATTATTTAGCTTTTAAGAGCGTTTCGACTAAATATTTCTCCTAATTTTGTTGATGTCATTCATCTGAAAATCTCGCTCCATGAAATTCCTAACACTCTCTTTATTACTCAGCATTCCTTTTTTCCTACAAGCACAATCACCTTATAATTTAAGCTGGAAAAAGGATCTCCCTGCCATTTTAGCAGGGAATACATTAACCCTAAGTAGTTTTTTGCTAGCTCCAGATCCATTGACGGTTGGGGAAGTAGCGACTATAAGTAGCGGTAACATTCTAGCCATAGATAAAACTGCCATTGAGAATTTTAGTGAAGCTGCAGATAGAAGAAGTGATATTGGATTGCTTGGCGGGTATGCTCTTTCTCTAGGTAGTACCTTGGTTTTACCAGCAGTTAAACAATCTAAGGGGAAACAGTTTTGGAAAGAAGTGGGGACATTGGCATTGATCTGGTATGAAACCAACGCTTCAGTCAGTGGAGTAACCCTATTGACAAAAAGTCTAGTTAGAAGAAAGCGTCCATTTGTATACAATGACAATGCCCCATTAGCGGACAAGTTAGAGGTGGATGCTAGGTATAGCTTCTTTTCAGGGCATACCTCCTTCACAGCCGCGAATTTCTTTATGTTAGGCAAATTTTACAGCGACTATTTCCCCAAAAGCAAGTACAAACCTCTTGTTTGGATGGTAGTAGCGGTCATTCCTGCCTGGACTGGTATAGAGCGTTTCAACGCTGGTAAGCATTTTTTGACGGATGTCTTCACTGGCTACGCAGTAGGAGCCTTGCTGGGATATTACATTCCTCATTGGCATAAGAAAAAGGATCGTAAAGTAGATGTGAGCTTTTATCCTTTCTCTACTCAGTCTCAGTCAGGTATTGGATTCCAATGGAGGTTCTAAGGATTAGGCTCCTCATTTGAATTAAAGGAAGGTCACAAAAGATCAAGTTGACTAGAATGGCTTGTCTGGTTAGTATCTTGAAAGGATCAGGAGATTAGACATAAAAAAAGATCCCGATACATCGTACCGGGACCCAATTTAAAGGTGGCGTCGACCTACTCTTCCATCCCGATTGCCATCGGGACAATACCATCGCGCTATTTCTTTGCTTCTTTTCCAAACAAAAAAAGATCCCGACACACTGTACCGGGACCCAATTTAAAGGTGGCGTCGACCTACTCTTCCATCCCGATCGCTATCGGGACAGTACCATCGGCGCTATTTCTTTGCTTCTTTTCCAAACAAAAAAAGATCCCGATACACTGTATCGGGACCCAATTTAAAGGTGGCGTCGACCTACTCTTCCATCCCGATCGCCATC
>JBCBVV010000078.1:0-18087 GCA_039817415.1 Bacteroidota bacterium
GACATCAACTGTAGGTTGAATCGTTCCTGTCTCTTCCACCCTGGAGAAAACAGTTCGTCTGGAAGTCTCGGAAGTCTCCACCTCCATTCCTTTGCGACCACAACTGATCAACAGGAAGCAGGCGATTGATAATAGCAATATAGATCTCATAGACGCAGAGTTGTTGGCGTCGAAGTTAACACTTCTTCTTTTATTCAAAATCGATGGGTTTGCCTTGGTAGAAGTCTAAAATCTTCAGCCTGAAGAAATAGCCATACTTCGCACGCAGCAAATCAAACTTAGACTGATTTAGATTGTTTTTGGCAACCAGAAAATCTACTGAGTTGGCTGCTCCTAAGTCAAACTGCTTTTGAATGTTGTCAAAAGTAAGTTCCAGAGCTTCAACTTGTTTTTGGGTAGCTGAATAGGTACTCAGGGCATTCCGAGCATCTACATAAGCCTGTTCTATCAACTGTTGTAGGCTCTGGCGGACAAGTTGTGCGGTTAACTTGGCCTGACTGGTTTGAATCTGAGCAATCTCAATCTGAGATTTTACCTGTCTTCTGTTATAAATGGGAATGTCAATTCTCAATCCCAGACCAACATTGTAGTTGTCGATCAACTGGTTGAAGAAAGGATAGCTGCCAAAGGTTGGGCGTTCTCCCAATAGGACAAAAGTTTGTTCCTGTTGTGCGATCTCAGCGGTGATGGTATCTCTGACCATCGCTGTGCCGTTTTGCTGCAAACGTCCACCTGACCAAGCTGTAAAGGCCGTTACCCCCAAACTTACAGTAGGATACATACTGGCTTCGGCAATTTTTTCACCTAGGCTGGCACTTTTTATTCTCAGGTCAGCTGCTTCAATGCTAGGCTGGAATCCTATGGCTGAAGAATAAATTTCACTTGTAGGGGTTAGACGAAAACCTCCTTGGGGATCCGCCAATTCTGGCTTCTGAATCCCAAATGGTTCTTCCGGATCCAGCAACAACAATTGTTGGAGGGCTAGGTAGGCCAATTCTAGCTGATTTTGGGCATTGACTACATTTAACTCTTCCGTCGCAATCTGAGATTGAACCTGTGCAAGGTCTGCCTGAGCCAAAGAACCTGCCTGAACCAGTTTGGAAGTTCTGTCTAGCTGTTCTCTGGTAGATAAAACCTGTACACGAGCACTTTCCAGAATTTCTCCTTGAAAGAGAATATTGAGGTAGGCAAGTGTTACATCTAGTGCCAAGTCATACTCAGCTTGCTTGACGTCCTTTTCGGAGGCTTCCAAATCCATCTCCCTTTGCTTGATGGTATTGGTAATCCTATTGTTGTTCCAAAGGGTAACATTAGAATTTGCCGAGATATTCAAGGCGTCAAATCGCTGATCGATGAAGGTATTGGTTGTCGGGTCAATAGAACGACCGAAGGAGGATGACCACTGTGGGCCTACATTCAGGTTTGGATAACGGGCAGCCTTGGCCGAAAGCAGGTTAACTGCTGAAATTTGTTGCTGTAGCTGGTTTTGCTGAAGGCCAATGTTGTTCTTCATTGCGTAATCCAGACATTCCTGCAGCGTCCAGATTTTCGTGTTTTGGGCAAATGAGAGAGAACACATTAACCCAAATACGACTCCAAGGCTAAGAATGAATCGCTTCATGTTGGTTGATTGTCAATAGGTGAGCAGGAGGTTGTCTCCATGATTGCGCTCAAATTAGGGAGTTAAGCCCCACCAGCCAAATGACTTGAAGGAGATTCGCAAGAATACGTCGATCTATGACAAAATTTTACGTTAAGAGGAAGGATTCAGGTATTGAACCCGGATTACCCAGTCCAAGCTTTCTAAATATTGAATGGTTAAGGGCCTGATTTCACTGTCTAGCTCAAAGACTTGTTTGGCGATATCGTGTTTGCCCTTCCTATTAACAGTAAGGGTGGCGATGTTACAGCCTTCATTTTGGATAACACTTGAGATGAATGCCGTACTGCCCGCCTGATCTTGAGCTGTGATGATCAAGGTAGGCACCTGAGCAGTAAAATTGCAGGAGAAACCATCAATCTCCACAATAGAGATCAAGCCTCCTCCTCTGGACACCCCTGTAACTTTCATCTTCTCATCCCCATGACTCATTTTTATAGTAATGGTATTTGGGTGCATAGCAGATGCATTGGGGGAAGCCTTGAACTTATATTGAAGTTGAGCCTGTTTGGCAAGTTCGTGTGAATTCTTTAGCCTGTCGTCATCGGGTGCGAGGTTAAGAAGGCCTGCTAAAATAGCCCGGTCGCTCCCATGGCCCTCATAGGTTCTGGCGAAGGAATTGTAGAAGGTAATGGTCGCTTTCATCACGGGCATTCCAAAAATCCTCCTAGCTACCCTTCCTATTCGGGCTACCCCAGCAGTGTGGGAACTTGAGGGCCCAATCATGACAGGCCCAATCATGTCGAATATACTACTTCTTTCTGCCATGGCGTTAGTCTTTGTGAGTAGAGTAATTTTTGAGGATAGCTTATTGGCTAATAAGGGAAATAAAGGAAATTCGCCCAAATGAATGGGTAAAAATTTCCAGCTGGCCGAATGAACAAGCATCGTGAAAGACAATGGCCAGTAACAAAGGCAATTATGGCTGTTACGAAAGCCTATTTAAGCAATAATCTCTTGCTTGAAGGATGATATCCCTTTCCTTGTTGGTTGGCAGCTGGACCTATTTTTGCTTTTATGGGCAAATGTCCACCTCTATCAGTAGGGGATTTATAAAATGGGTTGTATTGAATTCGACAAACCATCTGGAATACAGGATAGATGAGTCTGTGGAATGTAGGAGAGCTCAAATAATTCATTAGAATTTCCAAAAAAATTGATGCAGATTGCATACACATTGGAACTGATCCTTTCCTCAAAAAATACACTACCCTGATTTATCCGATTCTATAAAACTATCATAGATTTATTGGGACACTTGTACCATAATTAAGCGTCGGCAACATGAAAAGATTTCTAGCGCAGGCAATTCTTATCCTGGCCCTGTTGGTAGCTACTACCTCACAGACCTTTGCTCAGGATCCTCAGTATTCACAGTTTTACTCAAATCTGGTGATGCTAAACCCAGCTTTTACAGGCTCAGGGATTGGCCCGAGAGTAGCTCTTAACTCAAGAGGACAGTGGATCAAAATTCCAGGCTTCTACCAGCAATTTGCTGCTTCTTACGACCAGCCAGTGCAGTTTCTTGGAACAACTCAAGGTATTGGGGTGAACTTTTCAGCAGATAGAGCAGGTGAAGGAGACTTGACTAAGTTGAATGTTACTTTCAACTACGCTTACCAATTGGAGGTAGCAGATGACAACTTCCTGCGCTTTGGACTGAGTGGCGGAATCATTCAGGCGAGCATTGATCCTTTCAAGCTTACCTTTCCTGACCAGCTCGATCCATTGAATGGAGGGGTAGGTGCTACCAGGGAACCGATTCAGGAATGGACTACTAACCGTTTGACAGAAGATGTTAACGCTGGTGTTGCCTTCTTTAATGAATTCGCATGGGTAGGATTGACTGTAAATCACATCACTCAACCAGATGAAATCTTTACCCTAAGAGGATCTGGTGTGGACAGAAGGCTACCTAGAAAATATACATTGACGGGTGGGTTGAACATTCCTCTTCGTTCTATGAGAAGCAGAAGGGACGTTTCCATTACCCCAGCCTTCCTGACAAAATTCCAGGGGGATTTCTTCCAGGTAGATGCAGGTTTATATGTAAATGCTGACCCTATGGTATTCGGAATGTGGTATCGTCATCAGGATGCTGTAATTGGTCTCGTTGGGATTAGGTACGAAAATATCAGCTTCGGTATATCATATGATTACACAATTTCAGAACTTCGCCAAGCGAACTCTGGTGGTTCTATCGAGGCATCTGTGGTTATGGAGTTTGAATCCAGAAGGAATTTCAAGCCTATGAAACATAGAAAGCTACCTTGTCCAAAATTCTAGTGGGGAATTTCTCGTTAGGATACATTAAAGAATAGTATCGCCCAAGAGGCAACAGAAATACATTTGATTAACACATATCTTCTTATTCGTGAAGGATCGCAAAGATCTAAACAAAAATTGGCTTAAGAACATGAGAAGTATCATCGTTGGAATATCCGCCCTGTTGATCGCTGGTTTTTTTACAAGCTGCGCCAGCCATAAAGACAAAATCAACAGAGTAGGAAAGAGAAACTCTAAAACAGGTATCAAGTACGGAGAAGATACCTACGAACCCGTAAAATTTAAGGAATCAGAATCAGCTCCTGGCCTGGTATTGATCCCTGGTGGAACCTTTATGATGGGTGGTGGTGAGAAAGACATCGAAATGATGAAAAACAACCGCCAGCGTCAGGTAACCGTTCAGTCTTTCTACCTGGACGAAACTGAAATCTCAAACATCGACTGGAAGGTATTCATCAAGCAAATGGACAATACCTCCGGAGACGGTGGTCTTAAGAAAGACGAACTTCTTCCTGACACCAATGTGTGGAGAAGAGACCTCGCTTTCAATGACCCTTATGCTGAAACATACTATAGCCACCCTGCCTTTGATATGTACCCAATCGTGGGTGTAAACTGGCACCAAGCTAATGAATATTGTAAGTGGAGAACAAAAGTAGTAAACGAGGCTATCCTTGAAGATGATGAGGAAGCGACTACTTATCCATCTTACCGCCTTCCAACAGAGGCAGAGTGGGAATACGCTGCTCGTGGTCTTCAGGAGTCTGAAGTATACTCTTGGGAAGGTAAATCTCTACGTAACCGCAAAGGTCAGTTCCGTGCGAACTTCAAGCCTGGTCGTGGTGATTACGCTGGATGGAGAGGTGGAGATGGCCACCACATGACTGATGGTTACATGATTACAGCTCCTGTAGGTGAGTTCTGGCCAAATGACTTCGGTCTTTACAACATGTCAGGAAACGTTGCTGAATGGACACAAGACACTTACCGTCTACTATCTCTAGAAGACGTTGATGATTTCAACCCATTCCGTCGCAAAGGTAAAACTGAGATCCGTCCTGATGACTGGTTGGATGACGTTACCTACAAAGCAAAAGAATCTCTACTTTATAACCCTGATGAGCTTTCTTCAGACGACGCTGATCCATTTGACAATGTAAAAGTATACAGAGGTGGTTCTTGGAACGATATCGCTTACTACCTATCTCCAGGTGTACGTCGCTACTTCCCAGCTGACTCGTCTCATGCTACGATTGGTTTCCGTTGTGCGATGATCCGTGTAGGAAGCCCTGACTAATAAGAATTTAGGTTAATCAACATACTTAACAGGCGTCCTGGTGGCGCCTGTTTTTTTGCGTTTTATCCCTTCTTCACTTTTGACCTCAACCACATGACCTTTCTCCTAAAAGACATCTATTCCACAGAATATATAGAGAATCTCTACAGCCTAATCAAAGCTGATTACAAAGGACTTGGGAAGAAAGATTTCCTCCATCAAGTCTACCAAGAAGATTGGGAACAACTGGAGCTCAAGCAGCGAATGACCAGGCTAACTACAGTTCTTCATGACAATTGGAAAGGAGATTACGAGGCTGTCCTATCCGTATTGGAGCGGATTGCTCCTGAGTGTGGGGAATTGGCAGGTCTTTTTATTCCTAATTATATAGCCACCTATGGCTTGGAGGAAAATTGGGAGAGAAATATGCTTGCCATGGCTGAAGTAACCCAATATTCTACAGGAGAATTTGCCGTGAGGCCCTTTATCCTGAAGGATAGCAAGAAGATGATGGCCCAAATGCTCAAATGGTCCCAGCACGAAAATTATCATGTCAGAAGACTCTCCAGTGAAGGATGTAGACCCAGGCTACCTTGGGGAACAGCCTTAAAAGCCTTTCAAAAAGATCCATCACCTATCCTTCCTATTTTAGAAAATCTGAAGGACGATGAATATGAATATGTAACTCGATCTGTTGCCAACAATCTCAACGACATAAGCAAGGATCATCAAAGTCTTGTGATCGAAACCGGGGCAAGATGGTTAAAGGAATCTAAGAAGAGAAAGAAGACAGTGAAACATGCACTCAGGACGCTCTTGAAAGCCGGCAATACCGATGCACTGATCTTATTTGGCTTTGCGGATCCGGGTAAAGTAGAGATCAAGGAATTACAAATTGAGCCGGAAATACCTGTGATTGAAGGCGAAGGACAATTTCAGTGGACATTGCACCAGCCCATGAAGAACCCCGTCCAACTACGAATAGAGTATGCCATTCATTTTCTGAAAGCTAATGGCAGTTATTCAAAAAAGGTCTTTCAGGTGAAGGAAGGTACATTTGAACAAGGCATGCACAGCTTTGATAAGAAGCATTCTTTCCGCCAAATGACAACTCGCAAGCATTATGCTGGTGAGCATTTTATGTCTGTGATCGTCAATGGGAAGGAAAAAGCTAAAATCCGCTTTGAATTGGCTTGATACACTGGGATTTGCCCTTTGTTTTTATATCCAAATGAACGTAATTTGCATCTCCAAAATTTATTCGTTTTCAAAACCTATACTTAGGAAACTATGTCTATACTGAGCCGAATCCGGCAAAATATCACATTGGTTGCCATTATCATCTTCATCGCATTGATAGCCTTTGTGTTGCCTGACTTTATCAAGGGATTGACCAACCAGGTTACTGGACCTCCCATGGCAGGTGAAGTCGCAGGAGAAACAATTGATTATTCCGACTACGTTGAGGAAGTAAACCAAACTATCCAAGCACAAGGCGGGAACCTTCCTCCAGAGCAGGAAGCTCAATTGAGAGAGACAGTATGGAACAACATGGTCATGCGTAAGCTGTACCAAAAAGAGTTTGATGCCCTAGGTATCGAGGTTACGAATAACGAATTGACCGAGATGTTCGTAGGTCGCCATATTGATCCTCAGTATCTGCAGGCTCCCATTTTCAAGGATTCCCTTGGGAATTTCAGCCCTCAGCGTGTAGCGCAGTGGTACCAGTTCATGAGCGAGCAGAACCAGGATGTGTTGATCCAAGAGGAGAAGCGTCTTGAATTCAGCAGAAGCTTCCAGAAATACTACAGCATGCTTCAAGGAGCCTTCTCTATTCCGAATGAGGCTGCCAAGAACATGTACAAGGCACAAAACAAGAAGGTTAATCTTGGATACTATGCCGTTAAATATTCTGACGTTTCTGACACCCTTGTTACCGTTACAGAAAGTGATCTGAACGACTACATTAGCAGAAATGCACACAAATACGAGCAGGAAAACGAAACGATCATTCGATTCAGCCGCTTCAATATTACCCCTTCCACAAGGGATACAGCCAAGTCTTTGAGGACTGCGTTTAAATTGAAAAAAGGCTTCGCTAATACTGTGAATGACTCTATTTACACACAGTCAAGATCCCTAAGACCTTATTCTGAGGACTTTCTTCCGCTATCAAGAGTTCCAGTTGAGATTCAGGACAGTGTTCAGAACGCAGAAGACAAGTCCTTGTTTGGCCCTATGCTAATTGGCGGTTCTCATAAAATCTACAAGCTAGTTGCTACTCAAGAAGCTGAAGAGTCTACTTCTAAGTTGGCCCATATTCTGGTTACCTACAAAGGAGATACAACTGCTGCTGAGACCAAGGCAAAAGAAATTTTCAGAGATGCCAAAAGCGGAGACTTTGGTGAAGTTGCCCAAGCAAACTCTGATGACACCCGTACCAAATTGAGTGGTGGAGAACTAGGATGGGTTGGAAAAGGCCTTTTCGGAGAGAAATTCGATGAAGCGGTTGCCAAAGCATCTGTAGGTTCCGTGATTGGACCTGTTGAAGGCCGCGGTGGATTCCACGTCATCAAAGTACTTGATAGAACAGAAAAGTTATATGATATCGCTGAGGTAGAAGATCAGATTACCTATACCACAGCGACTAAAGACAGTGTATATGGCTTAGCGAACCAGTTTGCTGGTAAACTAAGACAAAATAAGGACATCAACGCCACAGCTTCTGATATGAATGTGGTTGCCTTCGAAAGTAACCCACTTTCTGAAACGACCCGTCAAATTGCAGGTAGCGGATTGAAGGGTACTGACAGTGAGTTAAGGAAGCTGATCCTATGGGCTGTCAATTCAGCTGAGGGAGACTTTACGCAAAGCGTTGAGCGTGTAGGTGATGACTATGTCCTTGCTCAAGTGATTAAGAAGAGTCCAGAAGGGACCAAAGCTTTGGAAGATATTAGGTCTGAAGTGGAGCGTGCAGTATTGAACGAAAAGAAAGGAGAATATATCCTCAGTCTGATTGGCAATGCTGGGGAATTGTCTGCTATGCAAACTGCCATGGGCGGAAAAGGAAATATCGGTACAGCTGACGGAGTTGGCTTTGATGATTACAGTGTTCCCGGTCTTGGATTTGAGCCTAAGGTCTTGGGTGCTGCCTTTGGAACCGCAGAAGGAGCTACAAGTACTCCTATCGCTGGACTACAAGGTGTCTACGCCGTAAAGGTAACCGGTGTGGTAGAAGCTGCAGATCCTGACGTTGCTACGCTGGCTACTTTCAAGCAGCAAATGGAGCAAGGGTTCCAGCAGCGTGTACTCGATCTTCAAAATGCACTCAAAGATATGCAGGGAGTAGAAGATACTCGCGCAAAAGCCGAAGCCAGAAACTTCCAGCTATAAGAGACCGTTTAAGATTTACACTTTTTGTTTACAGTTGGCTTTCAAGAACCTGAGTTTGCATTTTTTTCTCCCTTTAGCCCCACTAAAGGTCAAAAAAATACTGCCTCAGAACCTTAACCTCCTGCCTGTAAACTAAACATCATAAACCTAAACAGTCTCTAAGAGACAAACGAAAATTTTGGAATGGACCGATTGAATCTTCAATCGGTCCATTTTTTTTATATCCTTCTGATAGCTAGCACTTTTACCAAGCCTTTCGTCTTGACATAAAAAGGTATGATGCGATCAATTAGAATAATTGGCCTTTTTGCCATGTGTGGGCTACTGGGCTGTCAAGGTGCCAGCATGGCTCCCGAATCAGAAAGATGCGGAAGCAGAAGATGTATGTATTCTTTTTTTGAAGAAAGGACATATACAGTCAACGATACTATATTTACCTTCCCCCTTTTGGTTCTGGAGGAAGGAAATGAGCTAGTTTTTCGATATACCCCTTATGAACCCTCTTCAAGTGATAGGCATGTTCCAGAGGAAGGTAGAGTGGATCAATTTTACTTTAAGGTATCTGCTGACTTAGAAAGCTTTTCTTTTGAGGATGAAGAACTGGAGAATATTGAATTGACCTTACAGCCATTTCACAATCATCCTTTTGATGATATAGTCTACGCAGCAATTGATATCAGAAAAGGAACAGTAAGGGGTGAGAAGCAAAGAGATAATCGTTGGGAAATCGAAATGGTCATACGTTATGGTGATCCAGGTAATGAAAGTCAGGAAGAGGTTGATGCAATTTTCTGGCTGAAAGAGCTTTAGCACAAAGACTTATCCATAAAAAAGGAGATTCCACAACGGAATCTCCTTTGATTTTTATAGGATTTGAGCACCTAGGCTACCAAGATTTTCCCCTCTAAAGGGGCTGGAGTCGGCCTGAACTCATACAACTGTGTTCTAAGTTTGGGTGTGAAGCCAGCATCTAGGATGACCTTTTGAATTCCTTCTGCACTCAAGCGGTAGGGTGCACCCGCAGCTGAAACGACATTCTCTTCAATCATGATAGAACCCAAGTCATTGGCTCCTGCATGAAGGCATACTTGGGCCACTTCAGGACCAACGGTCAGCCATGATGCTTGGATGTTTTCAACATTGGGGAGCATAATTCTACTCATGGCAATTTGACGAACGTACTCATCAGCTGTAACGGTATTTCTGACTCCGCGTGTTCTGTTTAGTAGGGTTCCGTCATCCTGATAAGGCCATGGAATGAAGGCTTTGAATCCATTTTCTCCCTCGGGTCTTTCTGCTTGAACCTCGCGTATCCAAACCAAATGTTCATACCTTTCTTCAAGGGTCTCAATGTGTCCAAACATCATGGTAGCAGAAGTCGTCAATCCGAGTTTGTGAGAAGCTCTCATCACGTCCAACCATTCCTTTCCGGAGCACTTTCCATTTGAAATGATTCTTCTAACTCGATCATTTAAAATTTCTGCACCAGCACCTGGCATGGAATCCATACCAGAGGCCATTAATCTCCTCAGCACTTCCTCGTAGCTAAGGTTAGATAACTCAGCAATATGGACGATCTCAGGGGGACCTAAGGCATGTAATCGCAATTCAGGGAACCAGCTTTTGAGTTTAGAGAAGGTTTCCTCATAAAATTCTATCCCCAGTTTAGGGTGGTGCCCTCCTTGAAGAAGAAATTGGTCTCCACCAAGCGCGATCGTTTCTTCTGCCTTTTGTTTGTAGGTCTCATCGTCTGTGATGTAGGCCTTGTCCTTAAATTTTTCTGTTGGTGGGACAAAGAAATTGCAGAATTTACAATTAGCCACACAAACATTGGTGGTATTGACATTTCTATCGATCTGCCAGGTAACAATCCCCAACGTATCTTTTTTGTGCTCTTTCCTCATTTCATTCGCAACGTACATAAGTTCTTCTGTACCGGCATTTTGATGGAGAAATACCCCTTCCTCTAGTGTAAGGAATTCAAAATCAAGGGCTTTGTTGAGCAATTCTGTAGTGTTCATAGAATCTATATAGGCTGATTGCCAAAGAAGAAGTGGCAATCTACTACCTTAAACTGAAAATCGCTTACAGAAGTTTCAGGAATTTTTGAAAGCGTTGTAAAAATCGAAAGAAATGATGTAGAAAAGAGGAGAAATTCTTAGGCATTCGGGAAAGCCATTCATGCATATCTTGTTTTCATTTAGGGGAATAGGTGCTAATTTTAAGGAACCAATTCAAAGAGTATTTATCAGGTATGCCACTAGCAATAAAGGTTCAGTTTTTTCAGGAAGGAAGTAAATATCCTGAGCAGGAGCTGGAACCAGATTGGTGGAAGGCCGAACGACTTCTCGATCAACATTCCTTTGATTTTATAGGCGATTGGACCTTCAGAGATTATGAATACTATGCCTCTGGTGAGGAGTTTATTGACTTACATCTTGACCATTTGAAATATATCAAAGAAGGAGTTTTTGCCTTTCATTCATGGCAGGGAATCATCGATAAGAAACGTGAGGCGATTGAACAGATCATTCTAAATATTCATTCCTACAAGACTATCCGAATTTATGTTTTTGAATATGGGTGATAGGGAAGAAGCTTTCGTTTCTTATCGAGTAGGTGGAGAACTCATGGACTCACTTTTATCTAGATAAGTAAATGGCTCCTTTGTCCTCATCGTAGTACCCAAAGTAAGGGACCCCATTGATCTGGAAGGTCTTGAAAAGAGGCTTTGTCAAATGGGCAGGAGGTGGAAAGCGTCTGTTCACCAAAGGCTCTGGCATACTAAAGAGTGGGTTCCATGTATAGGTACTAAAGAAGGTGGTGAAATAGGTCTTGCTAAACTTTTCCTCTATCACCATGCCCGTAACGCCTGTAATTACTTCTGCTTCTACCCCTCCAATTTGCAGCTCCATAACAGAATCGATCAACATTTCTCCCCCTAAAGCAATATAAGAGGACTCATTGAGTTCGAAGAGGTATTCATCTGTACTGGTGATCTCTACAACAGGATCTAGCCCTTCAGATTTATATGGCCCATCAAAGCGAACATCAATGTCATCTTTTCTCCCATAAACGTATTGGCCAATTTCTTCTTCTGTATCCATGTGGATCATGGAAATCTTGAGCGAATCTCTATTGGCAGATGCCTGACAAATCACGTCTCCAATAATCAGGCTGTTACTCTTGGCAGATGCTGCGAGAGTTGGGGCATCTAAGGTGAACTCCTCCTTCTCCCCAGTCTTGAGGTTAATGTGTACGACATGAGTAGCCCCTTTGTCATCCAGGCTCAGATAAAGCTGATTTCCATACTGGTAGAGCTTTCCGGGCAGGTAGGTTGACTCCAGCGAAGGTGGATTGTCCAGGTCTATTCTAGTCAAGTTATCTCGAACGGCATTTAGAAAGTCCTCCTCTTCTACATCATATTCTTGTGTCGCAAATTCGGTCTGCCCTTCAAATTTGCATAAGCGAATCTTATTGGTACCTCTTGGAATCCGAACAACATGTAGGCTTCCTTCATAGGTAAAGGTTCCCCAAAAAACATTTCCCCCAGACAAACGGGACATATCCACAGCTTGTTTAAGGCTTTCTTCTGATTCAGGGAAAATACTCAGGACCTCGTATTCATAAGTCGATCTATTCAGAAAAACAATCGAGAGCTCTCCATTTGTATAGGTGTAACCGAGTTGTTCGTGGGAATCTTCTGAAGGGATATTGTCAGCTCGGAAGCGCTTTTCGACTTCTAGTTGGTCATTGAGGACTAGGACCAAGGCTGATTCAGCTTCACGGATAAAAAGGAGGCTTCCATCTTTATCGGAAAACATGGCGAAGTCGGAAATTCCCGCTATCCCTTCTTCAAAAGGAATCAAGGCATCAAAGGGTTGGGCAAATGCAGGAGTCGAAAGAGAAGCTATGAGGGAAAAAAGGAAGATTACGCGACGCATATCCCGTGTGATTGAGTGATTAACAAAAGAGTCTGGCGTAAAAGTTTCCTGCTATGAATTACGGTTGTTGGGTGGATGGAGTTCCAACGGAAAAGGAAGTATTCGCAATTTGTAAATACTTCCTTTTCTATTGCTTTCTATATGTAATTGTCTGGAAATTAAATATCCCCTAATGATTTTTTAGGGCTATCGCCTTCTTCATCGGAATTTTCTTCCTCAAGGGCTTCATCCAGTTTCTTTTCTTCTTCATTTTCTGGTTTGAGGAGCCCCATTTCCTTCTTCATTTGTATTACGAGGTCTTCTGCTTTGAATTTGGCCATTTTGGCTTCGTCAGCCATTTTTTTGATTTCCTCTGTTGTCTTGGTGGCTTCGTCTAAGAACATGTCGATTTTGGCTTCACCGACAGCCGCTTCCATGTTTAACTTCTCGATCCAATCGTCTGTATCGTCGTTGAGGGAATTTGTGATTTGGGAAATGGCATCATTGAGTTTGCGGGAAGTGCGCAGGCGTTGGGCATTATCTAGAAATTCTTTGCGCTTTTTCAACTCTGCCTTATAGGCTTCCTTTAGCTTTTGCTTTTCCAGTTGTCTTTTTTCTTCCGGAGTCATAAACGTAAAATTTGGGGACCTTTTTACAGGTTAATGGATGTTGGGGAATGGGATTCTTCCTAATATACAGAAAACGCCCATTCCAGAGAATGAGCGTTTTATACTTTTATGCGAAAGCTCGATTACTCTGTAGCTTTGGAAGGTGTATCTAGGTCAAGGTCATCAAAGATAGGGCTATCATCTTCTAGTCCCATTTCGATTTTGAACTGCTTCACCAAATCCTGAGCACGTAGTTTTTCGGCTTCTTCTTCGATTTTTAGGCTTTCAGTATCTACGGAATCCAGTGCCATTTCCATACGAGCCTCATTTTTGGCGGTCTCTTCGTTGATACGGTTGACCATTTCGTCATGGGTAGCATCGATGCCAGCCACTTCAAACTGCTCCATGGTATCAGCGATTTTTGATTGCCACTTGGCTCTTTCGTTGGCACGTAATGCCTCTTTAGCTTCGGCGATTTTTTGTTCGCGTTGCTTCATGAATACTTTCTTGACCTCAAGGGCTTTCTGGTAGGCTTTAGATGCTACTTCGAACTGTCCTTTGGTCTGTACCATGTGAGACTTTACGCTTTCAAGGCGCATGGCATAGTTTTGTGCGATATCATCGCGTCCAGCCTGGATGGCGGCTTTCATTTTGGCTACAAGGTCTTTGTACTCAACCTTGTACTTGTTCATTTCCTTCTCAAGAAGGGTTACATTGGCCTTTACTGTGGCAATATTTTCATTCATCTGGGGGATCTGATCGTTCATCTCCCTGATGTTTTGCTCAAGAATCAGTTTGGGGTCCTCAATGCTGCTAATTAGTCCGCCAAAAAGGGAACGGATGGCACGGATAAATCTTTTCCACATAAGAAAAAAAGGGTTTGCTTAAAGATATTGTTGTCGTGTTCTTAAGTCTACGGACAAAATTGGCTTGAGGTTAAACCATATAGGCTTCACGGCCATACTTACCATAGTCTCTGATATACTTTTCTAATTTAAGAACTTCTTCCTTATTTCCTACAAAGATCGGAACACGTTGGTGGAGTTCGTTCGGCTCCATATCCATGATTCTCCCATGACCGTTGCTGGCCATCCCACCGGCTTGTTCTGCGATGAAGGACATAGGGTTAGCCTCAAATGTCAATCGCAGTTTGCCTTTAGGTTTGGGGATCGTACCGGGATACATAAAAATGCCTCCTGTCAGCAAGTTGCGGTGGAAGTCCGCAACCATGGACCCAATGTACCTTAACTTATAGGGTTTAGGGGTGTCACGTTTAATGTGCCTCAAATATTGTTTCGTACCTGCGAAGAAATTTCGATAATGGCCCTCATTCACTGAGTATGTGTCACATACGTCTGGAAATTTCATATTAGGATGAGATAAAAGAAATTCCCCAATCGAAGGGTCGAGGGTAAATCCATTGACCCCATGACCGGTGGTATACACCAGCATCGTAGAAGATCCATATAGGATATAGCCAGCAGCCACCTGCTCAGAACCCTTTTGCAGTAGATCTTCTCTCGTCAATTCCCCATCCAGATTTTTTCTTCTGTAAATAGAAAAAATAGTTCCGATGGAGACATTCACATCAATGTTGGAGGAACCATCTAAGGGGTCCATCAATACGATATATTTACCAGAGCTTCCTTCCTTGATGATAAAATCGTCTTCTTCCTCTGAACCAACTGCACAGACCATTCTACCCTTGAAGAGAGCATCAATCATTTGTTCATTGGCGTAGATATCCAGCTTTTGCTGTTCTTCACCCTGAATGTTGGTCTCACCAGTAAGGCCAAGGATGTCCACCAGTCCGGCCTTGTTTACCTCTCGGTTAATCATCCGTGAGGCTAGTACAATGTCTCGAATGATTTTGGACAACTGCCCTGTTGCGTAGGGGAAGTTCTGTTCCTTCTTGATGATGAATTGTTCAAGGGTGATAACAGAATCTTGAGATTTTTGGAGCATGTACATGCGTTAGTATTTGACGTAAATGGATATGCCCACCAGGTTGAGGATTGGTGGGAAATAGCAATTTTGAGATGATGTAGTCGTCTAAAATATGGCTTTTTAAGGAAAAAATCATGGAATAAAGTCTAGAAAGACAGACATTTTATACTATGATATCCCTTCTGATTGGCCTATCTCGTAGATTTTTAAAGAATGGATGAGCGCTTTTCTATATTTTCTCAATCATAAATGTTGGGACCCAAGCCTCGAAGCGTCCTGTGCGGATACAAATCCAAATGTCTTGTTCGGCCACTAGGTCGACAAGGGTACCGGGTCCAAGGGGAAGGCTGAGGGTTTTGGCCGCGTAGCCAGGCGCCTCATAAAAGTAGGTCGATTCTACCAAAACTGCTTTTGCGGGGACAAAGGAATGATTGGCGATGGTCAGCAGACAAACTAACAACATCGCCGATGTCGCCATGATGCCAATCGCTTGGGCTAAACGGCCCTTGATCAGAAATACATATAAGATCAACAAAATAGAAACCACCAATATTGTCAGGGCGATTGTACCCTGGTTATGGTGGATGATGCGTTGGGTGGCGCTCCATGTATTGCCGAGCGGTTGTCGCTCTGCTTTGCTTTTTTGGAGAAGCTGGACAATCTTGTTGTCGATTTGTTCGCCTCCAAACTCCCATTGAATTTTTCTCAGGTAGAAGATACTTCTGGGAAAATTTTCGGTTTGTTCGTGCATGAAGGCGAGACGATAGAGGGACTGTTCTGTCCAGTAGCCTTCACTAAAGAGGGTTTCGTAGGAGGAAATGCCCTCTTGGTATTGGTCGTAGAGAAACAAAAAGTTGGCTCTTTCGTTTAGACTATCTACCTGCGCGGAGGAGAGATAGGCGAAAGAGGGAATGAAGGCTGTGAGCAGGAGGAAGAATGTGAAAAAAGCCTTCGTTTTATTTGACATTGGTATAAATTGTATATTTCTTTGCACTCGCATCTGAAAAAAGGGTGCTAGCAAAAGCTAAATTGGTTGATCTGGTAGCTCAGTTGGTAGAGCATTTGACTTTTAATCAAAGGGTCCTGGGTTCGAGCCCCAGCCAGATCACAAAGCCCTGGCAATCTCGCATTGTCGGGGCAATTTTCAAAATAACCCTTATATTATCGGGTAGTACATAAACCATGCCCAGGTGGCGGAATTGGTAGACGCGCTAGCTTGAGGGGCTAGTGGCCGCAAGGCCGTAGGGGTTCGAGTCCCCTCTTGGGTACGAAACGGCCTTCACGCAATGTGAAGGCCGTTTTTGTTCTTTGCAGTCACTAACTAAGTCACTAAATGGCTAGAAATCGATTAATTTCCGATACGGGTTTCCCATATATCCCATGTCGACTTGTCGCTCAACCTTCCCTTTCCAAAGCGAAAAGGCTGTTCGGAGCTTTCCCAAGCAGATGCTGAATACGGACTTTTTGAGAAAACAGCCTATCTTTTCTTTACCTCTCCCAGGATTAGATAATGCTATGGGCTTTCAAGTCAGTGGGCATGACATGGAAGAACTCATCCAGCCTCATGACTATGTGATTGGTTCAAGGATAGACGGCTATGAGCAGCTCTCCCAAGGAAATATCTATGTGATTATTACCTCCAGCCAAGTAATTGTCAAGCGCCTAAAAGAAATAGATGGACGTATGCTCACCCTCGGATCAGATAATCCAGATTATGGAATCAAAGGTGTTGCTATCATTAGTGTGAAAGAGATCTGGGAAGTGAGGTATATCGTGAGTGGGAGTATGCGCCAGATACGTGGGACAGGAAGTGGGAAAGACAAAGGGAAGAAGGATGGGAAGAGGGAGTTTGAGGGGTGATAAAACTTAAGGTAGATACTCTGAACGTTTTCTTACAAAAAAGAATAGAAAGATGAGATTGAAAAATCTAAAACTGGAAAATATTGGCCCTTTCGCAAATGCCTATCTTGAATTCATCTCTAACAAAGATGAATTGACAAATCTCAACGGGAAGATCAGGAAGTACACCAAGAACAATATGTCCTTCCCAACTGACAAAGCCTTGAAAAAATCAGTCTACCTGGCTGTTTTTGAGATCACGAAAAAATGGACCATGCCCATCAGGAACTGGCCCATTACCATTAATCAATTTATTTCGATCTTTGAAGATAGAGTTCGGTTATAGATAGAACTCAAATTGAGTACTTACACACTTTAGGGGATACTGTCCTCTAAATCCATGATTAATCCTCTAAACCTATTACGGTTCCATCTCTTGAAATCGCAACGACACGTTTTAAAGACTGAAGGTAGGTCATCTCTACAACTTCGTTTATGGGAGTCGGAATTTGTTCAGGAACCCATTGAACTCCACCGTTTTGAGTTCTAAATAGGGAGACATTCCCTGAAGAAGAGCTTATGGCAGCGAAGCCCAGTTCATCATCCTTAAAAGCAATTGCATCAAACTTGGCCTGGTTTGATGAATTAAGTATCCATATATGCCCGTTATCCTCCGATTTCCAATATCCATTTTCTGCGCAGGCATATAATTTTTCAAAGGAGGAAGCCGAAATGCATGAAATTTCACTATTTGGAGCGTTGATGGAATTTACTTCAAACCATGAATTTCCCTGGTTATAGGTTTTAAAGAGTTTACCTTGTTCATCGAATATAAAACCTGTAGTGTTGTTTACAAATTCCATCAGAATACCTCCTGAGTTGTTGGGTAATCTTTCTGAAATATTGGTCCAATTACTACCTCCATCATCTGTCTGAAACAAACCTCTTGTAGTTAAGACAATCCCTTTTCTACTGTTAAAGAACTGGATTTCTTTAATTCTGTCTGACTGTCCGAATCCGAATCCTACAGGAAATCTGATTAGTCTTTCCCAATTTTCTCCTCCATCTGTAGTTTTAAATATTACAGGTCGCTCAATTCCACCAAAATTTCTAATTCCACCACCAAGGAATCCGATATACCTGTCTAAAAAAAAG
>JBCBVV010000079.1:0-17346 GCA_039817415.1 Bacteroidota bacterium
GATAGATTCTATCATGGTGTTCCTCTGAGGTTAGATGCCTTTGCAGTCTACAAGACCCTTAGGATAAATTGTCCATTCGTGCTGATATCAACTTCTACGCACCTACACCTGTAGGAGTAGACGAAGCTGGCGATGTGATTACCCGTTCATCCTTCTTGAATGTAGGAACACAGGTTGAGTTCAAGCCTATTCCTGCGGTTGGGATATTCATTGGGGTCAATAACTTACTCAATACTCAATACCAGCGTTGGTTCAATTATCCTGAAAGGGGAATTGACTTCAGGGGCGGATTAACATGGGCTTTCTAAGAGACTGTTTAAGATTTATCCTTCTAGTATATAGTTTCTAAGCACTAGAAAATAGAAAATCGAGGAAGAGACGGGCTTTGCGCTCTGTCTCTTCTTTTTTTGGGGGTACTTAGAGAATCTTTAAGATGTATACTCCTCGCTTACAGTTGTTTTTCAAGGACCCGAGTTTGCATTTTTTCTCACCTTTGCTCCACTAAAATTCAAAAAAATACTTCCTCAGAAGCTTAAAACCCTGCCTGCAAACTAAACATGATAAACTTAAATGGTCTTTTAATCCATGCAAACAACCCATGGGGAAAGAAAAAGACACCATTTTCCATTCACATAAGCCAAGAGTTCAAAAGAGCTTCCATTCAGCCTTCCTTCTTCAGTAAAAACTACTTTGTAGTAAGGAAGGCCTTCTTTAAGATGTTGAGCCATTTCCATGTATCCTCCTGGAAAATTTTTGGCTGCCTCTGTATGTTGGCTAAAGTCGGCTTTGGTAGCCTGATGGATGTGAAAGGTATTTTGTTCCTTGTATTCAGGTGTCAAAATAATCAGATGTCTTTGGCTTATTTTTCGGAGAAAGCGATAGATATCTTTGGCTTTTTCCTTCCCAAATGCTTGTTGACAGTCTTTTAAATCTGGTATGAGGGTTTTGGTAAATAATCTTCTGGTTTTGTAATCAACTTCCAATAGATATTCACACATTTGCTGAAGTCCAGTTTCACCTGCTTTAAAAATAGGGTATTGTGCTTTGAGGAGAATCCCCCAGCTCAAGAACAAACAACACAATATAAATTTCCTCATGCCAATGGATTGCCGGATATGTTGGGGAAAAAAGGCAATTCATGCTAATTTGACAAATCACCTATAGCTTAGTTATTTCAGATAATACAGTTGAGTACATGGATACCCTTCAACTCAGTCGAAAAATCAAGCAGAAAGGAGCCGAACTAGGCTTCGATATGCTGGGTATTTCTAAGGCTGAGAAGCTTGAAAAGGAAGCGAGAGAATTGGAAGAATGGCTACAGAAAGGCCTGCATGGGAAGATGACCTACATGGAGAACTACTTTGATAAGAGAGTAGATCCAACTTTGTTGGTTGAAGGTGCCAAGTCAGTTATCAGTGTGATCCATAATTACTTTCCTCAACCCTTACATCGTCAGCCGGCAGAAGCCCCTAAAATTTCGCGTTATGCCTGGGGGGCTGACTATCACAAAATCCTTAAAAAGAAGCTCTATCAGCTGTTTCAATATATTCATGAAGAAGTTGGCAGTGAAGTTGAAGGGAGAGTTTTTGTTGATTCAGCTCCAGTATTGGATAAGGCTTGGGCAAGAAAGTCAGGCTTAGGCTGGATAGGAAAGCATACCAACCTCATTTCTCCCCAAAAAGGATCATGGTTTTTTATTGGGGAAATTATCCTAGACCTCGATCTGGCCTATGATGGCCCTATCAAGGATTATTGTGGTACGTGCACCAGGTGTATAGATGCTTGTCCGACCGCTGCGTTATCTCCCTACCAGATTGAAGCACAAAAGTGCATCTCTTATCTCACCATTGAGCTTAAGGAAGAGATAGGGAAGGAGTTTGAAGATAAAATGGAAGGCTGGGCTTATGGCTGTGATATTTGCCAGGAAGTCTGTCCTTGGAATCGATTTTCTACCCCACATCCTGGTCAGGAGTTTGAGCCCCTAGCCCATGTGTCCTTAGATCAAAAAGAATGGGAAGAGATTGACGAGAAGGCCTTTAAAAAATTGACAAAAAAAACTGCTATGAATCGAGTAAAATGGGAGAAAATGAAGGGAAACCTGAAGTTTTTAATTTCTGGAATGAAATCCTGAGAATTATCTATTTTCAAAAGGTACTTAACTCAACTACTATGCGATTCCTGCTGTCTGCCCTTTGCTTTTTACTTGTCTACGCTCATGCTAAAGGGCAGTACGTAGACAGTATCCAATCCCATCTCGAAATCTATAGCCTAGAAACAGAAAGTCAAATAGTCATTTTGAGTGAAAACGATCACTTTGAAGCGCCCAACTGGAGTAGAGATGGGAAGTTCTTATTGATCAATAGCAAGGGTTTACTCTATAAAGTTGACTTAGATTCCAATAAAAAGACGCTGGTTGACACAGGAGACTTGGACCATATCAACAATGACCACGGGATTTCCCCCGATGGTCAAGAGATCGTAATCAGCAACAACGATTTGCTGATGACAGATGAGGGAAAAGAAGTTCGAAGTTCAAGAATCTATTTACATCCCATCACAGGAGGAATCCCCAAGCTTGTTACGCCAAATTATCCTTCTTATTGGCATGGATGGGCTCCAGATGGACGTACACTGGCCTACGTGGCCAAAAGGAAGGGTGATTATGATATCTATACCATCGACAGTACGGGCGGAAAGGAAAATCGATTGACGAGTAGCCCGGGATTAGACGATGGACCCGATTATTCTCCCGATGGCAAATATATTTATTACAATTCCATGGCCTCAGGAAAAATGGAAATCTGGAGGATGGATGCGGACGGATCCAACCAAAAGCAACTCACAGATGATACCCAATCCAATTGGTTTCCTCATCCTTCTCCCATCGGGGATAAATTGGTATACATCTCTTACAAGGAGGATCAAGGCAGTGCTCACCCACCTATGAAGGAAGTGGAACTAAAACTCATGGATTTAGAAACTTTTGCCATTACTACACTTTGTTCCTTCACAGGAGGGCAGGGGACGATTAATGTTCCTTCTTGGTCTCCGGATGGAAAAGCTTTTGCCTTTGTTACCTACAATTGGATAAGGAAATAAACGGATGGGCGTCAGAACAAATGTATCTTTTTCACTATTTTCTCAAGATGGACAACTGCTTGAGAAGATCCATATAGATGAGTATGCAGATGAATTCGTCTATCAATTACTCGACGATGGTGGGGCTACCTTTGAACCCCAGCGATGGGCACCTGGGCTTACAGTTGAGGAGGCTAAGCTCATCAAACTCAGCTTTGACAAGGAAAGTGGAAGTGTATTTGAGGGATTTGCCACAGCAAGTGAGGAAAAGAAAGATCCTATGCTCCTTGCTCCCATTTGGGAAAAATTTGAGGCAGAAGCGGGTCCCAAGTTTGAGAGTGGAGGAAGTAGGGAAATCATCGCAGCCATTCGAAGATACTTGGAAATAGCCAAACAGGGCAATTGCCTTGTCCAGATCACCGTAGCTGACTTTTAAGCTACTGATTACGCCACTTCTTCTTCTTGCACATAGCTGATTCTACCATGGTAGATGCTTAGCAATTGCTTCTTGATCACTTGTCTGATAATGGAGATATCTCGGAATGTCAGGTTAGAATGCTCTAACTGGTGGTCCTTGATCTTATGGTTGATAATGCTATCGACCAATTCTTTCAACTTCTCAGGAGTCGGATTTTTCAAGGATCTGGAAGCAGCTTCAATTGAATCGGAAATCATCAATACAGCTGTCTCTTTGGTATTGGGTAAAGGTCCGGGATATCGGAACAATTCCTCCGCTTCAGGGGCCTGACATTGGTTAAGCTTAAGATAGACTCTGTAGAAATACTCCACCCTTGTGGTACCATGGTGCATTTGGATGAAGTCCACAATTTCCCTTGGCAAATGGTATTTATGAGCCATTTCTACTCCTTTCTTCACGTGGCCGATAATGATGCCAGCACTTTCCTCACAATTGATCTGATCATGGGGGTTATTTTCTTTATCCTCCTCAGACATGTTCTCTATGAAGTACTTGGAATCAGCCATTTTTCCAATATCGTGGTAAAGGGCACCCACATGTGTCAACAAGGCATTGCCACCGACTTCCTTGATGGTAGCTTCTGCAATATTTGCCACTTGGAGAGAATGCTGGAAGGTGCCAGGAGCCTTTCTTGCCAGTTCTTGGAGCAAGGGATAATTGGTGTCCAACAATTCCAGATACGTGAGGTCGGATGTAACAGAAAATACCCTTTCCATCACATAAATGAGATTATAGGTAATAACCGTTAGGATAACATTGATCCCGAAAATCAACAAAGTTCTGTAGTTGATTTCGAAGAAGGAACCCTTGGACAGCAAATTAAAAGCTATGTATGCCGTACAATAGGCGATCAAGATATACCCTAGGGTAATGAAAAAAGTGTCTCTCTTTCTTAGTTTTTTCAGACTGTAAACCGCAACTGTTCCGGCACAAATCTGAACGAAGGCAAATTCAAGTCCCTGCTGTACCAATACTGCTCCAAATAGAGCTACCAAAATATTGGCCTGAAGTGCCAGTCGATGATCAAAAAAGCTGCTGATGAAAATCGGAACAATACAGGCAGGCGCAAGATAAATGTAGGATAGATTGATATTGGGAGAGAAATCACTCAATCTCTCTGCCAAGTTGGTCAACTTAGTTGCGAGCACCATCGCTCCAACGGCTATCACAAAGGTGAAGAGGATCAGCGCGAGTTTCTTATAGTCAAAGTATAGCCTGGGCCGATTAAACCAGAGGTACGCAAAGAAAATACCTGTAATCATCATGATGATGATAAATTGGCTCAAGAAGACGAGTAAGGTATTTTCTTCTCCTTCTTTGCGTTTAGATTCAAGGATGAGGGATTCAATTCTTTCCGCTTCGTCCTTGGTAACGAGAGTTCCCTTGTTGATGATTGTGCTCCCTGCACTTATTTTCTCCTTTACAGGTGAAATCAGGGCCTTTTTTCTTTCCCTTGCTAAATGGGTGTTTTCCTGGTCAAAAAGGAGATTGAATCTTATCTTCTTAAGAAGAACAGCATTCAGGTACTGGTTGATTTTAGTGGGTAGGGTAGAAGGAAGCCCATCTAACCAATCTTTTAATTGTTTGGGGCTGATAATGAGATCCTTTACAGCATGGTATCGCTCTAGGCCGGATCTTATTCTGATGGAGATATACAGCAAACTTGAATCCTGCGGTTGTCCCAATTGGATAAAGCCCTTTTGGAACGCCTTATTGACCCTGATTCGGGCTTCACTTTGCATGTTTTCCAGCAAGGTGTTGACATCACTGCCGAATAAATCGTCCTCAAAAGGAGGAAGGTCAAGTTGGACCATGGCATCATATATCTGCCGCTGTCGGAGGGTATCCTTATTTGCCTTGGCTTCCCTAAATGAATTGACAGCGGATTGAAAGGACAACAGCACATTATCAACCTCCTGAGCTACTTGTTCTTCAACTACGGTATCTCTTCTGTATATATCTAGTATTTGCCGGGAAGCATTTTCTCTTTCTACTTCAAGGCTATCTGTATCTTTATAAATGGCAAAGTCAAAGGGCGCCACCAAAGGTGCGACTTCCCATTTCTTCCCAATTTCATACTGGTAGTTCAGGCGATAGGCACGCGGCATCATTAGCGTCATCAAAATCAGATACGCCAGAATAATCCCATATCTATACAGATGAAATCTATCCCTGAGTTTTCGGGTGAAAAATACCTTGATTTCGTTTCTCATTTCCTTTCTTCCTTGGGGAGGAATTTCCCTTTCCCCTTTCCTTCACTGTGCTAAGGTACGCAATGCCCATAAAGCAGCCAAAAGCAAGGCAGGCTAGCATATTACAAGGATATTGGCCAGATTTTATGACCAACGGTCACTTTTGGTGATCAACTTTTTTAGGACTTCTATATTGATCTCAGCAAGAGACTTGATGTAAAGACAGCCTTTGCCCGTTCGGTGGGGCCCTAATGCTTCCAATAATTCAACTTCCTCATTTACATCATACATCAGGTAAAAAGTCAAGTGATTTTTGGCTGGTGAAAAACCCACGTGAAACCATTCATATTCCTCTCCATTTTTT
Source organism: Bacteroidota bacterium (assembly GCA_039817415.1). GTDB lineage: Bacteria > Bacteroidota > Bacteroidia > J057 > J057 > JALEFZ01. The sequence goes on from JBCBVV010000079.1 coordinate 6,113, forward strand.
CTCTGATAGGTGTATTTTCCATACCCCACAATGCTCACTCCCCAAATCTTGGGCTCCTTTCCCGTTATTCCAGCAATGAGGTCAAGTGCGACCTCGGCATCTGCTTTGCGCTTTTTATGGGCAATAGCTTCTATGAAATCGGGAACACTCCTGTCTGTTTCGGAATTGACTAGCTTTTTCTTTCCCATCTTCCTTGAATTAACGGTTTTTATCTTGGACAAATGAATGTCTTAGCATATAAATTAACAATCAACTCATATTGATAAAACTCTCTTTTTACCAAGCTCAAATTATTTAATGGAATGGTAAAGGAGATCGATGGGGGAAAATGGTAGTTAGAAACTAGTTTCAGGCAAAAAGATGAGACCCCTTCTTTGCCTCCTTACGATTCTAATTTTCTGTGAATGTACATTTGCCCAAAAGCTAGTAGCTGATTGGACTTTCCATCCCAATTATACCTTGTACAGAAACGCAGCAAACTATCCTGGTAATAAAATTGATCCTCCCAAAAGCCGATTTGAGATATTCAAAACCGTGGGTGATCCTATCCATTATTTTCAACAAAAGCCAACGGATCGTCTGATTAATTTCATGGAAAGCGAAGAAATTCCTGATGGCCCTTTTTCGGTTGAGTTGTGGCTCATCAATCATGTCAACCTTCCTGTGGGAGCGATGATTTGTGCAAGGAATCAGAAGAATATTCCTTGGTTAATGGGCTATTTTGGTAAGGAAGTATCGTTTAGCATGACTGATGTAAAGGGTAAACAGCATCTGATCAAGGGCAAGGTTGAAAAAGCTTGGAAAAAGTATTGGGTTCACCTCGTAGGGACATGGGATGGGGAGAAAATGACCCTGTACCTCAATGGAAAAAAGCTAGGCGAAAATCCTCAGGTAGGTGTATGGAAAAAAGAAGAAGGGACAGAACTGGAACTGGCTGGCTATTTTGAAAAGGAACCCTACATGATCAACTCAAACTTGGTCAAAGCAGGAAGAATCTATGAGGGTGCCATGGGTCCCAAAGAAATCAACAAGCGATTCGCCTTTCTCCAATCTCAGGTAGAAAATGGATTTTTATTTCCTGATACCCTGCACTTTAATGCTGGCCCTTACCTGCATTTGGCTACTCAACATACCATCAACATTCTTTGGGAAACCAATCAGTTGACCAAAGCCAAGGTCCGATACGGAAGAACTCTTCCCCTTGATCAAGTAGAGGAATTAGAGGAAGCTGCCTACATACAAGAGATTCAATTGAAGGATTTAGCTCCAGCTACTCCTTATTATTACGAGATCGAGGTAGAAAACCTAAATGGGCAGAAGATGAGTTCGGGGATCTTGACCTTTGGAACAGCTGGAAGGGAGGATGAACCCATTTCTTTTTGCTTGATCGGTGATACAGAAAGCCGCCCTCAAATCAACAACCGTCTGGGTGAAATGATCTGGGAAGAACGCCCTAACTTCATTCTTCACTTGGGAGACATCACAGATGGAGGGAAGAAGCCCCATAAGTTTGAATGGAATTACGAGTACTTCACAGGAATTATCCCCGTGGCGAGTAGGATACCTGTTTTTCCCGTACCCGGAAATGGCGAAGGCGATTTGTATTGGTACAAGAAGTATCACAAACTTCCTGGAAATGAGGCTTACTACACATTTTCTTATGGAAATGCTGACTTCTTCATGCTCAACTCAAATGCTGCCAATGAATTGAAGAATGGAGGTGCCCAATATGAATGGCTGAAAAAAGAACTAGCCTCTTCAGAAGCCGAATGGAAATTTATCGCCCATCATCATTGCCCTATTTCCTCGGATGAAAATGATTTTGGGAATACATGGGCAGGGGAAGAAAGTACAAAGGGCGATCCTCGTTTTGATGCGTTAAGAGCACTCTATGAAAAAGAAGGAGTGGATGTGGTCTTCTTTGGCCATGTTCATGCATTCGAGAGAACCTATCCCATGAAAGGAGGGAAGGTAGATGACCAAAACGGAGTAGTATATATCAAAAGTGGAGGAGCTGGCGGACATTTAGAAGATTTTGTTCCAACTCATAATTCCTTTACACAAAAGAACCAGCGTGGTCATCATTATTGTAAAGTAGATATTTTCAAGAACCACTTCGTATTCAGGATGTATGACATTGAAGGTAGGCTAAAGGATTATGTAGAGTGGAAGAAATAGGAATCCTGTAAGAAGATGTAGGGAAAGATTGATAACATTTTCTGCATACGTCCATGATTCTTCTTATTTTTAGGGGTTAACGTATACATAGACTCAAATCGCTAAATAATATAGACTACATGATCCAAGAACAATCGAAGCAGGGTGTAGCACATCCTTATGAGGCGCCAGATTACTACATGGCAGATGATCTGCTGACAGATGAGCACAAAGTCATCAGGAGCAGTGTAAGAGATTGGCTCAATACAAACATTAGCCCTTATATCAATGAATGGGCCCAAAACAACGAGTGCCCTAAGCATTTGGTTAGGCAAATGGGGGAAATGGGATTGTTTGGTCCGTCCCTTCCAGAGGAATACGGTTGTCCCGGCCTTGATGAAATCGCCTATGGCGTGATCATGCAGGAGATCGAGCGAGTAGACTCTGGAATCAGATCGATGTGTTCTGTACAAGGATCACTCGTGATGTATCCGATTTATAAGTATGGGTCTGAGGAGCAAAAACACAAGTACCTTCCAAAGCTTGCCTCAGGAGAAATGATGGGTTGTTTTGGCTTGACAGAACCTGATCATGGCTCAAATCCCGGTGGAATGACAACCTCATACGAGGACAAAGGAGATTATTACCTCTTGAATGGTGCCAAGACCTGGATTTCTAACTCCCCCTTTGCAGATATTGCTGTAGTTTGGGCAAAGAATGAAAACGGTCGTATCCATGGCTTGATTGTAGAAAGAGGAATGGAGGGTTTTTCTACTCCTAAGATTGACAATAAGTGGTCCTTAAGAGCTTCAGATACAGGTGAATTGGTATTTGATAACGTAAAGATTCCGAAGGAAAACCTTCTTCCCAACATCTCTGGTTTAAGAGGGCCATTAGGCTGTCTGGATAAGGCAAGGTACGGAATCGCTTGGGGCGCTACCGGTGCAGCTATGGATTGTTACTACACTGCCTTGAAGTATAGTACGGAAAGGATGCAATTCGACAGACCTATCGCAGGCTTCCAGTTACAGCAAAAGAAATTAGCTGAGATGCTTACTGAGATTACAAAGATGCAATTGTTGAATTGGAGATTAGGGGCCTTGATGAATGAGCAGAAGGCTACAACAGCACAGATTTCTATGGCCAAGCGCAACAATGTAGATGCGGCTTTGACCATTGCACGTGATGCTAGACAGATGTTAGGAGGAATGGGCATCACAGGAGATTATCCTATTATGCGCCATATGATGAACCTGGAATCTGTCGTAACCTATGAGGGAACACATGATATCCATTTGTTGATTACTGGATACGATATTACTGGACTTTCTGCTTTCAGGTAATTGATTCGTTAAGAGAATTATTTCTAAGGGATATAAAGCATTTTGGATGGTCAAATAGAGGTGGAAATTCGATCTATCTCAAACAATCACCTTCTTCTGAGCTTTATATCCCTTTATATATAGACACCAGCAATTGGCAAACTTACCTCTGATATGGGATTGAACCACGATCACGAACATGAGCATGAAGACCACATGCCGAAACTACCTAAACGATTGGGGCAGGCATTTTTTGCGTTGATTATCGGAATCTTCTTGGTGGTGTCCATTTTCATTTATCAAAGGCTGCTTCCTATCAATGATTATGTCAGCGCCCAAGCTGCCTTGAGTGATCTTACACGGCAATGTCAAGAGGATGTTGAAGCATTGGATTCAACAGGAGAATGGAAAAATGTAGTTTGCCCCTGTGTTTCCAAAAATATCGCTGAAGACAAAGGTAAAACACTGAGGGAATGGATGAAAGAAACAACCTCAGAGGAACGGCTTGCTAAGTACAAGAGCTTACAGGCTAGTTGTGAGGGTTAATGGTCTAGTCCTCCATGTACGCCACCCTCTGGAATCAATTTCTTTTCGATCACCTTTCTACAGCATGCTGGTAAAAGTTTGGCCGCCTGGGTATCAGCCTCGAAATACATCGTATTGAATCCCCCTTTTGCCAAGGCCTTCTGAATCATGCTTTCATTTGTTCTCGTAGTATCGAATACGACATTCGTTTGACTGGTCGAAGGATTCCAAAATGCATCTCTTACCCCATTTACATCTGATAAGATTTTCTCAATATGTTTTTTGCACTCCGAGCAGCTACCTTCTGTGAAGAAAACTGTCTGAACACGGTTATCCGTACAGGAGGAAAGGAGAAGGGCAATGCCCATAAGTAGGGTGAAATATGAATACTTATTCTTTGGTATCATGCTGATAGTGTTCTTGATGGATTTCCTTCATGGGTGCTACGCCTGCCCCTTCTTGATACACCATTTCTCCTCCTAAATGCCCCATATATGCCATGGTTCCATTTCCTGCCCAAAAGAGGACGGAGAAGAGAATCAGTTCCCATTTAGCTATTTTTTTTAGGCGAAGAAACATCCAGATTCCAAGCATGGCAAAAAGCCATGTAATGAGATAGCCTAGCCGCTCGTGCAAGCTTAGCAGATCCTGAATAGCAGGAGTATGGACAATGAGATTTTCTGCCTGCCGTCCTGTCAAAACACTAGCTACACATCCGATCCAACCGAGAATGTGGATGAGAAAGGCAGCTCTCAACCATGATTTATCCTTAGCTAACAAGGTCCATAGATAAATCCCTCCTGCTGTGATCAACAAGGCAATAGGGAAGTGAACCCATTTGGGATGGAAGAAAAAATCCATGTAGGATTATATTCAGTCTTTTTTGGCAGCAGGTTTTTTACTGGTGCTTTTCTTGCCGGCTGGCTTCTTTTTGGGAGCTTCCTTTGCTTCCTTCTTTTCTGTGGTCTCTTTAGAATCGTCCTTTTCTTTAGGCTCCTCTTTTTCCGATTCTTGTGATTCCTCTTTGGCTTCTTCTTCCTCTTCTTCAACGACGAATTCTAGGTCGTATTCAGAGAGGATGCCATACCATGAAATCAGCTTTTTGACATTAGAAGGATATACTTTTTCCTCATCGTAATCAGGGAGAACCTCCTTTAGGAATCCCATGAGTTGATCCTTGCTACTCTTTTTGTCAACGGGAAGTTCTTTGCCGAACTTTTCCTGAATGCTTTTGAGGATGCTAACCACAGGCTGGGAGTCTGTTTCGGTGTAAATAGAAACATCCATGAGTTTAGAAACCACCATATTTCCTTTGATCAATTGGCGTTTTTTACGCGCATCAAGGGATTCTACTACAATGGCTCTATCATCTGCCTTAATGACCTGATATAAGCCTGGCGCACCTGTTACGGCAACAATGTCATTGAATTTCATAAAAGGATACTGATTTGTTTGAGGCCAGAAAACTAGCTGTGTTTTGAATAAGGAGCACAAACTTAAGGTATTTTGGAAAAATTCTCACATCTGACAGAGAAATAAGTCCTCATGTTGAAAACCTTATCGTGTTACTTACCCTATTATTAACGATATTGGGCGGATATCAGGTTGTCAGGTGAAATCCTGCTTCGCTTAATTTTTTTCCTGTTTTATGTCATTATTCCATTTTGAGGCCGAAGACTTCCTTGAGGATGAATTTCCATTAGTAACTACATTGGAGGATTCTCTTTGGGAAGACGACGACATCCCTGAAGAAGTCGGAATCCTAACCCTGAAAAATACGGTATTGTTTCCAGGTGTGGTCATCCCAATCACAGTCGGTAGAGATAAATCCATTCAATTGGTGAGAGAAGCCTATCACACACATGAAAGGCTGCTTGGAGTGGTTGCACAAAAGAATATTGACATTGAGCATCCAGGTGAAGAGGACCTTTACAGAACAGGAACGCTTGCCCGCATTCTTAAAATGATCAAGATGCCTGATGGTTCTGTTACCATCGTCATCCAGGGAAGAAGGAAATTTAAAATTACCTCATTTACAGCTACTGAGCCGTTTTTCAAGGCTACAGTGGAGCCAGTAGATGAGATTGAACCTTCTGCTGAAGAGGTAAAAGCGCTTCAAAATGGCCTGAGGGAAGAAGCCAATCGCATCATCGATCTTTCCCCCAACCTTCCTACAGAGGCTAAAATTGCCTTAGAAAATATCAGCAACCTGAGCTTTTTGACGCACTTCATCGCCTCTAATTTGAGCCTTGATGTAGCAGAAAAACAGGAAGTATTGGAAATAGACGACCTCAGCGAAAAAGCAGAGCTCGTTCTTGGTTTCCTCACCAATGAGTTACAAGTATTAGAACTAACTGAGGAGATTCAATCCAAGGTTAAATTAGACCTCGATAAGCAACAAAGAGAATACATCCTTCGTCAGCAAATCCGAACCATTCAAGATGAATTAGGAGATCAGGGATTTGAATCTGATGTAGAGGAACTCAAAGCCAGAGCAGAAGAGAAAGTATGGCCAAAAGAGGTCCAGAAGGTATTTGACAAGGAAATCAACCGCCTGGCAAGACTTTCGCCTGCCATGCCTGATTATGCAGTTGTCATCAACTATGTTGAGTGGTTGCTAGATCTTCCTTGGCAGAATTACTCCGAGGAGAACTTCGAATTTGGGCAAGTTCAAAAGATACTTGATAAGGACCATTATGGCCTTGAGAAGGTAAAAGAAAGGATTCTGGAACACTTGGCTGTTCTGAAACTAAAAGCAGACAAAAAAGCGCCTATCATTTGTTTTTATGGCCCTCCAGGGGTAGGAAAAACCTCATTGGGTAAGTCTATCGCCAGGGCTATGGGAAGGGAGTTCATCAGGATTTCTTTAGGAGGAGCTAAGGATGAAGCTGAAATCAGAGGACATAGAAGAACGTATATTGGCGCTTTGCCAGGCCGTATTATTCAGGGAATGAAAAAGGCTTCTACTAGCAATCCATTGTTCATGTTGGATGAGATTGATAAGGTAGGAAATGATTTCAGAGGAGATCCATCCTCTGCCCTTTTGGAAGTGCTTGATCCTGAACAGAATAATAGCTTCAGAGATAACTATTTGGAAGTAGAATATGACCTATCCAAGGTGATGTTCATCTGTACCGCAAATACCCTATCTACCATTCACCCCGCGCTGCGGGATAGAATGGAGATCATTGAGATCAATGGGTATTCGATAGAGGAAAAGGAGGAAATTGCCAAGCGTCATTTGATTCCAAGAATCAGAAAGGACCATGGTCTGAAATCTGTAAACCTCAGTGTAACGGATAAGGCCTTAAAAAAGGTCATTGAGAATTATACCAGAGAGTCGGGAGTTCGCTCACTTTCACAACAAATCTCTACGATTTGCCGCGTGAGTGCCAAACAGATTGTGCTAGAAGGGAAGAAGAAAATTAGGGTAGGTGAGAAAAATATTGAGACCTTTTTAGGAGTCAAGAAATTTGAAAATGAAGCCTACCAAAAACAGCAGGTTCCTGGTGTGGCCATTGGTTTAGCCTGGACGGCTGTGGGAGGAGAAATTCTCTTTATCGAGTCTACGCTCATTCCTGGGAGTGGTAAAATGAGTATGACAGGGCAATTGGGAGATGTTATGAAGGAATCTGCAACCCTAGCCTTTACCTATTTGAAGGCTCACGCAGAAAAGTACGGTATTCCACATCAGGCCTTCAAGCATTGGGATGTTCACTTGCACATCCCAGCAGGAGCCATTCCAAAGGATGGCCCTTCAGCTGGAATTACTATGTTGAGTTCGCTTGCCTCCGTCTTCACGCAGAAACTTGTGAAGCCATCACTTGCTATGACAGGGGAGATTACCCTAAGAGGGAAGGTGCTCCCTGTAGGAGGAATTAAGGAAAAGGTTTTGGCGGCCAAAAGAGCGGGTATTCATACCATCATTATGTGTAAAGACAATGAAAAGGATGTCAGTGAGATCAAGGAGGATTATGTAAAGGGGCTTAAAATTCACTATGTGGAGGACATGACGGAGGTCTTGAAATTGGCCCTTGAATCCAAAACTATTGACAAGCCCATTAACTTGGTACCCCCCAAAAAAGAGGAATCCACTGCGATTCTTAGTCAGTTAGAGCAGATCAAAAACATTGTAGGAAGAGCTTAGTTCACCTACAACAATACATATTAATTCAAGACAGATGGTTCTCCATGAATGATCTTGTCAACAAACATGGTTAGTTAGCATGGAAAAGACAGCCTTCATCACAGGAGCCGCCGGAAACCTAGGGCTCGCAATGGTCAAAAAGTTTTTAGCTGGTGGATATAAGGTTGTGGGAACAAAACTCGATCATGAGAGAGTAGCTTCCTTCGAAAATCATGAAAACTTCGATTGCCTAGACATTGATCTGTCTCAGGAAGATGCTGTCAACGAGGCAATATCCTTCTGTGAGAATAGGGGGGATTCCATTGGAGCTGCTGTATTAACTGTGGGCGGATTTGCGATGGGAGATCTTGAACATACCGGAAAGGCCGAACTAGATAGAATGATTGGGTTGAATTTTTATATAGCATATTATTCTGCCAAGGCCGTTTTTAAGCATATGAAGGCTCACGGAAAGGGCGGACATATTTTTTTAATCGGGGCCCGACCAGCTTTAAGTCCCGCTTCTGGTACTCCCATGGTCGCCTACACACTTTCTAAATCCCTTATTCCTAATCTGGCAGAGATATTAAACGCCGAAGGTAAGGCTCATGGTATCACGACTTCAGTAATTGTTCCTTCCATCATCGACACGCCCCAAAATAGAGCTGCCATGCCAGATGCAGATTTTGAGAAATGGGTAACACCAGATGCCATAGCTGAGGTTGCATTTTTTACTGCTTCTGATGAAGGAAATATTCTTCGTGAGCCCATTTTGAAAGTGTATGGAGATAGCTAAGATCAGTTGACTGTTCAGGCTAGCTGCTAAAATCCAAGCCCCAATCCAATTCCAACCCCTGTTAGGGCTACAAAGCCTTTGAACACAAAGCCCCCTTCGGGTCTCATATACCTGTACCCTATACTTAAATCAGGCCCAAAGCCCCCTTCATCGGGTGTGGTATCCGTGCTAGGTAGGTAATAAGTAGCAAGGCTAATCTCAAAGTGATGGGCACCAGCTCCCGTAAACCCACTAATATGTGCACGTGGTCCTGCGCCAGAAAAGAAAAGTGCCGCGCGGTATCGGCCATATCCCAATCCTCCATAGAAATGGAACGCATCATTTGGTTGAGACCAGATTCTCCTTTCCAATCCGGCGGCTAGATGCCCATTGACGAATACGGTTCCCCCTTGGGCAAAAATGACATTATTGGGCATGGGAGAATCTTTTTGTTGTCCATGGGAAGGAGAAACAAATAAAAAGAAGGAGATCAAGAGGAAAAAAGCAGCTGAATAATTCATAGTGAAAATTGCTTTGTCAGAGATATGATTCAAACTTCTAACGAAGGACATACTCTATCATATATGTCCCAAGTGAGGATTTTGAGAAATTCCTGGCGGAGACTTCTTTATTGAATGGCTGATAATCAGGTTGATACCCTTTCGGTAGGTATCATCGTATATACAATAGTCGAAACCCATACAATAAAGCCTTTATTTATTCGACTACTATATTGAACATCAAAAAAATCATGGATTTAGGAGCTGAATTGTCAGCTGGACAAACACATATCATACGAGAAACCTTTGATCACGAGAAGGACAGGTTGTTGGCCTTTATCAGAAAGAGGGTACCTAGCGTGGAAGATGCGGAAGACATTCTGCAGGATGTATTTACCCAGCTGGTAGATCGTTACGATACGATAGAATCAATCGAACGGGTGAGCTCATGGCTCTTTTCGGTGGCCCGTAATAAAATCACCGATAGCTACAGGAAGAAAAAGCCTGACAACTTCTCTCAACTGGAGAGGAAGTCAAATAACGGCGAGAGTGCACCTCTTTCCCTATTGGAAATCCTTCCTGACCTGAATGCTGGTCCTGAAAAGGCCTATTTAAGAGGGCGTATCCTGGATGCCCTAGATGAGGCGTTGGATCAGTTGCCTGCTGAGCAGAAGGAAGTTTTTGTCCTTCACGAGTTTGACAACAAAAGCTTCAAGGAAATATCTGCTATGACAGGTGTTGGGCTTAATACCCTCTTGTCAAGAAAAAGATATGCTATTCTTGCCCTGAGGAAATCGTTGGAAAACATTTACCAGGAACTGTAAGTTGGAGAATCGAATTATGGGACATCATAAACATCATAAAAAGCATAAGGGTATTTTAAGCCTGCTTATTACAGCTTTTATCCTCAAAATTATCTGGAACGCACTTGTTCCTGATCTTTTCGGAGGCCCCTTTATCTCATACCTTCAGTCTTTATTGATCATTTTGATTAGCAGATTGATACAAGGAGGAGGGTACTACTGGGGAAAGCGTGTAGGGGAAAAATACGATTGGGAGAAAAAAGAGTGGAAAGAATGGGAAAGCTCAGGATGGGCTGATTGTGGAAGAGGGAACTGGAAGGAACACTTCGAGGCGAAATGGAATCAGAAGGAAGATGAATTCTCCGATGCCATGCACGAAACAGAAGAAGAACATATCGCGAAACAAGAAGCAGCTCGTGAGAAGGAAGAGTTTACAGAAGGATTTACCGAAGGCGGTAGGTTTGATGTAAACGTGGTAGATGTAGAGGATAAGACCGAAGAAGAAGAGGACGAAGGCAAGTCGGAAGAGTAGGGTAGAGCTGTGGATTGAGAAAGAGCTGGATCGAAAGATTCAGCTCTTTTGTTTTTTACCTTTTAGATGTAAGAAGTATAAGCATGCAAGATTTATGGCATTATCTCAAAACCCAACTTCCCCTTTCTGAAGCGGACTACCTCTTGTGCGAAAGGCATTTCACCCTTGTTTCCCTGCCTCCAAAAAGCATCTTTATAGAAGCCGGACGGAAAATTGACGTTGCTTATTTTCTGATGGATGGCTTCGTAAAGGGTTACAAATGGTTCTCCGATAAGGAACTGGTCAATCATCTCGCAGGTCCCGGAGATTATCTTGCCTCCATAGAAAGTCTGACGGAGGGTAGTGTTTCAACTGAAAGTTTTGAGTCTGTTTCCTCTTGCAGGCTGTACAAAATCAACTATGAGAGTTTAGAACAACTCAAACAAAGTGGAAGCCATTTTACACTTAAGCGCATTTTGGACCAGAGATTCGATAAAGTTGTGCCAATGGCTTCC
>JBCBVV010000007.1:0-189249 GCA_039817415.1 Bacteroidota bacterium
TCATCAGAAAAAGCTGATTATTTCCCCGGGAATGGATGGTTATTTTTTTCGCAGTTGTAGTTTCTGATGACTTCCGGATTGAGATCCATCCGCGATAAAGCCGTAACCTACTTCGAAGAGATTTTAGAAAATGACAACTTCGAGTTTGACAAAACCTACAAAGCCGTAAATGCATTTGGGGAACAACTTAGAAGGGTTGCCGCTGAGGACAAACGTGCCTTGGCAGAGTCAGGACTTTTCTTCAACCTGTTCACCATAGTAGGAGGGAAATTGGCTTCGGATAAGGAGCATAAACTTTATATGCTATACCCAGAGGGGAATTGGATCGAGATTGGGCAAGCCACTCCCTTCGCCATTATCGGAAATTCAGGTTATGGTAAGCCCATTCTGAACCGGGCCTTAACTTATGACTCTTCCTTGAGATTTGCGCTGAAAACTGGCTTACTTTCCTTTGACAGTACCAGGGTATCTGCCAATGATGTTGGCTATCCTATAGACGTGGTTGTTTTCAAGCAAAATACTGGAAGGATGGTTGAAAGAAGGTTTACCGAAGACGATACTGATCCGATTACAGAAGACTGGGGTGGACGTTTGAAAGCCTTGATTCAGGATATCCCTGATGATTGGACCAATGAGCTGATGGAGGCTAGCGATTATCCGATGAGAAACCCTCAGCAATAGGATGAAGAACATCGAGGCTGATTCTGCGTTTGGCAGGCTCAGCCTCTATTTCTTTAGGTCTTTTTCCTTAGAAAAGAGGAAAAGTGTAGAATATACATAGGCTAACAACCATTAGTTAGTCTCTTCAAATTTTCTTACTTTCATGTCCAAACACCTAAAAGATGCTGGCTCAGGCATCTGATACAATTGTATACTTTTTGATATGGGAATAGAGACCAAACCTGCTACTCAAAAAGGCCTGGACTTAGATGTGAGCATGGAGGCATACAGACTGATGTCTGTGGCGATCGCCATGTCCGAATTATTTGAAGAGAAAAAGGAGGAAACCAACAAGTATGTCCATGCCACCTCAAGAGGGCATGAGGCCATCCAATTGGCCCTTGGTATGCAGCTCCTGCCACAGGACTTCGTGGCGCCTTATTACAGAGATGATTCTATTTTACTAGGGATCGGAATGCAGCCGCATGAATTGATGGCGCAATTGCTGGCCAAGAGAGACGACCCTTTCTCTGGAGGAAGGACGTATTACTCCCACCCCTCTCTGAGGAGAGACCATATGCCCAAAATTCCCCATCAATCTTCCTCGACTGGGATGCAGGCGATTCCGATTACAGGCGTGGCCCAAGGCATGAAATACCTAGAACAGCAGGAATTGTTGAGCTATGATGATTCCTATCAGCCTCCCGTGTCTGTATGTTCCATTGGGGATGGAGCGATGACAGAAGGTGAAGTATCTGAAGCCTTACAAATGGCCTCCCTACACCAATTGCCAGTTCTATTTCTGGTACAGGACAATGGCTGGGGAATTTCAGCAACCAAAGAAGAGATGTACAGCCAAACGGCTGAAGAGTTTATAAAAGGTTTTAAGGGCTTCGAGTCTAGGTCTATTGATGGATCGGACTTTGAGACCTCTTACCAGACTATTGCTGAAGTATTGGACCTCATGCGCAAGGAAAGAAGACCTTTCCTAATCCATGCGGAAGTCCCTTTGTTGAATCACCACACATCTGGTGTGCGCAAAGAATGGTACCGAGATGATTTGGAGGAGCATAAGGGGCAAGATCCCTATGTCCATCTGAAAAACATGCTGCTTGAAGCCGGAGTAGAGGAAAAAAAGCTAAGCCAAATCCAGGAAGAGTCAAAATCCTTTGTGAAGGAGGAGTTCATCAAGGCTCAATCTATGGACGATCCACGTCCATCCGATTTGTTTAGTCATACCTTCCATCCCACCCCTATTACAGAAGAAACCGGAACAAGAAAGCCTGAAGGAGGACAGGAAGTCATGATGGTGGATGCAGCCTTGCATGCCATCGAAAATATCTTCAATGAATATCCTGAGGCACTTCTTTATGGCCAAGATGTAGGAGGAACCCTAGGAGGAGTTTTTAGAGAAGCAGCCACACTCGCTACAAAATTTGGCTCGGAGAGAGTCTTTAATACGCCTATTCAGGAAGGATATATCATAGGGTCTACGGTAGGTATGTCTGCCGTGGGTTGCAAGCCTATCGTAGAGGTTCAATTTGCCGACTACATTTGGCCTGGTGTCAACCAGTTATACGCTGAAGTAAGTAGGTCTTACTATTTGTCTAATGGCAAATGGCCTGTTCAGACAGTGATCAGAGTTCCTATTGGTGCTTATGGTTCAGGTGGTCCTTACCATTCCTCCTCAGTTGAGTCTGCTATCCTAACCATCAGGGGCATCAAGGTGGTTTATCCATCCAATGCAGCTGATATGAAGGGCTTGATGCGTGCCGCATTCCTCGATCCTAATCCTGTGGTCATGTTTGAGCACAAAGGCTTGTATTGGGGGAAAGTACCTGGCTCAAAAGCATCCCGTACGATAGAGCCCTCAGATGATTACGTTATTCCATTGGGAAAGGCAAATATCTACCAACCTGCCGGAGAAGAACAGATTGAAAATGGGGAGAGCTGTGCCGTAATTACCTACGGTATGGGCGTTCACTGGGCATTGAATGCCGCAAAGAATTTTAAAGGTCAGGTAGAAATTCTTGACCTAAGAACGCTTGAGCCTTTGGATTGGGGAGCAATAGAAAAATCTGTCAAGCGCCATAACAAGGTCCTTTTGCTAACTGAAGAGGTACAGCAACATTCCTTCATGGAATCGTTGGGTGGCAGAATTTCTTCGGAATTATTCGAGCATTTAGATGCTCCTGTACATATCCTAGGTTCAGCACCCCTTCCAGCTATTCCATTGAATAGTACCTTGGAAGCAAGCATGCTGCCTAATGCAGAAAAAGTAGCTGCCAAACTGGAAGCTTTATTATCCTATTGAGTCCATTTACTTAGTAATGAACATAGTGGGGGGAAGAAGGAAACTTCTTCCCTTTTTTATTGCTTAAGGACCCATATCAAGTCCTTCTAACTAGAATTTATTTTTGAACATCATAGATTCCACCGGTTTGAGGGTTCGGCTGGTGTACTTGGCGTTGGGCTTACGATTGTAGGCATTGATCACATTACCATCTACCGCAAAGTAGATCAATTGACCTATAGGCATACCTGCGTATACGCGGACAGGCTGAGCAACCGTGATCTCAAGGGTCCAGGTATTGCAGAAACCAATGTCCCCTTTTCCTGCTGTTGCATGAATATGGATACCTAATCTTCCGACTGAGCTTTTGCCTTCTAGAAAGGGAACGTGGCTATGCGTCTCAGTGTACTCCTCCGTTACACCTAAATAGAGGGTGTTGGGTTCTAGCACAAAACCTTCTTCACCAATAACAATCTCTTCTATCTGGTTGTGGGCCTTTGCGTCGAGCACTCGGTCTTTGTAGACAGCTAGGTATTTTCCTAAGTGTACATCGTAGCTATTGCTTCCTAAGCACGCTCTTTGGTAGGGTTCAATGACAATATTTCCAGCCTCAATTTCTTCGAGGATTTTTTGGTCAGTTAAAATCATATGATGTTGGCTTTTGGAGGAAGACCCACACGATTATCCATGGCCTTCCAATAGAATGGCAAACATACGACAAAGGAAAAGGAATCGAGTGACCAAATGATCACATGTTGTGGAAAAGATTCTCAGCGCTTTTTGATCCAATCCACAAACTTTTTCACACGCCCGTCGGATAAGAGTTTTTCTACGCTGTTAAAGTCTCTGGCTAAGGCTTTATGGTCAAAGAAAATGTGGATTTGCTTGTGACAAGCAGTACAGAGGTCAATGGTATGGTTCATCTCCTCACGGGTATATTTTTTTTTGAACCATTTGATTTTGTGGACACGACGAGGGATAACATGATGACGGGTGGTTATGACGCCCTCACGCTTACACAATTCGCATGTAGAGACATTACCCTCCTCCATCCAGTATTAAGAGATTTTGGCCTTTCTTCTGGATAAAATAAGGGAAAAAACCAATGCCAATACAGATCCAAACAGGACAGAAGTGAAAAATGAATTCATGAAGTTAGTAGGACTGTACCAATCTGGAGTGGGAACCAAGGCTTGCGTGGCAGGATTCAAGAAATATACCCAAAGGATTTGGAAAAGAGCTGCCCCTAAACTTCCAAGAGCATACACCCCAACCATGATGAGGAAGCCTTCCTGTAAAGTGATGGTGTATCCATTGGTGTCGCGAAACTTATAGCCTGCATAAATCATCATCGCAATAGCCAGCCCCATTTCAACCAAGGGCATTTCAATTTTACTACGGTCGAATAGGATTTCTTCGCCCTGAAAAGTGATAAACAATACTTCCACGAAAACGCGAAGCATGATGAGAATCCCTCCATTGATGAGGACCGTTTGTACCAAAGGTGATTGTTTATTCATCGTACCCAATTTTTAGTCGTACATGTTATGACCAATAAGTGAACAAATGGTTATACATATATAAGTTCAATATTATGAAGAAGGAGGGCTTGCTTGATCCCTTATAACAAATGTTAAATCGTCTCTTTTTTCTGGTGCGTCCTGATATTTTTTTCTATGTTCATCATAAGTTTAGCCGATTCAATATTATGAGACTGCGTGTATCCTCTATTGATCCATCGATGGACAAGCATGCCCTACAAGAACTTTTCGAAGAGTTTGGGGGAGTAGTTTCCATCAAGATTTTTCGAAGCCTAGATGGGACTACCCCCGTTTTTGGCTTTGTCGAAATGAAGCGCGAACGTGAAGGAGAAGAAGCCTTAAAAGCGCTCAATGGCCAACAATTTGGAAATTCTAAATTGAAGGTTGAACATTCCTATGAACACGTTAGCTCTCACAACAAGGCCCCGGTAATCCCTACACCAGACGAGGAAGAAGATGATGATTATGATGACGAGGAGGATGACAATCAGATAAAGGAAATTCCCCTAGACGAACTAGAAGAAGAAATTTAGCTAGATAAAACGGTCTAGTCTTTCTAATTTGGAATGAGTTCGACTCGGGAGGTTTTGACAATGAAGCTTCCTATCATTTCAATTGATATGCTTCGACCATCCTACTATCTCAGCCTTTTTCTCTTATCCCTCACTTGTCTTGCATGTACCTTCACAGGGACCAATGCACAATCCAGCAAGCCCGTACCTCCTCAGCGTTACGAACTGGTCAAAACCTTTCGTGAGAGCAGGTCTATTCTTGTTATTTTTCAAGGAGAGAAAGAGGAAACCACTCAAAAATTCCGTGGATGGCTAGAAAACCTCAAAGAAACAGGCCCTAGGTGGATTAATATGGATTATATCCAGGCCAGTGAGGTGCAGGATTCCAGTTGGAAGAATGAACCCACCATCCTTCTTGGCACCGTGGAGGGAAATCCCTTCTTGAAAGATATCCAGCCCAATCTGCCCATTAGCATAGAAAATAGATCTTTTTCCTTCGCAGGTAAAACCTTTGACGAGAATCTCTCCAGCTTAAACCTGAGCTTTATTCCTAACCCGCTGAATGATACGATGCCATTGAGCGTAGTTACTGGAAATTCGGATGAGGCTATTTGGGAAAGGTTAAACACACCGACTACGGCCAGCTTTTCCAATCCACTTTGGAGCAACTATGGCTATGAAATTTCCGAGGGGCAAGATCGCCTCATGGTTGGTTTGTTTGACGAGCAGTGGAAGTATAGTGAGCAAATGAATTGGTCCTTCTTTCCGGCTGATGCAAAAGCCATGGAAACCTCCCTTTTTCGGCTCAATGCACACGGTTTTTCTCTTAATGAAGGAGAAAAGCAATCCATTCAGAGGCAAATCGAAGACCAAAGAAACATGATCCAAGCCTTCTTCGATACCGTGATTGTTCCTGCTCCCTTTGATGTTCACCTGTATAAAGACGCAGAATTAATGGGGCTACAGGTCCGGAAAATGCTACAAGGATATGTAAAGGGGCAGACTGTCCATAAAATATACCATCCTGCCGTAAAGGACCTGCCCTATGGGGTTGAAAATCGCCTTTTACTAGGATCATTGGGCCTTTCAGATATTCATCCCTATATCATGGAAGGGCTGATAGCCTATTTTACACCGAATTGGCAGGGAAAAGGTGTGGAGGAATGGGGAATCCGATTGGCAACTGCCGATGCCTTTATTGAATCAGGGGATCGCTGGAATGAGGACGAATTTGGTAGAAGTTCCATTTACGTCAGGGCGGCAACTGCTGGAGCCTTTGTCCATTACCTGGCCGATCAACAGCCTGAAATCCTCAAATCCCTGCCAAGGGATCCCAAAGGAAGCATGCAGAAAATTCGTCAAGCAGAAGAGGGTTTTGAGGCATATTTCAAGGCCAAGTCCTCGACCTACGCACAAAAGACATATCAAACCCCATTCTTGAGAGGAATGACACTCGCCCATGAAGGCTATAATGTCTACAACGGCTATGCATCTCAATTGGCGAATGAGTCTTTGGCCAAGATTCGAGGCACAAAAGGAAATACAGTGGCTATTGTTCCTTATTCAGGTAGCAGAAACACCTCTTCTCCTGTAAAATTTAACTTTTGGGAAGGACCTGGTACAGAGAATAGCATGAGCATTGTCTTTGCCAAATATCATGCAGCACAACATGGAATGACCAGTCTATTGAAACCTCAAATTTATTTTGGTGGATCCTGGCCTGGAGGAGTCGATATGAAGGACCCCAAGGATTGGCCCCAATGGCTTGCCTATTACAAAAGATGGATAACGCATTATGCCTTGATAGCGGAGATGTTTGACTTTGACTACCTTTGTTTAGGAGTAGAGTTCGTCCATGCCACCTTGAAAAATCCCGATTACTGGAGGCAGCTTAGCAAAGATATGCGCCAGATCTATAGAGGCCCCATTACCTATGCTGCCAATTGGGGCGACGAGGCTGAGAAGATTCAATTTGCTGAGGAATTGGACTTTTTGGGAGTGAATTCTTATTACCCTCTGAATGAAAATGATGATCCTACCCAAGAGGAACTCAAACAGGGAGCAGAGAATATCATGCAACGAATGAGGACGCTTCACCAGCGTACAGGAAAAGATATTGTCTTCACAGAAATTGGATTTCGAAGCATTCAAAAGCCATGGAAAGAACCACATGCCGAGCCTAAAGGGGCGAGGTTTAACGAGCAAGATCAGGCCTTATGTTATGAATTGCTGCTAGAAGCGATGGACGGAGAGGAGTGGTGCAAAGGCATGTATTGGTGGAAATGGCCCTCCTATCTCGATTATGGCAAGGAGAATCCAAGAAGTTTTACCCCTTGTGGGAAAGAGGCAGAGGCTATTTTGAAGAAATGGTTTGGGAAATGGGAAAATCTATAAGCAATCGGTGAATAGAAAAAAAACGGCCTGTGATTTCTCACAAGCCGAAGTTGTTGCTGCTTCGTATGCGCTTACAGAGAATGCATCTGACGATAGATCTGTGGAGTAGCTCCGAAGCTTCTTTTGAAAAGTCTACCAAAAGAGGAGCTGTCCTTTAGACCTACCTCATGGCAAATCTCGTGGAATGTTTTTTTGGATGTAACTAGTAGGCTTTTGGCCTTGTCAAGTCTTTGCTTGATTAAATATTGTCGAGGAGTTTCTCCATATACTTCCTTAAATAGTCTGATAAAGTGGTATTTAGATAGGCAGGCAACCTGAGAGAGGGTATCTAAATCTAGAAGTGAATCAAGATTTGAATGAATATAAGCCTGAGATTGACAAAGTCTTCTATAAAGTTCTTTGCGGGTAGAGAGCTTGGCAGAAGTAAGTCGTCCAATGCCTTCAAATGCTGTTTTCTGAGACTTAAGAAGGGTCTGAATCAGCATTTTTGTGCTAGCCTCTCCAAACGAATTTCTGTCTTTCCAGCCTAGGAGCAAGCGGCCGAGTTCATCCAGTTGTGCCATGTACACATGATCACAGAATTGAATTTCTCCTTTGGTACCGAAAATATTATCCTTCCAATTGTCAGGACTTTCGTGATGAAGATTCTGGAGTTCTCTTTTGATTTGGTTCAATGGGACTTCAGCCCAGATACCCTGAGAAGGAGTTTCAATGGTCCAGCTGATTTTGCCGGGATTTAGGAGAATGTAATGACCCGCTTCCAAATAGTAAGTGCGGCCATCCTGCTTAAATTTCTCTTGTCCTTCACTGATGAAGCGTACCAGATAGCCCTTTAGATTCATCTCTCCGGGTTGAGGGGAGGCGTTCAGAATCGTGGCTCCTTTCCCTGCTTGAGGTGCAGGACGTCCATCGCGTTTCGTAGTACACAGCACGGTTTGACTAGACATAGCTAATAAGGTTAATTGTCCGATGCTGCGTTAGAGTATGTTGCGTTGTGTCAGGGCGAATGTACTGCGGGAAATGTGCGTTTTTCTCGCATTGGCAACTTTCACCATGTATATGTATATCGGATT
This sequence comes from Bacteroidota bacterium, assembly GCA_039817415.1. Classification (GTDB taxonomy): domain Bacteria; phylum Bacteroidota; class Bacteroidia; order J057; family J057; genus JALEFZ01. The sequence goes on from JBCBVV010000007.1 coordinate 8,474, forward strand.
TTTTGCGCCAAGGGTTTATTAATTCTGCGCTTTTTAGCTAAATGGCCCCTGTTCCTTCGTCAAACTGCTTAGATTGCTCGACAAAACGCATCCTTTTCCCCCAAACGGAAAGTTGATGGCTTCTGTAAAGCTATTTCAAAAGGTTGCATTCCTAAAATTGCTGATTTTATTCTCTCTTTTGATGGGATCAATAATAAGCCAGAAGGTTCATTTATTGGATTTAAGCAGGCTATTAATCAAGGATCATTGCATAATTGGTCACTTTCCTTTTTTTTAAAGAAAATTTACTTACCCATGAAAAATATTATTGCACTAACTCTGACAACAGCCCTATTATGTATACTAACAGCATGTGGGGGTGGAGAGACTACCACAACCGCTACAACTACCCCAAGTACAGATGGAGAGGAGCAAGAATCAACCTCACTGGTAGAAGGATCAGGACAGGCGGTTTGCCTATGGGAACCAGCAGGCCTTAGAAATAAGGCAGGTAGAAAAGATGCCAAATACCTGACGGGTGTGGGCTTTGGTGAAGTAGTTAATTTGACTGGAAATGAAGAAGAAGTTGCCTCAGAAAAAAGAACTTATATCGAGGTTACCCTTTCAGATGGGACAACCGGATGGATCAATGGCTACCTTTTGATGAAGGATGCCAAACCTGTGATTGCGACGGCTGACATGGATTTATTCTCTCGTCCAGATTTATCAACCCTAAAGACACAGAAAATTACGTCTGGAACCCTATTTGCCATTTCCGAAAGCCAGGACGCACCAGGTTGGGCCGAGATTGCTACCCTTGAAAAGAAATTGGTTGGCTGGACAAAGTATGACGAAAACCTATTGACCCAGGATCCTCTGGATATCGCACTTGGAAAACAACTAGCTGAAATCAGCAAAATGAAGACAGCTACTGCCAAGTTGAAAAAACTGGAAACACTAGCTTCAAGTTCTACTTTCTCCTCCTCTAGCCTGATGCCTATGGTACAGGAGATGATTGACAAGCTAGATATGGGATCAAAGCTCCCCAACACCCAACTGATGATCACAGCTACGAATGTGAATGTCCGCTCTGCGCCAGACAATACGGCGGACAATGTCGTTTTCCAGCTTTCTGAAGGAGACATTTGTGAGATCATTCAACGTGGAAGCCGTACCCAAATCCGCGAGATGGATGATTACTGGTACCAAATTGAAAAAGATGGACAGCAAGGCTGGATCTATGGTTTCTTTACAAGTAAGAAACTGTAGGTAGAAAGGATTAGAAAGGGGCTGGGACTTAGCCTCATTTGACGATTATACATACGTATTGGCAGAGGCCCTTCAATCTTGGAGGGTCTCTGCTATTTAGATATTACCACAAGTTCGATTTTCTTACTATTTTCCTTTTCGCATGATGAGAATGTTTGACCTAATGCTATATATGAAAAGGATAATAACCTCTCTTGGCTTCATCTTTTTACTGTCTCTCGCAGTGAACGGACAAGAGGTCGATATGAATTTTTTCAAGAAAATGAAGGCCCGAAGCATTGGCCCTGCTGGTATGAGTGGACGTGTAACAGCCATTGATGCCGTAATTGATGATCCGAACGTCATCTATGTAGGAACCGCTTCTGGAGGCTTATGGAGAACGACCAGCGGGGGGGCCAAATGGGACCCTATTTTTGATAAGCAACAAGCTGTATCCATTGGATCCATTTCGATCTACCAGAAAAATCCAGATGTGATTTGGGTAGGTACAGGAGAAGGAAACCCAAGAAACTCCCAATCCTCTGGCTATGGTGTTTATCGTTCCATTGATGGAGGAAAGAACTGGACCTGCATGGGCTTGGAGAAAACCCGTAACATCCATCGAATCATTGTCCATCCCGAGAATCCAGATGTCGTCTATGTAGGTGCCCAAGGTGCTGCATGGGGAGAAAGCGAAGACAGAGGGGTTTTCAAAACGACCGATGGAGGAAAAAGCTGGGAGAAGATTCTGTATATCAATGATTCTACTGGAGTGGCCGATATGGTCATGGACCCCAATAATCCCAATAAATTACTGGTTGCCATGTGGCAATTCCGAAGATGGCCCTGGTTTTTTGAATCTGGAGGAGCGGGTTCTGGCCTGTATGTAACCTATGACGGAGGGGAGAATTTTGAAGAAAGAACCCACGAAGACGGTCTTCCAAAAGGTCATCTGGGTAGAATGGGACTGGCTATTGCACACTCCAATACAGACGTCATTTATGCCTATGTAGAATCCGAGAAAAACTCACTTTATAAGTCTACAGATGGAGGATTCAACTGGAGAAGAATGGATCCCAAAGGAAACTTTGGAAACAGACCCTTCTACTATGCCGATATCTATGTAGACCCAGGCAACGAAAACAGAGTCTACAGTATCCATACCGTTGTAACGGTTTCTGAAGACGGAGGTAAGTCATTCAATATGTTTGTTCCTGCCTACGTGGGAACTACCGGTGTTCACCCTGATCACCATGCATGGTGGGTCAGTCCCAAAGATCCTAACTTCATCATTGAAGGGAATGACGGAGGTATGGCGATTTCAAGAGATAGAGGGAATACCTGGAGATTTGTAGAGAATATCCCAGTTGCCCAGTTTTATCATATCAATGTTGACCAAGACGTCCCTTACAATGTCTATGGAGGAATGCAGGACAATGGATCATGGAGAGGGCCTGCCTACGTTTACCGTTCAGGAGGCATCAGAAATGGCTATTGGGAAGAGCTGATGTTTGGGGACGGTTTTGATGTAGTGTCTATTCCTGGAGACTCCCGATATGGATACGCCATGTCGCAGGGCGGGAATGTAGGGCGATTTGACTATGTGACAGGAGATGCCAAAAATATCAAGCCCGTTCATCCAGAAGGTGAGTTCCTCCGCTTCAACTGGAATGCCGCAATAGCACAGGACCCTCACAATGACAATGGCGTTTATTTTGGTAGCCAGTTCCTACATCATTCTTCAGACAGAGGGGAAAACTGGAACATTCTTTCGCCAGACCTAACCACCAATGATTCCAGCAAGCAGAAAGCTTTGGAAAGTGGTGGATTGACCTTTGATGCCACCCAAGCAGAAAACTATACAACCATCATTTCTATTGCCCCTTCGCCAGTGAAAAAAGAGATCGTGTGGGTAGGTACAGATGATGGAAACCTTCAGCTTACGCAGGACGGAGGCAATACATGGACCAACCTAAGGGATCGTTTGCCAGGTTGTCCTGATTTTGCGTGGATTCCTCAGATTCAAGCCTCTACCTATGAGGCCGGTGAAGCTTATGTCATCGTCAACAATTACCGTCAGAATGATTGGGATCCCTATTTGTATCACACGAGCGATTATGGAGCTACGTTTACACGTGTCGTGAAAGAAGGAGATGTATGGGGACATTGCTTGAGTGTCGTACAGGATCCCGTAGCGCCTAATCTACTCTTTCTTGGGACAGAGTATGGATTGTATGTTTCCTTTGACAAGGGAAGCAGTTGGAATGCCTGGAAGCATGGCTACCCAACCGTTTCTACCATGGATATGGTGATTCATCCCAAGGAACACGATTTGGTTATTGGGACATTTGGCCGTGCTGCCTATGTGCTTGACAATATCCTCCCACTTCGTGAGATGGCCCTCAAGGGAACCGACCTCATTGAAAAGGAATTGGTGGCCTATCCTAGCCCGGACGCCTACATCACACCTTATCGTCAAGCAGCAGGTAATCGCTTCGGAGGAAATGCCACCTACGCAGGTCAGAACAGAGCTAGAGGCGGTATGCTAACCTACTCTGTACATTTTCCTGAAAAGGAAGACATCAAGCCACAGGAGATGCCAGAGCCCCAACGTCCCAAAAAGAAGAAGAAAAAGAAAGGAGATAAAAAGGCAGTCGACCAGATGATGGACGACAAGTCTTCCATGGCAGATGATAAAAAGGGGAAAATGAAAGGCATGAAAGGCAAAAAAGGCCCTGGAAAAGTCAAGATTATGATCGTGGATGCTGAAGGCAATACGATTCGTACCCTGGAGCAAAAACCAGATTCTGGACTGAACAGAGTGATGTGGAGGTTAGATAGCAAGGGACCGAAGCGATACCGACCAGCGGGAGCTAGAGGCCGTGGACCAGGTGGAAGAGGAAATTCAGAGCCAGGTGGAGGACCCTTGATGCCAGGTACTTACAAGGTGAAGTATGCCTTTGGTGAGTCTATGGACTCTACCACAATAACCGTCAAGCCCAACCCAAATATGCCCTACAATGAGGCCAATTGGAAAGAAGGATTTGACATGAACCAGAAGATGATTGCCCTTCAAAACCGCGTTACAGATGCTTATACCCAGCTAAAAGAAGCAGAGGGGATAGTCAAAAAGGTAGAGGGGATGATGAAATCTCAGGAGGCTATGCCGGATAGCGTGAAAAAAGCGCTTGGGAAGTCTACCAAAGAAGTCAAAAAAGAAATGGAGAAAATCTCTGAAATCTTCAATAAAGAGGCCAAAAAACAAGGCATCTACAGAGATCCAACCACCCTGTTTGCCAAGACGTATTCTGTATACTCCTACATACAGCCCTCCGCTGATCCCATCAGTTCTACAGGCAAGATGATGTTTGAACAATACAAGGAAATGGCTGAAGGAGCGATTGAAACCATCAATAACTTCATTCAGAATGATTGGCCAACCTATCAGAAAGAGGTTGAGGACGCTCAAATGACTTTGTTCAAGGAGTTTGAGAAGGTAGAATAATCTCTACCCAGAAATAGAAAGAAGTCTCCAGTAAAGGGCAACCTATGCTGGGGGCTTTTCTTTTTTGGGTAAAGGGGGCTATTGCCATAAACCATGTCATTTATGTATGTTGCAAACATGAAAATTAGTCTTGATCAGACCTATGAAGTCCTTTTTTCCTTCTCACAAGAGGATGTAGAGGCTTTTGCGAAAGTATCAGGAGATCACAATCCGTTACACCTAGACGAGGAGTTTGCAGCCCATACAACATTTAAACGCCCCATCATGCATGGGATGTTGGCGGCTTCGGTATTTTCGCGTGTTCTTGGAATGGAGTTTCCAGGTAAGGGGAGTATTTATTTGGGGCAAAGTCTCGAATTCTTGCGCCCTATGTATGTAGATACTGAATACAAAGCTACTTTCAAGGTGCTGGAAATCAACGAAAAGAAGCATACTGCCAAGATTGAGACCCATGTCTACACCACGGATCGTAACAAAATTACGTTGAGAGGTGAAGCAAGCATGATGAATGCAGAATTGATCGGTTAATTCAACTTACCCCCAAACTTTTGTTCCTTCGGAACAGTTCTGACAAATGTCTATTTCTTTACGAGATTGAAGGAGTTTCATCCGAAAGTCCTGATAGGGCTGCGAATGCCAGATCTCTGAAAAGTGTAGCTCGGAAACATTGCCCATTTCATATTGGGCATCTTTGTCGAAGCAGCAAGGTAGAACTTTGCCATCCCAGGTGATTTCCGCTCCCTGCCAAAGCTTCCAACATTGGTTTTCCAGCTCGTTTTTCAGGCGGTAATGTCCATTAGACATTTTTTTATACCTAGAATATTGATCCTGGGTAGGGATTAAGTCATGTCCCTCCTTATAATCATATATTTGTGCAGTTTTCAGTGCAACCTTGTCAACACCCAGTTCTTTACCTAAATGTTGAATGGCTTCAATTTCATGCTCGTTGGGTTTGACAACCAGAAATTGTAGGATGATATAGGGATGGAGGCTTTTTGCTTCCTCTCGGGCCTGAACAAGGTTTCGAATTCCCTCCTTTACTTTTTCAAGTTTTCCTCCCACCCGATAAGATTGATAAGTTTCTTGTGTAGCCCCATCTACAGAAATAATCAATTCTGACAAGCCGCTTTCTATCGTTTTTCTAGCCTTTTCAGGAGTAAGATAGTGCCCATTGGTACTGCTGGCTGTGTAAATTCCTTTTTTGAAGGCATAGGATGCCATATCGAGGAAGTGGGGATTTAGATAGGGTTCACCTTGGAAGTACAATAAGAGGTATAAAAGATGCTGATGATTCTCATCTACTACCTTTTGGAAGAGGTTCATGTGTGCCATTCCTGTAGGCCTTGAAAAAGACCTAAGTCCTGATGGACACATAGGACATCTGAGGTTGCAGGAAGTGGTCGGTTCAAATCCGATCTTTACAGGCTTGGCAAGCATGTAAGATTTCTTGAAGAATTTGGATAAGTAAAATGACAGGAATAACCCGACAAAGTTAATGACCTTATGTAAGCTTAAGGTCTGGAGGAGTAACTTTATTTTCCTAAAATGGATCAATTGATAGGTTTTAGGTCAAAAGAAGGGAAGATCATAAGAAAAAAGAAGTCAAATTTTTATGAATTGTAACCATGCTGTAGCAAAAAAAGACCGTTAAGGTATTTTAAGTATTGAAATATTCAGTCGATATATATCTTTGTTTTTCACAGACTGCGCGCCCTAAACTTACAGAGACTATCCACATGACAACATTTTTTAAAAAATGGTGGGCCTTATGTGCTACACTGCTCATGTTTCTTACAGGCTACTCACAGCCCGACTCACTAGCAGGTGTTATCAATACCTACGCCCATGTGAGCAACCTTGACGCTATCAATAGCACAATTACCGTAGACAATATTACAGATTTTGTAGTAGATGGAAAGGTGATGTTGATGCAAATGCGAGGAGCAGCAATTAACACAAATAACTCCTCCAATTTTGGAGATATCAATAATATTGGCGGAGCAGGTAGCTACATGTTTGGACGCATCTGCGTTGTTGATACACCTTCTAGTCAAATCATATTACAAGAAACAATTGACCCAACCTTCGCGACTTCAGCTTTTGATAGTGCTGGGATACAACTCATTACAGTTCCAGAGTATTTGGGAAATGTGGTGATTAGAGGGACCTTAACAGCTGATCCTTGGGATGGGCAAAAGGGAGGAGTCTTGGTATTTGATGCTTTGGGAACCGTGAAACTAGACGCCAATGTAGATGTAAGTGGGCTAGGTTTCAAAGGGGGAGAGAAAATGCCTACAGGTAGTACTTGTTCTTGGTTCTCGCCAACTACAACTGCTTATTATGATTATTTTGGTGGATCTCTTGATGGAGCCATGAAAGGGGGAGGAATCACAGAATATGTGAGCGGAAGGACTGGTGGCTATGGGAAGCTTGCCAATGGTGGCGGTGGTGGAAACAATCATAATACCGGAGGGGGTGGAGGATCGAACTATGGTGCCGGTGGCTCTGGTGGAAACAGAATCCGATTTGGAATTTTTGAGTGTTTTGGGGAAGAACCAGGTGATCCAGGAATCACCCTATCTTTTGATGGATACTCTTTTGCTAATAATAGAATATTTCTTGGTGGTGGCGGTGGTGCAGGACATGGTAACAACAATGAATCAGAAAAAGGCGGAAATGGTGGAGGAATAGTGATGATATTCGCTGATCAGATCGATGGTCAGGCTCGAGTGATCAGCGCTGATGGGGAAGATGTTATCGATTCTGGTTCAGATGGTGGATCTGGAGGTGGAGGAGGAGGCGTGATTGCCTTAGAGGTGAATAATATAATCAATAACCTTGACCTTTCTGTTAAAGGAGGGGATGGTGCTAATACAGGAGTTGCAGACTGTCAAGGTCCTGGTGGTGGAGGTGGCGGAGGTGTCATCTGGTCTTCTCTTCCGCTGTCCGTAGGAGTTAGCTCAAATATCAGTGCGGGAACAGCTGGAATAGCTACTGTGGGGACTTGTGGAGGCGGATCTCAAGGAGCAACCAATGGAGGAAATGGGGCAGTCTTAACTGGCTTCGCGCCTCCCTCAGCTTTGGGGATTACCTGTATTTTACCTGCCTTCTGGGAAAGTCTTGACGGAATCATCAACAACAATGGAATCGAACTTCAAGGCATCGCCAAAAGTCTTGATCAACCTTACCAACTTGAAGTGAGAAAACAGATAGACGGAGTGTGGGCTTTGAAATCCAGATCAGCCATTAACCCTAATCATCAAGGTAAGCGTACCTTTCAATGGATGGATTTTCAGCCTGATCTAGGCAGTAATATTTATCAGATGGCTTTGATTGACGCTGCAGGACAAGAGATTCTTTCGCCCATTACTGAAGTTTTTTGGGAAAGTAGCCTTCCACTTACTTGGAGTATTTTGACCGATCCTTCTACCCAGGAATCCCTAAAGGTAAGGGTAGTATCTGATAGGGAAAGAGAGGTGGAATGGGAATTGTTGGATGCACGAGGTCGTCTGATTTGGGCCCAAAAGGACAAGCTATCTCCAGGTAGTCAAATACGGGAGTGGGCTCTTTCTGGTCAGGCCAAAGGCATCTACATGCTTAGTTTGAAAAGTGCTGGACAAAAATCTTACAGGAAGATTATCCGATAGCAAGCTAAGAGACTGTTTAGGTTTATCATGTTTAATTAACAGGCAGGTTCTTGAAATACAACGGTAAACAAGAAGTATAAATCTTAAAAAAAGTCTCTTAAGGTGAGGATACAAAAAAAGGCCTGTCTGGAAAGACAGGCCTTTTTTATTGGGAAATCGAATTAAGCTTTTACCAATTTACCTTTCATGTTGGTAATGGCAGTAACCAAGAAGTCGATTTTCTTCATCTCCTCAATTTCATAAGTTGGGAACTCCTCATTCACATACTTTTTCAGAAGAATTTTGAACACAACCAAAGGGTTGCGGATGAGCTTCTCTTCAAGAAGAGTAGCGTACATCTTTTTAACTTCATCATAAAAAGCCAGGTACACATTCATTCTCTCTCTAGAGTCTAGTTTAGCCTGGGTAGGCTTATCAAACTCGTAAAGGTCTGCAATGTGGTTGTCATAGACTGGATACTGCGAACCGTCAATAACATTGGCCATTTTAGTCAAATAGGAGAATTGAGCTGAGCTCAGTTTACGCTTAGGACGAGCACCTAGTAATTCTTTGGCTGTTTGACGAAAGTTGAACTCTGGCTCATTTTTCTTAAGCTCCAGAATTTCGAAGTACTTTTGAATAAACTCTTTGTTTACTCCCACGCCACCAATGCCATAGTAACTTCTAAAAGTTTCCTGAAATTTTGCATCCTCAGCTACATTTACCTCATGTAAAGTCTTCTTAAGGCGAAGATATGCCTGGATGTCCTCAATCTTGATATTGTCAAGCAAGTTGCCACCGTTCGCATTGACGATACGGCTCAGTTCCGATGTACCTATCATTTCCCAGCGTTTAAAAGTATATGCTCTTGATTTCCTTACAAAGTTACGGCAAAATTAATCTTAAGCCAAAAGAAGTTTAAATTATTAGTTTTTATTCCTATTTTGATTTATTTGCCCCATTTTTCCCTTCCCGCTTTATTTTCATCCTTACACGTTTATTTGGCTAAATTTGCATGAATTGCTCATTATCAGTGGTTTATGGTATCGGGAAAGTGTTATGTGTTATCTGTGTCCCGATGTGACTCTATTTTGGTAAATGAAGATTTTTCCAATAATAAGTTGATCGGATTCCACTTTTTGGCCAGCATTTATGTAATAAATACAATCAAAAACTAGATTTCCCTATATCTAGAAGGTTAGTAAACTAGTTTGAGGATGAAAGTAAATTTGCAGGAAGGTGTAAGGAATTTTATTTTTCATGAAATAAATGGAGACAATTCCCTCCCTTTCTTCATCTAAACAGAAATTAGGAGTCCATTATGGAAGAGCATACAAACGATCCTTCTGAAGAACTAGAACCCAAGCAAGAAGAACTTGCTCAAGATGAGCAGTCTGAGCAGCAGCCAGAGACAGAACCGGAAGTAAATGAACCCCTTGAAAAGGAGGGCATAGATTCTTTGTCCTCTAATGACGATGGAAAAAAAGACAAACCGAATTACAAAGGAATCAGAAATGCCTTCCTTATTTCAGTAGGTGTGATCTTTCTGGCAGTAGTTGGCTTCCTTGCGTACTTGGCTACTGATCTCCCTCCCATGAACCTGATCGAGAATCCGGAATCCGATCTCTCCACGCAGTTGATTTCGGCTGATGGGGTGGTTCTTTCTAGGTATTACTCTAAGGAAAACAGAGTAAATGTAAAACTCAACGAGGTTTCACCTTGGGTGATCAATGGTTTGATCGCTACGGAGGACGTCCGATTCTACAACCACAGCGGGGTCGATCCAAAATCCTTCTTTACCATTCTAAAGGATGTCGTCATGGGAGATGATGTGCGTGGGGGATCTACCATTACCATGCAGTTGTCCAGAAATCTCTATGATGAGGTGGGGAATGAAAGCGTCTATATCAGAAAGCTAAAGGAGTATCTCGTTTCTGCCTATATCGAGCGAAAGTTCACCAAGGAAGAAATCATGATGGCCTATCTCAATACGGTAAATATTTGGGGGAACTCATATGGCATTGAGACTACTGCACGCCGCCTTTTTGACAAGTCTGCTAAGGATTTGACCATAGAAGAAGGTGCCTTAATCGTAGGCATGTTAAAAGGACAGGGCGTTTACAATCCCTTCCGATATCCAGAGCGTACCAAGGATCGTCGAAACACGGTTATTGGTCAGCTGGCCAAATACAACATGATCGATACCTTGCACTACGATGTGGACAGTATCAAGGCTATTCCCTTGGAGGTATCTTTGAAGAAACAAGAATTTGCCCATACCAAAGGCATTGCACCTTATTTCCGTGAGCACATCAGAGGTTGGTTGAGAAAGTGGTGTAAAGAGAATGGACACAATCTGTACACAGAGGGCTTGAAAGTCTATACGACCATTGACTCTCGTATGCAGGTACATGCAGAAGAGGCTGTGAGAGAACATCTTATAGCCTTACAGAAAGATTTTGATCGGGTGGAAAAGAGAGGGGAACGATTGTATCAACGTGATCCGAAGATTGTTGATGATTGGATTCGCAGGAGTCGAAGATATAAATCGGCTAAAAAGGCTGGGAAAACCCCAGCTCAGATAAAAAAGGAATTCGATACCAAGGTGAAGATGCGTATTTGGACCTATCAGGGGGAAAAAGACGTAAACATGAGTCCTCGCGATTCAGTGAAGCATTACCTCCGATACCTCGAAACAGGTATGATGTCCATGGATCCTACGAATGGCCACATCAAGGCTTGGGTAGGTGGGATCAACTTCAAGTACTTTCAATATGATCATGTAGAGCAAGGAAAACGTCAGGTAGGTTCTACCTTCAAGCCTTTCGTATACGGAACTGCCATTCAGGGTGGATATGAAACCTGTACAGAACTGTTGAATCAGCCTGTAACCTTTGAGATTCCTGGAAGTGGGCGTTGGACGCCTAAAAACTCTGACGGAAGTATCACCGGTAAAATGACCTTGAAGAAGGGCTTGGCAACTTCTACCAATATCATCACAGCAAGGTTGATGAAGGAGCTTAAGCCTCCTGCTGTAGTTGATTTTGCCCACAAAATGGGGATCACCTCCAAGCTAGATCCTGTCCCTTCCCTATGTTTGGGTACTACAGACCTATCTGTTTATGAGATGGTATCTGCCTATTCAACCTTTGCGAATATGGGCACCAAGATTGATCCTATCATGATCACTCGTATTGAAGACAGAAATGGAGAGATCATTTGGCAAAACAAAACCCAGGCTCAGGAAGTCCTTTCACGAGATGACGCTTATAAAATTGTTGATTTGCTTAGAGGGGTAGTAGACCTTGGAACAGGTAGAAGATTGCGTTTCAAGTATAAGTTTAGAAATGAGATTGGAGGGAAAACAGGAACCACACAGAATCAATCAGATGGTTGGTTCATGGGAATTACCCCACAGTTGGTAACTGGTGTTTGGGTAGGCTGCGCAGATAGAAGAGTCCACTTCCGTTCTATTAAATACGGTCAAGGCGCCAACATGGCCCTTCCCATTTGGGGGCTTTATATGCAGAAAGTTCAGGCAGACCCACAAATCAATGCCTTGTTGGAGGCACACTTTGAGAAGCCTGAGTCCCTCGCTTCCGTAGACCTAAGTTGCCGTCCCCCAGAAGAATCCAAGAAGACCACAGACCCCGGAACCATCAATGCAGATGATTTTGGAGACGATTTTGAATAAAAATTAATCTGATAACATATTCATTATCAGTTGAATTCGGCCAGCTTTCAAGAGCTGGTCGAATTTTTTTTGATTTTTTTTCAAAAAACTAAGTACAACTGCCACCTGCCCTCCTTAGAGTAGTGAAAATCAGATATTCCTTATAACAATCAAACAACAAGAATATGAAACTTCACACGAAGAACTACTTCCCGCTTTTGTTGGCTGTTGGATTCCTACTCGTTTTCACCGCCTGTGAAAACCTGAATATGGGCGAATTCAATCAATCTAGCGCTGAGGACATCACACAGGATCAGGTGGCAGATGCTGTGGAGGATATTGCTGCCAGAGGAAGCCGCGATACCACAAACAATGGCAGAAGGGGGAAACGAAGAGATATTGGATGTTTCGAATTGGTATATCCGGTTACAGTAGCCTTTCCTGATGGCACCACTGCAACTGCAGATAGTGCAGAGGCCTTACATGCACTGATCAAGGACTGGAGACTAACGGCAGATTCAACTACTACAGGTCGACCCACATTAGTATTCCCTGTTAGTGTCATTACGGAAGATGGCGATACGGTATCAATAGCCGACGAAACGGCCTTTAAAGAACTATTGGCTGACTGCGGATACGGCAAAAGAGGCAAAGGCAAATGGGGAAAAAGAGGCAATCGCTGCTACGAACTACAATTCCCTATCACAGTATCATTTCCTGACTCGACTACAGCTTCGGCAGACAGTGCCTCTGAGCTTCATCAAATTGTAAGAGACTGGAAAGTAAACAACCCAAATGCTACTGAGCGTCCTGAGTTTGTGTACCCATTCAGCATCACCTTATTGTCTGATGGCTCTACGGTAACCATTACTTCATCTGCTGATTTGGCAGCAGTTAGAGAAGATTGCTACCAGGGTGGACGTGGAACAAGATGTAACAACGATAGTACAGGGGTTGACCCATAAGAATTTCATGGTGGAACCCGGGTAGTTTAGGGGTAAATGCCCGGGGCGTGTGCGGAGGAAGGTAAAGCTCCTTCCTCTTTTTTTAGGCTTCTCGTTAAGCCGCCCTGGGGGGCGGCTTTTTCTATGTCAAATAGCAAAGGATTAGTCAAAGGCGATGGCTTCCAACTCCGCGACCAAATAGCCAAAAAACCTAGTCCTATTGGCATCGTTGAAAAATGTGCCAGAATTCTGGAAGGCGACCACGGTGGTTTGGTGCTTAGGATTGTACATCATCATTGCACTTGATCCTACATGATTCCCAAAACTGGCGTACCACTCTTCTTCCGCTACCTTAACCCTGGCCATGCCCAGTCCATAGGCATCATAATTTTGCTGTGACTGTCCTTCGGGAATCTCTACGAGATCTAGCATTTGGGTCAGGCTGGTTTGGCTGAGAAGATTCCCCTGAAACAGCCCCTTCCCGAAGCGTGCCATATCAGCTGGAGAGAGGATTAACCCATCAGTTCCTTCCAAACCTGCTGTCAGCGCAATTTGGTAGTCGCTAACTTCCTCGATGATGCCATTACCATAGCGATCCCAATAGCTGGAAGCAAGGCCCTCAGGCAATTGAGATGGGTCATCAATCATATAGCTATTGTCCATTTCCAGTGGTTCAAATATCCGTTCTTGGTAAACATCCCTTAAGTTCCCTTCCAACTTCTCAATGATCATAGAGAGAAGGATGTAGTTGGCATCTCCATAATAATAGCGTTCATCAACCGCTCCCGCTGCTTGTGTCCCATATACATAACGAATTGACTCTTCCATGCTGTAGGACTTGGTAGGCTGGTTAAGGAAGTCAAGAAGAAAAGAAGCCTCAAATACATCGATCAACCCTGAACGATGCTGAAGAAGATGTTTGATCCGTATGTCCTCCGCCTGTGGAATACGGCTCAAGATATCAGGATCAATGTAGGCAGAAAGGCCATCCTCGATCGACAGTTTACCTTCTTCTTGGAGTTGGAGAATCAAAACGGCTATGTAGGTCTTGATGATACTAGCTGCATGATGGAGATGACAGGGATTCATTTCAATCTGTGATTCGATATCAGCAAAGCCTGAGGCTCCTTGCCAACGTCCTTCACCTGGTTTTTCAATAAGAAGGGAGATACCCACAAAGGAATCTTGTGCATAACTGTCCAGGAGATTCTGATACAAATTGTGTTTGGTATGTGTAGAATCTGTTAGCGAGCAGTTCTGCTGACTATTTGGGGTCAATGGACTTGTGGAATTACAGGCAACTGTAATTGAAACAAGGATTATGAGGAAGATATGATGAAACTTTTTCATGATTTTTTGATGGGATGTAGGTGAATAAAAAGGCCAAGAGAAGTGTGATTTTGTGGCAGCACATTGAAGGCTTTCGAAGGAAAATAGGGCGATTGGAAAAGGAATTGCTTGCTCAAGCGAATGGCATATCTACCTCCTGGCAAGCTATATCCTACTCCCAATTCAAATCCACTTGCTCCTGCTTGAATACTGGAGTTTCCCTTTTCATAGGATTCAGTGGCGTCATGATAGACCCATGTATTTCTTGGGTAGGATTGGGAAATATTGCCCATTAATAGCCCTAGGCTAGCATGGACATTCTCCAAAAACTGCCAGCGATAGGAGAATTTACCCGCCAAGAGGAAGGTATTCCCCGTATGCTCATTTACAAAGTAAGAAGAGGTAATACCCAGTAGGAATTGATGTTTCAATCCTTTGTTGATCCTCCAATCTATTCCCAGATCAGCTAGGCCTGGATTAAAGCTTTGGCCGAGGTTTTGGAAGGGGAAACCAATGGTCTGGTTCCCCAAACCAGCATGTACCACAAATCTGCCAAAGGATGCTTTTCTCGCAGGAATTTCTTGTGCGATGAGCCCATTCTGGCCTAGAAAAGTGAGAAAAATAAGTGAAAAAATGGGCACAAGGACCCACCTCTTCAGATGGAATTCTGAATACGTCATAAGAGTAAATGCTTATTATTGCTTTACTCAAAGGTGTTCAGCGGAAGTGGAGATTAAATTACCATATGGTAAGTTTTTCATGCAACCTTCTGACAGGCTGAGTGGTCAGGCATGGTTCTTTTCGTGAAGTTCCTTTCTGATTCTGCTTAAACTTTGTGGGGTAATGCCCAGATAGGAAGCGATTACCTTTTGAGGAGTTCTGAGAATGAGTTTGGGTTGTTTGTCTAACAAGTCTTCGTAGCGCTCAGCTGCAGTTTTTAGGAGTAGGTCAATTTGTTGCTTTTGTTTGTTGACAAAGTCCATTTCAGCCGCCATCATAAAGAGCCATTTGCCCATTTCTGTTTGTTTGAGGCGAGCGATATTTTCCTTGGAGATTCGGAGCATCTCACACTTTTCTAGGGCCATGGTCTCTACAGGTGAAGCCTCTCCGGTATTGAGGGACATGGAATCTCCAAAAAACTCCTCTTCATAAACAAGGTCAAGACACACTTGATTTCCGTCCTTCCAGACAAAGGTCCCACAACTGCCTGACAAGATAAAATAGCCATAATTCTCTATTGTACCCGCCTCCTTGATGATTTCGTTTTTCTCAAAAGTAGTGTAGGTACAGTAGGAGGCAAATCGCTCCCAAACGGAAAGGGGAGCAGGGTAGAATTTGTCAAATGACTGTTTGAGTCTTTCAGCTATCATAGAATTGATGGATGGATGGTAAAAAAGAGTCGCTTTGATCCGTCTTATGCAAGGGATTGTAGGCTTAGAGCAATGGTTGCTTATCCTATATGCTGACCTTTCCCCAAATGGCAAGATGATCGGAACTACTCCCTTGTAAAACTCTTGATTCTAGGGGTCTTATCTTTCCTCTGAACATAATATAGTCTAGTTTGATCATAGGAAGGGGGATTCTGGCCACATTAGGGAAGGTTGCTCCCCAGCCCTTTCCTTTAGCCTTGAATAAATCCCTCCATTCATGGCGAATCTGACGGTACAATGGCTCATATGGCATGGTATTCAAGTCGCCTCCTATGATCTGGCGTTCTATGTTAAGGTCTTGAAGTTTGTGGGAGAGCTTATCCCATTGCTGCTGTCGATGGATTGCATTTTCTCGGTAAAGAGAATAAAAATGATCAGGGTTCTCCACCGCGACAGCAGGAGAAGTAAGATGTCCATTCACCAAAACAAGCTTTTCTCCCTTGACTTTCACGACACAATACTGGGCAAAGGGAATTCCTCTGGAGGTCTTGACCAATTCGTATTGAACAATTGGGAATTTAGAAAGGATGGCCAAGCCTCTGGTTCCTTTGTTGAGATAGGTTTTTTGATAGGGATAAGCAGGATAGACAGAAGAAGAAAGGCTTTGATTCCATCCCGGAGTCAATTCCTGCAGGAATACTACATCAGCTTTAGTCTGCTTGATTTCCTGTATGATCTGGGATTTGTATCCATTTTTAAAGAATAAATTATAGCTGAGTAAGCTTATTTCCTTTTGATTTTTTTCAAACGAAGGCAAAGGAATCCTCCTGAAACGGTCAATGGAAGCATTTAGGAACAACATAGCGGTTGTAAATAGAAGAATTTTATGGCCCATTTGAAGTTCTTTCCCATTCCGCCAGAGTATGAAACTCCCCCACAAAATCAAGATCCACTGGCCTAAACCCAACAGCGTACCTATCAAAAAGTGCTGTTGGCCTATAAGAAGGATACTGCCGATCAGAATTAGTAAAATGGGGACAAGATTTCGAACGAATGCTGTCAAGAGGCTGTAGGTTAAATTTTTCTACCGTATGTATCCTTATGGTACGCTACCTCTTCCTAGGGGTTGGCTATATTTTTTCCTTGACAATTTGGATGAAGGCATCTGTCCTTTCTAAGTCTGGGAAATGCCCACAGCCCTCAAATGTGATGATGTCCACTTGTTTTTGATAGGATTGGATGGACTGAAAATCAGTTCCTTTGTGGGTAAAGTCTTTGTCTCCGTGTATCAAGGTCATGGGAAGGGCTGGATCTATTTCAAGGGGGTCTGCTAATTGTGTCATCAAGCCCTGTGTAAGACTGCATAGGCAAAAGGCCCCTCCATGCTTTAGTCCATTAAGAGCAGTTTCTTTGTAGGGAGCACGGTCAATTCCCTTAGGCAAAGCGTAATCATACCATTTATCTGCAAAAGTTTTTTCCATAAAGGGCATGATCATTTGACTGAGGTAAGGACGTTTGAGGAAGGAAGGAACAATTCTATCAGACCATTTGCCCATTTCGGTTAAGGAAGGAGTCTGAAGCAGCATAAGATGCTTGACCTTTTCAGGATAGGAATGGGCAAAAGACAAGCCGTAGAAGCCATTGGCACAAGGGAAGATGATGTTGACTTGTGGAATGCTCATGGTATCCAGCAATTCGTTGATGAGTTCATTGGTCCTGCCAAATGAGTAATCATAGCTCCCATTGTGAATGGAAAAACCGAAGCCAGGTAAATCAAAAATGACGAGCCTGTAGGTCTTTCCTAATTCGCTGACAATCTCCTTGTAGTGTTCAATGATATTGGGCCCATCAGGTATGATCAGCAATACTTCTTTGCCTTCCTTACTATCCAGCACCCTTATATGCCCCATAGTGGTTTGAATCATATGGATATATGGAGATTGGGAAAAATTATAGTTGGTGGGATTCTTCTTGAAGCGGAAGGCATCTATTTGATAGGGCGTCATAGGGAAAAAGTTAGGTGTTTTGCAGCCTTGAATCCAGCTTCAGGGGAATAGATACTGGTTCTCAGTCTATCATGATAAAATAATTGAAAAAATCTGTTAGAGTTGGATTGCAATTACACTAAAAAATACCCATCTTTGTCCTCCCATTTAAAGAAGACAATCGTTTAAGACAATATATCATGGCACGTGTTTGCGAAGTAACTGGAAGACGTACTGCATCAGGCAACAACGTTTCTCACGCCAACAACAGAACCAGACGTAAATTTTACCCAAATCTTCACAAGAAGCGTTTCTACCTTCCTGAGGAGGATAAGTGGATTACCCTTAAGGTAAGCTCTGCTGGTCTACGTACGATCAACAAAAGAGGAATTACTGCTGTAGTGAAGGAACTTCGCGCACAGGGAAAAAAGATCTAGGGTAATTGTCCTGAAAAGAGATAGGAAAAACTCGGATTGCCAGCAGGTAATCTGAGTTTTTTGTTTATTTGCAGCTCGAATTGAGGCAACCCTAACAGGCCCATAGCTCGTCAATTGAACGTGCCTCATTATCAAACCGACATTCCATTATGCAATTCAAGGCTTTGAGATATATTTTACTTTCCGCCATCTTAATTGGCTTCCAATTTTCTTTTGCCCAAGGGCCAACACGTTCTGGATCATTCACACCCAAAGAAGACGCTACCCTTTTGCGTCAATTTCCTTGTGGAGGAACCACGGTCTTAGATGTGAATTTTGACGATGAGCAAATTCCTACAAACTGGCAAATACTTGATCTTGACGGAGCGACTCCTGCTACCCAAATTCAATTCATCGTTCCAGATGGGGGATGGCAAATTGTAAAAGACTTCAAGGATACAACCAGCGGAAACCTCATTTTAGCTTCTCCTAGTTGGTATGATACGCGAACTGTATCTGAAGATTGGCTGATTACAGATCTGATTTCAGCTCTTCCCGGAAACACATGCTTATCATGGTATGCCTACTCCCAGGACCCTTCCTTTGCGGAAACCTATGAGGTCTGGATTACCAATACGGGCTCTACTACCAATGATTTTATCTCAAACGGGACGAAATTGCTGACCGTAGAAGGAGAATCAAATGAGTTAAACTACCGCTCGCTTAACCTGAGCGCCTATGCAGGACAGGATGTGTACCTGGCTTTCCGACATACTTCAGATGATAAGTTTGTATTGGCACTGGATGACATCAGGTTGGCAGAAGTGGAAACAGTTGACCTAGGCTTGTTTAGTATTGACGAAATCAGAGCCAAAGCCAATGAGACGATTACCATTACGGGTGCCATTATCAACCAAGGCAGTGATACACTTTCCTTTGATTCAGCTGCTTTTGAGGTGTTTTACAGCATAGATGCCCAAGATACGTTCCGTTATGCCTTCCCTAGGCTATTTGACCTAGCGCCTAATGATACGATTACTTTTGTACATGACAGTTTGTGGATACCCACTGAAAATAAGGTCTTCCGATTGGAATTTTGGATCAATCAGTTCCCTGGAGACAATAACACAGCTAATGATACAATTGGACGCTGGCAAGGGATAGGTACAGCCACTTCCGTTGGAGACAAATTTGACGATGGCTTTCGGATCTATCCCAACCCTAGTAGTTCAGTCCTAACGGTAGAGTGGGAGAATATTCTGGAGGAAGTGGAGATCAGAATGATCAATACCATGGGGCAGAAGGTGAAGGCTCCCATCATTCGTTCCACAAACCAAGCTCGGGTAGATGTAAGTGGGCTACCAAGAGGGCTATACTTTTTACAAATAAGAGAAAATGGCCAATCCCTTGGCCTAAAGAAAATACTTGTCGAATAAGCGTTTGACAATCAGTAGGAAGCCTGTATGATTTCGGTCATGCAGGCTTTTTTTATTCTGCGGGTTGGGGTTCGATCCAAATGATATCACCATCAGTATCAATGTAGGCAAATTGATCGCTGTAATCGTTATGGATAGGGCCTAGGATGACGGGAGCAAGGCCATTTTTGAAAAAACCTGCCCATCTAAACTCATAGCCGGTCAGCATACTTTGATTGGGACGCATATAGCCCCAGAGACCTCCGTTCTTAACCGCTGCAAAACCCTCACTGAATCCCCTTGCATCCTCAAAGGCTGGATTGATTTTGAATTTGCCTTTCAAGTCTATGTATCCCCATTTACCTCCTGCTTCACCGGTTGGCCCCAAGGCTTGAGGGTAGGAGATGGGATTGCCTAGCTTGCTTCCTACAAGAGCTGGTGCCATGTCTTCACCGAAATGTCCTATCCAGTCAAAGTCCTTTGGTGTCATCGGAGCACCATGTGTATTGATGAGAAGCGTCTTACGTCTTTCTACTTCATTTGGGTTTTCTCCTTTCCAGTAGGGGCGGACGGTGGCAAAGCCATTCTCGAAGTGATTCAAAATCCTGTATTGGGGCAATTGACGAAGTCCTCGTCTATTGATGATCATTTTTTCGTTTTGCTCATTGACCACAAGTGCTCTACCCTGATGGAAATCTGCTGCATACTTGAATTGAGGATAAATAATTACGTTTCCGAGCGTATCAATGTAACCCCATCTGCCATTCATGTAGACATTGGCTAGGCCGTCGTGGAAGGCGCGGGCAGATTTTATTTTGTTGTTCTGAATTTTGGTATTACCCAGACGATCAATATAAACCCACTCATTAGCGGTTCTCACAGCCGCTCTGTTTTCCGAAAATACGTAGCCATCGTGATTGGCCATGGCTAAGGAAGCTGGGTCGTAGGGGGATCCAACCGTAGGAGGAGAATAATAGATGGGATTGATGGCAAACTCACCGTTCATCTTGATAAATCCCCATTTGCCATCTGTAGGCATTCTTCGCTTGTTGAATGTGCCTCCAACATTTACAGCTGCCAATTTTTCACCATAAGGCATAGCATAAGCATATTGAGGAGAAATCACAGCGCTGCCTGAAGCATCTATGTATCCAAAGGAATAATTATCCCATGCCACGAGGTAAATGTCATCCCGAACCGTACGGCTCTGATTGTTACAGCCCCCTAGGAGGAGGAGCAAAAATGGGAACAATATCAATCGCTGCATTTCCTTCATCATGCCCTTAATATAGGGAAATGAAAGAATATGAGGAATATCCGACCGGCTGTAGCTTTAGGAAAGTGCTTTTATTCCTTCTAAGAGTCTGGCTTTCTGCGCAGAGGGAAGGCTGTATTTCATCGCTTTAACCTTTTTCTCATCGATATAAATGGCAGTCTGGCCCTTAAAGTCTTCCTTAAAAGCAGCATTGTAAAGGATGGTCCCTCCTTTTGAGGCTGCAGGGAAAAGTAAGCCAGCCAAGGGCTTAAGAAAGCCTGGCATTCCACTGCCTTTGGTCATATTGGTTTGATTGAGGCCAGGATTCACGCTGATGATTCTGGCTGTTGGCCATTCTTTTGCCATGTCAAACATCAGCAAGGTCATGGCAAACTTAGAGAGCATATAAGAACCAATCAGTTTTTTGAAGGAGGTAGGTTTGATAAATTCCTCTACATCAAAATCTTTACGGCTATGCATTCCGCCTGTTGAGGTGCTGATGATGGTTGGCGCATCGCTTTTTTCTAATAAGACTCTCAACTCGGAGGTTAAGAGATAAGGGGCCAGGGTATTGATCTCGTAATGTAATTCATTGCCCTGAGGCGAGTCATACAGACCATCAAGCAATACGCCAGCATTGTTGTATAGGATATCAATTTGATCCCATGAAGTTTTTATTTCTTCAGCAACGCTTCGAACCTGCTTCTGATCACTCAAATCAGCGAAGAAATAATCTAGCTTGTCATAGTTTCTAATGGCATCAGGCAGCCCTTCCTTGCGCTTCTCTGATCGCATGATCAAGCCTATGTGATGCCCTTCTTTGACGAGTTGTTTTGTCAATTCGAGTCCGATTCCACTATGTCCTCCCGTTATTAGAATGCGCTTGCTCATATGATATGTTTTGAATGCATTCAAAAAGTAGGAATTATTATGAAATCAGGAAATAGAGTATCCTAGAGGATAGTGGATATTAAGGCTTTGCCTGGATCCTTGATGTGACGAGAGAACGAATCCCTTCTTCAAATGAAATGACATTCTGATACTGTAACTCTTTCCGCGCCTTAGAATCAGAAACGGAAAATTCTCTAGCCATTAACCTAATCAGTAGGGGCGGAATAGGAGGACGGGATTTAATTCTGAGTGTTTTCCATAAAAAATCAAAGAAACTAGCCAGTCCTGCTGCTAGGCCAAGGGGGATTTCTCTATCTCCTGCTTCAACGCCATGAGCCTTGAAAATAGCCTCAAATGAAGTTCGCATACTTCTTCGATCTCCATCTGTTACGAAATAGGCGGTTCCCCCTTTTTCCCCATTTTCTATGGCGGCTAGCGTAGCTGCACTTAGGTTATAGACGTGAATAGTACTCAAAATTTGATGGGAGCCATCGATCCATACCCAGCTGCCTTTCTTCACCAAATCGAGCATTTCGTCAAGATGATGGTTATCGGGCCCCCAGATAGCTGGTGGCCTCAGGGAAAAGGTCTGAAAGCCTGGTTCATTGGCTGCTAGGACTGATTTTTCCGCAATGGCTTTTGTCTTGGGATAAAGGGCTTTGGGAAGATCGTCTCCCGCTTCTTCTTCTGAGAGGTTGATTACAGGGCTTCCTGCTACCACTGGGGCTGCGCTGATGTAAATGAATTTCTTGATGCCCGCTTCCCTAGCCAATTCAAGAAGATGCTTGCTTGCATCTACGTTGATTTGATAGAATTTCTCTTTTTCATAGTTAAAATCCATGTAGGCGGCAGAATGAACAACATAATCGCAGCTTTCAAGTGCTTCTTGGGTCGGAATGGAAAGTTGTGTAAGGTCATCTCGTACGGCTATCGCACCCTTGGAGGTAACCTTTGCTGCCGATGCTTCAGAACGTGCCAATGCCATCACCTCATAACCTTCTCCTATAAAGAACGAAATCATGTGTTGGCCGACAAAGCCAGATCCACCAGTTATAAAAATCTTGTTACCCATAACTATCTGTTGATTGTATGGAAACAAAATTGCGTATACATTTTAGGGGATTTTAATCGATAAAGTCAAAATTTTACCCGAAAAGGACAGGAAGTTTAGTTTTCTCCTTGGGCGGTGAGCTTTCTTTGGTATTTCCTAAGCCACTTGATATTCAATTCCTCGATGACCATCAAGTGCTTACAGATGTTGGTCCAATAGACTTCAGGTCCAGCTGGGAAGGTGACATGGTCCGACCTGTTCCACATATATGATTTGGGATTGAGGTATAAAACCGTGTTTGTTCCTCTTTTTAATTGAAGGCCGCAGTCCCCACCACCTACGCCTGTATAAATGGATAAAATAGTCGAAGAGATTTTTCCAAACAGAACCTCCTTGACCTCTACTTGGTAATGGGTTAGAAATAAGGTGTACAGATGAGCTTGGGAAGGATCAAACCCGGTATTAGGATCGTAAAAAGCCGAGTCTAATACTTGAACACGCTCTTTCGAGAGAATCTCCCCAATTACAATCAATTCAGAGGTAGCCAGCACATCTTTAAGACTGATATTGTCTATACAACTACAGGCCGAAACAGGCTTAAAAAGTAAGAAGAGTCCCAAGGTGAGAACAACAAGCAAACCTTTCATGGAATAGGGGGATTGGTAGAGTTGGAGGTTAAGGGAAGTTTAAAATGAAATATCCTGAAAATTTGGGTGAGAGTCCATTCATCCCCAACTTTTTCTGTCTTACCTATTTGCGTAGTATTAAATTTTCAGGAGGAAGGAATTAATTATATGAAAGAAAGTAGATGTTTTTATAAATTACCTTTTATCAGACCTATTGTTTCACCCCTATTAATGAAAAGCATCCATGCACGAAACCACATCTACTTCTGCCTTCACCCAAAGGCGAAAAATCTTATTTTTATCCCTTATTGTACTGATCTGTGGAGTCGCCTTTATTCCACTTGTAGTTGCTCCTCCCGGACTCACAACAGCTGAGCCAGTTGGTGCTTACATGAACGGCGTTTTTCCAACTGTAGCCCCTTCAGAGGAGGTGACCTATGAAGCAGTTTTTCCAAATCTTACCTTTAATAGTCCACTTACATGGGCCATGCATCCCAGTAAGGATACAATCTTCCTAGGGCAGCGAGACGGGGAAATTTTCTGGTTTGAGAATGACCAAAACACCATCAGCAAACATCCCTTCCTTGACCTCTCTAATGATGTAGGAGTAGTATGGGATGGAGGGTTTTTAGGAATGGCGATGCATCCTAACTTTGGACAAGCAGGAATGCCAGGACGAAATTATTTTTATGTTTTCTTTTCTAGTCCTGATCAGAATGGATTGAATGATTCTCCGACGGCTCAACCCTGTCCTGAGTCATCTATTTTCGACGGATCTTACTTGAGACTGTGCCGTTTTGAGGTTCAAGACGGAACCCTTAATGTCCTTCCAAACTCCAAGTTGGACATGTTCAAGATTCGTCTATATAACTCGACCCATAGAGGAGGAGGAATGGTCTTTGGGACAGATGGTTTCTTATACTTGACCATTGGGGATCAAGCACAACATTCTACCGCACAAACTATGGACAACAACCTCGATGGAGGTGTGATGAGGTTGGATGTCAACATGGACCCTACAAAAAGCCATGCACCCACCTATCTCATGCCTAAAGATCCACGAGGTCCTGATGAAATAAGTGGGCAGGGATATTGGATTCCCAATGACAATCCTTTCGTGGGGCAAGCCAATACCTTCGAGGAATACTACACCATAGGGCACAGGAATCCTCACCGAATGACAATGGACAAAGTAACTGGTCTTATGTATATCGGTGAAATTGGTTCGAGCAAGCATGAAGAAATCAACGTGGTACAAAAAGGCCATAATTATGGTTGGCCTGTTTGGGAGGCGACCGCTGCCCACAACAGATGTACCTCAACCTTGAACCCATTGAGCCCTAATCATACCTTGCCGCTAACTTTCTGGCCTCGTTCTGAAGCCAATTCTATTACTGGAGGATATGTGTATCGAGGAAGCAAGGTAGCTAGCTTGTATGGGAAGTATCTTGCCGCAGATTATGGAAATGGAGAAGAAGTATGGTCAATTGATATCAATACAGGTGCTTATGAACAGCTTTTTTCTTTTGCACCAAGGGATATCATCTCCTTTGGGGAAGACCACGAAGGTGAGCTTTACCTGATGAAGCTTGGAAATAACGTTTCCCTGTATACCCTGACTACCCCTTCTTCAGGTCAACCCTTACCCCCAGCCACCTTATCTGCAACAGGAGCCTTTACCAATTTGGCTAGTATGACACCTGCTCCTGGGCTGGTTCCCTATGACATGGTGGAGTCTTTCTGGTCGGATCATGCCAACAAGCAGCGATGGATGGTAGTTCCTAATGATGGTACCTATGATAGCCCCGCCGAACAAATTTCCTTCTCCGAAGATGGGGAATGGCAAGCTCCTCATGGTACCGTATTTATCAAGCACTTTGAGTTGCCTATGGATGAGACGAATCCATCCATAACAAGAAGGTTAGAGACTCGCTTTACGATCATTGATGAAAATGGAGAAGCCTATGGTTTGACTTATAGGTGGAGGGCCGATATGAGCGATGCTGACTTATTGGAAAGTGACATGGATGAATTGTTCACCATTGCTACCGCAACAGGAACTAGAGATCAGATTTGGCACTATCCTTCGAGATCAGAGTGCTTGACGTGCCATACTGATGTTGTAAATGGGATCTTAGGTCCTAAAACGCGCTACCTCAATAAGGATTTTACCTACCCTTCGACTGGTTTGACTTCCAATCAGCTCATTACCCTTAGTTCCTTGGGTATATTAGATGCGACCATTGGGCAAACGGAAGTAGATAATTATTTGACTTCCGTCGCAAAAGACGATCCAACTGCTTCTTTGGAAGATAGGGCAAGATCATATCTCGACTTGAACTGTGGGTACTGTCATAGGCCTGGAACTGGAAATAGAGGGATATTTGATGCCAGGTTAAGTACCGACTTAGCGAGCACTAATTTCTTCACCAACTTCCTGAATGAAAGCCTTGGTTTGCCCGATGAGCACATTATCAAGAAGGGAGATACGGCAAGTTCTGTCCTGTACAAGCGGATTCACAGTAACAATCCATCTATCATGATGCCTCCTTTGGCCAAGAATGAAATAGATGTGGAGGGTTCAGCCCTGATTGCCGAATGGATCATGAGCTTAGATAGCCTGGATAGAATCGCGATGGGCGAACAGGGAACTGCTCAAGCGGATCATGAGTGGACGGTTGTTAACCTGCAGAGAACCTATACCGATCCTGTTGTGGTAGCTGGTGCCCCATCTTTTGAAGGGGGGAATCAGTCTACTGTTCGGGTACGTAATGTAACGGGCAACAGCTTTGAGGTTAGAATTGATGAGTGGGAATGTTTGGATGAATGGCATGTGGTAGAGACTATCCCTTACATGGTGATGGAAGAAGGGGTATATACGCTTGCCAATGGCAAAAAAATCATGGCTGGTCATGTAAATGCCATCAACACCAGTTGGCAAACGCATACCTTCCCAGATACCTTTGACTACGAACCTATTGTATTGGCCCAGTGTGTGACGGAAAATGAGGTGGAAGCTGTGAATGTCCGCATTGATGAAAACAATACTGACACCCTGCAATTCCGAATTAAACTGAAAGAGCAGGACAAGGCCACAGGTGGACATGCAGACGAACAAGTTAGTTGGATCGCCATTGAGCCAGGAAGCTATAGTTTGACGGGTAAGTTTGAAGCAGGAAATACGGGTCGTCAGACCAAGCACAATTGGAAGGCTATCAACTTTACCCAGACTTATGGAGCAAATGCGGTCTTTATTGGTGAAATGGGCTCTGAATATGGAGGAGATGCTGCTGCCTTGCGCTACCGAAACCTAGGAACTTCTGGTGTAGAGGTAAAGGTGGAAGAAGAAAAATGTGGGGATTCCGAACTGAATCATACCACGGAAGAGGTACATTACCTTGTATTTGATGAGCCTGGTTTGATCTTGGTGGAAGATACTTCTACTGCTGAACCAAGTCCTTGTATCGCCAGCGGTCAAATTCTGATGGAACGTTGGGACAACATTGGGGGAGGCGTAACTGTGGACCTAATCCCAACGGGTACAACGCCAAGTAATACACAAATGATCTCTGCCTTTGAAATGCCCGTGAACACAGGAGACAATTACGGTGTCAGGATTCGTGGTTACCTCTGCCCACCAGAAACGGGTAACTATACCTTCTGGATTTCCTCTGATGATTATGGAGAAGTCTGGTTGAGTACAGATGAAAATCCTTTTCATACTACCAAAATAGCACACGTTCCTGGCTGGACTAGCTCTAGGCAATGGACCAAGTACCCAGAACAACAGTCTGCACCCGTCTACTTGGAAGCAGGTAAAGCTTATTATGTTGAGGCACTGGTGAAGGAACAAGGCGGCGGAGATAACCTGGCCGTGGGTTGGACCTTGCCAAGTGGTGGAGATGAAAGGCCTATTTCAGGAGCTTATCTGGCTCCATACACTGGCTTAACGCCATCTACACCTGCTCGTCAGGCTCAGCCTGTTGTAGAACAGACGGTAGAAAATTCCGCGAAAATTTATCCTAACCCCTTGGGTAGCGAAAGGATGATGAAGATTGAGCTGGAGTTAATGGAACAGCAAGAAGTCAAGGTAGATGTGTATAACCTAAGTGGACAATTGATATTCTCTAGGTATCAAAATCTGAATGGTGGATCGCAGAAGATGGAAATATCAGCCTACGAATGGCCACATGGAATGTACATCGTCAAAGTTCGTGGGAAAAACTGGAGCGAAAGCGCAAAAATACGCGTTCAGTAGATAAGTTGAGTTATAAGGAGAAAAGGGCTGCCTTAGGGTGGCCCTTTTTTTATGCCTGCTTTACTTTACCAGGTGTACACCCATGATGCTTCTTAAACTGGGCAGAAAATTGAGCGATGTTACTGTAGCCTAGTCGGTATCCGATTTCAGATACGGTACCTTCTTTTCGTATCAATAAGTCCTTTGCGACCTCCATCTTGCGACTGAGGTAATATTGGTAAATGGAGTTGCCAAAGAGAGACTTAAAATCAGCTTTCAATTTCGATTTGCTCATGGCCATGTCTACTGCCAATTGGTCAATCGTGGGCGGAGAACCAAAAATATGCTGTAGAAGGACTTCTTTTACGGCAAACATTTTATCAATATCCTGACTTGTTAGGCGATGTTCTGGCATATATTTCCTTTGCCCAAATAGATTCAGGACCTTCCCTAGTATTTCGAGTCGTTGACCATTCTTAACGAAGGGATTTTCATGTTCTTCTTGAATAAGCGTCTTTCGCAATTCTTGGTCTAGAGCTTCGGGGAGCTCGGTGTACATGCAAAATTTTCGCTGCTGGAATAGCCTCTCCCATTGTCCAACATTCAAATGTGCAGATACTGTGGCAGGTGGAAAGGAAAAGAATACCACCTCAAATTCTTGATTTACCTCATTCACCCCTGAGGAATGAAAACCAGGAGAATAAAAAATGACTCCACTCTTGCCAGACTCACTTAATCGCCTTTTACCCTCTCCGATATTCTTCTCAATGATTCGATTGGATAGGTTTATTTGTAGCATATACATGCCGTCCTCTTCATCGTTGATGCCATTTACCTGAACCTGCTGATGGAGATTATAACAATAGTGATGCAGTTGGATTTCATAGGGGAGAGCATAATACCGCAAAAAACCAGAGCCAAATGCAGGCGGAATATGGATTTGATTTTCTACGGGCTCAATTCCAATCATGGAAGCCATCTGTTCCAACTGGGTCTTGGTAGGGGTAATATGGAGTCTGACAGGAATCACGTATTAATCTCGGGCATTTATGTCAATGTAGGACGTTCTGTTAATTCTACCTTCCTCCCATCGGGATCGAGTAGAACGGCGGAGTATCCCCATGGATGGGAGGATGCTTCTTGATGAATAGTCAGTCCTTTTGCCTTGATAATTTTCAAAAAAGAATCGAGTTCCTCAACAAAGAATCCTAATCTCATGCTATTGTCTGCCTCTTTTCCAGAAGCTAGAGGATTCTATTTACAAGCGACTCCATACCCCTGCATAGGACAGAAGCAAGAAGTACCAGGGGCTACTGGGGTTGCCAATTGGCATCTTCGGTTTCCCCAGTTGTCGCAACACCAAGTTGCCAAATCTCTGGATGGTGTATAGGTATTTTGTCGCTGAGTCTGGGGTGTAGAACTGTTGTAGGAATTTCCTCCCTCATCTTCTCCAAATCCTATTTGGGCTAAAATAATCGTGGATATCACTGTAACGGCTACGCCAACAATGATTTTGGAAAGCATGCCTTCCGACCTGCTGCTTGAGCGTCCCATGGTACGTTTTGTTTTGTTGAGTAAGAATGGAGGCAAATGTCTATTTCTGATGAAAAAGACGATGGGGTATGCCTCTTTGACACTATTAATTTCACCAAAACGACCTGGAAATTATTAGTGCTTTTCAGCCAAAAAGACGATTCGTACTTTTGAATTACATGCTGTGGAGGACGCGCTTAGCTTGAAGCAAATGCCTTTTTTCATGGGTAATGATGATGTCGAAAGCCTTTTCCAATTTGTAGACAATGGTTCCGTTGGCAGGGGAGGAAATGACCACCTCATTTCTAATCAAAGCCTCGCTACCTTTGACCTGCTGTTTTAATTCCTCTTGATGCTCGAGGAACTGATCAAGAATATTGGGTGGGATAGTCGAAGAAGATGGCTCCCAAATAGGGAAAGTGGTGATTTTTCTGTCCTTCTCTGGTTCGACGCTTTTATGAATCATTTTCCCAAAGAAGTCCACGATAAATCCTATTCTGCCATGAAATGGGACTTTGTAGGTTCCGTCTTTGAGTGCTTTTAGAATAGGGAAATACGTACTATTGATCACAATGAGATGATCCAGATTTTGACCTATGCTCCATGTTTTTGAGTTAGGCTTCCAGTTGAGTTGCTTGGCAGACAGTCCTCCAAAGGCATCTTGAAATTCATGGCTGTTTTGGTCAATAGCGTTGATCCACTTGTTCATAGAAGGCTAGAATGGTGTCATGGGTATCTTCACTTGAAGAAAGGATATTCTTCCATTTCTACAACCATCCATCTCATATGTACCAGTGATTATTGTTAATGGGTCATTCGGGCAGCCTCTCTGCTCCAGTTAGTTTTTTCCTCCAAGGTATACCAGAATTTTAGGCCCTTTCAAATAGACAAAGCCATTTTCAGCAGGCGAAAGCTACATTTGGCTAGAACGATAGATATGGTAACCTACCCATGCGGCAATTGGACCTATAATGATATTACTTTACCTATCTGGGTTGAAATAAAAAAGGCCAGTTCCTTCCCCCAAATTTCATAGGCCAGCTTAGAAGGGTGTACCCCATCACTAAAAAATTGATTTACATCCTCATCCTCATGTTGATATGCTGTCCAGTCTTCGGGTTGAAATCTAGTATTGTGATAGTATATATCTGGATAGGCAGAGGCGATAGCGGGTAAACAATCCCCCAATATCTCTACAAGGCCTCCTATGAAGAACTGCATCAAAGGAGTAAAGGCAGGAAAGTGCTTGATAGGAGGGAGGCTAGCAAATACAATAGGTATGTTGGGATGTATGATCTTGATGTCCCGAATGAGTTCTACTACCTCTTTTTCCCATCCCCAGGGGGTATTGAGTTTAAAGGCATCATTGGCGCCTATTCCTAGCACGATGAGATCGGGTTGGGCTTGTTGACTTTGGGGCAAAAGGACCTCTCTTACTTGTCGGGCAGTATAGCCGCTCTGGGCAATAACTTCCCATTCGACTTTGCGCTCATACAAGGAAGCGAGATTTCTGGCTAATGCACCTGCAAAACCTTCCTCATGCCTACTAACTCCTACACCTGCGAATGTACTTTCGCCTAGTGCCAAAAGCTTCATGGGTGGATATGTTGATTCTCCAACCGTACCTCTGGGGTCTTCTGCTTCTGGTAGCCTAGGCACTTCTTTGTCGACTCTTTTGCCTTGTAAGTAGAGAATGGGCAAGAAAGGAATGCTTATAAGCAGGCCTAGAATGTATCTAAGGTAATTCATGTTGAAGCAGGTATAAAAAGAAGGGCTGTAAATCCTTGAGGAAGCTACCCCAATTTGATTTACAACCCGGTGGTGTTTCTTATTGTTCGTCGGACTTATTTTCCTTTGAAGCTAGGCTTTCTCTTTTCTACGAAGGCGGTGGTTCCTTCTTTTCCATCTTCAGACGTAATAGACTGGGCGAAGTTTTCCGCTTCTACCTCATAGCCATTGCATTCCTCGATCCCGTTTCTACTTCTGTAGCCAGCGTTGATGGCGTCCAAGGTATAACGGATAGCCAATGGGGATTGCTCATAGGCTTTTCTCAGGATTTCAAGGCACTTATCAGCCAACTCGCCTCTGGTTGTTACATAATTGACAAGCCCTAGTCGGTAAGCTTCTTCAGCCGTGATCATGTCTCCTGTGATCAGGAGCTCGGTGGCTTTCCCTCTTCCAATCAACTGGGCCAAGCGCTGAGTTCCTCCATATCCCGCAATGATGCCTAGTTTTACTTCAGGCTGTCCAAACTTGGCGTTTTCGGAAGCGATTCTCATGTGGCATGCCATGGCAAGTTCACAACCTCCTCCAAGTGCGAATCCATTAACGGCTGCGATAATGGGCTTGTGAGAGTTTTCAATGGCGAAGAATACCTTTTGGCCAAATTGACTGGCTTTCATCGCACCCTCTTCTGTTAGTTCGGCAAGTTCTGAGATATCAGCACCTGCTGCGAAGGCTTTGTCGCCAGAACCAATGATGACGGCTCCTTTTACTTCGTCATCTTCATTGAGTTTTTTTACTGCATCATACAATTCTTCCAGCAACTCAACTTTGAGGGCATTGAGTACTTTGGGACGATTGAGTACGATGACCAAGGTGTTGTTTCTTTTCTCCGTAAGAATGGTTTTATACATGTTGGTGGGCTTTGTTATATAAAAAAATGGGAAGGGCACATTGGCTCCTTCCCATTCGTCAGTTTCTTTATGTAGGTGTTTTTTTCACCAGCCTTATTCTTTGAGCTTGTCAGAAAAGTCCGTTTCATCTGAAAAGCCATCCTCTCCAAGATCAGGATAAAATTCTGACTTCATCAGGAATTCAATCTCTTCCATTGTCTGTTGAGTTTGTTCGGTCTCGAACAGGAGGTTTTCGATCATCACATCTTCTCGCTCCGTATTTTGAAGCGTAATAGGCTGATCTTTGATGTATTCTACCATTTCTTCAATGGTTTGAAGCTGCTCTTCAATTACTTCTCTGTTCTCGCGAACCTTGTAGTAGTTGTCCATTCTCATCTGAAGAAGCTTTAGTCTTTTTTCTTTGACTTTCTTCAGGCGGTTGGAAGCGTTCTTCAATTCCTGATTCAAGCGATCAATCTCCTGAACAGTTTTCTGGATGACTGTATCGTTGGTAAGTTGAGGAAATTTATCTTTAAAATAAAGGAGCCTTGCATAGGAAAGCTCGATTGCATTCAGTTTGTTCAGGAAATTATTGACAAGGGATGGAACGGCTGAGTTCATCTTCCTGAATCCTTCTTTAACGGCTTTGATTCTTCTTCTCAGTTTGTCGAATCGCTGCTGAGATTCCTGGGTAAGATCATTGTAGTAATCTACCAAGGTTTTGGTTTTCTGGAAGGCATCAATGTCCTTTTGGTATTTGGCATTGATGGCACGTATGAAGCGAGGATTATTTGAAATTGCACTCAGGGTCATCAGTTCTGCCCCACCACCCATCAACACAACAGCCCAGATCAACATCGTAGGGTCCATGCTCAGCAAGGTGCTGATCGGCTCCGCCATGATGACGCCAAAGGCAGCCAGACCTGTAATTACTGCCATAGCAGTCAGGTGGACTGGCCAG
This sequence comes from Bacteroidota bacterium, assembly GCA_039817415.1. GTDB lineage: Bacteria > Bacteroidota > Bacteroidia > J057 > J057 > JALEFZ01. The sequence goes on from JBCBVV010000007.1 coordinate 41,133, forward strand.
AAAAAGGCCTCCTTCGTGTAGTTGATAAACTTCTGTATCCTGGGTTTTACTTTTTTAGCTTTTGCCAAGGTATTGTAATTCTTTTGTCTTTATAACGATTTGGTCAGCCAGGTTCTCATAAAAGTACGTAGGCGGCTCTGTTTCCGTTGTTCGATTATGAGGGAAATTAAACATCCCATTCATAAATTGAAAGTCCTCCATACGATATTGTTGGTATACAGCCGTTGGTGGAAGACATCTTCGCGATTCAGATGGCCTAAAAAGTACTCCTTTTGACCGCAGGAAGGCCCGAGCCTATTTCCCTACTTCATCAACAGCTTTTTGAAGGCGATTCAGCGTCTCTTCTTTCCCAATCAAATCCGCAATATCAAACACGCCGGGTCCACCAGCTACACCCGTCAGGGCCAAACGCGTCGGAGCCATGGCTTTACCCATTCCCAATTCGTTGTCTTCAAGATGCTTTTTGAAAACCTTTTCGATTTCTTCTGCTTTCCAAGACGGAATTTGAGCGAATTTATTTTTGATATCCAACAGGATTTGCGGAGAATCAGCCTTCCAACGCTTTTTTACCATCTTCTCATCATAAGAAGAGGGGGTTTGAAAAAGATAGGTTGCCTGGGAAACGAAATCCCCAATCACTGTTACCCTTTCTTGCATCAGCCTAATGGCCTCCTCTAGATAAGAATCTTCTTTTATTTCAAATCCAGCTTCTTCTACCAATGGTTTGACCAAAGGAAGAAGTTCAGCAGGAGACTTTTGCCTGATATAGGTCTGGTTGAACCAATTTAATTTATCCAGGTCAAACTTGGCCCCAGAGTTTCCGATACGCTCAAGGTCGAATAGTTCGACCAAACGAGCCTCATCCATCAATTCCTCATCATTGCCGGGATTCCAGCCCAGTAGCGACAGGAAGTTCATCAAGGCATCTGCTAAATACCCATCTTCTCTATAGCCTGTAGAGATATTTCCACTTTCTGGATCTGCCCAGTTGGTAGGGAAAACTGAGAATCCCAACTTATCTCCTTGCCTTTTTGACATTTTCCCTTTTCCATTTGGATTCAGGATGAGGGGCAAATGCACAAACTTGGGCATGGTACTTTCCCAATCGAAAGCACGGTATAGCATGACATGTAAGGGCGTAGAGGAAAGCCATTCTTCCCCTCTGATCACATGGGTAATTCCCATCAGGTGATCATCTACTACATTGGCCAAGTGGTAGGTTGGCATCCCATCAGACTTCAACAGGATTTTGTCATCCAATTGAGAGGAATGGAACACAACCCAATCTCTGACGATGTCGTGAAAGCGGATATCCTCCTTCTTGGGCATCATGAAACGAATCACATAAGGATCACCATTGGCTATTCTTTGATCAACCTCTTCCTTGCTCAGGGTGAGGCTGTTGGTCATATCTCTTCTGGTAACGTAGTTGTATTGTTGCACCTGAGAACCCGCCTCTTTCAGGCGTTCGCGCATAGCGTCTAGTTCTTCGGATGTATCAAAGGCAAAGTAGGCTTTGCCTTCTTCGACCAACTTGTCGGCATATTGTCTGTAAAGACCTTCTTCATTTCTGTCGCTTTGCTTGTAGGGACCTACTTCTCCGCCCTCTTTGACTCCTTCTGTAAAGGAAATTCCCAGCCATGCCAGCGCTTCATTGATGTATTCCTCTGCACCGGGGACAAAGCGTGTACGGTCAGTATCTTCTATTCTAAGGATGAATCTTCCGCCGTGTTTCTTGGCAAAAAGATAATTGTACAAGGCAGTTCGAACCCCACCAATGTGAAGTGGTCCTGTTGGACTGGGTGCGAAACGAACTACAACCTGATCGCTCATGATAATTAATGATTTAGCTAAGCTTTCAACGTCTGTCGAAATGATTTGTTACGGCTGTAAAGTTAAAGGAATAATTAGGAGGGGAAAGGGTAGCTCCCAACGATTTTGGGATTAATCCTTCAAAAGCGATTTTTTCCCAAAAATATCTTCTAATTTTATACATCTGTTTACATAATTCCCAAGCATGGCAGAGAAAGACTCATCCCGTTTTCTTCAAAATTTTCAAACCTATCTAGGAGAATTTGTATACGGAGGGATCGACGGTTCAGTAACCACCTTCGCCGTGGTAGCTGCAGCAACAGGTGCCGAACAACCCATAGCCGTCATTCTTATTCTAGGATTCGCCAACCTATTTGCGGACGGATTTGCCATGTCTGTTGGGGCATATCTCTCGGCCAAAGCAGAGCAAGATAGTTATGACAAGCAATTTCGAGAGCAAAAGGTAAAGATCCAGACGCATCCAGAGGAAGAAAAGAAGAGTCTGAGGGAAGCCTACGCCAACAAGGGCTTTGAAGGAAAATTACTGGATCAGGTGGTTGAGGTCCTTTCCAGTGAAGAGGACCGTTGGGTGGATGTCAAAATGAAAGAGGAACTGGAATTGGTGGAAGAACCTAAATCTCCTGTTGCCATGGGGGCAGTTACTTATCTATCCTTCGTGCTCATAGGATTGATTCCATTATTGGTGTATGCTTTTTCCTCTGTGCTCCCGCTAGACTATAACCAGTTATTCTGGACAGCCTGTATCCTTACCGCAATTGGTTTTTCGATCATTGGATATCTAAAAGCCTATGTAGCCGAAACCTCCCAGATTCGTGGGATTATGGAAACCTTGGCACTTGGTGGAATAGCGGCAGGCGTATCTTATATCGCTGGTGATTTGTTGGAAAAACTTTTGGCAGGATAAGGCTGCTTAGTCCACTCGCATCATACAGAATGGGGGAATATTCGCAGAACTATAAGAGTGATCTTATTTTTTGTGTTCCCGCACAAAGAAAGAATTGGTTGAGATTTGCTACATTGAGTACAGAACAGCCTTTGTACAATCATGAAAAAAGAACCACAAACTTATCCCAATAAGGATATGCTTATAACATTAGGTGTATTCTTTGTCGCTGTTTCCTTTTTTCTCCTAGTCATTTACCCTATTCTAACCTCCTCTCCTTTTCCCAAAAGAGGAATGTATGTTTTGGATCTTAAAGATTCGATCTATTCCACAATTATCAGAGATCAGGAACAGAATCTTATTTCCTTTGATAATAAGCCTTACTACCTCAAGAGATTCAATGAATGTGTGTACGGGGTGAAAATTCTCAATGAACATGAAAAATTTGTCTATGATGGTCCCTTTGTATGCTATGGTGAATTTGGAGATACAATAAGGACAGGGCACATGAAGGATGGTGTGGAGGAGGGAATAAGTAGAAATTACTATCGAGCCAAGAATCTTAAATCTAAGGTGAAATTTATCAATGAGAGACTCTCTTTTACGATGAGCTGTCTTGAAAGTGAAAACATAGAAGTATATACCGCCAAACTAAGTAGTGGGGAAATTATCTATCAATCGCAGTTTGATTCCTTGGGAAATTTGATTGCATCCAATGGAAGGCCCTATTTCGGTATGCAAACCGGTCATTATGATTTTTCTTCAGAAATTATGTCTGACTTGGTGATTTATGTATTTCAAGAAACTGGCGTAAAAAGAGAAATAACTATCCCATTGTTGAACGGCATGGAACCTTCGGGAACCTTAAAGGAGTATGCCTTTACCCAAGTGGATGAGCATATTTTTGTTTTTAAGGGATATTTTAATGACACCATACAAACCAAGTTGCCTTTCATACTCAGAACTATGGGGGAGCATGGCATGGAGCCCGTTCTCGATACCATTAGCTTTAGGTTAACGCCTTTTTAGAGATTGGTTGACATTTAATACATCGCTTTAACTGCATGTAGAGTACCTTCATGTTAATTTTTGATTTTACTTTTAGCACAATGATCATGATAACAAATCGCTACCTCCCTATCCTAATTTTATTAGGCTTGGCTTTGTTGAGCCTAGATTCATTTGGACAGAAAATCATCCTTCAACAAAACGCACCTACCTCCAGAGGAGAGACGCCTTCCGATTTAACTCCATCAAATCAGAATGAGTGGGGTTTTATCCGTGTATTTGATGGGCCATTAACCTACAAAATCGAGGGAGAAGAGGAATTCAAAAAGGTGTACAACAAGGCTGAAGCACTTCTTCCTTATCTCAAAAAACATCCTAGCTCAATGGAGCATTACGATCGATTCCTCAAAAAACGTAAGAATGGCAACCTGTTGGTGGGATTGGGTTCAGGCTTGATGTTGGGAGGAATTAGTTATGCGTTTGTGGGGCCACAAAATGGCGTTGCGCTTCCAGTCTTTAGGGGAGTTGCTATTGCGGGCTTAGGCTTTCTCATCGCCCTGCCTGGAGTCAACAAACAAGGAAATGCCATTCATGCTTTACAACGCTCTGTAGAGGCATACAACCAAGGGGAAGGTTATGTAAATCATAGACCCGACTTCGTAACACCTGAATGGGGCTTGGTTCTAGATGGGAATGGCCTTGGTGTAGGCTTGCGGTTTTGATTTGTTTTAGCTTTCTCCTTTACTATTGAGGTATTCCGGTATGATTCAATTTCATGCGAACCATCGATTTCGGAATCCTAAGAGAGAACAAGCTATATCTTATCTATCTAGGGGAGCGAAGCCTATTCTCCCTTCAATTTCCAATTGAAACTCTTCCTGTGATGAGGGGTAGCTCCCAACTGAGCTATGGCCTTTTTATGGGCGACGGTAGGGTATCCTTTGTTATTGGCCCAGCCGTAACCGGGGAATATTTTATCTAATTCTACCATGATTTCATCGCGATATGTTTTGGCGAGGACGGAGGCTGCAGCGATATTGGCGTATTTTGCGTCTCCTTTGACGACGCATTGATAGGGGATATCTTTATAGGGTTTAAAGGCATTACCATCAATGACGATATGCTCAGGTCTGGTAGATAACTTGTCCAAGGCTTCGTGCATAGCCTCGAAATTGGCTTGAAGGATGTTGATCTCGTCTATGCGTTGAGGGGATTTTTGCCCCACTGCCCAGGCAATGGCATGTTCTTCAATGATAGGGCGAAGGCTCATTCGCTGGTTGTGGCTGAGTTTTTTGGAATCGGTCAATAAGGGATGTCCGAAATCAGGAGGCAAGATGACAGCAGCAGCCACAACAGGTCCTGACAAGCAACCTCTTCCGGCTTCGTCAATTCCGGCTTCTAGGGTATCTTCGATCAATTGAATGGGCAAACTCATAGGGTAGAATAGATAGGGAGGTATGTGGGGAAGGCAGCCTTTGATTCAGAAAATTAAATTCTGCCGAAAATCCGAAAATTCTACAACCATTGAGAATTATCTTGTCCACACGAGGGATTCTTTTTACTTTTAATGTTCTTAACAATACATTTTTCTCATCTTAACCAAAACTGACGCATGAAACAAGTTTACGCTTTCCTATGGAAGGTTGTGCTTACGGGGGTACTCTGCTATGCAGGAATCCTGTCTGCCCAAACTCCTCCTGTAAACGACGATGTATGTGGATCTCTTCCCATACCTAAATACGACACACTTTACGTTTTTGAAAACTTCTTCGCCACAGCTCAGACAGGTGAGGATGCCATTGCGCCTCCTACCTCTGGTGTAGACGGTCTTTCTTGGAATGAGAGTGGAATTACCCACTCAGTATGGTTTACCTTCGTCGCTCCTGCTTCAGGTGCTGTGGAAATTGACTTGTGTAACGACAGTACGCTGTTTGATACGCAGATTGCTGTTTATGAAGTAGATGATTGTACTAACTTTGGTACCTTCTTCCTAAAAGGAGCCAACGATGATATTGATGGTCAATGTCAGGATGGTCCAGAAATTTGGGCTTCTCGTCTTGAGGTATCCTGCTTGGTCCCTGGCGATACGTACTATCTGTTAGTAGATGGCTGGGTGGCAGGAACCACTGCCGACTCCGTAGGTCAGTTTGGGGTGATCCTAAGCGAGATTCCTGGATCGGAGTTCGCTATTACAACACTTGGTGTAGATCCTGTTTGTTCTAACAGTGCTGATGGCATCGCTGCCGTAGTTGCATTAGGTGGTGGACCTCCATACACCTACTCATGGTCTACTGGTGGTACGACCAGTTCTATCAGTAACCTGAATTCAGGCCCTGTTACGGTAACAGTAACTGATGGCTGCGATTCGGTAAAAACTGCTACTATAAACTTGGTTGATCCTGGTTCTGGAAACCCCTTGGTAGCTACTGGTCCTGACACATTATTGATGTGTGATGGCGGAACGGTTAACCTTGGAGATGGGAGAAAAGTTACAGGTGGTGTACCTCTTCTACCTGAAAGTGCATTTGCTCTAGCCCTTGACCAAATGGGTGTTACTTCTATTACACATACCCTACGTGATCCTGTTGGATTTACCCTAGGAAGTAACTTTGCTTCACTTGCGGACATCAGATGTGGAGACTTTGCCTTTGGTGTTTTCTTTGGATTAACCTCTGATACAGACGAACTGGTTGCGATTAACCCAACTGATGGATCTATTTCTGCCGTAGGTCTTGCAGGTAAGCCTTCCGATGCTTCCTGGTTGGGAATGGCTTTTGACCCAACTTCGAGCACAATGTATGCTTCAACTGGATTTGGTACGACCCCTCCTACCTTGTGGACGATTAACCTGTCTACTGGAGCAGCTACTGCCATTGATACCTTTACAGGTAGTGCCGTGGTGCCTGTTTGGTTGGCTATCAATAACCAAGGAAACATGTACGGTGGAGACCTCTTTACCAATGAGCTATACAGCATTGACAAAACGACTGCCAATACCAGCGGAATTGGAAACTTTGGTTTTGATCTCTTCTTCGGTAACATCCACGATGCGGACTTTGATCCTGCATCCAATCAGCTATATATGTCCGTAGGTAACGATGTCGTTGGAGGAAATCAGGTTCGTTTCGTAGATACCACTACAGGGGCTTCCATCCTCTTGGGTGAGTATCCTGGCTTCTTTACCTCTGCCTTTGGTATTCAGGATCTACCTGCTACAGAATACGAGTACATTTGGACTCCAGTAAACTTCCTTGATGACTTCCAGTCATCTAACCCTGTTGCTAATCCTCCTGTAAACCTTCGTTACATCGCTGCCATTAGAGATGAGTGTGGTGATTTGGTAAGAGATACTGTTTTGGTATTCATTCCGCCGGCACTTTCTGTTGATCAAAGCTCTACAGGAGACTCAGGAGCAGGCGATGGTAGTGCAACCATTACGTTTGTCGATGGAGTACCTCCTTATACCCTTCAGTGGGAAAATGGTGAAACTACCAATACCATTACTGGATTAAGCGGTGATGTATTCTACTCCTTTACTGCTTCTGATGCTTGTGGTACCATTATTCAGGACTCAGTATTTGTATTGGGAACCTTCAACGAAGAGTTGGTAAATGTTGGGCTGAGCCAATTAGATGCCTATCCTAACCCGGTAGAGCAGACATTATTCATTGAGCTGGCTACCCTTCGTCCTGACGACGTACAGATTCAGATGTTGGATGCGAAAGGAGCTATTGTTGAGTTCCAGACCTTGAATAGAGTTATGAATGAGGAAGTAAGACTGGATATGTCTTCACTTTCTAGTGGAATTTACATGCTAAAGGTTACTACTTCTGAGGGTTCTGCCTACAGAAAGATCTTCCGCAAGTAATCACGATCTAAGAGAGATTGATTTTCTCTAAAAAATAAAGCCGAAATGGATTCCTTCCGTTTCGGCTTTTATCTTGTCCTTGCTTTTCAACTGCCAAAACAGGTCTACATGAACCTTCCGTCCGTTTTTGAACAAGATATGAAAGCACGTCTTGGACAGCAATTCGAGGCTTTTTCCTCTTCTCTTGATGAGGTAGCCCCTGTATCTGTCAGGTGGAATGTATCAAAATCCTCTTTGCCTGAAGGTTTTCAAATGGTTCCATGGATGGCAGATGCTTTCTATTTGGACAAAAGGCCTGTTTTTACATTAGATCCGCTTTTTCATGCCGGAGCATACTATGTTCAGGAGGCGAGCTCGATGTTTTTGGCGCATATCCTAAAACACTTGTGGGAGGATAATGAGCCGGTCAAAGCCCTGGATTTGTGCGGTGCGCCAGGAGGAAAGTCAACCCTGATGGCGAGTATGCTACCAGAAAAGTCATTTATGTTGACCAATGAGGTCATCCGAAGCAGGGCCAATATCCTGGTAGAGAATGTTCAGAAGTGGGGGCATGCAGAAGTGGCAGTTAGCAACAATGATCCCAAGGACTTTCAAGCCTTAGCGGGCTTTTTTGATCTGATGCTTATAGATGCGCCTTGTAGTGGGGAGGGTTTATTTAGGCGAGACCCCAAAGCAGCTGAAATCTGGACTCCCTCACATGTGGATTTGTGCTCAGATCGACAAAGACGAATCCTTATGGATAGCTGGGATTGCCTCAAAGAAGGCGGGTATTTGATTTATAGTACCTGCACCTTTAATGAAAAAGAAAATGAGGAGAACCTAATCTGGCTTTCCCAACAAGTGGAGGTAGAAAGTGTGTCTATTCCTATTGAAGAAAGCTGGGGAATAGAAGAAGTAAGGGCACATGGTATGGCTGCCTACCGATTTTACCCTCACCAAGTGAAGGGAGAAGGACTCTTTATGGCCATTCTCCGAAAAGAAGAAGGAAGGACATTCAAACTCAATAAGCGCAAAAAGGCTTTGTTCCAGAAAGTGGACAAGCACATTCAGGAAGAAGTAGGGCATTGGATTAGAGAGGGGAAAGACCTCGCGATCATGCAGTTGGAGGAGGAATTATTCGCTTGGCCTACACATTATAAGGCCGAGATCGAGCTTCTTCAAGAAAAACTGAAGTTGTTGCACCCGGGCATGCCCTTAGCCGAAATAAAAAGGAAGAACCTGAGTCCTCTCCATGGACTGGCTATGTCATCTTCCTTTCAGGCAGACTCCTTTCAACAAGCTGTACTTACGCACGAGCAAGCATTAAAATATCTTCATCGGGATTCGCTGGCCTTAGACCTAGAGCAAGGCTTGAATCTGCTGACATTTGAGGGGCTTCCTTTGGGTTTTGCCAAGCAAATCAAGCAACGCACCAACAACTATTATCCCCAGCATTGGCGGATTCGGATGAATATCCCCCACCCAAGCGAATGGGCTTCCTTAAAGAATTTATCTGGCAGCTAATAATTCATTCCGAAATTCAGGAATAATGGGGCATGGTTTGCCACGTCGAATTATTATTGTGTAATTTGAGGGCAGTATCAAAGGCGATACAACGTTTTTGGTACGGCATGCTACCTTAAGCCAGAATCACCTAAAATCACACGAATGGATTGGCTCATCTACATTCCCTGGAACCCGGATCCAGAAGCATTTAACATCCTGGGACGCGGTATTCGATGGTATGGTATTTTGTTTTCTCTTGGTTTCCTAGCAGGTGTCTATATCTGTCAAGCCATGTTTAGACGAGAAAATATCCCCGAAGAATGGTTAGAAATAGGCTTTATCTCGGTTTTGATTGGAGCTATTTTTGGAGCGAGGCTAGGCCATGTATTTTTCTATGATTGGCCCTATTATTCCAAAAATCTGATTGAGATTCCTATGGTCTGGAAAGGAGGCCTTGCCAGCCACGGAGCAATTTTAGGACTTGGAGTTACCCTATGGATTTACAGTAGGTATGTAACCAAAAGGTCGATGGTTTGGATTTTTGATCGAATGGTGGTTCCAACTGCGTTGGCAGCGTGCTTTATCCGTCTTGGAAACTTGATGAACTCTGAGATCGTTGGTTTGCCAGCTAAGGATGTACCCTGGGCCTTTGTATTCAAAAGATTACAAGACCGCCCCGATATTGTTGATCCTTTAGTTCCTCGACACCCTGTACAGATTTATGAGGCTCTGGCTTATCTGGCGATTTTTGTATTCCTCATGTACCTTTATTGGAGAACGGATGCTAAGGATAGAAGAGGATTGATTTTTGGGTGGTTCATGACCTTGATTTTTACAGCGAGATTTTTCCTAGAATACTTCAAAAATAGCCAAGGAGGCTTTGAATCATCTCTCGGAAACATCTTGACTACAGGACAGTGGTTAAGTATCCCTTGTGTGGTTGCTGGCTTGTATTTTATCTGGCGTGGCTATACCCGAGAGCCTAATCCATGGCCTCCTGTGAAGATTACGCCCAAGCCTGCCAAGAAAAAGAAATAGACCCAAGAGATATAAAAACAAGAGCCGTCCCAAATGGGACGGCTTTTTTTGATGAATTCGAAATATCACATCTCTATTCATCGCCTTCCATCATCCATCTAGATGGAAGGTCACCTTGACCACATAAATCCTTGTTTGTGGTCAAGGATGATGATGGAGGTTTTGTAGTGGTTCTCATAGAGATAAAAGGTGATGAAATGAATGTATCTTCTCTCCCCAGCAGGGATTCTAGTGGCTTAGGGTTGTTTGATGATTTTCTGGCTAATGGTTTCGGGTCCTACTTGTAGCCTGAACATATAAATACCCTCAGGTAGATCCGATATATCAACAAAGACTACTTGCCCTCGGGTTTCGGCTTGATAGACGAGTTTGCCTTGAAAATCGAATAGGCAGACAGTTTCTATATTTTCCTTTGAAGTGATCTTAACCTTGTCCGTAGCTGGATTGGGATAAATGGAGACATCAGTTTTGGGAATATCATCGTTTTTGGTGATACAAGGGGTGGTTAACTGGCCTGCTACGGCATAAAGTTGCGGCTCAATTTTACATGTATTGATAACCCGAAACGCATAATCTGTACATCCAAAAAGACTATCTACAGGTAAGATGAGGGTATCCGAAGTAGTTCGAATACTATTCCAAGAAGAATCTGCCCAGTATTTATATTCAATTTGGTACTGATCTGCAATTATGGGTTTATCCCAGGTAATCACCACATTTTCTTCAGTTTGATCTAGCTGGACAGAGGCCGTATTAACCCTAAGGCAGGGCTTGTCTATGAATACACAATAGTCTAGAAAATTACCTACGCCAGACATTTTGTTGGGCTGAAGGCTGTCAGCGATGGGATTGTTGCTTGAACCAACTCTAATTCTGGAATATCCCCCAAAAATATTGGCAGGAATCGTAATGGTACCAAAGGTTGATAGACCTGGTACAGAACTTTGGTATAGTAATTCATCAACTGGATCGAATTCTCCATCAAGGTTGGTATCCATCCAAATCTTGGTAAACATGACACCATTTCCCCCATTAATCACCCTAAAAGAGTAGGTGGAATCGGCTATGAGTTCCATATAATAATTAGTTTGAGTGGTGTATGCAGGTGGTGGACTGGAATAGGTATTGACATTATCTCCAATCGTAAACTCTCCAACCCATAAATTTCCTCTTCTAACAATTGGGGTAGGATAGCTAGTCTGCTTACAGTCTGGGCAATTTTCAACGGGAGTGTACTTCATTTCAGAATAACGAGTTCTGAGGTTGCCACATTGGGTTCTGTACTGGTATTCATAATCCCAGCAATTCGCTAGATTATTAACAACTTTGAAGGTGTCGGAAGTAACCAATTGACTCCAGAAAGTAGAATTGGTGGGTCTGTATCTAAGTTGAATCTCTGTGGAATTTGCACTAGGACTCCAAAGAACTTCTGCAGAATCCCCTAATAGATGGTTGAATGTAGCCACTGCGCCAACACAACAGTTTTCTGTTTTGATATACTGCTTGTTACAGGAGAATGGGCTCATTAGGCTATCGCAGCTAACTGACAGTTGGAAATCGTATTCAGTACAAGAAGAAAAGGGCCCAAATACTAATACACTATCGGTAAGGCTGTCTAAGCTGGCAAAGTTGTTCGTCCCTGCTACTCCGTATCTTAGGTGGAAAAAGGGGATTTCGTCTAGTCCTGCGACATTGACTTGAATACTGTCTTCTCCAACGAGGGAGAGAGAAAAACTTGGTTCAAGTTCGCAGGTTTGAGGACAGCACTTATTTGACCTCAAAAGACTCTCTCTGAGCCCTCCTGGTTGAAACAAAGCCCGCATCCTCATAACCTGTCCCTCTGTGAACAGATTTTTACAGAAATCACTCGTATAATCCATATAATTCTCAACCATGTCATCAGAATCACAATGAAAGGCTTCCCCGATTCGAGGACAACCATAATTTGGGCGATCAGATATGGGTGTATCATTAACAAAATCATCCACAAGGCATCCTCCATCTCCCCAGACATGCCTCAGGTTAAGATAATGACCCACTTCATGTGACATAGTCCTATTTCCGAATGTGTTGGTATAAGTATCGCCTACCGTACTATAGGCAAGTACGATCCCTTGATTACTCGCAAAGCCAATGGGAAAGGTTCCATACCCAGCTGCATCTGTAAGGTCGCACACCCAAACATTGAGGTAGGATGTATCTGGCCATCCATCGTAACCGCCGCTTTGGGTGTACCTGACTTCGTCAAAGCGGATGGTAAATCCCGGTTCCGTAGTTAGATGGCGGGTAACTCCATTGGTGGGATTTCCTTCGGGATCTATTTTTGCTAGGCAAAATTCAATTCTGCTATCTGCTGCCTGACTCCATCTGTCGGTCGTGTCAGGATTGTATCTTCTGAAGTCCTCATTTAGAATGGCCATTTGCTTCTCAATTCTGTCAAAGGATATGTTTTCAGTAGTATTTTTATGTACCACATGGAAAACCACAGGTATAGTAATAATGGGCAATTGATTACGATTGGCGTTAAGGGCTTGCTTAGCAATGTAGCGTTGGGTGATCTCTTCCTGCCGACGGAGGTTTTCCAATATTTCAGGGTGCTGCGAGATGAGCCTGTCCATGATTTCTGGCTGGCCACATTTCTTATGGTTATGGTGTTGGTTTTGGGCAAAGGAGGGGAGTGCAGAGAGCATACAAAAGAGTATGATCCACATGAATGTGTTTTCGTGATTGATCATAAGTCAAAAAAATCAGGTTGTAACTTGCTGTACGTATCACTTGTCGGATACTAAGTTGAAAATATCAAGTTTTACCCCACTATCCAACCTATTGGCTTGTTTCCAGCCAATACAGAAGGGAAAAACTTCATCCTTTAGGCTTTCAAACAGCGTTTTTACCAGCTGTCAGTCATTCCTATTGACAATTGAAAGCAATCCCAATGATCAAAATTTTCTAGTTAGATGCCCGAAAACAGTGATTCTGTGGGCATTTATAGGCGAATGGCGATCAGGGACTATTCTATTTTTAGCTAACTGACATGTCCATTCTTCTTTCTCTTCTTGTTACCAAAGACCTGACAGATGAAAAAAATATTATTTGCTACCGATTTCTCTGCTCCAGCCAACAATGCCTTTGCCTACGCCCTTGAGTTAGCCAAAGCCATCAATGCCAGCCTGAGTATTTTACATGTGTTCAATGAGTATTTCATCACCCGTGCAGAATTCGATAGGGATGAATATGGCGATACCAGACCCAGAGAGCTAGAGGTACAGGTAAAAGAATTGGGTGCCTCCATTCCCCCTGAGCTACAAGGAGATTTGAAGGTTGTTTTTGGAACTTTTGCCGATGCAGAAATTGCTGATGAAGCGAGAGATAATGCCTATGATCTGATCATTATGGGCATGAAGGGTGAGCATCATCAATTGGAAAAATGGATGGGATCCGTCACGACCAGCCTGATGATGAAGGCCCCTTGTCCAGTCCTGGCCATTCCTGAAAAAGCCAATTACCAAGGCATTAAGAAGATTGCCATGGCTACCGCATTACCTTCCTCTGCCGATATTCCTAAACAGCAGGTTATGGCCTTTGCAGAAGCTGTCTCAGCTAAATTGGAGTTTGTTACAGTCGACAATATCGTTCGACAGTCCAAAGACTTTGTTCCTGACCAGCCTAAAAAAGTCTTCTTTGGAACCGAATTTCATGTGATAACCAATCCTTCTATTCCAGAAGGACTGAATAACTTTGTTTTGAAGAACGAGGCTGATGTACTTAGCCTTTACATGCGAAAAAGACATCTTTGGGAGAGGATTTTTCATATATCCACCAGTAGGGAAATGGCCTACCATACAAAAATCCCTCTATTTGTCTTCCATAATTAGCTTCTATAGGTCATAAAAAAAGAGCATTGAAATCAGGATAGGTTTGAACCGTACCTAATTTCAATGCTCGTCCTTTTTTATCTCAGCATGAGAGAGCAAATGGCATTACTTATCAACCATGAGCCTCTCCCAAACAACTTCGTTCTGGAGAATGACTTTCACCATGTAAATGCCTCTTGGAACCCCACCTAGGGATAACTCCCCTTCAGGAGCATGAATCTCCTTTGCTAAAACTTGTCTTCCACTTAGGTCAAACAGTTCTACGCGTTGGATGGGATTTTCGGAAATCAACTTTAGAATATCTATGGCAGGATTAGGGAAAATCGCCAATTGACGAGCCGAAGGTGGCTGAATACCTACGAGACAGTTTGTTTTGATAGGATCGCTGTACAGGTAATTCTCTTCGCCATCATCACAGGCATTTTTCACACGGAAGATATATCGTGTACATCCAAATAGACTGTCTGGTCCAAGTATCACAGAATTTGAACTCGTAGTAAAGCTGGTCCATATAGAATCGCCCTCGATGGCATATTCATATTGGTAGTTATCAGCTGCATCTACCTGCCCCCAATTTAAAGCAATGAGTCCATTGCTGGTATCAATAACCGCTTCGAAGCTTGTCAACACATTACAAGCTTTGGTCAATAGGACACAATAGTCTTCGTACTCACCTAGACCATTTAAGGCACAGGCATCCCAAGGAGAGGATGACGAAGCCACACGTCCTGCCACACGCATTCGGGTATGTCCGGTATCTATGTCATCACCCAGGACAATTTGTCCTGTGATGCTGCTATTGGCTACTTGGTCATTGCTGTACAGAAGTTCTGTACTGTCATTGAAAATTCCATCTCTATCTAGGTCCATCCAAATTCTCCAGGTATAAGGAAATGAGGTTCCTGCAACAAGGGAGAAGTCATAGGTAGAGTCAATGGCCATTTCTACTTCCTGTCGAGATTGATTGTCATATCCACCTGGCGCAAATCCAGTATTGGAAGATTGGACGGGGCCAATGGTCACATCAGAAATCCATCCAAGGTTGGACACTACTTGTGGCACGCAGTAAAGGGTGTCCTCACATTGGCCACAACCCCCTGTGTAAAGCGTGTCGGTCTCGCCAAAGGCTACAGCACCTACTTTACACAGCGCTTGAATTTCATATTCGTAAGCCTGACACCTGTCTAGCCCACCAATACCAATGGTCGTATCTATTAAGCCTGTTACATTCCACGCCAAATCACCTAGTTTTCTATACCTAAAGGCATATTGGTCTATGTCATACTGAGTATTCCATGTGAATTGGGTAGAATCAGAAGTCAGTGTAGCAGCAGAAAGGACTGGATTCTCACAACAGCCCAAAGTCGCAATCCGCTGTTCGTAACATCCAAATGGATTCTCAATTGAATCACAAACAGACCTTAGCTGAATGACATAGTCTGTACATCGGTTCAACTGAGAAAGTCGAAGGGTAGAATCAGTAACGTTATTGATCGTCGTCCATGCTCCTCCTGATACAGGACGATATCTTACAGAGATGTCTGCTCCAGGTGTCAATTGAGTAATACTTAGGTTAATGACCGAGTCATTGTCTGTTTCAATGTCAAACTCAGGGGCAATCGCACAAGAATTGATGCAACATTTATTAGAAGTCAAAATCGAAGCTCTAGGTCCCCCTGGAGCCAAAACGGCCCTCATCCTATCTTTCTGCCCCGTTGTAAACAAATGCATACAGGCATCATTTACATAGTCCATGTAGTTTTCGGTCATGTCCTCAGATCCACATGAAGTAGATACACCCGGACACCCAAAGTAAGGTGCGGTAGAGGTCGGAGTATCTCCTACATTGTCATCCTGACCACAACCTCCATTTCCACTTCCCCACATATGGGCCAAGTTTAGCCAGTGTCCCACCTCATGGGTAAGCGTTCTTCCTAGGTTAAAAGGAGCTTGGGCAGTTCCCCCAGAACCAAAATTGGTATATCCAACAACAACTCCATCTCTAGAAGCGGGTCCAAAGGGAATCGCATATCCCAAGACACCACCATCTAAGTCACATACCCAAATATTAAGGTACTCACTAGTAGGCCAAGCTGTTTTGCCTCCTTGTGCATCAAAATTGATATTAGATCCACCTGAAAAGCTGGTAACGGTGGTAAAGGTTCGGGTAATCCCCGTCGTAGCCAAACCATCCGGATCGATACTTGCCAGACAGAATTCAATCTCCATATCGTCTGCCTGGGGCCAACGACTGGTGGTATCAGAATTGGTCCTCCTAAAATCCTCATTCAAGACATCCATCTGCCTTAGAATCTGTGCATCAGATATGTTCTCTTGTGGAGTATTGTACACTACATGAACGACAACCGGTACGGTAATGGTACCAAGTCCATCACGATTTCCATTTAAATTTTTCTGCTGTATATATCGCTGGGTATGCTCTTCGATTTGTTGCTTCTTCAGCAAATATTGAGGGAAGCTTTGATAAAGAGATTCTAGCTGATGATCCGTTCCGCACTTATCAGGATTATGTTGGTGGGCCTGATCGTGTTCGTGGCTATGGTTGTGAGAATGGCCAGAATGTTGTGCAAAGATTGATTGGCAGCACAACAGACAGACAATCAACATGGAGGAAATCCACTTGTCAAGATAATTCATGTACGTGATTTTATGTGGTCGAGGTTGGTGGGCTGTGCTGTAAAAATTAAACATCCATTTTAACAAAAAAAGTGGATATTTCTTAGCCTAAAATGATGGAAGATTCGTTCTTAACGATATCTTATTACAAACTTTGATAACTTGTGTTGTAAATAAATGACAAGAGTAATAAATCCTTGTCTGACAAGTTGTAAGGAAGAATACAGATGCATCCTTTCTATGCTTCTGTTATCTTTGGCATGATTCCCTACCCAATCGCACGTACGAATTACCTCATTTCATTCAGCTGAACCAAAGCAAGCTCATTTATGTTCAACCGTCATGTGTTTTTTTGCGGAATACTCATTTTGGGATTCCTGTCAGTAATAGAGGTGCAAGGCCAGGTGGCCATTCCCTTTAATGAGGGTGTCAACACTGAGTATGAAGAACGCGAACCTGTCCCATCTCCAGAGGGAAATACCCTGTATTTTTGGAGAAGAAAAGACCCCAGAAATGTAGGTGGAGTTACAGACCCAGGGGATATCTGGTACACCCAGAGGAGATTTGGAGACAGATGGTCCACGGCTAAGCCCATGGGAAGTTCTTTTAATACTTCCGGACAAGAATTTATCTGGCAAATTTCAGAGGGAAGCGATACCCTTTGGATGGTGCAGAATATCAGAGGAGCAGGAGGATCAGGAGCGGGTTATGTAACTCGTAGCTTTACGGGTTACTGGGAAAGAATTCAGCCTATTCGAATTCGTGGGTTCGAATTCTTCGGGACATACAAAGATTTTACCTTTTCCGATGAGCGTGTCATGATCCTGACCAATAGAGGGAGAGAGACCAATGGCGGTTCCGACCTCTATATCAGCTTCCCCTTAAACGATACTGCTTGGACCAAACCCGCCAACATGGGAGATGTCATCAATACTTCCATGGATGAGGACGCTCCCTTTCTGAGTAGAGATGGCAAAACTCTGTATTTCAATAGCAATGGACATGGGGGAGAAGGTGATCACGATATTTGGGTCAGCTATCGACTGGATGACAGCTGGGCCAATTGGTCAAAACCTGTGAATATGGGACCTCCTATTAACAGTGATGCCTACGACTTTGACTTTGTTACCTCTTATGATGGCAAATGGGGTTTTTGGGCCTCTGGTCGAGAAGGAGGGCAAGGAGATTACGACCTATACCGCGTCAATCTTGAAAAATGTCAAGTGGATGTATTCCCGCAGGGAGATCAAGTTGTCTGTGCCAATGATGATTTTGTGCTGGAAGCCGGCTTCGTTCCTGGTAGAAATATCAGGTACCAATGGCTGAAAAATGGTTCTCCAATCAGAGGAGCCTTTCAACGGTCCTTCAAAGTAGTTGATGAAGGGAATTACCAATTGATCAGAGATACAGGTAGCTGTCGAGATACCTCCAAGATCCAAAAAATTACCTTTAGCGAGCCTCCATCTGTGAAGATTATCACCACGGATGAAATTCTCTGTGTGGACGATTCTATTAGGTTAAGGGCAGATTCTCGTTCCGCCATTCGATACCAATGGTATTACAATGGCTTAGAATTGCCTGAAAAAACTCGATTTGTCCTTCAAGCTCAGCGGCCTGGTATTTATTCTGTTGAGGCTTTTGATGGAAATTGTTCCATGGAATCAGATCCGGTAGAAGTAAAGCGATTTGATGATCCCGAAATATACCTAGCCAAAGATACTGTTCTTGGGCGAGGGCGCCCCCTTCCTAGGTGGCTTTGGACCAATAAAGTACCGCAAACGAAATCCCGATCAAGAGTGCTTGACCTGGCAATTTCAGACAACGGAAGTAGCTATATGTTGGTGGGCCATCAAAAAGGTGGCCGAGAGCAACTATCAGTCAAGAAGTTTTCTCCCGAAGGGCTGTACAAGGGTAAGTTTCAGTCCATTCTTGTTCCAGGTACCTCCGCCGGATTTATTGATGCCAGCCCAGATGGAAATATCATAGTGGCCGATGAAGATCGTTTTCTGGCCAAGTATAAACCTGATGGGACGGTTCTCTGGAGTAAGGAAAGGAGTATGCCTGATCTGCTGGGTATGCAGGTAGATCCAATCGGTAATATTTATGTGGCTGCCGAATTTAGAGACAGTTTATACTTCGGCCCCAAAGTGTATGCAGCTTCGGGTAGGGGAAGTATCTTCCTTGCCAAATTCTCCCCAAGGGGCGAAATGCTGTGGATTCAGACCTTTTTCCTAGATGTGTTAAGAGCAGACTATGGAAATTGTTTACAGGTTGATGGGCAGGGTAACGTCTATTTCTTGCACGGTTTCCGAATTGCAGCCAATTACAGACAGGAGATTCTTAGAGCATCTCTTGCAGGCAATACATATGGTCTGGTGAAATTTTCCCCAAAAGGGAAGCTGAAGTGGGCTACCAAATTGGTTGCGCCCAAAATAAAACCGCGGGTAGTTGGTTTTTATACCGATGAAAGTGGGAGTAGCTTCGTCGCCGCTCATGATAAACTGTGGAATGTCGATGCTGCGGGCAACCAACGATGGAAAGATGATTTGCTTTACCCAAAAGGCCATCAAGTAATCAGACTCGACATGGCTGGAGGTAAGGGGGATATCTATATAAGTGGCCTGACGGATAAAAAGGAATATTTTATTACCAAATTGAATCGCCTGAATAGACAAGCCATTATATGGTCAGGTAAAAAAGCCCTTCAGTCTAAAGGAGATTTCCCCGCGATTCAGGCTGGTCCTAAAGGTGCCATTTATGCAGCTGGAGTTACAAAGGGAAAAAGTTTTCCAGGGATACAATTCGACAAAACCAGCAACAACAAGGCCTTTTTGATCAAATATGGCCAACCAGATGGTAAGTTTCAGCGGGATCCCATTATCATGTGCAAGGGAGATAGAAAGACCTTGGTTACCGTTCGAGAGGCAGGGCTAAGGTATCAATGGTACTACAATGGGAACCCTGTAAAAAATGGAAACAATTACTACCTGGAAATCTCAAAAACTGGAACCTATCAGGTACAAGCTAAGAGTGAATTGTGCGACAGAATATCCGCACCTAGGATGGTGACACCCTGCGATGAGGATCCCATGAAAAATCCTATTGCCAAGGTGGTGAAAGAGAAGGAAGAAGACCTTCCTCCAGCTACGCCCTCAGCCCCTCCCATTCCTGAGAAAACGACCCCTAAGTCAACGGATGTTTCCTATGCGCCTAGCGGAAAACCCAAAAAGGTAAAAAATAGGAGGGTTAAGACACAAAAAGGCTTGACCATTGAAGGAAGCAAGGCTAGCATCTACCTATGGGACCATGGTGCGCTGGATCGAGATACAATTTCCGTGAATATCAATGGAGAATGGCTGGTAGAAAATTACCCCTTGACCAAGGAAAGAGTGGAAATTCCCTTCCAATTCAAAAAAGGAGACAACTATATCGTCCTCTATGCATTAAATCTAGGTACCATTCCGCCCAATACGGCTTCTATCATGGTAGATGATGGGCGAA
The DNA here is from genome assembly GCA_039817415.1 of Bacteroidota bacterium. GTDB lineage: Bacteria > Bacteroidota > Bacteroidia > J057 > J057 > JALEFZ01. The sequence continues at coordinate 61,261 of JBCBVV010000007.1, forward strand.
CCAAGCAAACCCTACAACTTCGTTCTACCCTGAAAACTAGTGGAATGCTTAGGGTGCGGGTGAAGGATTAGATAGACTAAGCACATCAGGTGTACCCATAATATATGTCCCTTTGGTTTGGAAGTAGCCAGAGGGACATCTTTTTTCAGCTCAGTTCGTAGGAAGGGATACATCTCTCAAGGGTTTCACCTACCTACTTGCTCTTGCCCACAAGAGCCGTAGCTGAAATCTTCTTCCTAAGGATTTTTTTTCCTCTTATTAATCACCATTTTTGCAGCGCAAAAATTAATTCCTTATGCAAACTTCTCTTCGCACCCACAATTGTGGGGAACTACGTCTCGAACATGCAAACCAAGAGGCGAGCCTATGCGGATGGGTACAAAAGACCCGCGACCTTGGATACATTCTTTTCATCGACCTACGAGATCGTTACGGAATCACGCAGATTTCTATCAAGTCCGATGATCAGAAGGATATCTACGACAAGGCCCGCAAGTTGGGAAGAGAATTTGTCGTGAATTTCAAGGGTAAGGTCATGGAGCGCGAGAGCAAAAACCTCAACATCCCAACAGGAGAAGTTGAGCTTGTTCCTACCTCAATGGAAGTAATGAACGAAGCCGAACTGCCTCCCTTCCTCATTGAAGATGAAACAGACGGATTGGAAGATCTGCGCATGGAGTATCGTTACCTCGACCTTCGTCGCCCTAAGATGACCCATAACTTCGTGATGCGCTCACAGGTTATGATGGCCACCCGCGAATACCTCAATAAGGAAAGTTTCATGGAAATTGAAACACCTTTTTTGATTAAATCTACCCCTGAAGGGGCAAGGGACTTTTTGGTGCCCTCCAGGCTTCACCATGGTACATTCTATGCGCTTCCTCAGTCTCCTCAGATTATGAAGCAGCTATTGATGGTAGCTGGAATGGACCGCTATTTTCAGATTGTGAAGTGTTTTAGAGACGAAGACTTCCGTGGAGACCGTCAGCCCGAGTTTACGCAAATCGACTGCGAAATGTCCTTCGTAAAACAGGATGATGTCCTGAACATGTTCGAAGGCATGACCAAGCATATCTTTAAGTCAGTCATAAATGTAGAATTGCCTGACTTTATCCGTATGCCGTACAAGGATGCGATTAAATACTATGGAACAGACAAGCCTGACCTAAGATTCGATTGCAAAATTGTAGACCTGAATGAGGCCATGGGGGGAACGGAATTCAAGGTATTCAACAACTTGATCGAAAACGATGGCCTGATTGCAGGGATTGTGGCAAAAGGATGTGCTTCCTACACCAGGAAGAAACTGGACGCCTTAACAAACTTCGTGAAGGAGCCACATTTGGGCGCTAGCGGTTTGGTTTATGTCAAGTTTAATGAAGACGGAACCGTTAAGTCTTCTATCGATAAGTTCTACTCACAGGAACAATTGCTTAAAATTGGTGAGTTTGCTGGTGCGGAGAAGGGCGATCTCCTGCTCATTGTAGCTGATCAACTTCATGGGAAAACAAGGAAGATCTTGGGGCAGCTACGTTTGCACATGGGGCGTCAAGAGGCATGGATTGATGAAGACAAGTGGTCAGTATTTTGGGTAGTGGACTTCCCCTTGTTTGAGGAAGATGAAGAATCGGGAAAATTGACTTTTGCACACCATCCCTTCTGTATGCCTGACGAGGAAAATTTGAAACATCTCTATTCTGATGACCCAGAGGACTTGAAAAAAGTAGCGGCTCAGTCTTACGACATGGTGATCAACGGAAATGAGATTGTGTCTGGTTCTATTAGGGTGCACGATCCTGAGATTCAGACCAGAATTTTTGATATTCTTGGACTGTCTAAAGAAGATCAAGATGCCAAGTTTGGCTTTATGCTCAAAGCCTTCCAATACGGAGCACCTCCCCATGGTGGATGTGCGTTTGGATTAGACCGTTTCGTTATGCTAATGGCCGGTGAAAGTTCTATCCGTGATGTAATTGCCTTCCCTAAGACAGCGGGAGGACGTGATCTTATGATGGATGCACCTGCTTCTGTACCTGAAGATAATTTGGGCGAATTGGGAATTGGCTTGAAGAAGTAAATTCAGACAAATCAACAGATAAGCTCACTGTCCAGTCTTTAGACTAGGCAGTGAGTATTTTTTTTGAAATAAATGGCCTTTCTTTTTTAGATTGGCAATCCTTAATATGTTTGAATCTATGTCGCGATCTATTGCCGTTTTTGGAGAAATGCTCTGGGATTTGTTACCAACTGGAAAACAGCCCGGTGGGGCACCTATGAATGTCGCTATTCACCTTCATAATCTGGGAATGGGACCAGCCTTGATCAGCAGAGTAGGAGAGGATGATTTGGGCAGAGAATTGATCCAGTTTGTTATGACACGTGGCATAGAAACGCACTGGATTCAGCGCGATCCTATTCAGCCTACCGGGACGGTAAATGTCAATATGGACGATGCCCATGAAGTTAGCTATGAAATCGTTCAGCCAGTAGCATGGGATTATATACAGCCAGATCAAATCGCAATTGAAGTAGTTCAAAAGGCTGACATCCTCGTCTATGAATCGCTGGCCTGCCGAAACGAAGTGAGCTTTGAAACCCTAAAAGTCTTGTTGTCAAATGCGCAAGTAAGGGTATTTGATACCAACTTACGCCCCCCATACTATGATAAAGAACTCCTAGAGTTTCTCCTTAAGGAAGCCGATCTCCTGAAAATAAACCATCACGAGCTGGAGGAAGTTGCTGCATGGCTGGGAGAATATCCAGATATGCTAAGTCAAATGAAGGCTGTTAAAGAAGCTTATCAAATCGGAGGAGTGTTAACAACCAGAGGAGCAAATGGAGCCATTTTTATGGATTCTAATGACAGACTGACGGAGCACAATGGCTTCAAGGTGGAGGTAGAAGACACCATTGGAGCAGGAGATTCTTTTTTGGCTGCCTTTTTATCCAAATGGTCCAAAGGAAAAGCTCCAGCAGAATGTCTTGAGTATGCCTGCGCCTTGGGAGCTATGGTCGCCGCCCGTCGAGGAGCCAATCCCAAAATTACGGATGAGAATATCTCCCTATTCATCGCTCAGCAAGATTTAGCCTCCCAAAGCTAGTTACTTTGCCTACATTTTTTCCCTTACTTTCTGACATCGTATGTGTTGTTTGAGCATAGCACAACCGTACGAACATGAAAAGACATTTCATTTGGCTGGCATTCCTATGTATGCTAAAGGGGGGAATGCTGTCGGCACAATATTATGATCCCAAAAGCCGTAGCCTAAAGACTTACAGAGATCTACCCGCAGTAAGCATTGTGGGGATATCCCCCAATATTGCCCAAGATGTGGCCCATCTAAGCTGTTATGCAGCGGATACATTAGAATTGGATCTTTTTCTTCTCCCTTGGAAAAATAGCAGGGATACCTTGTTTCAATGGACTCGCCTGATTTTTCCGGGTAAGAATAGCTTGCCACTCTATTTTTATGGAGTGGAAGAAGGAAACTATAGCCTACATATCTATTGCCGAAATGAAAAATTATCCCATGTATTTGTGAAGATTTTGCGATAATTTTTGGACATAGATGCAATTGCTAATATTATGAACTAAATTGTGTTAAGATATGTGTAAATGTAAGATTTAGGGCTTGACCTGTCTTCATTTTTGTCTAACTTAACATTAGCCAATTGCATCACCTATTCGTAATGAATCCAACATATTATGATCAGATTGGGGAAGGCTATGACCGTACGCGGACGGCAGACCCTCATCTATCAGGGCGTCTTATTGCCTACTTATCTCCCCTTGAAAAACAAAGCTTTCTAGATGTTGGAAGCGGTACAGGTAACTATACTGCTGCCCTTCATGAACAGGAACTAGATATGGTCGGTATTGATCCCTCTGAGGAGATGATCAGACTCGCTAGCAAAAAGTTTCCTGACATCACCTGGAAAATCGGTGCTGCAGAACGAATCCCCTATGAAGACAAACAGTTTGATGGGGTCGTTACAACGCTCACTATTCACCTTTGGGAAAGCCTAATCAAAGGCTTCAAGGAAATACACCGTGTGACCAAAGACAAAGGAAAGCTGGTCATCTTTACGGCCATGCCGCACCAGATGAAGAACTATTGGCTGAATGAATACTTCCCTGAAATCATGGGGTATTACATGAATCTTATGCCTGGATATCCTAGTTTGCAAGCGACACTAGGAGCTACAGGATGGCAGCTAAAGGCAGTTGAGAAATACTTCGTTTCCGAAGAGCTTCAAGATTTATTCCTGTATAGTGGTAAGAACCGCCCTGAACTCTATTTCGAGGCAGGTTTCCGTTCGGGAATTTTTGCCTTCGGGACGCACCACAATCCTGAAGATGTCCAAAATGGATTGACGAAGCTTCGCCAAGACATGGATAGCGGCCATTTTGAAGAGGTCAAAAAGAAATATGAGAACAATCAAGGAGACTATCTCTTTCTAGTAGCAGAGAAGAAATCCAATCTTGATTTATTCTAATTATTTTTCGAAAATCGAATAGAAAGCAAAAATTCTCGTGTATTTTGTATTTTAACAAAAAAGCGACACAGTCTTTTTTCTGAATACGCTTCAGTAATATATTGGTAATTCCCTGAGTATTAATTGTATCTGACTCTGTATTGATGAGTCAGACATCATATATTTTGTGCCAAATTGACAAGCCTTTTTAGGTCACTTTCTCTGTCACCTAAAAGTTTTTTGTGTATTTTTAATTTGGTATTGAAAAGCAATGACTTTGTTGAGAGCCATTAGGGAAAAGCGTTCTCAATTGGGGAGACCTTGTGTCTCCCCTTCTTTTTTTACGCTCCCAGAAAATCTTTTCCTCCTTGGCTACAGATTGTACTCAGCCAAGAGACTAGTAAACCCTTATCTGCAGGAAGAGAGCCAGCATCCACTTCATGAGCCAACATTTGGCTGAGGACGCGTTTTACATAGTCGTGTCGAGCAAGAGAAGGCCAGACACTTGCACTAGAAGGCATGCCTGGAAAAGCACCATTTAGAGAAGGAAAACTTATCTCTTTCATGTGCTGAACCAATTCTTCCCTATGTGTCAATAACTCCCAGCCAGGTCTTACTTGGATCCATCCTGGGGGGAGCATACCATGAAATTTGGAGGCAATGGAAGCCAGTAATTTGCTTTTGTAGGGATGATGAAATATCGTTTTGGGTAATTTTTGGCGCTGTGTCATCTCGTGCAAATAACGCAAGAGATACCAAGCCGTTTCGTCATCTCCCATAGCATCAAAGCCAGTTTCTATTCCCTTCAACTGTCTGATTGTCCCAAGGTGGAATTGCTGGACCCAACCTCTCTCATGATACATTTCTGTAAGATGATGGAGCAGGGCTGATCTGAACTTCGCTTTTTCATCGGGAAAAAGTTCATGACCTAATCGGATCTTGTGAAAAATGAAATTGACTTGTTCTTGTGTATAAGGCTCTGCATACATCAATTCAAGGCGGTGATGCGCAAACTTACAACCATACTTCTCAAAGGCATCCATCGAGTATTGTAGGGCATTGAGTAAGTCAATATAATGCTCAAGCTGAAACCCACTTTTGGATGAGAGTTGATCTAGGTATTGATTAAAACTTGTTGCATCATCGACAATTAATGTTTTGATGGGAGCGAATATAGGGCTGACCTTTCCATGTAAATAAGATTCGGATGAAGGCTCAAGTAAATCATCAATAGGATCGGCTAAGTAATACAAGCTGCTCACACAACTTTTTTCCATAAAGCTTTCAGGGCCGAAATCTCCTGCTGCCAGCTTCTCCTGTAATTGATGATAAATTTTTTGGGCGTTTGAAGGAGTAAGGAACTCATCTATTTCCCAATAGTTGGAAAGCTCAAGATGAGAACAAGCATAAATGGGATGTAGCAAGTGCTTCTGCAGGTCCTTTACCCAAGCCTCAAATAAATCCTCTCCATCAAGTTGTTTTCCAAGAAATTTGCTTTTGAGAGGGTCGTCTGAAATCCATAACTGATTGATGTCGCGGTAACCTGTTAGGCTAAGTTGGGCGGGACTTAGTCGGGTGAAGTAATCTATCACAGGAAGGTCCTTGATGGCTTCATACAATTCTCTTGCCCAGTCAGAGCTCAAAAGGTAATCAGATTGGATCTTGTATACAGACATATTGGTATGGGTTACTTCCTTATTTTACTGGCAAAAGCTAAAAAGGATTTTGAGGGAATAAAAAATTTTCCATCAGGAAGGAAAATTATTTAAAGATGACAGAGAATATTACCCTCGTTCTTATTGAAGTATGTCTCCTTGTCTACATGAAAAAAGCCATTCCAAGAGGAATGGCTATTGACATGATTCTGTTAAATCTATATTTTATCAATTCTCTTCGACTACTTAGCCCCAAGAAAATTACCTTTGTCATCGTACTTTAAATACTTGTTTTGCCCATTTTTGGAGATCTTAACCAGGTAGAAACTCCCCTTATTCATGGAATCATGGAAACCAGTTCCTTCAATTGTAAAATCAGGAAACTTGTTTTTACAATGCAGCCTTGCATTGCGTGGTACCTTTTCTAGCGGTACATCAATGTCTGTGTACAGCCATAATCCTGCAGAGGTGTACAGGGCCTTCATTCTGTATCCATTCATTTTGAAGATTGCCATGAAGCGATTGTCTTTGGCTTTCCAATCTACTGCTATGGCCTTAGGAAATTCCGATTGGAATTTCTGTTCCACAATCCGAGGCGCGACCTGCTTACCACCTCTGGTAGTGTCTTGTGCCCAAAGGGTCACGGTAGCAAAAAGGGGGATTAACAGAAGAGCCAGCTTTTTCATGATAGGTGTTGATAGGGTTCCAAACTCTATAACAATATATCATTCTGAAGGCTGTTTTCCCAATACCGAAATGTTAGTTAATTGACTGATTCATAAATCGTAACAAATGGCAAAAATTAAGCAGGTAATATTTATTTGAGTGTATAATGACTAATTTCCTGATATTCAGGACCATTATCCGTTAGCTTGGATTCCCAAAGGGTGAGTTCAGAAATTTTAATTTTTTTTTGATTTATATAATAATTCAACTCAATATCACGTTCCAATTCATCATTTTTTAGCCTGGCTAGGGTTATGTGAGGAAGTGGACTTTTTCTAATTTGCTGCTCAGGATGTATTTGCAAATAGTGTGTATGTATGTGAGATACGAGCTCTCTAAATTCATCCCTTTTGATGAATTTAGCCCAAATCATCCTTCTGTTTTTGTTAGTGGGACCCCAAGCTAATTTGTCTAATTGCAACTCAAAAGTAGGACGATTTTTTAGGCTGAGCTCAAGCAATGCCTTGAGGTTATCTATCATCTCAACCCTCACCCCTCCGAAGAAATAGACCGTAATGTGAAACTGATGAGGAGGAATCCATTTTATATTTGATTCTTCGGAATACTGTTTGCAAAATGCTTCCAACTCCCTAGACAAGTCTTGAGGAATTTTGATTCCTAGAAAGAGTCTCAGATGATCTGCCATAGCGTGGAAATTAGGGAAGCTGCTTCAGTAATTTCTTCGCATCCTTCTTAAAGGCTTTGCTATTTTCGGCCAAGCCCATCAAAATCCCTCGTGCCTTGTCAGTCTTATCCAGGGCGAGGTAGGCTAGTGCCAATTGCCATCTACACTCATAATAGTCAGGAAAATACTCATTCACCTCTTCTAAAGCCGCTGTTGCCTCTTCATAATTCTTCAATTCCATTTGGGTATACGCATAGCCAATGGTGATTTCCGTCTCGGTATTCATGCTGACATCAAGTGAGTCATTGTGAAAAATCTGTTGGAAAATCTCTAAAGCTTCCTCAAACCTTCTTTCATTGTAAAAGCTTTTGGCCATGAGCATCAAAGAATCCTTCCTTATGTCTGATCTGATATTTGCCCAAGGCAATTCAAGCATTTCGTAATTGGCAGCATATAGTTCTGGTCCACTGCTGGGAGTATCTTTTTTCAATAATAAGAAAATCAAACTTAGTGCAGCGATAAGAACGGAAGCGGCCACGGCATATTTACCCCACTGTGGAAAGGAAACAATCTTAGCGGCTTCCTGCTTGTGTTGGTGATACTGTTTGTTGAGCTTTTCCTTTAATTGCTCATCCCCCCAAGCTTCAATGGCTTCCAGGCTAGTTTGGTAGGCAGATAACTTATCGTCAAAGCCTTCCATTTTCTCTGATGCAGTCTGGCGGCTGATTTCACCATTCTGAAATTGCTCCAACAAAGCTATATCCTGATCGCTTAATTCCATGATTTACCCTTTTTGACTTTTCAAACGGCACAGGTCATCCAGATGAACTTAGCCATGAACGATTTTCATCAGTTGCTTCATGCAACGATACCTTAAGGAGCCCGCGGTATTGGCATTTTTGATACCCAGAATGTGGGCGATTTCTGCCATATCCTCGTAGCCCCAATAATAGCGGTACATCAGAATCTCTTTGCACTGCTTTCCTAGTTTTTCCATGTAAGCCAATAATGCTTGGAAAGCCTCACGGGTTTGAAGGGTGTCTGAGGCAATAGGCCGCTCATCCTCCGTATCCGGAAATTCTTCTACCACAACCTCTGATTTAGTCGATTTATCCCGGATCAAATCAACACATTTGAAATAATAAATTTTATAGAAGTAAGTGGAGAGCTTACTTTTGCCCTCAAATTTTCCCCTTAATATCTGCCTCCGCATACCGATAATAGCATCTGTGTAGGCATCCAAACACTCTGTCTCTGTAAGTTGGTGCCGTTTTATAGCATCCCCAATCATGCCCTTGTGTTGGTCAAAAAAAGACTGTATCGCTTTCTCAGCCTGAGTCCCTCCTGATAATAAGGCGCTTATGAAGGCTTTATCGTCCATAAAGGAAAGTTAGAAAATAATTCGTCTTTTATGGTAGAAGGCCGTTGATTGGCCTCAAATAATTCCGACTAACAGAAAAATCCTTCGGAGAAATGGTCAGATAATTTCGAATGATTCTCCGAACTCTATAAATTATATGAGACAAATCACAGAATTATGACTTCCTCTTACAAAATTCTTTCAGGGACCATTAGCCTTATGTTGTTCCTTTTTATGGCCAATACCTCTATCGCGAAAAAGCGGATTATCCTCGCCCAAACCGATGAGGTTCGAGACAATTCAGGGGCCACTTGTGGTGAATGCTACAAAATGGGCGATAAGATTGAATTGACCTTTTGGGGTAGACTGAATAGAACTACCAGAAAGGCGAATAAAGGCTTTTTCGTTTCCAAAAATGTTCGATTCAAAGTGAGTCTCCTTAGGAATGGAAAGACCATGAAGGCCTATTCGAACCTGAAACCTGCTGACATCGCTACAGTAAAAAATGCGAATCCTTCTGTTTCAGGTAAAGGGAAAACATACACAGCCAGTCTGTATACCTTGGAATTTACAATTACAGGCGTGGCACCTACTTCCGTAGGAAAATTTGACGAAATCAGGGTCGAAGTCAAGAATTTTAACCAACAGGGAGGGGGAAGTGGGACCATCGCAGCCAATCCCTCCTATGAAGAAATTCGGGGGCGTTCTCGGATCTTTGTTTCTAGAAAAGCTTGTAACAAAGAGATCATCTGTATGGGCAACCCGGGTTCAGGCCATACCATCGGTAGCAATAGTTTTACAACAGGTTCAGGAAGTCCTGCTAGTATAACGAGGATAAGAGTCTCGCAACTCAAACAAGGTAGAAATGTAGTGAAGGTGGACAAGAAAAAAGGCAGTACGCTTTTTCTACTGGTAGACAAAAAAGATGGCAAAACTACCGTCAGGGGAATGACCTTAAAGTTGAAAAACGGCAGATACAGGAACCTGAACAGAAAGGTAGTCAAAGCAAAGAACCCTAACCTATGGTCTTGTGGCGAAAACTGGAGTGGCCGTCTTGCTCAATTCGAGTTGCCATCAGGAGAAAAGGTAAGAATGACACGTTGTAAAAAGGGCTTGATCCTCATGAGGCTTCCCAGTAGCCTATAGAGGAATGAGATATTTAGTCGTAAATTAAGCAGACCTATACCTAAGGTCTGCTTTTATATTGGTCCCTTTCATGAAACCTTATCTGATCCTACTAGCATGTTTGATGGTCAATTCTCTGGCTCTACCAGCTCAGCAAAACTTTCAATATGCTGATTCATTACTTGATGTAGGTGAATATGAAGAAGCACTCAAAATCGGCTTGGCCCTACGTGCGCAAGGAAAATCAACAGAAAATGCCGAACTGCTTATAGATGCTCATTATTTGATTGGGTATTCTTATGAGGCCTTGGGGAAAAGAGGGGAATTCAGCCAGTTTGAAGAAGAAATCAGGCCTTTATTAAGGAGTGATCATCCCCATGTCGTAGACATTATGCTGATCTTGGGGAATGCTGAAAGAATCTTGGGAAATACCTACGATGCTTTCCAGTACTATCGCGCAGCATCTAATCGAATCAACAAGGATTTTTCTGAAGAGAATGGAGATCTTCTGCTAGACGCGCTCATCAATTTGGGCGTAATCACGGTTCAAATGAACGATTATGAGGCTGGCATTTCTTATTATCAATATGCACTACCCCTGATCGATTCCCTCTCTAATCCGGAAGATGCCTACTATTACAATAGCCTGAAGAGAATCGTATATGCCAACCTTGGAAAGGCCTATTTTCTTTCTGAACAAAAGGAACATAGCCTTCATGCCTTTGAGGCAGCGCTGGAGCCTGCCCTTCAAACATCTGCCAAGGAGACCATCAGAAATCAACTGAGTTACTCAATTACACTCGTGTACTTTGAAGAGTACCAGAAAGCCGAACAACTCTTACAAGAAGTTCTAGCCAAGAAAAAAATCAGGAAGTTTGATAAGGGTCGTGCTTTCCGTAGCCTGGCTGAGATAAGGTTGGCTTCTGGCCAAGCTGAAGAAGCCATTGCCTTACTCGACTCTGCTGAAGTATACTATACCACCGCCAAAAAGCTGAACACCTTTTGGGGGGTGCTTAACTTACTAAAGGGCAAAGCATACAGCCAAATAACCCAACCCGATTCTGCTAATCAGTATTTCCAGCGGTCATTGACTCGTTTGATTTGGAACTTTGATCCGATTCATCCAGACGAATTGCCCCGTTCGCCCTCCTTAGGGAATGGTCGTTATGTCTTTGAGTGTCTGTTAGAGAAGGCCAGAAATTATCGTGCCCAATCAAAAGATGAACTCGCCTATCATACTTTCGATTTTGCCCTGGGACTCATGGATACCTTAAGGTCCAACCTCAGCTCTACTAACGCGAAATACTTTTGGGGAGAAGAGGTACAACAAGCATTAGAGGAGGGAATAGAGGTGAGCCTTGAGTTATATAGGCAGACTCAGGAACCCATTTGGAAGGAAAGAACTTACCAAATGGTGTGGACTCAAAAAGCCTTTAGCTTAAAGGAACAATTGAGGGAATTACACATTCGAAATCAGGTAGATATTCCCGATTCCCTTAGAAACAAAGAGGTAAGCCTCGGACTGAAAATAGGTAAGCTGAAGCAACGGTTAACGGAAAACCCTCCAGATAGTCTGCTTGCCAGCTTGCAGACAGAGTTGTTTCACCTTCAGGATGAGATGCGAAAGTCAAGGGAGAGCTTGGATGAAATGTACCCCCAGCTTATGCAAAGCTATCAAGCTACCAGCCTTGACCTGAAATCCATTCAACATCGAATCCGTCCAGAGGAAGCTATATGGGAGTTTTTCTGGGGGGGAAATCAAGTGTTGGCTTTTGTTTTGACCCAAGATGGTATCCAGTGTTTTGAATTGGGCGATCCTGAGAAGGTAGAGAAAAGCATTAAACCTTTCCTCAAAAGGCTCCGAGATCCTCAATGGGTGCAGGAGTATGCCTTCAGGAAGGATGGAAAGAAGGAATTTGGGAAGTATGCCTATGGTGTATTCAGGCTGTTGGAACCTATGTATCAAAATTGGACGAGGCTGAAAATAATTCCCGATGGTTTACTGACAAGTATTCCCTTTGAATGTTTACTGATCAGCAAGCCGAAAGAGGAAGAGGATTATGATGCTTTTGATTGGTTGGTGAATCATGCTTCGATCTCATATGATTATGCCCTCGATATTCCTGTTGCGACTACCCAGCCAGGTAAGAAACTGACTTACCTGGGGATTGCGCCTGCTTATGCCCATGAATTCCCTCCTTCCCTGACGAGGGGCAGTACCTTTAGAGGTAGTTTTTCACCACTGGTATACAACAAAGAAGAGGTAGAAAGGGGAGCTAGGATTTTTGGAGGAGAAAGTCTGATAGGACCAGATGGGGACAAAGCCTCCTTCCTAAAAGTGTACCAAGGGGCCAATATTATTCACATGGCCTTACATGCCTTTGTCAATGATACTTTTCCAGCCTATTCTGGTTTAGCCTTTGCTCAAGAAGGAAAGCAAATCGCTCAGGGAGAAATTCTCTACGCCTACGAAGTGCCTACATTGAATCTTCAGGCTGATTTGACCTTGCTTTCCGCCTGCCAAAGTGGGGTGGGGTATTATCAGGCAGGAGAAGGTGTCATGAGCTTGGGCAGAAACTTTATGGAAGCAGGGAGTAGATCTGTTGCCATGACACATTGGTCGGTGGATGATGAGGCAAGCGCCCTTTTGGCGACAGCCTTTTTGCAATACCTAAAGGAGGGATTATCCAAAGATGATGCTCTGAAGCAGGCCAAAAAAGACTATTTATCAGGGCAAGACAAAAACCATCCATATTTTTGGGGAAGTTTTGTACTAATGGGGGATGTTGCGCCCCTTAGTCATCCAACCAACAGAACCTTTTGGTTGATTATCATCATTTTAGCATCCACACTATTTTTGTTAGGTTTGAGATATTTCATCGGAAGAAGGAGTTGAACTAGGACTGAACGACATGAGTTTGAAGGAGATCCGTATTGAACATATAGGGAAATTGGTCGCATGGCTATGTCTATGCGTATTCCTCGTTTCCTGTGAAGAAAAGGCCCCCAAAAAAGTGAAGAAGCAGGAAGTACCTGTACTAGCTAAGACCATCATGGGTTATCTTTCCTTGCCCAATTTTGTCAATGAGGATTTTGAAGGGCAGGTCTTTGGGGACATTGCCGACTTCCTGGTTTTTGATCCCAAAAGCTCCTTTGCCTATTTTAGCTTGGAAGAACCTTGGGACAAGACTCATCTCTGGAAGTTGTGCTCAGATACCACTCAAATTGAATATGGGAAGATAGAGGATAACCACATGGCATTGGGCCCATATAAAAGCCGTAACAAAAATCGCTTGCTATTTAGGTTTCCGGCACGCTTTCTCAACATCAACAAAGACTCCACCCTTTCTGTCCATTACGGCAAGTTGAGCTATTCCCTTAGTATTGATCAGCTGAAGGATTTCTATACCCGTAAGTCGATTTATGATGGGCCAGCGCTTTTTGTCTACGAAAATGAAGGGAAACGCTATTCTATCGCAAATCACTCTGCGGTTGTTTCTCCTGCGGGCGAACCTAGTCTAGAGGCTTTTTTAGAAAATCTTCTGCCTGACAACCTCAGCAATGAGCAGAAATACCAACGGACACTGGATTTTGTCTCTCGGGAGATCGATTATGAAGACATCAACAAATACGAGATCTTTTTTAAACCGAATGAGGTCCTCATGCGAGGAAAGAGCGATTGTAGTGGGAAGGTCGTGCTTTATGCTTCCTTATTGGAACAATTGAAATTGCCCTATCTACTGGTGTATACAGATGGGCATATTCTCGTGGCCGTTCCTGGGAAATTCTCCAAGTCAAATAAAATGAACTTCAAGCACGAGGGAGAGGATTACTATTTTGCAGAAACCACCCTCTCGGGATTTCGGATTGGGTATACCCGCACCATGCCAGAGCTATCTGAGGCGGATATAGAGTTTATCCAAAAGGGAGGGAAAAGGACGCGTCTATTTGATTACATCAGAAAAGACTCCTTGGATTTCCTGACCATGGAGATCGAAGTGGAGGAATAAGCCAGAGCAATGGGTAGGATTATATCATTCCACATAAAGAAATCGTTATAATTTCAGCATGCGGAAAACTGAACTTTATTTTTCCCGTATGTTTGTCTACTGACAAGACACACAACTGTTGCCAACCTTATGAAACGATTTTCCTACCTGATTCTCATTCTGTTAGTAGGAGTTAGCTGTACTGGATGTTTTGAATTGATCGAGGAATTGACCCTCAATTCAGACGGCTCCGGGCATATCGCCATTACCTTCAACGGAAGCCAAAGCAAAGGCAAACTCAATTCCGTGATGAAACTAGAAACGGTCAATGGCTACAAAGTTCCCTCTAAATCGGATATCAACCAAGAGTTTTACCAGCTGAAGAAGGATTTGAATGCCATGTCAGGTATTTCTAATGTCAAGATTTCCCTAGACTCAGATAACTTCATTTATACAGTTGAAGGGGATTTTCAGAATATCCCAGCCTTGAATAAGGCCTTAAATCAGGTAGCGAAGAGTAGTATTGAGAAAAGAAATATGCCCTACAGGTTTACACCATTTGATCATTATCAAATGAGTGGCCGGAAATTTGTTCGAACAGGTCCTGATAGGGATAGAGTACCTGATTATCAAAAGGTGAAGATGGATGATCGACAAATCTTCGAATCGGGTGAATACAGGGCAATTTACCGCTTTGAGCAACCCATTCAGTCTGTATCCAACGACAGGGCCGTTGTCTCAAAAAATCGCAAGGCTATGATGTTTCATGCCTCTGTGAAGGAACTGATAGATTCCAAAATTCCCATGGCTAATACCATTACATTACAATAGATGTTTCACATGTTACACACAACCTTTGTATGGCTAAAACAGACAATTGCAGTGCTTCTGTTTGCCATCACAACCTTTAGTTTCCTATCTGCTCAAAACCTGCTAAATCATGTACCGAATGATGCTGACATAGTAGTAGAATTCAACATTGACGAACTAGCAGCCAAAGTAGATCTGGATAGCCTGGGAAGAATGCCTATGATGGTAGAATTCCTGAAAGGTGCCCCCAAGCTGATTAAAAATCCTAAAAACTATGGGATTGAGACAAGAGAGAAACTCGCCTTTTTCCTAGGTACAGGAGATAACCTCATGTACTTCGGGCTTCTTGTCCCTATTAATGACGTGGAAAAGTTTAAAGGCTTCGCCCAAGAAATGGGAGACGGATGGAAAGTAGAGACCACCGATAACTTCTGGACCATGAAAGATGTCCGTGAATATGGTGAAGGAGGCTTGACCAAAATCAAATCTCTTAGCGGTTTTACGGAGAAGTACGCACTTTTCATCGATGGTAATTTTGTAAAGGATCCCGATCTGCCAGATCAGTTCGAAAACTATTACGAACGCTATGATGAAATTGATCGCCTAAAAGGAATTGCACTTGAAAAGAAACTCTCTTCCGTCATGGGCCTTAATGGTACCCAGAGTATCAAGGCGAATCCTACCTTTAACAGACTTTCTGCCAACAAGGGAGAGATTCGTCTGTTCATGAACTCCGAAATTGCGATGGGAGGGATGCAAGAGGAATTTAGAAGAAATCCTATGCTGTCTACCCTTTACAGCCAAATGGAAGAATTCTACTATAACAATTACCTGACTGCCTCTTTGAGCGCCAATGATGGAGCTATTGAATTTGACATTGATCAGGAACCAAATGCGAAGATTAGGGAAATCTCAGAGTCCATTATCAAAAAGGCTAAGATCAACAAGAGATTCAGTAAGTATGTGGCTCAGGATGACCTATTAGGGTATTATTCCTTCGCTTTTAATTCCTACAATGCGGTGAAGACCTACAGAGAAATGGTAACACCCATCATTGATTCTATTCCCAATATCCCCGGTGGTCTGGCTTCTTCTGGATTTGACATCCTTGATATTTTTATCGACGAAGATGCATTGGCTGACTTAATCCCAGGTGATATGATGGTCGCTTTTACAGGAATCAAAAGCTACGAAAGAGAGTACACCACTTACCAGTACAATGATTCTACCTTTGAAAGAGAAGAAATCATCAAAACCCGTAAGGTGCCAGCCCCAGAATTTACCTTTATGATGTCCACCAAAAATGAGGAGGATATGAATAAGATCATGAAGGCCCTCACAAAAATTCCTGGTTCGAGTAGGCGTAATCCAGACCCCATCTTCGTGAGTCAGGGAAGCTATTTGACAAGCCCTATGATTGCCGAAAATACGGGTATGGACTTATTTGTAGCTATGCAAGATGGAATTGTTTTTGTGTCCAATAATGATGACCTAATCAAAAATAAATTGACAACAGGCGGCTATCTTGGCAACCAAAGACTTGCTAAAGCTCATAGGAAGGCCATGAAGAAGAACAATGCCGTTTTGTATACAGACATGGACAAGGTTCTTGCTTCCATCAAAGGAATAGATGACAGAAGCATCAAGGGCGAGCAGCCACAAAAGATATTGTCTATGTTAGGAGATAAGATGGACGAGATGTGGTTAGTAGGCTCTAGTCGTAAAGATCCATATGCCTCTAAGATGGTAGTCAGCATGAAGGATGAAAGTCAAAATGCTGTATGGCAGATCGCACAAGTTGTCAACGATATTTATCTTGAAACCTCCAAGCGTCGTCGCAATCGCATACAGGAAATAGAGATGGTACCAGATGAAGAGGAGACAGACATGGAGATCGAAGAAGACAAAGGGAACGAATAAAATAGATGAAACGAGTTTTTTGGACCATATTACTCCTTCTGCTATTGGCGGGGGGAGTAATTTGGTATATAAGAAGCGGAAAAGGCGATCGCTTTGCTGCTTACATCAGCAAGGATGTGGGGGTCGCCGCTACCGTACATACAGGGAAATTTGCACGTATTCTGGCTTCCGAGAAAATAGGAAATGGAGGCCGCTTAAATGCCCTATTCAAACGCTTCAAAGAAGAGAAGGGGATTAACCTCATGAATCGTGAAGGAAATGACAATGGCCTCGATTTGTTGATCGCCCCCATGATCTGTACCTATCCCCGTCAAAATGTAAGAGTGCTCCATGTAATTCTTGACGATCGAGATAAATTTGAAGCCTATTTGAGGGATCGTTGGAAAATCGATTTTCAACAGAACGATAGTCTTCGTTATGCCTACTTAGCTGAAAGAAGAGCCATGTTGGCTTGGAATGAGGAAGTGGTTTTGTTAGCGGGAAATGGAGATGAAAATCAGTTGTATAATCATCTTGCCAACTTATTCTTCCTCAAGGAAAAGGATAAGTGGACTACCGAATTATTTGAAAAAGCGAGGAAGGGGGAAGGTGAAATTACAGCCTTGTTTGCGCCGTCTAGTATGGGCTTAAGTGATTCTTTGTATGCACCAGCAGAATTTTCAGCTAGTTTTGAAGATGGAGGACTTGAGGTAGAATTGATTCTCACGCCAAGAAATAAGCCTTTGGTCCTCTTGGAAGGGCCGGACGTACTTTCTCACCAAGACTCCGAGCTTCCTTTAGAACTGGGATTGGCCATTGAGCCTGCCTTTCTGAGGTCTGTTATTCCCCCATCAGATAGGGAAGCTATTCAAGAGTTCTTGAGTTTTTGGGAAGGGAATTTTTACCTGCAGATCAAGGATACAATCAGTGCGATGGATACGGTCATTACCTACGAGTATGACGACAATTTCAACAAGGTAGAAGTTCAGCGTACTAAGCGGAAGGTAGCTTTGGCTGGAGGAGCTTTTCTACCCTTTGAGGATGAAATGGCCCTTGAGGCGCTTATCGTGAATATGGCCGATAAGAACCTCATTCAAGGAAATGACTCCCTCTTCCAATTACTTGATGTATTTGAGCAGAACATATTTGGAAGCAAACATGATCCCCAAGATGGTAGCTCTATTCTAGCCTTTTCGACAGAAAGAGAGCGCGAAACAACCTTCATTGATATGGGAAAGAGACAGGAGAGGATGAAGGAATCTATTGACCAACTTTTCCTTTCCGCAAGAGTGAGGCCTTCAGGATTTGACCTACTGAGCTTGAGTCAAGAAGATCCAGAAATGCAACGTATCCTCAGGCAATTAGGCAAACAACAAGCGGATGCTAGTTTACTCGGGACTCAGGAAGGAGAACGCCTTTTCTTTGAATTGGAAATCTTGCTTGAAAGAGAAAATGAAAATGTGGTCTTGGGAATCCTTGAACTTATCCTTGAAGCTGATGTAGATACGAATTTGCAGTAAATTAAGCTGCTGAAAAAAGAAAAGGCCGCCTGAGAAAGGCAGCCTTTTTTTATGACCCATATGGTCAAATAACTTTTTGTCAAGGGTGTCTAGTGATCCGAAGTGGTGATTTGTTCCTTTTCTGAAACAAGTTTACGTTGGTATCGAGACTGTACAACATCCGTAATGACAAGGATGACTAAGACGAAATAAAAGGTTGTCTTGCTCATAGCTGTTACCTCGTAACCGAAGAAGTGCATATGGGCTTTGTGTCCTCCTTCTGAAATGAGCATGATCCCAACCAAGAAGAGAATGAAAAGACCTAAGACTTCATACATTCTATTTTTGGCGAGGAAGGCAGAAATTCTGTCCGACAGCCAGATCATCAATACACCACCGATGATAATTGCGGTAGCCATGATATAGAAGTTGTCGGTCAGGGCCATTGCGGAGAGAATGGAGTCAAAAGAGAAGACCAAGTTCATCAAAACAATCATGGCAATCACCTGACCTTCTGGTTTTACTTCCTTGGCTTCTACATGATCGTGCTCTTCCAAGGCGATCATATGCCAAATTTCCTTAATGGCCGTATATACAATAAAGGCGCCACCTAGCAGGGTAATGACTGATTCTAGGTTAATGGCCATTTCTACATATCCTCCCTCTTTGGTGGTGAAGAAAGGTTCTTCAAAGGCATCTATGATAGATACCACAAAAAATAGCAGGACAATTCTAAGAAGAATAGCGATCCCTATACCGAGTTGTCGCACAAAGGCTTGTCTGTCTTCGGGGGCTTTTCGTGATTCCAGTGAAATGTACAAGAGATTGTCGAATCCGAGTACTGCTTGTAGCATGACAAGCATGAGAAGGGTAAAGACTATGTTGAGAATGTCCATATGTTGTGTATGCAATTATGCCTCAAATTAGGAAGAATTCAGGATTTTCCAAGTCATCGAAAAGGTACAGAATGTGCATGAAAATACCCTCTAATACTGTGAGTATGAGAGGGTAGTAACCAAGAATATTCTTTTTAGCTCTAGTCTTGAAGGACTGAGTGCTCCGTTCTGATTTTTTCCTGAATGGTTTGAAGGGCGTGTATAACGGTCTCCGGCCTTGGCGGGCAACCTGGAATGTAAACATCTACAGGAAGGAAGTTATCTACTCCTTGAACCACACCATACACACGGTGCATACCCCCTGAAGAGGCACATGCACCCATGGCGATACACCATTTTGGGTCTGGCATCTGATCCCAGATACGCTTGATCGCATGAGACATCTTGAAGGTAGTCCATCCTGCAACAATCATGAGGTCCGCCTGACGAGGAGAGAACCTAAATACTTCCGAACCAAAGCGAGATACATCATACTGTGGTCCTGCCATGGCCATCATCTCAATGGCACAACAAGCTAGTCCCATTGGCATTGGCCAAACAGAATTTGACCTGGCCCAGTTGGTCAGAAAGTCGACTGATGAGAGTAGGTAGCCTTGCTTGGCAAGTGCTTTTTCAATCCCCATATTCCTTTTTCCTTATATTATGCGTTCCTTGGATTCTATAACCAGACTTGAATGAAATTGTTGGTTTAACCCCAATTCAAGCCTCCCTTTTTATAAACATAGATGTACCCAACAAAAAGGATGGAAACGAAGACCATCATTTCAATCAAAGGGAAAGCTCCGTATTCCAGCAGAAGTTGTTTGTATTGAACTGCCCAGGGATACATGAAAACCACCTCAATATCGAATAAGATAAAAAGCATGGCTACTAGGTAGAACTTTACCGAGAATCTCTCTCTGGCAGATCCTACAGGATCCATTCCACTTTCGTAGGCACCCTCTTTTTTGCGATTCGGGCGAAGAGGTCCCATCCAGCGAGATAAATTAGCCAGCAGCCATCCTACTCCGGCTGCTACCAGAATAAGAATTATGAGTGGTAAATAACTCGCTACACCTGAACTTAGCAACATCATATTATGCATGTTTCAATTACATGAGCAATTTATCTACATAAGTCCTAAGGGCCAAATAAATAGCCTACAAAAGCAGGATTGAGAAAGGAGTTTGGAAGAATTGCGGAGATTGGAAAAAATTGGGCATAAAAAAAGGAAGGTTTTACCTCCCTCTTTTTTCGTAAGCCATGTTGTTTCAATTAATTAAGAGAAACGCTGGTTATTTCTTCGAGTTGACGAATCATACGAGTCAGCTTGCGATTTTCTCTTTCTCCTAAGTTGCGAACCCCAACACGTTCGGCTTCATGGATCATATCCATTCTAACACCGATTTCTCTAAAAGAAAGAGAGGAAGATTCCCCTTTCTTATTGCGCACGATTTCACGATCAAGGAAAAGCTTGGTCGCTAAGACCTTTGCCTGTAATTCTTGCGAAGTCATAAATAATTAAATATTGGAAGACATACTAAACCTAAAGTGACAACAAAATTAGTATTTATAATTCATTAACGCAAGAAAGAAGTGGGAATAATTTAATTTTTTTCAAAAAGGCGCTCATTTTTACGAAATCGTTTACGGATATTTTGACGAACATCCATTTTCGTTGTAAAAATGTTAAATCCACTAAAAGCTATGTGATTGTGTAAAACTTATCCACAGAAGGGGACAGGATTATTTACGAGGGAATTTCATTGGATATTCCGTATTTACCTGACCTTTCGAAATTTTGTTAAGTCGTGATTTTATCACTCTTTTTCTTAAGCCAGATAGATAATCCGTAAACAAAACCCCTTCTAAGTGATCATATTCGTGTTGGATCACTCTGGCCTGCATTCCATGGAAGATTTCAATGTGTTCTTCGAAGTTTTCGTCCATATACTTTAGGCGAATAGATTCTGGCCTCCAAACATCCTCACGAATATCAGGGATGCTTAAGCAGCCTTCCTCATACGGCCATTCTTCTCCTTGTTCGGTGAGTTTCAGGGGGTTGATAAAAACTTTTTTGAATCCTTCGAGAACCTCATCTCCAATGGGATCTAGTGGACTGGCATCCACCACAAACAAACGAATGGGTATGTTGACTTGGGGAGCAGCTAGACCCACACCATTGGCGTGGTACATCGTCTCAAACATGTTGGCAATCAATTCCTTAAGATTGGGATAATCAGCCGTAATATCTTTTGTCTCCTCTCTAAGTCCGTTATGTCCAAAACTGATTATGGGTAACAACATGGATTAATTTGAATTAATTGCTTTTAAAACTTCAATTGCGGCGTAAAGTTGGGATTTTCGGTAAAAAAGGCCAAATCTCATTGTGGATAAACAGCTTTTTGCCTTCAGCTTTTCCCCAATCTATCCACAAGAAATGCACATTCTCCTGGTAGCTTGTGAATAGGTGTGTGATAAAGAGTTCCTCTTCCATCCTTTTCTTTGAGATCGCTTCAAAAAAGCTGCGCTGTCTAGTCAGAATCATCTGACCAAACAACGCATTCAGGCACTTTTATCTTTATACTATGTATTGTCTTACACTCCGCTGTAGAAGTTTCTGGTAAAGCCCGTCACCTGGTTGAATATGGGTTTGGTAAATTCTATAAAGAGCGTTTGTGGTGGAGGATTGGGCGACTCACGTCTTTTGGCACAAGCTTCTCTGTCCTCAGGACGAAGGGCGCGCTCATCTCCAGTGTACCATCCCCACTGATCTATCCAAATAAAGGTTCCAGGGAATTTCTTCTGGGTAATCAAAGATCCGTTTCTCGCATCAATAATACGAAAATCAAGCAATCCGGTTGAAGAAATTTCTTTTCTAAATGAGGTAACCTCCGCACGAACCGTTCCATACACATCTTTTACCGTAGAATCATTGACACGTACTTCATCTACGACGACAGAATCTTGCAAGCGATCTCTAACCGTTTCCTTTACATAAGCCTGGCCTACAACGAAGTCATCGAATACCATCTGAACGACATGGTCAGGACCATATGGAGGCTGGTAGGTATCTTTTGCCGAATAAAATCTCACAAAGGGGCTCAATGTGGTATTGGCAACATACTCAAGGATCTGATTTTCAAAAAACTCACTTGTTAGAGAAAGTGCACGCGAGTGCATTGGGATAGGGTCCATTTTTACGAAGATGGTACCAAGGTTTCTTGCCTCTTCAATCAAGTTACGGGTGTTTTTGTATTGAGGGACAAAGTCAGTAGCTCTAATAAAGTGGTCATATGCTTCTCTGGCTCTTTCTTTGTTTCCGTTACGCGCCTGAGACATCAGGTTTGATCCCATAGCATATCGGGCTTCTGCAGCATTTCGGTTTGCCTCAGCCAATTCTCTTCTGTAATTGGTCGGGTTGGGGATTACCTCCATAGCGGCAGGGGACTTTCTGATCTCGTCATAGACGCTGTTCATCAAGCGATAAATAGGCGTAATAGCTTCCCACTTGAACATATCACCATTCATTTTGGCATTGACCACCTGCTCTTCCATATAATCTTTGAAGGCGGGATAAGCCTTGGCCAAGGTTTCGCGGGACTTTTTGTTATTAGGGCTGGATCGTAGCCTATCGACTGAATTGCGAATAGCCACTTCATAATCACCTTTTTCAAAGGCTCTCTTAGTGGGTCTACAGGAGAAGCCAAGGATACTTACGATAAAAATCAGGGGTAATACATGCTTCATAGATTCGGGTATTAGTGGAACAAATCCACGAAAATCGTGTGTTATGCTAGATTATACCGATTTCAACGGGCTGTGTTGGGTTCTTGGGGCGGAATATGACCTTGCGTGCATATTTCCAATTGATACGTGTGTAATCTCTTTAGATTTGAAGAAGGAAGCAAGACAAGCCCAGATCATTTCGTGTATTCGAAATAGATTTATAGAAAATGGATAGTTTTTCTTCTTCTCTTACCTGAAGGCTCTTTAGCAAAAACGAATTCCCCTACGATCCTTACACTTCTCGGAAATTTATTTCCTAAGAAAATGCGCCAAATACTTCATGTGAGAATTGAAAGGTAGATCGAACTTATGTCCATCTAAGGGTAGTTTTTTTGGCCACAAAAAGGATTGAGCGAATTTGATGTAGGAATGAGAAAGTAGGGGGAGAGAGGTGGAAAAGGGCTTTGACCAAAAATCATTCGAAACCTTACATGTTTAAGTTTTAGATATTCAACTGCGATGATAATTTTAGTAAATTAAAATATCATCCAATACGCCCCCCATCTATGAGCCTAAGGATTTTATACCTGGAGGATAATCTGGTAGACGCACAATTGATCCAGCACGTCTTAAGTGCTGAGGGGATCCTTGCGGATTATACCATAGTTTCTAACAAGCGAGAATTTGAAGCGGCGATCCAGGATTTTGTATATGACCTTGTTCTGGCAGATTATGAACTGCTGGATTATACTGCATTAGAAGCTATTCTTACCCTTAGGGAGAATGTAATAAACGTTCCCATTTTACTGGTGTCGGGTGCTATAGATGGAGAATCTGCTGTAGGCTTATTACAGGCAGGGGCTACGGATTATATCCTGAAGGATCATCTAGCCAGATTGGCGCCAGCTCTTGAGCGTGCACTAGAGTCCTACGAGCAGCAAAAACAAATAGAGGCTAATGAAAAGGAAATCCAGAGCAATCACACCATCCTGAGTCAAGCAGAAGAACTGGCAAAACTAGGAGCCTTTGAATGGGAACTCGTAGACAATAAAATGACCTGGACACCAGGAATGGCGCTGATTTTTGAGGTAACCCCCATTGCATTTGACCCCACCATTGAATCTGTATCTACCTTGATCCATCCAGATGACCTACAATTTCTGATGGAAAAGGTGTCCATTCTAAATACAAGTCCTGCAACCCTGATTGATAAATTTTCTGAGACTTTTCGCTTGCTGCTTCCTGGAAATGTCATCAAACATGTCAATTCCCGAGGCGAAATCAGATACAATAGACAGGGAACCCCGACGAAAATCGTGGGTGTAATGCAAGACATTACCTCTCAGAAAGCAAAAGAAGAAGAAATACGACAACTCAACGAGGCGCTTGAAAGAAAGGTGGATGAAAGGACCATGGAGTTGCGAGCAAGTGAAAGAAGGTTGAGGTTGATCTCAGATAATATTACTGACCTGATTACAGTTCATGGCCCCAATGGAGAATTTGAATACATCTCTCTCTCTGTTAGGGACATTTTAGGCTACGAAAGAGAGGAGTTTAAGCCTATTTCTTACGAGAATCTCTTTCATCCCGATGATCTGGTACGTGTGGTAACTACTTGTTTGGCAGGCTTTGAAAAGGGAGACGATGTAAAGGTTGCAGCACGCTTGTTGAAAAAGAATGGAGAGTTTGTTTGGATGGAAAGTCACATTCGAGTCAAACGAGACCATGCTGGAAATATCCTTCAGTATCAGGCCTCGACCCGAGATATCACCACTCACAAGCAAGCAGAGGCGCAAATGGAAAGGGCCCTTCAGCAAGAAAGAGAATTGAATGAGTTGAGATCGCGCTTTGTATCTATGGCCTCACATCAGTTTCGGACCCCACTGACCATCATGTTGTCGAATGTAGAGTTGATGGAAGCAATGTTGGGAAGAGTGTCAGACGAACGAGTTCAGCTGAAGTATAGGACCATTGTAGATAGGTTGAAAGGAGAAGTTGACCATTTGACCCACCTGATGGGAGATATCATGGAAATGGGAAAAATAGATGCTGGAAAAGTAGAGGCTCAGTTTGAGCCAGTCAATCTACATGCACTGGTGGTCGATATTTTCAAGAGTGAGTACGAAGGACAGCCAATTTTAGATGCGACCGAGTTTTTTATGGAGGGCAACCCTTATTATGTACAGGTAGATAAGCGATTGATTACTCATGCCTTGATGAACCTGATCAACAATGCAGTCAAGTATTCGCCAGCTTGTTCGCCCCCTCAGGTGCACATCAAGTATTGTAGCAAACATACATATATACACATAAGAGATTTTGGAATAGGTATCCCGGAAGAAGATAAGGAATCGCTATTTGAATCTTGGTTCAGGGCCAGGAATGTGTCGGAAATTAAGGGTACCGGATTGGGATTGGCCATTGCAAAGGAATTTGTTGAGGCCAATCAAGGAGAAATCAGTTTTAAATCTGAATTACACAAAGGATCTACATTTACTATCAAATTACCGGCTTCCAGAAATGAGGCCTGATAAGCTTTACCTATGGAGAATGACAAGCAATACCGAATCCTGGTGATTGAAAATGAGCTTGCTCTTCGTGAAACCATTCGAGACGTCCTAGAGTTGAACGAATTTCAGGTGATTACGGCTGAAAATGGTAGCGTAGGAATACAAAAGGCTGTTCATGAAAAGCCTGATGTGATCTTATGCGATATCATGATGCCCGTTATGGATGGCTATGATGTTATCCGAGAAATCCGTAATAATCCAGATCTCGATTTGGTTCCTTTTATTTTCTTGACCGCCAAACCTACCCAACGCGATCATCGTCTCGGCATGAACATGGGAGCCGATGACTATTTGATCAAGCCCTTCCATAATGAGATGCTCATCAAAGTGGTCAATATTCGTTTGAAAAAAATTGAAAGATTAAAGAAGGCCTTTGTCAGACATTATCAGACCATTGACCGCTTTTTGGATCTAAATTCCCATGAAATCCGTGGACCTCTTTGTAATATCTTGGCACTCGCTAGTTTTCTGGAGAAGAAGCCTGAATTCAGGGATGTGGAATATGTAGACTTACTCTTGAAATCGGCCAGAAAACTAGATAATGTCATCAAAGAGGCGAATGAAATTCTAGTAGAAGGGGCTCAATTCAGCCGTTCTGCTACTTATTACCGATCCGAACAAAAAGATCAAGAAGATAGAAACAAGGGGCAGGAATAAGAAAATTTGGTCCTCTAAGACTAAATCTACTTACAGCAACTCCTTTAGCTGTGCCCAGACCTTTTCATAGGTTTTATCCCATGAGAATAGTGTCAACTGATGCTGACCTTTACGGATAAGATCTTGGCGAAATTTTTCATCTGTATGTAGTTTGAGCATCGCTTGGCCGATAGCTCGAATATCATCGGGAGCTACTTGAATTCCCCCTTCTCCAACCACTTCAGGCAAGGAAGAATTATTGCTACAGATAACGGCTGTCCCACTTTTTAGGGCCTCTAAAACGGGTATGCCAAAGCCTTCGAGATTGGGTACATAAACAAGGGCTGTAGATGCTGCATAGATTCTGCTGAGTTCCTCATCTTCCACAAAGCCTGAGAATACCACATCTTCTTTGTGCTTCATGTTTTCATATACATCCAGAGCTGACTGGTATTTCCAGCCCTTTCGGCCCACCAATAAGAGTTTTATATCTGAGTCCGATTGTTCCTTCATCCACTCAAAGGCCTTGAGTAAGCTTTCTATGTTCTTTCTAGGGTGAAGGGTTCCTACGAAATGAAAATAGGGAGCACCTTGGGTGTACTTTTTTTCTACTTTTCTTTGTTCTTCTTCCGCTAAGGCTTGGAATAGGTCGCTGACTCCATTGTATACCACGTGTATGTTGTCCTTCGGTAAGCCGTACAAGCCATGAAGATCTTGCTTGCTGAATTCAGATACCGTAAGAACTTTTTCGGATGCATGTGCATAGCGGGGAGAGTATTTTTTTAGGTATCTGGCTGCCCAAAGGGGGAGGTCTTCAGGATAATGTTCGTAGGCCAGGTCATGGAAGGTGGATACCACAGGTACATTGGGGACCATCGGGATGTAGAATTCAGGAGAGAAGACCACATCTGCTTTGATCTTTTTTATTAGGCGAGGGAGTTGAATATGAAACCAAAGATACCATAAAATCGGATGTCTAGATTGGGGAGGGACTATATGGGGAACTACATTTTCTCCAAAAATGTAGGAAGGATCGTAGGGGCGATCAAAGAAAAAATGGAACTCTGTATCAGTTTGCCGTTCCACCATTCTTTTCAGAATCTCATAGGTAAACCTACTGATTCCTTCTACCCTTCCAGGCAGTAAAAGGCGCGTATTGACGGCAATTTTTTTCATGGGGGCAAAGATGAAAAAAAGAGACGTAGCATGCGAATGTCTTGCTGCATGCTACGTCTCTTGATGAGTTATTATTTACCCTTACTCGCGGTACTTGTCGAACCTTGAGTCTTCAGATAGAACTGAAAATACAGGATTGTTCATCACCATGCTACGGAAACCAGGATTAACAGCGATTGCCTTGTCTAGGTAATCGATGGTCTTGAAGGTAAGACCTCTGTAAGCTGAAAGAGCAGCTAAGTTGAACAGGGCATTTCCATTGTTAGGCTCTTTTGCAAGTACAGCTTTGAAATCAGCTTCTGCAGCCGTGATCATGTTAGATTTGGCCTTGGTAACCCCTCTATTCAAGAGTTCGTCTACAGAAGGCTCTGCTCCAACAAAAGAGTCGTAGGACTTAAGGGCACCATCAAGGTAACCGATTTTGTCCATCATCAGGGTTTTGTTGGTAGAAAGGGTGTGGTTATCAGGATCGGCTTTAGATTTAGCTGCTAGTTGATCGTAAAGGTCAACCTGATCTTTGTAACCCATTTCATCAGCGAATAGCACTTTGTAACCCAGGATCATGGGTACATATTTTTCGCCATCAGGCCCACGGAATCTGGTAGCTTTTTCCAAGTCATCCACTACAGCTTTGTAGTCCTCATCAGCCACATGGTAAGTAGCTCTTAGGGCATAGAGGTTAGAGGAAGCCGTCTCAGTCAATACTTTGTCAAGTTCAGCAAAAGCAGCTTTTTTATCAGATGCCATGTCAGCAGGCTTTAGGTCGAATACCTTAGCTGCAGCTTCTTCCATTTTGCTGGAAGCAACTGGGTGGCGCTGTACGTATCTCTTTAGGGTAGGAGTAGCTCCGTCATAGTCGAAGTCCATGATCGTGAAGGTGTGCCTTGCTTTCACCAATACTTCTTCAACCAATGTTTCCCAGAAGGCAACATTACGAAGAGTAGCTTCTTTCTGGTCGTTTGTCAAGGTCGTATCGTTACAAATCGCAAGTACCTCAGCTTGTTGTTCTTCATCTAGACTGGAAATTTCTGTTAGGAGTTTGACGCGTTCCCAGTCTTCTCCTTTACCAACAGCAGTAACTTCCAATCCTTCCATTCCTTCATTAAGTGTCTGTAGACCTTCTTTCAAAGACTCAGCTCTTTCTTCGGAAAGCTTTTGGTTTGATTTTTCTTTACCACCTGGAGAGGCATAACCTGTCATATCTACTCGATCCAGACCGTAATCGAATCCTTTGTACTTGTCGACGTAGTATTGAATCAAACTAGCGTCGAAGGTAGAGTCATCAGCTATGTTAGCAGAAGATTCCTCAAACTGAACATCAATGGTCCCTGTGAAGCTCTCGTATTTGAACTGCTGTCCTTGAGCATTGATTTTGGGTAGTTCTGCTGCAGTCTGCAATTGAGTATTGTCCCAGCGCTTGGCAGTACAACATGCTGGCATAGCTGTTCCAATGGGATTGGCATCAGACTCACAGAAATATTCCTTAACGTTTCCGTTTTTGTCGTATTTGGCGATGGCGAAGGTTAGCATGATTTGCTTTCCAGCAATGCTTTGGCCATTCAACGGGAATTTATAAGAGAAGTATGGCTTCTTGTTGGCGGCGAAGTAGGCTTCATCTACGACTAGCGTTCCAAGCTTTACTTCTTCAGCATCTCCAAATCGTGCAATTTCATTAGGAGCCTTGGCAGAAGCGTTCACGTGAACGGCCACTCTTTTGGCTAGGTATGTATTGTAGTTTAGATCTTTTGCAAGACGGAAGATCAGGCTATCACCAACCTGCTCAAATTGTCCTGGCTCCAGATAGAAGTATCTAAAGTCGGTATTGTCATACTCACTCACCTTAAGAACAAGAGGCTCATTGTTCTTGGCAATTAGTTGCTCAATATCTGCTTTGAAAGTCTCGCAGGTATTGACATACTTTTCTCCATCGTATTTTACCTTGTTGATGAATCCATCTGGCTTACAGGATGTTGCTAGAAGCAACAAAGAACTGGCCAGCGCGATCCATGTAAGTTTGCTTAGGCGGGAAAAAATTGTCATCATCTAGGTGTTCTTAAGGGTTTTGATACTGGAATTTACCTGAGTAAAGGTCAAAAAATGGCTTTGAAGCTATTAATCGTACAATATAAACCCAGCGCAGGAAAATACCAATATTTGGATACTACAGAATTGAAAAGTCAGATCAATGTGCGAGAGAACCTTCCTTTTTTGCACAAATGGTAAAGAGTGCCCTTCCGGAAGCATTTTGTGGCCCAGACAATTCCTGTTAACTTGGGCGAAATACCCTTGATTTTATGAGCCTGATCTCATCTAAACTTCCCCATGTCGGAACGACTATTTTTACCATCATGTCCAAAATGGCACAGGACCATGATGCCATCAACCTATCCCAAGGCTTTCCCGGTTTTGATTGTGACCCGCGCCTGATCAGATGGGTAGAGGAAGGAATGAGAAAAGGAATGAATCAATATCCTCCCATGGCGGGTTTGCCTTCCCTTAGAGAAGAGATAGGCAAATTGATCATGAGAGCGTATCAGCGTGATGTGGATATTGACAATGAAATCACAGTGGTAACAGGAGCTACCGAAGGACTCATGGCGAGTTTGATGGCCTTAGTTCATCCAGGTGATGAAGTGATCGTTTTTGATCCTGCTTATGATGCCTATCGGCCCGCTATTTCCTTGGCTGGAGGCAAGGCAGTTTCTATTCCCTTAGCACCGCCTAGCTTCACGATTGATTGGGACAGGGTAGAAGATGCGATTACTCCTAAGACCAAATACATCATGCTCAACTATCCGCATAACCCAACGGGAGCGATCCTGAATGGGTCGGATATCGTGGCGTTGAAGGGAATCTTGCAGCGTCATAACTTGATCGTACTGAGTGATGAGGTCTATGAGCATATGGTCTATGATGGGCAGCAGCATTTGAGTATGCTAAGGGATGATTTCTTGGCTGACCGCTCGGTAGTGTTTGCTTCCTTCGGTAAAACCCTTCATGTTACCGGTTGGAAGGTAGGATATGTGGTAGCCAACCCTGCCTTGACACAGGAAATTCGCAAGGTGCATCAGTTTACTACTTTTACAACCAGTACACCCTTCCAATACGGGATTGCCGAATACCTGAAAAGATGTGATGATCAAGTCTGGGGATTAGGAGAATTTTACCAAAGAAAACGAGATGTCTTCTCTGAGATCATGGCAGGTACTCCCTTTCATATGTTGCCATGCAATGGTACCTACTTCCAAATGGCCTCCTACAAAGGAATATCGGATCTGCCGGATACTGAGTTTGCCAATTTTTTGACCCAGAAAATAGGCGTGGCAGCTATCCCTACCTCTGTTTTCTACGAAGATGGAACTGATCACAAGCTTATCCGCTTCTGCTTTGCCAAAGAAGAAGAAGAGCTAAAAGCAGCGGGTACCAGGTTGCAAGCCTTAGGAGGCTAATTTGTTTTCGCCTTCCCTTATTCAAATTCAAAGGTCCCAATCTGAACGACCTTTTTGACATCCTCTAGTCGAAGGGTGATTTCCTGAATTTCTTCCTCTGGGGTTCCGTAATTCAGAATGAGTTTGGCAAAAAGCGTAGCGGGCCCCGTGAGCGAAGCTGTATTGGATCCATAATAATTGGCCTCGACCTTATACTCCCCTTTCATGGCTCTTCGAAGAAGAAACTCCTCTGGGCCATATCCTCCCGTAAAGTCTGAGGACATCCTTCCCCCAATTTCTGTTTTCTTATGTGAGTAAAGGCATTTTTCCCCTCTTGGATCAGTTACCCATAAATCTAGGTCCACTCCATTAGCATCCCAATCGATCACCACGCGCAGATCACATGGCATATCTGCAAGCAGCCGCTTTTCTAACAAGGAAATGTCTACTTTTTTCTGAGGATGAGAATTGATGATGGCATTCATCTCATGAGCAGCTAACACATTGATGAGGGGGAAACGTGTGTCCCATGGACGTTCCACCACTTGATAGATATAATCAACTGCTTGTTGAATGTCCCCTGATTTCTCGTATGTCAAGGCCAAATCACGGTAGGATTGAGGTTCTTCGGGCCTTTCCGCTAATACTTTTTGAAAAAGGAAAGTCGCTTCCACCAGATAGGACCATTGATTGAATCTGTGGGCAGCGATTCGTTGCATTTCATGATTGGCAATTTCGAGTTCGGCAAGATTACTTAGAATTTGAAAGGCTATCTCCTTTTGCCCCTTATCCCAGAAATAATCAGCGACATCCAGGTAGAAAGCTGGTAGTTTACCATATTCCTTTTTCAGGCTGAAGTAGACGTCCAATTGTTCTTCTGGAAGGGTCTGATCTATTTTTTTGACATATTCGGCCGTTCTCTGGGGAAGGGCTAGCTTGATTTTCCCTTTGTTGTTGATGGCAGACTTAAATTCTCCTACACTGTCCATCAAGTAGATATGTTGAGAATTGGCTGAAGAGTTTACACCGGCTACCTGTCCGGCCAGTGCTTCACTTATGTCCTCCCTATCCTCCTCTGCAGCGGATTCACTCTCAACTGCTGCTACCTCTGCAGGCATGGCAGTATCACCCAATTCTCCCTTCTCCCTTTGACCCAGATTGTAGGGGTCTTTAGGAATAGCGAATCTAGTCTCCCACCACACTTTACGTTTTAGGAAGTCTGCTGCGACTTGATCTAAGTGCTTTTGTTTCGCCTCTTGTTTACCCTTGAGTTCATTGTCTAATTGGGCATAGTAGGCTTTCTGTAATTCTTTTGGTGGTACTATTTCGTACTTCAAATAATCTTCCAGCCGATCTAGGACCAGAAGCGAGGTAGTCGAACTGACCAGTTTATAGGTTTGAGCCAAGTCCAGTATACTCTCTTCGTTTTCCTTTGGATGTTCTTGTAAGTGCTGGAGTTTTTCCTCAGCCCAAGATCGTTGCAAGGCACCCGAACCAGCACTCATGTTCAGTTTATCGAAGGTAAAGGATAGCTTCTGAGGTGTGCCATTTCCCTGAGAAATGACGACATTGAGTTGGCCCTCATCGTCATGAAGCTTTCCCTTCAAAACCAAGCGATCAGTCAAAATGGTACCGGGAAGCGGGTATACCTCTGAGAAATCCTTTCCACTCCAAGAAATGCTTTCTACCAGAAGATGTGCCTGAAAGACCGCTCCAAGGGCTTGTTCGTTGCTTTGCTGAGTTAGGTCGATTCTCTTGCCTTTTCCTACTCGGCAGAGTCGATTGAGCCAAGCATTTTCATACTGTGCAGAAGAAGTGAACGCATAAACGGGTGCATTGGGGCTGGGCTTGCTTGCTTCTCTCAAACTAGAAATGCCATCGCTAAACAACCAATATTCTTGTGCCCCTTTTCGCTCAAAATTGAGTTGCTGAAATTGAGTTCCTCCATCAAGAGGAAGTTCTCTAAGGGTTTGAATGAACTGATCAATGGTTTCTTCGGAATTGGGAGAGATTTCCATTGATTGGCGAATGGTGGCTCCAAAGGCGACCAGCTCTAGTTTTTTGATCCTATCCTTTCCTTGAAGAAGAAGGCTTCGAACCAACTCAAGTTCCCTTTCCAGATTTCTTGTATGAGCAGAATGAGAACAATCCCAGTACAAAATGACTTTTTCTGGCAGGCTTCTCATCTTAGTTTCCTTCGATAATCCGACTTGGGCATATATCCAGGTCTCGCCTCCTTGGCCTTCTTCTATTTGCTGGATGTTGGCAGACGATGCTAAATACGCATCAAAGGAAGGAACCTTTGACACTCTATCTATGATGGTGGTGGACCAGACTCTATCAAGTTTTTCCCATGTGAAATTCTTAGGGTGGATGATGTCAAGGGATGGGGAAGCTGCATTTTCCCTTATGTGCTGTCGATAATAAAAGACCTTTTCCTTCCAGGGTGAGGCAAAGTGGTAAGTCAATTGCTGGCCATTCGAGCGTAGTGCTTCATCAAAGGCAATGATAACTTTCTTGTGTCCTTTGGCTGGGATAGGAAAGATTCTGGCCTTAAATGTATTTCCACCCACAGGTTCAAGCAAACCTGGGTCAATGTTTTCCCTTACTGTAGTCTCATATGCCACCCTGGCTTTTTCCTTAGGAACAATTACCCCTTCTCGCATCTTATTATTGACCTCAAGGGCAAATCTGGAAATGCTTTGTCCAGCTTGTAGGGGGAAAACAAAGGAACCCTCTAGCTGTCGATTATTGGGATTGTAAAAGGTGAACTCAAGGGTAGTTCTTGCAAAAGCTCCTCCTAATTTTGTAGTAGCAATCAGGCTATCCAGACGTATAGGGGTATTTTTTTCATTTTCCACCTCTACGATGGTCAAGCTCACTACACTATCTCTTAAGGAGGGTAGGGGATCCAGCACATCTACGGGCTTGGTTTCAGCTATTAGACTTACTTGCTGGGACTTGCAGGATACCAAGGCAAGAAGCAATAGAAATAGGAAGGGGAAAAGGAGGAGTTGGGTATTCGTGTTCATGTTGGGGAATCTAAGTCAATCGTTATTCTGTGGGCTTGGCTTCAGGAAATTGGCAAAAAGCGAATTGAATGCCTTGTCATATTATTCCAAAAATCGTAATTGATGATAATTGGAATATGTGTATGTTTGTATTGTTCAAGTCAATTAACCAGCAGCCATGATTGTCCAATCTAATCCAAAGACATCTCAATACATTCAATTCCATAAATCTTATTACAAAAAACATTCCCGTGGTTCTTCATAGGGATATTCATTCTGTGTGATCCTTTGCTCAGGATCTCCAGATGAGTCATTCCCAAGGATATTCAGATTTAAGCATAATTCGATTTTATCTAGTCCTTTACTCTTGTTTACCGTTCCTGCTGTTTAGATCTAATGTCCGACCATTTAGGCAAGTCCAGTATTCACTGGCTTGCCTTTTTTTGTGAGGTATCTGTTAGTAGCCCTAAGGAAAACGCATGAGGCTTCCTGCAGGGAAAGGCCATTCGGGGGTTCTTAATGGGCCTTCCGTGGCTTCAAACCAAGGACTGAAATCTGGGGAATTGGGGTTTTTGAGAATATGAATATCCTGAGCTGGCATATAGCTTTGTGCCAATAGGAAGACCTTTTTTCCCGAAACGGGATGGCAAGCTACGTCCATCACAATGACTGCGTGCCCAGGGAAGCCGCCCTGGATAAATACATCTCCAGCTTCGATATTTTCTATATGTGTTACCGCTTCTAGCTCTCTGGAAAGTGAGTAGGTTCCTGCATAAGAAAAGATATTAGTCATGTATGATTTGAAGGAAGCATAGCTGTCGTTGGGCTGATATTTCTTCCTCCAACTGACATTGTTGCCTTGGATGATGGGGCGATATCCTTCTTTCCACTTGTCAAATCCTACCTTGTCGCCACTGGTATAATTAAAATGGATACGAGTGAAGTCTTGTCTGGAATAATGGTACTCAGCCTTTAAGCGCATCACCGCATCGGCACATTGCTGAAGGTCTCTTGTGCCAACGTCAATGTCTAGAACAGCATGGTGAACAGATTGATTCCATTTTACCTCACCGTTGTAAAGATGGACGTTGGGCTTTCCAGCTTTAAGTGGGATATGTCTCAGCCAATTTCCGAAACTTCCCTCTTCTTGTTCCATTCTGAAGAATCCTTCTGGAACGGGAATTCTATGTTCAAGACATTGAAGGCTATCAGTGGATGGTTTCCAAGGATAGGTAGGTTGAGAGATGGAAAACAGGGGTATGATCAATAAAATGAAAATGATGTGTTTTTGCATGGGTTTTCATGTTGGGGTGTGTGGGAAGGGCTTAAGGGGTATACTTAGAATGATAAAGTAAGGTTATCAAAAGGGCTGTTTTAGGTACTTGAGATTCATTAAAATTTTCTTTTCACATAATTTGCATTTGGCTGAAAAATTGGCTTTTATTGGTTAACCAAAAATTGGTCAACCAATTTATTGTAGGACATACAAAATAGAATTACATGAAGAACTACACACTCGCATGTTGGGCATAATGCCTGTTATTCCTCTATCTGTTTATGCCATTTAGTAATCCAGACAGCCTCTGGTAAAGACTGAAAATCTGAACCTCTCCACTTCAGTTGGCAAAGCAGATCTATTCACCTATTCAATATTGACCTATTTCTTCCAGCCTGATCTTGTTGTGATCGAGGAATGGGAATTTGAATGGTATGCGTAAATAGCTTCCCCCTTTTTGTGCAAGTACAAATATACTGATAAGCGATCATCTTCTCCTCCAGAAGAGATGAAGTCTTCTATTGTCTTTTCGCAAGGAAAGCACGGAGTTTAACATCTTTCTGGAATATAGCTTTTTGGCTGTTTGTCAATGACTTTGGTACCTGAGAAAAGGCTGTTCTCTCATTTCATTTGAGATGGAAGTACCATGGGAGTAGGGTCCTGGGAGGAGGGCCCACTCCATCTTATCCTCCCATTTTTCTGTACTCCAATCTAAGGAGTCAATTTAACCGTCTTCGTACATCCTGCTCGGTCCTCAACACGGGCAGAACAGATATTATTTGGACTATTTAACGTACTAATTATGCAAACTTCAACAACTTATTTTGAAGGCAAGGTGCAGGCAAATTATGTGCTGCGCAAAACTTTACTTTGCTTACTGATGGCGATGCTGATTGTGCCAGCTTACATGCTTGGACAAGCCCCATCTTCTATTCTACCCGATCTTTCTTATTTCAAAATTACTTTTCCTGTCGATGCCAATGGAAATGACAATCGAAACGTGTCTTGGAGCAATCGCTCAAGCAATTATGTCAAAGCAGCTGAGGTAGATAATCTGGTGGGCTATGTCCCTTCTTCTGTGTATTCACCTTATTTCTTTGTTAGCAACAATGAGGTCGTATTCAAAGCCCAGGTTGCCGGTGCTTTGACCAGTCCCAATGCTTATCCGAGATGTGAATTGAGAGAGACTCCCAACGGAACAGATGATCTTTGGCAATTCTCTGATGAACATGTCCTTAACGCTACATTTAGGGTAACCCATTTGCC
Organism: Bacteroidota bacterium; assembly: GCA_039817415.1. Lineage (GTDB taxonomy): Bacteria > Bacteroidota > Bacteroidia > J057 > J057 > JALEFZ01. The sequence continues at coordinate 97,392 of JBCBVV010000007.1, forward strand.
TGATCAAAAGCAGGAAGTCTGTATGCTTCAAATCAAGGGAAATAGTAGCAATTCGACTAGCAATACTGAGGAGGCTTTTCGCTTAGAATATAGGCAGGATGGTTCACAGGGTGTTCATGTTACCATTAATGAGAACACGACTCTAACTGATATCATGGATTATGCTGTCGGGCAAACCATTGTAGCTAGTATGTATGTCAACAACGGTCAAGTGACCATTAGCTTGAATAATACCAATGTCTCTTCTTCCAGAGGTTCTTGGACGTACACCTACAATAGCAATTATTCATGGGGATATTTCAAGGCAGGATGTTACACCCAGTCTTCTCATTGGGTACAAAAAAATGGAGTTGGAACGGAAGACCCAGACGCTTACGGAGAGGTGAGATTTAGTGCACTTTCTATGACTGGAGGAGGGAATACCGTTTGTAACCCAGACATACCAAGCAATAGGGTAGCCAGTAATATTGGAACAACCTCCGCCACACTTTCTTGGAATGCTGTGGCGAACATCGACCACTACAATGTCCGATTCCGACCTAGCGGAACCAGTAGCTGGACAAAGTATAAAGTCTCTTCTGGGACTTCTTACACACTCACAGGACTGTCCTCCAACACTACTTACGATTGGCAAGTTCGATCGAAATGTGCGGATGGATCAGGATCAAGTTACAGCGGTGGGACAGGACCTGATTTTACCACACTATCAGGAACCTTGAGCTGCTCAAATGGATCAAATTTAGCTGATGATGGAAGCATCGTGAGCTATAGCGAACAGCAGTCTGGAAATCCTGCTTCTAATATTATCGACAACAATAATAGTAACAGATGGTCGGCGGATGGTTTCCCGCAGAATGCCGTTATTGATCTGGGAGGGCTCTATTTGGTAGATGAAATTGAATTGAGGCCCTATCAGAATCGCGCCTATCAATTTTTGGTAGAAGGTTCTGCCTCGTCTGCTACTTCTGGATTTTCAACCTTGACGGATGCGAGAAACAATACATCGGGTGGTTCTGTGATCAGCAGAAGTTTTTCAGCCTCAGCAGTTCGCTATGTCCGCTTGACAATTACGGGAGCCTCCGGATATTCAGGGATATGGTCTTCTATTATGGAGTTTGATGTGATATGTGCCGGAAATACCAGCCGTAAACGGAATACAGACGAAAGTTCGGCGGAATTAAGAATTTTCCCCAATCCTTTTCAGCATGAGTTTACCGCCATGCTTCCAGCGGGTGTGGAGGAGCCATCAGACATGAGGATTTTTGATGCTTCAGGCAGATTGGTGTTAGAGAGAAAGCATATATCTGCGGGGGATAAATTACGTTTGGGGGCAGAATTGGCTCGTGGACTGTATTTCTTACAATGGGTAGGGGAGTCTGGAGCAGTTCTCAATACCACAAAACTTATGAAAGATTAGTGGAGTAGAATCTGTAAAGAATTGATGTCATAAAAAAAGGGGCTAGCGTTGATACTAGCCCCTTCATCCTTCATATTCTCAGCTTATTCTATTTCAGCGAAAGCGTCATGCCCATTCTCACATTGGTATACCTTGCGCCTTCAGGCTGAAGGAAGGAAATCACATTATCCGATCCCATGAACCACACCACAGGACCCAGCTTGAGGAGAATATTGGCACCCAGCTGATTGTAGGATTGATTTCTGACAGAATAATTCACCCCAAGGGTAAGAAACTTCAAAAAGTCCTTGTTTACATTCAGCATATAAGCCTGGTTGATTCTTCCTCTAAAGAATTCATAGTGCATCAATCCTCCTACTCTAAACTTAAAGGGAAGGTGCCAGGTGGCTCCAAGGTAAACTTTGGTAGGCAGAATGGTATTGTAAGCTTGAATGCTTTCCTCTGTAAAGGTGAAGTTGTTTTCTAATGAATCCAGAATACTTTCAGGATCAAAGGTGCTATCTGTAGCAAGGGCGAAGGCATCCAGCCCATCAAAGGAAAAAGATCCTTCTACACCATATTGGTTGGCATTGGCCCCCCATTTGACGGATCCTAGATCTAAGACACTAGCAGATACAACAACTTTATCCTTTATTCTATAGGTAGCTCCAAGATCAAGTCCCATCCCTACATTGGAGGAAAAAGGTTGGAAGTTGAATTGAGCTTCTGGTTCACCGTCGAATAGGTTGGTCACGCTTAATTGACTTGTTTGAATTTGGTAGCGGGTATCGAATTGCAGCTGATAATATTCTGGTTGGGTCACCAAATTCAGCATACGATCAGAAACTGAGATGTCTACTATCCCTGAAAGATATTTCAGCCTTCCGCCTAACCTTAAGTTTTTACCTACTGGAAGGGCTACACTCAAACCAATTTCAGAAAGAGCCTGGAAATGAAAATCTGGTGCAAGGTCCATGGTCTGCCCTACATAACTGGCATTTCCTTCCCATGCCAATCGAAATAAATCCTTGGGATAGGCGACATAAGCATGTGTACGTGCCCTGCTGGATAAGGTAAACTGTAGTTTCGCTGCACGAAAAGAAACCAATATGGGCTCTACGGAGCTTTGGATGGCAAGGAAGGGTTGGTCAGGCATATTGGCAATGGCATTCTCGGGATTGACCATGAATGAATCGCTTCCAGCAATGGGTTGGATAAGATCCCCGAATTTGAATCCATCGTGCTGCCCTTGAACCATCAGATTAGGAAGGGCGATATGCACCTTTTTTGTAGGATAATAAGCCGGATTTATGAAGGTTTGCTGAATGGAGCGTTCGGAGAAGAACAATCCCATTTCACCCTGAGCTTTTACCTGCCCTGTGAAAAGAGCCAGAACCAGAATAGGAAGAAGATATATATTGATTTTCATGATGTCTTGATTTTTTGCTTGAAGAGAAAGGTAGTAGCTTAATTGGGTGTTCCAGTTACGCCCATCTTGATGCTGAGGCTGTTGTCAGTCGAAAATTGCACAGGAACCGTGCCTTCGGCGGTCGTTTGAACCTTAGCCTTTACCCTTAACTTGGAAGAAGAAACAAGGTGGTCCCACTGTTGAGGATTGAGTTCCATGTCGATTTGATTGTCTCCCGAACCATTTACAAAACCATCATCACCTACGGAGGCTGCTTCTAACAAGGTGTTGATGCCATTGAAGACTGAATCAATAAGCTGGTCATTTTCATCCATCATGTAGACTTGGATGCCTAGTTCGATGGGAATACGATTTTCAGTAATCAACCTGATTCCCGCCTTATCAGCTACATCTAAATCTTCCAGGTCCATTTCTACATCCGTGCTGAATTCAAAACCACTCAAACTTCCCTTAAATGGAACATTGACGGCGACATCAACTGATACACTACTTGAGTCCGTCAAGAAGCCGATGAAGGTTGAATCATCTTCTGGATTGACCGTGGCTCCCAATGACCAGAAAATCCCATCTGGAATCGTAGAGAGCGCTTCTTCGATATCAGAATTGTTATAATCTATCGTGATGTTGGTGGTTTTGGTTTGACCTATTTCAGCAACAGTCGGATAAAAAAGGTTGATCCCATTTCGAAGGTTTTCACTTGCAATCTGAATGGGACTCTCTCCCTCTTTATACAGGCCAAAATCACTTGCTTGAATCTGTAAAGGAACTCCTAGAGAAGAATGGACACTGATTTTTATAGAAGGCTCCGCAATACTGAACTGAATATCTTGTAGACTCTCGTCAAAATCCACCTGAAGAGAATCTGTAAAATCGGCTACAGAAGATCTACGAAAATTTCCCTTGATGTTGTTGTAGCTGAGATTGGTGATAGAGTATTCTACATTGTCTAGGTCAATGGGCTGATTGTCCGAGCGTCTAGTTGCCTGGTATGCTAAGCTCATATTGCCTTCGTCAAGGACGAGATCAAAGGTACTTAGGTCAATTGTTTCTGTATAGGAACCGGTGCTGGAGTAAGTAAATTTTTGGGAAAGGGGAAGACCATTCTCCTGAAATTCTGGAATGGTAACCAAGACATCAAATTCCGCTTCTGTGGCGGATTGGAAGGAGATGCTCAAGCTACCTTGCTTGAAACTTACCTCATCCACCTGTGGAACAGGAAAAGGAAAGGTCAATGCCTTCACGGGCATGGGAATGGTTACGTCTGGTAATTCAATTAAATCGAATTGCTGCCTTTCAATAAGGTTAGTTTCATAGGTAAGTCCAATTGCCCCATTGTTGTCAATTTCGATGTAGGCGTTTTCCCCCACCAAATCCAAGGCATCTTGTAGGCTCATCTCTGTATTGATGACCGCTACGGCAAATTCGGGATCCCAATCAGGGCTTTTGATCAGGCCAGGATCCTGAATGACTTCACATCCAGTGATCATGAGAAGAAGACAGAAAGGAAAGATTACTTGTATGATTCGTTTCATGAGCGCTTGTTAGAACTAATGTTCCCAAAAAGCGTTTAATACGAAAAATAAAATAATCTATATTAGATAATATTTGACAATGTAAGTATTTGGCAAAAGCAGAAGCTTACCATTTTTTCTTACTTACCAGTTTTTGAAATTCTTCCTCTTGATGATAGGGTTTGAAGGCTTCGTTGTCATAAACATCCAAAATATCCTCATAATAATGCTGTAAGGCTAATTCAAGAAATTTATACATCTGATCGCTTTCATTCATATTGGCATAGATTTCCGCCATGGTAGCGTAAGCTACTGTTGGGGATTGGGGATGGTTAAGGGCTTTTTCTGCATCCTGTATGGCGAGATCAAATAGTCTCTTCTTCACATATAGACTTGCTCTGTTGTTATAAGCGAGAGGGTGTTGATCCAACTTAATGGCATATGAATAGTCCTTCATGGCAGCCTCTGGGTCCATGTTGTGAAGCAAACTCCCTCTGTCTACATAGTAATCAGAGATATTGGGTACCCTGTCAATGAGTCTATTGTATTCTTTTACTGCGCTTTGCCTGTCTCCTAGGTTTTGGAAACTCTGGGCGCGCCAGATGTATAGTTCGTCTAATTGAGGAAGGATTTCAATGGCACGTTCAAAATCCGCTGCAGCCGCAGCAAAGTCCGCCCTAGGTTTCTTGAAATTTGCTACCCCTCTCAGCATGAAGCTTTCTGCATCTTTGCCTTCCTCAAGAACTTGTGAGAGCAGGCGAATGGCTTGATCGAATTGGCCTTGTTTGGATAGCACTTCCCCTAAGCTTTTCATGGCACTAGCATCCTTTGGGTTGATTTCGAGTGCCTTGTTGAAATCCTCCTTCGCTTCTTCTAGAAAGTCCTGGTAGGTAGCTCTCATATAAGTCTTGCCACGGAGATTGTATAACAGAGGATTTTTTGGATCGTAGTCGATAGCTGATTCGTAATCTTGAAGAGCCTCCTGAAAAGTTTCTTCTTCATTGTAAGCAGCATGGTTGTCCATCGCCATCATGGCTGATGCCCGAAACATGAATATTTCCGAAATCTGTGAGGGATTCATGTACATATCTCCCTCCTCTTCTTCTATCTGATAAATGGCCTGGCTTAATTCGCTGTATGCCCCTTCATAGTCTCTTTCCTCAAACAGTTTCAAGCCAGCCTGAATATGCTTTTCCAATTTGTCTCTCATAGCCAATGAAGTACGTGCTTTTTCACGAGGGGTTCAACATTTAGTGTGATTCTAGTGTGTGCCCTTTTCCTTCCACTTGAAAGGGAATTGGTAGAAAACAGTGAAGCTAAATTAAAAAAGTTGTCCTAAGTTCATGAAAATGTTATGAAGCATGAAGCCCACAAAGCACCTAAGTCTACTCTTTCTAATTATTCTTCCTTTTCCCCTTTTGGGGCAATACAGCAGAGGAACCAAGCTGACATTTCCTGATAGTAGATTTGTCGCACTCAGGAATGGGACCATTATTCAAGGACTGGAAGTCAAAAAAGAAAAGAATGGTCAATTCATAATGGTTGATGGGGTACGTTATCCTATAAGTCAAGTTGTCATGTATCGTCAATTCATGTTGGATGAAGCCCAAAAGAAAGCTGGGAGAGAATATTTTGGAATCTTTGGTATCAAGGATGGGAGAGATTACTACCTCAAAGAGACAGGAAATTTGAATGAATTTCATAGCAGTTGGAATTATTCCTTTACAGGTTTAGGGCCGACTGGCTATTCTCAAGGATATAAAACCTTATATAACAAAGGCTTCGGCCCTTTGAAGGAACTGACATATAAAAACCTAAAGGAAGACCTCAGGGACAACCGTAGATCCTATGCCAAACTAAAATCTACCAGACACTTACAGGTTTTAGGTGGAGGACTCATGATCAGTGGAACGGCCCTAGGTTTACTCGCCTTGGCCCTTAACAATCAGATAGATGTTGGAGATCAAATATTTTTTACCGGTTTAGGTGTGGGAGCCCTTGGGTTGGGTTGTGTGGTTATCAGTGTGAAAAGACCGAAAGCTGCCTTCAGGCATTACAACAGGCATTAAGGTCTTTGGAAAGAACCCCACTGACCTTAAACCATTAAAAATGAAACATATAACATCTAGCAAACAGCTTCCCTGTTGATGAGTTAATTGGCTTTATTGAGCACATGAAGAACTTATTTAGAAGCGCTTATCAATGGATGTTTGCTGAAGAAAGAAGAGAAGCCATAGAGCGCTTTTTCCTCTTTTTGGCCTTAGGAGGTTTTGTCATCCATCTACTAGTCATCCTCCTTGCCAAGATGAACTGGGTGGAAATAAGGGGGGAAGATCACGGATTGTTAGAAGATATCGTATCGGCCATTTATACCCCATTCAGCTTTATTCTGGTATATGAGGTGTTTCTGCTAGTCTATTACCTGCCTCAGTCCTTTTCCATTTCTATTGCCAAGCAGTTTGAAATTACCTCTTTGATTGTGCTAAGGAGGATATTCAAGGACATCGCCAAACTTGACATCGAATCGGCAGATTGGTCAGATTCTTATCATGTCAATTTGTTGGCAGATATGGTAGGTGTGTTGGTTTTGGTCCTCTTAATCTATTTCTTCTATCGATTGTCCAGAAAAAGGCCATATGTACCCCCTCCAAAAAGTCTCCACACCTTTATTCTGATCAAAAAGGGGATGGCTGTTGTGCTGGTTCCAGTCTTGATTGGTCTATCTCTTTTTAGTTTGACTTCGTGGATCATGGAGACACAGGAGTTTTCAGCAGAATTGATCAATGAGGTATCAGATATCAACGATGTATTTTACCATGAGTTTTTCAGCCTCTTGGTGTTGGTGGATGTGGCCTTGTTGATGATCTCCCTATTTTTTACGGATAACTATAGTTTGTTGATCCGAAATGCGGGTTTTGTGGTCTCTACTATCCTGATTCGACTGAGTTTCAGTTATGATGGGATACAGAATACGATTCTGATTGTATTAGGGGTAAGCTTTGGGGTGGTCATTCAGCTCATGTATAATTTGATTGCTTCTCAAGAAATAGATAGTGAATCACATTCTCCTTCCTCCTCATAGGGAATGTGCCTCCAGTTTCCTAATTTGGTTGAAAGTATATCACACAATGAACCACAGCCTCAAGTACCTACTTCTCAGCCTTGTATGTATTGGCTTAATTTCCTGCCAGCCTCTCAAGCGGCTTTCTCAATCAGATCAATGGGATCAAGTCAATATCCTTCACATCAATGATGTCTATGAAATTTCTCCTTTAGAAGGAGGAAAAACAGGTGGAATGGCCAGGGTGGCGAGTCTTCGAAAGCAATTGATCGAGGAAAGTCCTGCCACCATCACCTTTTTAGCAGGGGATTTTTTGAGTCCTTCCGTGATTGGCACGGTTAAATACGAGGGAAAGAGGATAAAGGGTGCTCAAATGGTGGATGCCATGAATGCGGCTGGTGTAGATTACGTGTGCTTTGGCAACCATGAGTTCGACATTAAGGAAGAAGAACTACAGCAGCGCATAGAGGAATCTGAGTTTGAATGGGTTGCTGGGAACATCCTTCATCAAACGGCAAATGGACCCGTCCCCTTCGCAAAAAAGAACAAAGAGCTTCGCCCTCACCTGATTTTGGAACCCATCCCTGGATTTAAAGTAGGATTTATTTCAGCCTGTCTTCCTGCCAATAAGCAAGAGTTTGTTCATTACGATGATATTTATGCGTCTATTAAAGAAGACTACAAGGAAATTGAACCTAAAGTGGACATGGTGTTGGGATTGACGCATTTGAGCATTAGAATGGACCGAAAGGTCGCGGAACAACTTCCCGAACTGGAATTAATTATGGGTGGGCATGAGCATAAAGCCCATTATGAAAAAGTAGGTGATGTCCCAATCGCAAAAGCTGATGCCAATGCCAAAAGTGCCTACGTTCATCGGATATTTGTCCATAAGAAAACAGGCAAGACCAAAATCCTTTCCCAATTGATCCCAATTGATGAAACCATTCCCCTAGATGAGGAAGTCAACAAAGTTGTTGAGTCTTGGGAAGAAAAGGCTTTTCAGTCATTTGAGGAAATCGGGATCAACCTTAGTGAACCTGTAGCGAAGCTTGAAACACCTTTAGATGGCTTAGAGGAACATATCCGAACCGAGCCTACTAACCTAGGAATAGCTTTGGCGAAGAGTATGCTAAAAGGATATGATGGCCTACAAGGTGCGATTGTAAATAGCGGTTCTGTCCGCTTGGATGACAAATTGGAAGGGTCCATTACCCAATATGACATTGTTCGTACCCTGCCTTTTGGGGGAGGTGTGTTGAAAGTTGATATGAAAGGGAGCCTACTCAAACAGATTTTAGAGACTGGGGAATTGAATAAAGGAGCGGGAGGATATTTGCAATTGGCAAATTTGGAAAAAATTGAAGATACCTATTGGGTTGCGGGGCAACCTTTGGATGAGGCTGCCATCTATACGGTAGCTATTAGTGACTTTTTGATGCGAGGGCTAGAGCAAAACATGGCCTTTTTGACGAGGGATAACCCTGCGGTCGTAAAAGTTACAGAGCCCACCGCCCAACAAAAGGCTAGAGATATTCGTCTCCTATTTGTTGATTACTTAAAGGAGAACTTCTAGCTAGGGAAGGGGGTGGTTAGCACCTGGTAGGCAAATTTATTAACTTGTCAGCTAGGCTAAAATATTTGGCCAACTGATATATTCAGAACAACAACAGTATGATCAAAGCAGTACTTGTAGAAGACGAAAAAAATAGTCAGGAACTCATCAGTGGCCTGATCACAGAATATTGCGATGGGGTAGAAGTAGTAGGAATTGCGGGTAGTGTGGCTGAGGCCCTTGGTACGATTAAGGATAAAGAACCAGATTTGTTGTTTCTGGATATAGAACTGCCAGATGGCGATGGCTTTCAGGTGTTGGAGAAGGCTGAGAAAAGAGAATTCGATGTCATCTTCATTACAGCCTACAACCAGTATGCTACCAAGGCCTTTAAATTCTCCGCTACGGACTATTTGTTAAAGCCTGTTGATATAGATGAATTGCAAGAGGCTGTAAAGCGTGTATTGGAGAAAAGAGAGAGTACACCCCGTGAGGAACAGTCAGCTAGGCTGGATGCCCTGATTCAGAACCTGAAGCACTTACAGGCTCCGCTAAAGCGTATTGTATTGCCCACCTCTAATGGCTTTACTGTAGTCAATCCTGATGACATCATCAGATGTGAATCAGATAGAAACTACACCTTCATTTTTCTGAAGGATGGCAGAAAGATTCTGGTATCTAGAACCATCAAAGAATATGATGAGATGCTATCGGATTACAATTTCTTCCGCATTCATCAGTCTCATTTGATCAATCTAACCTACCTGAAAAATTACACCCGCGGCCGCGGCGGTTACGTTGAGCTGACTGACGGATCTGTGCTCGATGTCTCAGCTCGTAGGAAATCCGAGTTCCTGAAGCGTATGTCTGTTGATGGTTAAAGAACATCCCCTCGGGGAAGTAAGTCGGCAAAAAACGCAGAAACTTTTTGTGCATAGACTGCTGCTATAGATAGTAGTTCGGTCAATGGATATTCGCACTTTTCAGATAGCGAAATATCCATATAGAAATTATGGATTTTCGGCCTGACCACAAAATGAAGGATGAAATAAATACAGCCTAGTTGAGAGAAATATTTCTAAGGTATTTTACCAGCTTTTCCATACCTGGTTTCAGAATTTCGCCTTGAGGGAGTTCTGCCATTTGATGAGAATAAATCTTCACCAATTCCTCGAAGTTTTCTTTTTGTAAAAGACGCGCTACCACAAGACCTCGGAGGTATCTATGTCCTTGGTTAGGCAGGTATTTGGAAGGCGATTTTGGATCGAGGTTAAGGAGTTCGTGTATCCCTTCTAGTCTAAAGTATTGATTGAGGAAGAGAGAAATTTTACCCGACCACATTTGTTGGAAGGCAAGAACGATCTCATCCAGGTCTCGGATACTTTTTGCTTCGAATCTCCAGTAAGCCTTATCCAGTAGTTTACCTTGGGAAATTATGATCGTATGGGCATCTGGTCTCCAGCCTTTTAAGCTACGTGTGAAGCTGCCCACCATGTCTTCCACGGCATGAATTCTGATGCCAAAATGAAACTCGATCATGACCAGATCGTCATAGGGGGAGACAGATAGAATCACATTTTGAAAGCCCGTCTCATCCTCTTTTCTAAACTGCTTTTTCGCCTCTAGGAGTTCATAGCCTTCCTTTTCCATAAAATGGGAAAGGGCATCCAGCATATAAGCTTCAGAAAAGTTACGGTCCAGGTGCATGTGGGAAGAGCTTGCTTTCAATGTTAAAAGAAAGACGGAAAGTTATCTATGATAACTTCCCGCCTAAATCTAAGACTTTATGTTTGATTCCCTCTCTTGTGGGTCAATTAATTATTGATCCACTTGGCAGTCATCATTCTACCATTTTGTAAGCTAGTTCTAATCAGGTACATACCCGATCCAAGCTGTTCGGAAGGAAGAACATAGGATTTGCTATTCAATTCACCCTCTGTAAGGCTATATACTAAGGCCCCATTCATGTTGTAGATTTCAATTTTTCCTTGTTCATCAAGAATCTGATTGAAGGTCAACTTACTCACTCCATTCCCCTGACGAACTTTCATGCCAATGGAAACAGCAGGAACAAAGACCTCAACTTGATCGGAGAAATCCTGCGTCCCATCAAAGTCCACTTGACGGAGACGGTAGTAATAGGTCTGGTTTCCAAATGGAATCTCATCGTCTATGAAGAGATAGTCCCTCTGCACAACGCTGTTGCCATAACCATTGACAAAGCCTACTTCTTCGAAGTCTTGTCCATCCAGGCTTCTCTGAACATAGAATCCTTTGTTGTTGATCTCAGAAGCAGTCGCCCAAATCAGGTCAATCTGCCCTTCATTGAAACGGGCTGAGATATCCAGGAACTCTACAGGCTGAGGAGCAGGAGCAGGTCCCGCCACACCAAGTGCAAATCCTGAGAATCCATCTGCAAATGAAGCCGTAATTGTGAAGCCTTTTGTGCCATGGGTACCATCGACTATGGCAGATGAGTCAAATGACTGGACAAAGTTGTTAGAAGGCGTTACAGATGCCGCACTTACCCCTGAGCCTTTGTAGCAGACCATATCGCCAATGGCATTTCCTGTAGCGGCCGTCCATCCATTGAGCTCATCATTTGACAAGTAGAAGGTTATGTCGTAAGAAGCCGATGAACTGCTGTTGGTTGGGGTAACGTTCCATGTCTTATCCATCATCTGGTAGTCAGTGACTCCTGTATACCAGAAGTCAGTCGCACCTGTTCCCGCCCTGTCAATTTCTACCGTAGTACAACCGAAGTCATGGCTTCCATTGTCGATTCTGGCGAGGATTTCTCCCGTAGCATCGTAGAAATAGACGGTTTCGTTAGGACCGAGATATTCTTCGGTGGAAACGATCGTTTCTTCGATGTCTGTCGTAGCATCGTAAACGAATCGTAACTCCGGAATACCATTGTAGGAATTGGAGGTTGTGACGGTATTACAACCAGGCGTGCTTGGGCTTAAATTTACCCATGCCTGATTACCACCCAATATTTCTACAAATACGGGATCATCAGATGATGTGGAAGAATTGGACCAACAGGTTTCTATGAGAAGATTGGATGTGCCGTCCCATTCAAAGTTGCTCGTGAAGTTAATACGGTTATAAGAAAGGCTCGCAGTAGTAACTGAACCTGTAAATACTTCAGTCATACCTGTTTCAAATGATCCCGGCGGTATTGTGGTGGCTGTATTTTTTAGTTTCAGGCTAAAATTATCGAAAGGTTGAGTACTTGCTTTGGTCCCAACAAGAAAATCCAAAGCAGATATACTTGCACCTGCAGGTAAGCCAGCGGCAATCAGGTCAGAGGCCAAATAAAGATACTGCCATTTGTCATCTGTCTTTGATCCCTGGAAAGGAGAAATGGTTGAGTTTGTCCCTGAAACATCGCCATAATCAGCCTCAGCCGTCCCTATAAATGGTGCCGAATCCTCACTTGTAATATCTATAGAAGTCTCCGAAGAAGCCCCAATAATTGCATCGGTTGTTCCCGGGTTATCTAGTGTAAGTTCCAATACTATACTTTCATTGGCTTCCACCGCACCATCATCATATACCCTGATGGTTACTTCTTGGACGGTAACTCCAGCGGTGGTAAAGGTTAGCCCAGTGGTAATCAGGTCAAAATCTATTCCTTCTGTTGCCGTTGAACTACCCGATACAGAAACCGTAACGTCTGCATCCCCCGTTGTAGGTCGTTGCGAAATGGCCACCTCGGTTACATAATCAATATATCCCAAGCAATCGTCCGGGGCGGCTTTATTGCCTCCGCTAGAACCCTCCGCAGCGCTGGTTAGGGTATTGGAAAAGTTAATGCTTGCGGTAGAGAAGAAATCTGTTGTGTAAAGACCACGGCCATGCGTGGCAGCGGTTACCTGATTGTCTGTACCTCTTGTCTGAAGCATATCTACTCTAACATTCGCCAAGCCAGAGTTGGAGGCATCCCAGATGGTTGATCCACCATCTAAGTTGTCTGTAGACCAAACCCCCAATTCTGTCGCTACCAAAGCCTGGTCATTCTGTCCGGGCACAAACTCGATCCAGCGAATAGGCATATCTGGAAGGTTCCCTTCAACTGCAGTCCAGGATGTACCCCCATCAGTGGTTTCGAAGACGCTGGTTACTCCATAATTCGAGAAAGTGATCAGGATATGATCTTCATCTCCTTCTTCTATGCTTATACAGCTTGTGGTTGCCCCTGCAACACCATAGGTTGAAGGATCAAAAATAGTCGCTCCAGCAGGAGCTGTATTTGCATTGTCAACTCTTATGATATAGCCATTTTCCCAGCCTGTATAAACGGTAGTAGAAGTATTGGGAGAAACCGTTACGGAACTTATTTCGGAGGAGCTAACGACACCACCTATTGAAATGGTAGTAGATGTTAGTGTGGCTCCAATACCCGAGAGTCTTAGGAGATTCCCATTTCCATAAGAGCCATAAAGGATGTTGTTATCGCTATCGTAATCAGTTTGGTTGATGAAATTACCAATAGAGGAGCTGATATTTACGAAGGAGAAACTGGCAAAACTATTGGTTGAAATTCTGTATTGGTTTCTAATAAATGAGGTAATCTGAATGTTTGGCTCATTCTCGTCAATATGGCAGAATCCCCCATCGCCTCCTGTTACCTCAAATACTGACCCAAGACCTGTATTGGTAAACTGATGAGAACCATTGTCTTGTGCGCCGGCCAAATAGTAATCCGTATTGGCGGTAGGATCCATGGCACAAGCATAGTATTGTACTGTTCTGAAGGTACTTCCGTTTACATCAGTCCAAGTAGGGCGAGTTGGAGAGCTTACATTGACGTTGTTAGAGTAAAACAATCCTCCATCAGAGGCGATGACCATATTGGAAGAGCTTCCAGGCTCAAACACAATATTGTGGTGGTCTGCATGGATATAGTTGGCATTCGTCCAGCCAAGACCAGCTGCGCCTCCGCCTAGGGTCCATATTGACATTTGCTCCCACGTAACTCCCTTATCATAGGATCTTAATGCATCGATTCCACCAATATATAGGTTGTCGGCATCGTTAGGATCCACTACGGCAATCAGGTTGTACCAGGCTTGTCCACGAGTGAAGACTGGAAAAGAACCTTGGTCATAGATAGTAGGAATAGAGGAAGATAGATCTGTATAGGTTGGAGCAGAACTCAGTGGATCTCCACTCATGTTCTCACAGCGGTACATTTCTGTAACGTCATCACTTCCTACGCCTTCTCCTAAAATGTACAGTCTATCGGCATCCGAAGGGGCCACCGCCATTTCCAATCTATCAATTGTAGAGGCTGAACCCGTACCAGAAGCGGGAGGAAAGACCCTAACCCAGTTGCCCGTATTTCCTGTTGTTGCACCATAGGTGCCAGCGTCTGACTTCCATACTTCTCCATAGGAACTGGCATAAATGTCTCCATCTGCTCCTATTTCAATGTCTCCAAACCTTGCACTACCAGTAGGAGTGGAGGTGCCGGAAAGATCCAGCCCGTTTACAGATGTACTGAGTACTGTAGAGAAAGAAACTCCGCCATCGGAGGATTTTACCAGTCCAAAGAATCTGGTCGCTACATAAATATCTCCATTTGAAGCTACCTCTAAATCATTGACAAAGCCAATTCCCGAGGAGGCAGCCAATTGTGAGAAGGAAGTTCCTCCATTTATCGATTTCCAAATACCCAATCCCTGTACTGCATCCAAGTTTCCCCAGCCTTCTCCTGTTCCGACATAAATCGTATTAGGAGTAGAGGGGTCCTGTTTGATAGCAGATACGGCTAGATTATCCCAAAACTCATCGACATGAGTCCAGATGGGTGTTCCTGACTGGAAGTCGGTTCCTCTGTAAAGACCACCTGCTACTGAGCCTGCAAAGACCGTGTTATTCGTATTGTCATTTGCATCAAACATGAAGGCACGGGTACGGCCAGCAACATTATTGGGACCTCTTTCGGTCCATCCAATACCCGTAATACCCGCTCGGCTATTGAGTTGGGTAATTCTATCCTTGTATGCCTTAGCTTGAATTAACCTATCTCTAGGAACAGTATTGGTCGCAGGGTCTTTGGTCTTTTCAAACTCCTGTTGCCAGGCAAGATCCATACGGTCTCTTTTGGAAGCTTTTTCAAATTTTTCTGAGATGGAAACTGGAATTTCCTTGATCGCCAGCTTGGGTTTCTGACAGCTCCACAACAAAATAATAAGTGGAATTACGAGTAAGATTTTTTTCATGATCCGGGTAAAAAATAGGGTTAGCTTAGTGTAAGATCTTTACAAATATGTCAGAAGACCTTGTCAAAAGAAGTGCAGGGGGCACATCTACAAGATCCAACATGATGCGAAATCAGTATAGTTGAGGAATTGGGATTCACAAGTATAGGAAAAATTTGATCAACTATTGAATTTATATGCGTGTAAGGTTAAAATATTTCGTGAATGGTTATTTTGTATTTTGAATTAGATTGTTGGGGTAAGGACAGACTTGCTAATCAATATTTTTCTTTCTTATTCGTCCCCAATTCAAGAAGATCATTTCCATAAATGAATTCATAGTTTTACTTTTAACTACTTGGAAAAGAGGGGAAGCTCCCCAATAGTAGAGTAGCGTCAAAATAACATATGCAAGATCACTTTACGCCCGCCAGAATTGTCCAGGAACTGGACAAGTATATCATTGGGCAGGCAGATGCAAAAAAGGCTGTAGCCATTGCCCTGAGGAACAGATGGCGAAGGATGCGTGCTGCAGATGAGATTCAAAAAGAAATTATTCCCAATAATATTCTGATGATCGGGCCCACAGGTGTGGGAAAGACAGAAATTGCCAGAAGACTCGCCCAGTTGGCGGATGCTCCATTTGTAAAGGTGGAAGCTTCTAAATTTACAGAGGTAGGCTATGTTGGCCGCGATGTCGAGAGCATGGTAAGAGACTTGGTTGAGCAATCCGTTAATTTGGTTCGCCAAGAACAAAAGGAAAAGGTAAAGGAGGCAGCGAAAGAAGGAGCCAATGAGAAGATTCTAGATATCTTGATTCCTCCTGTCATGAATGTCAACAAGCCCACCACCAATAGTGGAGAAATTGGCTATTCGACTTCTAATTACTCTGATCAGGAACTCAATGAACGCACCCGAGAGATGTTTCGTGAGAAACTCAAGAAGGGAGAGCTAGATGAACGCAAGGTAGAGGTAGAAGTAACTGTTCCTGCCCACAATGTGCAAGTAGTTGGCCCTATGGGCATGGATGGGATGGATGGCCTTCAGGATATGCTGAGTGGCATGATGCCCAAGAAGACCAAGAAGCGCAAAATGACCGTGAAAGAAGCCAGAGAGCATTTTGTTGAGGAGGAGGCAAACCGGCTGATTGATATGGATTCTGTAACCAGAGAGGCGCTAGATAGAGCCCAAAACAACGGAATCATCTTCATAGACGAGATTGACAAGGTGGCCGTATCTTCTTCTGGAGGAAAAGGCGGACCTGATGTATCTCGTCAGGGGGTGCAACGAGATCTTTTGCCTATTGTAGAGGGTTCAGTGGTCAATACCAAGCACGGATCTATCAAAACAGACCATGTACTTTTTATTTCGGCTGGGGCCTTCCACGTGTCCAAGCCAAGTGATTTGATCCCAGAATTGCAGGGTCGCTTCCCAATTAGGGTTGAATTGAATCCGCTTACAAAGGAGGACTTTGTTAAAATTCTTTCCATTCCTAAAAATGCCTTGACCAAGCAATATCAGGCCTTATTAGAGGCTGAGGGAGTAAGCATTTCCTTCGATCAGACGGCTATAGAAGCCATGGCAGAAATGGCCAGTGAAGTCAATCAGGAAGTGGAGAACATCGGGGCCCGTAGGTTACATACCATTATGAGTGCCTTGTTGAATGACATCCTATTCGAAGTGCCGGATATCAACCCAAACGTTTCCTTCCACATTGACCGCGATTTTGTAGAAGACAAACTAAGAGATGTGGTAACCAAAAGGGACTTGAGCCAATATATTCTGTAAAGGCTGAGAAATAGAAAAAAGGTAAAAAAAGGGAGGCTTAGGGTCTCCCTTTTTTGATGGAGGTTCAAGCATGAAGCTGAATCGAAGCCCAACTTTTTTATTCTATTGGGGAAGGGGAAATCCTACCAATTACGAAAAAACGACTTGATCAAAAATAACCTTACACCTTCGAATTGTTTTTTGATTGTAAAATTCCTTGTCTGTAGCGAATGGTCAAATTCTTTGCGCAAATGGGTAAGTAGCGGGACTGAACGGTATGCTATCTTGCAGATGTAAAGTTCCCGGTAAATCTAGCATACATGTGAATTTACCCAAAATTGTAGACGGTTTGTAAGCTGGTCTACCGGGTTAATACTGCACGAAAACCTGTTGATGAAACTTTTACCCATTACCCGATCTTTGCTCATCTTTGCGCTCGTGATTGTGGGGCTTCGTCCAAACATACTTAGAGGACAAGACCCAGTTTTTACACAATTTTTCGCCCAGAAAATGTACCTGAATCCCGCCTTGACTGGCTATGATGGAGGCGCCAGCGCTTCTATTTCAACAAGGGATCAATGGAGAAGAATAGGGGGCACCAATGCCATCTTCCGCACCAACAATGCCGAAGCTTCTTTGGACCTACCGATGATGAAATCCGCCTTTGGTCTTCAGATGTTTTCCAATGAAATGGGCAATAGTCCAGATCAGTCATTGTTATGGCAAAAGGTGGGACTTTCCTACGCATTTCGAAACCGTTCCTGTAATCCTTATCGTGATCCCAATTGGGAGATGAGCCTTGGGCTTCGATTGAGCTACAATCGATACCGTCTCAATTTTGACGGATTTACCTTTGCTAGCCAGCTCAATCCCATTACAGGTTTTGATCCAAACGCGGCGAATCCTTTGGCCAATTTCAATAATGGAATTGGGCAAGATGAGTATTTGGATTTGGATGCGGGTATTGCCTTTCGCTTCAGAAATATCGGATTCGCGGGTAGTCCAGATGATCATTTATTGATCGGCTTAGCAGTTTCCCATTTGCCTAGTAGAAGCAGTACCTTGCTAAGCCTTGGAGGCCAGCAAGCCTTAAGATTTACGTTTCACTCTTCCTATGTCATTCACCTTGGCGGAAGCGGAATGCGCTATCAATTGGTTCCTATGATACGGTCTGATATGCAGTACGCTTCAGGCTGGGCACAAGGAGGCAGCTATAAATATTGGTCGAATCAGGTAGGAGCTGTAGCCAACATGGCCAACAATAGCCAGTTTTGGTTTGGCGTATGGGGGAATGGCCGTGTCGTTCCTAACCCTACCAACGATGATGTAACGAATGTTTCTAGCATTTACTCAGCCAGTATGGGCCTCGGGACAGACCTGCCTTTGGGTGGGAATGGCGCACCAAGAATTAAGCTGGGTATAAGCATGGATTACAATGTTACAGGGACCCTAAGTGATGGAGGAAAAACGGTAGAGTTTTTCGCTGTCTTTCACTGGCCCAATGCGACCAATTGTAAGTGCTTCACGCCCTTCATGTAATCATTCAAAGCCCCTCCAAACATCCATTGCAACTTCAACCTGTAAAAGAGATTACCTGTGAAATCCTACATATATACGGCGATCCTTCTGCTGTTTGGGACCAGCCTAGGCTTTGCTCAGCCCTGTGATTTCAGTTTCGCTCCAATCGCACCTCAATGTGCAGGGGCAGACATCACATTTACTGCTCTTGCGGTTCCAGATTCAAATGCCCAATACTTTTGGGACTTTGGTGACAGTACCGCTTCTGATACTGGTCTCTCAGTCATTCACGCTTTTCCCATTGATACCATCGATCAGACCTATACAGTTACATTGACTGTAGTGGATAGCAATGGTAGCTGTACGCAGAGCTATCCCATAACAGCTTTGGGAGCGCCAGATTTACAGATCATGGGCATTACAGACCTCTGTCTGCCTAACTTGAACTGTAATGATCCATTTACGCCTCCACCTTATTCATTAAGCAGTAATTCAGGTGTCCTCTCAAATATGGGCCCTTTTACCTGGAACTGGGGGGATGGGAGTCCACCAGTAGATACCACTGCGACCACCCTGACCCATACTTTTCAGCAGTTTGGGACCTACAACCTTAGGGTAACAGCCAATGGTGCTGGATGCCCTTCTGTTAGACAGCGGATTAAGTTCTATCGCGAACCGGATCAGCCTTTGCTGACTCTGCCTATTGCAGATGCTTGTGAAGGAGATACTGTGGTCGCTACGATTGCCCACAACCAATGTCCGGGAAATGAAGAGATTTACCTTGTATTCTGGGATTTCCCAAGCCTTGAGGATGTAGATACCTTATATGCTCCAGGGCAGGTAAAGCATGTATATGAATTTGAAGCTTCAAGGGCTTGTAACACCTTTGCTGGTAGTATTAGCCCAGAGGTACGTGTGTGGGTCATCAACCCGTGTTTCCCAGCTGATGAAAGCATAAACGCAAGTTGGAATGCGACTTCTGCACAGGTAGATGTGGCACCACATCCCTTATTTACAGTACCGGATGATCCTTTGTGCTGGCCAGATGATTCTGTCTTCTGCTTTGACAACAATTCTTGTCCAAACCTCCTGCTGGATAGCCTTTCTTATATGTGGACATTTGGAGATAGCCTTTCTCCAAACAATACCTCCACCGAAGAGACTCCTTGTCATACATTTTCAGGGCCTGGTGTTTATCAAGTAACCCTAGATGCCGCAAATACTGGTTGTGGTGCCAGGTCATTGACCCAAACCATAGTCATCGAGGAAAGCCCGATGGCCTCTTATACCGTTAGTCAAATTTCAGACTGTATACCGGCAGAATTCTCTTTCACCAACACCTCCATTCCACTCAATGATGTAACCTATGATTGGTCCATTACCCCAGATACGGGCTATACCTTTATCAATGGATCAGGGCCTCTGTCGAGAGATGTGGACCTACAATTTACCGTTCCAGGAGATTACGCCGTACAAATGGTGATTACGACTCCCAATTGTGGAGCTGATAGTTTCCTGAATATTATTTCTGTTTTAGGGCCTCCAGAAGGAAGCATTACTGCCTTGTCAGATTCTTGTGGAACAGTGGTGTATTATCCGACGGCTCAAATTGACTCAAACAACAATCCATTAAATTATGTGCTATGGGATTTTGGTCCTAACGCCATTCCACAAACTTCTACCCAGCTCAACCCTGGCCCTGTTACTTTCCTTCCTGATACGGCTAATTTACAGCGTATCATTTCTTTGCAGGTTGGAAATAGCTGTGATACCCTTGTCTTACAAGATACCTTGACATTATACAATGCTCAGGCGGTAGATGCTGGGCAGGATACTTCGGTTTGTCAGGGGACAAGTCCTATTTGTCTTACTGCTTCACCTGTAGGCGGCTATTGGGAGATAGGTGGTAGCACCTTTGCAAATTACTGCTTTGATCCAGTGCAGGCAGGAAGCTTTGACCTTGTCTATGCCTATGATACCCTCGGTTGTACTTTTTATGATACCATTACGATAGATGTCATACCCTTTCCGCAGGTAACTGCCAGCAATGTAGAACTTTGTTTGGGGGATACGGTTCAATTGTCGGCGACGCCAGGCGGAGGGGTCTTTTCTGGTAACGGTGTATTTGGGGGGAATCAATTCACCCAAGATACTGCTGGCGTCTATGACATCACGTACTTATATGTCGACAATGGAAATGGCTGTGCCAATCCCTTTACCTTCCAAGCTACAGTCAATGATCTTCCCCAAGTCAACGCAGGTGGGTTTATCACCTATTGTGTAACAGGCAGTGTACAGAACTTACCCGCTGCAACCCCAGGTGGTGGACTATGGAGTGGGCCTGGTTTGGTAGATCCTGTCGCGGGAACCTTCAATCCCATGGCGGTTGGAGTTGGTAACTACTCTCTATTATATGAATACACAGATGCTAATGGGTGCTACAACAGTGATACCTTAGATGTCTTTGTGATTGATGTACCCATTGTAGATGCAGGGGCAGATGACACGCTTTGTCTCAATGCAGGTAGCATGGTGTTGACAGGTCAAAATTCTTCCGCTCCCGGTGTTTGGATTGGAGCAGGGGTTACCGATTCTGTTATAGGTAGCTTTGATCCTTCCTTGGCAGGAGTCGGTACTCAAACACTTAATTATTGTGTGGGAGTTGGGGACTGCCGTGTCTGTGATACCAGAGATATCGTCATTCTTGCCCTTCCTGTCGTTACAGCTGTAGACGATAGCATTTGTATCGGGCAAGGGCCAATTCTGTTAGATCCATTAGGATTTGCTTCAGGCAACAATGTCCAAGGTATTTGGGCTGGACCTGGGGTGTATCAACAAGGTGCTAGCTATTATTTTGATACCCTGGCAGCAGGAACTTATACCTTAACCTTCTCTTACATTGACAACTCTAGTGCTCAGGCTTGTTCGGGTAGCGCTACTGCAGAGATGAAAGTAATTGAAGGTCCTCAGGCTAGTATTTCGGCACCTTCGGTTGCCTGTACGGGTATTCAAGTCGATTTTCAATCTACCTCTACAGGAGGAATGACTTACAATTGGTCGTTTGGAGATCCAGCCAATGGAAGCAGTACCTTGGAGAATCCCAGTTATACCTATGCGGATACGGGAGAGTTTGTGGTCAGCTTGATCATTACTTCAGCTTCTGGTTGTCAGGATACCGTTACGCACCTAGTGGATGTCTCCTTTGCGCCACAACCTTCCTTTATCCAATCATTGGATACCGCTTGTGCTCAATATGACATCCTTCCTGCTTTGGATGGAGTAGAGGTATTCTTTACAGATCAGAGTATTTCTGAGAATGCAGGTTACAATTGGAACTTTGGTGGAGGGGTTTTGGCAAATGGCCAAGGAACCTTCAATGGAGCCAATCCTGGACCTGTTTATTTCCCCATGGGAAGTGGGGATACTACCTATACTGTACAATTGAGTCTTGGGAATAGCTGTGATACACTGACCTTTAGTCGCACTGTTACCGTAAAACCCCTCCCAAAATCTATATTTGCCCCCGATTTTGGGACCTTCTGTTCCCCTTATATCCCGAATTGGGCGAATATCTCTACGGGAGAACCTGATACTTTCCTTTGGTATGTGGAAGACTTTAATAACCTTGTTTCTACTGATTCGCTTCCAACCAATATAAGCCTGACTTATAATGGGACCAATGATACAACTTATACCGTCATCATGGTGGCAGCCAATGAATGTGGGAGGGATACAGCTTATCAGCAGATTACGGTGCTCCCTTCCAATCTCGATGCCTTCTTTAATACATCGGTAACTCAGGGCTGTGCACCATTAACCGTAGACTTTACCTCTTTTGCGGCAGCTCCTCTAAGTTCCTTTGATTTTGGGGATGGGAGTAGTTCTACGATGGATACGGTTACACATACCTTTTTCCAGCCTGGAACCTATCTGGTTCAGCACCTTGTTTCTAATGGTTGTAGCAGAGATACAGATACTGTTGTTATCATGGTCTTCGCACCGGCTACCCTAGGGGTAAGCCCACAAGAAACAGTGATATGCCCTGGCGAACCGCTTAACTTCAGAGATACTACAGGAGCAGCAGGCTCATTGGGATACATATGGAGTTTCGGAAATGGCGATAGTTCGACCTTAAATTCTCCTACCTATATCTACCAGAATCCTGGTCAATATGAGGTGATCCTCTCGGCAGCCTCCTCGCAAAATGGATGTATAGGACGAGACACCGCAAGCGTAACCGTTCGGAACTTTCCTTCACCACAATTTACCAAGAGTGTGGACAATGGCTGTGGACCTCTGGAAGTAGATTTTCTTAACCAGACCCCTAACCTCAATAATGTCTTTTGGACCTTTGGAGATGGGAATGTCTCAACTGACATCAGTCCAACTCATACCTTCGCGACAACGGGTTCCTATCGAATTGAATTGCGGGCTTTTGACCAATTTGGATGTAGTGGATCGCTAGTTGATTCGGTCGTTGTGTTCCCTACCCCTGAAGCGGCTTTTAGCATGGATTTGGAAGATTCTTGTGGAGCTCCTGTTCTCGTTGATTTCCAAAATGAGACAACAGGGGATGTTACGGGCTATTTCTGGAACTTTGGCTTGGCTACGAGTACCTTGACCAACCCTAGCCAGATTTATCCAACAGTGGGTTCCTTTCCAGTAAGTTTAGTAGCTACCTCCGCATTTGGGTGTGCGGATACTGCCGTACAAAATGTAACCCTTTATCCCAATCCCGATGTGAGCCTTACTACAGATGTAGACCTAGGCTGCGGTCCATTAGAAGTTACCCTTTCCTACCAAGGCACCAATGTAACAAATGCCGTTTTGTGGATGGGAGATGGCACCTTTGACCCTTCCCCAGCCGCACAAACAGAAAAGGTATATACCACCATTCTGGGAGACACGACCTACCGAGCCTACGTTGCGGGTGATTACCAAGGAGTATGCTTTGATACAGCAGAGGTCTTCATTCAGGTAAATGCGCCGCCAAGGGCTGCCTTTGTCTTCGATGATGATTCGCTCTGTGGAATTCCTTCTATGGTAGAGTTTGTCAATCAGTCATCCGACAACGAAGGGATTACGCGATACGATTGGGACTTTGGCGATCCGGACTCAGGTCCAGCCAACTTCTCTATCGGAACCAATCCCTCACATGGATATGAAAAAGAAGCAAGATTTGATATCAGGCTGGAAGTTACAGATGGAGATGGCTGTAAAGACACCACAGTAAAACCGCTGTGGGTCTTTGAGCAGCCTGTAGCCGAGATTGTTCAAGACAAAACCGTGGGATGTTTTCCCTTGGAGGTCAATTTCTCGAGCTTCCAGCCTGACCGTGCCACTGAGTGGTTCTGGACCTTTGGGAATGGAGGAACATCCTCTGCACAGCAAGCCAGTGTCGAATATGTATACCCAGATAGCTTCACAGTGCTATTGACGGTAAACAACCAGCGGGCCTGCTTTGACACGGCTTCCACTCAGGTAGCAGTAGGAACTCCTCCCAAGGCCAGATTTGAGTTAGAGACCTTTGGAAAGTGTAATGACTCGCTGACGGTTATGGGACTCAATTACTCAGAATTTGCAGACAATTACCTCTGGCAGTTTGATGGCTGGGGAGTAACAGGCGAAGAGAATCCTGAGATTGTGTACAAAGATGCTGCTGAATATGGGGTTTCGCTTATAGCTTCTAATGCCTATGGCTGTACCGACACAGCATACGATCAGGTAACTTACTTGGGCGCCCTAGCTGGCTTCAGCTACGAACAAGAGGCGATATGTACGCCCTCTACGGTGACCTTCACCGACGAATCTCAAGACGCTACCAATTGGGAGTGGGATTTTGGTGATGGAACACCACCTGTATTCGAGCAGAATCCTGTCCATGTATACACCGAAGCTGGATTATACCAAGTTAGGCAAATCGTAACCTACCAAGATATCTGTCAGGATACCTTCTATCATCCCACATTGATTGAGGTGAGACAAAGTCCCAAGGCAAGAATTGGCTTCGATCAAATTCCACCCGCGAATGAAGGCCATTTCCAATTCAGGGATCTTTCAACTGAGCCGGGAGATTTTATCCGATGGGAATTTGGAGATGGAGGTATTTCCTTGGAGTCGAATCCGATGCATACCTTCCAGGAAAATCCCTCGCTCTTGTGCAATTGCTCTACAGATGATATTCTGGGCTTGGGCAATCCGCAGGATGATAGCCTATACTATAAGGTGCGTCAAATCCACATCAACGAAAATGGATGTTCAGCGGTAGACTCGGCTTTGATCCATCCAAATATCCATGGCTTGTATATCCCTGATGCCATTATCCCCAAGGGACAAGCCCCTGACAATGAATTTCAGGTAAGGGCTTTTGGCCTATGTAAACTCCACATTGCCTTGTACAACCATTGGGGGAATAAGGTATGGGAGTGGAATTCGGAGAATGATTCCAATTATTTTGACGAGCAAGGGAGGCCTGTAGGAGGCTGGGATGGTAAGTTGAAGGGATTGGATATAGAAAGGAATGTCTTTATCTGGCGAATCCATGATGTAAAGTTCACGGGCTGTAAGCCTTACAAAGGTCCAACCCAAGGAACCTTAACCGTGATCAATTAAGCTATATGAATCTTAGGGCAGATGAAAGTCTGCCCCTACCAGGATGAGGAGAGCGGAATGTCATGCGGAGGTTTTTCATTTTTTTGGTTTGGGACAATTGGCATCTACACCCGATATGATGTTTCCTCCCTCCTCCTGGTAACGTTAATACACACACTTTGAGCAGGTTTATACCTGCACCCACCAAACCACGAGCACTCAGTTTGGGGATTTCGGCAGACCTTGGGGTAAAGGGTCTGCCTTTTTTGTAGTAGAATCAGAGAAGAAGCCCTAGAAAATTTTGTTTGCTCTTCTCCCTATCCTAGATTAGAGTAGCCAAATGGCCCTATTTCTATCTACTATGCGAATACTACTGATCCTACCCTTGTTATTTCTGTGGGCTTGCCAACAAGATCAAGCCACTCAGGACATCACCTCCATGAAAAGTCTCCTTGCCAACAGTCCTTCTCTACCATCCAAAGAGGGAAGCGAAGGAAATAGTCCTTTTGTAACAGCGGGCGATCGGGTTTATATGGTAGGAGATCAAGATGGCCGCTTCTCCCCGATTGGGTGGCACATCAAGGATGAAATGGGAGGAATTTGGAACCATCCGATTAAGTTGATGGATGGTTTTTCCATTCGTCTGCTTGAAGGAGAACAGATGTTGAATCTCGGAGATTCAAGTACAGTTGCTGGCCATTGGATGTTTACCAACTATCCCATGGCTAATACACATGAATTTTCCTTTCCTGAAAGAGAACTTGCAATTGCGAGAACACAGTTTGTGCCGGATGGAAAAGAGGGAATTGTGATTGAATATCAAATAGAGAATACCTCAGACACAAGTCGAGACATGATCCTTATTTTTCATGGTCAAGTCGATCTTAGGCCTACTTGGCTAGGGGAAAGGACAGATATGGATGATAGGAAGGATGAAATATCCTTTGATGAAAAGGGAGGAAAATTTATAGCCAAAGACCTGTTGAATCCTTGGTTTGTCGTTTGTGGGGCTAATCTTTCCCCCCTTAGCATGGAAGAAAAAGAATCTCCCAGAGAAGGAAGAGGTACAGCAGGTGAATTGAGTTATCAGCTTTCTCTAAAAGGTGGAGAAAAGAAGCTCCTCCGATTCGTAATTGCGGGTTCCTACCAGAAGAAAGAACAAGCCCTTATGACCTATGAGGACCTTCATGAAAACTGGGCTAGCTACCTGGAGAGTAAGAAGAAGCGATATGCAGCTCTGGCGCAGCAAAGTAAGCTGACCCTTCCTGATAAGGATATTCAGCAAGCCTTTGAGTGGTTGAAGTACAATTGTGATTGGTTGGTAAGAGATGTGCCTGAAGTAGGAAGGGGGATGACTGCGGGTCTTCCCGATTATCCTTGGTGGTTTGGGGTGGATAGCGAATACGGCTTGAAAGGCTATATGGCTATCGGACAGGATGATGTCGTGTATGACACCATAGAATTACTGGATTCTGTCTCTCAAGCCGTAAATGGAAATGGACGAATCATCCACGAAATGTCTACCAATGGAGCGGTATTCAATCCTGGCAACATCAACGAGACCCCTCAATTTGCCTCCCTTATTTGGGAAATATACCAATGGAATGGGGACAAGGCCTTTTTGGAGAAGTATTATGGGACCGTAAAAAAAGGTCTCGAATGGCTGTTAGATGAAAATGATGACAATGGAAACCTCTTTCCAGATGGGTTTGGGATGATGGAGATTCACGGGATGAATTCAGAAATGATTGATGTTGCAGCTTATACGCAAAGGGCCTTTGCTGATGCTGCCCTGATGGCTAAGGTATTAGGGGATGCCCCTTCTGAAAGTAAATTTCAGCGAACAGCAGAACAACTAAGGGCAAAAATCAATACAGAATTTTGGTCGGAGGAGTTTGGATCATATGGGGATTTCATCGGGACAGATCAACAGGCCCTTGAATTGATAGAAGATGCGATCGTAAGGGCAGATACCCTAGGAAAACCTTGGTCTGTGGAGGAATTGGAAGCCCTGAAAAAGCAGATACTAGCCAATCCATCCCGTGAGCCTAGGCCATTTGTCATGCACCACAATTGGGTGGTGAATACGCCTTTGGAAATGGGCATCGCCGATCAGAAGAAGGCTGAAAAAGCGTTAGAGTCAGCTAAGCTCTACACCAATCCATATGGCGTTTTTGTTACAGGTATTGATCGGGACGAATCCGCAGGTAAAGGAGATGATTTTGCTTACAAAAAGAACAAAACCTTCTCCTATACCGGAGCTGTTATGACCCTGCCTACTGGGGTAGTTGCTATATCAGAAGGGAATTATGGACGTTCCGATCAGGCGCTTGATTACCTAAAGAGGATGACTCGATCCTTCAGCTATAAATTGCCTGGCAGCATGTATGAAGTTTCTCCGGACTACGGAATGTTTACGCAGGCTTGGACGATTTACTCCTATTCTTATCCTATTATACAGCAGTTTTTTGGTCTCCAACCTGATGCAGCTGAAAAGAGAATTTTCCTTTCCCCTGCTTTTCCTTCTACTTGGGACGAAGCTTCTCTCGAAAATGTCAAAATAGGAGAAAACGAAGTTTCTCTATACGTTAAGCGAGTCGGCGAAGAGATCGAGATTGAATTGAGGCAAACCAAAGGAGACTGGATAGTTGAATTGCCTACCAACTTAGGTGAGGTGAGAATGAGCAACAATGCGGGAAAACAGCTTTCTTTTAAAGCAGGAGAGCCACAACAAGAGAGGCTGGAACTAAGTGGAGAAAAAATAATGATATACATCAAATAAAAAGAGGTGGTATGCTCAATTAGAAGCCTTTGAATATTCCCTTTAATAGGAGGAAAGGCTTTTTTTATTCTTTAAATAAGTATTTAATCAAAATGGTTGTATTCAGCTAGGTAGCTTAAGGAAAATGATGATAGATTAGCATGGCATCACGAATAGTTATCCCATGAAGTTATCTACTTATATTTTATCCTCCTTTCTTATTATCCTTGTTCTGCTTACTACTTCCTGCAAGCAAGATACCTGTCCTGGTACGCAAAGGACCTTGGATGTAACACCTGATGGTCCCCTTGTATCAACAGGTACAGAGCGGGCTTCCTCATTTGTAGAACTACAATACCCGACTGATTGCGATCTCTTTGCTTTCAGGGGAACTTTGACAGTTGAGATTGACAATCCAAATGTAGTTCCAGGAGGAGAGTTGTTTTTCGAACAGAATGGCCAAAAGGAAAGTCTTTGGACGAATGAAGGCAATACACCCGAAGATGGATTGGAGAATGTGGAAATTTTCTTGGCTCCTTTGGTTGTCAATGGGGTGGAGCAAAGCATGGCTGCGGGTAATTATCAAGTTAGGCTAAGGGCGAATTTTGATGAGCCAGAGGACAATGATGAGGTATTCCTTCAAATTGAAGTCCTAGATGGTGGACTCAATCTTGTGATTACCTCTCCAGAAAATGGAAAGCTATTCCCAGAAGGTACCCAAAGTGTAGAATTGGTGGCGCGTGCATCTGATTTGAGCAATGGCATTGACAGCGTCAGATATCGGTTGAACGGGCAGTTTAACTGGACATCGACGGCTTATGCTTCAGAAACCAATGTTGAGTTTATACAACAAGTCGACCTTGATTTTAGGCAGGATGTTAAGGTCTATGTAGAGGCATTTAATGGGAATGGGGAAAGGATCATTGATTCCGTCTCGTTTTCAGTTGACAATGAGTCTGTCCCGATAACACTGACGGATATTTTTTGGGATGGTGGAGGAGATGGTATCCATTGGCATGATCCCGCCAACTGGGAAGGGGATATAGTTCCCAATCATACCCATAGGGCGATTGTGTTATCTCAGGCACGATTGGACACCTTGGTAGTTACCTCAACTGGTAGTTTAGCAGATGTATATAGAGTAGGAGCCTTTCAGTTGACTTGTGATGTGAGAATGGAGAATAAGGCCATTCTTCAAATCGAAAATCCAAGTGTAAATAGTACCATCAGCCGTTCCCTTTCCTTTTTTCAGCAAAGTAATGACCTAGAAGATTGGTCGGCGGTTCGATTCTCTAATATGGGCTTTAATTCGAATATAGATAGTATCAGTCTTTTTGTGAATACCATAAATATCGCAGGGATGAAGGTTACCGGAGACCGAAAAGGCTTTATTTCTGCTTCGGATGCTGTGGACGATCCTTCTATTCATAATGAAAGTGCCTACGCTATTGTTGAGGGGAAGGTAACCTTTCAAGTCTCAGATAGATCCACGATGGAGAGATCCTTTGTCTTTGACTTTGGAGATGGAGGCTCGACTATAAGGAATAAAGCAAGTTGGTCTCAATATGGGGGATTGGAGCTCCGACAGACAGGTTCGGGGGGACGGGTCATCGGAGGAATCTCTTCTTTGTTTGTCAATGAAGGCTTTATGCTAATTGGAGGTGCTCGTGGTGGCACCAATGACTCAAAGTTACTCGTTAACCACCCTATTACGTTTCGCAACACGATGGGGCAAATAAGCCTATTGAACCAAGCGGGTCAAGATCCTGCTGATGCAGAGTTCTTTGCGAATAGCACTTCAAATGAGTTAGGTGTCATCAACGCAACCGGCAATGTTTCTCTTATTTATGGGATCTGGGAATATACAGCAGGTTTTTCCAGTATGAACAACCTGATCATTGGCTCCATGCTGTATACAGATCGCGCTGAACCTGTGCTTTCTTTTGATGGGTATGCCTCGAACATGAAGAAAATCATGGTCAATAGAGGAAGACTTCGATTAGAGGCTAGTACAAGCATTGGTGCAGGCTTAAATTCCTTTAAGGATATCGAAGTGAGAGATGAGGGGATATTAACGACTGCAGGCTCGTCTAATAATCCCAAAAGCATTGAAATTGATAACCTGACCTTACTTTTATCTGAGTTCTTGTTGGATAAGGGAGATGTGATCAGTGTAGAATACCTGAATTGGGAAAGGGCGAGGATATTGGGACGTATTCAGGATTCTGCTTCTATGGGGACGCTTATTATCAAGGACGATCCTATGCAGCGTCCTTCTATCTTACGGCTTTCGGGAGAGTTTCAACATAATTTGGTCCTAGAAAGCTCAGCAGAATTGCATTGGTTGGGGGGATTTGCTTCCGTTCAGGATCCTTCATTGATGGCAAGCATGACGGTGGAAGCCAATGCACTTTTTCTTATCGATACAGCAGATGATTTGATATGGGGTGGAAATAACACTGTAACGGGTTTACAGCAGACACTATCTATCTATAATTATGGTGAGGTCAGGAAACAAGGCAATGGCAATGTCGATATTTATGGATGTATCGTCAATCGGGACAATGGGAGCCTAAATGTGCAAGGGGGGAGCCTAGATTTCTTGGGCAATCTAAACTGTAATTGATCAGATCAGAAAAGGAATTTATCAAGCACAATCAAGCGTAGGGAATTGGATTGGCTCATGGGCAAGTTCGATTCCCTGATTTTTTTGAGATGAATTCCTTTCTGATTCGATTTGACGTTTTTGTGTTATGTGTGTGTGCCTCGGGCCCATAAAAAAAAGAAATCATTTTGATTCATCCCTTTTTTTGAATTTCTAACATTTATTATTAGCCAAATTTTAAGAAAATATAAAATATATGAGATTTCTTATGTAATTTATAATGTATCTAGGGTATTGAATATGATCACTTAAGTGGTTGATTATCAATGGACTCCAACTTAACATTTACTTCATATATTTATAATGTTTCATATTTCAAATGTTCCCAATTCTTCGTGTAAATTATTCCTGTTTTAAGTATCAACTTCACAGATTTAATTCAACATGAACAAATCTCTCACTTTACTACTTACTGCTTTGTTCATCAGCGTAGCTGCTTTCGCGCAGACCGATGAATCAAAGCTTTTCCCAGAGTCAATTGCTCCTGGGGACTATTTGGCGGACACTGTAAGACTACCACAGAGTCCTTTCTCTATGCAGATTCTTTTTATTGGTGGACATGACTCTGTAGAAACTCGTAGCGGTAAGGCGCTATCTAAGCAGTGGCATGACTTTATCGGATTCACTCCTGCTACTCCTGCTGAAGGAGGTCTAGGATGGGTTTCTGTAAACCACGAAAGAATCGTCGCTGATGACAAGATTGGTGATGGTGGAGGTATGACTACCTTCAAAGTAGCTCGTGATGCGGATGGTCTTCTTGAGATCCTTCCTCAAACTCTTGCTGACGGTCGTTCTGGTAAGTTCTTCAACGTTAACTTCGACAACGTAGGGGAGACTGGTATGAACTGTGCGGGTATTACTTCTTTGGCTGACGGTCGTATCTGGACTGCTGAGGAGTGGTTCCGTTCTTCTGTAAGCTCTATCTACGCAGGTGGAAATGGTGTACGTGATACTTCTGACTGGATCATCTCTGGTTCTGGATTCCCAGGATTCGATGGTGATACAATCAAGAAAGTAGACAACTTCAACTACATGGTTGAGATTGACCCTCGTAAATCAGAGGCTGTACGTAAGCAATACAACTGGGGCCGTGGTGGCTGGGAAGGTGGTGTTGTTATGCCTGACAACAAAACTGCTTACCTAGGTGAAGATGCTCGTCCAGGTCTATTTACTCGTTTCGTAGCTGACGTTCCTGGTGATTTCACTAAGGGAACTTACTCTTACTATGCATATGACGAAGCTACAGAGCAAGGTTACTGGGTAGATTACCCAATCAACACCATCGAAGATGCTGCAAACCTATCTGCAAGCAATGGATACGATGCTGGTGCTAAAACTTTCAGAGGTGCTCCATTCGTAGGAGACAGCGCTGCTGCCATGTTTATCCGTAACGAGTGGGTTGCTGCTCACGACGGAAAAGTATACTGGGCTGAAACTGGTAACGACGGATTCTGGAACGAATTCACTGACTACCGTCTACACAAGTCTTCTCCTGTTGCGATCGCTGACTACAACGGTAACAACTACAACGGTAAAATCGGTAGCTGGCTACTTGACGCTGCGCGTCTTCGTTTCCCAGCTTTGAACGCTGTTTCTAACGACTCTGTACGTGAGTGGTTGACTGCTGATCAGAACTTCCGCGATGCGCACGGACGTATCCTTTGTTACGATCCTGCTACTAGCCAGACTACTCTATTCCTAGAAGGTGGTCCTTACCCAGGCGACGCTAACGGAACTTCTCTTGCTGTAGACGGAGGATATCCTGAAAAGCACCTTTCTAATCCTGACGGTTTGAACTTCCTTACTACACCACAAGGAAAGACTTACATGATCATCTGTGAAGACTTGAACGGACGTAGCTACAACCGTGTACCTGCTGGTGCTCAGTCTAACTCTACTTGTGAGCTTTGGGCCCTTGACATGGATGTACCTTACCCATCTATCAACGACCTAATCCGTATCACTCAGGTGCCTCTAGGCGCTGAGGTAACTGGTGCTCAGCAAACTCCTGACGGAATCTCTCTTCTTGTAAACTCTCAGCACCCACGTTCGACTAACCCATTCCCTTTCAACAACTCTCTAACATTCGCTATCCACGGATGGGACAAGCTTGCTGAATTGGAAGAGCGTCGTGTATCTATGCTACAGTTGGCTGACAAGAATGACCCATTCACTCGTCCATTCATTAACTATGGAGATACTATCGAGCTTGATGACCTAAATACTGGTCTAGTAAGAGGAACAACAAGACCTCGTAACTTCCAGTTGAAAGTTGTTATGGAGCCACAGATCATTCAGGGTTCTATGAACATTGATATCCAAGGTCCAGTATCTAGCTCTCGTGTAGAGAACTACTTCCGTTACCTAGCTCCATTCCCAACTAATGCTGCTGGAGAGTATGTTCCTGGTACGTACACCGTAACTATTACTCCATACAGCGACAGAAACCTATCTGGAAACGAAGGTGTTGCTAGAACGTTCGTATTCACATTGAAAGAGTCTGGTACCCCACTAAGACAAGCTGCTCCTACTGCTGGAGACGAGTCTCAGATCTCTGTTGAGGAAGGATTCCGCGTATTCCCTAACCCAACTATCAATGCACTGAACTTCAACACGAAGACTTCTGTAGCTATCTACAACGAGCTTGGACAGCGTGTAGCTGTATTCCGCGACGTTACTACTGTATATGTAGATGACTTCCGCACTAAGCTTGCTGGTAAGAACGTATTCTTCGTTCAGCCAGAAAACGGAAAAGCTGTAAAAGTAGTTCTTGACCAGAACTAAGATGAATTATTAATGATTGAAACCGGCTGGCGATCAAAAGCCGCCGGTTTCATTTTTTTTAGATCGTTTTTAAAATAGGTACTATGAAAAACGCGTCCCTTCGCTGGATTCTCACCATTACATTCCTAACCATAGCCCTGATTCTCACCTCCTTCAGGGAACAACCACAACAGGATATTTTAAAAATGATCCGCCAATCCTACTTGACAGGGCTGGATCAATTTTCAGAACAAAGCGCTTCACTCATTTCAAAGGCAAAGGCCTTGACTGAAGAGAGCCAAGACATCCTTCAGCTACAGCAAGCCCTGATAGCCTGTCGTGATGACTTTAAAAAAATTGAATACCTGGCCACTTTTTATTCGCCAGATTATTGTCTGCTATACTTAAATGGTGCTCCTCTTCCCCACCTGAGTCCAGATGACAACCGATCTGTAGTAGAACCAGAAGGCTTACAAGTGTTGGATGAACTCATTTTTACTGACAATCCCTTTGAGCATAAAGAAGAAATCGTAGCCCTAACAGAAGAATTACATGACCATGCTGAAACTTTTGCTAACAATCAATTGATCAATCCCATCTATGATCGATTTGTATTTGAAGCGGCAAGGTATGAGCTCATTAGAATTTTTACCCTGGGAGTTACCGGTTTCGATACACCAGGTTCGATAAGAGGACTGGAGGAATCTTATATCGCGCTAAAAGCTGTCAAGGATGCCATTCTCTCATATGGTCCCATGATAGAAAAGAAGGATCCCGAACTTCTCAACAACCTTACTACAGGATTTGAGGAGGGATTGGCTTATTTAAAAGAAAACAACGACTTCGATACCTTTGATCGGCTACACTTTTTGACTCATCACCTGAATCCCTTGTTCAAGGAATTACTTACGGCTCACAAAAAGTTAGGCATTGAGACGATAGACGAAACACTCCCTGTAGGTGAGAAGCTTTCTTTGAATTACGATGCTGAGAATATCTTCTCCAATGAACTTATCAATCCTTTCTACTTCTCGGAGCAGTTAGCGAGTCAATATAATGCCGAAGTGGTTGAGCTTGGAAAACTCCTCTTCTTTGATCCTATCCTCTCTGAAAACAGAGAGCGCTCTTGTGCCTCTTGTCATAAGCCTGGAAAAGCCTTTACCGATGGCCGCAAGAAAAGTCTAGCCAGTGGCTTTAACGGAACTGTAGACCGAAACTCACCCACCTTGATCAACGCATCTTACAGCGAAAGATTCTTCTACGATCTGAGGGCCAATAAGCTCGAGAAACAGCTTCATCATGTCATTTTTGATGAGCGAGAATTCAACACGGATTTCTTTAAACTATTCAATCGTATCAAGAAGAGTCCAGAATACATGGATCGCTTTAAGGAGGCTTATCCCCAGCTAGGGAATTATGCCCTTTCGCGATACTCTTTAACAACAGCTTTGAGTTCCTATGTCATTTCACTGAATGGATGGAATTCTCCCTTTGATGAATATGTTCGTGGAGAAAGAGAGGAGTTGGATAAGAATGTCAAAGCTGGTTTCAATCTCTTTATGGGAAAAGCTGCTTGTGGCACCTGCCATTTTGCTCCTACCTTTAATGGATTGGTTCCTCCCTTGTATCAGGAAAATGAGTCAGAAATCTTAGGAGTACCTAGTTCTTCAAATCCCGATTCAATGGAATTAGATCCAGATCTAGGCAGGATGCTGGGACAACTGCAGGAAAACTTCGAAATCTATGGACATTCGTTCAAAACTGTAACTGTCCGAAACATCGAAAAAACGGCTCCCTATATGCACAATGGTGTGTATAAGAATCTTGAAGAGGTAATGGACTTCTACAACAAAGGAGGAGGCGCAGGAATGGGGCTGGATGTTCCTTATCAGACCTTGCCGCCTGATCCGTTAGAACTTAGCGATCTGGAAATCAATCAGTTGATTGCCTTCATGAAATCCTTAACCAATACGGACCTTGGTAAGCATAAAATGCCAACTAAACTACCAGCGTTTCCTGATCATCCTGAATGGAACAACAGAACCATTGGTGGGGATTATTAAGAGATATCGTGGGTAACTAGCCTACAAGATATATAATAAAAGGGTAGAGATGATGGGTCTCTACCCTTTTATTATTCTTTCTTTTCCCAACCAGAGCAGTAGGTAACTGGCTGTGGTGCATATTTGGGGAAGTTGGGATCTTCCTTACTTTTCATGCACATCCAGAAGCTAGAACCTCGCTTGTTAGAGGTAACTTTCCGGTTTTTACAGCTATTGCAAAGGGAATTTGGAAACATATTCATTTGAATCTATACAAAGAAAGTTTACCTGCTTTTGTTTTCCCAATCCACTTTTTCCTAGGCTGTGGAAAACGCTATTTATTGCTTTCCACTGTACTGTATTTGGGCATATTGGTTGGATCAATGTCCTGCATAAGGGTCAAGAACTCTTTTTTGTCATTTGGAAAGGCCTCCTGAAACACCCTAACCAATTCCTGATTTTTGGTATCTACAAATATCCTCGTGAGGTATAGAAGTGGGTTTTGTCGGTTTAGCCGTTGTAAATCACGTAGGGTCGCAATGATGGCCTTTCTCCCTCTGGCGGGACTTTCAGACATCACATCAATCCCTGTACGATGATATTTGTACAAAATCTGGTGGAATAGTCGGTAAGAGTTGTTCAATAGGTTTTCGACCAACCAGTATCTGTTTTTGAGATTTTGTTCATTGGAGTTCCAGCCAGACTCATTGGATTGGCTAATGGCCAGGTTTACGATTTCCTGTGCCTTTCTGAAGTAGGGCATTCCACCATTGGGAGAGAAGGTATCATAATCAAAGCCCAGAATCATGAAGGCATAATAACTCAATAGCGCAGTCAGGTTGTCGTTGTAGGTATTCTCTACATAAGACAGGTTCTGATAGGGCAGGTATCGAAAATTAAAGGAGTTATCCCGAATCGTTAGACTAGAGGATTCATAGGTGGAATTATAGGCAGGGCGATATACCTGAAAGTTGGCGTTACAAATGAAGTAGTCCGCAGATGGCTGTCGGGTTACGATGATTTGTACCCCTACGCGAATTCTTTCCAATCCTTCAAATCTGTCCTTGGAAAAGGCCGTTGTATTCAGGAATCGAGCGATATTTTCCTTCATATCGGTGAATACGTTTCTGTCTCCTTGTATCTGCTGGGCATTGATACTTACGGTTGCCAGAATTTCCTGTCCATTTACGCTCAAGGTAAATAAGAGAGCAATAAGAAGAGAAATGAGCCTGTTAAGCATATATTGATTATTTCTTTTGAGTCCACAATTGAGAAACGAGAGCTAAGATGTCTTTGGCTACCTCCTTTTTGCTTTTTAGGGGAAAATTGTGCTTTTCGCCTGTTCTGCAGAGGATACTTACCTTATTGGTGTCATGGCCAAATCCAGCTCCCTTGTCATTCAACGAGTTTAAAACTACGAAATCCAAGTTTTTACTTTGGAGCTTTTTTTCTGCATGTTTTACTTCATCATGTGTCTCAAGGGCAAATCCCACCAAAATCTGTCCCTCTTTTTTGATCTTCCCTACGGATTTTAGGATATCCTGTGTCTTTTTCAAGGCAATGTTGAGTTCATCTCCTGTCTTTTTGATCTTGATATCAGAGGGAGTGATAGGCGTGTAATCAGAAACCGCTGCACTCATGATCATGATATCCTGCTCTGCCTGATGGGCGTGAACAGCATCATACATTTCCTGAGTTGACATGACCCTGATGGTGCGGACACCCTTGGGATCAGGTAAATGAGTCGGGCCAGAAACGAGAATAACTTCTGCGCCCATGCGGGCAGCTTCCTCTGCAATCGCATAGCCCATCTTGCCCGTTGAGTGATTGGTGATGAAGCGTACGGGGTCAATGGACTCTCTTGTTGGACCCGCGGTCATGAGAAGCTTCGCTCCCTTCAAAGGTTGGGGGCCAAAGAAGGCGATGACTTCCTTGAGGATATCTTCTGGTTCCATTAGTCTTCCAGGTCCTTGTAAACCACTCGCCAAAAAGCCCTGACCCACAGGAAGTACCTTTACCCCATCGCTTTCCAGGGTGTCGATATTGGCCTGGGTGCGCGGATGAACATACATATCGGCATCCATAGCGGGCGCAAGAATAACAGGGCAAGGTGCTGCTAGGTAGACTGCTGTTAAGGCATTGTCACAAAGGCCGGTAGCCAGTTTGGCCATTGTATTGGCCGTAGCAGGGGCGATAACCATCAAATCTGCCCATGTTCCTAAGGCTACATGTTCCGACCAGCCTTCATTCCACAGACCGCTAAAAACCTTTTCATGCGCCAAAGAACTGAAGGTGAGTTCTCCTACAAATTTCTCTACATGTGGGGTGGTGACCACCTTGACAGTAGCCCCTTCTTTTTGAAGCATCCTGAGAAGGAGAATGGCCTTATAAGCAGCAATACTGGCCGAAACAGCCAGAATAATCTTTTTTCCTTGCAGTTTCATACAGGCTAAAATAAAAAAGGCAAGCTATAAAAAGCTTGCCTCACGAATTTTTCTGTGTCAAAAAGGTAACATTATACCGTGTCACCATGTGGATCTCTCCAAAAAACATTCTCATCGATGAACTCTTCCAAGGCTACTTGTGTAGGCTTCGGCTTACGCTCATAGAAGCGGCTGATTTCAATCTGCTCCTTGTTTTCCATGACTTCTTCAAGGTTGTCGTAGGAAGGGGCGAATTCAGCCAGTTTTTGGGTTAGCTCATCCTTCACCTCTAGCGTCAACTGATTGGCGCGCTTTCCAGCAATGATGATAGAGCGGTAAATATTGGTTCCCAGATCACTGAGATTGTTGGTATCAATAGGGAGAAATGATTTATCTCTCATATATGAAATTAACTTAAAACAGTTTATGCTATTTAGCCAGAGAGCAAAAGTATTTATTTCCGCTCTCAAATCAAAATGACCCTTTCGGGCAGGATGTAGGAATTCTTACGATTATTTACCGGTAGTGTTCGCACTCAATTTACCCAATGCCTTTTTGATTTTCAGGTAGGTATTTTCTGCATCCTTCTTGAAAACACTGTTGGGATAGGCATCCACAAAGCGCTCATAAAAGTCGATAGCATCTAGGTAACGATTTTTACGCTTTTCCTGAACCGAGTTTTCTGCCAATTGGAAAGCAGAACGAACCAGAAACAACTGAGCTTCCTCACGGTATCTTGAATCTGGGTACTCCTCCATCATAGTTTGGAAGGAGGATACGGCCGCTTTATAATTTTCAAGGTCGAAGTATAGTTCAGCTGTATCGAATTCCTTTTTTGCCAGTCTTTCCCTCAATTCCTTGATACGCTCATTCGCTTCGCCAATTTGAGTGGCATCTGGATAGTTGTTGATGAAGAGCTGGTATTGTTCAATGGCTTTTTTTGTAAAGCTCTGGTCCAAATAAGAAGGAGCGGACTCTCTGAAAAAGCTTTCTGCCACCATATAGGTACATTCAGGGGTTTTTTCGTCCGCAGGGAATAGCTTGGCATATCGGTCAAACTGGTAGGAAGAAACGATATACAAACCTGAATTGAATTTGGCGTAGGCGTAATGATAGAGAATATCTTTGGCGCGTCCCGTTCCTCGATAGGCAGGCTGAAGTTCTTCGAAAAGGAAAGAAGCCTTCTCGTAATCGCCATTTCTGTAGTAGAAAAAGGCAGCCGAATCCTTTTGGGAAAGGGTTCCTTTTCGGGTGTACTTGGCATTTGTCCTATATTCCGCGCTGCAGGACATCATCCCCATAATCACCATAGCCAAGAGGCTGATTCCCAGAAATCTCTTCATCATGTATTGCATAGACACCAAAACTAACAAATATCCTTCGATAGGCCTTACAATTTTTCCTATTTTTGCCTCCCGATACATCCAGCAGACGACAAAGAGACACTCTTAGTTGCATGAAGTTAGTAGACCGATATATCATCCGACAATACATCACCACCTTCCTGTTTATTCTGGGAGCCTTCCTGGTGATTTGCATTGTTGTAGATGTGCTCGAGAAAATAGATGTCTTTTTGGACGAAAGACCTCCCATGGATGAGCTTATCTTCGATTATTACCTCAACTTCATCGCCTACTTTGGAAACCTGCTGGCCCCTATCTGTATCTTTTTGGGTGTCATCTTTTTTACCTCCCGAATGGCTGCAAGAACCGAAATCGTTCCGGTTTTGAGTGCAGGAGTTCGTTTCAGAAGGCTCTTACAACCCTACCTGATCATCTCCCTGTTGACCATGGGGGCTTCCTTTGTCCTAAAGTCCTACATCATTCCCAATTCAACGGAGGCGCGACTCGCTTTTGAATATACCTACATGAAAAAGCAGAAAAAGCGCGTCGTCAAACTCAATGACATCCATAAAAAAGTAGCCCAAGACACTTACGTCTATTTTCATCATTACAATGAGCGTTCGAATATTGGAACCAATTTCGGTATGGAAAAGGTGGTCAATGGAGCTATCGAATCCAAACTCAACGCCAAGAGTATCAGATGGGTAGATTCTACAGATAGATGGCGATTGGACAGGGTAGAGATACGCGAATTCGGCGGCAAACAAGAAACCATCCGTCGCTATAAGACCATGGATACCACCTTTCTGCTTACCCCAGAAGAGATTTTTATCAAAGAACAATTCGCAGAAAGTATGACCCTCCCCAAACTCCTCAACTTCATCGAAAAGGAGGAATTGCGTGGATCGGACATCTTAGATTCTCTTTACTTAGAAAGGCATCGTCGTTATTCCGATCCCTTGGCAGTTCTTATTTTGTCCATGCTAGGCTTTGCGATTTCCTTTGAAAAGTCTCGTGGGGGGATTGCTGTGAAGATCGGTATCGGCATTCTGTTGTGCTTTATTTATGTCGCCCTCTTATATGGTGGGGCCATTATCGTAGGAGAGGAATATCCGCCTTGGTTGGCGGTCTGGATGCCCAACTTTTTCTTCGGCCCGATCACGATTCTATTGTTGTTGCAAGGAAGCAATCCTTCGCTCTTTCATGTGGACCTCAAAAGCTGGTTTAAACAGAAGGAATAAAAGGGAAGTGTTGCTCCTACCATTAGGCGGATTTTCCTCCTGAAGCTTTATCTCATGGGATATTTGCAAATTCCCATAATTATCAAGACTTTTACTTTCCTGACTCATTAGCTCAGTTGGTTCAGAGCGCTGCCTTGACAGGGCAGAGGTCACTGGTTCGAGCCCAGTATGAGTCACCTTCTTTCTGGAAAAGCTGATTGTCAGCTTCTTACCAGCTTCCAGAGACATGTTCAGAGACACCGTTGTCTTCAACCTTTGAAAAGTTTGATATGGCAACGGTAAAAAAAAGTTTTGCGAACACCCCTGTAAAAATTTACGCGCCCAAGGATCTCAGCAAAAGGTGGTTTGTTTATTACAACAACCGCAACAACAAGCGTATCCGAGTTTATGGCAATCTCTCCAGCTATGACCTTTATGAGGAAAGGATGCTGGCTGCAGAAGATCTCCGTAGAGAAGTTCAGGCCAACCTGGTCTTTATGGATGATCCTATCCTGATTCAGCTCCTTCATCGTTTCTTGGCCAGCAAGGAGAAAACAGTACGTAGAAGGACATATCAGAATTATGTCAGCAAAGCCAGGCTATTCATTGATTACTATAAGGGTGGTGAATTCTCTCATCGAGAAGCCCAGATATTCCTGGATTACCTGATAGAAGAGCGAGGCTTGAACAAGGGGACCCGAAATGATTTTCGAGTATTCATGAATATGTTTTTCGGCTATTTGCTGCAACGGGAGCTTTGGCCGGAGAATCCCTTTGAGCGAACCAAGAAAGTAAGGGCAGTCAAACAGCCAGCCAGATACTTTCAGCCTCGTCAGGTTAGACAGCTCCAGCAGATCTTCCAGGAAGAACAACCTATTTTAGCCAGGTTCACCAGGATGATGTTTTATACCTTCATTCGACCTGCAGAGCTTAGAAGGTTAAGGGTGGCAGATATCCTTTTTGACGAAAGAAAGATCTATGTCCCTGGTCAGATTAGTAAGAATGGAAAATCTCAAGAGGTAGTCATTCCGGATCCTCTTTGGGACGACATCTTAACATGGGATGATTGCCCACCAGGTTATTATCTGTTTGGTCGAAAGGGTGGTTTACCTGGTCCGGATCTGGTTGGGCAGAATTACTTCACTCTCCTTCATTTGAGCATGCTCAGGAAGCTCGGTTATCCAGAGGAATACAAACTTTACAGCTGGAAACATACCGGAGCAGTTATGGCGCTGAAGGCAGGGATAAATATCAAACAGCTGCAAATTCAGCTTAGGCACCACAGTCTTGACCAGGTGGATAGTTACCTGCAGCAATTAGGAGTAAGTGATTTGAAGGACCTGGTTTCGAAGTTTCCGGAGATATAGAGAAGGGGAATCCATCACCATCGATGCTGGATTCCTCTTTCTTCATAAAGCTTATTCACCCGAGCGATTTGATTAGCCCACAATTCAGATGCAATGGTCTCTGGAAGATTTTTCTTGTTCCCATCAGGAAGGCCAAACATCCTTAGCTGACGTCTTCCATAAGCTGTAATCAGTGCTAGGACATCCATATCGTTATTCATCATCTTTAGCAAAGACTCTGCGCGATCCTTGTTGTCTGCAACCATGCTATACCTAAGAGACTCATGAATCTGATCTGCAAAAGCCTCAATAGTATAATCAGGATGGGTAGTTCGCTGGCCCTGATTGGCTCTCTGCCTAAAGGCTTTCTCAGAAACCTCTAGCAAATCATCTCCAAATAGAGACAAGGCCCAATTCCCCAGGACGAGTCCAGCTCCTACGATGAGGAGATCCTTACTTTTCATCTTGCCTTAATTTTGACTGGATATCCAGAAACTTGGCGTAAACAGAAAGAATGGTGAAGACCACACCCAGGACTATAGACAACCTGGTGAAAAACACCTCAGCATGTGCCCAAGACCACCAAGCCGTGAGCAATGGAGAAGATAAGCCAACCCATGTTTTCCTGAAGAAATTCATTATGACAGTTTTGTCTTGAATCGTTTTAGCATCATTCTGAATAGGTCTCTTTCATCAATCGCTGCAGCTGCTGCCTCTGTCGAGATTTGGGTATTCCGCATCAAACACCAGAGATAGTATGGATGCCTGATCTTATTCATTTCAGGAACAGTTCCCCCATTCTTATCTGCCATTTGCTGAGTAGCCCCAGAGCCTGATTGATAGACAGAGGCATAGTTGTTGGCCATAGGAACACCCATGATTTCATCTTGTTCAGTTCCTCCAGGACCTTGTGCTAGGAATTCATCAAGGTGAACATTGTCAGCAGAGACATTTGCTGCAGGAATTGCTTCAGTGGCAACTGTATCAATGGTGGCCAATAGGTTTGTAGTAGAATTTGCATTCAAATCTAGATTCCAAACATATCCTCTTCCTTTGTTGTAGGCCTCTCCAGACTTACCTATGATCATAGCGCATCTGAGATAAGCCTTTGTGCGGTCAATTTTTTGATATATGGTATGGTTGACCACTGGAGCATTCTGTCCGTCATAGGTCCTATACCTTAGCTGAAAGGCAAGGTCTCCGTCAGAGTCAATGGTAACATATCCAAAGAAGTATGGGCTTTGCTCTCCCTCTGGGAAGATAGGCTGAACCAATCCTCTTTTAAACTGAAAATCATTGATCCCTCTTCCAAATTCATCTGGGGTACCTGGACCTACTCCATTTGCCAACGCTGCAGGAAATTCTCCATAATATTCAATCCACATTTTTGCAGCGAATACCATCACATTTGGAGCCAAATATATAGGTGTATAGTTGGCATCAGCATTGAAAGAAGGGTTTTCACTTGGAAAACCAATACCTGATGGCTGTTTTGAATTATTGAGTTGGGTAAGAACTCTCTGGCCAAAACGGTAATTTCCTGATTCATTACCACCAGACAACTTAAAGCGCATAACTTTACCATCTGGGGCTTTGAGCAAGCTTGCTAGGGATGCATCAGTTACTCGTTGGATCCGAACGTCAACAGCAGGTGTAGCTGGAGAATCACCAACCATAACCACCTTAATTCTTAAGCCATCCGAACTACGCTGGAATACTCTAGACTCCGTAACATCATTTGTGGGAAGGACGATTTCTTCATTTGTAGTAAACCATTCAAATACCCCATTTCCTACTGGAGTGAATGTATCGTTAACATGGTCCATCCCAATAAGCTGCATATTCTGTAGAGTTGTAT
The DNA here is from genome assembly GCA_039817415.1 of Bacteroidota bacterium. Classification (GTDB taxonomy): domain Bacteria; phylum Bacteroidota; class Bacteroidia; order J057; family J057; genus JALEFZ01. Next base: position 140,853 of record JBCBVV010000007.1, read on the forward strand.
AATCAGGAATCGGAGAAGGAATTGAACCCATAAACCTAATACGCCAATTCCCTGAGCTAATCCCATAAAACAACTTAGCAGGAGCTCCTACATAAGCATATTCTAAGAAGTCATCCTCTATAATGATTTCGAATTCATCATCATCGTTGAAAAAGGAAGCATTGAACCTTAGCTCTGTAAGCGTAATACTTACATTGGGATCATTCGCTAAAACAATCTGCTCTGTTCCTTGTGTCAGATTTTTGATAATGGACCTCCCTTGGCCAGCTTCCATAAACCCATTACCTGTCAGAACGACATCACTTAATTCCTGGTTAGTAGATCCATTTTCGGGAAATAGAGAGTAGGTGAAGGGTTCAAAGATCCCATTGTCTCCGTCGATAGGTAAGGGCTGAACAATAAACTGCCATTCTCCCTTACCAGAAATCCCCCAGCGCTTACCTGACTCTCCAATGAAAGCTCCTTCATCAGTTACGATGTAGTAATGTCCTCCAGGAATAAGATTTGCAGCATCTCGTCCTGCTTCTGTACTTGTCAGCCAAAGGAAAAAGGCACCAGGATCTAATTGTGGAGCTGCTGTCGCAGCTACAGCCAATATTTCAGAAACTTGGACATCATCTTCAAATCTTCTAAGGTAGATCCTTTTCCCTACTTGTGGAGTTGCTGGTTCTGGAAAAACCATCCCAATTCCTCCATTTTCATAGGCCCAATAGGAAGGGGCTGGTGATGTGGCCAAAGTAGGATCTAAAAGGGCTGTCAATGGCTCTACAGTATTCCTACGACCGGCTTTAACCACTCTGGCAATCTCAAATAATTCATCTGGAGTAAGACCGCGCAGGGTCACATCCAATCCTCTTTCTCTTTCCATTAGCAATTGGCTGATTTGGCGTCTAGTAACGACCAGGCGCGGTTAAATTGTTCTTCAGTGAAGGGATTCTTGATTCCATTTTCTACTTCAGCCATGGCCATAACCAAGGCTTTGATAGGCTCTCTTTCCCAGTAAAGGAAAGGAAATAGGATAGTCCGTTTCTTTACATGGTCGATGTAATGCTGGACTTCTTGAGAGGTGTTTTCTCCCATAGGAGCCCATCGATGGATGATGCCTTCTACACTTGTAAGGCCATACTTGAACCAATAGGTCCGGAGGATCCTGATCATGGCACGAATCCCATATACCATGTCGCAAAACTGCTCAAAGGTCCCATCATCATTCACCTGGTGGTTGATCTTCCCAACCCAGTTGGTATGAGTCTTTTTGACATTGCCGGGATTGTTGTTCCGGATACCACGAGGTAGGGATATGGAGTTGCCCAGGACGTTTCTACGCCCTGAGCGATTAGAGGAGTTTGCAACGGTACTTTTGTTTCGTCCCAATCCTTTGGAAGCCAGAACTAGAAATGCTGGCACCAATAAAAGACCTAGTTTTTTCATGATCCTAGAGTTTAGATACTAGCATTTGAATGACACGCTCATCCAGATCTGCCAGCTTTTGTAATTGCTCCGGCTCGATCCTTGAAAGCTTCTCCATCAAGGGAATGGTCTTCATTTCTATCTTATTGGCTATCATTTGAACATGCTCAGTAATAGCCTCTGTTGCTTCATCAGTTTCTTCCTCGCTTATCTCTGGACCAGAAATGTTGGCGGTAGAAACAGGAGCTGGAGGGACGGTGGATCCTGAAGATACATCTGCTCCAAACAGATTCTTTTCAATCATTCTTTCCACCAGTTTATCAGCGAAAAAGGAGAACTTCCCCATTCCACTTTTGGCATCCTCCAGATCCTTCTTCAGTTCAGATATCTCACGGTCTTTTTCAGCTAGTCTTTGCTCAGTTTTGAACTGCTCTAGCTTGGCTTCAAACTTGGCTTCCATCTGAGAGGCAAGGTTACCAATAGCACTTTCAACCTGAAGTTCTCCTCCATGCCCTTGGCTTTCAGCCCGTTTCATAAACTTGATCACCTTAGTTGCAGTAGTGGCTGAAGGAGCAGGTTTGAGCTTGGCGGTATAAGCGCCAGGATCTGCTTTTGACATGAAGTTTTGAAACATCTCTGCAGCACTCTCTTTCGATATTTCTTCGAAGTTGTCAATGCGGTCTAGAGAACTAAAACAAGGCTGCTTACCATGAGTACTATGACCGTAGTAAACCATGATGACACGATGGCCGGTTTCAATGATTTCGCTGTAAACTCCTTCTACATTCATATGCTAAGTATGGGTTGAAACGATGACCAATTCTGATCCCGAACCTTCCAGGTCAAATCGCACCTGGTCGGTAAAGCGGTAGTACAAATCCCTGCCCAGGCATTCGAAGTGAATGCTTTCCCCAGCGAGTAACCGGATTAGGCCAATTCTGACAGAACTGGAGCCCTGATTCCGAAACTCAACTGTAAGGCCTTGGACATCCAGCTTTTTTCCTTTTCTCACTACTTGAGTGCTGGTAACAATGGGTCGGTTCATGCTTACTTCCTGTCATAGGCAATCGTCAGCAAGACTGCTGTGTTTGCCACAATCACGGATCCCTGGGGAAACTCGATGTAGGACTTTTGCCAGTTGATATTTTTGAGATCAAGTGGAATGAAATGAAGCAAAGGTGTACCAGCTGCGATCAGCAAGGTGTCCAGTTTCCATTCCTGTCGAATGTCATTTTGATTATCCCTCAGGTTCAAGACCACATTGGAAGGATCAATAGTTGACTTTCCCTCCAGGGTGGAGCCACCTGAAGGATGAGCGATAATGCCTCTGATCCTTCGACCTTGAAGCAAAGGCTGGTTTTCCAGGCTATATCGGAGCTGGCCAGGTACCAGGTTGATACCAACCAGTTGAGTATGTGAAATCGCGTACATAGGATTGAATTAAAAGAAGGAGGGCAAGAGGCCCTCCTTTACCTCACTATAAATGAAAATCCCCACTATCTGCGATAAGATCCTTTGGCTGCACCTTCCACCAGGAAGCCATCCAAAAAGAGGGCGACTTTGTTGGTTACACCCTCAGTTCCATTGTCCAGGTCAATACCCGTAAAGGTTGGAATCTCCAGGTTGAACTCGTTCTTCGAAGCACCGTCAATGACAAGGCGATTGGGTAGTTCTACCAAGCCGTAATCGAGTCCATAGCTCGAATTGGGAATAGTACCAGATTGCTGCGTTTCGGGTACATGGCGGAATTTCTGGGTAGCCAAGGAATCCATCATGACCACATTGTCAGTCTGGTATTTCAGCAATCCTTGATAGATTACCTCCAGATCTTTAACTGTTCCGCCGGCAAATACAGTCCCGTTTGGGAAGGTCTGTAAAACTGCTGTACCTGGTTTGGCGTCGTCATCTGCAAAGATGTATAGACCGGCACAAACCACAACGAACTTATCTGTTCGGCTGAGGTATTGTTGAGGAAGCGATGGAATCCCTTGTTCAGCCAAGAAGCGGAATAGGTAATTCGATTGGTTATTGGCCAGGACCTGATCCTGACGAAGGAATGATTGGGCAATGACGTGGCCTTTGTAATCTCTCTGGAGTCTTTCAAAAACCTGACGGTAGCGCCCTACTTTACTTGTTTCTAACATTTGCTTGTTTGTTGTAAAGAGTGATTAGAAATATGAAAACAGTAAGCGAGGGCCAGATCAATACATCTTTGCCTGGGCTCCCATAACTCTGTCCTGGACTTCATCATAGCCCATGACTGCGTTGTCGTATTTGTCGATGGCATATCCGGAAACCCCTTCTTCCACCAGGTAATCTTCCTGGTAGGCATAGCCAATACCCGGATTTCCTTGTCCTCCCATTCGAGCGAAGACATCATTGAAGATATCTCCCACGAAATGCTGGCCAGCAACAGCGACGATGCCGTCTCCTAGGCCTTCAATGAATTGGCTGGTTTGTCCTTTCTTCTTGCCCTTCATCATGCCGAGGACGACATCCGGACCAAACAAACCAATCCCCATGGCAGCCAAATGCTTGAGTTTGGCGTCGGCTTGCTTGTAGACCATGGGTACTAGCTTTTCTGTAATGGCAGCAGAAGCGCTCCCCCCAACGACCAGACCGGCAGTTCTTGGGACCTTATCCATTACCTTGATTTTTCCAATTTTCATGTATCTGTTATGTTTCAGATGATCAAATGATTATTTCATCCAGGAGAATGCTCGCAAGCCCTAGCGCTTATTTCGAAGCTTCTGGATCAGTTTCTTCTTTGTGGTCTGGGCATTCTCGAATGACTTCTTGTCCTTTGCCCACTGATTGAGCCTTGACTCATAATTCTTCCAGGTCTGAAGAGAAGCCGTTGTCTTTGGCGCTTTGGGTTTTTTTCTGCGAAACTTCGCCATGGTTATTTCTATTAAAGGTGAATATGAACACAGCCAGTCAGACCTACTTCATCAGAAGAAAGGCAGCGACCAGACCGATGGGTAACAGTTTACTGAGTCCTCCTGCAGGGCCAGGGACATGATTGGTGGACGAAGAATTCATAGGAAGTTGGCCAGGGCTGGGGCTTCCTCCTGTAGTTGGGAAAGATCCTCTTGGGGTTTTCCTTTTACTTTCATTCTCTAGGCCATTTTGTAGGGTTCCATCAGCACCCTCAAAGTCATGATTGAGATCTGGCATGTCGCCAGCACTGATGTTTCCAGCCTCTTCTTTTCTTGCTTGGAAGAGTTCAATAATCTTCCCAACAATACTGGTGATGTAGGGAAGAATAGCTGCGAATTGGATTGCGCCTACAGCTGGCGTAAACCTTCCTTTGCTCGCATCTGAAATGGCTTTTTCGGGTGTTTTCTTCATCTGAGAGATGATGCCATTTCTGGCAATCTCCATTAGGGTACTTTCCTCCATTCCCAAGTTGGTCGTGATGAAACGAGCCAGCTTCAGGGCTTTGTTGCGTTTGGCTTTCACCTTGGCCGGTAGGCGTTGAATCAGCCTTTGATCCTTGATAAAGAGGTAGAGGAAGGCAGGAGCAATTCTGGGCAGCAAGGTCTTCAATAGTACATTCGCAAAGGCCTGTTGAGTCTTGTTGAAAGCGGCTTTGGCCGCATCTACCCCTTTTCTGATTCGATCACCCACTTTCCCCAGGAAGTCTCCAACTTTGCCGAAGACGTTGTTCACTTGGGCTGTCTTGGCCCTTTCAGCGAGGGCATAGACTGCATTGGAATTCCCTCCAGCTTGCAAAGCATCTGTCAGGAAGATAAGGTCTCGATCAAAGGCTGATGTGCGGAACAATTGGCGTTCAAGCGCGAGTCGTTCTCGCTTCAAGGCCAGCTCTAGCATTCCCTGGTTGATGGGAGAGGAATCAGACTCTTCTTCCAGCCTGATCATTTCGTTGATATAGTCATCGACTTTTCCGATGCCGGAAAGACGGCTGATCTGCGTCATGTCTTTGATTTTTTTGTGCTCGGGATGTTCTGTATTGGGTTTGGGTAGACAGGGATCGATGGGGTATTCCTGTCCATCGATCAGAGCTACGGGATATACATGTCTGGCTTTGTTTCCTGATCTAGCAGAGAAACGAACCTTGTGCGGAATCTTCAGACAGTTCATGAATGAACAAGCCAGGATTGTGAAGCCTTTGCAATCACAGAATTGATCATGAAGCACCCTGGAGGGCGTCTTGATCCACTGTTCTCCTTGAGGATCCTCTATGTATTGAATATGAGATCGAATGAAAGAATGGATGTTATCCGCTGTGGTCCTTTGGCACTTTCCCTTCAGCTCTGGAGCTAGTTGGTGAACCTGGTCGGAAGAGCGCTCAATCTCAGAGATAACTTGCTCTGTAATATGCTCTGTAAAGCCTCCTTGATTCATGATGGAGCTTTTCAAATCAGGCTGAGGTACCAGCTGTTGAGCTCGTTCGATGCTGATCAACTTATCCATTCTGTACCTCCCCTCCTTCGTACCACAGATCCACTATCGAATCAATGGGATACTGAACCCCATTGAGTTTCAAGCTGCCTCTTAGGTGTACTTCAGTCTTAATCTGCTGCTTTTTGATTTTGTCCTGGATCATGTCCAGCCCCGCTGTGATTAGGGAAAGATTGTTGAATTCCATCGGGATCCGGACATCTCTTCGACTTTTCCCCTGAACAGGGATTCTTTCCGGAATGGTTACGGTTGAAATCTGTGTGCCTTGATATGACACAATAATGAAAAGCTCTGAGAAGTTGAGAGAGGTAGGTGCTGGGTTAGATAGAGTCATAACCAGCTCAGCTTGGGTGCTGGCCAGCTTGAGTTTTTGGATGGCGAAAGACTTGACCTCATACAATAAGTCATAGACTGCAGAGGCAGTTCTGCTGAAATAGACTAGTGCGCCAACGCCCAATATGATCCACCAGGGTAGTTTCATTGCCCTGATGATACGAGCAGATTAAGGGATTTTCTTTGATCGTGAAAAAAGTTGAGGAAACATGACAATATTTTTAATTCCACGAAATCTCGATGAAAAGTAAACCTCCAATCTCGCAGTAATCAATCTATTACTTCACTTTCAATGCCTAGCCCTTCAAAGAATGTCTTGATTAAGGTTAGAATTTACATTCAAAGTGATTTCATGTAAGTTCTTTTTATTCCTTTTTCTTTTTTATCCTCTTCCTTAGACCTTCAATAATAGCATTCAAATCTACTCCTAATCCCATGATACTAGGCTTGAGTAGAAGATACTTATCAAGTCTTGTTTCAGCCTCTTCGCGACTCATAGTCTTAATTAATTTTTGGAGCTCTACCAACTCCCTTTTTATCTCTATTGCCTCGTTTTCATCTGATTGTACGTATCCCAAGACTTGTTTAACATTTACAAATGATTTAAGTCCGTCGGGAATAAATTGAGATACTCCTGCTGATTCTTGGAAAACTAGGTTTTCATAGCTTACTGAAACCAGCTTAGTTGCCGGACTTTTACCAGTGAGTATAATTCTAGTATCACATTCTAGATTCGTGAATTCAGAATTTAGCCTTTGAATTGCATCATTAATAATTGAAAAGAAGGACCTACGATATTTACCTGCTAACGAAACTTTGATCCTCTTTTCCTCGAAATCTTCTTTAATTATTGCGTATGCGTCGAATAGAGGGTGAGAGAGAACTACACCAGAACGCCATTTCAAATTATCATAGATATATTGATGAAATTGGACAATTAGTCTTGGTAGAATAGATTTTGGTAGAAAGTCATATATAAAGACTGTTTGTAATTCTTCCTCTACATAGATTTCTGGTTCTTCAACTGGTAGGAGATCTGGTACTAAAATAGATTGATTATCAATCTTATAGCAAATTTGAAACTTCTCCATTATTGATTTCAGGTAATGATACTTCTCTCGAGGATAAATTTGAGGATTTAAGACAGCATGAAAGTCATTGTTTTTAAAAACACCACCATGGTCTGATAAAATTCTAGAGTTAATTATTTTATAGATTCCTTCCGTCAACCAGTGAGGATTAATTACGTTGGTGTCAGCGAGATCAAAGTCCTTGAAGTTTAAGACAACTCCTAAATCATGAAGAACTTGGATTAATAGATTCTGGTGTGACTGATATTTAACATTATTCTTGACACAAATTTTTCTGAACTCACTAAACGAAATGAAATTGTCAGTTGATGCCTCAATTTTCTTTTTAATAGTTAGCCATTTTTTATTCCATAAAGACTTTAATATTTCAACTTTTGATGACGCATCTTTTAATGCCTTCGTAAATTCTTTTAAGCCTTCTTTAGTCTTACAGGAGACTCGATAGAAGCTGTGAATGTTTGGATATTTTTCTTTTAAAAACCTTTGATTTAGCCGGTAACCTGGATTCTCATCAATTTTATTGATGACAACTATTATAGGAGAATTACCTCCAAAGCTAGAAATGTGCTTTAGCCAATACTCAATTCTAGAGTCTTTTCTACAGTCAACTACAACCACATATAAAGATCTTTGCGAAAGGAAGAATTGATGAGTGGCATGCATGATTTGTTGTCCTCCAAAGTCCCATAGATTAATTTTGTATTTCTCACCTTTGCGGATGAATTTAATGGAAGAGATATTAATCCCGTGTGTTTGCGGTTCGAACTCATTAAACTCATCTCCCTTGATTGATTTTAATAATGATGTTTTTCCTGATGCACCATCACCAACAAATATTGTTTTAATTTCATTCAGGCTTGCTGAATCCTCTAAAACCTGGTCCATATAATTTCTCAGGTCTCCAAAAGTATTATCCATAAACTCCAATGGAGGAAAGATTAGTGGATTTCCATACAAAAATAAACTTCCACCAAAGTCTTTTGGATAAAGTTTAAAGTCATTTGAATCTTCCGTTAATGAAATATCACGTTTCCACGCTTTTTTCAGGACTGCGGTATCATGTTTTTCTTCTAGTTTGGAATGGCGAAAGAAACGATTAGGGAGAATCTCAATTTGATTATGAGAAAGATCTAATAATTCTAGCTGAGGACATGCACTGATATTTAGATCACTTACATCTCTTATTTTGTTATTCCTCAGGCTTAGTTCGAGGACTGAAGCTGGAAGCTGAAACTTGGGATCAATAACTTTTATTTTACTATCCGTAAATGAAAACTGAGTTAATTTAGAAAGTCCTGAAAAATTAAAGTCCAATACATGGCAACGACAATTTTCGAAAATGAGGAATTCTAGATCCTTGAAAAGCAGGAGGTGTTCTCTCAGTAGATCAAACTCTATGGAAGTGAATCTTAGATCTGTTATATAATTTCTCCTTTCATCATAGACAATAGATCGTCTAGGGTCTATATCATTTGTAAAGTCATTCATTACCTCGTCTGCAAGCGCTGCCATACTGTCTACAGGAGTAATTCCAGTTAGATCTTCTAGTATTTTGAGTAAGGATTCCATTGAAATTATTTGGAGGTTATAATACTATAATGATGACCAAATAGATTAATTGGTTGAAATTTTTAATTCTCCAAAAGATGAATCATTGAGCTACTGGTATTAGGTCTTACTCCCTACCGCAAAAAATAACTCTCCACCAATCCCACCGGCACCCGTAGGTAATCAGCCACATCATAGATCGTCACCAGTTCCTTATTGCTCTTATTCACATGCTCGCGGATCCGCTTGAGGTAGCGGTGTAGTGTTGTGAGTGAGTACCCACCAAAGCCTGGTATACAGGCCAACTCCTTGGCGGAAACGAATAGCTTTTTAGTACCTGCCAATTTCTTCTCGATCATACTGTATTTTTATTAAAACTTACCCTTTACCAGATTTTGGCCCAAAATGGGCTTTTCCTGAAAATCGCTGTGAAAAAGTTTTCGCCGAAAAACGATAACATTTTTAACATTTTAACAAATAGGGCATAACTAATTGTATGTCAGTTTATTTGGGGTATGTTATTTCGTGTTATCGTTTTAACATTTAATAACATTCTTAACATTACTTCGACTTTTCGTGTTAAAAATGTTATCAAATGTTATTATTTGTTAAGAAAAAATAACAGCCTAACTATCTGTAATATAGTTATTTAGAGCCGAAAATGCTCATTTGTTAAAAAAATCGGCCTAAAAAAAAATTTCACCCATTTTGGAAGTAGTTCTACGATTAGTGGAAATAAAATATTACACGATTAAAATTAATATTTTTATATGATTTATGCATGTGTGTATAAGGTGAACCTTAGATACATACTCCCTGCATCGTGGTTACATATCCCTAATATCGAGCATAAATAAGCCCTGACCATTTGGCCAGGGCTTTTGCGTAGGTTTAAGATGTCTTACTTCAGATGGAGGTAGGGATAAACGTATTTGTCTAGGTAGAAATCGTATTCCTCCAAGCGTTTGAGGATGGAGGGAAGGAAGGTGGATTCTCTTTCTTTGATGAGCAGCAGGCGATCATTCCCCATGGTATGCTGGATGTGCTCCTCCAGGTAGGTCAGCTGAGCGGCCAGGATGAGGAAAAAATCGTTGGCGTCATGGTGGTGTTGTTCTTCCTCCTGGAGGAGGCGATGGAGCTTCTGGTTTTGGTCAGTGAGGGTAGCTATTTCTTGTTGGAGGTCTTCGATTCGTTGAGCAGGACATTCCTTCATCACAATATCAATTTGGTCGTACTTTTTACGTAAAATAGACAAAAAAGAAAATATTTCAATATAAAAATTATATACGAATATTAGATGCGGTTATTGTGGGTAATTATTTTGTAATAGATTTTAGATGAATTTTAATCTTCTGGATCATTGATCCATGTGATGGAGTTGAGTTGTTCTTGGGTTAATTTTTTTTTGAGATTATTTTTTGTTGACTGATAGAGTTTAGCGAATGATAGGTCAGCTCCCTTCAGGTCAGCTCCCTTCAGGTTAGCTCCCTTCAGGTCAGCTCCCTTCAGGTTAGCTCCTACTAGATTGGCTCGCCACAGGTCAGCTCCCTTCAGGTTAGCTCCCCTCAGTATAGCCCCCCTCAGATCAGCCCCCCTCAGGTCAACTTCACTCAGGACAGCTTCATTCAGTAAAGCTCCCTTTAGGTTGGCTGCCTGCATGTTAGCTTCCTGCATGTTAGCTCCCTCCAGTATAGCTCGCCTCAGGTCAGCTCCCTTCAGGTCAGCTCCCTTCAGGTCAGCTCCCTTCAGTATAGCACCCCTCAGGTCAGCTGACTTTTGGAGAATAGCTTTCAAAAGGTCAGACTTTAAGAGAACTTCAGCTGAGAGATGTTTCCTCAGCGGAATTTCCTGTATGTCAAATCTCTTCAGGTCAGCTTTCCTAAGGTCAGCTTTCGTCAGGTCAGCTCTTTTCAGGTCAACTCCCCTCAAGTCAGCTCCCTTAAGGTCAGAGTCAATCAGCTCAGCTCCCTCTAGTTCGGCTTCCCTAAGGTCAGCTCCCCTCAGGTTAGCTCCAGTCAGTTTGGCACCCGACAGGTTACTCTCGTTTAATTCTGCCTTCACAAAAAAAGCTCCTCGATTTATTTTCACGTATGTGGAAGAATCTAAGTTTGCAGACTGCAAGGCAAGTAGTAGATGCCCACGTTCTGGGCTAAGCGATTTTTCTATTAATGAATCTGATTCTGGATCAAGATACTTGTACTCTTTCATGCTCTTACTTAAAGCAATGATCCTCCCAACAAGTGCGTTTGAAAGGGAATCCTTCTTATTCCCTCGGTCTGCAAGCTCACGGCTAATAGCATCCATAACATTACCAGACTCTAGAATTATCGCACTTCTTCTTTCTGCCTCAGATAGTGTTGTTTGCTGATCTAACCTGAAATTCTGCTTATCAATTTTATCATTCTGCTTACTAAGGAGCCTATTTTGCTGCCAAAGTAGTATGATAGGCACAAGCGCCACAACCACGGCAAAAATCCCTATCCTAGTAAATCGATACAGGACAGCAATTAGTACATCACTGATATTGTCCTTCGATATTTCTCCACTTAGCATTTTGCTAATACTTTTCCTTAATCTTCCACCTAAGATAATGCCACCAGCCCTTTTGGTAAGTAACCAACTGGTAGACCAGGCTTTAGATTCTGCTTCCTTATAAGAAGCTAATTCCTTGCGTAGGCTATCTACTTCTTTGCGTAGGTCTTCGGGATTATTATTTTGAATATCTGACATCTTTCTATTTAGGCAATGACTCTTTAGGTGATTCAGGATTATCAACCCAAATAATTGAGTTTAATACTTCATCCTTTAAAAACTTACTTAGTGTATCTCTTGCAGATAGATAAAAGATAGCATTCTCAATATTGGCAGAACTAAAATCAGTCCCCTCGATTATACTCCCCCTCATGTCAGCTCCCCAAAAGATAGTACTTCCCACCATTCGGGAATTAATAATGGCTCCTCTTAAATCTGAGTTACTGAAATCTGTGAAAAATAAGTTTGCACCTCTCAAATCTGCCCCTCTAAGATTCGCCCTAATAAGTTTTGTTCCAGTAAGTTTGCTTCCGCTCAAATTTGCTTTTCGAAGACTTGCCCCCCTTAAATTGGCGTAATCTAGTATTGCATTTGAAAAATCTGCATTCCTCAAATTAGCCTGAATAAGATCAGCATTGCTGAGATCAGCTTTTCGCAAGGTCGCACCTCTTAGATTGGCACCCCAAAGATCAACTCCTCTCATATCAGCTCCTCTTAAGTCTGCAAGTTTGAGATTTATCCCATCTAAATAGGCATTTACCAGATTGGAGTTAACGAGTTCAGCCTTTTCAAAGTATGCCCCTCGATTTATTTTCTCATATGTATCAAAGTCTATATTGGCTGCTTGAAGAGCTAACAAGAGATGACCTCGTTCAGGACTTATCGAGCGATAAATCAAGGAGTCTGTATCTGGATCAAGATATTTATACTCCTTCATGTTTTTGCTTAACGCTATTATTCTGCCAATTAATGCACCCGATAATGGTTTTGTTGTATTGTCAGACTCTGATAGCTCTCTACTAACTGCATCCAATACATTCCCAGATTCGAGAATAACAGCACTTCTTCTCTCTGCTTCGGAAAGGGCAGTCTGTTGATCGAGCCTAAAATTCTGCTTTTCTATTTTTTCATTTTGGATATCTATTTTATCATTCTGTCTTCCTAAGAGGATATTCTGTTGAAAGAGAAGTATGATAGGAACAAGCGCTACAACCACGGCAAAAATCCCAATCCTAGTAAATCGATAAAGCACAGCAATTAGGACATCACTGAAGTTATCCTTTGATAACTCTCCATTTAACAGTTTGCTGACACTCTTTCTTAGCCTTCCACCCATGACGATGCCACCAGCCTTTTTTGTGAGAAGCCAGCTAGTAGACCAGGCCTTGGCTTCAGCCTCTTCATAAGAGGCAATTTTCTTTTCAAGCTTCTCAATCTTCTTTAATAACTCTTCTGGATTCTCTGTAGGCTTTTCAGACATGCTGGTCGGTTTTTCTTCCTCAAATAAAATAGTCCCAATCCCCGAAAAATAAAAAAGCCCCAGCCTTTCGGCCAGGGCACTAACACAACAACTACAACTATCCATCTTTCCCCTCAGGATCCTCCTTGGCTAATCGTATCGCATTCCTGCATGATGATCTCTCCCGTATAGGTCGGGTGGTATTCAATATGGATGCTGGAGCGTTTGATCTTCTGCAGCTGCTCGGCATCTAGGTTAAAGGGCTGTACTTGTAGTTTTGGTGCACAGTCTGGACAGGCAGGACAAGCTGGACAGGTAGGCTTATTGAGGAAGAGCATAGCCACGCCGCTTAGGAGCATGCCGCCAAGGGCGCTGAAAATGAGCTTATTCATCGAGTTGGTATTTAAGAAGGTGATAAGTCGGATTGGTAAAAGGCTTGGCGCGGCCGGTTTGCATTTCTTGCCACATGCGTTGGTAGATCACGGTCTCTTCCATCTTGCTGTCATGGTCGAAGGAAGGACCAGGTACCTTTTCTGGAATGTCTCCGGTGCCGTATTTGATCAGCTCCTGCAGGAGGGCACTATCTGCCGATACCTCTAGGTGCATGATGGTTTCCATTTTGATTAAGAGGGTTGCTTTCATATCATTTCTAGCTTTTCGGGTAGGTAGGCAAGAACGGTTTGTCGATCGGCAATCATATCGGGGTACTTGCCTTGGAAGAGGATCTCGTTTCCATCGATAATCATTTTGAAGGAGGCGATTTCTCCATTTCCAGGACCGTAGATGACGGGGCTGACATAGGAGATCTTGTTGAGGGCGAGTAGGTGTTGGTTGAGGATGATGTATTGATTTTTCATGCTTCCAGGTCTTTATTTTCTATGGCTACACGTAGGTATTTGGCAACGGTCTTTCTGTTGATCCCTGATAGGTTCGCGATTCTTATTTTGTTGTAGCGTCCATCTTCAGCTAGCACTTTTTTGGCCGCTTTGACGCAGCGATTGTATTTCGATTTGGAGAGGCCACGGTACCGGTCGGGCTGGACATTGGCAGAGAATCTAGGATGGACATTATCGGTTTCCCCAGTTACGATGACCTGTTTATGATGGGTACTTTGAACTGAGGAGTTTGTGACTTTTTCCTGGGGATGTTCTCCCGTGTTGGAGCCTCTGGAAAGGTCAGCCTGTGGGCCATCCTTGGACTTGGCCACCGCAAAGCCAATGGGTGGATTGTCCTCTATCTCCTCTGGGTCAATGGCCTCTGAATCAGGGTCATCGGGACTTGATACCTTCCGATCTCTGACGCCATCCTGCATATCCCAATCATCAACATAAGAGGCAATTGGAATGCTAATGACTAACATCAGCAAGTAAATGGAAACCGACATAAAGCGGAAGGATAGGGTAGCGAAGGACTGCCTTCCCAGCTTTTTTGATCTGTCTGAGGCATGATTAGCCTTTTCACCTTTGACAGCATCTTGTTGCATGCGAACGTATTCCGCTCGTTGGTGCTGCAGCTGCCTTACTTCTTCCTTGGCATCCCATCTAACGGTCCATTTTCCCTTGTACATGACCTTATTAGCCTCGATGGTCTTGTCAATGTTTTCTATTTCTCTGGTGAAGGGAAGGGCCTTCTCGGAGATATGAGCTGCAAAGGTGGTTACCTCATAGGCTTGTTCGGACCTTATAGGCGAACCGAAATAATTCAAGGTCGCATCAAAGCCTCCCAGGGCAACGAAAATGATGGCATACACGCCGATTCTCCGAATAGGGACAGCACTCCCTCGGCCATCCAATTTCGAGGCAATGAATTCCGCCAGGTTGGAACAGAGGATGAACATGGCGAAAGCAACCGAACTCGAAACCAGCCAGGCAACGATATGTCCAGCAGCTGGTAGCATATCAGCGTAGATTGGTTGGCTGAGGTAGGCAGTAAATACCCCTCCAGCCAAACTCAAAACGAAACAGACAAAAGCGACACCAGCACCTAGTCTGAGGTCCTTGTTTTTTCCAAAAGCACCTGTGGCCATGGCCCACATAGGCAAAATGATTGCATTAAACATTGTTTCACTGATTAAAATTTTTGTTATTACTATTCACTGATTAAAGCCCCTGGCATATCTATCGTATAGGTTGCTGGGGGTTTTCTTGTTGAAGCTGCTCGATCTCGGCTGAAGTCAAAAACTGCTCCGCACGAAACGTATAAAACTGCCCCACCTTGCTTTTCTTCCTCCGCTCCTGGGCGAAGTCATCCCATTCGAATACATCCCTTCTTACATTCTTGGTCGGGGCATCGATACCCATCTTTTCTGTCAGGATCTTCTTCAGGTAGGCGCGATCATTGCCTTTCATGTTCATGGCATGCATGAGATCCTTGAAGGTCAAATGACACTCCGTCGTGGAGCAACGCCAGAAGTAATCCGTTACATAATCTCTGATGCTTCGCTGCAGGGTAGGGAGAGAATCCTGACAAGCTCGGATGAACTCCGGTGTCTTGTAGAGGCTTTCCTTGAAGTACATTCTGCCTTCCTCAGGATGCTTGAGCTTTCTGTTTTTGAGGAAGTAGAGGAAAGCCGGAACTTCTCGCTTCATCTTTTCCTTTGCCTTGGGATCCTTCTTCTGAAAGCTGGGCACCTGGCATACAAAAAATCGATTGTCGCTGCTCTCCAGGGGAATGAACTTGGTCGGGTGATTGGAAGTGATGACGAACTTCAACATCACATCGATCTGGGTTTTGGTGGAGAACTTCGCATTCAGGAGATCTCTATCTGCCGTACTCAGGCTTTTCAGCTTCTCTTTGGTGTCTTGCTTTTCGATCAGACCTTCCTCAATACAGGCGACCAGCTTATGGATGTAGTGAGCATTGAATTCTCCGGTGAGATCGCTATTGCCCAGGCGAACGACATTCTCTCCAAAGAGCCACATTAGCAGGTTCACAAAAGTAGACTTACCCGTTTCGTTTTCTTCTGATACCAGGGCGATGATGGGAAGCTTAGCCTTGGGCTTATTGTAGAGAATGGAAAGCCAGTCCAGCGCCAGCTGATAACGTGGCCAACCGCTCTCCAGCTTCATGTCGCCGAAGATATGCTGGATAAATGTATAGATGGTCGGAAAGCGACCAGCTAAGGGCTTCTCCGGAAGGGGAGAATACATATTGAAAAGCTTGGAACCATCGGGCAGGCGGTAGACCTGTTCGAATTCATCAGAGTGATCGGGGATGTTCACGAAGGTGTCATACTTCTCGATCTGCTGAACAAACTCCCTGGGGTAGTCCTCCGAGATGGCGCCTTTCTTCCAGGGCTCCATGACAGGAACCATGTCCCCTCCATGGGTAACCAGGGTAATACGCTTATAGTAATCGCACCCAACACGCAAAAACTTAAAACTGTCAGGATGGGCAAGCTGGCAAACGGTGCCTTTTTCTTCCTTGAACTGATAGCGGCCACGCTTCCAGATGAATTCCTCTTCGCCAATCAGGTGTTCATACTGATTGTAGAAAAGCGAGACAGAATTCAGGCGAAAGAAAGCCTTCAGTTGCTTGGGTTGAGCTTCGGTTAGATTGAGGCCCTGAACATAGGATTTCCTTTCGACCTGGTGCAGGTTGAAGAGCTTCATGTCCATGATTACTGGTGCAGGATCTTCAATTACTTCCAGTAGATCGTCTAGTCCCTTTTGTTCGGAGTCCTCGTGGATCTGCATGAACCAACTGGTGCAGGAAAAGGCTTCCATACAGACGGCAAACTGCTGCACGGCTCGATAAAAGTTTTGCAGTCTATCTGCAAGATCTCTTTTTTCCAGTACATAGTTTTTCTTGACCATGCGTGTATCGGCATCCAAAAGGAGAACGACATTTTTGGGTCTGCAAGCTTTGATCAGGTAGGTAAGCTGGTCCTGTAGCACAGGCTTCTTAGCTCCCTTCTTCCATCCCCATATTCCGGTCATGCCTACGATATGGAGACCATGACGCCAACCTGCCAAGGCCTTGAACTGCCCCTCAATTATATAGAGGGTTTCGATCTCTTGGCGATTTTGATAAGCCTCAATAATGGCGGGTGTCAGGTAGATGCGATTGGGCATCCCTTTGGGATTTTCATACTTCCGCTTGGGATCAATAGGCTGGGCCAGGCGCTTGACGACGTACTGCACCTGCATGGGATTGCCAGGATTATCGGTCTTGTTTTCTACATCCAGTGCTCCGGAAAGGCTGAAGTAAGGAATGCAGATATTTCCCTGCTGGTCTGGGTAGAGGATGGGTGTATGCTGGACACCTTGGTCTCTCCAGACACGCTGGATAAAACCAGGATAATCTTCTGAGAGCTTGAGGGCCTTTAGTCTTTTGTCATAGTATTCTCTCATGCTAGAGGGTGTTATGCTTGAAAAGCCATGTACTATAAAGTGAGAGTGGGGGAAGGGGATTAGGCAGCTTGGCGGATCTGGTTAAAGTCAAAGCCTCTGTCATAAAGCTGCTCCATGGTACAGCCAAGGATGTCTGCAATGAGCTTGGCTTCGGTAAAGGTGATGTCATCTACCCGATCATGCAGGACTCTGCCTAATCTGTTGTCATCAAAGCAGTTTTCTAGTCTGGCTCGGACGAATTTTCGACGTGTTTCTACGGATATCTTCTGGATTCTCGCACCTATGCAGTAGGGTTTATCGGGTGCTCTTTTGATACTAGCCATATCAACCTATTGGTTTATTTAATCAATGTAATTGACTATCATTTAATCACTGAGTGATACAATGATAAATACTTGTATTGATTAATACAAACATCTATGAGTCAAATGCATGAATTAATTGATTTTGGCCAGCGCTTTAAAGACCTGTTCAGAGAAAAGAATATTCAGCAAAAGAAAGTAGCCCAGATGGTCGGTGTTGCTCCTCAATCTCTTTCCTCCTCACTTAGTAGGAGTAATATGAATACTGACCTGGTTCAGAAGATTATGTATGTGACTGGAATTAAGGCCTTTGAGATATTTCAAGAACAGTTAGGAGTAGTGGAAAATATTCAGCAACCCGTTCAGGTAAGTAGTGATCTTGAACTCCAACTCAAACTTTGCCAAAACGATGTAGAGCATTATAAAACTCAGCTTGAAGAGAAAGAAAGAATGATTCAAGTATTAATGGGGCGGTAAAGCCTTGGATAAGGTTGTTTTTTAGATTAGGAATAAAGTAGTGATATATGAAAAGAATACTCTTGGTCTTGGTATTGATATGCATTGCTGCTTCAAGCCTCGTGGGGCAGGCTGATTACTATGATATTTTTGAGGAACTCAAGTATTTACAGAAGGAAGATTCTATTTTATATGATTCACTTAGACAGAGGCAGCTAAGAGGTATCATGGCTTCATTAGGGGATTCTTCTTTAGAGTTGCGATCGAAGACATTGATAGGATTAAAGGCACCCTACTGGAAGGATAAGCTCACTGATAGCATAAAATCAAAACTATTTGTTCAATTGGAATTGGGGAGTAGCTCATTAACTAGAACAGCAAGGGGCGTATTAGGAAATTGGAGCACGTTGGATAGCAGTTATCTCCAATCTATTGTGGAGCTGTTCAAGGATGAGGATGAGGATGTTCGTCGCTCCGCAGTCAAATCCCTTAGTCAGCAAGAAAATCTTCCAGATAATTATCTTCAATTTATTGTGGAGCTTTTCAAGGATGAGTCGTATGATGTGCGTCGCACCGCTGTCGAAGCCTTTAGTCAGAAAGAAAATCTCAGTAATGAAGTTCTCCAATCTATTGTGGAGCTTTTCAAGAATGAGTCGTATGATGTGCGTCGCACCGCTGTCGAAGCCCTTAATCAGCAAGAAAATCTCAGTAATCAACTTCTCCTATCTATTGTGGAGCTTTTCAAGGATGAGTCGTATAATGTGCGTCGCACCGCTGTCGAAGCCCTTAGTCAGCAAGAAAATCTTTCAGATATGTATCTCCAATCTTTTGTGGAGCTTTTCAAGGATGAGGATTACTTTATGCGTCGCACCGCTGTCGAAGCCCTTAGTCAGCAAGAAAATCTTTCAGATAAGTATCTCCAATCTATTGTTAGGCTTTTCAAGGATGAGAATTACGATGTTCGTGGCTTTGCAGTCTTAGCCCTAGGTCGGCAAGAAAATCTTTCAGATAAGTATCTCCAATCTATTGTTAGGCTTTTCAAGGATGAGAATTACTATGTTCGTGGCTCCGCAGTCTTAGCCCTTGGTCAGCAAGAAAATCTTGAAGATAAGTACCTCCAATCTATTGTGGAGCTGTTCAAGGATGAGGATGTTCGTGGCACCGCTGTCGAAGCCCTTGGTCTGCAAGAAGATCTTGAAGATAAGTACCTCCAATCTATTGTGAAGCTATTGAAGGATGAGAATTACCTTATTCGTGGCACCGCTGTCGAAGCCCTTGGTCTGCAAGAAGATCTTGAAGATGAGTATCTCCAATCTATTGTGAAGCTATTGATGGATGAGTCTAATAATGTGCGTCGCTCTGCTGTCTTAGCCCTTGGAAAGCAAGCTAAATTGATTCAAAATAATATTTTTAGGGAGAAAGCTTACCTATTTAATGATAAGAGTATTGGAGTATGTCTAAGGGTTTGGGAAGTATGTTTTAAACTAGATTCTTTTAAATGGGTTTTTCCTTTTCCCTTCGTGATCGAAAAAATGCAGTATATCGCAAAGGAAGTAGCCAAAGGGAGGGGAAATCTAGCGGTAAATACCTACAGCTTGAAAAAAAATCTTTACCAGGTATCCGGGTGGGGGGGCGACCTCATGTATCTTCTTCCCTGGATGGGACATACAGAAGGTTTTAAATATCCTGTAAGGTTTGAGATTGATTCTGCCAGACATTCCCTCGAAATACTACTAAGCTATGAAGGGCATTTAGATACCTTATTGAATTTCAGGGAGGAGTGGGTTGAGGCGGTTCCCAAATTGATAAAGGCTGGAGAAGCTAAAGGGGGATGGAATAATGGGGATTTAGAGGATTTAAGAAAGGCTGAGCGTATTCTTAAGAAGTATAAGGCAACAGGTGCAGATTTGGTGCACGCGCTTGTACAAAAATTAGTTTGGCAAAAGTGGTATAACAGATTAGGCTTAGGCGTACTCATCCATATATGCTTTTGGCTCCTCTTAATCATTGCCTATCCACGCTCGTCCGAGATTCAAGCGATTTTCTTTTGGAACCCTTGGATAAGGATAATACTAGGTCTAGGATACGTGAGTTTACTCATTACCTGGATTCCTTTTCTTCGAAAAAGGATGTTTGCTCCCTTCAAGGAAAATTTGGTAACTGATGCCTTTCCGGCTCACTGGAATAAAGATGAGTATTTTCCTGAATCAAAGGTTTTCTCTGTTAAGGATAAGAAGACATTAAATGTCTTTGAGGCAATCTCACCATTGAAGGGACAAGCCCTCCTACAGGGCGAATCTGGTTTGGGTAAGACCATGTTCCTACGAGAGATGGCCTTGAAAGCTGACCGGATCATCGCCTTCCTCCCTGCTAACCGTTGTTCCCAGGGCTTGATCCCTGCCATCCAGCATAAGCTACACGGTGCAGCTGCAGATGAAGATTACCTGAAGAAACTGATCTACGCAGGAGCCATAGACATCTACATAGATGGACTAAATGAAATCAGCATAGACTCTCGGACCAAACTGGTGATGGAGGTAGAGAGGTACTTTAAGGGCAATGTGCTGCTTACCACCCAGCCCATGGAATGGGAGCCTCCAGCTTCATCCAAACCCTATCTCCTTCAGTCATTGGAAGAGGACGATATCAGACAGTTTTTGTTGAGCCGTTATCCCTTCCTGGAAAAGGTAGACCTGCTTCCGGAGTCATCTTACAAAGAGAAAACCAGTGAATTCCTGGATAAGGTTTTTGACAAGAATCTGGATGCGATTACCCTGAAAGCCAATAGATACGTTCTGTCCAATCCCATGGACCTGGTGGTCGTTGCGCAACTGTTGGGGAGAGGGGAAACGCCTGGTTTGTTAGATCTCCATCAGCAGCAATATGACCTCATGGCTGCTGACTTCAAAGCCAAAAACCAGCAAAGAGATTTTCCCCTGGAGAAGTTTTCCGAGGCTGTTTACACGATGCGAATAGAGGATGAATCAGCCATTCCTAAGGAAGTGTTCATGGAAGAGATCCAAACCATGGAGCGCTGGAAGATGGTACAGCTGCGCCAGACTAAGGATGCCAAGGGCCAGCCTGTATCAAACTGGTTCTTCAGACATGACAAGATCATGGATTTCTTCTTGGTGAAGGAGTTTCTACCTAAGGAAGACTTAATGGATAAGCATTTGGCTGATCCTCGATTTAGAGGGGTGTATTTTTTGTTGGCAAGTAAGCTTCCTTATGATGAAGCGAAGGATTTATTAAGCATGATACTTAAATATTCAGCCGAAACCAGTGACCATTCCATTCTCGACATCTTCTCTCAGATCATGAGTCGAAGGAAAAATTCTCGTGATGGAGATTGGGAGATCAATAAAGAAATAGCGATCAGATACTTAGTAAGGGGGAAAGTTGAGAAAGCCCTAGATATTATCGATAAGTTTGCCAAGGGTGAAGATCTGAGGGATTCTCAATCTTTACGGATTCAATACGAAGACTTGAAGCGTGATGAGCTTCGTGGTAAAATTACCTATCAGGAAGGAGTCATCCGAAGAAATCAAATCAATGACTCCATTCTAGATTTGATCGATCGAATGAAGTAGGACTAGTAAGGTACTAGGACCCTCAATTAGAATTATGTCAGCTCTCTAAACCTTTGCGCTTCAGGAGCTATCATTATAGAAGTAGTCATTCAAGTAAGAATAGCATGCCAGCAAAAGAGCCACACAAAATCTCCGTTTCTAGCTATGGATATGAAGAGAAAAGGAATAGCCGGAGATTGATCATAGATACCCTTGATCTTATTCTTTCACTACATCCTCGGACCAAGGGATTGAAAACAGATCATATCCTCAATGTGGCTTCATCCGCTGGATGGATGAAGAATGAGAATCAAAAGGCTTTTGCCCTAATTCATAAGTCTCTGTTGTCTGCAGGACTAGATAGTTGCATGTACAATTTTGACTTGTTTACCACTTCCTTTTCCAAGAAGAGCCTGAAACTTCTGAGCGAAAACCTAGCTGCTAAATTAGAAGCCATACATCTAGAGCTGGATGGCAGTTTCTTTGAGAATCCTATCCGAGCCTGCCAAGTTGAGAAGTTTGTTCCCACGCTAGCATTCTGGCTCCAACATGAAGGGAAACTCAGGGAGGAGAAGGCCGAGCTACTGGCCAATGAGTTAGGGAACTATTTTGAGGTTCAATTGATCAAGCAATGGAGAAAGCATGAAGACTATTGGCAGGATATTGTAGACTTTTTTAAGGGTACACCATTTTCCAAGGGATACATCCGCAGGATAAATATGAAGATGTACCAGAATTCTATCAAGACCTTGTATTTCAAGCCAGTGATGGGGGACGAAAAAGGGATGAGCCTTCAAGATGTTTATATCGAACCTGATTTCAGGATTCATGAGCAGTGCTTTGATAGGGAAGATAGAAGGGGATTCGTAAGGCAAAGTCGACAGCCTCATGAAGAAGCTTTTGCCAAAGTTCCTTTCGAGGGTAGCATCCATCAATATGTAGAGGCCTTTCTGGCTCGAGAAAATCCTTTAGAGCTTTCTTCAGGCAATGCCCAAGTAATGATTTTGTTAGGTTATCCAGGCCAAGGAAAAACTTCCTTTTGCGCCAGAACGATATATGATTATTTGAACGGGCCCTTTGAGAAGCCTATTTACTTTGTCCGGCTAAGAGACTTGGAACATCCTCGAGAATTGATTTCTTCTCTCGAGGAGACACTTAGGCATCATTTAGAAAAAGAAATATCGGAGTTTTCCGAAGGCTTGGGAGACCAGGCTTTCAGGAATGCGTTTTGGATTTTAGATGGCCTAGATGAATTGCACATGAAAGAAGACTTTAGCCATGAGGATATCCTAAGGTTTTGCGACAAACTGGCTGATTTGTCATCCAGGAGGCCTGATCTTCAAATTTTATTTACCTCTCGATATGGCTACATCACCTTGGATAAACTACAGAAAGAGCGGTTCCAAATTCTTCGCTTAGAACCTTTTTCTGAAGGGCAGCAGTTGAAATGGCTTAAAAATTACAAGAACTATTACCCTGAAACAGAGCTCAAAGAAGAAGTCCTACATAAAATCAATGAACCAGGTAACTCACTCAACCATTTACAAGACTTAGCCACCCAACCAATCTTACTTCATCTCATTGCTACCTCAAAAGGAGGTTTAAAGGAAGGGGATAAGCGTGTGTCTATTTACAGTAACCTTTTTAATACCCTTATTGAAAGGAAATGGTCTAAGGATCGGAGCTTGGATCAACATCGAAACTTGAAGCCAAAAGACCTAGAAAAGTACCTCATGGAAATTGCCTTGGCCATCTACCAAAGTGATCATGAGTATATCAGAAGCATTGATCTAGGGAAGCTTGAGGCAAGTGAAAAATTTATGAAAAAGCTTGAGGGGAAAAGCATGGGCGATATCCTGAAAAATCTCATGGTTTCCTTTTATTTCAGGGAAGTAAATAAGAATAAGATAGATAAAGGGGATGATCATCAGACCTACGCCATAGAGTTTCTTCATAAGTCCTTGATGGAATATTTAGTGGCAAAAAAAATATGGCAAATCCTAAAAAAGCTAATTGGCAGAGATGAAGAGGAATACACAATTGATTCTTGGAAGTCCGTTCTTGAAAAACTAGCAATGTTATTTGGACCCAAAAGTATCAGTGAGGAAGTATGGGTGTTTCTAAAAGAAATCATTGATCTGGAAAAGCAAGAAAGTCGGCATGAACTGAAAAAGCGGATGTATCATTTTTTCCCATTCTTGTTCAAAAGAGATTTCTTACATGATTCCTTCATAGGTCCTCATGTTATAGATAAAGCCATAAACTGCTTTCTAGGCTTTTGGACCAGTTTCTCTCTTCTGGGGCTTGATCAAAACTATATCAGCAAGAGTCTTAAAGATAGATTCACCTATTTTTTAAAAAATCTTCCTTACACAGGATATAGGGAATTATTACTTGTTCAACAAAAATTGACAGAGGTTGATCTTAGGGGAGTGAATCTCAGAGGAGCGGATCTCAGAGGAATTGATCTTAGTAGATCTAGTCTCAGAGGAGCGGATCTCAAGGATGCTGATATTCAAGAAGCTAATCTCGAAATAGTTGATTTCATTGGAGCAAACCTCAGTGGAGCTAATCTCATTGGAGCAGATCTCGATAGAGCATTTCTCAGTGGAGCAGATCTCAGAGGAGCAGATCTCAGTGGAGTAAGTCTCATAGGAGCTGACCTAAGTAGATCTGATCTTAGGGGAGCGAATCTCAGTGGAGCAGATCTCAGTGGAGCTAGTCTCATTGGAGCAGATCTCAGTGTAGCAGATCTCAGTAGAGCAGTTCTCATAGGAGCAAATCTCAGTGAAGCAAATCTCATAGGAGCAAATCTCAGTGGAGTAAATCTCCTTGAAGCATATTTTTCCAAATTTAATCTCAGTGGAGCAAATTTTCGAGGAGCAAATCTCCGAGGAGCGGATTTCCGTGGAGAAGATCTTATTGGAGTGGATTTCTGTGGAGCAGATCTTATTGAAGCTGATCTTCGCAGAGCAGATCTCAGTGGAGCAAATCTCAGTGGAGTTGATCTCAGTGGAGTTGATCTCCGTGGAGCAAATCTTAGGGGAGCGAATCTCAGTGGAGCAGATATCAGTGGAGCAGATATCAGTGGAGTTGATCTCGGAGGAGCGGATTTCAGTGAGGCAAAATTTCATATAGATCAAAAAGGGATACTAATTCAGGCTGGTATTGATATAGAGTCTATAACCTTTTTGAATCAAGAAGAATAGGAACCAGGTTATTATTTGAATAGGAGGAAAATATTCTTTCAGCTAACGAATATTAAAAATAGATAATATTTCCACTGTCTCAGAGACAATAAACAATTTTAGAGACAACGGATGTCTTGATTCTTAGTGGGGTAGGGTTGAATCCACTTCCCCAGTATGAGTCACCCAAAAGCCTACATCCTCACGGGAATGTGGGCTTTTCTTCTCTCCCTACCATTCAAGCTTATACACCCCCAATTCTCCTTTTGCTATAAACAAAGAATCTGTTTTCTCCACCTTTTGTCCAGCCTTCATATAGTTGAAGGAAAGTTGTATAAATTGATCCCCAGCGACTTCATGCTCAAATACTTGAGCCACATCCAGATGTTCGTCCAATACCCTGAAGACAAATCCAGTGCTGCCATATCTGTACCGATAACGGAAGTCGCTGATGCCCTCTAGCTCTCCTTTGAAGGTAAACTGAAGGTTTGCCGAAGGGCGCAGAAGAAGATCGGCTGCAAAAGGAATATCAAATTGACTTGAATCAGGATGATGAAATTCAAGGGTTCCATCGTATGAATTAGTCAAAAAGCCCTCTTTAAAGGCTTGGAGTTTGAATTCGCCATTCGGGAATAGAAAGTCTCGTCCGTTGAGGGCAAATCTGTATTGTCCAAGTGAATCTGTTTCCAATTCCCCCACTACCCTGAAGGACAAATAGGGGTGGCGTTTGAATTCAACCTTGATGAGCGATTGAACAGGGACATCGTTATTGGGATCCATTACTTGTCCTTCAAAAATGAAGCATTCCTCTTGACAAGTCGTATCATCGAGGATAGGTATGGAGCGATCTCTACAAGCGGAAAGGCAGAGGAGAACAATCAAAAAGAGGAGGGATATAAGCTGTTTCATAGCTGTTTTGTGTGTGCTAGCCTGAAATAAGGTAAAGACAAATTATGTAAAAATGTGCTAGCATTTGTTGGTTTTGTCCTAGTCCCTAGACGTAGAAAGGAAGCAATTTGCTGGAAAAGAACAAGATGAGCCTTCACAACACCGTAAAAATCACCATCCTTTTCGGTCTTTCCTTTTGGATGGGACAATTGGCCTTTGCGCAGAAAAAGACTGATCCGCGATTTTATGTTGAATTGGAACCTCTTCAATTCCTCAACCAGGGATGGTCGCTCGTGGGGCATGTTGCCATTCAACCCAGGTTACAGATTGGAACCAATGTCTTTTCCTCTCAATTGTCTGAAGGGCTCGCTGGCTTGGCATTTAACTTTTCAGATGAGCTAAACCTTCTGGCCAAGCAGGAATTAGGTATTAATGTAAGCATGAGGTACTTTCTGAAGAAGCAGGATGTACAGCAGGGGTGGGTAGTAAGCTTGCCTGTGGGCTGGGAGAACTGGACACTTTCAGATAGGGAAACAGGGCAAGAAGCCGTGTATCAATTTGGGTATCTCAGCCCAAGGATTGGGTATGTGTGGTATCCTTTCTCCAAGGCTAATCTATATGTGTTGGGGGAAGCAGTGGCCATTCTACCCATCATCCAAGATGACCCCGTTCAATTAGATAAAGGAGAGGTGTCGGTAAGATCCTTCATTCCCTTTCCGGGCTTAGGAATTGGATATTCATTCTAACTGTCCTATTCCCAAAGCGTAAACAACAAGTACATGAGCATTCACATTTCCTCCATTCCTGAATTGGTCAAAGCGGCGAAAGATCAATCGCTTAGGTTGCCCTATTTTTTTATGGTGAATGTGAAGGAGGCGAGGGCTGAATTGAGCTCCTTTCCCAAGGAGGTTAGTTTTGGTTTTCATACCATTGGGCTAAAGAGAAAATTAAAGGGATACCTAAAATACGGACGGAAGCAATACGACTTTCAGGAGGGTGTAATGGTATGTACCGCACCCAGACAACTGATCAGTTATGAGAACCTCATCGTAGATGAGTCCGAAGGTTGGTATATCTTTTTTGACAAGGCCATGGTCCAACAAAGCGCTTTACAGGAGAAGTTTGAGCAGTACAAATTCTTTCAATACAGGGTTGATGAAGCCTTGCATGTATCCTCGGAGGAGGAAAGGCACTTGAATGTGCTCTGCCAATCTCTTTTTGATGAGTATCAGCGGCCTGTCGATTTGCTCAGTAAGCGTTTGCTGGTCTCCCACTTGGAATTGCTCCTCAACTATGCCGAAAGGTATTATCGTAGGCAATTCATTACTCGACATGATTACCGTTCATCCTTGGTAGACGAGTTTGAAAGGGTGATGCAGCAACGATGTTCACCAGGTATCCTTGCGGAGCAGGGTATTCCATCTGTGGGCGAATTGTCAGCTCAACTGAGTTATTCTTCTAAC
Source organism: Bacteroidota bacterium (assembly GCA_039817415.1). Classification (GTDB taxonomy): domain Bacteria; phylum Bacteroidota; class Bacteroidia; order J057; family J057; genus JALEFZ01. Next base: position 167,869 of record JBCBVV010000007.1, read on the forward strand.
TATCTAAGTGATTCCCTCCGCAACATCACGGGTATGGGTATCCAACAACATATCCAATTACATTTGGTCGAGTTGGCAAAGGAACGGCTCTTGTTGCGGACCTCCTCCATTTCAGAAGTGGCTTTTGGACTCGGCTTTGAAAGTCCTAACTACTTTTCAAGGTGGTTTCGGAAGCATCAAGGCATTTCGCCCACTGAATTCATAAGAATGAATTAGGAGATTCATCCTAAAATAATCCAAGCATCAGAGACGTTTGAAAGGAAGATGTACTGGCTATTTCCTTTTTCTCGATAAGAATGGCTGAAAGGAGAACAATTGATTTAGGTTCTTCAGGCTTATTTTTATGGATTGACAAGAAAATTTGGTACATTTTCATTGGAAACAGTGGAATATCCTTTTTCTGGGTTTATTTGACTGAATCCCTCAAAAAACATAAGAACGCTGATTCGGCTCACCATCTAGGAAGCCGAATCAGCGTTTATTTTTGATCGCTTTTAAGGCTTTTGTCTTGATCATATGTGATCTGTTATATATTATACCCTGACTTAAGATTAACTGGACAGAATAGTTTGACTACTGTTCGATGAAACTGCCAATTATGTCCCAGCCTAATATTACCCGAAACCTAATCATACTCTTGCTGTTGTCTTTCGGCCTTCAGTTCAACCTGCATGGGCAATCCTCCAATCAGGAAAAACTCGGTGAGTACTACCGAAAAATTGGATGGGCGACTTACAAAAAGGGCTTGCTAGATTCTGCTTTGGTCCTCTTTTCCGAGGCTAGGGCACAGGGCCCTTCTGATAAGGAATTTATTGACATGGTCAATGCTGAGCGATTTTATATCCGAGCTGACCAAAGCAAAAAGAAAAGGAATTTTGATGATGCCTTATCTTTTGTCAATAGTACCCTTGATCTCACCAAGGATAGAGGCAAATCTTCAGATACCCTCTATGCACATGCGCAGAGTTTGATGGGCGGAATCTACACCCAAAAGAACCAAGCCAAAATCGCAGACTCACTCTTTGCCAAGGCAGAAGAACTCTACGGAGAGTTGGATATGTTGGAGTCCGAGTCCATGGCAGTGGTCAAAACCAACCTTGGACTCAACAAATATTTCATGGGAGAACTGGATAAGGCAGAGGAAATATTCAAGGAGTCCTTGGCCATTTTCCAGAAACTCGATGGGGACTATGGAGAGGAAATGGCTTCTATTTGTATGAACATGAGTGGCATTTATTTCAATAAGGCTAATATGGCCGCAGCCGCTGATATCTTAGAAGATGGGCTTTTTTACATCGACCAATCGGAAGTTGACTATCCCATTATTGAAGGGGGGATGTACTATAACCTGGCTGCAACCATGGTAAAACTTCGGGATTTTGACGGAGCCTCTCGTTATGGGGAGAAGGCCTACGAAATTTGGAAGGCCATTGACGATCCCCGTCAACACAAAGTAGCTGCATTAAACGGAATCATATACTCTTATATAGGTCAATTTGACCAAGCCCTTGATTTTACCCAACATTACTATCGCCATGCGGTCAAACAGTTCGGGCCTGGAAATGACAACATCGCTGCTGTTCTGGGGAATCTCTCCAACATCTACCTCAGCATTGGAGATACCAAAAATGCAGCCCTCTACAATCAAAAGGCATGGGATACTTTCGACGAATCTCTAGATATTCCCTTCTTTGTAGAAATTAACCTGATCAAAACAGACGCCCTGATTTCCGCTAAAAATGGTGACCTGGAAGCCATGCGAGAACAGATAGAAAGGGCCTATCAGAGAAGTAGGGAAACCAATACGGCTTCACCTGGTGCCTTCGCCGAATTTCATGCTTCTCTATCTACTATCCTTTATGCAGAAGGATTCTTTGAGGATGCGCAGGTTTATGGCCTTGAGTACTACAAAGCGAAAGGAACCAAGGAAGGTCTAGGGAATTTCTACTTGATCAACGCCTTATTGGCACAAGATAAACTCGCAGAAGCCGAAGAAAGCCTCAATGCTGCTTTTGAAGCCATGGCGATGGATGTTGACCTTGAAAACTCTATCCTTACCTCCAATAGACCCAATTCCTCCTTTAACCAACACACGATTCAAACCCTTTCCCTCGCCGGTAGATTCTACTTTAAAAAAGCACTACAGAATCAGAGCGAGGCCGATTTTCTAAAATCTTATCATGCCTTTGAGTTGGCTGCCAACGTGATTGATACCCTAAGGGACAAGAACCAACGATTTGAGACACAGACGGAATTGCTAAAGGACAAGCATCGTGTCTATGAAAAATTGCTGGAATCACTTTGGGAATTGTATAAAATCAGCCCTGATCCCAAATGGGCTGAAAAAGCACTGGAATTCGCCGAGAAAAGCAAAGGAATTTTGATTTCCGAGTCCCTGAAAGCGAATGACGCCATGAGGTTTTCGGGTATTCCAGTTGCCCTCCAACGTGAAGAGCAAAAATTAAGGAAAAAGATCAGCCACCTACTGAGTCAAATCAGAATCGCTGAGGAAGAAGGAAATCCCCAACTCCTGGCGAAAGTAAAGGACTGGAACCAAGAATTACTGATGCTGAATGAGCGCCATAGCGAACTGGTCTCCGAGCTACGCTCTTCCTATCCCGACTATTTCAAAGCTCGTTACCAAGCATCAGAAACGAGCATCAAGGAACTTCAAAAGAATCTTCGTTCAGATGAAGTACTGGTAGAATACTTTTTGGGAGATTCGGCCTGCTTTGCCATGGTGGTGGATCAACGTGATGTACGCTTTCTTCGCCTGGCTGATCCACAGCTTTGGGAGGGAAAGTTGTTCCAACTTCAGAAGAGCTTATATGAGGCGATTAGAGATGAAGAAACGGGAAGCGCTTACTCTTATGAGGAACTTTCACATGAATTGTATCAAACTCTTTGGGGCCCTTTGGAGCAGTTTGACTTGCCAGAAAAGGTATTGATCATTCCAGATGGGAGCATGGGCTACTTGTCCTTCGATATATTGCTCAAAAACCCTCCTGCTAAGCTTGGCGCCTACAAATCTTATGAGTATCTCATCCGAGATCATCAGGTACGTTATGCCTATTCTGCCAACATGCTGCAGCTTAAAAGAAGGGGAAGTAGAAGTACTTCTATGGAGAAATTTATCGCTTTTGCTCCAAGTTATCCTACTGGTGATAAGCAAATTGCTACCAGGTTGCGATCGGACTTGGCGGATCTCCCTTTTGCACAAGAGGAGGCCAAAATGGCTTTTAACATCATGGGCGGAAAAATGCTCCAAGGTGTTGAGGCTTCAGAGGCTAACTTTAAGAACTTAGCAGAACGATTTCGCGTCATTCATATAGCCGCACACGCTCAGGTAGATGATAGCCACCCTTTGTATTCACGTATCTTTTTTACCCCATCTATTGAGGACAAGGAAGACCAGAAACTGGAGGTGATGGAGTTGTTCAACATGGAATTGGGAGCGGATCTGATTGTTTTGAGCGCCTGTGAAACTGGAATAGGAGAGGTGAAAGAAGGAGAGGGAATGGTGAGTTTGGCCTGGGGAGCTTCCTATGCAGGTTCCAAAAGTGTCTTGACTTCGTTGTGGCAGGTGATTGATATGGCAACCGCTAAGCTAATCAGCAGCTTCTATGAGTCTTTGAATGAAGGCTACGACAAGGACGAAGCCCTGAGAAAGGCTAAAATCCAATACCTTGAAAATGCCGATAACATAACAGCTCATCCCTTTTATTGGGGTGGTTTTATCTTAATAGGTGATCACAAGCCCATTTCTTCCAATGGCTATCTGTGGTGGATAGGCGGAGGAGTTGTTTTGTTGGGTTTGTTCGGTATTGGACTATGGAGGAGGAGACGTGCAGTGGCCTAGTAATGGCTTGGTAGTGAGGAGATAAGCTCATGCTGCTTGGAAGAATGAAGAAAAGCCTAGGCTAGCATCGCAACTTTCAGGCCCAAAAATCAGTTTAATTATACATGAAAGATTCTGAACTGAAAGCACTAATTAGCTTGTTGGATGATGAGGATCCGAGTGTAGAAAAGCATGTCAGGAACAAACTGATCGAATTAGGTCAGGAGGTAATTCCTGAATTGGAACAGGCCTGGGAGAGCCAAAAAGATGAGTATGTTCAAGGGAGAATTGAAGACATTATTCATTCCATTCAATCCCGAGACACCATTTTTGAGTTGAGAGAATGGCAAATGGCCGGAGGAGGAAACCTCCTAAAAGGCTGGTATCTCGTTAGCCGCTATCAGTATCCTGAACTGGATTTCGAGCCATATAAAAATCAGATAAACCGTCTGGTAAACCGAATCTGGCTCGAAATGCGATCCGGGATGACGCTTCCTGAGCGTTTGAAGGTGGTCAACAGAATGCTCTTCACCCGAGAGAAGTTCCGAGCCAATAGAAGATCGGTATCCGATCCTTCCAATTTCTACCTCAATACATTGATGGATTCAAAGAAGGGCAGTCCATTGTCCATGGGCATGCTCTACCTGATCATCTGTGACGAGCTGAAATTGCCCATGCAGGGCATGGTGTTGCCGAATTATTTTGCCCTGATGTATAGGGACGAAAAGCAGGAGTTTTTCCTAGATTCCTTTAACAAAGGGAACTTCTTTACCCGTAAGGACCTAGACAAATACCTGAAAGAGAGTTCCAATGAGTCTACAGAAAAGTATGAAAGACCGAGTTCTCATATTTTCCTGATCACGACCATGGTTCAGCGCCTGATCAAAAGCTATAAAAAGCGTAAAAAAGAAGACAAAGCAAGGGAGCTTCAACGTTTGTTGGATTATATAGATCCCGATACGAAGTTTCCGTAAAACGAAAAAGGGAAGGAGTAACATCCTTCCCTTTTTTTATGATCCCTTCTTCTTCCTCTCTTTCCTCTTTTGCCTTTTCCACTCCTTATCCTCCAGGAGTTTGAAGTTGAAAGGAATATTGACCCAAAATTTAATCGGCTGACTACCTTGGACAGCGCGTGAAAACCTAAGGTTAGGCAATTGCGCTTCCACCCCTTCGACAAGCATGGGATGGACTTGAGAAATAATCCTATGCTTACTATATCGACCATCCTTACCCATTAAGACCCTTGCTACAACCTTGCCTTCTATGAACAAATCTCTGGCCTTCTCAGGATAACCAATGGCCGTTTTGACCTCTTCAATGTTCATCGGCAGAGGAGGTATTTCTAACAATAGATCAATTCCTCCAAGGTCATGAAAATCCTCCAGTTCAACCTGATAATCGGCCTTTCCTTCTTTGTCAAGCATAATGGCAAGGTGGTTAGGAATCCCTTTGTCAAAAACTACTTTCATGAAAGGAACCTGCGAAAGGGTATCGTATAGTATCCATTCGCCTGACTTGTAACCCTCCTTATAGAAACCTTCTACCCATAATGCTCCATTTGCGTTTTTTTGTATCCAAGGGCCATTCCCCTCTGGTAGCAAGTCTTCTCCCTCGTCTGTGTAAACCTCCTCAAGCTTGAAAATTCCCTTTTCGGAGAAGATTCCCTTGTAGGTCAAGTGCCCACTAGGGTAATAGCTCTTGATTTGATCATATGGGACCCCTTTTCTGTAGGTTCTGCTACGCTTCAACTGCCTATTTTCGTAGTAGGATTCTTGAAGGCCGTGTAATTTGTCCTGGAGGTAGTTTCCTCTTTCTTTCAGGTGCCCACTCTCGTACCATTCGCGATAAGATCCTTCACGCATCCCGTTCTGGTAGGCCATGGTTTTCGATCGTTTTCCATTGGGATGGAAATAGTAAAACTCTCCAATCGCTCTTCTATACCTTCCCTCGATGAACTGTTCCCTTGAACGGAGTTGTTGATTCATGTAATAGGATCGAATCACAACCTGATCTGCAGAATCAGTACTAACTTTAAGATAATAGGCCTCACTAGCTTGGACTTCTTGCCAGTTTTTGTTGTAATAAGTGGAATCCTGTCCCCACACAAACTGTATGCATAGGAGATATAGAAGGGGAAACAATTTGTACTTCATGTGCTTTGATACTGTGTTTGTTTGTTACAAATAGAAGTAACATTATTCTCCTTTTGTTTAGCTCAGAGGGCTGATTTTCTGGGGTATGCTTTGCTATTTTTTGTTAGTTGATCTGTCTACTAGCTTAAAATTGAGGGGTATATTTATCCAGAATGTTCCAATTCGATCAAAAAATAAATGGATATCCCATGTCTGATGAGATATCCATTTAAGTTGGCTTTTCTAGGTTGAATTAGTTACTCCCCTTCTTTTTCTTCTTCTTTTTGCGCTTTTTCCAGAGAGGGGTATAATCGTCTATTAGCTTGAAATTGAAAGGAATGTTAACCCAAAACTTAATGGGACGACCATTCTGAATAGCGGGTGTAAACTTAAGTTGAGGAAGCTGTTGTTCTACTTCAGTAGATAGTTCTTCGGCTACTTGATTAATCAGGATGTGGTCTTCATAGGCCCCTGTTTCATCAACAAGTACTCTCACTACCACCATCCCTTGTATTCCATTATCTCTGGCTACTTTAGGATATCCAATGAGTCTTTTCACAATGTCCATATTGATGGGCACGGGTTGTGCTTCTAACAAGGGATTGATATCGTCTGGTGCATCGAGGTATTTGGGGGTAAAGTTGATGATTTTACCTGTTTCAGGGATTTTGATGGTAATATCTTCATCCAGCATTCCTTTGGTAAATGGAATGGAAAGGATGGGGCTCGTTCCGCTTACCATGCTACCTGTTGCAAGGGTGTCATAAATGTACCATATGCCTGTTTTGAGTCCATTGTCATAACTGCCCTGGTAGAGGAGTTTACCAGAGGCTGTATACTCAGTCCATTCTCCTTCCCCATTGGTGATGACCTGGCTGCCGTCTTTTCGGTAGGCATTGTCGAGGACAAATACCCCATCACGGTTAAAAGAAGCCTCGTATCTCACTTGGGAATTTTCATGCCACGACATGATCTTTCCTTTTCCTTTGCCTGCGATGAAGGTTTTTTGGTCGCTCTTTTGTCCATTTTGATGGTAATGGATCCATTCTCCATCCTTTTTCCAATCTACATAGGCGCCTGTGAAACTTAATTGGCCATCCTCATAATAGGATTTGGCTGGTCCGCTGCGTGTGCCTTCCTCATTGTAAGTATATACACTCGCAAGTTGACCGTTGGGGTGAAAGGCGAATTTTTGACCGTATGGAAGGAGTCGGGTTCCCTCTTTTTTATACAAACTGATGGCCTTTGTTTGGTCATCCATGTAGTATTCTCTGTCAATCTGAAAACCAGCAGAGTCTTTTCTGATCAAGTAGTGGTCGGCTTTTGCCTTTGTGGTACCCATTCCACTACCCAGTGAGTTATAGTAGGTTGTGTCTTGTCCAAAGCCAGAAAAGGCAGTAAGTGCATAGACCAGGAAGGCAATGAGGTAGGATGTTGTGTTCATGGGAAATACATTTTCGACGAAAATGGCCAAAAATGTACAATCTCGCAAACGCTCTATTCCCCGATGGCAATGAAGGTATTCCAGCCTTGGTACACACCCTTGAAGGGATTCATCATTTTGACAATGGATTGTACCACTTCGTCTATCCGCTCCAAGTACACAGCATCTTTTCTAGTTAATACAACCTCAACTTGGGTAGAGCCGCTCCTTTCTCTTAATTGGGCAATCTCAAAGTTGGCTTTTCCAGCATGTCTAAGAAAGCGTTCAGCCATGTGCATGGCAGGAAATTGGCACTTATGTGCTACTTCTCTAGGAATTTCAGGGTTATCCCCTTGTGCAATGAGTTGGTCTACTACTTTTCGGTTAACGATGGATCGGTATTCTTGCTGAGTGGGGAAAAGGAACTCTTTGTAAAATGTCCATCCCGGATCGGATGTCGCCTGTGAAGTGAAGGAGAAGGTAAACCCATCCATGATTTCCGCCAAAATTCCCCTGTAGGCTGTTGTGGAAGCAGTGTAGAAATAAAAGGTCCGCTTCCCTGCGGAGGTATTCCTGGCTACATATAGCGCATCTAATTCTTCGCCTAAGACATCGGATAATTGGTCTTCAAGGATAAAGAGGACCTCCGCCTCAGACTGTGTGGTCAAGCCATGGGAGTCAGGCGACTGTAAATCAACAGCCACTTGCACCAAAAAGGGTTTGTTTTCAATGGGGAGATGGTTGACCAAAGCAAGGTCAAGCATAATAGAGGCAATTTTGCCTTCTACTTTACAGAAATAAAAATCCCACTCAGGTTGAATCAGCACCATGTACAAACTAAACTTTCAAATAATCTACAGGAATGGTCTATCTAAGAACGGGGATGTGTTTGGCTAGGTTAATTACCATTATCGAAAAGAGTGCCAAAATTTATGTGCGTTTAAGATTTTCCAGTAGGGGGTAGAAACAACGCTGGCAGCACTTTTGAAAGCGAATGGGTTTGTGTCAAGCAACGATAGCAATTATTTCAGGTAAAGTATAAGCCAGCAGGCTCAACGGTTAATAGTAAAGGGAGTTTGGGCATAAAGCCGATAGTTGAAAATACCTTTATTCCCCGAAAATTGTGGATATGATTATTTTTTTCCGTGGATAACTATGGGTTTATTAGGATTATTAGGGATTTTTCGTCCATTTTCTTAATTTTTAGCGTACAGAAAAATCTCTGAGGCGATAATAAATTGATCTGAATGAGTGTAATATCAATTGCCAATCACAAAGGAGGCGTAGGAAAGACCACTACCTCTGTTAACCTTGCAGCGGGTCTTTCAAGATCGGGATATAGTGTGTTGTTGATTGACATGGATCCCCAGGCCAACGCTACCTTTTGCTTTGGGCTGAAAAAACAGGATCGTACCATCTATCAGGTACTGGCATTTCAGGATGATCCTTCCAAGGCTATCCAGCAGATTGATGCCAACCTGAGTCTGATCCCTGCTTCGGTACACTTGGCAGGCTTCGAAAAGAATTCTGAAGTGGGAAAGGAGTTTATCCTGCAAGAAGCATTGGAAGAGACCCGTAACCAATTTGATTTCATCCTTATTGACTGTCCTCCCTCGCTGGGCTCTTTGACAGTATCGGCTTTGACCGCAAGTGATTATTGTATTGTAGCCCTACAGCCAGAGATGTTGGCTCTCAAGGGAATGGATGATTTCATTAAAATCCTTAGAACTGTCAGAACACGGATGAATCGTAACCTAGATTTGCTAGGCGTCTTGATCACACAGTTTGACAACAGAAAAGTATTGCATAGGGATGTAATGGAACTGGCATTGAAGCGATACGGCGATGCCGTTTTTCATACCTACATCCGAGGAAATGTTGCCCTAGCTGAATCACAAAGCATGGGACAACACATTTTCGAATATGATGCCCTTTGCCACGGTGCAGAGGATTATATGGCCCTTACCAAAGAAGTTGTGCAACGGTTGAGCCCTGAGCTTGCCGTATGATTGAATAGAGCGGATGGCAAAGAAATTTTTGGACGCATTAGCAGATGCATTTGAGGACGATGTATTGACAGAGGTAATTCCTTTGCAAGAGAGACCTGCACGCCAAACGCCCAATAGGCGTAAGAAAAGGTTTGTAGAGAGCCTCGATGAAACCCTCGGGCAAAAAACCAGTACCCGTAAGCCGAAAGGAAAAGGCAATAGAAAGCGCAGAAAATCGCTCCTTGATACCATGGAGGAGGCGCTTGATAATGATGTATTCGATCAGATTTTTCCTGAAGCTAAAAACAGACCTACCAAGAGAGGCAAGACCTTTGAGCATGAACCCGAAAGCCCCTTCAGTACGATGATTACCACCAAAGTATTGGACAGAGCCAGAGAGATTGCCCTCCAAAAAGGAATTAGGGTCAAAGATGTGATCAACATGGCCCTAAGCCTGTATGTAGACAAAGAATTAGATGATAACGCTGATCTGTAGGGAGAAGATGTTTAGGAGAGAAAATGTAAGCTGCTTATGAAAATAGGCAGCTTTTTTGTTTGAATGCGAAAAGGCCCAGAGGTGGCTTGGGAAGATAGCTTCCAGTACCCAGCCAATTAGACAAGAAATACCGGATCGTCGTCTTCAAGCTCTCTTCGTGGCTCTACGACTTTTCTGTTGTTTTGATACTCTTGGAAGAGACCAAAGACGGCTGCAGCGAAAAACAGACCCCAGAGCAGGAAGATGATAGTATCAATTAGAAACATAGTCTTTTTGATGTAAGAACATTCGGATTTTCGTCCGTTTTACTTTTTACAATAAATACGCCAATACTCCCTCTTTCCCACCTTGATTTTGCTTAAATGTTATGTTTACGGCTTGAACGGCTCGAAAAGCTGGTCCAATGGTCATTGTATTTTCAATTATCGAAAATATTCGAATTCGAAACAAAGTGCCTTTTATATTTTTCCTACATCGTCAAATATTTTAGGCAAACATAGCTTTAAAGGCTGGAAATTGATGTTAATGGAGAAGTTTGATTTTGGACGAAAAGAACTTAGCTCATTTCAGAGCGGGATGTAATATTTTCTAGCTGTTCGCAATTTTGACGCAAGTGTACAGAAAAGTTACATTAACCAAAGTTTAACATTTGCCCACTCGCATCTTGAAGTGAAAAAAAATAGTTTTGTTGCCAAAACTAGCCTACCGGAATAGTTCTGTAGGTCAATTCTTTTGGTTTCGCTTATGAATTCTACATCAGCACCTGACATCAGGGCTCTTAACGAAAAAATTCAAATCCAGAGCGCCTTCCTTGATATCCTGAAAATGGAAGTTGAAAAGGCGATCATTGGTCAGTCATATATGATCGAGCGGTTGCTTCTTGGTCTGCTATCTGGTGGGCATGTGCTACTAGAAGGTGTGCCAGGTCTAGCCAAGACCCTCGCCATCAAATCCCTTTCCAAGGCAGTTGATGCATCCTTCAGCAGAATCCAGTTTACGCCTGATCTACTGCCCGCTGATGTCTTGGGAACCATGATTTATAACCAAAAGACCCAGGAGTTCTCTGTTAAGCAAGGGCCTATCTTTGCCAATTTTATTCTTGCAGATGAGATCAACCGTTCTCCAGCCAAAGTTCAGTCTGCATTATTGGAAGCCATGCAAGAGAGACAGGTTACTATTGGGGAGAACACCTATAAGCTTCAGGAGCCTTTCCTCGTATTGGCTACTCAAAATCCAATTGAGCAAGAAGGGACCTATCCCCTGCCAGAAGCCCAGGTTGACCGTTTTATGCTGAAATGTGTCATCAGCTATCCTACACTGGAAGATGAGCGACTCATTATTCGTCAAAACGTCAACAACACCAAGATAGATATCAAGCCTGTGGTTACGATGCAAGATATTCTGATTGCAAGAAGCGCAGTTCGTGAAATCTACATGGATGAAAAAATCGAACAATATATTCTGGATATTGTCTTCGCTACACGTGCGCCCAAACATCCTGAATTGGAGAAGTTGAAGGCACTTGTCAATTATGGTGGTTCGCCTAGAGCATCCATTGCCCTAGCCCTTTCTGCCAAGGCCTATGCCTTCATCAAACGTAGGGGGTATGTCATTCCCGAAGACGTAAGAGCGGTAGCTTTTGATGTCCTTCGCCACAGAATTGGATTGACTTATGAAGCCGAAGCAGAAAACATCACGACAGAGCAGATTATTAAGGAAATTCTGGATGTAGTAGAAGTGCCTTAGGCGAAATATTGAAGGAAAAAGATATTTTTTAAGTCCTGCCCGTGTTTTTTCGGGCAGGACTTTTTGCTTAAAAAAACGTCCTTTCTTTTATTTCGTTCTATAATAGGTCGTTATGCAACGAATCTTCCCCGATTCTGTCTATTTTAAAGTTTGTTTGGAGAATGTCATTCATGGAAAGGAAACTGATTTACCCCATCTTGACAATGATTTTTTGCCTTTTTTGCTTGGGAGCAATAGGGCAGGACATTGATGCCTTGAAGGATAAAGCGAAGAAGGCCGATGGGATTGAAAAATTGAAAACCTTAATCGCAGTCGCAGATGCTCACTACAATAGAAATGAATTAGAAGCTGCGCGGGACTGGGGGGACTATTCCATTGAATTAGCCAATAACCTTGGGAAAAAGGATTTTCAGGCTGAAACCATGAACTATACCTCCCTTGACCTGATTCCACTCAAGGCAGATGCTTATCTCATCCTTGGAAAAACCTACAAAAAGCAAGGTCGTGAAAGTCGGGCCAATCGACACTTTCGGTATGCCCTTCGCTTTTCTGAAGCGATTAAGTATGATAAGGTAACTGAGGAAGCCAAAAAAGAAATGGAAGGCCTCAACCAGGGAGCGGGCAATAAATTCCTTGACAGGTCTTTGGAAGGCCTGAAATCCACCACAGAGGAGCTCATTGAGAAAGTAAAAGAATCTATTGACGAAGAAGATGAGCAAAAAATATATTTGGTCAGAGGAGAAACCAAGGAAAACCTTGGCAGGAGGGCAGAAGAGGTAGGAAAGCCTGTAAAGGCCATAGAACACTACGAAGGGGCTGCTGAGCTCTACCAAAAGGGGGGAGACTCCATTAAGGTCCGCATTATGCTGAATCGTATCGCCAGTTTGTATGCTCGCTTAGGCAATGAGGAGCGCGCCAGTCAATATGCAGATTTGAGCAAAGGAGGGGATCAGGAAATTGATGCGATCTTATTAGAATCAGCGGCTGTAAAAGCTCCAGAAGAGCATGCAAAAGATCTGGAGGAGATGAGCGATGATCTGACAACAGATATCAAATCCGCCAAAATTAGGACCGACTCTCTGAGGTTGGCATTGGAAGTACATCATGCCAAAGGGAATACCAAGGAATTCAAGAAAAGCCTTCAAAAATACGAAGAAAGTAAAAGTGAACTGGACTCATTAACGGCCAAAAATGCCTTGATGCAGTCCGAACTCCTCAATACGAAGCAGGAACTAGAGCTCATCGAACTGAAAAGAACTGAAGAAAAATCTTTTCGAAATTGGTTGTTATTCTCCCTGGGTCTTATCCTGTCTTTCTTGGCGATTCTGGGGATACTTTTTGTTCAGCGTAGAAGAAACCACAGAAAACTTCAAGCGGCTTTTTCAGAATTGGATGAAACACACAAGCAGCTAAAAGAGACACAGACCCAATTGGTATCCTCTGAAAAAATGGCCTCGCTGGGGCAGTTGACAGCGGGAATCGCCCACGAAATCAACAATCCTATCAACTTCATCTCTGGCAATATCATGCCCCTTCGATCTGATATCGAAGACATCCTCTCCATTTTGAAAAAGTATGAGGAGGCAATTGAGAAGTTTGAGTTAGAGGAAAATTTCATCGAGGTAGAGCAACTCAAAAAACAGCTCGAAATCGATTATATAACCGAGGAAATAACCGAACTCATTTCCGGCATTGATGAAGGAGCCGAACGTACCACCGAGATTGTAAAAGGGCTAAGAAATTTTGCCAGGATGGATGAAAATGAAATCAAAGCCTTTGACATTCATGCGGGCTTAGATTCTACCCTCTCACTCTTGCGCAACCAGCTAGGAGATGTCCAGGTATTAAAAGACTACAGTGATATTCCCAAGATGGAGGCTTTTCCTGGTAAGTTGAATCAGGTCTTTATGAATATCCTGACCAATGCCCTTCAAGCCATGCCGGATGGAGGAATTCTCAACATTAAGACTCGTTCTGAGGACGAAAGGGTTTTTATAACCATCCGTGATACAGGGATTGGGATGACGGAAGACGTCATTTCAAGGGTATTCGAGCCCTTCTTTACCACCAAACCTGTAGGGGAGGGTACAGGACTTGGTATGTCTATAACCCACGGTATTATACAAGCCCACCATGGGGACATTGAAATCGACAGCACACCCGGCCAAGGGACGGAAATAACCCTTAGCTTTCCTCTCAAACAACTCGTTTAGGAATTCCTATTGCTTGATGATAGGCTGTAACTCTTTCGTTAGTTGATCAGCTACTAACTGATGTCCGATGAGATTCCAGTGTCCTACTCTATTGGTAATGGGCCATGAAATAGGACTGTCCACTGAGTCCAACCTAGGCGCGATTACCGTGCTTACATCAATGAAGGGAAAATCTGTCAAGAGTTCCTTCAACTCTGCTGGAAGAGGTTCCTTGTTCCTGTTGACAAAGATCGTTTGGGAAGGGTCAAGTGTCCCAATCATGGCAGGTATAATTTCTGGATAAGAGCTGAAATCATAGGCTTCTGAAGATTCAGACATATCTACGGGAGGAGCAAACCAAGTGTAGACCTTGTCAAAAAGGATACTCGCTAATGGGACAGATTTTGTTTTCTTGGTTCCCTTTCTCATCATATCCACCAAAGCGGAGTTTTGGATGTAGGGCTGAATGGATTCGTAACGATCAATAGCCGCTTGTGGAAAGTTATTATCGACAATCGCTTTCCCATTTTCAATAGATACTTTAGGGCTAAGAGGATCGGTATGTTTCGGAAAAAAGTCAAAGGCAGAAACAAAGAACAGGTAATAATCTGGGGCAAAGCCATTGACAAGGTTTTCCTTCACGCAGTAGCAGTCTTCAAGATCTGCACCCGGCATACCAAAGTTCAATACTTCTACTTTCTGCTTAAGAGCTTCACTTAATTGATCCTCTAGCAAACTCCTGAAATGATGCCTTTCCATGACTTGCATGCCCGCTACATAAGAATCTCCTAGCAGAGCCAGCCTAAGTGTTTGGGGACTTCTGTCTTTGGGATAGGCTTTTCCTAAATAACCGAATTCGTTAAAGGTTCCCATTCCCATCCCTTCATTGAACATAAGGAAATCGAGGGATGTGCGATTCACTTTGCCTATTTCTGGATCAAAATTGGAGGTAGACACCATTCCTATACCTGAATATCTAACGAAAAATTCACAGCACAAAAGGGTTACTCCCAAGGCAAGTAGGCCAATGACAATCTGTTTAATCATAATCTAGTCGCGTTAGAATTGGAAGTAAATAAAGGGTAGCGGATCTGCCTGAAACATGTAAATAAAAGTCGATAAGAGTAGGCCTACGAGGATACCAATAATGGCCCCCACAGATTTCATGTTTAGCAAATAAGTATGAGTACGCTGGGTGTATTCAAGCACATCCATAAGAATAACTACTGCTGCATATACAAGGGCAATAATGAGGAATCTGCCCCCATACTCCGTAGGTCGCCAGTCAATAATCCCTTGAAAATAGGCGGTAGTCATTTCCCAAGAAGTAGAACGGAAAAATAGCCATGTAAACAGGACAAGAATAAAGGTAAATGCCATTTGTCCTATAGCTTTCAGGCTAGAAGGAAGGCTCGAAAAGTCTGCATTTTCCCTTCCAATTCTTTTGCCACGAAGGCTTAGTTTGTGAATGGCGAGGTAAATCCCATGTAATCCTCCCCAAATAACAAAATTCCAGCTTGCGCCATGCCACAGTCCTCCAAGGAGCATGGTAATCATGTTATTGATGTAGGTTCTTGTTTCTCCTTTTCGGTTTCCTCCCAAGGGAATATATAGGTAGTCTCTTAGCCAGGAAGAAAGAGAAATATGCCATCTTCGCCAGAATTCTGTTATGTTTCTGCTCATATAAGGCTGCTCAAAGTTTATCATCAACTCTACGCCTAGTAACTTTGAGCATCCTCTCGCTATTCGACTGTATCCAGAGAAATCTGCATATATCTGAATGGAAAACATAAAGAGGGCAAACAACAACTCTACTGAACTATAGTATTCAATGTTGC
Source organism: Bacteroidota bacterium (assembly GCA_039817415.1). Lineage (GTDB taxonomy): Bacteria > Bacteroidota > Bacteroidia > J057 > J057 > JALEFZ01. The sequence goes on from JBCBVV010000007.1 coordinate 183,522, forward strand.
CGAAGATCGTATCAACGTATCTTCCAGAAGTATCTCCTATCATAACCTTCCTAAAAAGGCCTGTGATAATCAAGATGATGCCTTGCTTTATTTGTTCTTTGGAGGGGGATAGCTTTTCGGATAAGGCTGGAAGAAGGTTGGAAGCTCTTTCGATCGGGCCAGCAACCAATTGAGGGAAAAAAGAAACAAATAGAGCGAAGTCAAGAAAATTTTTGGTAGGCTTAAGTTGCCCCCGATAAATATCGATGGTGTACGATAGTGTTTGAAAGGTGTAGAAGGAGATTCCTACAGGTAGGATGATGTTGAGATGTAAGAAATCTAAATCTCCCCCAAATTGACTGACAACCGCTTGAAAACTGTCTATAAAGAAGTTGAAATATTTGAATACCGCTAGAATTCCCAAGTTGGAGAAAAGACTTACCATCAATAGGCGTTTTCTCTTCGTAGGGTTTTCCTCCCTATCCATGGCCTGCCCAATGAAAAAATCTATCACCGTGGAAAGAACCAGAAGAGAACAAAATCTGATGTCCCAATACCCATAGAAAAAGTAGCTGGCAAATAGTAGCCAAAGATTCTTAGAGGTTTTTGTGTTCAGAACATAGAATACGGGCAGGACTATTCCCAAAAAGAAGAAAAAAATGAAAGAGTTAAATAGCATATGTTTTTCCCGCCTAGGGTGATAGTAAATTGCTTGATATTAGGAATGATAGCCGATAATTCTAAAGCAAATGGCACCATTCCTTTACGTACATGAGGCTTCGGAAGTATAAGGTTACTTCTTAGGCTCAAAAGGACGGATCTCATGGAATTGGCTATGTAATGGGGGAGTAATAGTAGGTAAAAGGGCAAAAATAGTGCCCCTTATCATCGGAAAGACCTTGTTTTATGGCGTCCCAATATTAAGGATAACTAAGCAATTTATTTTCATTACGGGATGAATGGTAAATTATCTATCATCAAATAATAGATTCCTTTCCTGAACTATCCGGAGGAAATATGGATGTTTAAGCTAGAATCAGGTAGGTTTTAGCCTTTCAAAAAGATGTTGCATTCCTTCAGTCGCTTTCATTGGAAATACTTCCAGAAGGGGCAGGTCTTCTTTCGAAACAGAAGGTTCGGGATCAATCAAAATCTTGGGTGTTTCATCCGGCACGGAAAGAATCAAGCCAGCAGCTGGCATGACTTGTAGAGAGGTTCCTATGACTAGGGCAATATCAGCTTGGATAGCGAACTCTTCCGCGAGATCCATATCCAATACCATCTCACCAAAGAAGACGGTATGTGGACGTAACTGACCTCCGTTTTCGCATAGGTCACCAAGCTGAAGTTCCTTGTCAACCGGCCAATCAAGAACTCCATAGGGAGCTTGGGTCGAGCGAACTTTATCCACTTGTCCATGAATATGGATGACACGAGTCGATCCGGCCTCTTCATGAAGTGTATCTATATTTTGGGTAATGATAACTACCTCATACCATTCCTCTAGCTGAGCGATGAGTTGATGAGCGAGATTAGATTTGGCATCTGCAAAACGCATTTTTACATCATTCACAAAGGCCAATACTTTCCCTGGGTTTTGTTGCCAACCTTGTGCGGTCCCCACTTCCATCAGGTCATACTCATCCCATATGCCTCCTTTGTCACGGAAGGTAGGAATTCCACTTTCGGCACTGATTCCAGCACCGGTCATAACAACAAGTAAGGGTTTATTTCGCTTTGGTTCTTGTGCGTTCGAGGTTGAAGATGTCATGGAGTACTTCTATAAGGCTATCTTGATCTCCTCTTTTACAGGCTTCCTTAAGCTGTAAAACAGGGACCTTGATGATACGTTGAATCATCGAGCTAGTTACCTCCCGTAGAAGTTTCAACTCAGATTCAGAAGCATTCTTGGCATGACGGGCAAGCTCTTCATTACGGATTTCGTCCAGAGCTTCCTTGATACGCTGAATGGTAGGGGAAATGCTAAGCTGTGTACGCCAATTCAAAAAACCAGTAATCTCTTCTTCTATGATAGCCTTTACCATAGGAATAGCTTCTTTCCTTCTTTCGAGCGTCTTATCTGTCATGGATGTGATCTCATCCACTCCATAACAAATAATGTGAGGACAATTTTCCATTTCCTTCTCAATCGATCGAGGGACACAAAGATCGATGATAAAAACAGGCTTACCTCCTTTAGGAAACATGTCTGCCTTCAACAAAGGCTCTTTGACAGATACACAAGAAAGAATCACATCAAAATCTTTAACGGATTCCTCTAATTTGTTAAAGTCAACTACATCTAAGGATGCTTGTTTCGCTATACCTTCTGCCTTGCTTTGGGTGCGATTGGTTAGGGCAATTCTTCCAAAATCATCCTTATCCAGGCTTAAAGCTACATCACTTCCCATTTCTCCTATTCCTAATACAAGGGCAGATGGATCAAGTAGGTGTTGGGTAAGTTGTTGAGCAAGCTCTGCACTGGCGTAGGAGACTGAGGCTGCTCCATCGCGAAAAGGAGTTTCCTGATGAACTCTCTTGTTGGCGTGGAATATTGTATGGAGAAGTCTGTGAAGATAGGCTTGCGCCATTCCCAAATCATTGGAGATGATGTAGGCTTTTTTGATCTGATTGCTAATCTGAAGGTCCCCTAGGATGGTAGACTCTAGGCCCATAGATACCTCAAATAGCTTCTGGGCAGCTTCTTTTTCCTCTTCTATTATTTCGAAGAATGGATAGTAGGCCTCACTATTACCGATATCACTGTAGGAACACAACAGTTGAATGATTTCTTTCGAAAGGTCCTTTTCATGTATGTAGTACACCTCAGTTCTGTTGCAGGTGGAGAAGACAATTCCCTCTGTAACCCCATACATTTCCCGCATATCAGCAAGTACCTTCCCACTGATCTCCTCAGAAAGGTGGATCAGCTCTCGTATTTCTACAGAAGCTTTTTGGTGGGTGAGCCGTACAGCGCGAAAAGAAACTATCGATTGCATATGTAGTGTGTTCCAAGTACAAAAGTATAGATTTTAGTGTTGCCAAGAATGACAAAATGAGGCAGATTATGATATTTAGAACCAATCTAAATAGTGGTCGAAATCTAGGGTAAAATACACTGAGGCATATCATTCAACCCTTTTTACCCTTCCCAGAATCTATACAATAAGATGGAGATCAAATTCATCTACTATTTACTATATGATAGACGGATCAATTATGACTTTTGTTAGGAGGAAAGTTGAGAATCCCCCTAAAGAGGGACTAAGAATACTCTCTTCTACCAACTAGATCTACCCAGAAAATGGGCATATGATAGGTTAAGTCCGTTCCCAGCATAGCCTGGATTGGCGGCAAAGAGGCCGTTATTAGATTGGTGGATGTGCCCATAACTCAATCGGATTCTGCTCTCTTTTGGAAGTGTATATTCTAAACCGAGTTGGGTATGTAGGTTAAAGGTGAATTTGCTGCCATTGGCTGGGAAGGGTGTGGCTCCAAAGAAGAGACCAGCGCCGTGCTCCATGTAGGGGCTCAGCTTCTTGTTCCCAAAGGCATACCATCGGTAGTAAGTCATGATTCCTCCTCCAATGCCTCTATTGTTACCATTCGTCCATTCTTGAACATTGGCTTCGGCAGCTATGGCAAACCAGGGGGCAACTGTCTTCCCAAGCCCAAAATTTTGAATAAAAATTTGATAACCGTCTGTTCCACTTTTATAGCCCAACCTGCCTTGTAGGAAATTCAGATTCTGATGGTCCTGAGCAAATTCTGCTATTCCATAGGACACAACCGCTGCCCCAATGGCCAGCAAAAAGGAAGTTTGATTATGGACTGAAAACTGACCTTCATCAATATAGGGGATAGCAGGAAGTCCATCATGTTGGGCAAAGGAGCCTGTGAAAAGGAGAAAGGCTGTTATAACAGATAGGATATATTTCATAGTATAAAATTACACTTTTGTTTCCTGACATACCATTGGAAATCTCATACACCAGAACTAATTTCCTTAACTGTTAGTAGCTAAAAATTAGATTTCTTCAGGCAAATGGTAGGAGAGAATAGCCTGATAGGGATCTCCTTTCAGTCCCAATAATTGAGCAAATGCAGGTTCAGTTTTAACTCCTTTCTTTTTGAGCTCAATTACTTTCTTTCGAAAGGCTTCCCCATAGTATGCCAATATTTCCCACTCCTTGATCATGTGAAGCCAAGCTTGCTGTTGATGAGAGGGTTTGGCTTGTGCGAAAATTTCAATTGGGAATTCCTTGCTTTCAAAAGAAATAACAACCGAATCCAAGCCTTGAAACAGCTTTCTTTTTACCCGATAATTTGGATAATGATTGTAGGATTGACTGACTCTTTCCTCAAATTCATCTAATTGGTAAGCCTCACAAATGATATCCAGATCGCTTCCCTCAATATCTATTTGAATGGGAAGGGTGCCAGCCAATAAGGGGTGAAAGACAGCAAGTTGAGAGAACAATTCAAGTTGTTCAAGGCAATAGAAGGCGCGCTGCTGCTTAGGATTGCCACCTCTCAAATACGAGATATCTTGAAAAAAATCAGGATTCATTTAACCTTTTCAAAAATGATTCGTAACGCTAAATCTTAAGAAAACGAGAGATGTCCATTTAGTTGAATAATTTTTATTCAAGGATATTTTTTGTTTATCTTCACCACACATCCCTTAGGTACATTTTCGAAAAACATTACCTTCTGTTGCATCTCCATATGTAACAGAAAAACCTGTTGATTATGAAAGTTACTAGAATTTTATGGTTGGGCCTCAGCCTGACATTACTGATGGGGTGTGGAAATGATCCTTCCCCTTTACCTATTGAGGGTAATTTCACATCACAACAATTTGCTCAAATTTCAGCTCCTTTTGTCGGCTTCAGTTATTCTGAAGCTGCAGCATACACGGTTAAATTTGATTCTTGTGTAAAAGAATGTGATATGGTTTTTCCCTCAGAGGAGGATACAGAAAAAAAACTAAAGGAAGAATGCTCACTAAAATGCCAAAGCTCAGTGGATGCATACTTTGAGAAAGTTCCTAAGATCGGCCAAATCAAGTGTAATAAGAGGACCTGCGTTGATTTTCCAAGAGATATTTTGACGAGATGGCCCATAAGGGATGTTACCTGGCCCCCAGTGATTAAGATAATTGATGCAAACGGGCAGACCGTCTTGAGCTATGATGTAAAGACTGAAAAGAAATTCTATGCTGGAAAACAGAATGGAATTGACTGGGTCATCGTTGAGCCAAGCTTTGCCAAAGGCATGGGAAATTTTGCAGGTCCTGGAGTCCTGACGATTGATTTCCCAACGGGTTCCACACAAAAAGACGTTGAACTCAATATCAATATAAGTAACCCTTAAAATCTTTATTTGGATCACCAAAAAGATCCTCAGACATGCGATAGCAAATATCTGTTGATGATGAAAACATACAAAATAATACCCTTTATTCTGCTCCTTTTATGGTGTTCAGGATGTGAAAATGGTCCAACTGATGGAGGTAATCTGTCAGATGATGAACTTCCAATAAGCTTGATGAAGCTTTCTATTGATAGTTGGGGAGAGGTTGCCGATTTATTACAATACGCAGATAACTGTGTTGATACCTGTGAGACTCTATTTCCAGGAGACATTAATCAATATAAGAGAGATTCCTGTATCATCAATTGTAACTCGCCAATTGTAAGTGTGGTAAGTGAAATCCCAAAAATAGGATTGCTTAAGTGTAACAATG
>JBCBVV010000080.1:0-17332 GCA_039817415.1 Bacteroidota bacterium
GATATCAATTCCTGTTCCTGCTGAATATGTCGTTACAGGAACGGTTACTGAGTTTCCACTAGAGATGGTTAAGGTAGAACCTGAGATAGAAAGTGTCTGAAGCTCGTTAGAAGCATCAGCATCGTCATCTTCTACAGAATCAGGAATGAAGATCGTATTTCCGTCAGAAATAGTTAGACTATCGTTTGCATAGGTTATGGTTTGAATCTCGTTGGTCGCATCGGCATCCGCATCATCTACTGCATCGGTAGCTGGTTCCCATTCTGTTCCACTCCACTTCAATACTTCACTTGTAGAAGGAGCAGCCGAAGAAACGGTTCTTCCTTGTAGACCCTCTACTGTCATATTAGAGAATACACCTGACACATCTCCACCTGAGTTGGAAGTATCAGTAATATCGTCAGAGGCATCTGTATCACCAGTATTGGTAATGGTCGTACCTGTGATATCAATTCCTGTTCCTGCAGAATAAGTCGTTACAGGAACGGTTACTGAGTTTCCACTAGAAATGGTAAGAGTAGAGCCTGAGATAGAAAGTGTCTGAAGCTCGTTAGAAGCATCAGCATCGTCATCCTCTACAGAATCAGGAATGAAGATTGTATTTCCATCAGAAATAGTTAGGCTATCGTTTGCATAGGAAATGGTTTGAATCTCGTTGGTCGCATCGGCATCCGCATCATCAACTGCATCAACGGTAGGTTCCCATTCTGTTCCACTCCACTTCAATACCTCATTTGTAGAGGGAGCTGCTGTTGAAACAGCACGGTTCTGGATTCTTTGAACAGTTACATTCGAAAATACACCAGAAATATCTCCACCAGAAGGGGTGGTATCAATGATATCATCCGAAGCATCTGTATCACCCGTGTTGGTTACAACCTTATTGGTAATATCAATTCCTGTTCCTTCAACATAGGGTTGAAGTACGATGCTAGAATTGTTTCGGGTCAACCTAACTGTATCTCCCAAAGCATTTGGAGCATATTCAAGCTCCTGAATCTCGTTGGTAGATTCGGTATCTCCATCGTCTGTTAAGTCAGCAGTTGGAACCCATTCGGTGCCATTGTATTTCAATACCTGACCGACAATAGGGGTTGTAGTTGAAACAGGTATTTGCTGAATTCCTTCAACTATTAGGTTGTCAAAAGTTCCGGTTACATCACCGTCGGCAATACTCGTATCCGTGATGTCATCTGAAGGATCAAGGTCTCCTGTATTGGTAATTACCCTTCCACTAGAAACATCAATACCTGCACCTGCAGAATAAAGGCTTATTGTATTTCCACTAGGGAAAATGGTAAGATCATTATTGACAATCAAAAGCTCCTGAAATTCATTAGTTGGGTCTGCATCTGAGTCAACTACGTCATCTGGAATAACGACAGAGCCCCCACCATCGGATAGCGTCAGGATGCCTCCGCTAAAGTTTAAGGTCTGAATCTCGTTGGTAGAATCTGCGTCATTGTCATTTACAGAATCTATGGCAGCCTCCCATTGAAGGCCATTCCACTTCAGCACATCCGAAGTGGAAGGGGCATTTCCTGCAAGGTCTTGCCCTTGAAGAGATTCAACTGTCAAATTAGAGAAGGTGCCAGAAATATCTCCACCTGCTGGATCTGTATCCAAAACATCATCATTAGCATCAGTATCACCAGTATTGGTAATGATGTTGTTGGTAATATCGATTCCTGTACCCCCTGTGTAGACAGGCAAATCAACAGTACCGCCACCTTGCGAAAGTGTTAGGTCATTACCCGAAATGCTTAATGTCTGAATTTCATTGTCTGGGTCGTTATCAGGGTCATTAACTGCATCGGAACTCAACACCCAAACACCGGAGTTATACTTAAGAATATTTCCATTACTTGGTGTAGAAGATGTTACTGGAACATTTTGTATTCTTTCTACCGTCAGGTTATTGAAAACGCCTGACACATCTCCACCTGCTGGATCCGATTGTAGAACATCATCACCCGCATTCACATCACCTGAATTGGTAATGGTCATATTGGTGTTATCCACCGTAATACCTGCACCTCCCTGATATCTGATGGCAACCTTCTCTGTTGAGTTGGTAAGGCCAAGGCTATCGCCGTCTAGAAATAGGTTTTGAAGCTGCCCAGCACTGTCAAGTGTTACTGGCGCCCAGGTATTCCCTGCTGTAAATTGCAGAATTTGGCCTTCTGTTGGAGGGGTAACTTCGATAGCTCTTCCTCTAATACCAACTACTTGTGGAAGTGGGTAGAAACCCGATAGATCCTGACCCGCAGGATCGCCAATTTTAATGTCATCAGAACCATCTAGGTCCCCTGTATTCTGAATGACCGTAGTCCCCAGAATCTGAATACCATTACCTGCTGTATATGAAGGCAGCGTAACTGTACCACCACCTTTATTTAGGGTAAGATCAAAACCAGTCAAGGTAAGGGATTGAAGCTCTTGAGAAGGGTCACGGTCAAGGTCTGTAAAACCAAAATCTTCTTCTGCCACAAAGGAAAGAGAAGCCGCATCAAATCGTAAGATGGAATTGTCGGTAAGGGTACTCAAATCAACATCAAATCCTTCAATTCGATTTACGGAGATGTTGGTGAAGGTACCGGATACGTCCCCACCCGCCTGATCTGTGTCCGTAATGTCATCGGCAGCGTTGGTATCGCCGGTGTTGGTGATGATGTTACCCGTTATATCTATACCTGCACCTGCAGTGAAGTTATTTCCACCTGGTAGAGGAATGGCATTTACTGTGTTTCCATCCTTTTGAAGGACCAATACTGAACCACTAAGGAGATCAATGGTATACTGTTCTTCATCCGCAGGACTCCATGCTGCTCCGTCCCATTTTAGCACCTGATCAAGGCTAGCACCATTTTTGGCGAGATCAAGTGGATTGGCTATGGTTCCATCTCCCTTTAATCTATTGGCTACATTTACTGAACCTGCTCCACCACCAGAAGCTACGTTATCTGGTCTTGGTTCCCACCAAAGGGAGTCTGGGTTCCATTTGAGGACATATCCTGAATCAAGGGGAAGAGAGGACGATACCTCAATTTTATTCCCTAAAATCCCTGTTACCTGTGGATCAGGGTAAGTTCCTGCTAAGTCTCCACCAGCTGGTGTCAAAATGGTGATGTCGTCGAGTGCATTGGTATCCCCTGTATTCACAAGGCTATCATTGATCAATTGAAGACCAGGCCCCACCTTGCTTACAATCCCACCAGAAGCGGTACCATTTACCCATTGTCCTAATGCATTATCCCATCTGAGGACATCTCCATTTGTCGGACTGGAAATGTTGACGTTCAAAAGAGAGTCTAGAGGGAAGGTGGCATTTTCAACTGTCCTTGCCTTGTCCGCATAAATGGCATAAGGAACGGATTGAATAAGCGTCGTTCCCATGTTTTGCCATTGACCAGTGTTATCTGCGTCAATTTCTACCCGGAATACGATGTTGTCAAGGCTCCAGTCAACATCTCCGATGGAGGTTCCACCTGGGATGGGAATCCCATCACCTACTACGTGATTGATGATTCCGAAAGGTGTTGGAGTGAGTGTCTCTACCTCCTGATACAAAATATTAGAATTTCGAAGGATGGTAAATCGCATATCCAATTGACCTGCGATGGGTTCACCATTGTCTGGATTGCGAACTGCTGCCTGGTAAGTAAAACCCTTGGGGGGGACTACCTGACCGAATACTCCTCCCAAGAGGAGGAACATGGCTAGTGTTAGTAGCAGAGATTTAAACTTCATAAGTGTACGGCTTTAGTAAGATAACCGGGCGTGCTCCTATGTAGGAGACGTGCATTTTCATGAAAATTGAGTTTCCTTGGCTTTGTGCTGGAAACAGGTAAAGGCCACAGCTATCCATCTACTCTCAAGAAGAATGATAGCTGCAGTTTGATCAGAAAGAACGACGGGGCAAAGTAAAATGATCAAGAATATGTCCTTAGGCTTCACAGCCTCTTGTTTCATCAGTGTAAAATATCCTGAGATATTCTATCAGTCTCTAAACCAATATCTTATCCACCCATTACCACCAACTTGCTGGTTTGAGTGGTCTCATAGCCATCTACCTTAACTCTAAGTCGAATCAGATAGGTTCCCGATGGCACAGGTCTCATTTGCTCATCCTTTAGGTCCCATTTCATCAGCTGGAATCCAGCCTTCATTTGATCCGCTGTGATTCTTCTCACAAGCTTGCCTTCAAGGGTAAGGACTTCAATTAGTGTTTCATATGTCTGATTTGATTCAGGCAAACTAATTGGGATAAGTACAGGTTCAGAAGCAGGGTTTGGATAAGGTAGCCCTAGGTGTATTTTGCTTGGCTTAAGGGATTCCTGAATAAATCGGAAGTCCCCAAAGTGAATTTCAAAATGTCTACTTTCTCCTTCATAAGTGGATAAGTAGGACTGGTTTGCTGTCATATCAATGACTTTCTGGTTATCGATATCAAACAGGTACAGCCTTTTGGAAGACCTGCTGTTGTCGATGAAGGGCCATGAAAGCTTCAATTCAGGCTCATTATCCGAAGATTTTACCTCAAATTTCCATACAAAATTCTCCTGGGTAGGAACAATGTCCTTACTGAGGTCTGGGGCATTTGTATCCCTTTGCTCAAATCTAGTTTCCAGATAGCCACCCAATTGAATAGGAACAGCGATATCTCTTTTGTCCCATCCAAGGCTAGCCTCGGGATTCATTCCTATACCACTCACTTGGTTTTCAGTTGCACCTTGCTCCATCCAAACGTCCAGAGACCAAATATCGCTGCCCAGCTCTCCACGCATTCTGGCCACAGGTGCAGATATTCTGTTGAGGTTCGGGTTCTTTCTAACTGGGATATTAAGGCTCACATTCCCATTCGAGAAAACATAAGCTCCCTCAAGGCGATTGATACTAGAGCCACTTTGATAAGTCGTTCTGTATACCAAAAGATCTTCAGAAACATTATCGCTCACAGCTTGATTGACTGAAAGAATATCTTGCCAGCTGATGTTGTAATAATAAGGGTTACCAACCAAGTTCCATCCAGGTTCCAGGTTCCATATGTAAGGTACTTCTTCATTGGCTTGGACAACCTTTCCTCGACCCGAATTAAGTGCGGCTTGTCTGGCGGTAATGAGGAAATATCCTTTTCCGGGATCTACTTCCGTAAAAGTAGAATTGGAACGCCCGTATTCCTGGAAGCTTGAGTCCGAAGGAATCCAATCCCAGAATCTCCAGCGATATCTGTTTTGCCTTCCAAGAGCTTCTGGAACCTCCATAAACTCTGAGATTCTTTTTTCATCGAGGTTTAAAGGCAGGGAAAGGAGGTTATAATCGCTGACATTCCGACCAAAGTCAAGCTGGTCAAAATTGATTCCTTCTACATACTCTCTCCATGTATAAAAGGTATCAGAAAAAACATCAAAACCATATCTTCCTTCTAATTCGAAATAATAGGCAACACCCAATTCATCCACCTTACCCAGCGTAACATCAAAACTATAATTTGTGCCATTTTTCTGGGCAGCCTCTGAAATAAAGGAAGTATCTGCTATCCCTTTGTACCACACATTGACCGCTGAGATATTGGTGTCAGAGGCCACAGTGATGTTACTCACAACCTTTTCCTCTGTATCAGGATACCAGGTAGCAATGTTATCTGAAATAACCTCTGGAATGGGTCTAATGAAGGTAAAGGCTTTGGGTTCGGAACAAAGGGATCCTTCGAAGTCCTTGCCAATGGATTGGACACACCATTGGTAAGTTCCACTTGGAAGATTGTCTATAGAAATGAGGTTGTTATGGCCTACATTTCCTTCATCAGCTACATATCTTTTGTAGGTATTCAAATCTGCCAAAGGAGAAAACCTTCCGGTGAGTGAGTCCAATTTACCTAATGTAAGATTATAGGTGAATTCTGAGAGAAGTCCTGTGGTATCTAGTACCTCAGCCCAACGTAATTCAACTGTAGCCCCGCTAAGGGTTTGAATTAAGTTATCAGGAGGAAGGGGAACATTATTCGAATTTTGGTTGATGTTTTTCAAAAGCCCAACTCCAGCTGTACTGCTTCCAAAAGGAATCATGGAACCAGCAAAGAGGTCAAGCTTTCCATCATTGTCAAAATCCCCCCATGCTGGATAATCAATTTCAAGAGAATCTAGGTCATTGCTCGTAAGGATATCTTTGCGGAACTGGAATCCACCAAGGTTTCTAAAGAGGCTGATTTCTCTTTCTGCTCCACTTTCTTCTTTTCCTACGAAAAGGAGATCAGCGTACCCATTGTCATCATAATCACCTGTAATGACCTCTCCATTAAGGGCTGCAGGAAGATTGGGATCATTTGCCAGTGGGCGAAATTTGGTTCCTGCATCATTTCGGAGAATGGTAGTTACAGCTACGGAGCTTGGAGGTGAACCCACAAGGGTAGTTCCTGTAGCTAAGAGATCTGGGAATCTGTTGTTATCTAAATCAATAAACTCAACAGAACCATTGTTTAATTGTGGTAATGTCGCCGTTGTTTCTCGGGTAAAGGTTCCATCTCCTTCATTATGGTAAACAATGGCAGTTCCGATTCCATCATTTGAACCCACGATGGCCAAATCAGGATGTCCTTTAGCATCTTCTGCCTGTCCGGCTTCATCTTTGTCATAATCCCCCCATCTGACATCTCCATTGGCCAAGGGAAGAAGGGCCTCTCCTGTAGTAGAGTTGATAAGGAATCCACCATCTTCTTGCTGTACATATAAGGCCGCAAAGGCGTCTCCATTGGATCGAACACCCATGACAAAAAGATCCTCATCGCCATCTAAGTCATAGTCAGCCCAATCAGCACTCGAACCAGATACGGCTACCAAGGTTGAAGAAGCTTGTTCATCCAAGGTGAAAATACCTCCATCATTACGATAAATTCCGATGATATTATTGCCGACAGATTGCTGACCCGTAATGAACAGGTCGGGGTCATTATCGTTGTCATAATCACTCCAAATCAAACTCCCGCTGCTTACGCCAGGAATTTTGTCCTGATTATCAGTGTCTAGGACGAAATTGGTTCCTACATTCTTATAGAATCGGGTAAAGTCGTTTCCGTTGCGCTGTGAAGTTAACACTACATCAAGGTCGCCGTCCGTATCATAGTCTCCAACCAGTACTTTTCCATCATTGGTGGGAGTTGGAATGGTATTGAATCGAGTAGCTGTTACATCTTCAAAAGCAGGAGGCGTAAAGGAGAATGAGCTCACCGTAAATGGCGATCCTTCAAAACCAGCATCAACGGATTGAACGCCCCAGATGTAATCTCGGTCTTGCTCTAAACCTGCCAAGGTAATGTTATTGAGGTAAGAGGTATTTCCAATTCTAACTACCTTTCTGCGACCAGAGGTTGTATCTGATAGTGGACTATTGGTGAATAGGGTATCTCCCTCAATAGCTAAGAAGATGTTGTAGGAATAACTCGGATCAACTGATCTCCACTCCAATCTTAGACTAGAGCCAACAGATTCGATATTCAATCCTGTTGGTGCAATAGGGGCTAAGCTTTGAGTCGCTTCTATGTTCTTGAATACCGTTAGGATATCGCTATTGCTTTCATTCTCTCCCGCAAAGAGGATATCAAGCTTACCATCGTTGTCAATGTCTGCCCATTCAACTGTAGAACCTGTTCTCATGTTGGGAAGGAAGGGGCTTGCCAATACATCGTTTCTCAGGGGCAATCCTCCATTTTGGGAGATGAAAAGTTCTGTTCTTGCTGCACCGGCTACATCTGTTCCTGACACCAGCAAGTCAATTTGTTTGTCATCATTGTAATCACCCCAACGGTAATTTCCATTCTGCAGCAATGGAATAGAGTCTAGACTGAGGCTCTCATAATCAAAGAGACTCCCTGAATCTAGTGTCCCTAGATTCCGCAGTCCTACCACTGCATTGCTTCCACCACGTTGGCCAGTAGCGATCAAATCCGGTAAGCCGTCCTGGTTAAAGTCCCCAGCTTCGAATAGAGAATTGTCTGAAACAAGGAAGGTAGAAGGAAGGGCATTGGGTGTCCATTGGTATCCTTGAACGGGGTCTTGGAGGTATAAGTTGGCAATAAATTGGTTGCTATTGTTTTCTCCAAGTACGAATACATCTTCCAATCCATTCTGGTCGAAGTCCTGGATAATCAATTGACCACCTGATACATCGATTAGGTTTTGATTGACAACAATGAAATTGCCATTCTTATTGTTGTAATAAACCTCTGTAACTGCTTGTGAAGCACTAATCCCAGATACAATCAGATCCATGAAGCCATCATGGTTAAGGTCTCCCGTTGCCATCTGAGGATCACGGAATGCTATCAAATTCGTATTTCCAGCTGAGAATGTACCTTCCTCATTGAAGTAAATCTGAATGAAAGCTTGAGTATTATCGTTGCCTGCCAAACATATATCCACCCAGCCATTTCCATCAAAATCAGCAGCCACCAAGCTTGGAGAGGAAACATCCTCAAATAAAGTTGTAGCAGCTCCATCTAGCTCAAGTCTTCGGCCTGCATCGCTCCTGTAAACAAGTGTAATAGGACTCACACCATCATTCCCAGACACTACTACATCTAAAAAGCCATCGTTGTTGTAGTCCAACCAAACGCTGGTAGCCTCTTGGAATCCAGCAGGAAGGTTATCAAATAACACGGCATTGTAGTCGATGAAATTTGGGGGATCAAATTCGAAGCTATCAATTACAGAGAAGGGAGAGCCTTCAAAGTCTTGATCAACAGCCTGAACAGCCCAATAATAAGTACCTGCATTCAAATCCTGTAGGCGAAACTTTGTCCTTGATCCAGCCTGACCCAACTCTACAATTTGTCTAAATCCAGTTGTATTTGACATTGGAGATAATATGTCAAGGCCATTTTCGGTACTACCCACCACCACATTGTAGGTTACTCCAGTTGGGTTATTAGAATCGTTCCATTCTAATATAACTGAATCAGCCTGTGTGATAGATGTGAGGTTAACAGGGGCTACTGGCCTGACATTGGCAGTGGAGTCGATGTTTTTGAATAGCCCAAAGAAGCCAGTCGTTGCGTTCAATTTACCAATAGAGGCGATGTCCAATTTTCCATCCAAATCAACATCACCTAGCGAAATTTCTGCATCATTCAGTCCTGTAAGATTCGCAGAAGAAACAGAATCCAGTCTGAAGGTATTATCCTGATTATTGATATAGAGATAAGAGGTAGAAGAGCCGTCATCTCCCAATCCATTCAGCACAATATCTTGGAAGCTATCATCATTGATATCTCCCCAGATTCCCATTCCATTTCTTACCCCTGCCAAACTTGTCTCAAGGCTAAAGCTTCCCGTTGCACTATTATACAAGAAGACATCACATACCGTGCTGCTTGACCCTTCTCCTGTTATCAGAAGATCTTTGAATCCATCGTTGTTTAAGTCTCCAAAGTCTACTGAGCCATTGGTACTGACAGTGAAGGTATTACTGGCTGGATCTAATCTCGTAAAGCCGCCTCTTAAGCCTTCATTTCTGTAGATGCCTATGAAGGCATTGCCATTATCCAAACCATATAATGCAAGGTCTTTATCCCCATCCTGATCATAGTCAGCCCAACTCGTTGAAGGGTTGGTTAGGGCTGGAAAATTAGGATAACTATCTATGGTAAATAGACCAGATTCATTGTTATACATGGCCACGAAGGCACCATTCGCATTTTCTCCAATCATCAAGAGATCGAGATCACCATCATTGTCGTAATCAATCCAGTCAAGTTTTCCTGCTATGATGGATTCGAAATTTTCCCCTTCACTTGTTAGGCTGAAGTTCCCATTTCCATCGTTTTCATACACTTGAGTTTCAAGTTGATTGGTACCCTCTCCCGAATGGATGAGCTCAAGAACACCATCATTGTCATAATCTCCCAAAGCCGCCACAGAATTATCTAGTCCGGTGATACCAGACTTTAATTCCAGTTGACCATCGACATTTTCAAGAACCAGCAAAACAGGATCGTTAATCTGGTCATTTCCATTTACCACAAGGTCCATGTCCCCATCCTGATCGATGTCTCCCCAATTGAGTCGGCCTGAAAGAATATTTTCAGGAACACCTGGGAGCAGCAACTCATTATTCGCAGCTACATAGACTGGCCTTTGGAACCTAACCGTTTGCTCATTTGCAAAAGCCGAACCCTCAAAATCAGGTCCTATAGCCTGGACACTCCAGAAATATATGCCATTATTGAGACCGGTCAGCTTCAGGCTGTTGTTGTTGCCTACATTACCCACTTGGACCAATCTTCTGTAGCCATTTGAAATATTCGCAGAAGGACTAAGTGAATCCCCAAGTGAGGAGGCACTCCCTAGATAAACGTTATATGTATGATTGCTTTGTCCGTTAGGAATATCCCAGCTCAGAATTACAGTATCACCTCTTGAGGTTCCCTGTAAGTTTTGGGGAAGGGCAGGACTTATGTTCAGTGTACTATCTACATTTCTGAATACATTCAGATGTCGAGTAATGGGGCTGGTTGCGCTTTGCCCCATAAGGGCCAAATCAAGTTTATCATCATTGTTGAAATCTCCCCACGCAATGGATCCCTGGTCAACTTGCCCAAGTGCTATGGATGGGACAGATTCATATTGAAACTGGCCGCTTCCTTGATTGGTGAAGATACCTGAAAACCTGGTGAAACCGTCTACCGAACCCGTATAAACAAGGTCTGGAAGGTCATCATCATTGTAATCCCCCCATGCTACAGAACCATTGTATACTGCTGGAACAGAAACAAGTAGATCAGTAAAGGTACCATTGACATTAGAGAAAACCTGCGTTTGACCAGCATCATTGGTATTCAATCCGCAAACTACCAGGTCAGGATATGAGTCCCCATTTATATCTGCCCAATCAGCTGAAGAGCTTCTCAACTGAGGTATAATCGTAGTGATCTCTATGAAATCGCCCAAGCCGTCATTTCGGTAGAGACGGGAGAAATGTTGCGCGCTGCTTGTATTGGAGGCATCTCCTGTAACGAAAATATCATGGAAGCCGTCGAGGTTGTAATCAACGATAGTTATTTGCCCTTCTTTAATGGGCTGAATGGCCACAGTTGAAGGAGTAAATACATCTCCTCCTACATTGATAAACAATCCTGATTCCAATGAGGTACTTCCCACACCTGAGACCATGACATCCAAATCACCATCATTGTCATAATCTATCCAAGCAATATCTCCATTCTGAAGGTCAGTGATTCCGTGGGTAGTGATTTCGGTAAAGGTCCCGTTGCCATTATTCTTCTGAATCAGAGTGGCAGGATTGCCATTGGATAGAATACCATTCATGATCAGGTCCAAGTCCTGGTCGTGGTCATAATCCCCCCATTCAAGTTTGGCAGAGGTCAAGCCTGTAAAGGAAAGGGTACTTTGAAGACTCCCATTGACATTGCGGTAAAGCGTTGTGGTGGCAGATCCTCCTTGGTCGCCTGAAACGACAAGGTCCAAGTCTCCGTCATTGTCATAATCGCCCCAGTCTAATTCCCCATTAGAAAAGCCATCAGGACTGGCTGAGAAAATAAATTCCGTACTATCAAGGAGCAATGGTGGGGTGAAAGTGAAGCTGCCTTCCGCTGAGAAGGGTCCTCCCTCAAAATCGGCATCTATGGCTTGAACTTTCCAGAAATAGGTTCCTGCAGGAAGGTTATAAAACGAGAAACCAGCCCTTTCATTGGCCATGCCTGTTTGGACGACTTTTCTCGCTCCATCAGACAAAAGAGACTGAGGTGAGCGCTGATCTAATCCATTAGAGGCAGTGCTTAAGACGACGTTGTAAGTCAGGCCTCTTTCTATGCTATCAGGGAAACTGGCTGGCTCTTCCCATGTCAACTCTACATTATATCCATTGATAATGGCAGGATTGATCGTGGGAGCATCTGGACTGCTAGGCGTAACAATCGCCACATTTCTGAATAAGTCAAATGCATTTGAGTCAGGGCTATTCGAACGTTGCCCTACGACAAGTAAATCCAATTTTCCATCTCTGGTGAAATCTCCCCAATTTACACTGGCCCCTTCATTTACTTGCGTAATAGGCGCAGCTGCAATAGGCTGATCCACAAAATTATCTACAGAAGGATCATAGCGATACAAGGCAAGCGCCCTATCAGTGGACTGGGTCCCACTATTTCCTGATAGAATCAAATCCTTGTAGCCGTCTGAATCATAGTCCCCAAAGGCCAAGGTCCCATTCTGAATACCCTGAAGGTTATTTTGAAAAACTGAGAAGTTTATACCTGTATTGTTTTTATAGACGGTAGTCCTTGGTGTACTTCCTGACATCCCGCTAATGGCCACATCTGCATATCCATCTGCATCAAAGTCAGCAAATTCAACCGAAGAATGACTGAGTGAAGTAAGGGTTAAAGGGCTGCTAAAGCCTCCTAGCGTATTGTTGGGGTAAATTCGCGTTCTTGGGCCAGAGGATGCTTCTCCGCTGACTAGCAAGTCTAGGAAGCCATCATTGTTATAGTCTCCCCAATCTGCATCCGAATTCATGTATCCTTCCAAACCTGCAACAACAGAGTCTTTGAACTGGATCTGTGTAACATTATTTTTTCTATTAGAGAGGTACATTTTCGCACTTGGATTGCCAGAAGCATTCTCTCCAGTGAGGTAGATGTCTCGAAAGCCATCATTGTTGAAGTCAATGATGTGAGCCGAACCATTTTTTAGTCCTTGGAAGTCGCGGTAGTCAGAGGCAGCATTGTTGCTGTTGAAGGTACCAAATAGGTTGAAATAGGCTCTGGTAACTAGGCCCGTGCTTGCCTCTCCCATGATGATCAAATCAAGGGCGCCATCATTGTTCAAATCTCCCCAATTGACGCTTCCATTCTTTACCTGATGTAGGTTGACATCCGTTAGGTTGTCTCGAACAAATACCTCTGAGGAAGGCTGGTAATAATATAGTTGGGTGACAAAGTCTCCTGATTCACTTTCTCCCGAAACAACTAGGTCCAAATACCCATCAGGTGTAGCCACCGAACCAGAAGGTCCACGATAATCTCCTAATGCTAGGGATGTATTTTTTAAGCGGGGAAGGTCTCCCAAGCTTTGTGAATTGGTAACATTCAGAAAGGTAGGAAATTCATACTCAAATTGGCGTGTGGTCGCGTAAGCAGAGCCTTCGAAGTCCTGATCAATGGTCTGAACGGTATAGTTGTAAGTTCCTGGTTGTAAGCCAGAAATGACGAGTTCCTTAACATGTTCTGTATTTCCCAGATCTACTTTTTTGCGAAAGCCATAATTCGAGGCAGCTGAATCTGTTATGGAATGGTTGTACCTGAATCTTGTATTTGGAGGATCAGCACCATAAATGAGCACTTCGTAATTCAAGCCATCAACCTGAGTGGGGGGGGTACCTGTTGGCTCTTCCCAATTAAGGATGACCTCATATCCATCAAACTCATGTGTCAAATTGGTAGGAGGATTTGGAGTAACATTAGCCGTTGGGTCTGTATTTTCATACAAGTAGAAAGCATTAGAGGTTGAGCCACCACTCCCTGTTTGTCCTACTACAAAAAGGTCGAGCTTATTGTCTCCATTGTAGTCCCCTAGTTTGATATCGCTGTTGATCCCAACGTTTTGAAGGTCTCCTGAAGTCGCCCCATCAAGTACCAAATTAGGTGCAATGAAGCTTTGGTTATTGATGTAAAGTTGTGTTTGTGAACTTGTCCCACCAGACTCCAAGCCACATATGACCAAGTCTGTAAACCCGTCATCATTTACATCACCAGCATCCAATCCACCTGACCAGAGGTTATTGCCGTTGTAGACTGTCCCACCTGATATAAAGTCAATTCCTTTGTTATTTAGCTGAATGAAGGTATTGGGTGTAACTCCATTGTTGGCGATTCCCATTCCAATGATGTCCAAAAAGCCATCATTGTTGATATCAGCCCATTCTAATTCCCCTCTAAAAATCTGAGGAAGACTCGCACTAGCAAGTAGGCTAAATCCTGTTCCTCCATTGTTTCTATAAATTCTTGTAATTGGACCAGATGAAGTATTTCCGGTGATAGCAATATCAGGATACCCATCATTGTTGTAGTCTCCAAACTTGGCATCCCCCCTTTCTACACTGGGTAGGCCAAAAGACTGCGGATTAGGGAAGCTTAGGTTTCCGGGTGTACTGGCATTTACATAAATCAAGGTGCCTGTTCCGCCGTTACCAGTCACCAATATATCGAGGTCTCCATCCTTGTCGAAGTCTCCAAAATCAATGCTGGCATCATTTACACCCGTTAACACTCTAGTAGGGGTACCAAAGCTACCATTTCCTGAGTTTGAGTAAATGTTTAGAATCTTGGTTCCATTCAAAGTAAGGCTGTTTCCTGCTACAGCTAGGTCTAAGTCTCCATCACCATCTACATCTCCCAGAGCCACATCACCTCGTGTAATATCTGGTACAGTGGTTAGGTCAGTTGCTTCAAATCGGTTGTTGATTTGAGAATAGCGATAATAAATCAACTGAGCATTTAGGCCTTGTGAACCGCAATAAATCAAGTCAAGGTCGCCATCATTGTCCGTATCACCTAGTTCAATAGAGGCTTCTGTAAGGCCTGGAGGAGGGAGATCAAATTTTGTTCCCGTAACATCATTGAATATTGAGCTGAAATTGAAGGGATTGGTGTAAACGAATGATCCTTGAGCCGACCAAGGACCTCCTTCAAAATCGGCATCTATGGCCTGGACTCGCCAGTAATAGGTATTTCCCGAAACGAGGTTGGTATTGGTTAAGGTGTATGCTGTAGCATTAAGAGGTCCAGGACCAGCCACACGATAGAATCCATTTGATAGGTTTGCCTGAGCTACCTTGATGTCATCCGAACCTGGGCTACTACCAATCTGAATATTGTAGGTGATTCCCTGTTGAAGGATGGTAGAAAGGTTTGTTGGTGGATCCCAACTTAAGTTAATGGCTGCTCCTGTTTGAGTGGCAAATAAATTTACGGGAGCAGAAGGGGTGGTATTAGAGGAACTTAGGTTGTTTCTGTAAAGCCTTGTTTTGTAGTTGGATGGAGAAAGGTCAGTTCCAGCAACCATGACATCGAGTTTGTCATCGCCATTGTAATCCGCCCATGCAATCCTCGCTCCATTGTTCACGTCCACTAAGAGGGAAGAAGCAGATAATTGAATGAAGTTTCCATTGGTGTCGTTTTGATAGAGTAGGGTGGTGCGGTCATTTCCAGAAGCACCATCTTGACCAGTTATGGAGATATCCAACCATCCGTCGTTGTTGAAGTCTACCCATACGGCTTCACCATTTGAAACACCCGTTAAGCCAGCCGTTACAAGGGCAAAACCCTGATTTCCATTATTTTTATAAATAGATGTCAGTCGATCCCCAACATTATCAATCCCCGAAATCAACACATCCATGTCCCCATCATTGTCGTAATCTCCCCATTCGATCGAGCCATCACGAACATCCTCAACTACGGTGTTAATGGAGGCAAAATTCCCATTCCCAAGGTTGTTGTATAGCTTGGTAGAAGATTGACCCGTTTGAGTAGTTCCACAATAGGCAAGGTCAAGGTCTCCATCGGCATCATAATCACCCCAACTGATATAAGGATTAATCAAGCCTGGTAGGACCGTATCAGCCAAGAAGTTGTTGTTGGGCAAATTTTCATGACGATAAAGTCTGAAAATGGGGCCTGTGGCTGCTTGACCTGCAATGGCAATGTCCAACTGACCATCGTTATTGAAGTCAGCGAAACTAGCTGCACCATTTGATACATTGGCAGCAGCTAAACGTACTGAAACAGAAATGTCCTCCGTAAAGAGGATTCCGTTGTTCTGGTATATTTTTGCGTGCCTTACGCCTAGGTTGTCTTCTCCTACAACCAAAAAGTCAAGGTCTCCATCTCCGTCATAGTCTCCCCATGCAGGGCGAGAATTTTGAACTTTAGGAATGGCCAATGTCCCTGCAAAGCGGACGAAGGTGCTTGTACCAGGATTGTATCGGTAGAGTTCTGTATGGAAAGGTGTGATGCCTCCTTTGTTTCCGACTATGGCAAAATCCATAAATCCATCTGCATCAAAGTCAGCCCAGCTGATATCTCCGCTGGTTTGGGAGTCCGGTACCACGACAAAGGCCGAACGGGTCACATCAATGAAGTCCTGGGCATATATGGGCCCTGCAAGGAGAATCATCCCTATTATAAGCTGAAAACCTATCCTTTGGGAGAGGTTCAAAAGTGAATGATTCCTGTGATGTGTTGTGTTGAAGAATTTCATAAAAACATCTATGCTTTGACGAAATAACTAATGTTGAAAGGTAAGGGAGGTTTGCGTGAAAAAATGCTCAGTGTAGACATCAACGGCCATTTGGGCCTCCAATAGGTGGTAATGCTCTAAGCAATAATATAATGGTAGTGAGGACCCCGGCACCTGCTACCCCCATACCTGCATACTGGTAGGGAAGTGGGATTTTGCGGTCTACAATTACCCTAGGGCTAAATCTGTTAATACCAGATTTTTCAGTTCCAATGATTCGAATCCTGTAACCCTGGCTTGGTTTAATTCCTTCGGGAATTTCCCAGGTGTAGGTACCTTGGTTTCCAATGTATCCCAATGTATCAACCAATTGGTCAAATCGATATAATTCTACTCTCAGGGAATCCATAGTGGAGTTCTCACCATACCAGCGAAATTCTACAGGTTTACCCTTTTTACTTCTTTTATTGTCCTTGGGGGTCAAAAAGGCAAACTGCGGAGTGGCCTTCACTTGAATGGCTATTTTTCCCCTGTAGCGACCCAATTCTTTGAGTGCATTCCAAGTAACTACGTGGTTACCGACGGCGATGTCTTCTCCGAAGTCTCCTCTGATTTCTTTTAACTCAAAAGCTCCTGTATCGGTAAGGGCATACAAACTGGTGGTGAATAAGCGACTGGTTACAGAGTCTTGGAGGATATATTCGATTTGGATTTCGTCATTTTCAATCGTTTTGGAATTCACCAAGACGACAGATTGCGAAAATGAATAGCCAAATGCGAAAAATAGTAAGGTAAGGATAGTTCCTCTCATCATGAATTTGTCCGTTGATACCCGTTTCGGAGCGTTTTATTTGTGTTGATGCTGAATACAACTCGAAAACGATACTTCAACCCGTTGGGTGGTTTTGCCCGTCCAACTGCGTATTCTAACAGCTCTGATTTCCTGTGTAATTACAAGTTGGAAATTAGTACTGGGCTGAAAACCAGAAATATAGATCGAATACATTAAGAACGAAAGGGATTTTTTTCTATAGCTCAATCTCCTAACATTAGGGAGTAACAAAGAGTAGAAAAAAATC
>JBCBVV010000081.1:0-16992 GCA_039817415.1 Bacteroidota bacterium
CTAATGAGGTAAGACAGAAGTGTTTATTAGACCCGAAATTTCTAGTTCCAGACGTTGCTACATAAGGGAGGACCTCAGAATTTTTAGATTGAAAATCTAACCTTACGGGGTTTTGTGGAATACTACCCTCAACCTCAATACCCCCAATCCTCATGGGCTAATGGAGCACGGTTTAACTCCTCACGACGGAGTCGCCAATCTGGCATGTGGTGGTCCATGTAGGCCATGAAGCGCGCTGTGTGGTGACGCTCAAGCAGGTGTACCATTTCGTGTAAAAGAATGTATTCCAGACAGATGGGCGGCTTCTTGGCGAGATGCAGGTTGAGCAAGATACGAGCTTTGTCTGTGTTGCAGGAACCCCACTTGGTGCGCATGACCTTGATGCCCCAGTGGTTGACCTCCACTCCTAATCTGGGAGACCATTTATCTATCAAGGGCGGAACCTGCTGCTTTAGGTGGGACCGATACCATTCTCGTAAAATTCTTTCTTTGTTTTCCAGACTGGAAGAGGGACGGGTAAATAATCTCAGCTTCTTGCCCTGCCATTCTACCCTATTGGGTCCGCTATGCGTGATGACCTCCAAGAGGTACCTCCTGCCCTGAAAGTAGTGGCTTTCCCCATTTACCATGCTTCTGGGGGTTTCGCGAAGTTGCTCTTGAAAGGCCTTGATCTGCTTTCTGATCCAGGACAACTTGGAAATGGCAAAGAGACGCAACATCTCCCTGTCAGCATGAAGGGGAGCAGACAACTGCACACCACCATGAGGTGGATTCACCGTCAGGTGCATGTGCTTGATTGGCTTTCGAATGACAGTAATGTCAAGGTCCCGAACCTTGATCGGCTCCTCTTTCTTTCCCTCCTTTTTAGTACTCACGCTGGGCTTTGATAATCTTCATGATGTTGGTGACAACTTCCTCTTCTTTCAAGATACCACTTATCGCTATTTTTAGCTTCTTTTCTTTGAGATTGTTTTCTCGCCAGCCATCCAGAATATTGGCTTGTATGACGTTATCCAATGCAAGGGTCAGGACTTCATCCTCGCCAAGGTTGTCGTACAACGCTCGCTGAGCATTGGTGGTTAAGGATGCTGGATAGTCTCCCTTGTTGTCCTCTCCTCCAATTTGAGCGGCCAAGTCCTTGATTTTCTGAAGGTATTCTTCATATGCCAGGGTCTCTTCCTTTCTTTGTCTTATCAATTCCAGTAGCAACTCCGACATTTTCTCATAATATGCAGGATTGGTAGACGATTTTTCGGTAATGACCTTGCTGACATTGTTTTCTATCTTTTCCGCCATGGCCTCTTTGTCCCGTTTGGTGGTGTACGCGCCGGAAGATTCAGAGGCAATGTTGACGATCAAGTCAACCAGAGAGGCATTCTCAAAGTCGGATATCTTTTTGCTGGCTTTGGCATCTATGTACATATCCATCAACTGTCGCATTCCAGGTTCATAGGCTTTTAAGTCTACAAAATCACGGCTTGCCTGTTTGATGGTCTCCCTAAGCTTGGTGTAGAAGGTTACCTGCTCCTTGATTTCCCTTTCCTCTTTTGGACTGTAGCCCAATTTGCTCATCTCATTGGCTACACTGGTATAGCAACGCAACAGGCTAACCACGGCCTTGTAGAATACCAACCTGCGTTCTTCTCGGTCTTTTAGGTCAGATTCCACTTCGGTATTTCCGCAGAAATAACGAATAAAGGCAGGTTCGTCCTGTGGGTGTACCACTTCACAAATGGCCACAACGGCTTCAAGGGCATCATCAAGGTTTTCACGACTCGTTTTCAAGCGATCTTTCAACAAGCCTTTTACGTCCTCATCATCGAAGTTGTCAAAGGCTTCTGATGTATAATCACGAATGGATTTTTCCAGGCTGTTGAATAGGTCCTTGTAATCGATGATGTAGCCGTAGGTTTTGTTTTCTCCATCTACTCGATTGACACGACAAATGGCCTGAAAAAGGCCATGATCCTGCATGGATTTGTCAATGTATAGATAGGTGGCGGAAGGCGCATCAAAACCTGTGAGGAGTTTGTCAACGACAATCAATAGCTTCATCCGCTTGGGCTCATGGATGAAGAGTTCCTTGACTCTTTTCTCAAAATCAATGGGATCCTCTCCCTTCAGCATGTCCTGATAGATGCGGTATTTCAGAATGATTTCCGTATCGCCCTCGCCAGCATCTTCCGCCTTGATGTCTCCATGATGGGGAGAGTAAGAGGTTATGATAGCACATTCTGTGAATTTGGATTGCTGGAAGAGTTCGTAATACTTACACGCCTGGTATATGCTATTCGAGACCAACATGGCATTTCCTTCGCCTGTAGATAGTCTGGGTTTCACTTTGAAATCCTTGACGATGTCGAAGACTATTTTTTTCAACCTGGATTCAGAGCCCAGTACCTTTTGCATGGTTCCCCATTTCTTTTTCAGGACTTCTTTGGCGACATAGGTCAACCCCTTTGTTTCTGCCTCAAACCACTCGTCAATGCTTTTTTGATCGGTTACAAATTGAGCTACATCCCTAGCCTCGTAGAGCAAGTCCAGCACTACCCCATCCGCTACGGCCTCGTCAAACTTGTAGGGGTTGCCGATGTAAGGGCCGAATATTTCGATGCTTTTCTGCTTGTCCTTTTTGAGTAAGGGTGTCCCCGTGAAACCAATGAAGAGGGCTTCTGGCATGATGGCTTTCATGGCTTCGTGAAGCTTTCCAGATTGGGTACGGTGACACTCATCGACAAACACAAAAATATTGCCCTTGGGAGAAAAGTCTGTCCCTGAAGCCTGCTTGATCTCTTTGAGATAGGTTTCCTGGCTGTCCTTGTCATGTTCAAGTTTTCGCCTGCCAAATTTATGGACCAAGCTACAGATAAGGGACTCTGTTTTTTCGTTTAGTTTCTTGAGAACATCCCTTCCGCTTTGGGTTCGGTAGGCATTTTCACCTACAGCTTTGAAGAGTTTTTCAATCTGATCGTCCAATTCTTCCCGGTCTGTGATGATCAGCACACGGCTGTCTGTGATGTTTTCTCTGATCCACTTGGTGAGCCAAACCATGGTAAGGCTCTTGCCACTGCCCTGGGTGTGCCAGAGAATTCCTCCCTTGCGGTCAAGTATCCTTTCCTGTGCAGCCTTGATGCCAAAGTACTGGTTGGGCCGACATACCTTTTTGACTCCTTTGTCGAAAATGGTAAAGTCATAGACCAGTTCCAACAACCTTTTCTTGTTACAAAGTAGGTAGAGGTATTTGTCTAGAGAATATTCAAACTCTCTATCGACTTCTTCTTTCCATTTGAGGAAGTACTTTTCAGAGGTTAGGCTGGTTCCATAACGGAGTCCCTGGCTGTCATTTCCCGCCATGACCAACTGCATAGCGGTATAGAAATGAGGAATAAAATCCTCAGACTGGCTGCTGATGTGTTGGCGGATGCCTTTTTCCAGCGCTATACGGGTGTTTTTTAGTTCTATGATGCCCAGAGCAATGCCATTGACGTAGAGGACAAGGTCTGGGCGGCGATTGTACTTCTTTCCTTTGACAGAGACCTCTTCTGCTATGCCAAAGAAATTGTTCTCAGGATGCTTCCAGTCAATCAAATGGACACTCTCCTTCATTTTCCCCAATTCCTCTCGGACATTGACGCCGTATCTGAGCAGGCTGTAGACTTTCTTATTGGCCTCATAAAGCCCCTTGACTCCCACGCTTTGGCAGATTTTTGACAATTCCCCAATCGCTTTATCTGTCAGCACCTTGGAATAGCCTTGCCTTTCCATCAGGAAGGTTTTCAAAAGTTGGATTTCTATGGGGCTGTCTCGTTGCCCATCCTCCCAATTTCCTTGGTAGCTATAGCCCAATTGCTCGGTGAATAAGCGAATGACCCGCTGCTGGGTGATACTCTCTTTTTTGCCTATGTCTTTGTTCATGTGGATGATTTATAAAGAATGCCTTACTTCTCAGGACTGATAAAATCCTTTAGTTTAATTCTATTTTCCAGCGTCAAATAGGCCTTTTCGAATATATGAATGTGATGAAAGAAGATTTCGAGAGAATCGAAATTATAAATGTTACTTGATTTTTCACTCAACTCTAAATTTTGTTGTGTAACTGGATCTTTAAAATGAGCAACTCTTTTTCTTAATCCATTGATGCTTTTAAGGGGTTCTTCCAAAAATCCAAGTTCTTTCCCTTTAAATTTCACACAATATTTGATCAGTTTAAATAAATAAGTAGTTTGAAAAGGTCCCAAGATTTTCACTTGCTCCTTGTTAATTCCTTCTGGTCCTACATCCTGCTCAATTGAAATCCTATCAGCCTCCTTTTTATCCCTACCTATCAGATCGAACAGATACCTTCTCACGTTATTCTCAAAAACCAATAAGTCCTTGTATAGGGCAATCAACACGGCTTTGTGATTATAATCGCATATATGAACAATCCCAGAAATTGGATCAGTAGGGAAATTATCATTATCAATTTTTCCATCCCAACTTTTGAAAACAAAAGCTACATCGTGTAGCTCCTTAGAATTTTTTTCCTCGGCTTTAAAAATATCTAGGTTCTGTTGCTTGAAAATATAACTACCTTCAAGCAACACTCGATCCGAGTCAATTTTTCTCTTATCAGTAAATTTTTTCTTGTGCTCGCCCCATACATGAAAGTGTCTTTGATCTGGATCTGGCAGAAAATTAATATTCCATCCCTGGGAGATTTTTTTGCAATAATCCTCTTGATTTGGGTCATAGAACAAGACCTCCTCAGACATAATATCTTTAAATGTAAGTTTATATATTTCCATCTAAATAGTATTAAAAATTTGATTCAGGGATTTAGCCCTTTATTAAGGAGAAATTCACCTCATAGCGGTAAAAGTCTATATTAGGAGCCACTGACAAGGCTCTTTTGATACGCAAATCGTCCTCCAGCGCAATGATTACACCTTTTACTACTTGTTCTTTTTCAGCCAAATCCTCTTGCACGTACCCCATATATCTTTGTACTTGCCCTACAACATTGTCACTTACTCTTCCTTTTTTGAGTTCTACCACAAGGAGTTTTCCCTTGTCCTTGCTAATGGCGAGAATATCCATTGGTCCTGTATCTGTTTGAAATTGCTGGCCTACTACTTCGCCATCCACTTCATAAATGTCATACTCCTTTCCCAGCTCGGTTTGGGCCCAATTTTTAACAAGGAACTCTTCCAAATGCTTCTCTAATGCAAATACAACAGGATCCTCAATTGTATCATCGGTCGATACAATTTTAGGAGGAGAAACGTTTCCAATAAGACCATCTATTTCTTCGGCATATTTAGTTATGTCGGCAATGGTACCTATGGATCGTGTAGAGTTCTGGAAGGCCCTTGTCATACTTTCACGTGAAATGCGTCCAGGATACCAAACTATTTCCCTTCTGTGAGGTAAAATCTTCCCTGGATGATAAGAATAATCTGAAGATATTTCACCTGAATAATAATTGCCGTTCCCATCTGGAGAAAGAATCACATCTCCTTTAGACAAGCCTTTGGACACCGTCCACAACATTCCACATGCAAGACCAGCCGCAACTTTACTTTTACCTGGATGCTTCTCTAGCCAAATGGGAATAAATTTCTTATTGAAGTCTCTCCAATTTTCTGGTAATTCATGAGTCAAATCCTGATCTATGTCTATATCGGCTCCAATAAAGCCTCCTTTGTAACATTCATCAGCATGAGCAGATCGGAAGCCTAACATCAAGCATTTGTATTGTTTCATTGAATTGTCTATTTATTTTGAATTTAACTCACGAATCACTGGCCGAAAAGTCCGATTCAGTTTCTCTGATATGTCTATGAGGTAGGTGATCATCTGCTGCCAGTATGCCTTATCGTAGAGTGAGACCCCATCTAGTTGAGCCTTGATTCTACAATCAATTTTTTCATCCATACGTTCCCAGATAAGAGGAGCTCCAAAAGCTTTTTCTATAAGTTCTTTTCGTTCTAACAGGAAATCGAAACAACGCTCATTTTCTTCTTTATTTCCTCTGCTGATATATATTTCGCCTCGAGTATACGATTTGGCAACTCCTAAATTTAAGTTGATCCCGCTCATCCCTATGCCAGTTCCAATCCACGCATCTTTGGATGAGGATATAGAAGAAAAAACACTGTGGACTTCATTGGCCTCTGAGAGAAACTTAGCCCAAAATTCAAGGCGTAATTTGTGCCTTTCCTTTAAGCCTTCTTGCTGAAAAATTTCTTCCTTGCTTTTGTTGGCCATGCTAATGGTATATTCCTCCGTGTCCTTTACAGGAAGAATTTGGTCAAAACTGAGAAAGACTTGCTCCCCCATGGCACTCAAGGAAACCTTGAAACACTGGATACGGAGACCAAAATTAAACAGCCACAAGATGGTAGAGGTCACTTCCTTGCGAAAGTTTGCAGCAACCAGCATAAGTCTTTGGGTATAGCCTGTATTGAGTTGAATCTCAGCGAAATCTTCTTTGCCCAAAAACTCTACAATGCGCTCTTCAGCCAATAATCCTTTTTCATACCGGTCAAGATAGTCCTGGAAAATTCGTCTGATTTCGTCTTTGCTGAGGCTGCTACAATAAGAGGCATATTTGATTGCCTGCCAGGAAACATCTCTTCCGCTGTCGTCTAGTTTGTTTTCGATGATGACTAGTCTCCCTTCCTTATCGAGAGCCAATAAGTCGAGCCGTTCGCGGGTATTTTGAAAGCCATCAAACTCTTTTTGAATGATGAGAAGCTCTTCCCCCAAACAAGAAGGATCCTTAGCGATCCACTCCTGCAAGTGGTCTCTCTCCCGAAACCCCAACTCACTGAATGTTCGGGTTTCAAGGCGATTAAGTTGATTGTGATTTTTGTCGATTTGATACATTATATTAGTCTCGTCTTTCCCGTCAGTAATTCCTGCATCATGCCTTGCTTGAGGCTTTGTAGCTTAGATTTTTTCCTTTGGAGTTCCTGTATGGAGCTGTCTAGGTCCGATAGGGTTTGGGCGATCAGACGCTGCTCCTTGAGCGTGGGGGGGAGTGGGATTTGAAATGAATAAAGTGTTTTATTGGTTATCTGGTTTATTGTTGCCCCAAGGCTAGTAGAAATTTGTCTTTGAATTATTTCAGAAATAATAACTTGGAAAATAAATTTCGGATCCAATATTGTTCGAAATACAGACATAAATGCTCCAAAAGTTTCCCCTACTGATTCCCCCACAATTAGTGCTGCCTTTCCAATTAGATTCTTACTTCCATTCCTCACGCAAATTAGAATATCATGCTTTTGGAGAATAAGTTTTTGGGGAATTTCCTTTTCAACGAACACATTATCCAAATAGGATAGTTGGTTTTCTTGGATATTTGAAGATCTGTGTACTAAGTATCCATTGTTACTAACCTCTGTAGGAGAATAAGTAAGTCCAATTATTGCCTCTCCAATTTCGTCAAATTTACTCACCTCCCAATCCTCAGGAATCCTCCCGACCTCAGTCATCTTATAGCCCTTCCCTTGTCCGAAACCTGGGAGGCGGGTCTGTCCTGTGAGGAGTTGCTGCATGGCGCCCTGCTTGATGGCCTGCTTCTTGGCGATGAGCTTGTCGTGCTGGGCGATCAGGGCATCCACCTCCGATAGGGCCCCGGCGATGAGGCGCTGCTCCTTGAGCGTGGGGGGGAGTGGGATGGGGAGTTTTTTTAGTTTATTAACAGACAAACCTGGCTGAGCAGATGATTCTGAGAGTCTATTCAGTTTTAATCTTTTTAAAAAAAAATAGGCAAAATGAGGACTAGTACCTGATGCAGGGTTAAAAACAACAGCATGTTCAGATGCGAAAAATTTTCCTGTTACTAATTTTACATTTCCGCAATGCGCTCCTTGACGCCCTATAAGAGGGAAAATACCATCATGTGTAAATTTATGGGTAAAACCTCTTAGTCCATTTCCACCATAACAAGGGTAAATACCTTCTGTGAAAATATAATCTCCAGTAATCCCATTGCCACTTTTCATTGAGCCTACCTCCCCTAACTCCTTCACCTCCCAATCCTCAGGAATCATCCCGACCTCGGTCATTTTATATCCTGGTTTTGTCATCTTATTGCTGCTTGTATGTTCTTGCATATTCTTTTGCCTATATCTATGGGTTTGGGCTGATGGCGTAATTCCTTTCCCAGGTTGAAGCTTTCCGCATTGTTGGTCTCTATCTCCTTACCAGCTAAGCCCCATTTGTTTGAGGTGAGCTTCTACCCTGTCTTCCAGTTCTTTGAGTTCCGTGTTGATCTCGGTCAGGGTTTGGTCATAGCGTTCGGCCAGTTCCTTGATGCGAGAACTGAGACGCTGAGAGATGGCATCTATCTCGCTTTGGATGTCTACCGCCAAACCAGCCAGCCATTTCTCCTCCACCACCAAGTGCTTGACTTCCTCCTCTGATAGCTGTGGGTATTTGTTGT
Source organism: Bacteroidota bacterium (assembly GCA_039817415.1). GTDB lineage: Bacteria > Bacteroidota > Bacteroidia > J057 > J057 > JALEFZ01. The sequence continues at coordinate 8,435 of JBCBVV010000081.1, forward strand.
AGGCCAGGAGGTCTAGGGCGGCTTCTTCTTCTTTGATGGCTTTCTTGAGCTTGCCTTCCTGCTCGAAGAACTTGAGGGCTTGGTTCATCAGGATGAGGGCCTCCTCTTCTATCACAGGGCCTTCTCCTTTTTTGGCTACCTTAATTCGTTTGCTGATGCTGGCTTTGGTGAGCTTTCCCTTGTCGGTCAGGGCTTCTACGAGCAAGCCTTCTTCCCCTCCATGTTCTTCTTCCAAAGCTTCGATTTCTGCTTGCAGGCTGTCCAGTTGGGCTTCTTTGGCCTTAAGGGCGGTTTCTTCTGCCTGGAAATAGGCCTGAATGATGTAGCTTTTGGGCAGAAGCTCACAGGTCCATCCCTTGTCTTTTTCCTTGCCCTTTTTGTCCTTGACCAGGATGCGCTGCGTCTGTGCCACCCATCCATCCTCGATGAGGAGATACACATCGTCCTTCATTCGCTCCTCCCAATCATCCATGAGGTGCTGGTAGATGTCATAGCGGTCGAGGAGTTTGCGGTTTGTGTATGTCTTCAATAAGTCCTCCGCGTAGTCCACAATGAAGTCTTTGGGTTTGGTCTGCCCATCTATGCCCCTGAGTCTTTCCCTGTTCTGAGCCTTGAACTGCTCAAAAATATCGTAGAGCGACTGCTCATAGGCTTTGAATTCGGGATGCTGTAAGATGGCTTCTCGAATTTCCCCTGCCTGTAGGCGTAGCTTGAGATAGCCTTCTCTTAGCGGCTCAAACAGGTCGCTTTGCAAGCCAGGATACACCTCCCAATAGGCCTTTAGGGCCTCCACATCACGAATGGGAATGCCTCCCTTGAGGTGAGCCGTCAGGTCCTGAATGTCCTCCTCTTCCTGGGTGTCTATATAACGGGGGATGTTGAGGTTGTATTCGTTTTGTTCGATTTCGGCCCAGGGTACAAGCTTTGCATACTTGGGCACCTCATCTCCTTCATCAAAGGTATCCACGATTTTGTGGATGTCTTGTTCGCGGAGGCGGTTCTTATTGCCATCCTTTCTGAAACCTTTGGAGGCATCGACCATGAAAATGCCTTCACGGCTCTCGGCTTCTTCCTTGTCCAGGACAATGATACAGGCTGGGATGCCTGTTCCATAGAAGAGGTTGGCCGGTAGGCCGATGATGCCTTTGATGAGTTTGCGCTGGATGAGATTCTTGCGGATCACAGCCTCTGCATTGCCACGGAAGAGTACGCCATGCGGCAGGATGACTGCCCCCTTGCCTGTGGACTTCATCGAAGCGAGGATGTGGAGCAGGAAGGCATAGTCTCCATTTTTTTCGGGAGGAATGCCATATTCCTGAAAACGGTGAAAATAGTCCGAAGAAGGTGTGAGGCCTGAGCTCCAGTTTTTCAAGGAAAAAGGAGGATTGGCTACGACAAAATCGAAGCGTTTCAAGGCATTGGGCCCATCCTTGAACTGTGGATCGGCCAGGGTATTTCTTCCTTTGATCTCCCCAAATGGTTGACCATGTAACCACATGTTCATGATGGCCAAGGTCTTGGTGGAGATGTCCATTTCCTGCCCATAGAGAGCGATGTTTTGGGGATTGGGGGCCTTGGCTGCAACCTTCAACAGCAGGGAACCCGATCCACAGGTGGGATCATAAGCTGAAATTTTGTTGAGCGTGGAATGCTCGATGCCGATCACCGAAGCCAAGATACGAGAGACCTCGGCAGGTGTGTAGAATTGGCCTTTGGATTTGCCACTTTCGGTGGCGAAGTGTCGCATCAGGTACTCGTAGGCATCTCCCAGGATGTCATCATCCTCGGCCCTGTTGCCTGCGAAGTTCAGGGAAGGGTTTTCAAAGATGGCAATGAGCTTGGTCAAGCGGTCCACTTTCTCCTTGCCAGAACCCAGCTTCTCATCGTCGTTGAAATCAACCAACTGAATGTTTCCCTCCAAGTTCATGGCCTTGAAAAGGGGAACGATTACTTCCTTGTTGATCCTGTCTCCAATATCGCTTTGGTTTTTCATTCCCACCATGTCCTGAAAGGATGCCCCCTCGGGAATGTCAATCAGGGCCCCTGTACGGCCATGGTATTTGTCGGAGACATATTTGATAAACAGCAGGGTGAGGATATAATCCTTGTACTGGGAGGCATCCATTCCTCCGCGGAGTTCGTGGCAGGAAGCCCAGATGGAGGAGTAGAGTTCTGATTTTTTGACGGCCATGGTAAGGGAGTGTGTGGATTTGTGCCTAGCTTCTGAATATTATTTCTTATCGAAGTTTAATATTCTTGCATATTATGTAAAATCTTTGATTTGTAGGAGGAATGGCCATGTCTAATTTAAGAAATTTTAGGAAGTGAGATATGGGGAAATTCCTTAACAGCAAACTACTTGACAACCATCTCAGAATTAATCGGGAAAATAAAACTTAAAATAATAATTGTCCTACCTTGATATAGAACATATCTAATTCCCTAAAAGTCTCAAAGTCTCACTCTCCTGAACTGGGACTTTGAGACTTTTACCTATTTCCCTGTTCATATATTCCGTGCCTTATCTTTACCAATCTGCCATCTTTCTGCCACTTCTTAATGGCTCGAAACAAAGATGATTTAGGATACTCTCCCGTTTGGACAAATTCCTTCATGAGAAGTTTGGTGTCTATGTGTGGGTGGTTTTGAAGATGGTTATGGATAAATGTCCATAGCTCTTCTTTCATGTCGCTCAGCTGAGGTTCCTGCTCCTCGTGAAGGAGAGAGGATTCTGGGGTGCTTTCCTTGACCTCTATCCAGAGGTCCTCGCTGAATTCGAAGACTTTGACTTCGTCCTGCTCCTGGGCATATCGGTAGAAAATCTCCTTGATGTAACGCTGGCCCTGGGGAGTCTTGGAAACCCCTAAGGCAAAGTCTGCCTCTTGAGCCAGAATACGACTTCCTGCTATGGAATCAATCGTCAAGGGTCTGCCTATTTGCTTGGGAGTATGGTGAATGATGATGAGACATATTTGGTACTGTTCAACGAGTTGGCGGAGTCGTGTGGTGATTTGTTTGGCTGTTCGGGAATCCTCGATTGAGCCCATGTAACAACGGCTTAAGCTATCTATGAATACAACCGAGGGTTGGATAGATTCAATGGCTTGTTGGACGAGTTGCCAGTCCTGATCTGTGATGAGGTTGGGTGGGAATTGTTCGTCTATCAGGTGGATTTGGGTACCTAGCCAATCGGTATGGTGGAGGTCAATTAGTCTTTGAATTTGCTGTTGGTTGCGCTGAATGCGGTTCTTCCAAAATTCCTCCAAGGAGAGAAAGAGGACCTTTCGGTTTTCGGTGCGGATGGGTTCATCTAGATAGCTGTCCTCACCAGAAGCAATGGAGAAGGCCAGCCCTTCACAGAAGGTTGTTTTCCCAGATTTGGGAGGGCCTACCACATATCCAAAGCTAACTGGGGGAATTCCCAGGTATAGGTGCTGTTGGATGGGTTCGGTTTGATGGCGCTTGAGCAGGGCGTTCATGGGAAGGACTTGGGGTGGCTGTAGTAAATCGATATCTGCTAAAATGTGTGATGATTTAGGTGTGGAATGGTAGGAGGTGTTCAGGGCTTTTGAGAGGGCGGTTAAATCATAAGCATATCTGATGTAGTCAGATATATCCTTGTGTGGCGAATCCATTGGTGGAAGCTGCATCGGGAGAAGTCCAAAGGATTTAGCCAGTTTTTGGGTCATACTACGCCCCGTTTCATCCTGATCATAAAGCACTCCTACCGTGTTGAATCTTGTCTTGAGATGCTGGATGAGTTCCTTGGAAGGTAAGCTAGTTTCTGAATTAAGAGATATAGCATGATATCCCAAGTAGGCCAAGGTCAGTACATCTTTCTCTCCTCCCGTAAGCAGTAGTAATTTTCCATCAGCTGGAAGTTGGTCCAAACCAAATACATATTCCTTCGGCTTTTGGCCAAGCCATCTGAATCGGAGTTTACCAAAAGGTTGGTAGATCTTGTAGGCCTTTTGAGGGATGACCTCATAGGCAAAAAAAGGTGCCTTTTCCGTAGCATGAATAGCATAAGGTTTTCCCATTCGGTTCGTCGCCTGAATATGGGATACTTCAAAGACCTTGAAACGATCCAAGAGCGGCAGTGAGATTCTGTATTCCTGCCAGAATTTGGAGCCCGTTTTTGAAAAATCCTTGCGTACCATCTTTTCCCTTTCACCTAGGTGAATGGTTTGATGGTTGGGGTGATGCTGGGTAGGGCCTGGTTGATTGGCTATGCTCCCTCTCCATTGGCAATGATGACAAAACCAAAGTCCTAATTGGGTATTGACAGATAGGCATTTGTCCTGCTTTTTCTTTCGGCTAGCACTGCATTTGGGACATATCGTCCTTATTTCACCAGAGGGTGAATGGGCTGGAATGATGATACCAACCTTTGTAAAATCATACATAAGGGAGTCAGGTAGCTTAGTCGGCTATTTTTTGAAGGACATACAGGGAGAATTGATCCTTTTCTGGATCGATATCTTTCTCACTTGATCGAATGAAGTTTCGCCGATTTTGCTGGATATCTGGATTACCTGACACCCATAACCATGCATGTTCTGGGATGTTCTTAAACAAGGTAGGCTGGGAATAGCACAGGATTCTGGCATGGATCATTTCTTCTCCAGGAGGGAGGACGATAGCTTCAATTCCTTTGCTGAGGCGAAGTTTATCATGAGGAAGAATAAGGGGAAAGATCGCCTCTTCAAAATTGATCTGAATTCCTTTGGGAAGGTAAATGATGGGTCGGTTTTTCTTTTTCACAGTTTTCATAGGTTGCACTTTATTTTCTTGTTGATTTCATGAAGGCCAGGATTTCAGACCATTTGTAGTAGGTCCTGTTTCCTGCTTTGTAGTAGGGCATTCCTTTTTTGACATAGTTGTTTAGGGTAGATCGCGAGCACCTGAGTCGTTCACACACCTCCTCTGGAAACATCATGGGTTCATTGCGTGGCAATTGGTCCCAATCTTTGGACCATGCACTTAGGAATCTCAGTTCAGAGAGGATGTTTTGGAGGAGTTGTTCGATGATTTCTTGTTGATGACTCATAGGACATGGTATAAAAAAACAGGGCCTCCCTCTCCTCATTCCTCTTTTACCTAGCATTAGGTGTTACAGGCCCTGTAGTCATGAACTCAGCTAACGTACTTATCGAAAGCCAAGTAAGAGACAGGACAGGTGGAAAAGCTTACAAACTCACAACTGTAAGTTTTTCAGTTGGGATATTAACTGGTCAATTTCTTCATGCCTCTTAGGCAATGAGAAGGATTCAGCGGCATTGGAACGAAGATTTTCTGCTTTGATATCCTTCCCATTCTTCCCCAGGAAGTTAAGACTAAGCCTCCACGCCAAGTCTGATTTGGAATAGGAAGGCAGGAAGTCTGCTTGAATGAGTTGTTCGAATAAATAGGCCAGTAGTCTTTCAGATAGATTCCATTGAATCTTTTGTCTGGGACCGGGATTAGTGATTTGCCGGAATACTGCTGGATTGGTCGTGAGTTCGATTCCATCTAATTGTTGGAGTTTGCCTAGAAGCCAGCTTAGTTCTTTCTGTGGGTGTTTGCCTTTCCAAGTAAAGTGTTGCCTCGTTTTGAGAGTCGTATTGTTTCTGGCTTTTGCCAGCAGCTCTTTTCTGCACCAAGTATACACCCTCAGAATTACCTCTGGTTCATGGATACCTAAGAGATAGTCTTCCAATAGGTCCCCTACCCTTCTCTTTTTATAAAGAGGTGAATCCTGTCCATAGAGGATCTCCTGAATCTCTTGATGGATCCTTTCGAGTTCTTTTTGGGATACCCCCAAGGACTGAGCCAGTTTCTTCCTGGCTTTCTTTTGAGGATGAAGATGAATAATGGCTTCTAATTCTGTGATTTTTCGCTGGAGAATTAGGTCCTTCAGGTGTGGAACTTTAGAAATCTGATGTTGTAGGGCTTCGATAGATTGTTCGAAGCCTGATTCGATGATGGAACGGTAGCGTTCTTCAGCACTCCGTAGGAAGGGGGATTCATACGTATTCATGGCTATGCTTGTCATTTGTTCTTGCCCTAGGTAACTCATTTTCCTATGGCTGATCACATAGCAACAATAATATATATATACTAAATAATATTTACAGATATGCAATACAAATACGTGTTATTTCATTCTTATTCGTTTTCGTCTAGTGCTTGTTTGAGTTCAGCATATGGGTAGAAATATGTTTTTCCAAGTTGGGTAAAGGGGATGGAGCCCGAATCTCTTAGGTTTTGGAGGGTTGAGGAGGAGATGCCCAGCATAGCCTCCACATCTTTGGAGCGGAGGTATTTTTGTCCAGGTGTGAAGCCTGTAGGGATTTTGGCTTCGATGAGTTGGGCGATGTGTTGTTGGAGTTGGAGGAGGTCTGCTTTGGTGGCGAGTTCTTCTGGTCGCATGGGTGTTGGGTTTGAGGTTGAACGTGGGGAGCAGGGTTGAGCTGCTTAATGGGAGGCAAGATGTATCGGGAAAAGGAGCGGGCGCTTACATGCTTACGGGTGTAAGGAATTTGGGAGGGTAATTGTCCTACCTTATTTGGACTAGCTCTCTGACACAGTATTGTTCGGTTATGTAGATGAAAAAGCCTTGTCACAGTTTTCTCGCTTGAACCACTTCTATGATACCTTCTTATCCCAAGTCAATCAACATCACTTAGCATTTCATGTAAATTTGCATTTTGAGATTCTTTCTTAGAAATAACTTACAATTTTAGTCAATTGAATCAGGCTTTGAGGGGTATTAGCCTTCATTTGCAAAAGACTTCTTTACCCTTTTTTTTGAAAATAACCCAGCGCTTTCCTTCGGTATCCCTAAATACAAACAGCTCGTGATAGAGAATCGACTGCTCTTACTCAATATTCATACATCTCACCAAAAAATATAGAATTTTGGGCATACACATTAAACTATATAAAAAATGAAATCTTTATTTATCATTATTCTGGCAATTTTCACTTTTTCAAGTTCCTATGGACAGAATTTGATCGCTGTCCAAAATGGAGGGACTCCGAGTTTTTATACGAACTTAGATTCGGCGATCACTTTTGCTAATTCTGGAGATACTCTCTATTTGCCTGGGGTTATTTTTACAGGAAATATTACTATTGAAAAACAAATTCATATTATTGGTGTGGGCCATAACCCTGATTCTTCCAAGGCATACCCATCCTTTTCTCGCATAATGGGCAACATATCCTTATTAGGGAATTCTTCTGGAAGTAGTTTTACTGGTCTTTACACCAACAATATATACATTGGTTCTAATGGTCAAGCGGTATCGTCAGTTACTTTAGACAGGTGTAATTTGGGTTCTGTCTACATATCTCCTGATTCCTTAAGTTCCAATCACACGATTATAACTTGTAACATTAATGGTATAATTGACGGAGGTTATTCGACCAACTCTTTTATTTCCAACTGTATTATTGATAATCATTGTCGTGAGATTGGAAATGGTTCTACAATTCAGAATAGCATATTCTTGGAGTCCCCAATACAGGTTCAGAAGTTTTACAAAACATTTAACTCGGTTATTAAGAACAATGTCTTTGTCCATCCATATTCTTTTGCAAGCGGATTTTCAACTGAGTTTTCGGGTAATATTGTAAGAAATAATCTTAAATGGAACTCGTTAAGTTGGGTTAATATCTCGGGAAGTTCTAATAATACTTTAATTGAGAATAATTCAGTTACTGGATCTTTTATTGATAGTGTTTTTCTAGATGTATCTAGTTCTAATTCCTTCTCGTATGCCAATAAATATCAAATTATTCATCAATTAGGCCAGAATACAGGAGATGACGGTACTGACTTGGGCATCTATGGCGGCCCCTTCCCCTGGAAAGACGGCTCTATCCCTTTCAATCCTCATGTACAGCATAAGGCTATTGCACCTGTAACAGACTCTCTGGGCAGGCTGCCTGTTTTGATTCGGGTTAAGGCGCAGGATTATTGATTCTCAAATTCAATCATAGAAAGCAATGAAATTTTTATATAGAATATTTTTGGGTTTTTCCTTAGTAGGGTTGACCTTCATTGGTGGTGGTTCTGTAGAGCTGATTAGCGATAGAGTTTGGGGGGATGAGGATATGCAGCAGGTATTTAAGGAATATCCTTTTGTGCTGGATTATTTGAATGGGGAGGGAACTAATGGTAAAGTTTCAGGAGTAGCTGGCCCTTGTCACGAAAGTATCAATTGTCCGCCTGGAGCTAATTGGCAAAACCATAAAAGAGCAGTAGTAAAGCTAAAGATTACGGACCCATCCAGGAATATCTCTTATAATTGCACAGGTTTTTTAATTAACAATGGGAAACCAGGAGAACTCGGTGAACCATATTTATTAACTGCCAAGCATTGTGTTTATGATCAGCAAACTGCAGAAGGATTGGAAATATACTTTAACTATGAAGATTTAGGTTGTAATTCCATAGGTCCTACACGCCCTAGCCATATAATGGAAGGTGCGAGTTTATTAATAACTTCTTCAATATATGATTTCGCATTGTTAAAATTAAATCATAGACCCCCGATTGACGCTTTTCCCTA
>JBCBVV010000082.1:0-16036 GCA_039817415.1 Bacteroidota bacterium
CTCAATAACCTAGCGCGCTAGGTTATTGAGCGTATAGGCAATTTCTGAATGTGGCGGTTCAAAGAGTTTTTCTTTCATGGAGAGGGAAGAAAGAAAAAGGAATTTGGATTGATCCCATTCGCCCAATTCTCTTTTTACCATTCCACTAGCGTGAAACAAAGCTGCCAAATCTTCGTCCTGCCCATCTCCTTGTTGTTGGTAGTTGTCGAGCGCAAGGGTATAGAAGGAATCAGCCTGGTTGATTTTTTGCTGTTCAAGCCCCAAATCTCCTAATTGTCTCAGCAAAGGAAGAATTTGTTCTTGCCCTTCAACTAATGTACGAGCAATCTTCAGAGACTGTCTTGCGGAACTGTCTGCTGTTTCATAATCTCCCTTATAGTAGAAAAGATCACTTTGGCTAAAGAGCAACTTGAGATGCAGCAGCGTGCCAGCTAAGTCTTTCTGGTCCTGAAAGATTGAGTCAGCGATGTCCATCAGCGTATCCGCCTTCATCAGTTCACCCATGCTCATGTAGGTCATACTGAGCGTCCGGAGCAATTCGATGTAGACTTCTGGCTCTTTTTTTATGGTAGAATCAATCCTCTCATTCGCCTGGTCCAACAGATCATAAACCGTTAAGGTATCTCCCTGTGCCTCTGCAGGGGTGGCCTCTTCAAAAATATCTGTTACAAATTCCAGCAATTTTTCTTTTTTCTGGGCTTCGGCAATGGCTTCATTTCTTTGCTCTCTTAACTGATTGGTATAAAAGGTTCCCACTCCTAGCAATCCGATAAAAGCTATGATCAGGGTGGTCAACCAAGCCCGATTTCGGCGATAAAATTTAGAAAGGTTATAGAGTCCATTTTCTCGTCTTAGGCTAATGGGCCTGTCCTCCAAATGTGCCTGTATATCTGCAATCAATTGATCTACTGAGGGATAGCGATCCTGCGGTTTTCGTTCCAGACACTTCATGACAATGGTATCCAAGTCTCCAGACAACTTATCACTTGAAAAAGGGGCTGTTGGAAGATCTAGGTTTTCACTTGGGGGTTGGATACGGGTTTGAAGAATGGTCTTCTTTTGTTCGGCCAAAGGCTTTTGAGAAGTCTGAACAGGCAGTTTTCCACTCAGCAATTGGTACAACAAAACCCCAAGGGAATATATATCGGACTGGGTGGAAACGGGCTTTCCTAGCAGCTGTTCTGGCGATCCATATGCCAGAGTATATGGGCTTGAACTTGATTCTTCTCCCTTCCGTTCAAGTTCATCTAGTTTCTGTGCTACACCAAAGTCAAGCACTTTGACTTCTGCAGTATCGGACATCAAGATATTATTGGGTTTGATATCCAGGTGGAGGACCAATCGACTGTGGGCATAGGAAACAGCCTGTGCCACTTGAAGGAAAGTGGTAAGGGTATGTTTAATATCTTTTCCCGATTGTGTGAGGTAGTCTACAATGTTGTTTCCCGCCACATGCTCCATCGTGAAGAACAGCCTCCCATTATCTGTGCTGCCTCCATCATATAACCTGGCAATTCCTGGATGGACCAGCCCCGCCAAAATTTGCCTTTCTCTTCTGAATCTCTGCTCTGCCTCATCCGTCAAACTTCCAGGACGGATCAACTTCAATGCTACCCTTTGCTCAAAATCATCCTGCATCCTATCAGCGAGGAAGACGGACCCCATACCGCCACTTCCCAAATGTTCTATCAATTCATATACTCCGATGTTAGAACCCACCAGCTCCTCATCTTCCGCCATTTGCCAAGAAGTTGGCGCAGCGGTCTGTAAAGCAGGATGCAGGGCCTTCTCCTCATCAAGCAAACGCCTGACAGCATGGAAGATCACTTCTTTTTCCTCCATCAATTTTTGGAGGTATATCTCTTGTTTCTCTACAGGTAGGTCTACGATTTGATGGAAGTGTTCTGAGACCAATCTCCACGTTTCTGCATCCATTCTATCCATTATCCCAAGTCTTTTAGTTGTGTGCTCAGCCAGGTTCTGGCCAACCTCCATTCTCTTCTTACTGTAGATTCGGATATATCCATAATTTGGGCAATTTCCTCCTGCTTGAATCCTCCAAAAAACCAAAACTCAATGATTTTAGCTCCCCTTTCACTGAGTGTCTTGTACTGATCTAAGGTTTCGTTTAAATGTAGGATATCCTCATAGGTGGTCATATGGCTTACTTCCTGATTTTCTAGGGTAAGGACCACTTTGTCTCCACCCCTCTTTTCGCTTTTCTTTTGGCGGGCATAGCTCACCAATATCCTTCTCATGGAGCGAGAGGCAATGGAAAAGAAATGTCCCTTGGACTGGAATTTCTGCTGGTCTTGTTTGGCTAATTTGATGAAGACCTCATGCACCAAAGCAGTTGCATTCAGGGTATGGTCTGAGCGTTCAGAGCGAAGTTGGTAAAAGGCCAATCGCTTGAGTTCTTGATAGGCCTTTGGAAAATAGGTTTCTAAATGAAGAGAATTCGTATGCGGCTGATTAGGCTCGTCCATATGAGAATGGTTTACAAGAAATATACGACATAAACTGTATAATCTTGTAAATCGTTTTTTAAGGCGTCATGGGTGAGCATTTTTACATCAATACCCCATTTTTTGAAGGAATTCCTTCTGGCAAATCCTGTTCGCCTAGCATTTCCAATAAATCTATCTCTATCACTCGGGTAAGGGATAGCATTGGAATATCATTGGCCATTCCCTGAAAGGGATTTTCCGAATAATCGCCAACCGTCTCCATCATCCAGTACACCCAGGCGACCAGAACAGTGAAAGGGATTGATAACCAAATGCCAAACTCCCCAATCTTAGCAAACTCAGAGACCATCCCAAGCGGGAGAAGCAGGATAAAAATCCATACAAAAATAGAACTTACTCCCGCATACTGTCTAGGTAGTGGGAACTTTTTGATCCGTTCACATTTTCCCTGATGCTCATAGAAGTCGTATAGGGTCTTTTGCATTTCAATATGTCGGAAATCATTGATCAGTCCTTTTAATCGCAAGTCTGAGAGATCTGTTGCCTGAGTATCGATGATTTGGGTTGCTGTATTTTTATAGGCTATCAATCGATCGTATTCTGTTTCACCAAGGTACTTTTTCAAAAGTTGTTCTGTAAGGGGGTCTTCCTTACCTACTCCATATTTTTCACGTGCATTATTTGCCATACGCCCTATTCGTCCGGATTGATTGGCGTGCTCCCATTGGGTGATCTGAAGGAGCTGGCTTCTTAAGGCATATAGCCATGCGATGTGGCGATAAATCAACTTTTCTTTAAGGTGGTGTATTTCTCCATGAGACAAGGGAATATCCGCAAACTGATTGTTGATGAAACTGTTGACATGGCTTCCCCATGCTCGACTACTGTTGACAATGGCTCCCCAGATTTTCCTTGCTTCCCACATGCGGTCATAAGAGGAATTATTTTTGAAGCCGAGGTAAAAGGCAACGGCAGTACCCATCACGGATAAAGGAAGCCACGGAATGGTCAGCCACGATAATTGGCCATACTTAAAGGCGGAAACAATAAGTCCAGCCCATAGCGTCAAAATAAGGACGTAAGAGCTGGACAATCGCCAAATTCTTGATAAACTGAGATTTTTCTCTACAAACATGGTACTAAGCGTTAAATCGTACCATGAAGTTAAGGACAGAATACCGATTTCAAAGAGCTACATCAATACCCCATTCACAGGCTTTACCTTTTCTGGCAAATCGGTCTCACCCAGCATTTCCTTCAGGTCAATCTCTATTACCCTGCACAATGAAAGCATCGGAATATCATTGCCCATTCCCTGAAAGGGATTTTCCGAGTAATCTCCCACTTCTTCCATCATCCAGAAGACCCAAGATACAAGAGCCGTAAATGGAATGGACAACCAGATACCCCAATCTCCGATCTTCGCAAACTCTGACACCATGCCTAACGGAAGGAGAAAAATGAAAATGTAAATGAAAATACGGGTTACGCTGGCGTACTGACGGGGAAGGGGAAACTTCTTAATCCGCTCGCATTTACCCTGATGCTCGTAGAAGTCATACAGGAGTTTTTGCAATTCCATATGTCGGAAGTCGTCAATCAACTCCTTCGATCTTAGTTGGGCTAAATCTTTAGCTTGCTGATCAATGATTTGTGTAGCTGTGTTTTGATAATCAACCAATCGCTGAAGCTCATGATGGGGCAGGTAATTCTGAAGCTCATTCTTCATGACCTCATCTTCAATCTGCCCAATTCCGTAGGCTTCTCGATAGCGTTGGGCACGCTTACCGGTCTTTCCTCTTTGATTGGCGTGCTCCCAATTGGTGACGACCAATAATTGATTTCGAAGGGCGTATAACCATGCAATGTGTCTGTAGATCAACTGGGTTTTGGCGGCTTGTAGCTCATGCTTTGAGGCGGGGATGGCAGCAAATTGGTTGCTCACAAAAGAGCCGACATAAGTCCCCCAGGCTCGGCTAGAATTGACAATGGCTCCCCATATTTTTCTGGCTTCCCACATGCGGTCGTAGGATGAGTTGTTTTTAAACCCAACGTAAAAAGCCACTGCCGTACCAATCAGCGACAAGGGCAACCAAGGAATGGTGATCCAATTCAGGTTAGCATATTCCCATAACAAGACAATGGTGGTAGAATAGACAGCAAATAGCAGAAAGGGCCTACCTGAATACCTGACTACCCGCTCAAAGGAATAGTTCTTTTCAATAAACATAATAGTTCGTAGTTAAGTGGGGTGGTTTTCAAAGAAAAAGGGTGTAGCTCGATATGAAGCTACACCCTGTCTTAGATGTGTTATTTTATCTGACTCATAATCGTTCGGTCAAAGAATCTGTCGCTAAAGTACTTACGGAAAAATAGAAGTTGGGAAGCTAATTTCCCCGCTGCATACCTGGTTTTGGGCTTGTCCGTCTTAACGATATCCGACATCACATCAGCTATGACAGAAGGGGGTGAAGTTTGCTTGGGGTCTTTGTAGGAAGTCGACAGCAAACCGGCCATTTTGGTAGCGAGATCCTTGTAATCGCCTTCTCCTGAGTATTTCATCATCGGTCCATGCATCACATCTCCAAATTCAGTTTTTATCGCTCCAGGCTCAACAATCACCACATCAATTCCAAAGGATTGTAACTCAAGCCTCAGGCAGTCGCTCCATCCTTCCAAGGCATGTTTGGTTGCATGATACCAAGCACCTAATGGGGTGTATATCTTCCCTCCCACCGAAGATACATTGACGATTTTTCCCTTTTTCGCCTCTCTCATGTAGGGAATAACTTCTTTCGTGATGGCTGCCAAGCCAAAAATATTCACGTCAAATTGCCTTCTAGCTTCATGCAAAGGGATATCTTCTACTGACCCATAAATGGCGTAGCCTGCATTGTTGATCAGCACATCAATACGCCCTTGCTCGTCAATGATTTGTTGGACAGTTGTATTGATCTCCTCCTCCTTCGTGATATCCATGGCTATGGCATGGCCGCCTGCGTCAACTAGATCTTGCATATTCTCCAATCTACGCGCCGCACCATACACAAGATGCCCCTCCTTGATGAACTGTTCAGCAGAAGCTTTGCCTATACCTGCTGAGGCTCCGGTGATTAAAATAACTTGTTGGGTATTCATAATGGTCAATTAGAGTGAGTACTTACTTTATTTTTTAGGTAAAAAAATTTAAATCTTGTATTTCTTCTTCAGGAAGCTCTCTAGCTTAGCCATATCTTCCATTCCATCTCTAAGAATAGCGATGGCAAAAGCGTCCATCACCTTCATCAAAAACATGGCCTCATACTGGGGTTCCTCATATCCTAGTTCCCCAAAAGCCCAAGTTAATTTTTTAAGGATGGGATCCATCTTATGAGGATTGTTGTATTCATCCTGCCATTTGAGCTTATACTGTAGCTTCCAAAAATCTTGTTCTTTCTGATCTATCTTAAAGGGAAGGCTCAAAATCATGTGAATGGCTTTCTGGGCATCCGTCTCAAACAGAAAAGGGCCAAAAAGCATACTCACTTTTTGGTCAGTCATTTCCACAATGGCATCAAGCAAGCCTTTTTTATTCTGGAAATGCCTGAATATCAGCCCCTCAGACACCTTAGCCTCTTTTGCAATCCTCGAAGTAGAGACTGCATTGAAGCCCTCTTCCGCAAACAGCCTCAATGCTGTGTAGATGATATTTTCCTTCTTATCTGTCAATGGCTAAACTAATAGTGAGTAAACACTTACCATCTACTAAACGGAAGTCTTACCGGAATGTTACGCGGATTTAAAAATCACTTCTGAAGAAGCCTAGTAGAATCTCAGTTTACGATCTCCTATTCTCTTTCAGGTAGAATGGCAAACTGTACTGAATCTTGCTTGCTAAGGCCATTGATGCCATATTTTTCAATCCCCAGCTCTGTAAAATAGATTTTAAAATTGACAAATAGTCCCAAAGCCTCTTCGCTTAGAGGTTTTAAGACAACGGTGAGGTTTTTGTCATATCGCTGCTTCTTACGAACCAAGGCCAATTTCAATTCGTCTAGTGTATGGAATATTTCGGCGTGGCTTCTCCCGCTCCCCTCGTAGGATATAATAGAATCGGCCAGATAAAGAGTCGTAATATGCTTGTCTCCCTCCCAGTTTGCCATAGCCAATTCAGCCTGTGTGGAGGGTTTGTTGACATATACTGCCTTTTCTCTCCCAAAAGAATTTGCCCAACGGAAAAGAAGGGGAACCGACACAGCAATGGCTGCTCCAACTGAGAGGATGATCAATAGATTTGTACGTTTATTCTTTTTCTTTTTAAGAAGGGAGTGCGGCGTCAATTCCTTGTTCATGTTGGGTTTGATTTGGAAAGAAAATTAGAATACTACTTTTCTCCTTCCAATAAGTTGGCCAAAAGCGGTTGGAATTCAGGTGTAAATGGAAATAATGATAGCCAAAGAGGAATTTTCCTTACTCCTCTAAGCCCATTCACCTAGCCCCTGTTACAAATCTGATTGTAAGGACAAATCCTACACTGGTTCTCATCTTCCGTCTGCGAATAGTCCTCATGTAACATCTTATGAATGAGCCCCTTCAGCCGATCCTCAAAAAAATCTAGTTCTGCCTCTCCCACAACCTTGCCTTGACGGATGAACTTTATCCCTTTGCTCAATTCCTTTACCGTATAGTAGCCAACCTTCACATGGGCCTCCGGATATCTCCTTCTGTACAACCAGGCATACAACATTCCCTGGAATACTTCTTTGTATTTATTGCTCTCAAAGCATTTTTCTAGCTTGAGGTTCTTGGGCAATTCTACTTTTCCTGTTTTGTAGTCGACAATGCGGATAATTTCCTCATCTGTCAATAAATCCACTCGGTCAAGGAAGCCATTGATCCTAACGGACAGCCCCCCCACATCAAAATGGGTAAACATTTCCTCCGGATCCTCCAAGCTTACCACCTTAAACCTTGGGCCAACCGCATCCTTCTCAATAATCCTCTCTACCTGCTGCTGGATTACATCACGGTACAGGTAATTCATTCCCCTCAATTCCTCTCCCCAACTCAAATTGTGCTCGAAAAATGCCTCTCTGAGCTTGGGACCGATTTCCTTTTTGAGGGCCCTAATGGATTCCTTGTCCAAGGGCCTATTCAGTTGCTCCTTGTAGATCAGTTCGAGGGTGTAGTGTAGGACCGATCCCAAAGTATTGGCCTCGATATTTTCTTCCACAACATCTGATTCTCGAATTCCCGCCACATAGCGGTAGTAAAACTTCAAGGGACAAGCCAAATAGGTTGTCATGGCCGTGGCAGACATGAAGGCCTTAGAAGTCGCTGACTTCCCTGTGTATTTCTTGTAGAGAATTTCTTTGATGGACTCGTTCTGGGCAATGTGGATCGGACTGCTCTGGCTGTAGGGGGAAGGAGTCGTTACGATACGCTCATGAATCCTGATGTTGTCAGTCTCCCTGAAGAAATAGCGAATTTGCCGAATAAAACGGCTGATCTCCTTCGCTCCTCCCCGATCTGACACAACGGTATTGTATATCAGGTGTACTTCACTCGCCCTTTGCAACAGACGATAAAAGTGGTAGGCATAGATGGCATCCTTCTCTTCGTAGGTAGGAAGCCCAAAGCCTTTTCGCAAACTGTAGGGAATGAAGCTATTGCCCTTGCTGGTATCGGGAAGATTGCCCTCATTGGCTCCTAGGATAAAGACCTTCTTGAAATCCAGCACCCTTGTCTCCAAAAAGCCCATCAATTGCATTCCCTCTAGGGGTTCGCCTTCAAATGGAATCCGTGCCCTTTGTAAACTTTCCCTCACAAGTTGGGCCAAACCCTGTAGACTCAGGCTGGGTTGATAGCGCAGCAAAACCTCCCTCAATTGATTGAAGTGGGTGTAAAACTGCACCACAAATTCGGCCTCAAGTCGATTTAGCCTTTCGGAGGCTTCCTTCAATAGCAGATGGAAAATCTCACCCACGTAATTCAGAATTTCTTCCAGCGACTCAATCTCATTCTGTTTCTTGACGGGAGGGAAAAAGATATGGTTTAAAAGTGGAGTCAATTCTACAGAACGTAGGTATTCATGGCTGACAAAGACTAAGTTACGCGAATTGATTTCTTTTTGAATGGTCCGGCTCAATTCAGGCTGTCTGGCCTTGACGTAGGGATTGTTGAGGATATTGAGGACTTCTTGATAGCTAAAAACAAGCCGCTTATTGGAGTCAAAACGAATGTTTCTCACCAACCTCAACACACTCATGATGAGGTGAAAAATATTGGTCTGCTTCAACGGAAAGCCCATGGTAATGTTGAAAGTCTTCAGTTGAGCAGGAAGCGAATACAACACAGGGAAAAGCATCTGCTCATCTGCCAAGACAATGGCATGACTCCTTGGATCAGCCACTTCCTCCCCCAAACTCAACAAATGCTCTCCCATGTATCGCGATTGCCCTACATGAAGGGGAACGCCCGTTACGTATAAGTCCTTGGGTTCAGCGGTCATGTCATTGACTACCAACCTGCTGTCGTAAGCGGCCCATTTTTTATGGTATTCGCGGATGAACTTCCCCGGTTCTTCTCCGGCAATGTGGTCTACATCCGAATACCTTCTTCCAAACAAAGAATCTTCAGGTGGCGTAAAATAAGTCCTGTCCACGTCCCAATACACCATGGCCTTTTTCTCCCTCAAAAGGATCTTCATGATCATTTCCTCTGAGGTAGAAAGGGCGTTGAAGCCCGCGAAGACAACTTTGGTGAAGGGAATCGCCAGTTCATCCTTCTCCAATTGATCGGCCAAATAACGATAGGCCATGCCATCGTAAGCCTGATGCTTTTCGGCCAATTGAGCTCTAAATTGGGTATAGATGTCGTGCAACAACTGCCATATCCGTAAGAACTCCTCTTGAACTTTGGATAGGTCCTCCCGGTTTCCCCTTAACGCTTTCCAGAATCGCTTGATGTGCGCTAATTGCTCCTCTTCCAAGGCAAAGAAATTCTCTATTTCCTTTAGGTCCTTGATGTTGGTGAAGAGGTTCTTGGCATTGACGTGGTATTTGTCGACTTCGTCAAAATCCTTCAACAGCATCTCTCCCCAAGCATAAAAGCTTTCAAAAGGCTCATACCAAGTGGGATCATCCTGCCTTTTCCGCGTCAAATAGACCTGATACAACTCAAACACAAGGGGCAACATTTCGGGAAAATCCCATCCTGACAGTTCTCGGACAAAATCCTGGATCGAAATCATCCGTGGGGCCCAAATCGTTTGCTTGAAGGTCTTGGCTAGCGCCTCTCGCAGGAAGACCACCGCCCTTCGGGTCGGAACAACGATGCAGACATTCGAAATCTCTTCCTTAAATTCTCGTTTTAGGTCGGATACAATTTGTTCCAGAAAAGTCATGACAGGAAGTTAAGCAAGGCAAAGGTAAATTCGAAAAAGCTAGGCAAAGGTGAATTCATTTGTCATGGCTGCAAAGCTGATTGAATCATGACAGGTTCCCATTATTTCCTTCTTTGCTTGAAACATAGTGAGGTCCCTGCTACCTTTATACCATGAAAGTCCTATATGCCATCCAGGGAACAGGCAATGGGCACCTCTCCCGTGCTCGCGATGTGATCCCTGCCCTTCAAAAGCACTGCGAACTTGAAATTATCGTTTCCGGTACCCAATCAGAGGTGAAACTCCCCTACCCCGTCAAGGCGCAATACAAGGGAATGTCCTTCCTGTACAACAAAAAAGGAGGCCTAGATTACCCCAAGACCATTAGCCATAACTTGAACTTGAAGGCCTGGAAGGAGATTAATTCGATCCCCGTAGAGGAGTATGATGTGGTCATCAACGACTTCGAGCCCATTTCTGCCTGGGCATGCAAGCGAAAGGGTGTCACCAGCATTGGTATGGGGCATCAGGCCAGTTTCTGGTCGAAAAAAACACCCAGACCCAGCAAAAGAGATCCCTTGGGAGAATTTGTTTTACAAAACTATGCGCCTGCCGATTACGGCATTGGCTTTCATTTTGAGCGCTACGATGAGTTTATCTATACACCCGTCGTTCGCTCTGATGTGCGCAACCTGCAACCTAGCAATGAGGGTCACTACACGGTTTACCTACCCGCCTTTAATGAAGAGGTATTGTTGAAGTATCTCAACAAGGTGCCGGATACCACCTGGCATGTCTTTTCTAAGTTTACCAAGGAGCCTTATCAAATTGGCAATGTGGAGGTCAATCCCGTCAACAACGAAGGCTTCATGAAAAGCTTCGCGGGAGCGGCGGGGATTTTGACGGGAGCGGGTTTTGAAACACCTGCTGAAACGCTCTATCTAGGGAAAAAGCTATTCGCAGTCCCGATTAAAGGTCAATATGAGCAGTATTGCAATGCGGTTTCTTTGGAGAAAATGGGGATTCCGGTTTTGTGGAAGGTGAGCGATGCCTTTGTGGAGAAATTGACGAAGTGGGTCAAAGAGGGAGAGCCGTTGCAGGTGGACTATCCAGATAATATCCAAGAAGTGGTGGACGAGATGTTTGCAAGAATCAATGACGGCACCTTCCAGCTTAACAAAAGGCGCTAAGCAGCGTCGGCAATCGGCATGTTGAGCAATTCCTTGATGGCAAGTACGATGGACTTGGGTTTGATAGGGGTAGAAAGGACAAGGTCGAAGACACTTGAGGTAGAGAGAAGAGGGAGCGATTCCTCTTTGGTTGTTAGACAAACCATAGGGATGGACTTTCCTGGGAAAGAATCCAGAAGGCTTTTACCGAATTTAATGAGATCCTCGTCGATACCTACGTTACCCACCAGAATGATATCTGGATTGTAACTCTCCATGCAGCTACAGCATGGATTTCTTTCTTCACAACTCGTAACCGTAAAACCTTTGGTCTCCAAGTTGTAAGTCAGGAGGTCAAGGATGTCTTCTTCTCTTTCGAAGATTAGCACATTCATTACAGGGACTTTCGAATTGTAATAAAGATACGACTAAATGTGCACTTAACAAATCCTTAATATTGACTATATGATCAAGGGTATATGATAAGCTTTACATTTAATATTCGAAAGTCTTCATATGGCCTACAATCCTCCTTCAAATACTTCCTTGGCCAATCCGAAGGAAAACGTCATGCCCGCTCCCCCTACTCCATTCACGATGGTTACGCCCGGATGAGGATGTAAGATTAATTCCGTTTTCCCAGGATTTTTTGCGTACACACCATGCCATCTTGCTGCGATTGTCCTATCAGGCACTTCGACCATATCGTCTAGATAATCAAGCACATAGCTATCAATCTCCTCTCGTAAAAATGGATCGTGTGTCATCCCGTATTCATGAGAATCGCCCAGAACCAATTGTCCCAATCCATTTTGAGACATCATGACGTGTATGCCCCATTTGTTAAACCAAGGGCTTTCTTCTTCGATTCGTTTTTTAACCACCTCTAGACGTTGGCAATGCGCAAAAGATTGGTAGTGTTGGAGGGTAAGCCCACCGTAAATAGCCGGTCCCATTCTCCAGTTTTGAGGTTGGGAAACTGTCCGCATCATTTGAAGCTTCACCTTAATCAACTGAGGCCTAAGCAATTCCGGAAAGAGGGTTTCCAATTCTGCGCCAGAACACACATAGATTTGATCTGCATGACACAATCCCTCGGAAGTAAACATCTTGCCCTCTGCCACAAAATTGACAGATGTCTCGTAATGGAATTGAACCTTGTATTTTTCTTTTAGTAAGGCACTGATTTTCAAGGGCACTTCCCTTGGGTCAACAATCATTTCGGTTGCAGAATACAGGCCACCAAGTAATCCTTCTGCCTTCGCTGCGGGTGATAGCTCCTTGGCCGATGACGAACTTAGCAACTTTGACACATAGCCTTCTCCTTTGGTGGTTTCAAGGAATTCTTCTGCCACATCCCATTCGTCCTGAGAACGTATCAGCATCAGTGAGCCCTTAGGCTCATACCAGAAGCCAGCCTCCTTTCCTACCTCTTCCCAGATGTATCGGCTTTTCAAGGCTCTCTGATAAGCCTTTCCCGCAGGCTGCCCAATGGGCCAGACCATTCCAAAATTGCGAATGGAGGCCATATTGGTATTGGCTTCCCTTTCAAAGAGATGAACTTTCTTCCCAGCCTTTGCGGCAGTATATGCCATGGCCAATCCTACAATTCCCGCTCCTACGATAGCTACTTCCGTATGGATTTCTTTCATGTTGTTGCCTGAATTGGATTGTGTTCTTTTTGCCTAAATCGACGGATAAAGTAAATGATAGATATGAGGGTAAACAAGATCATCAGGGCACCTGCGATGTAGGTGAAACTGTAGAAAAATTCTAGCCAACTGCTCCCGTTTCCCCCTTCTGGTTCTTTGTACCAGATTTCTTTATACAGGAGTAAGATGATGCTTCCCAAATAGCCGGAGGAATCTGCGAGATACATGAGGAAACCATAATTCCCCTTGACACCTGATACAGAAATAAACCTCTCCAAGAGTACATTATGGTAGGATACATAACTCATGTACATCCAAAAACCAATGGAAATCATCCACCAGTATGCATCAATGTAGCCATTGAAGAAAAGGAACATTGAGGCAAAGAGCATAAGGCTATTGACTATCAGAAGGCCCATATTGCCCCAAAAGGCCAG
Organism: Bacteroidota bacterium; assembly: GCA_039817415.1. Lineage (GTDB taxonomy): Bacteria > Bacteroidota > Bacteroidia > J057 > J057 > JALEFZ01. Next base: position 13,090 of record JBCBVV010000082.1, read on the forward strand.
GTAATTGTTTTTGACAAGGATGAAAAAGGCGAGCAGGCCAGTTACGGTAAATCCTATGATTGTATTGGCGGAGGCCAATTGTGCCCCAATTTCATCTTTGGCATACCCCAAGCCTTCCCATATTTCTACTTCAAATTTATCTCTAAAGTCCCTGTAGGCCGTTAGAATCACGAAAATGGCAATGATCATTACAATACCCGGACCATAAGCCTTGAAAAAGGCCATTCTTTCCTTTCCAGACATGGGTTCTCTGACAGTTCTCTGGGCAATATCTGCCTCATTAGGCGGGGGAAGGAGGCTCAATAACCAAACAGATACCAAAAGAGGAAGGGCAAAAACAGCTCCTGTCATAAAAGGCATCCAAAATTCCGATACTCCCCATTCAAACATTAGGTATCTACTCACCCCCTTCACCCAACCTGATCCTACGATAAAACTGGCAGCCAATCCTGCCCCCAAGAGTTCAGTAAGCCTTCTCCCTTCTAAAAAGGAAAAAACCAATCCCCAGATCATTCCCAGAGGCAAGCCATTGAAGAAAAAGAATATCAATGCATAAGGATACCCCACCAATGCGACTCCCAAGAGGGCAAGCCATGCAACACCAATTAACAAGAGGATGGTCCCTACCCTGCGCTCGGGTTTCATTTCAGATACCACCTTGATCCCTATGAACTTGGAAAGCATATATCCAAATACCTGAGAAATCACAAGGACGACTTTATAGGAGATTCCCCAGAGTTCTAGGCTTTCGTAGGTGGCTGCCGTAAAGGGTTTACGAAAAGCATACATACATAAGTAGGAAGAAAAGGCCGCCACCATGGCCAGGATAGGAAAAAGCCAACTCCCATCGGTGTTTAGCCAGTTTTGGATTCTCTTAGTCATTTCAAGTGCGTTGTAGGTGGTATCTGCTTTTCGGAAATAAATATGCAGATTCTAAAAGGAAGGAAAGAACGGGAAATTGAAATTAATGCAAAGTTAATCTACAAAAAGTTTCACCTGGGGAAACAGCCATATTCACAAGACAAAAGTACTGGCATGTAATGCCATATTATTGTAAACAAATGGCAGTTTACATAAAACTTATCCTATCCAGGGAATACCACATGCTAGGTGGAACGAAGGTCATTAATCTAAATACACAACCAGTCGCTTTACATAAACCCCCAACTTATCTAGATCAGGTCCATTGGTTGTGAACTTGGTTTGCCCTTTGTACTTTTTCAACACTTTTTGATCGGCGGTAGGGGCGGTATCCAGCATGATGTAAAAGTACTTCCCATAACGGGAGAGGGCACCATTCTTCCAATCTTCAATAACTCCCCCATACGTCCAGCCGAATCCATCAAAGACAAAAGGACCCTTATTTACCTTAATCAATTCTTTGAGGGGTAAGCCATTGGTCAGGCCAGTTGTTGAAAACCAACTTCCATCAGGCTGGTCAAAATAAATAGCCTTGATCTGCTTATGATCTTCTTTTTTCCAGGTAATTCTGATTTCATCTTTGGTGTTGGGAAAAACTACGGTAGCGACTTCTTTCTCTCCTCCCGCTTTATTGACAGTTCCTCTGACAACACGAACGCCACCATATAAATTGATCAGATCAGTTTCCGATGTATTGAGCGTAATGGCTCCGACACTCTTTCCTGGAATGATGTGCCTTTGAGAGGCTGGTGGAATCTCGACCGCACCTCTGCTTACGCGAGCATTGCTTCCTGGAGGTGGGCCTAATAAATCGCGGATCAATTGTTCGAATTCGGGGCTAATGTATCTTACTCCCCCTTCATTGACCCAGCCTATGACATCATTTTGCGTTTTGATTAGAATCCATGCTTCATTGAAATCTTGGCCTCGGAGGTTGAATTTCTCCTTCCTCACTGTACGTTGATAAAGATATTGGGCAATTTCTCCTTCTTCCATTTGAGCGATTTGGGGCATATCCTTTCCTGGCTGAGCTTTCACGATCAATTTACTTACCCAAGCTTGCACTTTATTGGGTTTGGCCAGTTCGGCTACTTCCTCCGATAAGGCTTGAAAAGTCTCCACGACCTCTTCTGTGGTGGGGGCTTGCACTTGACCCTGCCCACTTCCTCCATTATTTTGTCCGTTCTGGTCAGGAAGAGGAGGCAATTGGCATCCACTCATTCCTACAGAAATGACGATAATCATTGTAAAAACTCTATATAGACTTTGTTTAAACATCAACTTTCAACTTTAAAATTAAGCCTGAACAAAAGTAGATTTTGTTGAATAATTAGCCCGTTCATACTAACGAATAAACATATACTAATTCGAGGATATATATTTAATCTATTGATAATGAATGGATTTTTTTCAGTTTTTCACAAACACAATGGCCTTCACCCTAGTTATATGTAAAAATTCACCTATTCTAAATTAAGGCTGTTATGAGTATTGCACAAGCTGGGTGGAGCATTTCGCAGATGGAAACGCTGACCCGAATTTTAAAAGCCATCGCACATCCCGTGCGTTTGTCCATCATGGAAATGTTGGAAGGAGATCGTAGAATGACCGTAACGGAAATTTATACACGTCTCAATGCTGATCAATCATCCATCTCTCACCACCTAAGTATCCTAAGAGACAAGGGTGTCCTTTCTTCTGAAAGAAAAGGAAAGTTCATCTACTATTTCTTGAGAAACCAATCTTATTTGAATCTAATCGATTGTTTGACTGAGATTCAGAAGGAAGAAGGAAATCTTCCAAGTTTCCGCTAGTAGAAACTATCATCACCAGCCGTTTCCAGCCATTTAGATGCGGAAAATCATGCGCAACACCTTTTAGGTTCGCATGCATAGATTGAAATTAAATAATGCCAATACTGAAAGGTCGCAGTTCTTGCGATCTTTTTTTATTCAGCTCTAGTTGCTGATAGAATATTTGGAGTTCTGTTAAAATTTGTCATACTTGCAACACTGTTGCAAGTATG
>JBCBVV010000083.1:0-15434 GCA_039817415.1 Bacteroidota bacterium
TTGAGCCTTTCTTCCATCATGTCGCTCATGGTAGCGGAAGGCCAGACCTGATCATCTCTTCCAGATAAAAGCAGGATGGGACCCGCGATTTTTTCTACTGGTATAACGGCTGAAGGATATTGATCGATCTGTTGCAAGCCAGCTTCCCAGTAATTTCACAAATTCTGCGATACCCAAAGCAAGGTTCTAGCAGATGAATCTGATCAATGAGCTTCATCAACTCTAAATTTAGAGGACTTTCTCCTATCGGTTGATAGTAAAACAAAGAACGATGAATATCCCATAACTGGCACTGCTCAGGGATGCTTAGCTCAGGGTCATGAGCGTCCACCAGACTCCTGCGAACTCGATTACTCAAAAGGCTTGAGCTTTTTTTAAAACCAGTCTCGCTCCATTTTGAGCCGACCAATTTTTTCATCAAATCGTTGATTCTCCAATTCAAGATCAACAAAATCTTTGACTTTCTCTTTGCCAAATAGATCTGCAACACCACTTTGCAACTGCTTCTTCAAAGCAATGATTTGATGGGGATGAAGTTCATAACGTCTGGCAAGTTCGTGCAAAGGCTCTCATTCACGGAGAGCTTCCAAGGTAACTTTCCCCTTAAATTCTCTGCTAAATGTTCTGCGTTTTTTTGCTCATAACCACTAAATAAGTTAACTAAAAAATCAACTAGAACAGTGGTCCGGATATTGGGGGGCACTTCACAGCAAGCTACTTTGAGGAGGGAGACAAGAAGATATTAGAAGGAAATTATCCAGCTGGTGTAGGATGACGAAATGGCGGAGCATTCTCAAAGCCCAGTGACCTAAAAAATGGAATGTTGGGTCCAGGTAAACGTACCTTCCCCAATTTAGATCCAAGTCATCAAATTGAATTTGCTGCTAAACATAGAATTTATGTAAGTGAGAACAATACCTTTCCTACTGATTATAAACCTAAATGATACAGAGATAGGATTTCCTTTGGAATTAACTATCGCAATAAGCTAAAATCTGCAGGTGTAACTGGCCATCAAGCTTGGCGGGCACAAGCCCAATCTTTGTGGTTTTGTGAACTCAAAAAAAGAGCAAAAGAATGAATAAAAAGCCATCAAGAATAGGAATGAAATTTATTCTCTTTACCCTATTTCATCTTTTATTAAGCCTTCAGATTTCATCATGTTTGGGTCAGCCAATTATCATCCAGGGCTATTTTAACATGACCACCCATAACTTTATCTATATGGTAAATCCATGTAGATGTGGGATACCTGAATACGTCAACCAACTACGAAATAAAAAAAGTAGGGTCAAGACTTGTCTGGTAACCGAAGAGACCTTAAAAAAGAAGATATTTTCGAAAAAAATGAAAGTAGTATTACCTGAATCAGAACAATCGCTGTTTCATTACGACCAATCAGGATATCCCATTCAAGAAGATTATTATTTTGAAAAGATTGATTCAGGTTTATATAGGACAGAGATAAGGGATCAAAGGGAATACTACCATTCAAATAGCTATGCAATGTGTATGGACACAATTCCAAAGGTATTCAAGGAAAAAATTCTAACACCTCCTGCTTCACTAGAGGGAGTGGCATGGCCTGGCTTTGGAGTCCATGACTCAAATGATGTTGAGGCCGTAGGAGGCATATTAGATACTTCCTATTTAGATTTGGAAAGGGACCAATTGGTTAAAGAGTATCTTATAAAGAGTGGATATTCTCAAAAAGTAATTCATCGAGAAAATAAAAATGGAGAAGTAGTTGAAGTAGAAGGATTTTTCTCGACAGGCCTTAGAACCTATTTGAAACGTAGGATACAAACAGAAAATGGATTCGAAGGCCAATTGATTTCCGAAACTGAAGGTGGTGATTACATCCGAAGCATCAAATATGATTCCTTAGGTTATCGTTACTTCGAAGGCTATGAATACTATCCCAAGGATTCCACCAAAAAGCAACTTCGGATTGCCAGAAGATACAGTGATTATAAATTATATGTCTATGACGGGGATTACTACCTTCAGGCAGTTCTACATTACATGAAAGGTAAAATTGTTGAAAGTAAGGAATACGAGTATGACGAGAACAAAAACCTCCTAAAAGAGACCTACAATTCTCCATGGGGAGATGTTCAAATCATGAAATTTATTTATACATATTATGAATGATGGTATTTGTAATTTCTACACTCGATAAGTTTCTTTTACCCTTTCAAAAAAAGTGTAAGTCCCACCATAACTAGGTATTGTCTTAAAATTCCTAATACGTTTCAAAAGTTCTATCGGATGTTATCTGGTTGATTATGAGACGTTATGAGTTGATAGATGTACAATGGAACCAAATCAAGGATCTTATTCCAACTTCTGAGTCCAACCGGGGTCGCCTTGCTAAGTCTCATCGCCTTATGTTCAGTGGCATTCTTTGGGTGCTCTTTAGCGGAGCAGTTTGGCGTGATCTTCCAGATCGCTTTGGACCTTGGAAAACAGTTTATGATCGTTTTCTCTGTAGGCAAGAGCATGATTCTTTTGATAGAATCCTAGCCACCCAATTTGGCGTAAAAGCCTTCGAAATGGTGCTAGATAAGAAGTTTGGGAGAATGGCCTCTTTCCAACATAACACCATTGTGGACGTGAGTTTGACAGACGCGACTTCCTCATATAACCACATTTCCCAAGATAGCTACCTGCTGCAGACAGCTAGGGGAATGGGGATTTGCTTGGGGGATTGAGATCTCGGCTAAGCTCGATACTATGTTAAGTAGAAGGTAGACTTCAAAGATATTGTCTAACAGGACATGATCTAATACCCATCCTTCATTCAACTTTTCAGATGAAGCATAAAACTCATGGGGAACCAAGCAGGGATCCCCATGAGTTAACTTTTGTTAGGCTCCAGTACGGGAAATGGGATGGCAGGTCTATTGGACACACAAACTCCTTAAAGAATAAGCGTTGTTCTAGGTTTATGCCCTGAACAACGCCTACAACTTTGGGACCAAAGAGGCCTCATTTTTTTATGAAGATAGCAGCCTATTTAGTCTCAACCTTCTTGATATAAGCTTTGATTTTTTCCCAAGACTGAACAATTGCTGCCTTATCTCCCTCTATTGTCCCCCCATACTCAAATTCGTAGGCCTTCCCTCCGATATACATTTGGCCCTCCCGCCCTTTAGAAATATAGTCGAGATTACGAGAAATCAAATGGCCGGCATTTTCGAACTGGACATTTTCAACATCATGGGAGAAGTTATTTACTTTGAGCCTTTCTTCCATCATGTCGCTCATGGTAGCGGAAGGCCAGACCTGATCATCTCTTCCAGATAAAAGCAGGATAGGACCCGCGATTTTTTCTACTGGTATAACGGCTGAAGGATATTGATCGATCTGTTGCAAGCCAGCTTCCCAGTAGCCCAAGGTTTCTATTTTAGGAGAATCCGTTCCTTTGATCTTGGCCATGTGAAGGTAAGGTATATCTTGATTTTGGTAGGTCCAGCTAGCCTTTAACGTATCTGAGTTGAAGGGTAAAACCGCATTGGGCCAGGAAATAGAACTTGGGGCAAAAGCAATCACCCCACTGATCAAATCGGGAAATTGACTGGCCAATACCAAAGCCAATTCTGCATTTCGGGAAGCGCCCATGACCACGATCTTATTCGGATCAACCTCAGCTTGTTTTCCCAACCACCTTATCGCCTTCTCAAAATACTCCAAGGGAATCTCCTCCATCAATTGGGGTAGTCCCGGAACCCTGTAATAGGAGAGGGATAAGCCCACCACTCCCTGACCTAAGAATTCATTCGCCCAGTAATCCCCTCCTAGCCCTCCACCAATGACCACAACTGCAGGTCTCTCTTTCATGTCAGGGCCTGCAAAGTAAGTTGCTTGAATTCCCTCTTCCGAAACAACCTTTCCCTTCGTGCCATTGAACAAAAGGGAGTTTGCGACAAAATATCCTCCAACCAAGAGGAGAGGGATCAGGATAAAGCCAAGTCGTTTTTTCGAATTCATGTGCTAGTATAGTTTCTTTTGGGGAGATCTACGACATAGGTAGATATGTCCAATATCATTCGGTTAAAGACGCTCTATGGCGGGAAGAGTTGGAATAAAAAGGAGAGAATGAAAGAAGGGAATGTTTAGGAGATAGTTTTTAGGTATTGATCTAACGCTTGCTTACTGTCAAAATACAATTCCTGGTTCATTCCTCTTTCTCGATGAATGATTACCTTAAAACCTGTTTTGATTTCCTTTACCTCATATTCAATTCCATTATTCGATTGTGAGGAGGGGTGTAAGCGCTTTCGAAAGTCCTCAAATACTTTCTTAATGACACTACGTTTTTGGTGGGGTTTTCTCTTCATGACCTTCAACAGTACGTATTCAAGTGGAAAAAGGCGAAGCTAGTTTCCGCCCACAGGCTTATTTACAGGAATGATCAATGGCCTGTAAAGTAACCGTACACTTGATACATGAACAAAAATATTCCAGCAAGTACCAAGTACCAATTGACGGCCTTGTAAAAAGCTGGAAACTGCTTATGTGAACGCGAAAGCGTGATGATCGCCACAATTGGAATTAAAGCTAAGACCTGCCCAAGCTCCACACCTAGGTTAAAACATAAAATTTTGAGTAAAAACTGCGCTTGCCCTATATCAAATGACTGCAAACGGGTAGACAAACCAAAACCATGAATCAGGCCAAAAAGCCCTACCATAAGCAACAGATTGGGCGATTTCATCTTCAGCTTTTCGAAACCACCTAAGTTCTCAAATCCCTTGTACAATACACTCAAGGCGATAACGGCATCCACCAAATGCTCATTTGCGGTGATTCCTGCATAGGTCGCCCCAATTAAGGTGATGCAATGCCCTATGGTAAATACGGTGATAAATTTTAAGATGTCCTGAAAACTATTCAAGTAGAATAGCACCCCGGCTAAAAACAGCAAATGATCATAGCCTGTCAACATATGCGTAGCCCCCACCCGAATGTAGGCCAACAAACCACCATGACGCAGCAGTTCCTGATCGGCACTACTAACATCATGTGCAAAGACGAAGAGCGGAAGGAACAAGATTAAGCAAGTACAATACTGCTTGAAAAAAAGACGATTCATCAATCCCTGTTTCTAAAAACTAAAAATAACAATCCAATAATAAACAGACTACCTACGATAAAAATCCAAGAAGGGATTTCCTTTTTGTGCTTGTGATCGTGGTCGTGATGGGTATGGGTGTGGCGTCCATGCTTATGTGTGACCTCAAAAGTTAAGGTCGCCCATTTTGATATATGTGTCAATTCCTCCCTGTCAGCTACGCCAACCATATGAATGGTTCTGAGGTAGTAGATACCATCTTCTGGAAAATCAACCTTGACTATACCCTGTTCATTGGTCTGCAGTTGTTGTCCAATTGTATGCGAATGTTCATCCATTGCCTTGGATTTGTCCGCATGATCATGTTGGTGCTCACCATCATCATGGGAATGTTCATGGGTATGCTTTACGCCATCATGCTCGTGTATGTGAGCTCCGTGGGTATGGGATTCCCCAGTTGAGATATGGTTGGCATAAACCAATTGATTGGAAAGAGGTACCCCATCCAACAACAACTTCACTTCTAACTGGTCACCTGTATGTTTTTTATAAGGATTTTCAAGCGGGACAAACTCAATGGGATAGCCCAAAACTGATTTCCAATCATCTGTTTTGACGCCTCCAACCTGATAAATCGCTTTTACATGCTTTTGATAGCTCTCAACTGCGTCTTGGTCCAACAAGTTGTTGCTTTTTCGATACTCGAGCATATCCAATACGCCATCATGCTCGAGGTAGTTGTTAAACTTATCTGCCTCAAGTTCTATGTTTCTTGCTTTAGTAGAGACACCCGCCACATATGTACCTGCTTCACCTGTATCAAAAGTTAATTGAGTAATGGTAGTATCCTGATCCTCCCACTGATCTGGTGTGATCCGTACTCTCTCCCCTTGTACCATAAAAGAGGCGTCAAGCATACGATCTCGGGTGATGATGTTCTCGCTCTTCTCAAAGGTTCCATTGTAGAGGCTAAAGGTCGCCTGTTGATTGGGCTGCAAGAAATAAGTCTCCATCTTTATGTAGAGATCGTGCCCACATAAAAGACCGAAAACTACTAACAAATAAAGCGGATTTAGGCGCTTGATATACTGTTTCATTTATTAGGGTAAAGCTTTAATAGTGAATGTCAAGGATAATAAGGTTCTTAGAACTAATCCCAAATTCAAGATAAAGTAAAGCTTATTTCCATGAATGAGTCAATAGGCTTGTTGAATTAGCAAAAATTTGATCGCTAAGGACAGTTTATATCATGTTGCGCTAGTTCGATGGTAAAAAACTTCCTTCTTATACCTATTATATTTTAATCTTTTCCTCGCCCTGATCGCAGGTACTTAATCAAAAAATCCACACTTAGTTTCCCACTTCCAAGAAAAAGAAAGCATAGGAACAACAGAAGGAGATAAAAGGGCTGGGTACGAATACTTCCATCTAACATGATGAAGTTTATAACAAACATAGTGGCGATCAGTGGAATGGTACTTAGTCTAGTCAATAGACCAATTAACAGAAGAGTTCCCCCTATCAGTTCTGATAACTTTCCCACATAAGCCATAAACTCAGGAAAAGGGACACCTACTTCACCAAGCCATTGAAAGTAACCATCCATCTGCTCTGAACTGAATACTTCTAGCCCAAAGGAAATGATGATGCCTCCTGTTAGAATTCGAATAATATCTAGCCCGATGTGAAGCGATGGATTGGGTTGCCATAATTTTTTCATACTTATTATTTAGTTTCCCTAAATCTATGGCCAACGGCCTCTTCCTTACCTATATAGCTTGTAAAAAGGAATTAACATGAATGTAAAAAATGGATTTACATTTGATAAAGCACTGAAAATAAGCCTAGTATTCGGCGTAGCTGTTGTATTGCTTACGTTGGTGAGTTCGCTTAGCCAGCCAGGTGAACAGTTCAACAAACAGCAAGCACACATTGCCGTAAGGGCGATTGGAGATGAGTTGTTAAGCAATGCCCATGACCATAGCTCACCCGTTCAACCCTTACAACAAATAGATGAACATACACTACGGCTGAGTTTTCAAAAGTCCATTCCCATCAATCCTGATTCCTTATCCTGGCTCGCCCTGAAGTTTATCCATTCGGAGATCGCCACAAAGGCCATTGTGAGTGTGTTAGAGGTAGCCTCAAGCAAGCTGGTCTATGGCTTTGAAATAAATCGTCAAACACCCAAAGAGATTCCCTGTCTCGGAAGGAATCTACCCACAGCAGATTACTATGTCGATGTAAGCCTCTACCAACAAGAAGCAAGCCTTTTAGGATTCAACATATTTACATTTGCCTTGCTTGGATGTATTTTGGTGTCCCTAGCTCTACTTGTTATTCCCCTGTCCAAAGGAAAAACAGCAAAAGTCAACGATCATGCTAGCCTTCAGGTAAAGGGCATGAAGCTCGATCTTCGCACCAATCAAATTCTTACTCAGGATCAGATTATTAAGTTAACCGATAAGGAGGCGCAGATTTTTAGTATCCTTTTCCAGCATGAGGGGCAACTTGTGTCTAGAGAATACCTGACCGAAGAAGTATGGCTTAAGGAAGGTGTCGTTACCAGTCGCAGCCTGGATATGTATATTTCTAGGCTAAGAAAGAAGATAAAAGGCATTTCAAATACGGAAATATTAAATCAACGTGGCAAGGGTTATAGCCTGAAGGTACAATAGCCATGCATGAGATGAAAAATGGGTTGGTCCTGACATCACATATCAAGACCAACCCAATTATACCAAGTAATAACTCTTCTGAAAGAATTATTTACCTTGCTTTTCTTTCCACTCTTTGACGATGGCAGGCGCTTCTTCCCCTTCCGCAACAAAGATGAGGGAGGCGGAGTTCATACAATAACGCAATCCTGTTGGTGCAGGACCATCTTTGAAGACATGACCAAGGTGCGAACCACTGCCACTATCTACGACTTCGGTGCGAACCATGCCATAGCTTCTGTCAACAATCTCTTTGACGGCACTTTCGTCGATGGGCTTATAAAAGCTAGGCCATCCCGTACCTGACTTATACTTATGCTCCGAGCTAAATAAGGGCTGACCCGTCGCTGCTGAGTAATAAGTTCCTTTCTTTTTATTGTCCCAATAGGCTCCAGTGAAAGCGCGCTCTGTCCCATGCTCACGAAGGATGTGGAATTGCTCGTTGGTAAGGACTTTCTTCCACTCTTCAACTGTTTTTTCAACAGGATAAGAGACATTTTCCTCTTTGGAAGCAGGTTTTGTTTGACAAGCCGCTGTGATGTAAGCAACTAAGCTAAGAATTAAGATAAGCGAGATCCTCATAATTTTTTGTTTTCCTTTCGTTTAACGGCAGGTTTATCCATTTGTTTGGTGAAATATCGGATTGCCCAAAGATTGTCTAAGGAGATCATTTCATATGTCCCAAAGATGACATTCACAAAGCATATCTACCTGACTGTAAGGCAACTAGCATTAGAATTTCGTTAACATTTTCTATAAAATAATGCCAACATCTTCTCCATTTCTGTAAGAATCTTATCTCATCACTTAGGCAACTTTCATCAACAATCGCTACCTAGAACCTCGGCAAATCAGATGCTTAACCTCTTATGTCAATTCGAGCCTCAGGCTGCCACAATGCCTTGACCTCTCAAGCCTTAAGACAAAGGTCTAAACCTTATGATAGATATCCTCCCGTATCGGCAACTAAAAGCTGGTGGGTATAATGGGCCTTATGCTCAACTTTCGAAAACCCATTCCTTTCGTAAAATTTGCTTCCTAATTCACTGTCTGTTCGTAGTTGAATCATAGCATATTCACTCCCTTTTGTCCTTAGGATATGCTCAAGTAAAGCTGTCCCAATTCCTTGATTCCGCCATGAGGGAAGGATATAAAATCTTCGGATTCTTCCGATCTTCCGATCATTCGAATAGGGGTCATGGTTAATCCCACCCACTCCGACTATTTGATGATGGGCAACCACCTTAAATAAACCTTCTCCAGCTTGGTTGTAGGTATTTTGGCCAGATTCCCATTCCCTTTCAAGCCTGATAACAAATCGATATCCTTCCAGCTTACTTTGCTCTTTCAATTCAGAAAAACCAGGAAAAGGAATTTGATGAACTAAGGTAATCTCAAGCATAAATTCTTATACATATCGCTGAAATGGGAGAATCTCTCGTGGAAAAATATGGGTTCTAATGGCTTCTTTATACTTTCTCTATGTATCCAAAGGTATATACCTTTCTTTGATCACCTTGAAGTGATGAATTTGATGGGCCACAATGGTGAATCCTATAGCCGAAAGGGGCATTTGATACTCAAAAAACCGACAAGGGGTTTCTAGTAGCTTTGGATTATAGGATTCAAACATCATGATAGTCGCTTGGCGTACCATGCGTAATTCCTTCGTCAGATGCTCAATAGACAGTTCATCAGCATTTGCATTCTTCCCCATAATCTCCTGATCATGCCCTACGGGAATAGTTCCTTCTGACCTAGCAAACAAAACAGCCCTAAAACACCAGATTCTTTCCCAGTCAATGAGGTGCTGCAAGATTTTATGGAGGGTCCATTTCCCTTCTTGGTACGTTTTCAACCCTATCCTGTTGAATTGAGCGATGTCAATGGCATCAATATCTGTCAGGCTGAGTTGAAGGGCCTCCTGAAGGCTACGGCCTTCATTAAGCTCATAAACATATTCCAAAAAAGCTGGATTCTCGTTTACTTCTTCTTTATCCATTGTTTGTGATGTCTGTTAAGGTTATGAGGCTATGCTAGTATGCTTAGGTGCTGTCATCAATATCTCCAGCTTTTCAAATCAGCACCTCGCGGCGCCACCTGAGCAACCTTTTGTACATATTTTTTGATAAACATTCGGTGGTATCGCAAGCGACTGATGTGGTTCCCATTTTCGTGATCACCATTCCAGCAATGCTCTGCCCTGTCCCCATAATCTACTTCCCCATTATAATAGGGGGCGGAGGTTTCGGATAGGATTTCCTCAGCTAGGTACACGGCATTGTTGAGGTAATAATTATCCATATCTCCACAATAAAGGTGAATCTTGTTTTCCCAATCCTTACCATGCTTGGCCCAGTCTCTTTTCAAGATATAAGCGAGATCGTAATTCTCTTTCCAGTAGGCGGCAACTTCCTTGTCTATTTTCCCACTTAGTCGGTCCCAGATTCTTTTGGGATAGCCCGCCTCATCTATAGGCGAATAGGTTGCTTCCCAGATATCCCATTGTTGGCCAGAACGCCCCTTGCTACCCAAGACCAACTCCCGATCATTCATATCCTTTAGACTAGCATCCACATTTCCCAGATAATCCCGATGGCCAGCCACAAGGGTTTTTCGGAATGGACCTTCCTGATAGTAGGCATTGTCGTCTTTGTAGATATTAACCAGACAATAGGCCCTAAAATCAATGGGATCAGGACATGCTGCAAAACACATCCCATATTCCTTGGGGTATTTTACCTGCACAGCCAAAGCCTCCCATCCTCCTGTGCTTCCACCGTATACAAAGCGAGACCAACCTTCTCCTATTCCTCTAAATTGCTGTTCGATATAAGGGATAAGTTCGTAGGTAATGGCATCACCATAAGGCCCTTGTGCAGCGCTATTGACAGCATAAGAATCATCATAATAAGGCGTGGGGTGCTGGATTTTAATGGCCAGTACTCTCGGAAAATTGGGACCTGTCCAAGTTTTGTAAAAATCATATGCTTCCTGTTGAACCATGCGATTATAGCCCTCCACATCAAATCTCTCGCTATAATCTGGCTTGAGGTTTGGATCAGGGGGGGATGTGCGAAATCCGCCAAAATCCTGAGGAAAATGACCATGCATAATCGCAAGGGGATACTTTACATTGAGATGTGAATCCCAGCCCTCTGGTAAGAGTACATGTGCACCCAAGTACATGTCTCTTCCCCAAAATTCACTTAGCAACTTACTTTTGATTTTTATATGCTTGATATACTTGGTATCCTCGGACTCGTCTATGGGTGGAATTGTCTGATCAAGGCTTATAGAAATAGAAGGAAACTTCCCATCGCGGATGCTTACCTTCTGCGGAGTAGAATAAAGGTTGCCAGGTGCCCTGTTCCATTGTTGCCCCTCTCCTCTATCCATGGGCAATTTGACTACATGTCCATCGGCTCTGTTGAAGGTTTCATACTTATGAAAAAGAGCTTGAACAAAGAACTCCCCAGATGGGAGATCCTGGAAGCTACGAACAGGATATCCAAAGGCTTTCATGTCAAACTGTAGCTTTTTACCAGCATCCCAAGCTTCCACATCCATCCCAAAACCCTGGCATGTCTTTGCATCATCCCTTAGTTGAAATCGAGGTTCTGTTTCAGCCTCTTTGGAAATCAGGACAATGAGTCTTCCATCCAAGGCTTGTTGATCATGATCACTTTGAAAGGCAATCTCAATATTGCCCAGTTTCCCGTTTTGATTGGGACTGGAACAGGAGAAAAAACAACAAGCGATCAAGCATCCAATCACAAATTGTAGATGCGTATGAAGAGGGTTAAGGTTTTTCATGCGAATGTAGGTTTAGCGAGGCTTCCGCTCTTAGGCTAAGAATTGCTAGCAGCGGCTTACTAAACTTACATATTTCGTAGCTCTTTTTTTAGCGTGTGGAGTTGGTTTGAGCTTGAATATGCCTCAAAGATCAAGGCACCTCAATGACTTGAGGCGCCTTTTACCTATTTACCTACTTGTAAGTGGGATTCTTAAAACTTAATCCCTGCAGTATCTTCCAGTCTAGCCATGAATCCCCAGCCAAAGAAATAATTAGAAAGTCCGATTATGATTTCATTTTTTCCTGCCTGCAAGGGAACCTCAAAAGAAGCATTTTCAAGGCTACATCGTCCGCGTGGCTCTTTCATGCCAGCTGAACCATAATAGTTTTTGTCTACATGAAGGGGGCTTCCATTGATGAAAACCCATACTTCATCTCGGAAGCCGAGTCGCATGAGTTTCTCTTGAGCCGTTTCAGAATTGAGGGTCGTTTTGAGCCAGACGATGCGGCGTTGGCCTTCATCAGTAGCTCCATAAAGACGGGTCAGGTTGACCAAGCCTCGATGACCAGCCTGAATTCCTTTCCATTTGGTGTTGGCGTTGAGGAGGGAAGAGTCAATGGCCACACCAGGATTAAAGCGAATTCCCATCATGACATCGCGTCCAAAAGGTAAGTCAATGGGCTCACTCACTTCCCATGTACGCAGAAAACGGGGATCGTTGTCACTCGGATCGATTCCAGGGACATCTGGCAGGTTACCAATCTCATGAGGACGAAGGATCATATTGGCATATATGACATTACCAGAAAGGGAAATGCCTCCAGTTTGGGTAATACCTTCTAACATAGGAACCTTTAGCGCGGGCTGCTTCATATCATTGACGTAAGCATACAGCTGATGCTTGGAAATGACGAGTTTGATATGGTTCCATTTCCCTTCAAGAATGGTAGCGCCAGCCTGATATTCATCGGTTAGATCCCACAGATTAACCCCATCAATAACAGCAGCATATTGGGTGGAGGTACGACGCAAAGGATCTGGTTTGCCAAAATGACGCAAATAGAAGACCTCCGAATTGAGGGTATCTGGCCCAATCCGAAAATTGATTCCAGGAAAGCCATTCCCCACCATTTCTACATCAAACTCAATGGTCCCAGTAGAGAACACCTGATCCTTGAGCATGATATTGAAGAAGCCGTTTTCAGCACTTTTGACTGCGCGGGTTGATTTATATTCCACAAAGTCGACCTTCCCAGCCGTAACGACCCAGTGCTCACTGGTCATGGGAATTTCGATTGTCCCAGATTTTTGGGGAAATAAGAGGCCAGCATAGCACATGAATACCACGCAAAGCAAAGCGGCTCGGATCCATTGATTCATCATGATCTTGATTGTTGTTATTGATTCATTTGACTGATGGCCAAGATAGAAGAATGGGCTTTCCAAGTCTCAAAGCGGACTTGTTCAAGTTTGACCAATTTTGTTCAAGGGGTGAATGGCGAGTTTTGAGTAGCGAAAAGAGGGATTGAAAGCTTTATTTCAAGAAAAGAAGGCCAATTTGTAGATTCAAACAAACTTATCCTTATATGATTGAGCATCTCGTAGCCCGCATAAATGCTGACCTAAATTGGGGCAAGGTAAGTTCATGGACCAATAAGGACTTTGAGTGCTTGAGTGAACGTATCTGGGATAAAACTCAAAAGCGCCTTAGTGTGACTACCTTGAAGCGCATTTGGGGAAGAGCCGAAACGGGTTCTCAGCCCAGCCAGACGACCCTCGATATCTTGGCGGAGTTTGCAGGCTTCGACAATTGGCGTAGCTTCACCCAAGGGCAAGAAGTCATTCCCTCCAAAGAGTCCTCCAAGTCTCATGTTCCTTTTTCTCGCTTTGCCGTTTTGGGGCTGCTGCTACTTGGAATGGGCCTTACCTACTTTCTATGGAATCGAGAGCCAGAGGTAGCCGCCATTCCTCCATCAGAGCCTATCGCTGAAGACTTCTATTTTAACAAGACCGTAGTAGCTGACGAGATTCCCAATTCGGTGGTATTTGCCTATGATGTCTCTTCCGCAGCTCCCCAAGCTACAATTGAGATTCAGCAGGACTGGGATATGCGCAAACGACTCCCCCTTTCTCGTGAAGATAGTATTGCAACTTGCATCTATTACCGACCGGGACATTTCAAGGCAAAATTAGTGGTAGACAGTCAGATTGTAGCAGAGGATGATGTTCTGATTCCAACCGAAAATTGGCTTGGTGTAGTCGAACAGGAGCCCATCCCTGTTTACCTCCCTGATGAAGTGGTCAACCGTGGGAAAGACATTGCCATTACCAGCAAGGCCTTAAAGCCCTACAACATTGATCCCATGCAGCAGGATATTATTACCTGCCTCTATAAGGTTGCGGATTTTGGAGCACTGTACACAGATGATTTCACCTTCAACATGGAAGTGCGCCATACACTGGATAAACCTAGGCGTCGGTGTAGGGGTGTACAGATTTACCTGATTTTCAATGGGAGTGCGATCAGCATCCCCTTGGCAAATAAAGGTTGTGTAGCCAATTTGAATGTGATGACCTTTGAGGATTTTGTCAGCGGAAAAAATGCCGATTTGTCAGCCTTTGGGGTTAATATGGATGAATGGCAAAGGATAAAAATGGTTTCTCAGCATGGAACGCTTGAGGTATTTATTGATGAGCAAGCAGTCTATCAAATGCCAGTTCCCCAGCCTGGGCTAGCTATCAATGGCATCTCAGTCTATTTTGAAGGTACAGGGACGGTAAGGGAAGCTCAATTTAGGAATTCCAAGGGGCTGGACATAAACCTGTAGCTGTCTTGGAATGGGTAAGCGAGTAGTATGGGCAAGACTGTTTCAAAAAGGAGCTAAAAAGGTTCTCCTGTTGCTGGTTCAGGTATTTCACTCCCCTTCAAACCTCATATTCCCTTAATCATTCGCTTTGATGGGAAAAATTATTCGAGCTTAGTTTGCTGGGAACTTTTCCACTTCACAAACACATCTGATATAGAATTTCCTACCCTGTTGACTGATATCTCCATGTTGGTGAATATGGCTTTTGCCCCATCTGATATGCCAATGGTATTTTGGGTCATCCAACCAATAGGAACTTGAGATGCCCTTTTCCCCAAACTCTTCTCCTCTCCAATCAGCACCCTTTTCATCTTTCCTTCCTCCGGGTAAGATATCTAATCCTAATTCGTTGGTTGCCCCACGGAAGTCTTCCCCTTGCCATTCGTCTTTTGCTATGATTTTATCCGCTTTTTTGCTTCCCACCTTCTTTTTTAGACTTTTCCATTCCTTGGGAGAAGGCAGATGCCATCCTGAAGGACAAGCCATTCGAGAATCTTCAAAAGGATACAAACGTCCATATTTCTCACAATTTTCTTCCTTTTCCTGATAGCACTCCGAATCTGGCGAGTTATAGTTGAGGTTCTGCTTCAGCCATAATAATCGGCCTATTTGTATGTAGGTATATTTCTGTCCATCTCTCGCGTCAATGATGTGTTTTGACGTCTCCTTTTTGAGGTTCTCTGAGGTGATGGCCTTTTTACCTGAGGATGGGAACTTTATATGTTTGGCTGCTACATATTGGATGAATATGCCCACAAGCGTCAATATCATCACCGCTTTCCATTTCTTCATAGGGTAGGTATTTTGAAAAAAAATAACTCGGCAAAGGGGATTTATCCAAAGGAAGAGGTAAAATCCATTAGGATAGAATCTATCCTTTCAGGCTTGTAGAATACTCGTTGGCCTAATTTCTTTCCCAGCCAAACAATTGGGAGAGGAATTAATTTGCTACTTTTTCATTATTGGCAGGCCTATA
>JBCBVV010000084.1:0-14673 GCA_039817415.1 Bacteroidota bacterium
AGATTTTTACTCCTTCCAACTGCCGTTCTAAGCCTAAAAATTACAGCTATTTCCAGAATTTTATTCGAGGCATTAATTCTATAATTAACTGACTGCCAGAAAACAATCCTGTATTCTAATCTTCAATTGTTGACCAAACTAAAGATCCCCTTAACACAAGTTTAAGGGGATCTTTAGATGAAATATTATGGAGAAAGATGGAGTTTTTTTGGATTGAGCTACCTTATCCAGGCCATTCTTTTCATTCAAGTACTACCAAAGCATAATCAGAAATCCAATAATGATGACAAATAATGCAACAGATTGGTATCTATAATCCAAGTACCAAGGCAGGTCTTCGTTTTCTGCCTGAATGAGCTCTTTGGAATAGGTATATTTTGCTACCACCTCAGGATCTGGAGCGGGACTTTGGAGACTGATGAGAATAAAAATTAACGAGCTAATCGCAACTACAATCCCAACATTGATGGTATAGTGAATGGGCCAAATTTCCATTTGCCCCAAGACAAAGAGGATAAGGCCAATTGTTGTTCCTAAAACGAGGGTCCAGAACGCCCCATCACCGTTTCCACGTTTGTAGAATGTCCCCAATAAGAAAATGACCACAATGGGAGGCACGATAATAGCAAACATCTGCTGGAGGTATGCCCACAACCCACTAAAGTTCTCAATTAAGGGGGCCCAAGCCGCAGCTACTAACATCAAGATTAGGGTGGATATCCTTCCATAGCGAACAATATCTTTTTGACTGATATCAGGATTGCGGGTTTTGATAAAATCTACCACAATCAGCGTAGAAGCTGAATTCAGGGTAGAGTCCACGCTAGACATAATAGCTGAGATGAGACCTGCCAGCACTAGCCCCACCATGCCAATCGGCAAGATTTTCATGACTGTGGTCGGGAAGACCAAATCAGGGTTGGCTAGGTTAGGGAAAATGGAGATGGCCATGGCACCTGGTACAACCATGATGAAAAAGGGAAGAAGTTTCAGGACACCAGCCAACATCACTCCCCAACGAGCATGTCGAATATTTTTTGCTCCCAATACACGCTGGGTGATATACTGATTAGTGGCCATGTACCAGAAGCCCAGAAAAGGGACTCCAAGTAATAGTCCTGGCCAGGGTAAAGATTCGTCCCCTAATGGCCTAACGACTGAAAAATGTCCTTCTGGAGTAGATGCCAATATCTTATCAAGAGAAAAATCTAACTCTTCGAAGAGCATGAAGGTCAGAACTGAGCATCCTACCAAGAGAATAATGGCCTGCAAAGCATCCGTGTACACTACTGCCTTCAATCCTCCAAAGGCTGTATATATCCCAGCAAAAATGGCGAGCGCAAGACTGGTTTGCCATAAGATTAAATCTGGAAAAAAGACCTTCAACACCAAAGAGCCGGCATACAAGCCACCAGCTGTATCTACCACAATACTGGTAAAGATGGTTACTATCGAAAAGAAAGTCCTTGAACGTCTATCATATCGATACTCCAGAAACTCTGGAATGGTTGTGATTTGAGAGCGTAGATAGAGAGGAATGAAAATAAAAGCCATGAGAATAAAGGGTATTCCCATGCTCCATTCATATACAGATTGAACGATACCTGTGCTGTAAGCTGCCCCTGCTAATCCAATGAGGGTCGTACTCGAAATGTTGGAGGCAAAGAGAGACAAGCCAATAAATCCCCAGGTTAGCGTCCTACCCCCCAGAAATAAATCATTGTCGTCCTTGGTCCGAAAGGCCACCCACAAACCAATCAACACCACCAGGATCATATACCCAATGATGATCCAAATATCAATGTTACTAATAGTAGTCATAGCAAGTTATTTTGAAGATATGAGCTGTAGATAGCCGCCTACAGGAATATCAAATTCATAGAGTCCAGCCTTCAATGGTGCTTTTTGTTGATGATAAATATTCCCCATACAATCATAAACTGTCATGTTGGCCTTTGAAATATCATTTCCTAAGCGAAGGAGCAACCCACTTGTGTCAGAACCATTGAATACATCCAGGGAGTTGGCTACCGTCGTTTCGGCTACAATCTTATCAAAAGAAATCAAAATTTCATGTCCTCGATATGAACTTCTCAACAAAGGATAATTTCCCAAAGGATTGTAGGGAACAAAATTTCCCTTTAGCAATACATCCCTGTTCTTTTTCCAATAAGAAGTGAAGAAGGCCAACATATCCAAATGATCCTGCTTCGCATTTCGCAATTGGATAGAAATCTGTGGGACGCCAAAAAGTGCGTTGACCATTTGAATGGCAGCATTTTCGACACTGTCCTCTCTATGCCATGTAATCGGATCGGAATGAACAACAGTATGGCCACACAAGAGTTTGACATCTGTGATTCTTATTCGGTTGGTGATGGGATCATTGGGACAGTCAAAGGCTCGAAACATATGACCATACTTCCTCATGGCAGGCCCGATGTATCGTTGTCGAAATTCTATCACAATCTCTGGTTTGACTGCCTTTACCCCTTCTATCACACTGGTCATCAAGGCGTCAACTGCTTCATTGACGTTGAGGAAGTCTTTTCCTCTTCCCAATTCCATGTCCGTCTCTTCATATACATTGAAATCATCTATAAAGTCTAACTTCAACGCATCTAAATCCCAATTCTTAACAGCGTCCACATAGGTTTGTACCAAGTAGGCTCGGACTTCTGGAAATCGGGGGTCAAAAACTGGCGCCCATCTATGAGACTCCGTGAGGAATTTCCCTTTAAATTTTTGGTAGGCTAAAGACTTCTTGCCGCAGAATGGAACAGAAAACCAAAGGCCTGCTTTCATCCCCAGCTTATGGATATTCTCTACAAAACCCGCCATATCTGGAATCCTTTCCGGCTTCCAATCCCCCGTAAAATCGTAGCCTCTGTTAGAATCATGTGTCTGCCAACCATCATCCAAAATGACCAAGTCATACCCCAAGTCCTTAGCTATGGCCAACTCCTCCAACAAAGAATCTACTTCTAACTCTTGGTGAAAACTGTACCAAGTAGAATATAAAGGAGCACTTGCCAAGGGAGGAATAGCCGCTGGGGTAAGCTTCGAATCCTTCTCCCACCAACGTGAAACCCCTTTCAATGCATCAGAAAACAACACCTCTCTCATATCAATTCTGACCTCAGTTTCATAAGCCTCAATGAGGGTCTTTTCTTCAGCGAAAAAAGTCAAATGACAATAGAGATGATTGTCCTCCTCTCTAAGAAGGGCATTCATCTTTACCAGGTTAATCGCATCTCGAGCTGCAAAAGTGATGATGTTTTGATCATGCATGCCAAAGACACTGACAACCGGTGCGTTGACTGAAATACGTGATTCCAACTCCTCTAATTCCCAATCGTATTGTTGCCTTTTGTTGTGAATGGCATCACTCTTCCATACCCCCTTAGCATTCAAATAGGGAATCTTCCATTTTAAGGTAATTGGGCCAGGATTTCTTGGCTCTTCGGGCTTGAAGGAAAATTGATAGGTATATATATCTTCTTCATGAGAGACCAAAGAGATGGAAATCCCTTCGTTGGACTCATTGGCAAGGAGTTTAAAATCAAAAGGAGAAACCGATATATGTTGATTGTCCATTCTTATTCTATTTTGATCTAATGGGGGAATTGGGGGAAAACACGTAGCTCATGAGGCTATCTTCATTGTTGGCAACCAGATACAATTGTTTTCCAGCACCTACCATGAGCCTTTCGATATTCCTGGCATCACGCTCTGCAACAAATCCACATCTATGACCTGGATGATACTCAAAAGAACCATTACCCAATCCCTTCAGGAAAGCACCAGTAAAGGCATCATATCGGCCGATTTTAACTTCGGTCGAATAGGAATTTCCAACTACCAAGACATCTGAAATATTATCCCCATCTATATCTGAGACTAACATGTCATTAATTGGGGCGGTTTGAAGATTCCATGGAAGCTCCTTCAGAAGAAATTGTCCATTCCCTCGGTTTTCCATGATACAGGAAGCCAGTTGAAAGGCTTCTTTGGTTATACAATTGGCGAGTTCTTCTTGGGTGAAGACTTCCTTCACAGTTGCAGTTGAATAGGTCTGATAATCTTTGAATTTCTTGGTTTTCCCTCTTAGTTGGTTGAGGAAACGATCTCTAGAGGCAATAGGATACTCTTTGTCTCCAACCATATGACAAAGAATGGGATCCATTTTTCCATTTTGATCAAAATCCATCGCATACATGCGAAGGGGATGAGTAGAATCTGCCTTGTAATTGCTATTTAAACCAAGATTACCAAGAATAAAATCTGTGTCTCCGTCACCATCCCAGTCTCCCTCAGCTATGCTATTCCACCAGCCTTGCGATCGGGCCAGGCCAGAAACTTCAGCCTTTTCCAGCTTTTTACCTTTGAATGCAAAGATTTTTACGGGTTCCCATTCCCCGACAAGAATCAATTCTTTTTGTTTATCACCTATCAGGTCAACCCAGATTCCATCGGTGTACATACCTGACCTTTTGAGCGTAGGCGCAACCTGGTCTGTTACATCTTTGAACTGTCCATTCTCATTTTCTAGCATGAAAGATTGAGGGGAACGAGGATATTGGTTGGGAACTACACGGCCTCCTACAAATAGGTCCAAATCCCCATCAGCGTCTATGTCATGTGGTAGAATAACTGCTGTACTTGAAGGCATGGCTGGCAATGCAGATGAGTCTAGTCTGAAATTGCCTTGACCATCATTGATGTAAAGACGGTCCTGATACAAACTACTATCCAGCGTATAAATACTTCCACCACTGGCGACATAAAGATCTACATCTCCGTCCTGATCAGCATCAAAGAAGGCTGCATGTACATCCTCATATTGTGGATCAGAAAAGGCCTTTGAAGAGAATTTCCCCGCAGAGGTTTGCAGCCAAAGTCTTCCTGGATAACTGGAAGCACCTCCCAGAAATACGTCATCTAACCCATTTCCATCTACATCACCAATGGCCATAGCCGGCCCAAGTTTGGTGAATTCATGGGGCAACAAAGGCTGTTTGATAAAGTCCACATGAATATCTTCCTGATGTACATAGGAAAAAAGTTTTGCTGGTTGAAAGAGTTGAGGGAAGGGCAACAATTCATCCTTCCCAACCTGCTTATGCAACTGAGCATAATCCAGAATAAGGGTAGTGTCTTTGGGTAGATTGTTGACTACACTTTGGCTCATGTCAGGCCAAATGATTTTTAAACTATCCGCCTCTTGATCTGATAAGTATCCAAAGTGTAGGACCTGATCGGCTGAAGAGGCATATCCCCGGCTAGGCTGTAGTTCCAGTACTTGCTCCTTGTCTCCCAAAAACAAGCTTACTGTTGCCCCGATTGCTCGTGGATTATTTCCTTTGCCTTGAAGTTGAATGTTGAGAAAGTGGTTTTTCTTCCAATCCTGGCTTTTGTTTTCATAGATAAAAGAAGGCTGATTCATGTTGTTGATCACAAGATCCAAATCCCCATCGCGATCAAGGTCAGCATAAGTAGCACCTTGAGTGTAGGTAGAATCTGTAAGTCCCCATTCATCGGCTTGATTAGCAAAGGAAAAGTTTCCTTTATTCTGATAAAGGTAATTTGGCATTTTTATGCCAGAAAGCGTTTTTATTTGCTCGAGTTGCCTGGCGCGAATGGCCTGAGCTGAGCCAAAGGTGTGTGTACGGGTGTAATTGATATAATCTAGGTCTCCAAGGTCTCTGTAGAATCCATTGCTAATAAAAAGATCCTTTAAGCCATCATTGTCAAAATCAGCTATCAATGGAGACCAACTCCAGTCTGTTTTGTGAACTCCTGCCAACTGACCGATATCGCTAAAGGTGCCATTCCCATTGTTATACTGGAGGGTATTTCTAGAGTATTGGGGTTCGTAGCCCGCTTTGAGAATGTATCGGAAGCGGTTATAATCCGTTCCTGGCATCATCATTTTTTCATGGGCTCGATCCTCAGGGTACATATCTGCTATGAATACTTCCTTATGGCCATCATTGTCCATATCAGCTACGTCTATTCCCATAGAGGCAAAACTGGTATGCTTAAAATAGTGGGCAGCTTCATTGATGAAGGTTCCGTCTTGTTGATTGATATACAGGATGTCATTTGACAAAAAATCATTGGTCACATAAATGTCAGGCCAATGGTCTCCATTAAAATCTCCAGCATGCATACCTAAACTGTAACCCTCGATCAAAATCCCCGATTCATGAGAAACGTCAGAAAAGGTGCCATCACCATTGTTTCGGTAGAGTTTATCTGTGCTTTCAGCCTCACCATTCACCTTCTTTTGGCGAATATTGTTCACATTAAAAATGGTGTAATCTGTAGGGTTAACCACCATAAATACGTCTAAGTCCCCATCCTTGTCATAATCCATGAAACTCGCTTGGGTACATTGGGAAGCATCAGCCAGTCCATACGTGGCAGCTTCTTCTTTGAAGGTTAAATCCCCCTGGTTGATAAAGAGGAGATTATTTCTCTTTGCCCCCAAAGGACCTGAAACACATAGATAGATATCAAGGAATCCATCCACATTGATGTCTACCATGTTGATCCCTGTTATCCACCGATCAGTTTTTATTCCTGCTGATTGGCTGATATCCTCGAAGGTCATGTTTCCCTTGTTGAGAAATAGACCACTGCTTGTCATACACCCACCTAGAAAAATTTCAGGAAAGCCGTCATTGTTCAAATCCCCTATTCCTACCCCAGAACCCGTGTAAATATTGGTAAAATCAAGGGCGTTGTACATGGAATCTTCTTCGACTTTATTGAAAAAGACAAAGCCTGATTGATCAGGATCTAATTTGACAAATCTGCTGTTGGATGGTTGTTGTTTATCACATGAGAAGAACACACACAATCCAAATAGGGCCAGCAGTAGCTTACTCTTGACAAGAATGGTATTCATGATGTCATCATTGGTAGGTGAGAATAAGCCCTTTCTACCCAAATGGGAGAAAGGACTTTAATGTGATGTATGAATAACTACTAGGTTCAATTACTAGTATCCGGGATTCTGACTTAGATTTTCATTTGCGGATGTTTCGCTTGCTGGAATCCAAATCAACTCATGTTTTCCTTCCTGGAAAACACCTCCACTCAAGGACTTAGGATGGTCACCATGAAGGGAAGTTGCTCCCATGTAATCATCCGCTAATCCCCAACGTACCAAATCAAAGAATCTATGACTCTCTCCTGTCAATTCCATGACACGCTCGTCAATGATCGCTTGACGCATATCGGTTTGAGACAAACCTGTCTTTTCAGAAATATTGGCTCTGCTTCTCACCTGATTCAAGTACGTTTCAGCCTCCGTCGTCTTACCCTGCTCATTCAAAGCCTCTGCCATCATCAACAGAACATCGGCATAACGAATAATTCTCCAGTTGTTTCCGACATTGGTACCAAGGAGGTCAACATCAGCACGAGCGCCAATATCCAAACCCGCATACTTTCTGGAATAAATTGCCTCCATTCCCTCTTCCGTAGCGAGTTCAATTTCGCCGGCAAAGTCCGTGGCAAAAGGTGCCCCACCATATCCAGTAGAACCAGGATAATCGTAGGCGAGGGTAGCATTTCTTCTTACAGTATCTCCATTCGCCTCAAATACATCCTTAACCCATGAGTTGATGTAATGAGACTGGTCAGGTGATTTCAATGGAGGAGCATAGTCAATGTGATAGTTCCCCATATTTCCTGTTAAAGGAATATCTACCCCCCATGCGAAGGAAGATTGTCCCAAGAATTGGAGCTCATAGACAGACTCAATGTTGTTTTCGTTCCCTTCCGTGAAGTTGTCTTCGTACTGAGCTGCTGGGAGTAACTGATATCTACTGCTTTCAATGACTTGTCTGAAAGCAGCTTCTGCTCCAGCCCAGTCTCCTTGATACAACAAGCTCTTTCCCTTGAAAGCCTGAGCAGAACCGCTGGTAGGCCTTCCCAAGTCATTGTCTGACCAAGAGGCAGGCAATTCAGCTGCTGCAGCGTCAAAATCAGCTACAATTTGAGCCCAAACAGCTTCCTTGCTTGCCTGACTAGGGAAAAAGTCATCGCTGCTTTTCGCCGTTTCATTGATCAAAGGAATGTTGCCAAATAGATTTAGCAGGTACCAATTGGCAAAGCCACGCATAAAGTGAGCCTGACCGATAAACCCATTTCTGGTAGCCTGATCAGGTACATTTTCAGCATTGGTATTCTCTAGGACGTTATTGGCACGGAAAATCGTTTTAAAAGGTTCCTGCCAGATTTCAGTTGCCCAACGCGCTGCACCAGGACCACCCTGGAAGGTAGACATGGCCGTATTAGGTCCAAAAGGACGAACATTGAAGGCATCTGATCTTAAAATCGCTCCAGTGTGGATGATTCTTCCCCAGAAAAAGGTGTTGGTAATGGGGTGATACATCCCATTTACCGCCAGGGAAACGTCATCTGCATTTCCCCAGAATGTACCAGTTGATACCGTATTGGTATTGACTTGGTCCAACAAATCTCCCGAACAACCCAACAGCAGCAAACTAAGGCTGAAGCTGGCGATCAGTGAGTATTTATGTATTTTTTTCATCTTGTTTTATGCTAAAATTCAACTTAACAAACTGAAAATAAATGATTTAAAAATCTGCTTGAACTCCAAATATAAAGGAGGTTGAGTTTGGATATGCTCTTACATCCAACCCACGTCCTAAGAGAGGATTCACGTTGGAAGGCACACCAAAGAAGGGACTAGCCGCAGAACGCCCACCATTCACTGAAGAAATATCAGGTGAATATCCACTGTAACTGGTCAATGTCCATAGGTTCTGTCCTGTTACAAAAACTCTCAGGTTGCTTAACCAACTAATCGATTCTGCATTGAAAGTATAACCTACCTCTAATGTTCTCAATCTAAAGTAAGAACCGTCCTCTACGAAGAAAGAAGAAGGTGCACCATTGTTCGCAGGGTCAAGTGTTGTCGCTCTTGGAATATCAGTGTTGGTATTCGTTGGTGTCCAAGCACGTCTGATATCATCCAGCTTGTTGTCATCTGCCCAGAACAAATTGTAGTATTTGGCTACGTTATAGATTTCGTTCCCTTGAGTCCCTTGGAAGAATACAGAAAAGTCAAGCCCTTTGTACTCACCGCTAAAGTTCAATCCATAGATAAAGTCAGGCGTAGGATCACCAAGAATCGTTTGGTCCTCACCATTCACCACTCCATCACCAGTAAGATCTCTACGAATGAAGTCTCCTGGCTGGATGACACTCTTACGCTCAGGGTCATTTGCTAGGTTTGGATCATTGTTGATGGACTCCTGATCAGGATATACACCATCTACGATGAAACCAAAGTACACACCAGGTGCTTCTCCTTCGATGAATCGGTTCACACGTACAAGGTCCTCTGTAACCGATGGCCCAATAACAGGATTTGGCAGCGACACGATCTGGCTATTGAAAGTTGAGAAGTTGAACCCAAGGTTCCACTTGAAGTCTCCTGTTTGTTGTCTGTACAAACCTTCCAACTCAAATCCACTGTTTCTGATTTCACCTACATTTTGGATAACTGGCTCACTGATACCCAGTGTAGAAGGGAGATTTACCCCTACCAATACATCCTGTACGGACTTGATGTAGTATTCAGCTGAGAAAGTCAACTTGTCATTCCATAGTCCTGCATCAATACCTGCGTTGGTAGTGATGGCGGTTTCCCATTTGATATCCTGAAGTGCGAGCGCTGTTTGTGCGTACCCCTGAACAACTGCGTCATTGACAGATGTAGAAGAAGTGAGGTTAAAGACTGATTGATAAGCGTAGTCAGGAATATTTTGAGAACCAAGAGAACCATAGCCTGCACGAACCTTTAGGGTGCTAATGGTGCTGCTGTTCCAGAACTCTTCGCTACTGATTTTCCATCCGATAGAACCAGAAGGGAAATAACCCACACGGAAGTCAGGTGCGAATTTAGATGAGGCATCACGACGGATCGTGGCACTGAACAGGTACTTGTCATTGTGGACATAGTTTATTCGTCCAAAAACAGACTGTAATCCACTCACGATATTCTGTCCGAGAAGATTCTGGACACCCGCTGGATTACCAGCACCAATTACCTGAATATTGTTATTAGGCAATCCTTGAATGTATGCCCCTACAGATCTGAACTCGATTTTCTGCTGGGTATACCCCACTACCGCATCAATTCTGTTTCCTTCTCCAAAGCTTTTTCCATAGCTCAGGGTAGGTTCAATCAAGGTAAGGAGGTTGGCTGAACGAATATCGGTCAAGTCATTCTCTGTATTTACGTTATCTACGGCATCAGAGAAACTCATGAAATAGGTAGGCCTAAAGGCAAAAATATGAGAATTGATGTATTCAGCTCCCATGTTTACTTTGGCGACTAGACCATCTGCCAACTCATAGGATAGGTTAATATTTCCATACAGGTTGAGGTCTGTCTGGAAATTATCTTCTAGAGAAGCTAAGGCGTATTTATTCTGTCCACCAAAACCGTGGGTATCAAACTCAGGTGCTTCAAAACCACCTTCATTTTCAGGCGCTTCCAATCTTAGAATGGGGGCAGTTGAAGAACCATCACGACCAAACCAATTGTTGCGCTCAGTTTCTCCTTGGGTAATACCAAGAGATTGCTGAATCTTAAATTTCCCAAGAGTAAATTCGGAGTTTGCACGAAGGTTATATCGCTCAAATCCAGTTGCTACCAGAATACCATCCTGGTTGAAATAGTTACCAGAAAGGAAATAGCGAGAGTTTTCTCCCCCGCCAGAAACTGAAATACCATAGTCCTGAACCAAGCCATTGTTCAAGGAAAGATCCTGCCAATCCGTATTGTAGGTATTCACCGGAGAAGGAATGGTAAAGCCTGTTCCGTCATTAGCTTCACGCTGGTTACGATAGGCAACAAATTCAGGTCCATCAAGGAAATCTAAAAGCCTTGTGGGTGTTTCCAATCCCACTCTCATATCGAGAGAAACCGTTGGCGGGCTGTTTGTTTGCCCCCTTTTGGTAGAGATGATCACTACACCATTGGCGGCGCGTGAACCATAAATGGCAGCTGCAGAAGCATCTTTCAAGACCTCAATCCTTTCAATATCCTTAGGATTCAGGAAGTTCATGTTTTCTGCGAAGGTTCCATCAATGACGTAAAGTGGGAAGGAATTCGTCAATGAACTTACCCCACGAACGAATACATTGGCAGCACCACCTGGCTGACCACCATTGTTTTCAATTTGGATACCTGAAAGTTTCCCCTGAAGGGCGGAAGTCGGATTACCTGCTATAATGGAGCGAATTTCGTCTCCTTTGATAGAGGTTACTGATCCCGTTAGATCACTCTTTTTCTGGGTACCATATCCAACTAGGACAACCTCTTCAAGGCTTTCGTCGGATACTTCGAGTCGGACATCAATCGAAGAGCGTCCTGCAACATCGATCTCAGCAGTTTTAAATCCAATGTAAGAGAAAAGTAAGGTTGTAGAACCCTCAGGTACATTGATGGAATATTTTCCTCCATCACCTGATAAGGCACCAATAGCAGTTCCTTTAACTCGAACGGTCACCCCCACTAGAGGTTCCCCGTCATCGTTTGTTACTGTTCCTGATACCAAGGCCTGTCCATCTAATGGCACAGGTGTAGCTTGCGTAGTAGCACCTCCCCACAACATGAGGAGACTACAGAAGACCATCATCCAAGCGGATAATGTCTTTCTGAAGCTATCTGATAAAGACAGCTTCTCCTTTACGGAGTGTATAGTAGTCATGTTCGAAGCAATTAGTTGTTAGTTTAGCTCCTATGAAAGGTCTGTGTATGAAAAGAACGGCATATTATGCTATGATAGTCTATGCTACTACAAAGTAATGAGAAATAAAATCAATTTCAAATTCAGGAAGAATTGAAAGAAAGGTCTGTTAGGAGTTATAAGGATTTTCTGTCTACCAAAGTTGAGGGAAGGATCGACTGAATAGGCTGACGCTCATTGACATAGCTTGCTGCGAGTAAGGCCATGCTTTTGAAGTCTGTCGAAATGGTGGTGATTCCTCCTGCCAAAATATCCTTAACAATGTTGTCGTTGTGAGAGATGACACCAATGTCTTTACCAAGCACCCAACCTCTTGAAGAGCAGTCTCTTAGCAATTGAAACAGATTGTTATCGCTGATAAAAATGTGAAGTTGCTCTTTTTTCAGCGAATCCAGTTCATAATAAGGTTCTATGCTACCCTGGATATTGTGGGCCTTCAAGAAATGCTCAAAACCCAGCTTTATGCCTACGGGATAATCCGCATCCTCACGATAATATAGAATAGTCTTTTTGTAGGTAGATATTTGGGGTAATAAGCTGCTGAGCTTTTCGAAGGTAGTTTCCTCAAATTCCTGTGTGATGTAGGAATATGACTTGCCCAAATCTATATGTCGGTCTACCAATAAAAGCTTCTCAGGAGGAAATTGTAACAGCCTTTGTCTGACCGTTTCGGATTGGATGGGTGCAATCACATACATCCCATACTTTTTGTCGATGTTGGAGAGGATCGTCTCGAATAGGTCTTCATTGTTGTGATGGAAGAAGACGTCCAACTGGATATTTTTCCCAAGCTTAGATCGGAAGGTATTATAAAAGTCTTCCTGAAAGGAATGAAAGGCAAATAAGATAAGCGCGACCTTGAGGGTTTGGCCGGTTTCTTCACTGGCTACGAAGTATCCCTTTAGTTTTTTCGACTCAACAATTCCCCTGTCTTTGAGTTCTTCGTAGGCTTTGACAATAGTCTTTCGTGCATAACCTAGTTCGGAAACCATCTCATTGATGGAGGGCAACTTGTCGCCTTTTTTCAGGGTTTTGTCGTCAAT
This sequence comes from Bacteroidota bacterium, assembly GCA_039817415.1. GTDB lineage: Bacteria > Bacteroidota > Bacteroidia > J057 > J057 > JALEFZ01. The sequence continues at coordinate 12,842 of JBCBVV010000084.1, forward strand.
GGCATTGATAATTCCCCTAACCAGCTGTTCGTGTTTCGAGTAGCTGTTGATGTCTTTGAGATCGTAAATCTTCTGATAAAAAGGGGAATAAGACATGGATTGAGTAGATGCATGTTATAAGGGGTACAATTTACATGAATTAATTTTTAACCTCCAAACGGGCTAGATTAAGTAGTAAAAAGAAAGGCTGTTCATGCGTCCTACCCCTTATTGCCCCATATTTCTCATCCTTTTGAAAAAGCATTCTTATTAAACAGCGCCATACGAAAGGTTAAACACTCAGAAAAAGACTCAAATTATTTCACCGCTTCCAAAGAACCCTCATCATAGAGATAAACAGGGCAGACCTACAGGTGTACTTCATTTTCGTTAAACCACTTCAGTAAATAAACTTAGTCTAAACAAATGGATCCGTGAATTCTCTTTTTCATGCGACATTGGCTTTACTAAACCTTCTGCAAATTCTTTCAGCCGTGATCTCCGAGTAATTGGTAAAGATACAGATGAAGTGATCATGGTTGGTATTAGCAAAAAATCAGATGTAATAGGTGCGGAAAATATTGGAATGCAATCAATCTGACTGACGCGGGATACCCCCAAGGTAAAGGTTATATTCAATCGTTGAATGAAATAGAGGAATTGTTGGAGATAAATTGAAATGACTTAAACTCTTACTTTATTTGTGAATCTTTTAACAAAGCCACAATTGATTGGCGGCATCAAATAATCAATTGTAGATTTAGAATGAAAGAAAAATGAAATTGGGTAAAAGACAACTCCACTAACCAGCTACCCTTCACCATATTTACTACACGGCATAAGGCGGGTAGCTGTGTCGTTGGGGTAATGAAAAGAATACATTAATTTGTTAAATGAAATAACCACACGCTAAAAATAAACACACATTTATGAAAATATTTCGAATTGTTTCAGGAGGTCAAACTGGTGTAGATCGTGCAGCGTGGGATATTGCTATAGAAAAGGGTTTGAAATACGGTGGGTGGGTTCCAAAGGGTCGGAAAGATGAAAATGGAGAGATCCCTTCAAAGTATCAATTTTTTCAAGAAAGTGATTCTTCAGACAATAAAATACGCACTGAGCTAAATGTGCTTGATTCAGACGGAACTCTAATTTTAGCAAAAGGTAAGTTATCCGGAGGTACAAAATATACAGCTGAAATGGCTCTCAAGCATAATAAACCAGTAAAATATGTTGATTTCACCTCTGAAACTAAAGTAAAAGATTTTATAGCAACCTTAGAATGGTTACAAGCCAATAATGTTGAAACTCTAAATGTTGCTGGCCCCCGATTAACTGAAGATCCTGAGATTTATTCTGAAGCAAAAGAATTCTTGAGTAATCTGCTCGGCGTAAAGTTCGGATTTAATAAAGAAATTGATGTTACAATTGCTTTGTCGTTAAGGGATGCAACTTTAAATAACTTCAGACACTGGGATTTAATTAGGTGGCAGGTTCCTTACTGGTATTGTACTCTAGCAACTGTTGGTGCTTCGTTAATAACCTTTTTTGGGAATCCCGAATATGCTCAAAGTATAAGATACTCTTCGTTTGCCTTAACCGCTTTCGGCTTCCTGAGTATAGTCTTACTCTACAACCTTATTAGGTATGACCATAACACAATAAATGGATTTAATGAGAAAATCCAGAAACTTCAGATTGATGAGTTAAGAAGAAGTGTTATTCAAATTGATAGACCTTTTGAGTTTAAGTTTCCTAGGGTTCTTCGAACAGCCTCTTTTTGGTTTATAGCATATACAATAGGAATAACAATACTGTTTTTGATTACATTCATATTTGGGGTATGGTGGAAA
>JBCBVV010000085.1:0-14101 GCA_039817415.1 Bacteroidota bacterium
TTCCATGGACATTGTACCCCAACTGCACGAAAATAGGCACCTCCTCATAATTAGATACATCTTGCTCTGGATCAACGAATTTCAAATGGGCTTCCTGCCATGCAGGAAGTTTGTCTAGATTCTCTTTAGAAGAGATCGTTAGCATGACAAGCTTTCTGTGCTCATGGGATTGACCGTAAACTTCCAAACTTGCTCTATCCGATAATTCGGCCAACTTCTGAAAATAGGCTACCATGAGGTCGTGCCTCGTATGTTGTTGACCAATGGGATACCCAAGAAATTCCTCTGGGGAAGGGATTTCAGGATTGTAGGGCTCGTATGTTTTTAGGAAATAGTCCTGTGCCCTGAGTGGGAGCGTACTTAGAAGAGCTCCTGTTAGGAGAAAAAGCAGGCAAAAGTTTCTCATAGATGTAGATTGAATGGGGAATCTAAGAACTAAGTGAATCCTTTGCAACGCTAGCCTTTCTATCTACATATGCGCACACCTACTCTTGAAGTGCGATTAGCTGCTTTCTAATTTCTTCTAGGTTCAGTGAATCAGCACTTTCTTCTGTGCAAATCTTTAACAAGAGTTCATCTTGTTTTCGGCCTAGGTTTCTGGCGGTTTGATAAGGCAATTCTGGTTTGAAGGTTACTAGGGAGTACTTCGAATAGTAATCCTCAAAGCTCTGCTCAAGCTGCATTTCAATTTTCCGCTTCTGGATGAAGGCATCATCTGCGACCTTGTCTTGCATCTCCATGAAATTATCCAAGGCCAAATCAGCGATGGCATTCGCATTTTCTGCTCTTGCTTCTTGAAAATGGTAAAGCACTTCATTCCAATCTCCTTGATGCTGCTCTAGTACTTCATCAAAGACCCTTACGTCCTCAAAACTTGCATTCATGCCTTGGCCATAAAATGGAACAATAGCATGAGCCGCGTCCCCCATGATCAATGTCTTCCCAAAGGCTTGCCAAGGATAGCATCTGACCGTCCCCAAAATTCCAACTGGGTTTTCAAAATATTCATCCAAATAGTGTGGAACCAAGGGGATCAAATCTGGATATTCTTTCTCAAAAAATGCCTGCACCTTTTCCCTCGTATCTAATTCATCGAAGCCTGCTGCTCCTTTGTAGGGATGAAACATGGTCAGGGTAAAAGTCTTATCCAGGTTAGGCAAGGCAATCATCATAAATTCATGCCTAGGCCAGATATGAAGGGCATTTTTCTCTATACGATAGTCACCACTTTCCGATGGATGCATGGTTAATTCCTTGTACCCATGTCTCAAAAAGTGTTGACTGAAGTTGAAAAGTAATTCACCAGATCGAGCCATCATACTTCTTCTAACAGCAGAACCGGCTCCATCCGTACCAATGACGATATCCCCTTCATCGGAAAAACTTAGACCTGTTTGGCTATCCTTGAAATAGGCAATCCCCTTCTCCAAATCTACCTTTTCACATGCCGCATGGAATCGAATGGAAATATTGGCATGCTTCTCTGCCTCATCCAATAAGGTAATGTTTAAGCCTCCTCTTGATACAGAATTGATGTAGTCTTCTTCGCGTCCGGAATAGGGAGAAAAACGCATCTCTCCTCCATCATCATGAATCATTCTTCCCTTCATTGGGATACATTCTTCCAGAACATGTTCTTTCAGCCCCACTCTATCTAAGGCCATCAACCCTCTTGCTGACAAGGCGAGGTTAATCGAGCGGCCAAAGTCCCAATTCTCTGTACGCATATCCCCTAACTTCTCATACAAGGCTACTTGGAACCCTCTTTGAGCCATTCTAATAGCTAGAAGAGACCCACACAAACCTGCACCAACGATGATGATTTTTTCCTTTTGCATCTAACTTCTATTCTTACTGAGCCAGTGAAGCTCTTAAAATTCGGGTAAAATGATAAACCTCGCTAAAGGTGTTGTAAAGGGGTGTGGGTGCAATTCTGATCACATCTGGTTCACGCCAGTCAGCAATTACGCCAGCATCTGATATTCTTTGGAATAGGATTTTGTCCGCATGTTTGACCTGAATGGACAATTGACAGCCCCTTTGAGCAGGGTCTTCTGGCGTAATGATGGATATCCTGGGGTCTCCGATTTCCTTTACGAGAAACTCTAAGTATCCTGTGAGCATAAAGGATTTCTTCCTAAGATTTGATATACCAACTTCATCAAAAATCTCAAGGGAAGCCATGATAGCAGCCATCGAAAGAATAGGTGGATTACTCAACTGCCAAGCCTCCACTCCGGGTATAGGGTCAAAGGTATCTCTCATTCCAAAACGAGTTTCCTTGTTATGTCCCCACCATCCTTCAAAGCGAGGCAATTTCGCATGGGCATGACGTTCATGGACAAAGCATCCCCCCAAGCTACCTGGTCCTGAGTTTAGGTATTTGTAGGAACACCACATCGCAAAGTCCACTCCTGAGTCATGTAAGTTCAACTCCACATTGCCAGCACCATGGGCACAATCAAAGCCTACGATACAACCTTTGGCATGACCGCGTTCTGCGATCCTCTTCATGTCGAAAAACTGTCCCGTATAGTAATTTGTATTTCCTAAGAGAATAAGGGCGATTTGTTCTCCCTCACGTTCAATCACCTCCTCAATGTCTTCTATTCTGAGAAGAGTTTCGCCTTCTCTAGCTTTCAATTCAATTACATTCAAGGCAGGATCATAACCGTGGTACCGAACCTGAGAAGCTACGGCAAATTTGTCTGAAGGAAAGGCATCATATTCTATCAGAATCTTCTTACGCTGGGGAGTAGGGCGGTAAAAAGACACCATCATCAAATGCAGGTTGACCGAAAGGGTATTCATGACAACCACTTCCATAGGCTTGGCACCTACTACCCTGGCCATGGCCTCCGTTAAGAACTCATGATAAGGCATCCATGGATTCTTGGCGTGAAAATGGCCCTCAACCCCCAGATTCTCCCAGTCTGTTAATTCCTGATCGATTTTTGCCCTAGTTGTAATAGGCTGCAAACCAAGAGAATTCCCACAAAAATAAATCATGGGTTCCCCATTGCTTCTCTTGGGCAGGTGAAACTTCGTACGGAATATAGAAATGGGATCAATATGGTCCATGTATTGAGCGAAGCTCAACGAATCCTCGTATTTCAGGTCAATTGTTCTTTTCATGCTTTTTAGCAATCAGTCTTTGTTGCAAATCCTTTCCATAATCTCCTCCTAACCAGCGGAGAACATTGTCCGCCCAAATTTCATCGTGGGATTCATTGTTGATGATCTCACGCTCTAGTGCCAAATCCAGTAATTTACCTGGATAGGAGGACTGCGGTGTGCTTTCCATTTCTCCCAAAGGATAGGGATCATCCAAGCCTAGTATGATTTGATCTGTACCTCCCTGACGCTTTACCATCAATTCGAAGGAATCGCAGTCATGGACAAGTGTATCGAAGAAAATATTAGGATGGCCGACAGCTTTTCTAGGATGATATTGACCCTGAAACAAATCAGGTCTTCCGTCAAAGCCTTGGATTCTTCTTCCTAGGTTAATTTGAGCGAGCTGCCCTCCGTGGGCAAAACATACTCGAATATCTGGGAACTTTTCGTGATAGCCCTGCAAGGTGTAGAAATGATAAGCATCTGCACATTGGGCAAGCATCCAAACAAGGTGAAACCTCCAAGCCGTATTGGCAAGCTTGATGAATTTTTCTCCATCATAAGGATGGATTTCAACGGCCAATTTGTAATAATTGGCTAGCTCAAAAATGGGTTGAGTTTCTTCATCAAAAACAGATCTCCATTCTCCAATGGAATCCATAAAATGGGTTGGCAAACAAAGTACCCTAAGGCCCAATTCTTCCACACAACGCTCAATTTCCCACAGAGCCCCTCTTACGTATCCACAGTGAACGACAAATCCGCAGGTAAATTTATCCGGATTTTCTATTTGAGTCTGTGCATTGAAGTCATTTTGAAAGCGAAGAACCTTCTTCATGTCCTCCAAGCGAAGGCCGTTTCCATACAATTGGGAAAGATTCAGGACGACTGCATGGTCAATATCATGCCGAGCCATCCAGTCCATTTTTTCATTGAGGAAAAAAGAGGAATCTGTTATGGGTCGTTTCCATCCCTTTTGTAGCATGTATTTTCTATCCTCATCAATCCAGAAGATTTCTTTTTCTTTCATGAAGTCAGGAATCTGCTCCGGATAAGGAAGCAAATGGGAATGTCCATTAATTTTCATGCTGAAGCAGTTTTATCTAGCAATATTGGTGTAAAATAGAAGCATTGAGAATGCTACCATTTCTTACAATATACGCTCTCTTAGCCTTCATAGTAAACAGATTTTTGCACAAAAGGATTTCTCATCAAAGAAAATGAGTCATCTCTTACTAGAAATGACTCATTCTGATATTATGAGATTAACTTGAAACTTCCATCAGTACTTGTCTTTTGAGCTTGTGTAATAAAATCCAAGTTCCTTTTTCAAGTCAGCTGGTAGCTCTGGCAATTCTGATCTAGGGATCAATAGCGTGGAGATGTTATGTAAATCTGTAAAAATTTTGTGCCTTGCGGCCGTTTCACGTAGATAATCATGCCCACTTGATCCACCCGTTCCGACTTTTCTTCCCAGCATACGCAAGACCATTTGAGCGTGTCGGTAGCGCCAATTTGTCAATAGCTCGTCTATATCCACTATCGCCAACAAAAAGCGATGAGGGAGGTGAAGCAAAGGCTCCTCATTGTAAAGATTGATCATCAAAGCGGCCAAGGTTGCAGGATAATTTAAGCGCTGTTTGCCCTCTGCCACCATTTTCCTATGAACCTCAGGATTCAAGATAGATTGGTAAAAAGAATCCGAACTTCCAACCATACGAAGTCTGAAAGCCTTTTCCTCATCACTCAGATAGTTGGCCCGTTCAATGGCTTGTTTTTGGTTGTATGCCATACGTTCCAAGGACTTTTTGTAGTAATCCAAAAACTGAAAATCCTTGAACTTCAGAAAAGGGGTTCTCTCCAGCCAATCCTCCACTACCATAAATAGGTTCCACTCCTTGGCGATATACTCTAGTTCTTCATTTTGAACTTCACTAAAATCTGCTCCATAGTGGCGATTCCCGTAGGTCATCCTTTGATCATTGGGTAAACCAAGAATGTTTTCAATTTTTCGGAATTGATAGGATTGGAAACCAGAAGCTGGAATGAGGAGATTGCGGAAATCAAGAAAATCCATGGGTGTCATCGTCTCCATGATCCCAATGTGGTCAATCAGGAGTTGTAGGATTTCTTTTACGCGGTCCAACCTGATCACGGCGGTTCCGATGTTCATTTCATCCACTTTGTCGTGGTGAAACATATCTACTACTGAATCCAACTCATGTAGAATCTGCTTAAACCAAATCTCATAACTCTGGTGCACAATGATGAATAACATTTCCTCATGTGCCTCCACGTCCTGGAAAAGTTCAGAGCGAGGAGCTTGGGCTGTCAAAATCTTGTCCAGTCCCAAGTATGTGTGATAATGGATGCTTTCGTATTTCTGAGATTGCTCTTCCATATAATTTGTCCTTTTCGCCAATAACGGATTTTCTTACAAATTCATAAAAAAAGATCTGTCCATATAAGGATGATTCTCCTCCTTGGACAGATCTTTTATTTTTCTTAATCCTTCCTCCTACCTCAACAATATTTTTTGAGATACTTTGCTTCCATTCCCCTCTAAAACCAGCAGATAAAGGCCTCTTTGAAAGGAGCTTACATCTACCCTTTGCCCTGAAAATATAGTCGCTTTCTGCATCAATTGACCATTTATGCTATAGATGCTTAGCTCCTGCTCAAGGCCCTCAAAATCTACTGACACAAAGGAAGTGGCTGGATTGGGATACATCTTGACCTCTTGATCAATCACAGCGATAGAAGTAGCTATCTCCTCTGGAAGAAGGACCAAATCACCTTGTTCATCGAAGGGATCAGACCACATTTCATGGGTGTAAATATCGCGACCAGTCAAGGTTTTCAGAAAAGCGACCAAAGCATCTTTTTCTGCTTGAGCAAGATTAAGGACTCTTGGTACAGGTGGCATTCCAGGACCACCTGGGCCTCCATTTAGCCTTGGGTCAAGGTTTGTATTACCAGCCACAACGGCTACGCTATCATAGTGATCAATCACCGCTTCGAGTGATGTTAAACTCGCATCATGCATGAGCGCTCCATTGAGTACGCCGGAAGGATTGACTAGGTTTCTGAGGTTTGGAGAACGGGTAATGGTAATATCGATGGCTGTACTATCCCCAAATACACCTACCACTCCATTATTTCTTGAATTGGGGTCAATGTCAAATTCGGGGGCTCTGTGACAAACCTGGCAACCTGCTCCCCCTTGACCAACTGCCTGAATGTAGAGTCTTTTTCCATTGTTTTCCTCTTGGGTAAAATTAGGAAAGGGCATTGCGAGGTTATTGGTCATCGCAAAACCTGAGTCAAATTTTGAATCAAAGGAATAAATGGAGCGGACAAATTGAGCTAAGGCACGTTGGATACGATCCTCTGTTACCGTGCTATCTCCATAGACCAAGTGGAACAAACGACCATAATAATCAATGCCTTCGAGTCTTCTCAATAAGGAATCCAGATCTGGATCTCCCATTTCGCCACTAAAACCCATTTCAACATGATCCTGAATGGGCTGGGTTACCTGGTCTTCTAGGGTAGCAGCTCTTTCATCCCAGAAAAACCTATCTTCATCTCCAAAACGGCTATTAGCCAGTCGCATAGAATGCCTACCTGTAAGACCTCCCGTCAGGCCAAAGCTTACAGCATTTGTATCGGAAAAGGCAAATTCTTGCTGGTGACAAGAGGAACAGGAAATGGCACGATTAGCTGACAGGTTTTTGTCATAAAACAAAACTCGGCCTAGGGTAGCAGTTTGATTGTCAATTATATTAAATGGGGGGGTATTGTCCTTTAGAATATAATTGGGAACTGGGGTGCTGGAATACGGAAATAAATTGTCGAGATCAATTGTTCCAGCGGCAATTGATAGCATGCCCAAAAGGACAATGGTTGGGAAGAAAAACTTTTTCATACGTAATAGAACCTTGGTGTGTCTGCTCAACAAAGAGCTGTTACCTAGACAAAGAACATGACTCTTCGTTTGTACCCAAATATGAAGGAATTTTATTACGTTTTTTCAAAAATGATATAGATTTCCCTTCATTTGTTAGAAAAAGGTAGCCTTTTATGCTCCATCATCTCCACCAAAAGATTTGGACAACGTTATCGGCAAAGGATCTTTCTACTGCTGTGGTTTCCCTTAGATTGAGCCAAAGTTGAATATTACTTACAGAAGGAGTTGGACCATCCTGCCAATCCGCTACAAAAAGATCTTGATCATTTGAGAAAATCAGTTGGCTAAGATCTGGAGAGAAGGCAAAACTAGGGTTAAAGAGTTCCCCCCCAAGGTCTATATAGCTTAAGTTTCTAGTAGCGATGTCGATTATCCCTAATTTTGATTCAGCAAAATCCCAAAATGCGAGTTTATTTCCGTCAGGATACCACTTCAATCCAATGAATGAGGTAGAAATGATAAAATTGGGGTCAGAGGATATATCCTTTCCCGTTACGAGCCTCACCTGAGATCCATCTTCTGGATCGATCAGAAATATAGCATTCAATTCTATCCCTCTTCCATCAATCACTGTCGCCAGTTTTCCGCCTACAGGATTGATAGCGAAGGGCGTAAAAGAAAGATTTGTACCTACTGTCGTGGTGAATCCCTCTTCCAAGTTTAAAAATTTAAGACTAGGAAAGGCGCTGCCAAAATCCCCAAAGTATAATCTTTTGCCGTCTGGGCTGATTTGCGTTAGGGTAATCTGAAATCCAAGACTGTCTCCTGTAAATTCCCATTTCCAATCCTCTATGGCAGCTTTGTAGAGTTTCCCACTCGAATTGGTTCCGTAGATAACTTCATTGACGAGGTCTACTGAGGCTCCTCCTCCCTGATTAGGAGTGGGGACATTGAGCACCTCTCCTGTTTCAGTATTGGCAAAAAGAGAGTTGGTTCCTACTTGGGTAGAAATGAATACTTTCCCTTCAGAAATTTGGCTCAAGTCTACTTCTGACCTTGCTTCAAATACAAATGGCCCTTCACAAGAAGAAAGGATGATTACGAAAGAAACAAGGATCCATTTGATATGGGTCATGTTAATTGTTGTCATAACTCACTCATACTTTTGTTGACTCGCCAGAAGCTTCCTCCAATATTAATGGTAAACACGACATAGCCTGGCCTGTATGTTCCGTTCTCTCCCAAAATTGAGGGTCGAAAAAAGAAAAATTGATCGTCTCCTATCCATTCAGGAATTTGAATCAATGACCTATTTCCTTGAAATCCGATATTGGGCTCGATGAACCAGTTCTTTTTCTTTCCAATCAAGGCCCTATACCCCAGCAATACACCAAGATTCATTTGGGAATACCTATAATTTACTCCTGAGAAACCATTTATGAGGCCATTGTTAGGTTCATAGCCACCATAAATAGATAGCATAAAGCCTCTGCTTATGGAAGGAAGCAACCGTTTGGCTCCTAAGCGAAGGCGATAATGGAGCTCTACATCTGGGGCGAAAGGGCTATAAAAAGTGGACCGAAAGCCTCCAGACACCATGAGGCTCTGACGAGAAGTGAGCATATACTCTAGGTTGCCTTGTATCCCTCGCTTGAGCACATTCAGGCTGGCAGACATCCTATACAAGGATTGTCCTTGCAAGGGAAGGATGGCAACGATTAGAATAAATAGGATGAGAAGTTTTTTCATGGAAGTATCGAACCAAAGTCAGCTAATTTTCTAGCGTCAATCTACCCTTTATTATAGACGAATGGGCTGACAAAATGCTGCAACAAGATAGTATCTATTGATGGAATTTAGCATACCAAATAATAACCCCCAACGAATGACCAGGAAGAAATGGGAAAATGCAAGAATACTAGCATGTATCCCGATGTAGGCAAGAGATGAGATTAGGATGAATTTTCTTTACAATTGCTGTACTTACAGCTTGAATGACGGGAAGTTCCTACTTCCTACAACACATGTATCCTTCATTTGCCCTCTATACGAAAACCAACATTAAAATTGGGTAAATCAAGATCATCATATCCAAATTGAATTCCCTTAATTGAAAGATAATCTGCTGGTGGTTTAGGAATTTGCTAATAAATGCTATTCCTTCACCCCATTAAATCAAGCTAGGACATGAGAGAGAACCGCTTGGCTGTATCTGCCCTATTTTTTGTTAATGGTTTTGTTTTTGCCAACTGGACCTCCAGATTGCCAGAAATCCAGAGGTTTCTAAGCCTAAGCAATTCTGATCTTGGAAATCTGCTATTGGTTGCTGCTCTTGGTGCATTGACCGCCATGCCTTTTACGGGATGGCTAACCACCAAAATGGGTACCAAAAAGATCATTCTTTTTACTGGGCTTACATTTTGCCTTTTTGTTTCCTTGATTCCTATTTATCCCAATATCTACTTGGTTGGCCTCATTTTATACTGCACTGGCTTGAGTACAGGGGCCATGGATGTAGCGATGAATGGTCAAGCGGTCTTGGTAGAGCGAAAGTATGGCAAGGCGATCATGTCCTCCTTTCATGCTATTTTTAGTATTGGAATGGCCATAGGAGCAGGTGTGGGTGCCATTTTTGCAAGATTTGACATAGCCCTTCTGATGCACCTTATGGCCATGGCGAGTTTGAGTGCTACTGTCCTTATTTTTTCCTACCGCTACTTGATTCAAGATGGTCCTGAGGAGAAGTCAGAAGATGGTAAGGACGAAGGCTTTAGGCTTCCAACAAAAGCAATCCTTCCACTTGGAATCATTAGTTTTTGTGGGATGATTGGAGAAGGAGCCATGTCTGACTGGTCAGCCATATTCATGAGTAAGGTGGTTGGCAGAACGGACTTTGAAAGTGCCATTGGTTTTGGGGTATTTGCCGTGGCTATGACACTAGGTCGCTTTATCGGCGACTGGCTTACCGATCAATTAGGCAAAAGGAACCTGCTCATCATTGATTCCATCCTAGCTTTCGTAGGACTAGGATTGACGCTTTTCTTTGCCTCATTCGAATGGGCTTTATTGGGTTACTTTATCATAGGAATTGGCCTTTCCACTGTGGTGCCAATTGTCTATTCCACAGCAGGAAATACTCCAGGCGTATCCCCTAGTGTAGGCATCGCCATGGCAACCACTATTGGCTATTCAGGTTTTTTTGTAGGTCCCCCTTTAATTGGATATTTAGGAGATGCTTTTGGTCTACGAATGGCCCTTTTGTTGGTCCTAGCCTTGTTTCTCATTATGCTTGTCCTGGTCGGAATATATATCCCCTCACAGGAGAATGAAAACGCTCCTAATCATTCAGTTGACCAGACCATATCGTGATGACTTGCTCTGCATGATTGACTACGACAGGTAAATCGTTCACAGCAATGCCACCTGCGAGCGTTCCGGCCTGTTGAAATCCTTTGATCAGACGCAATTCAAGACGCATATCATACTTGGGATAAGCGTTTAGGTAGGGTTCAATCGGGCTATGTATTCTTTCAAAAGAAAACCAGTTGTCTTCGTCAAAATGCATAAACCATAGAGCAAAGGCATAAGAACCTAGAAAACCGGATAGGTAGCTATCTACAAAGCGGTCTTTCAGATTTTCAATTTCCGAATTTGCTTCTCCCTTTTTGTAGCCATTTTCCAGAGATAGTTCTGACACCAGCTTTCCCACGACCTTCTTAAATGCCTCTTCGTCTCTGGTCAATTCCAGAAACTTATCACGGTCCGCCTCATAATAACTATGGTAGTTTAGGATAAAATTACTGTAGAGAATCGGCTCCTCTTCATCATATAAATTTCTTTTGAATCGCTCGGCTGCTGGTACTCCCAAGCTCTTTGCCAAGTCCATTATCTTATCTTCCCCTAGCCCTTTGATATCATCCAGCTGGTCAAAGGTTTGGAACCGCCTTCCTCTCAGGCTGTTTTTTGTATCAAGAATACGCTGTGCAACGGTTTCTCCTAAGGTATATCCACTGCCATCTTCCTTCGAATGGTCAGAAATCTCATCAGATCTTAGCTCCTCTACGGTTCTGGCTTCATTGAAGAAAAATAAAATATGCAGTTTGACCCAATTGGGAATGTCAAGGTTGGAAAATTTGCTCATGTTGTGTCTGAAGGTTAGATGTTGGGTTAAGGATGGGCAGCTACCCAGACTTCGCCATCCTCAAATATCTCTTTTTTCCAGATGGGAACTGTTTCTTTCAAGGTATCTATCACATATTTACATGCTTCAAATGAAGCCCTTCTATGTGGTGTAGAGACCGCGATGATAACTGCAATTTCTCCGATCTGTAGGGTACCTACTCTATGATGAACGACTATTTTTTCAATGGGCCATCTTCTCCCTGCTTCTTCTGCGATCAGCTCGATTTCTTTGATAGCCATAGGCTTGTAGGACTCAAATTCAAGGCGTACAACTGTTTTTCCCTTTGTTTGATTCCTTACTGTTCCCACAAAAATATCCACTGCCCCAGCGGAGGGAGACTTCGTATGTTGATAGATTTCCTCCAATTGAAGGGGGTGAGCGAGTATTTTAAATTCCTTTTCCATTTTCATCCTCCACTTACAGGTGGTATCAAAACAATTTCGTCGCTGGTGCTTATTGGGGTTTCATCCTCTGCATAGGCTTCATTTACGGCAATCCTAAGACTAGCCAAATCAACAAAGGCAGGAAATTCCTTCAAAAGCGCCTCTTTCAATCCCCCTACAGTAGCCTCTCCTGTCCAGTTAAAGTCCTTTTCAGTTCCCCCAATTATATCTCTGGCTATCCCGAAGGCTAATAACTTAATTCTCATGCTGGAAATTTTCAATCTATAGTCCTAGTTTAGGTGATAATAGCTATTCCATTTGAAAAATAGTCAGATGTGAGCTAGAATCAAACCAATTGAATATGCAACTGATTCTTAAAGATAACTACATCCATTTGATTGTTTCTCTTGAAGATCTAGAAAGATTTAGAGAGCACAATGAAGTTCAGGAATCTGTTGTATTTGGCGAATCATTTGGAGATAAATTTATCTACGGCATAAAGACCAGCCATTCTTACGAGGACCTACATACAACATTGATTGCCAACGAACTAACCATACACATACCCAAGAATACTGTCAAAGCATGGCTGAGTTCGGAGATGGATAGCTTCGAAGCAGTTATGAATATGAGTGAGGGCAGAGATTTGGTTATTCGTGTTTCAAAGGATCCCTTACAGGAAATCAAGCGATTCATGGACCAAGAAAAAATGGGAAAACCCGATAAGGATTTTCCCATATGAACATATAAAGTTGAGAGTTAGGGAAGAGGCTGTAAGTGTGTTACAGCCTCTTCTATTTATTGCTTGATCAACTTAGCTACCTGGCTACGCCCAGATTCGATATCACGAACCAGAAGGTTGTATACACCAGGAGAAAGATTGCTCAAATCAAGTTGCATTTCATTCTCTGTATCAAAGTCTACCTGTCCTTGCAGGAATACCTTTCCAGATAGATCAGTAACTGTGTAGTTTACTGTACCCATATTCTGAACGGTAAATTTCAAGCTGTTTACCACAGGGTTTGGAAAAGCTTCAAGCACTGGCTGGAGTCCTCCAGCATCGTTAAACTTGAACAGATCGGAGTACAATACACCTCCCGTTACGCTGTTGTACTTGATACGGTAGTAAGTGTCTCCACCAAAAATGTTGGAATCGTTGTAGTCAAAGATGACCTCATTTGCTTCTGTTCTATTGACTCGGATATTGCCAATATTCTGGAAGACAACGGCATCCTGAGATTTTTCGATTCCTAATTTTCCGCCTTGCTCAGATCCTTCAATTCCCCAAATCAACTTTGCAGATGGTTGAATGGAAGAAAGATCTCCTCTCACGTTGAAGAAGGTGAAGCGCAGCATCCCTACTACATCGATTGGCGCACCTGCAGCATCCAAATCAGCACAGATTCCATTCGCTGCAATCAAGTTAAGCACATCTACCCCAGTTGTAACACCAGGAACTACTACTGACAAGTCGAGGAAGTTCAGGGAAGAGGTATCTGGATTGTAAACCAGCGTATGAATAGTGTAAAGCCCAGGAGCTGTTACCGTGAAGCTTGGTAGCGTATCTACTTGCTGAATAACAAGGTTTGAATCGCTAGTCAATACATACAGGACATTGTATCCAGCTGGTACATTGATATTGCCATCAGGTGTTGCTGTTAGCGTAGCAGAACCATTCATCAAAGAAACTGATGAGAAATCAGGAGTAATGGTTCCTGCATCTGCTGTACACTCAAAGACAGTAATGGGTGCACCAGGCACATCAAGCGAGGCACAGATTCCATTTGCCGTTACAAGGTTCAGGACATCGACACCTGTAGTCGTTCCAAATTGAACGATAGACAAGTCGAGGAAGTCGGAACTGTTGCTATCGGCATTGTAAACCAAGGTGTGAATCGTAAACAGACCAGTGTCGGTTACGGCAAAGGTAGGCATCGTATTCACCTGCTCAATGACCAATCCTGTACCGGAAGTCAATACATAGATCACAGAGTAACCAGTTGGCACATTGATGTTACCATCAGGAACTCCCGTAAGAATGGCCTGGCCATTAAGTAGAGAGGAATTGCTATTCAATGCTGTTATTGTTCCAGCATCAGCTACACAGTTTACAACTGAAATAGGGGCTCCAGGAACATCAAGTGAAGCACAAATGCCATTCGCAGTAACAAGATTCAAGACATCTACACCGGTTGTGGTTCCAAACTGAACTACAGAGAGGTCTAGGAAATCAGAACTATTGCTGTCTCCATTGAAGACTAAGGTATGGATGGTATAATCACCAGTAGCTGATACCGTGAAGTCAGGTGTAGTATTTACCTGCTCAATCACCAAACCAGAACCAGAAGTCAATACATAGATCACAGAGTATCCAGCTGGTACATTGATGTTGCCATCAGGCGTTGCGCTCAAAGAAGCAGAACCGCCTACCAAAGATACTTGGCTAAAGTCAGCTGTAATTGTTCCCGCGTCAGCTACACAGTTTACAACTGAGATAGGTGCACCAGG
>JBCBVV010000086.1:0-13879 GCA_039817415.1 Bacteroidota bacterium
CGGTCATTCCAATTATAACTTCATGAGAATGATCAAATTAGCCCGCCTTGGAATATTAAGCTTTTCTACCAGAATTCTGGCAACGGGGGTTTATCTAGGAGCGATATGTGCCTTCATTTCTATATGTTTTGGCATCTTCTACATTTTCCAAAACCTGATCTTCTCCATTCCAGTTCCGGGTTATACCTCACTTATTGTTTCCCAATTCTTTATTGGAGGGATCATTATGCTCATCCTCGGTATCATTGGAGAGTACATTGGAGAACTGTTCCACGAAGTCAAGGGAAGGCCCAATTATATCATTGAGGAAATCAAGAATTACTAAGCAGAAGAACATGAAGGAGTCCATGATTCTATTTCTGGCAGGAGGAAGGTGGCAAGAGCCACTTGTAACATTTCTGAAGTTCCAGAAGGGACACAAAATTGCCTTGGTTGACCCCTATCCTACCTCACGCTGCGTACAGTATGCTGATGTATTCATCCAAAAGGATGTCAAAGATGTAGAGGGCATTCTTCAGGAAGTTAAGGCATTAGGGCTCACTATCTCCTTAGTCATATCAGATCAAACGGACGTTTCAGTTAATTCAGTAGCAGAGGTATCAGAAGCCTTGGGATTGGCTATCAATGACGCAGAGGCTATCCTAAAATTTTCAAATAAATACATTTCTCGATCATACCTAGCAGGATTAGGGAAAGGGCATTTTCCCTCCTTTCACCAGGCCAAAACTCAAGAAGAAGTTAACCACATTCTCTCTAAGGCTGAGTTTCCAATGATCTTGAAGCCTGTTGATGCACAGTCGAGTAGAGGTATCGTGAAATTGGACGCCCCTTCTGATTATAAAAAAGAGTATTTGGAGGAAGCCCTCAAGCATTCAAAAGATGGCTCTGTGATCATAGAGCAGTTTTGCTTTGGTCAGGAGATCACCGTCGAAGGCCTTTGTTTAGATGGAGTTCATACGACCTTGGCCATCAGCGATAAAAAGCACTTCCGTACGGGAATTGCGTCAGACTTAATCTACCCCTCAACTTTACCGGGGGACCTCCTCGAAAAAATAATTGCCTTCAATGACGATTATGTGCAAGGATCAGGCTTAAAAACAGCCATCACCCATGCAGAATATATAGTCGATCCGGATCAGGAAGATTTTTGGTTAGTTGAGCATGCAGCGAGAGGAGGGGGTTCATTAATCCCTTCAGATATTGTTCCTTGGATAAGTGGTTTGGATGTCTATGAATTGCTGTACCACGAACTGATTAACCAAGAAGGGCAGAATACAAAACTTAAGACAGCTGAGAATCCTAAACATGCCATTTTACATTTCTTTGAGTTTCCCGCAGGCATTGTTACTTCCATAGAAGGACTTGAGGAATTAAGAAATCACGACCTGATTCATACCATTGACCTAGAGTTTGAAGTGGGAGAAGTAATCAAAATGGCGGGTGATGACAGGAGTAGACAGGGCTTTGTTATTATTCTGGCGAATAGCCAGCAGGAAATCCAACAAACCCTTGCCCAGATCGAGCAGACACTCATTGTCGGACTTGAACCACAAGTTGAATCTATACATCCTTGACTATGATCTATGATGCTCACCTACATGTGGAGTCAGGCATGGATTCTTATCAACTTGAAATTGATGGGGGGAATGTCATATATAACTATGTCTCTTCCTATCAAGAGCTCAGGCATCTATACCCTTCCTTTGAGGCAAGCTTGATATTTGATATCAAAGATAATCTTGAGTTTGTCTTACAGGAAGGTAAAGCTCAGCACATAAGTGCTTACAAAATTCACAATCGACTTCAAGGATGGCGGGAGGAAGATTTACCAGAACTCATTGAAAAGCTGGCCTTGGCATCAGATGATATTCCCATTATCTATGATGCCTTTCCTTTCGGGCCTGAATTAGATTGTCAACCTTCATTAGCTGGACTTATAAAACTTGCAACCACTTTCCCCAAGAGGAAATTTGTGGCTGCGCATGCAGGAGGTTATGATATCCTCAAATATTTTTTCCATCTGAAGCCGCTAGAGAATGTATACATGGAGTTGTCATTCTCCCTCCAATATCTTTATGATTCATCATTGGCAGCGGATTTGAAAAAAGTATGCAGATTTTTTCCATCCGAAAGGATTTTTTTCGGAACCGATTACCCCTTTGCCCATGCTCGTTTTCAATTAGAAATTCTAGAGGGAATACTGACAGAATTGAATAAAGAGAAAGAGGAGATAGAAGGGATTTTATTCCACAATGCTAGGGATTTTTATCGTAAGAAAGATCATGAATAAACAAGAGATACAAGAGACCATTGACAGGTATTCCAACAGGTTAGCTGAGCATGGTTATTCCCCAAAAACGCTAGGCTGGAATAAAGAGCGCGGTGCTCTTCGGTTTGAGGTATTTACGGATTCATGGGACCTGAATGGAATGCATATTCTCGATTTTGGCTGTGGATTTGGTGATCTCTATGGATTTCTGGAAGCTAAGGACGTATCATTCAAATACACAGGAATTGATATCAATGAGGACCTGATCAAGGTTGGGAGAGAACGCTATCCTAAGGCTGAATTTATTTGTGGAGATATATTTGATATAGCGTTTGACCGAAAATTTGATGTGGTTCTTTCTTCTGGCGTATTTAATTTCAAGTTGGAAGATAACTTCAGTTTTATCAAAAGAGCCTTTGAAAAGTTTGATGAAATAACAAAAAGAGGTATTGGCGTTAACTTTCTGTCAAACAAAGTGGACTACGAATTAGATCACACTTATCATGCGGATCCTGCTGAGATATTGAATTTGGCATACTCCATCGACCGGAATGTGGTCCTAAAAAATGATTACATGCCTTTTGAGTTTAGCGTTTTGATCAGGAAAGATGCTAAAATTCATCCTGAGAAAACTTTTTACCTGCCCTTATAAATCCAGATACTGCTTCCTCTAGTTCCTATTTTCTCCTTGAAACACTTCATAAAATGTTGCGGCACTATGAATATCCCATTTAACAAACCCTATCTGACAGGAAAAGAGGCCCATTATATTTATCAGGCTGTTTATTCAGGAAAAATTTCTGGAAATGGTATTTATACCAAGAAATGCCAAGCATTTTTTGAGAATACCTTCGGATTCAGAAAAACCTTGTTGACTACCTCGTGTACAGATGCATTGGAAATGGCTGCCATTCTCCTCGATATCAAGGAGGGAGATGAAGTTATTATGCCTTCTTATACATTTGTATCCACTTCTAATGCCTTTGTTCTAAGAGGTGCCACCATCAAGTTTGTCGATAGCCTTCCAAATGAGCCCAACATGGATCCTGAGGAGGTTCGAAAAAATATCAATTCAAAAACCAAGGCTATCGTTGTTGTCCATTATGCAGGAGTTGCCTGTGACATGGATCCTATCATGCAAATGGCGGAGGAAAATGGGATTTTTGTAGTTGAGGACGCGGCACAAGCTGTACAATCATTCTACAAAGGAAAACCACTAGGCGGGATCGGGCACTTGGCTGCTTTTTCATTTCATGAAACCAAGAACATCATCGCTGGAGAAGGAGGCCTTTTAGCCATCAATGACGAACGATTTGTAGAGCGGGCTGAAATCATCTGGGAAAAAGGCACCAATAGATCTGCCTTCTTTAGAGGAGAGGTGGATAAATATGGATGGGTAGATATCGGCTCTTCCTTCCTCCCATCTGAAGTAATTGCAGCCTTTTTGTATGCGCAGTTGGAGAACTTAGACCAAATTCAGGCTAAGAGACATAAAATCTGGCAAACCTATTATGAAGCCTTTCATGAGATTGAAATTGAGCGAATCGCCAAATTACCGCATATCCCAGATTATGCATCCAATAATGCTCATATGTTTTATCTGGTTTGTCACACGCCATCAATTAGAAACAAATTAATCTCAGACCTAAAAAGTAATGGGGTATATGCTGTTTTCCACTACCTTTCTCTTCACGAGAGCCCTTATTATAAGGATAAACATGATGGAAGGGAGTTGCCAAACTGCAACAGATTCGCCGATTGCTTGGTACGTCTTCCTTTCTATTACGAATTAGAAGAAAACCAACAGATGTATGTCGTCGAACAAGTAAAATCGGGTTTAAAAACCTTAGCCTAAAATTGTAAAACAACCCTTATTCTACACCTATGAGCCTCCTCATCCTCGCCTGTATTTTCGTGCTGACCCTTCTGTTAACTTATACATTAGGTGGCATCCTCTTATATTCCTACCAATTCCATTCTGATAAGCCCATTCGCTTAATTCTGATTCAGTTTTTTTTAGGCTTTATCGGTGTCAGTACGTTCGCTTCGGTAGTGTTTGCCTATGGAAATACGCTGAATTTATTGTTTGTCCTAATGGCAGGTCTTTTGCTTTGGAATAAGCAAAAAATAGAGTCGGAAAGTTCCTTTGAGCAGGACAAAAAACTTCTAAGCCACTACCTTAATTTAGGCTCTCTTGGAATATTAATCATCCTAGGATTAGCCTTTTTCCTTCTTCAGGTTTTAGTTACCAATGTATTTCTGGATTGGCCATTCTTTTCCATTAATAGAGACAATATCTATTATTCCATCCTAGCTGAATTTATTTCTGTAACTGGGAAGGAGGCCTTTCAATATGATTGGTATAACAGTCCAGAAAATCTTGGTTTCTCTCCCTATCATTGGGTTGAAATCTGGTTTACAAGCTTCTACAGTTTATTTGGCAGTTTCCCTTTGGTCTATATTTTTGGATATGTGACCCTCCCAATTCTTAACGCGCTCATGTTTATCACCATTCTTGCGCTATTAGAAAATACCTTTGGTACAAAAAAATGGTATAGCCTCCTTTGGATTGCCTTTCCACTGATGGGAGCAGGAGTTATCTCTGAGTTTCTTCCCACCTTTTATAAAATCCACCCAAGTCTTCTTTTTGCCCAAAAAAAATTCATACTCGCCTTTGTTATAGTTTCCTTGGCTTATTTTTCACTTATCAAAAAAGACCTAAATGAATTTTGTATCATCATATCTGGTTTGATTGCCATTAATATCGGCTTTCTGCCCATCGTACTAGGACTATATGTACTTATCCCTTTGTGCAATAGATTCATTTTTAAAGAAACATATAACTATTCTTTGCCTATCGTATTTGCCTCATTCCTTGGGTTCCTTGGTATCCTAGCTTTTAAAGTGATGCAACAATCTGACTTTGGGGAAGGCAAATTAGGTGAGTCTTTTTCTGTAGTCGAGTATTACCAAACCCTACCTGCTATAAAGGAATTTATCCAGACCATGATTTTCATGGGGCTTGATTGGCTTCCATTTTTAATCCCTGTGTTAGCGCTCATTTTCCTCCCCTATCTGTTTAAAGATAAAATCTCCTTTTCAGGGGAAAAATACTGGATTATTGCTATTCTAGTCAGTATTGCGGGTGTAATAGGCGGAGCATTTCTTCATTTTATTGTAGATGGGGTTCAGGTAAACTCCATGATTGAATATCCGATTCAGGTCTTAGTATCTACTATTGTGATCGCAATGATCTGGAAAGAAAGTCAACATCTAGTCTCCAAAATTCTCGTTTGTGTTTTTCTTGTTTTCTTCACTATAAATTTGGGACTGGAGGTACGTCCCAAAGACAGTATCAAAGCCATTAGACTGCAACGTTATAGCAAGGAATTTTTAACCTCCTTAGTCGAAAATAAGGACGAACTCAAAGGATTTGGAGGTAGGTACTACACCGATTTCTCAATCTATACTTCTGCTTGGTCCTTGAATCCCAACACAGATTTTGAAGGCTTTGCAACAAACTTCCTTCATTTCGGAAACATGACCCATACCCTCACGCTGTTTCAGATCCCAGAAAGAGATCCATATTTTGAGAGGCAAAAAGCGGCCTTATTACCCTCAACTTACTTCTTTCAATATGGCGCCCAAAGAGACTTAGAAACCCCAGAACAAATCCTCAACATGCAAATCTCCTTTATCAAGGATGAGAAGTTGACCTTCCTTTGGGTTAAAGACCAAGCCAGTGTACCAGAGGAACTCAAAAATCTTTATGAAAAGAGGTTAACCGATTCAAAATCGGGAGAAACAGTATTCTTTGATCCCAAGTTTTGAAAGATTAAGCCGAAGAAAATATAATTTGGAGAGGAAACAGCATTTTTATTCATACTTGCTTACTTTTGAGCAAATGGGACTTTTTAGGATCTCCCTCCATATACACAGACATGTCATTCACAAGAATCATCGCCCTTGACCGCTACAATTGGGAACTTTGTACCCGAATCCAACTAGCTCCAGAACAGGAGGCATATACCCCATCTGTATTATATTCATTGGCACAGGCCAAGTTTGAGAATCTATTCCCTTTTGGCATTGAGCACAAAGGAGAAATGGTCGGCATGATTATGTATGGTGATTTTGGAGGTATCTGCTGGATTTCAAGAGTCGTGATCGATCAAGCCCATCAACGCCAAGGTATTGGGTTTGCTGCGGTTACACAGATGATTGCTATGCTTGAAAGAAAAATTTCCTGCCGAGAGATTAGAACTTCTTATGCTAAAGGCAATCTTGGAGCTGCTGCCTTTTTTGAAGAATTGGGATTCACCAAACTCGAAGAGGCCCTGAGTGACGAAATCGTCCTCCAATATCCTGTTCGTTCCAAACACATGTACTAAGCTTTATCAATCGAAAGAATCCAAATCGTCAGAGCTCGGCATGACTTCTTGCTGGGGCTTGATCATATTGGGGTTCATCATACGGGCATCTTCGTCCCCTTCCCCACAAGAAAAATCTGGGTTAAACCCTCTAGGTTTATGAAACTTCTCTTGCACCCATGCAAGCTCTTCGTCATCGTAGACGCTTTGCATGAAATTGGCAAAAATTGGGAGCGCCATTTCAGCTCCTTGTCCGTATTTCAAGCTTGGAAAGTGCATTCTTCTATCCGAACAGCCTACCCAAACCCCTGTTACCAAGTTAGGTGTAACTCCCATGAACCAACCGTCAGAATGGTTCTGAGTAGTTCCTGTTTTACCTCCCATCTCAGCGGTAAACTTATATTTTGACCTCAAGCTACTGGCTGTTCCCTCATCCACAACTCCTCTCAATAACTCGATGATTTTATGAGCGGTTCTTGGATCGGTGGCAGTGTTTGGTTCTCCTCCGAATGTGGCAAGTACATTTCCATTTCTGTCTTCAATTCTTGAAATGAAAAATGGCTCAATATGAACCCCTTGATTCACAAAGGTCCCATATGCACCGGTTAACTCCAGAACGGAAAGGTCAGATGTCCCTAAACAAAGGGCATAAACGGCCTCCAATGGCGACTTGATTCCAGATGCCTTT
This sequence comes from Bacteroidota bacterium, assembly GCA_039817415.1. Lineage (GTDB taxonomy): Bacteria > Bacteroidota > Bacteroidia > J057 > J057 > JALEFZ01. Next base: position 7,328 of record JBCBVV010000086.1, read on the forward strand.
GCAAAACGAACTACATTCACAGGCTTGACGGCATCCATTAGACGAGCGGTAATGATATTGGTTGAGGTAGCGAGGCCTCTCCTTAGGGTCATGAGTCCACTGAATTCGCCTGTTGCATTTTTGGGGGTCCATGTCTCTCCATCTCCATTTACATTCTCAATGGTAAATGGTTGGTTGAGCATTTCTGTACAAGGGTCCATCCCACTTTGCATGGCTACTCCATACACAAAGGGCTTAAAGGTAGAACCTACCTGTCTTTTTCCTTGGGCTACGTGATCGTATTTGAAAAACTTAAAATCAATACCACCAACCCATGTTTTGATTTTACCAGTCAATGGATCCACAGATACCATCCCTGATTCCAGAAACTTGGAATAATACTTCACGGAGTCTCTTGGGCTCATCACGGTATCGATCTCGCCAGTCCAAGAGAAAATTTTCATTTTGACAGGCTTGTCAAACATTTCTCTGATTTCTGCATCGGATTTTCCAGCTTTTCTCGCCATGACATGACGGGCACTCTGACGAACCAAATCATCAATGATGGCAGGGGTAAATTTATAGGGCTCAGCTCCCTTGATAGACTTTTCGAAAGTAAGCTGAAGCTTGGAAAGATGGTCTCTTACCGCTTGTTCAGCGTGGTGCTGCAGCTTGTAGTCAATGGTCGTATAAACCTTTAATCCATCCGTATAGAAGTTGTAAGGGGTTCCATCTTCCTTGGAATTCTTCTTACACCAATCACGCATGAATCTTCTGATATGTTCGCGGAAGTATGGGGCAGATCCTTGCAAATGGCTATATCCTGGCTTAACTGTTTCCAAGGGTCTATTGAACAGGCTATCTAATTCAGCTCCTTCATAGCTCAAGAAACCATGTTTCACCATGTTCCCAATCACTTGGTTTCTCCTGGAAATAACCGTATCAGGTCTTCTGATAGGATCAAAGACACCTTGCCCTTTCAACATAGCCACAAGGGTCGCCGATTGCTCAATACTCAAATCACTTGCTGGCACACCGAATAAACGCTGAGCTGCCATTTCTATCCCATATGCATTGGAGTATATGTTGACCGTATTGAGATAGGCCTCCATAATCTCCTGCTTGGTATAATTCTTTTCAAGAATAGCTGCGACGATAACCTCTTTGATTTTTCTATTGACTGTGTTAGAGGAGCCAACAGCGTTGAAGAGATTTCTCGAGAGCTGCATGGTGATGGTACTTGCTCCAGAGGAAGTCCCTCTAAAGATATTTCTAACGACCAGTGCGGGAATCGACAAATAGTCTACACCTGAGTGAGAATAATAGCGGACGTCCTCGGTAGCAATCAAGGCATCTACCACATAAGGGGAGATGTTATTGAGGCTGACGGGTACGCGGTTTTCTTCTGTGTAAAAATTATCGAGAATCACCCCATCTTCTGAGAATACCTGCGTAGAGAAGTTGGATTGTGGATTTTCAATCTCATCCAATGGAGGGAGATCTGTTGCTGAGTAAGCAATGAAGCCTATTACTGCCAGAAATCCCAACAATACAATTCCGAGGAAAATTAACCTTGGAACCATGTAGGAGCGTTTCTTGCTCTCCTTTTTGCGGGTTTCCTTACTTTTCTCATTCATCCCCTCTGGGTCCAGGACAGTTGGATTGGTCATGGATATTAAGCCTAGGTGTTGAAATGCCCTTTAGATTTTTCATGGCATATTCTTACCTGCAAAATACCAAATTACCTAACTCCTACCAAGTTTTGCTTATTCCCCCAGTAAGCTTCTGGGTCTTTCCTATTTCTTTGCGTCAAATAGCGGAAAACAAAAAGGAGAAACAGTCTCTACTGCCTCTCCTTTTCTGATATATTCTGCATGGGAAACCTTTATAAAGAAGGGTTACCATTTCTCCTCAAGGATATGTTCGTAATACTTCATGTAGTCTTTCATTCGCTTCTGACCATAAGCGGTCTTGAAGTTAGAGTGAGACATAAACATCATTCTGTCTTTACCAGTCAGTAAGTCTTCTAGGTTATCCTTGCCCTTAAGCGATTTCAGGTAGCGCTTAGCTTCTTCGACTGATTTGAAACTGGCGATGTATGGCAACCAATGAGTTTGCTTATAGAGGAAGACGAAAGTCCTAAGGTTGTTGTTACTGAATTCCGAGTTATTGAAATCTGATATCTCCGTCTTCAATTCTTCCTTAGATACGTTCTTCTTATCAACATACAAGATCACGAAAACCTTCTCCTTAGATTTTACGGCAGTCGTGAAGCCTTTGTAAATCGGATTCTTAGGATCTTTGAGCGAGGCATCTCCCCCACCATTACTTCCCCCTCCTTCTGGCAGGCCAGTGTCTTCAGGGATTCCCTTGACCAGGTATCCTAGTGTCTTTTGAGCAAGGGGAGTAACCCCATGATCAGGATGATTTTTTACGAGTTGGGTAAGGATATTCAGTAAGCTATCCTTTTGGCCTAAGTACCCATAGCTCATCCCACGTATATACTGAACCTTCACCATGTCAATGGCATCTTTATCCAGAAAGCGCTCCAAGCTCATTAGGTATTCTCCAAACCCAAGTGAGGACTCAAATTCCCTTTTTTCATAGGCTTGTTGCAGACCATTGTAGGCATAATAGAAGTCATCCTCATCTACTTTCAATTCATTGGGGTCCTTACCTTGAATCAAATAAGCATAGACTGTATTCGGATGATTATCGAGAATAAAGCTCATGTGAGCACGATAGGCCTGAATTCTAAGTTCTTCTCTATAAAGCTTATATAGCGCATACCTCGATTGGAGCATATATTCGGACTCGGGATAGAGTTCTAGCAAGGTCTCAAAAGACTCTACAGCACTATCTGGCTCTTCTAGTTTTTGATAATACAACTGACCTAGCTTATAGTAAGCGTCTTCAATTTTCTTATGGGCGATGGCCTTCTGTTCGTCGGTTGTGGGAATATCCTTATAGTACTGTGCTTTATCTCCATATTGTTCTTGAAGGGCACTATCCAATTTGGCAGCTTCAGGATCAGCCTCCGGACCTACTTTTTTGCTTTGTGCAAGGTCTCCATTTTTGCTGGAGAAGGAGGAAGTGGTCTTATTGCTTCTTCTCCAATTGTCCTCATTCCTTCTTCTACCCCACCTGGCTTCAAACTCCTGTTTCCCCATAGAAACCTGCCCAGGATCGTCGAAGTACCACTTTCCACTCCTATTTCTGTTGGAACGACCTTGATTTTGGTTGGCAAAGAAGGGATCATCTTGCGTAAAATCTGACTCGGCATCACTTAGTAAAGCAGCCGCCTCCTCTTCTTTTCGCCTCTTCTCCTCTTCAACTAATTTGTCGATTATTTTATCTAAATCTTCTTTTGGAAGTTCTGCTAGCGTCAACATACTATCCTGATATTCTATGGTGGTCAAGAGTTCGATGTACTCCCCCAATGTTTTTGCCAAACGCTTGATATCGTCATGCTCTGGGTCTTCCACACGGATAAATTGAGCTGCGCTATCATAATACGCTTGTGCAACAGGATAATCGTTAAAATCATAGAAATTGATCAACCCAATCTTATAATAGGAGATCGCTTTTTGGCGCTGGTTATTGACACTTACTGCCAAAGATTTCTTAAGATAATCTACCGCCTCACGTTTCTTATTTCGGGCTAAGGAAATCAAGGCAAATTCATAATAAATCTGATCTTGGTACTCCTCATTTTTGGGATCTTTTAGAAGTTTGGTGAGGTAGCGAAAGACATCTTCTCCCCTTCCGACATCTGATTTTTCCATCTCAACGAAGAGACGTGCTATAGCCAATTTTGCCTGAAAAGTAAGGTCATAATTTTTGGACATTTTTGCGACTTCTTCGAACTTGTATTGTGCCTCTGAGAACTTCTTTTCTTGGGCCATTAACTGTCCGAGGAGGAAATTTGCTTTGGTCAATCTGTCATCACCTTTGACGAAATCCAGTGATTTCAGGAGGATTTCTGTCGCCTTTCCGTACTCTTCTTGTTCGATTAGCAATTTGGTGCGAAAAAGCCCCAATTCTCCGAAGGTTTCATCCCGTATTTCGAGGGTATCATTTCCCACCAGATTTTCCTCAATAATATTGGTGGCCATGATCCTATTATCAGTCTGATAGTACGTATAGGCCATATATAGCCATGCATCAGCTGCCAAGGGAGAGCTTGGAAACTTGTCCAAAATGTAGTTGAAATTTTGCAGGGCAGAGGAGTATTCTCGTTGGTAAAACCAGCATTTTCCATTCAACAACCTACAATCGTCTATGAAGTTCCCATTTGGGTGCTTGAAAAGAACGGCATCATTTTTCTTAATAATATCCGTCATAGAGGTTTTCAAACCGTCAGCCTCCTGTTCATTACCGAAGTAAATCACGTCTATAAAGCCCCTTTCAGGGAATTTATACTGGTTTTCAAGCTTTCCTACCGATTCATTGAAGAGGAGATTGGCATTGTAATACCAATTAAAATATGAGGTGTAGGTATGATAAACTTTGGCTGGTAGTGTATCTTTTTGCCTACTACAGGAGAGAAAGGCGATTGAAACAAGAATTAGGAAAAATTGTGTACTTTTGTTGAACATCCCGTTTGCTTGAATCATAAGGATCAGGTTATTATTGAGGCCGGGTTTTAAGCAAATATATCTAAAAATACGAGGGAACTGAATCGATATGCTGCGAAACTTATACAGCCGATTACAAGAGCGTCTGTCCAAAACCTATCGAGTCGAATTCATAGATGATGTAACTTTATCCAGTTCCAGACAATTTCACCTTAAGCCTTTAACGGTTGTATTGTGGAGTACGTTGCTGGTGGTTGGAATAGTTGTGGGGACCGCAATCCTGGTATTCTTTACACCGGGGCTTCATCGTTTGATACCGGGATACATCAATCCTGAATATCACCAAAAACTACAACAAACTTACGAGCACAATCTTGATTCGTTAGAAAATGAGATTATTGTTCATAAAGAATATTTAAAAACTTTCCGACATTTCGCTGGTCTGGCGGATGATGACAACATCAATCTCATCAGTGAGAACGAAATGCAGAGGAGGCTAGAGGAAACTCGAGCTAATTCTGGCACGAAAGATGTAGATAGTGCAATATCTACTTCACAAACAGACCTGGAAAACACAGATGAGGGTCGTTCTTTAACAAACACTCCTTCGTCTATCAAGCCAAACAAGTCTGAAACACCTGAAATTCCTGCTGTCAAGGCGGTTCACCGCCCGGTTCTATTCAACCTTTTCCCTCCAGTTAAAGGAAAGGTTAGGAATGGATTTGGAATGACAACCCGTCATTATGGAGTTGACATTGCAGCAGATGAAAACACACCTATTCGGTCAGTTGCTGATGGGTTTGTGATTATTTCAGAGTATTCAGACAGAAACGGTTGGGTGATTGGCGTATTGAGTGAAGACAATGTTATTGCCTTTTACAAGCATAATAGCCGCCTCCTAAAGAGAGCTGGTGAATATGTGCTGGCAGGAGAGCCATTGGCAATCATCGGGAATACGGGAGAAAACTCGACCGGTCCACACCTTCATCTGGAACTGTGGCAAGAAGGAAAGCCACTAGATCCTTTTAACTACATCAACTTCAATTAAATCAGCCGAAGCTAATGTTTGGAACAAAAAACGAAACAGCTCGTCCCAAAGTAACCTCAAGCTCAAGTCCTGTTGCCTCTAGCCGTGTAAATAGAATCTCGGAAGGAACAGTCGTCGTTGGTAACATCAACGCCGAAGGCGATCTTCGTGTAGAAGGTAAAGTCATCGGAACTCTTGTTTGTAACTCTAAGCTAATCGTAAGTGCGACGGGTTACATTGAAGGAAATGTAGACAGCCGAGTAGCTACCGTAGAAGGTGAGATCAAAGGAAATGTGGTAACAAGAGAATTGTTGACCATCGATAAAACCGGTAAAATCTTCGGTGATATCTTCACCCAGAAGTTGGTTGTACAGATGGGAGCCGTATTTACGGGTACATCAAAAATGGCCGAAGCAGCTAAGGATATGTTGACCAAAACACCCCAGCGTGCTAAGGATCTTTTAGCTAAGTCTTCCGCTCGCAAAGTAAACTCAACCTCCAATAACGGAGAGGCTGAGAAGGTGAGCAAAGCCAGTTAATAAACAAAGCTTCTGAGCGCTCGAAAGAACCTCTTGAATAGGTCAAGATGAGTTGATGATCCCAATGACAAAAGTCATAGTATCTAGATATAAGAGGAACAATGAACTGATAAAAGTTCATTGTTCTTTTTTTTTATTCTACTAACTTGCGGGCCTATATCCTAGGGTATTCAAAAACAGCATGTTATGACTGAAAAACGGAAAAAAGCTGTTAACTCGTACCTAAAATACGCCGGGCTTGGAGTGGAGATAGTTGCAGCTATGCTCCTGTGTATTGGAATCGGCTATGGCCTAGACCAATACTTAAAAAACGAAATACCATGGTTTACCCTGGTTTTCTCCTTGATTGGTTGTGGGATGGTAATTTATTTAATGATTCGAGCACTTAACAAATAAGCTAAAACATTGAAAATCAGCCGCTTCATATTAT
>JBCBVV010000087.1:0-13870 GCA_039817415.1 Bacteroidota bacterium
AGTTTAAGAAAATGGTAAAATCAGCTTATCAATGTGAAGTTGACACCTCAAAAAAGCCATCCTCCAAGAAGGGATTTGTGCCTCAAAAAGGAAGATGGCAAGTAGAACGTTCTTTCGGGTGGTTGAATTTCTTTAGAAAGTTATCAAGGGATTTCGAGAAAAATGCCCACTCAGCAAAGGCTTTTGTTCAAATTGCTTTCGCAAATATCATTTTGAACAGATGGGCCTAAATTTTCATTCAAACATGCTCTTACATGCCCAAAGTAGCCCTCTATTTTCTATTCCTGCTCTTTACCCCTTCCCTATTCGCACAAAAAATAGATTCTGAATTTACGCCACAGATTCCCGTTATCAGATTTGAATGGCAAAAGGCTGTCTTTATAACGGATACTGCTTCCATTTTTCAGGTATATCGAACATATGTCGATCCCAGTGACCAAGATTATTATGCCAAGATCAAAGGCTTAATCAACTATGAACACGCTCATAAGAAAAAGGACACCCTCATCTACAGAGGAGCCTTTATTCCTTTACCTCGGGAAGAAGCCGAGGACAAGGATTGGTATGTGAGCTGGCTGATCTATCAGTTGATTGATGAACAGAAAATTCAGATTTACGATCGAGAAGGAAAACAGGTGTTTAAGCTCAAGAAGAAGAAAATGGGAAGTCGAAAGAAAGGCCAAAAAGTCCTCATTTTCACAGACGTAGATACAGGAAAAGATTTGTATCAAAAAATGCAATACAGGCAAATCTTCACACCAAATTTTTGAATCGTATAGGAAACCTCCACCTAAGAATCCTCTTTAGGAAAAGTTACGTTTCAATCAGTTACCTTGAGGACACCAACCAATGTTTAAACATTCATAAATACCTTCCGTTAAATGAAGGAGTAAAGAATTCACCATAAGAACCATTATAATGGAAATAGGAATAGACAGCTTTGCAGGAATAGACATACAGAATATCACCCATCTGGGGCAAGATTCAGCTAAGGCCATGGATCAACTCCTTGAGAGAATGGAATATGCAGACGAAATGGGCCTTGACGTCTTTGGGATTGGGCAACACTACCGCAAGGAGTTTTTAGATTCTGCCAATACCCATATTCTGGCCGCTGCTGCCGCTAGAACCAAGAACATTCGCCTTACAAGTGCAGTAACCGTTTTGAGTGCCTCTGATCCCGTCAATGTATTTCAAAACTTTGCTACCCTCGATTTGATTTCACAGGGAAGGGCAGAAATCGTGTTGGGAAGAGGTTCCTTTACCGATGGCTTTCCACTCTATGGCTTGAACATGGAGGATTACGACGAACTCTTTATTGAAAAACTGGCTCTGCTGCTTCAGATCAGGGAAAATGAAGTTGTCAACTGGGAAGGAAAATTCAGACCTGCCCTACGCAATCAGGCTATCTATCCAAGACCCCTACAAGATGAACTTCCTATATGGATTGGTGTAGGTGGGACGCCGGGCTCATTTTATAGAGCAGGTTATTTGGGAATGCCTCTGATGGTAGCTGTAATAGGTGGACAGACCGCCAGATTCAGGCAATTGGTCGACCTCTACTATGAAGGAGCCGAAAAGGCTGGACATGATAAATCTACCTTAAAAGTGGGCCTTCACTCTCTTGGTTTTGTAGGCAATTCCTCAAATGAGGCAGTTGAATCCTACTATCCTGGCTACCAAGAAATGTTTACCCGCATTGGCAAAGAGCGAGGTTGGCCACCCGTTACCAGAGGACATTTCAATGCCCAGAGTGGCCCAAATGGAGCAATTGTCGTTGGTGATCCGGAGGAAGTAGCCAAAAAGATTGTCAGGCATTCGGATGCTTTGGGCGGAATCAGCCGTTTCTGTTTCCAAATGGATAATGCTGGTCTTTCTCACGAACAATTGAAAGAGGCCATCCGATTGATTGGGCAAGAAGTTAAACCTAGGGTTTTGGAAGCCTTGAAGGAAAAAAATCCAGTCAGTTAGGTTGATCACCTAGATCTCAATAGAAAAATGAGCTAGTCGTATATGTTCGGCTAGCTCTTTTTTTATCTGTTCTTTTGCCAAACATAGATTTAATCCTATCGTGCAACCTTTTTGCCTATAAAATCAGTCATGTAATTGTGCTTTCGATCAGTGGCTACTTCCCATCCCAGATCACCCTACAAGCCTTTCTACATGAAAAAGACAATCCTCATCCTCCTATCCATTGTGGCTACAAGCAGCCTGGCCTGGCAACTTCTAGATTGGACTCCTTCCCAAATCGCAGAAGAACTGGCAAAAAAATACAAGCGTCACCAAGCAGTATCCTATCAGGTCGACTATCAAGCCAAGTATGTAGGCATGAAAGAAGATACTGTTAATATTCGAGCCACTGTTCATCAAATCAGGCTGGAAGGAGACACGGTATTCGGACGACATATCTGGATTGAGGCAGACTCTTTTATCAACTACTATAATGGTACCAACAACTACCTGATTTCCATCGGGGAAAAGAAAATAACCCGTTATACCCAAGACCAAGACTTCGCCATCAATGGAAATGTCATTGGGGGTACCATCCAAACCTATTTTGACAAACCTTCAAAGCTAAGCGAAACCCTTGAAGACGATAAGACCAAATGGTCCCTTACCCCTTCCAGCTATCAAAATCAGGACTTAATAAAAGCCACCATACAATATCCAGATGAAGATCCCTTCTTTAACAAAAAATACACCCTTTGGGTAGATACAAAATCCCCAGAGATTATTCGTAAGTCCTTTGTAGTTGAATTTCAAGGGGATACACAATACAACGATTGGCGCTTTAGGGGGATTAGATATGATCAGATTACGCCAGAAGAACTCGAGTTGAAATTCGAACAATTTGCGAATGAATTTACCATAGAGGACTATGTGGCCAAAACTGAAAAAGACTATGCTCCCCTAGCAGATGGGACCCACTTTCCAGAGATTGAGGGTCAATTGATGGGAGAAGGAAAGGCCGTAAAATTATCCGATTATCTAGGTCAAATTACCATACTGGATTTTTGGTATATGACATGCTTTCCATGCCTTTCAGCCATCCCTGGCCTAAACAATCTACAAGAAAAATATGAAGACAAGGGGCTTCAAGTTATTGGCATGAATCCCTACAACAACAACGAGAAGGATATAGAACGTTTGCCAACGTTTCTCGAGCACAACCCCATGTCCTATCCTACCTTTTACATCAACAAAGATAGTACGGATTCCTACAGAGTATTTATGTTTCCAACCTTATATGTACTTGATAAAGATGGAGACATCCTTTTCACACAGCTTGGACATGGGCCAGATGTGGAAGGGAAGTTGGACAGTTTGATTCAGGTTCATTTGAAGTAAGGACCATATCCCCCTTCTTGGCACAAGCATAAACTCATCCATTGTGGATCAGCTTATTTAATGTTAAATGGCTAGCTAATTTCACTTAAATCTTCTCCAACCTAACTCTTACATTTTTATGATAGGGAGTCTTAGCAAGTGGATCACAATCTTCTAGAGAGGTCAACATATTGACCAATGCTCCGGCAGTATCCTCATCATGTTCTGGATAGGAAAAGCCATAACCATGTGGCATGGATAACATCCCTAACGGAACTTCATCAGTGAGCCAAGCTTTGATTTTAACCTCGCCACTTTTGGAGATACATTTCACCCAATCCCCATTGTCAATTTCATATGTTCCAGCATCCTCAGGATTGATTTTAAGGACCCCTTCTACATCATTTTTTCTCCATTCGGGATTGCGGATTAGGGCATTAGCATTGTAAGCTCTCCTTTCACCAGCTAGTAAATTAAAGGGGTATTTTCTTTCTCTTTTGACTTCATCTTGGGCCTTATCCGGAAGGTTATCCAACCATTCCAGCATCTCAGGGATTTCTAGATGTACCTTTTTGTCTTTATGTCGGATCAATTCCCAGGATTCTTCATAGGTATGTTCACTAATCAAGGTACCGGAGGGGCTGTTTAAGATCTTATTGAATAAGGATTCACCGAGCGAATAGCCCTTTTCTTTGTAGCCTAGTCGACGGACCTGTTTTTCATATTTATTGACATACATATGTGAAGCAACCCAAATGAAGGCAGCTGCTTTTGCAGAAGGAAAATCAAGTGCTTTCCCCAAGGTTTCTTTAAGGATCAAAAGCTGGTATTTTTTCCATTTAGGTTTGAGCTTAATGGTCACGGCCAAGGCTGCTGGCAGCAATTTGAGATGAGGAAAACGTCGATCTAATTTGGCTATTCCTTCTAGTATGGGAAAGGAGGATGGCAATTCACCCATGGCTGTAACCAAGCGATGGAAAATTTCCGGCTCGTCTAGGGTATTTTCTAGTGGTTTTGAAATAGGATGGCGCAAGTGGAAGAAGTTCTTGGGAAATTCTAGGTTAAAAAAAGTAGCCTCAATTTTTTCAAATTGAGATTGGGCAGGCAGGACATACTTGGCTGACTGAGCAGTTTCCGTCATGGCTACATCTATGACAACGGATAAATCAAGGCTTTCAATAGCCCTTTTTTGAATGTTCGAATTGGCATAGGTTGCCACAGGGTTCGAGCTATCCACAATCAAAGCCCTCATCCTCTCGGGGTGATCTGTTTCAATTTCCAAAGGCATAATATTAGGAGGAAATAACTTCCCTATCCCTTTCATGCCTGTAACTGGTGTAACGATTCCCCCTTTTTCTGGCTCTTTAGAATGACCAATCAAGGGGAACAAAGCTGTGTGCAAGCAATTTGTCCCTTCTCTTCCAAAATGTCCAGTAATCAAAAACAGCAATCGCGCCAGATAAGCATTCAGGGTACTATTATGGCTTTGCTCAATTCCTAAATCGGAGCGCAATGCAAAAGTCTTAGCCGATACAATACCATTCGCCACTTTTTTGATAAGATTTATATTTACCCCGCTTATTCTTGCATATTCTTCTACTGGTATTTTTTCAAACCAAGGTTTGATCTGCTCGAACCCAGTTGTTCTGTAGGCGATGAACTCCTTGTTTTCCAAGCCATTTTGAATCAAATAACCCAACATTGCTGCCAACATAAAAGCATCCTTTCCGGGCTTTACCTGTAGGAAAATATCCGCCTTTTTAGCCGTTTCTGTGTTCCTAACATCCACCACGACCAATGTCTTGTCTTTGTTTCGAGCCACCTCATTGATAGTAGGTCTTGCTTGGGGAAAACCATGTGCTTGTAAGGGATTAGCCCCTAGAATCATCACATATTCTGCCTCTCCTACAGCTTCACAATAGTTTGTATTCTGTCTTCCAAACAAATGGCCATTTACCCAAAAGTTTCCTGTTTTTTCCTGTGCAAGTGAAGCATATATATAGGGTGTGTCACAAGCGGCACGCAACATAGCCCCGAATACCCCTCCCATATGATTTCCTTGTCCTCCGCCTCCAGCATAGGCAATTGTTTTACCTCCGAAAGTATCACGGATATAAACCAATTGATCCGCAATCTCCTGAATGGCTACCTCCCATGAAATCTCTTCATAGGAACCGTCCTCTTTCCTTCTTAATGGACTGGTAAGCCTTACCTGATTCTGATAATAGTCTAAACGTGTAGCTTTTTGGCATAGATAGCCTTTGGAAATAGGGTGTTCCTTATCCCCCACTATTTTTGTAAAATTACCTTCTTGATCCTGCTGGACAAGGATTCCGCAATTAATGTTGCAAAGGATACAAGCTGTTGATTGGCCTTCTTGGAGCATAGTAGTGTGCATTAAGAGAGTGGTCTCTCTCTAATGTAACCATAGATAGCTAAGAGAGCAAACACTTTCTTAAGTTCATATAAATTCCCAATTTGTAGTATGAAGCGGCAGAAAAGGAATGCGGTAACATCTAAGCAGGAGATCCTTGAGAAATCAGCTCCTGTATTCAACACCTATGGGTATGCTGGAACGAGCATGAAGATGTTGGTTGAGGCTACGGGTTTCCAAATGGGAGGTATTTACCGGCATTTTAATTCCAAATCAGAGTTGGGATTGGCAGTTTTTACCTACAACTACGAAACCTTACTGAAAAGAAACCTAGATTTCCCTCTACAGCTTGATCCAAGAGAGAAGCTTCTTTATATCCTAGATCGTTATCGCAAGATGTTTTTCAATCCGGCCTTTCGAAGCGGATGCCCTATTTTAAACACAGCCGTCGAGGTAGATGATACCAACGAAGAATATCGATTATTAGCTAAATCATTTATTCAGGAAATCCTGACAATCCTAACAGAAACCCTAGAGGAGGGCAAGAAGAAAGGCCTTTTTTTACCTAGTCTAGATTCCCATAAAGAAGCTTTATTTCTCTTCTCCTCCTTTGAAGGAGCTATTTTTATAGGCAAAGCCATGAAAAAGCCTCAAGCCTATTTTGATGTATTAGACCGCCTTGAAGATTACTTAAGAAAACAGATTTTTAGCTCTATATCTTCATAGGCTATTCATTTGTTAGGCTAATGGCCCTTCTATTTTCCTTTTCCTTCCAAAAGAAAATTTTCAGTATCTTCTTTTACCTACAAACCCATTACTCCCCATTAGCATGAAAAAGAATGCAGTCGTAACAGGCGGTACCAAAGGAATTGGAAAAGAGATTTGCCGACAACTGGCAGCCAAGGACTACAATATCCTCTTCTTAGGAAGAGATGAAGAAGCCGGGAAAGCCGTACAAGCGGAATTTTCTCAGCAGTTCCCAACAGTAGACATCACCTACCAACAAGCAGACTTTGGCACAATCGCCAAGACCAAAGCCGCCATTCCTCCTATACAAGCTCATTTCCCTGAGCTCGATCTTTTGGTTAATAATGCAGGCATGTGGACCACCAAGCTCTCCCTAAACGAAGATGGATTCGAACAATCATTTGTCGTTAATCACTTTGCTCCCCTTATTATCAGCCACGGCCTACGCCCTCAATTAAGGGCCAAAAGCCCCTCCAGGATAGTAACCGTGAACTCTGGCTTGTACATGAGAGGCCAATACGATCCAGAAAAAACACCCTGGGGCAAAGACTTCCATCGTATCCACACCTATTCCAATTCCAAGTTGTGCAATACTATGGTCAATATCGAAATGGCCGAAAAGCTCAAGGAAGAAAATATTACCCTAAATGGTCTCCATCCAGGAGTCATCAATACAGGACTAGGTGATATGGCAGGCATCATGGGCTGGCTCCTCAACCTCATCAAGAAAAGATGGGGTACCCCCGAAGAAGGCGCAGAAGCACCTGTATGGGTTTCTACTGCCGAAGAATTGGAAGGTGTTACAGGTAAATTTTTCAACCTCAAAGAAGAAATGGCCTATACCGATAATGCCACCAATCCAGCCGTTAGGAAAGAACTGTTTGAGAAAAGCATGGAATGGACTGGATTAAGTTGGTAGAAGAATGAAACATCATGGGACAATTCTTTTCCTCTTTGCCTGCTTATTCATCATAAGTTGTATGGACCAACCCAAAGGAACCTCAGAAACTTTTTACCATCCTTACTTACAAGCTGCCTTCCCCAAAACCGAAAGCTGTAGGGAGGATATGGATATCAAGGAAAGGTTTCAATGCTTCAAACAGCAGTTTGCCAAACATTTGGATGATCCCATTTATATAGTTGGAGACATAGAACCCACCTATACCCATCTTTCTCCTTTAAGCGACTCTTTATTCATTGTTCAGAATCTGATGGATACTACTTATTACGATGAAGAAAGTGATGATAGAACGTATCAATGGTTTAATGGAGTTCTATTGGATTCACAGGAGAACTATTCTCTTTGCCTCATTCTCTTTTCCTTTAATGTAGGGCAATATTTTTATCTCATGAGCTTTGATAGAAATGGGCAGCTTATTTCGCAGGATACCATAGGAGGATTCTTTTCTGATGCACAATTGCTCTCAGGACATATGGCCCAAAGGGACTCAGCACAGGTGTTGAAGATCAACTATGAATATATCGATGGATATTTTGCGAGAAAAGCAACAGAGAAGATAGTGAAGGTCGACTCTTCGGGTAGGTTTCATACGGTCATCAGCCCCTTTCCTTCGGATTCGTTGGCTTCTTATACTGAAGATTGGTTACCATGATAGATCATAACACAAACCCCTAGATGGATACTGTATTGGAATGGCTTCAACTGCAAATCCCTGCTATCTTGGAAAGTCACCTCCAAGCCATCCTCCTTCACGGCTCCAGGGCAAAAGGTACAGAAGATCAAGTATCCGATTACGATATTCTTATCCTCCTGAAAAAAGGTGTCCAACTGGAACATCTACCCAACCCGAAAAGCTGGCCTTTTTGGCAACATTGGGAAGCAGCAGAATTTCATCTAGGAAAAGGTAATCAATTAATCAGGATGTACCTTCAGCTGGATGAGAACATCATAGGGCTGGACCTTAGCATCCAAACTTGGGATACATTTCAGGAAGAGCGCATCCACAGGCCCTTCAAAACTTACCGACAAATTTGGGGGGAGGAAATAAAACTTACTCTTGATCAAGCTGCAACAACACCTTCTCCTTCCCTACCTGCCTTTCATCAAGAACAGATAGATCGAACTTGGTTTTTGCTGTACGAATCTCTTAAGAAATTTCGGAGAGAGGATCATTTGATTGGAATGCATCTACTGATGGAAGTCCAGCAGGAATACTTGGTCCTGTTAATGAAGATGAGAGACGTTCAGATGGGAACTCATATTCATCGATTTGGGCAGCGAGAACAATTACCTGCTATTTTCTATATCAGCGAGGAAGAATTGTTTGATTTCGAGGCCCTTCTTTTGTTTTTCAAGGGATTCACTAGATTATTTGACGATACCTTGCAACGCATTTTTCCTTCCTACCAAAGCAAACTGCCTGGTTTTCAGCAATATATTAATTCTTTATACACAAAGTAAAACAGACCAGACATAATGTAATATATTTTTTACACTAAGTAAATGAAACCATACTAAATATCTACCGTACTTAACACCAAGTACAGTAGAATTTACTTAATTTGACGCCATGACTTTTCAAGAAAAAAGAAGTATTGTTAATGCCATCAGCATCTTATTGATCGCAGCTTTATTCAGCTGGTTCATCTGGCAGCACTATCCCTTTGAGGAAATTTTGGGGAGCTTTTCTCTTATATTCTGGGGCAATATGATTCTGCTATTGATCCCCATTCAAATCGCCTCTAATGTGCTCCTTAACATCATTTTCAGCATCTTTAACAAGGTGATTACAAACGAAGATGAGGTTCACATGACAGACGAAAGAGACAAAATGATCGAACTGCGCTGTACACGTAATGGATGTTATGTGCTGCTCCTTGGCCTGATGCTATCTATGCTTCCTTTGGTCTTTGGCTTGTCCGCCCATTGGACCTTTGGTGGAATTATGATTTCTCTATTTTTGATGCAATTGACCTGGACAGGTTCTGAGTTTTACTATTACAACAAAGGCTTCTAGCATGGCCAAGGCCCACACCAGCAACAACATACGTAAACTACGCTTTCACCACGATGAAATGACCCAGCAGGAACTTGCTGACAAGGTGGGTGTTACCCGACAAACAATCCTAGCTATGGAAAAGGGGAAGTATTCTCCTTCGCTTGAACTAGCCTTTAAAATAGCACATGTATTTCAACTGCCTCTGGAAGAGGTTTTTACCTACAATCCAGAGAATGATCAAGCCTAAACAGGCATAGTTTCTATCCATTTTTTCAACCTATCATTTTACCTTATCCCATACCGGAATGAGAACCATATCCTATAGCCGTTACGGAAGTCCTGAAGTCATTCGTATTCAGGAAAGTCCTAAACCCCAACCGTCTGAAAATGAAGTCTTAATCAAGATTTACAGTTCAGTAGTAACTCCTTCAGATATTGCCTTTCGAACAGGCTCTCCTTTTATCTCTCGCTTTTTCACAGGATTACGAAAACCTGTGCATGTACCTGGTGTAGAACTAGCAGGTGTGATAGAAGCAGTAGGAGAAAAGGTAGATGCATTTAAAATTGGTGATAAAGTCTACGGCTCAACCGTTACCGAATTTGGTGCGCATGCAGAGTATAAATGCTTGGATCAATCGGGTGTTTTAGCCAAGATACCAAAGAACATGAGCTTCGAAGAGGCCATTTGCCTAGCTGATGGTGCTTTGACTTCTTTGGTCTTTTTAAGAGATGTTGCACAGCTAAAAGCAAATCAACATATTTTGATCAATGGAGCCTCAGGGGCTGTGGGCGTTTATGCCCTTCAGTTGGCCAAGTATTACGGTGCAGAAACAACAGCTGTATGTAGTCATCGAAACATTGAACTGGTAAAGTCTCAGGGTGCTGACCATATCATCGACTATACAAAAGATGATTTTACGCTCAATCATAATCGTTATGATGTAATTTTTGATGCTGTAGGCAAGCGGACCTTTAGAGCCTGCAAGCCAGCCTTGACCCAAGACGGATTGTATATGACAACCGTTCCAACACTAGATATCCTTGGTGGGATGCTTGCCTCTGCTTTTGGCAAAGGGAAAAAGGCAAAATTTGTCGCCGCAGGTCTTCAGCAGCATGCCAGCAACCTTGAGTTTCTGACAAAACTAGCTGAAGAAGGGCACCTATCTGCCGTGATCGATCGAACCTATCCTTTGGAACAAATCAAGGAAGCCCATACCTACGTTGAGAGTGAGCGAAAAAGAGGAAATGTGGTTATTCAGATGGGCTAAAGGCTTTCCCATACCATCAAACAGCACCAATTTGGGAGCTTTCTTCAGGGAGAATTCAAAATGACAAGAATAAAGTTGTAATGACCATTTTTCATGAAGCCAGGAGACGATGTTTGTCAAGTCATTGTTTGAGAGCATTCTACTCAAACATTTCATTAACCATTAACTCAGGATTTCATGAAAAAGTCTTTTGTCATTGTGGCTATCACAATGTTGTTTGTGGCCTTATTATCTTCTTGTGAAACTCCCATTTCGCCAGATGCTCAAATCACGGTCAGAAATACCCTTCAAACTGCAGCAGATCCTTCGCAGGGAGGAACAGGTGGTGTAGAACTCGATATTGAAACCATTTTTTCAGCTCCAGCAGGGACCTATAATCAGACTGCTACTGTAGGTGAGGGAATTGAATTTGATGATTATCTGGAGGGCCTCTATGACATCAATTTCTCTGAGGATGCCATTTCATACGAGCTTGTAGCGCCACAGGATCATCCTATTTACGCGGCCTTTTTTAGAACGCTTGAAGCAGGAACATTTGACCGTTACTATTTCACCTTCACAGAACCTCACAACATAGAGTCTGGAAGCTCCAATCATGCTGCAGTTTCATTAAGCGTTATTTCGGACACAGAAATTGTGGTTGAAATTTCCGAAGGTTTCAGCTTTAATCCTGGCTCTTCCTTCGAGATAGCCTTGAACTAACAAGATCACAAGAAAGCGTTTTTGATTATTGGGGAGAGGGGATTGCAACCTTCTCCTCTGCTTATTTTGCCATCTTCATGAGCATTGATTTGAATGCTTCAAAGGCTGTTCCAATGGCATGCGCTTCTTTTGGTAATTCGGCTAAACGAGCGAGTCTTTCTGGGATTTCTACCGCAGCGCCTGTTGCTTCTTCTACAGGTCCAGGAAATTTGGAGGGATGGGCAGTACCCAAAATAACTACCTCCTCGTCTGGATGATCTTGTTGATAGGTCTTAGCAGCCAGGTATCCTACAGCCCCGTGTGGGTCAATGGTATAATTATATTTTTCATAGACTTCCTTGATAGCGCCCATCGTCTCTTTGTCGTCAAAGGCATAACCGGATATCCAGCCTTTCATTTCTTCCCAACTCGATCCAAAAAGATCCTTCATTCTCGCAAAATTGGAAGGATTTCCCACGTCCATAGCATTGGAAATTGTAGCGGCAGAGGCCCTTGGCTCATACTTACCTGAATGCAAATAGCTAGGTACAATATCGTTGATGTTGGTAGCGGCAATGAAATGGTGAATGGGAAGTCCTAAGTTCTTGGCTAATAAACCAGCGGTTAGATTACCAAAGTTCCCACTAGGGATGCACATGACTATTTTTTTGCCCTCCATGGCCAGCTGTTGCATCGCTCGGAAATAATAAAATGACTGTGGCACCAACCTGGTGATGTTGATAGAATTAGCGGAGGTTAACTGAAAGGTCGTTGACAATTCTTCATCCAGAAAGGCTTGCTTCACCATCGCCTGGCAATCATCAAAGGAACCATCCACCTCGAATGCTGTGATATTTTCCCCAAGCGTCGTCAACTGCTTCTCTTGCAAAGGGCTTACTCTTCCTTTGGGGTAGAGAATAAACACTTGAATATTGGGTGTTTTATAAAAGCCCGCAGCAACGGCACCACCAGTATCACCAGAAGTTGCTACCAATATCGTCAGTGGCTTATCTTCTTCCCTATTTAGGTAGCTCATAATTTGAGCCATAAAACGAGCTCCAAAATCCTTAAAGGCAAGTGTGGGTCCATGAAAAAGTTCTAGGACATGCATTCCATCTCCCAAGGATCGAACTGGTGCATCAAAACTCAAAGCCTTAGCTGTCATTTGACGAAGTTCTGTGTCCTCTACACTCCCTTTCAACAATTGACGACTTACCTCATATCCAATCTCAGGGAAACTCATTTCCTTGAATTTGTGCCAAAATTCCTCTGAAAGAGGAAGAATGGACTCAGGCATATACAGGCCCCTGTCTTTGGGTAGACTATTTAGCACAGCCTCTTTAAGATTTACCCTTAAGGTTGTATCATTGGTACTATAGAACTCCATCAATTGCTTATGAAAAAACTGATATATGTAATAGGTGCACTAAGTTTATGCTTTTCCTGCAAAACTCCATCTTCCACCTACAATAATTCAGACGAAAATACGGCTTCCAGTCCGGATAGTGCCTTGGCATATGTCTACAAAGCATGGGATGGACACTGGAAAGGGCAATTTCTTGTCCTCAATCCCTCCGATGGCCAAGTGGCCACTACCGCCCAGCCTCAAATCACATCCCTAGAAGAACTCAAGGCCATCAAAATGGATACATCTTTGGTGATTGATGTTCAGCAATGGTATGAATCCACTTCCCCTTTTTATCAAAGTGTCAGAATTGAGGACCGTTATTTACAGAATGGAGAACCTACCCTGGTAAAAAGTTCTGGTTACAATGTAGTCAAAGGAGACACAATGCTTTGTGTGGTAAATAAGCCAGACGAACAAGTGATCCACCAGGGACAACATCTTGGGGACGGAATCATTCTTTGGGGTAGATCACTTAAGGATCCTTTGAAAATAGAGTATTTCTACGAAGTTGCTACAGATAGCACCTACTCTATAGTGGGATGGGGGTATTATGGGGATGACAATCCCGCTCTCAGTCCAGGTATGTTTTTTTATGGTCAATACCGAAAACAATAGCCTCAACTACATTTCTACCAGTGGCATCATAGAATGAGCGAATTTCATAGAAATCTTACATGGCCTTTTGGGTCTGAAGGGCCTATGTGACTTCTTTTCTATCCAACCATCCTTAACATATCCTCGTTTGTCTTGTTGATTCGCTCGAAATCAACGATTTGTGTAAAAATGAGGCCTGAAATGTCCTTTTTACTATTTTTCGGAATTTCTTTATAAGAAAAACCTTCTCAAATCTGGACAAATCTTCCTCAAGTTGTTAAGGAAC
The DNA here is from genome assembly GCA_039817415.1 of Bacteroidota bacterium. GTDB lineage: Bacteria > Bacteroidota > Bacteroidia > J057 > J057 > JALEFZ01. The sequence goes on from JBCBVV010000087.1 coordinate 13,646, forward strand.
TACCGTTCAGACACATAAATTCTAAGGCTTAAACACAAAAAATTACTTTTGGGCCAATTTTTGTTGAGTGAAGAAGGGTGAAGAATTCTTCCATCACCTAACCTCTGGGAGAGAAAAGCTGATGGAACAAGGGAAGTTTTTCACTGATATACATTTTTTTTCTATAGCTCAATCTCCTAACATTAGGGAGTAACAAAGAGTAGAAAAAAATCCCTTTCGTTCTTA
>JBCBVV010000088.1:0-13711 GCA_039817415.1 Bacteroidota bacterium
GTGCAGTCTGAGGCCCATCATTATGCTCAGGCCTTTCATATTGATTCTTCTACCTTAGAGATCATGAAGGATAAGTTCATCAATGAGATTCTGATTGCTTTCAAATACAGCCTAAAAAAGGGATTTCTTGTTGAATCAGAGTCAATTGAACTTCCAGACTATTTCATCTAATGGAGAAGGTTATTATAGCCGGATGCAGGTACTATCATGATTTTGAGCGGGTGGTTCAGGTATGCGACCACCTTCTCAAAACTGAGGTGGTGATAGTCTCTGGAGGGGCCAAAGGGGCAGATGCCCTCGGAGAAAGATATGCTCAATTGAAGGGATATACAGTCGAGAGGCATATAGCCAACTGGGAACAGCTAGGAAAAATGGCCGGGCCGATCAGAAACGAGGAAATGGTCAAAACGGCCAATCGAGCCATTGTTTTCTGGGATGGCAGATCTAGGGGGACGAAAAATCTTGTCAGCCTTTGCAAACGATACCAATTACCGATTAAGGTAATTCTGATTTAAGAGAGGGGGCATTGGTTTGCCCCTACCCTTCATACTGGTTCATTCTTATCCACTGATAGGCTTAAAATGATTACCTGCCCTGCTTGGTGAGTAGCCTAGGTTGATACGTCCTACTGGCAAAGCAGAACCTCCACCAAGCATCAAAAACAAATCTGAAAACCGAAGGGGAGGGAGGGGAAGGAAAAGAAGGAAATAGGCCGGCCCGGAGGCCAGCCTCGCGCACTCCCGATGCGCCTGACAAAGAACGTAGCCCGAGTATAAAACTCACCCATATGAGCAGCAGGTAGGAGGCACTGAGGAAAGGGTCCTGCGAAACGAAGTCAAGGAGGACTTGTACACCCTTGCCTCAGTACCGACACCTGCTAGTTTGGGGGCGTTTTTGTATCGGGCGAAGTGATGTCAGGTGTATCGGGAGGTTAGCGAGCGGGCTGGAGGAACGGTCAATGGCTTGCTTCCTGTTGACCTACCTTTAGGCATGATAACCTAGTGGGTGCCTGACGAGGAGGAAGGAGGAGTATGATACATACACCTACAAATTTGGCTGTAGCTCTGCCTGGGAGTGAAACAGACAGGCTGTGCTTCAGGGAAGTAATCATCAAAAAATTACCGCAGGATTTAATAATTATTTCCTGAGTACATGACAAAAAATTAGTGGGTTAGTTCCAAGTTGTTAAATTGAATTTACCACAACACAATTTTTCAACTTTTTACTACCCACCGATGAAAGATAGTCATGACTTGATTGAAGATCAATTATCGTTCTTTGATTTGCATAAAAGTCGTTTGAAATGCCTGGTTCAGTTACTTCTGGGTTTCCTTACAGTTCGCAGTGTAAACCTTTGTAAACTAAGCCTTTGCTTTGATGTAGAGGTAAAATCTAACTCTGTTTATCGGCGTATTCAGCGTTTTCTCTCTGGTGTGATTTTTCCTTTCGATCAGTTGAGTTGTTTTGTTTGGGACAAATTCCAGGACACTGGCCCGACTGTACTTGCCCTTGATCGGACGAATTGGAAGTTCGGCAAAGCAAATATCAATATTTTGATGCTTAGTATTTGTCGAGATGGCTTTGCAGTTCCCTTGATGTGGAAAGTACTTAAGAATAAACGGGGCAACTCTTCTCAAGAAGAAAGAATTGAGCTGATGCAACGCTTTGTTTCTGTGATCCAAACAGATCAAATTGTTCGTTTAGTAGCTGATAGAGAGTTCATTGGAGAGAAATGGCTCAATTGGTTAGATGAGAATTATTTCCACTTCATCATCCGAATCAGGGCCAATCAATGGGTGGAACATAGCCCAAGAAAATCTCAAAGAGCTGCTGCCATATGTAGTTCTGAACAATGGACAGGCCTTCGAAAAGCTCGTTTTGTCAAAGGAGCTAAGGTTTATCTTGGAGGTCAAAAGCTTAAAACAGGAGATTTTCTGATTCTTATTAGCAACCTACCTTTAAAATCAGCTAGGTATTATTATGCTAAAAGATGGGCCATAGAGGTCTTATTTGGGAATTTAAAGAAGAGGGGATTCAATTTTGAAGATACACATATCACTCATCCTCATAGAATTAATAACCTTATCGCAGTGTTAGCCTTGGCACAGGTTTGGGCCATCTTGGTAGGTCAATGGATAGCCCAGAAAGTGGAAAATATTCCAATCAAAAAGCACGGAAGGAAAGCCATGAGTATCTTCAAGATAGGACTGGATTGCCTAGCCAATAAAATATTCAGAAACAACGACTTACAAATGCAAATCAATCTTTTGTCATGTACTTAGAATTATTTCAACTTCTCGAAAAATTAAATTTGATTATGTGTTACTTTAGATGAAGAAAAACAATTAATACTACAAACCAACATTATTATTTCAATTAGATATTTAACTGTAACATTATTATGTCATATTCTTGTATAAGTTTTCATGCTTTACTTCATGAAAATACACAATTAAGTCTGACCAAGGCATTCCAAGAAATGGCCTACCTTGTGAAATACCTACTTAATAAGTCGAACCTAGATAGGGATCACCAATCTGAGGTACTAGGTGATGCCTTTATGAAACTCTACAAAAACAAAAATTTTCGATTAATAGGCTCTACTGATTTAGAAAAGGAGAACAAATGTAAGGCTTTTGTACGGCGTGCAGTCCATTTTGAAATTTTGAATCTACATAAAAAATTGAATCAAAATAAAAAGAAAAATATTTCAAAAATAGAAGATATTTATGTTGTAGACAAGGAGCTAGCCTCATACCAACCTGAAATACAAGGGGGAATGGATGATGATTTCAAAAAAAGTTGGGACAACCTTCCGATTAGTGATCAAGAACTTCTGGTCAAAAAATATGTGGAGAAAAATAGTATCCGGGAACTAGCTGAGGAGCTAGGTGTTTCGGAAGAAGTTATTAAAACACGGCTTAGTCGAGCGCGGAAGAAATTTAAAGTACATTACCCATCTTCAAAGTAAACTCCCAAATCAATTAATCATGGAAAAGTATATAGATCAGATCACATATTACTTAAATAAAGAGTTATCCGTTAAGGAAGCACAAGAATTCGAATCTGCCCTTCTTCAAAGTCCAGAATTGAGGGAGGAAGTTGAGTTTGCAAGGTACTTTTTGACACAAAAAAAAGCGATCCAAGAAGAACTTCAGTTAAAAGAAGCTATCAAACTTGGTTTAAAAGAACTGGAGCAGGAAGGATACTTTGAACATACGGAAGAAACTAAATCTATTACTCCACTATTTAGGAGACCTGGGGTATGGTTATCCATTGCAGCTGGTATTGCCATTCTCTTTACGCTTTGGTTTGTATCCAGACCTAATAACCCCCAAAATAGGTACGAGGAATTTGCGGAGAACAGCATCTCTCAGTACCTACAAAGTCAACAAAAAATGAGCGGGAGCCAAAAAGATGATTTTAATACTGCTATAAAAGCAGAGGAATATGATAAGGCTTATAGCTTACTTAATACCATATCGGATAGTACAAAAAGGGAGTTTTTTACAGCTCAATTAAAATTAAGGCTTGACATACATGACCCGGAAGCTGAAAAAATTCTTATCAATCTCATGTCCGATCAAGAAACTGGATATCTATACTGCTGGTCAGTCTATATGCTGAGCAAGAAATATGAAGCAAGCGGAGAAATATCCAAAGAGATTCAAATGATCCGGACGTGCATAGATAATTGTAACTTAGAAAACACAAAAGCCAGGTTTCTACCTGATTATCAGGAATTAAAAAGTAGGCTTGATAAAATAGACTCCTAATATATGGGATCCATATTTCCAATTAGTTCTAAGGCTGCCCATTGAGAAGGATGGTAAAGCTCATTCATCTCTTTTCTTTGAAAAAATTTGACTAAGGCTCGTTGAAACGCTATGTCTTTAGAAGGATACCCTTGCATATGGGTGTCCTTTTTATTTAGCTCCTCAAAAAAAGGTATAATAAGAGGAGTGTTCATAGAAAAGTTTAGCTTCCACAATGTTGCTAGCTGGGATCTACTTCCTGCGTACGAAAAAGCCAGCGCAAGGCTTGCAATTCCTTCACCATCATATACTTTCCCAGATGCAGTTTGACAAGCGGAAAAGATGACCATGTCAGAGTTTAAGTTCAATGCCTGAATTTCAGGGAGGAACAATCTATTCTTTGGAGACTCTTCTCCATGAAGGAGAATAAAAGAGCGATTGGGATTTAAGCTATCTCCTACTGCATGGGTACAAAAATAAATGATTGAATGATGGGGCAACTCTTCTAGAACATCCTCTTTTGTGGCATGATGCCCCTGGAGGGTCGTGATTTTGCCGTCAAAAATTTGGCTCATAGCCTGGACATCTTCCTGAGAACCCAGGATATTTTCGAACCTTTCAGAATTTGACGACTTGGGAACATCATTTATTTCTGGAGCAATTCCCAAATAGGATTTTTTATCTGATCTACTCTGCTGCGTATCCTTGATTAAATCCCAGGAGGTAGCAGAGTAACCGAATGACAAGGCAAACTCAAGGCCTAAGTAGGGAAAATCTTTGAATCGACTACCTGAAACTCCATGAGGTGTGATGAGGGTAGAAAATGGTACAAGTCCAATAATACCATCAGGAATGATCAATAGCCGCTCAATTCCTGCCACTTTAAGTTTCTCATAGACCTGACCGATCAACATGTCACTCAGGGGTTTAGCGATTTCCAGAAATGCCTTTGGTGATAAATCGTTGTTCGAATTAGAAAGCCCTTCATAGAAATCTGTAATCAGGCCTTCGTTGAAGTAGCTAGTAAATAGGTTGACCGAATCTTTTTGAATCAAAAAGGTGAGCAAAGAGTCACCAGAGACAAGATAGGAAATCATGGCTCGATTTGGCTCCAGTCTTTGTTGGATTTCTTTTATGGAGAGAGTCGAGTTTTCAAATTGGCGGGAATAGTATGCTGGATATTTAGCTTTCCAATCACTTAAAGTGCTATCTTTCTTTTTTAAATAATTAGCTAGTTTATCGGCGATTTCAGGTCCACTTCGCGCTAACCCCACTACTGACCTCATCAGCATAATACTATCCGTAAGAGAACGGAATAATTTTAATGATAAAGCATCTAAACCTTTTATTTTCGCACTGGACTCCGTAATGTGTTCTCCTAAAACTAGGGCCTTACTCAATTCTGAAAAAGAAAATGCTTCTTCTAGTAACTTCCAATCTTTTGTCTCTCTGTAATAATCTAGACAAGCAATCGATGCCACTTCAAAGGTATTCTCAGTAATCTTGGAAAAGATTAATCTATCTTCTTCCAACTTCATATTAGTACGAAGTTCATGGAAAATGCTTCTTACTGCTCTAAATTGATTTATTGAGAGCTTAAGTTTAGCTGTATCGCCTTTTCCATAGCGGTAAGAGTAAAAATTTGCCAGTCCATGACCTTTTAAATTAAGGGCCTTATCAATAGTTGGGTAACCTATATGAGTTAGTGTTGTTGATACCTGAAAATCAATCAAGTCGGGGAAAAGTAGTTTCGCTGCACTTTGAAAAAATGAAATTCCTTTAGAAGGATTTTCAGGGTCGTTGTAAATATGGGCAAACCCCAAATTGTTATAGTTTATTATACTATCCTCCTTTCTATTTGAGAGGAAGTTTAACGCTCTTTTATGAAAACCAATTGATTCAGGATATTTTTGTTGAGCTAAAGAAATATTACCTAAAAGGCTTAGGTTCGTCCAAGTGAGCCCTCCATCAAATTTCAGCTTATTTGCAATTTGAAGAGACTTTTGCGCATATCCCCTAGCTTTTTGATAGTTATTGAAAGCATTATAAATAAAAGCCTTTTCATTATAAAAACGAGCTCTCTTTTCTAAAATATTTAAACCTTGGTCAATTTCATCATGTCCATCACTAATGGCCTCTGTATCCAGTTTTCTCTCAATAGATGTTAACAAAGGTTCTATTTCTTCCAAGCTATATTGATTGCTTAGTGATCTTGAAACAGATAGATATAAAGGAATAATGTAATCATCAGGAAAAAGCCTTACCGAAATCTCAAAAGCCTTTGAGTAAAATAATTCTGCAGTCTTAAATTTTTGAATTTCTCTATAATTATCTGCGATATAACTATAGGTATCCATAATTAATGTATCATAGGTATGATTTTTATTTAAAGCCTCATAATTATCAATCGCCTCCTCATAAGCATTGATGACTTCAATATAATTTTCAAGGTGTGTTCCCTGTGAATTCCTATTTGAGCTATCTAATTTATAGGCTTTGAAAAATGATTCTTGAAACCTTTTTTGATTTTCAATTGGAGCTTCTGAATTACAGCTCCATATAACGATAACTAGTAAAAAAATGCTAAAATTTATTTTGGTACTTCGCATATCAATATTTTTTTTGGAGTATCCCTGCCAACTTTGTTAAGTAAGATAAGTCTATCTGATTCTTTACCGATAAAATCAACCACACCATCTAAATCTAAGTCGCCATTAAAATATCCTACTCCGTATTTTGTAAAAAAACCTGAATCTAGAATCAAGCTGTTTAAATCACTAGACTCGCCAGAATATACAATTAAGCCGTTCTGGTTAGCATCGCCCACATGAAGTCCCAAATTACCATCTGCTAGTTCTACTTGGTTAGATATATTGTATGACAAATTATTTGAAGAAGTGAAATCAAGATTAATGAGGGAGTCACTTTTCAGATAAATGGGATCCATTATCATAACAGGAAAATGATTCCGATGCCTAATAACGATAAAATAGTGATCGTCCTTGGCTAATAAGGAAATTGGTCCTCCCTCTGGATCTATTATTTCACCATTGCTTAGGACCCATCCAGCCCTTTGGCTTATTACCCTCATGGAATCTTCTTTATCTCTTAACTCCACTAATACCCAATCCACAAGATTAGTGGGTAAAACATCATAATTAGGTTGATACAAATCCCCATATGGATGAGATTTAGGAATTAGATCTTGTGCTCTTAAATCTGTCCTCATTAATCCTGTTTCTGGATTATAGGCACCTTCTAAAAATATTTTAAGCCCAATTTCTACCCGATTGTATCTCACTACAACTGTTTCTATAGTTGAAGCAGATAGAGTATTTAGTGCCAATTCTTGAGCACCACTATCCAATAGAATGGCGCCAAAAGGATTCATAGTTAAATATTCCTTCTTATGATATTTAGTAGTGTCCTGCCCCCGTGATTTAGAACTTGCAAGAAGTCGTGTTGGCCTTCGGCCCTTAGGAATTCTAGAATTCAATTGAGTTATCCCTAAATCAATTCCGTTTCCATAAGGAATGATCAAGCCATCCACATCTACCCCTTCCTCTCCCCAGGCTGAACCGGTAAAATCGAGCTTAGAATTTATCCCTATGTTACTGTTGAACTCCAATCCGACTCGTAAAGAATAGGCATCCTCAATGGGATTTCCATTTTCATCATCTAACAAAATATTGTAAACGATTGTGTCTCCGACAAAAATCTCGTCTTTCTCAGGAACAATTCTAAGCCTGTAAGATCCTGTATCGGCTGCTTGTACAAAGGTCGGAATAGCGCCCTGGGCATTTCTACGAACAACCTTTTTGTCAAACAGGATATCAATGATTCCATCTCCGTCAAAATCTAAATGAACCAAGTCTTTCCCATTTCCATAGGGATGAGAATTCAGCATATTACTCAAAGGGGCAACTTGAGAGGAAAAATTGATGTCAGCTGCCGGTCTTGGTCCTACAACAATTCCGTTCAATTTTCCTAGCATCAAGTAATCCAGCATATTGACCCATCCATCACCATTTCCATCACCAGGCCACACACAGGTTGAGTCCTTTGGAGGAGCCATAAATTTAACCCTGATGGAATCGGTATCCGTGGATCCACATTCATCCTGAGCCGTAAGGAAATACACAGCTGTTGTATCCACAAGCAAATTTTCTTTTGTGCTCAGCGTATCACCAATTCCATTGTACCAACTGTGTCGCCATTGGATGTTGTCAGAACGTAGGTACAGGCCTTCCGCACAAAGGGTCGTGTCAGGTCCAAGGTCTACATCGATGGGAGGACGAACTGTTATGTTTTGAAATGCAGAGATAATGGAATCTCCATCGAAGACCTTTAGCCTTACTTCAGAGAGTCCAATCTTGGAGAAGGAATACATTAGGTTTGTATCCTTGGACACAATTACTCCATTTATTTCCCATGCTAGACTGTCTCCTAAGTAACCTGTATTGGTGAAGGTTGCGGTGTCATTTAGGCAAAGGATAGAGGTAGGAGTACTGAAGGACGCTACAAATTCAGGTTGGAAAATTCCTACGAAATCTTCACCTGAAGTGATCCAGATATTGTTGTCAAAGTCGATCGACATATCTGCAATCTTGGTGATGGAAGAGTTTGTCGAATCAAATTTCAGCCAATTAAGGCCATCATATCGAAGTAAGGAAATGCTATTACCTAACCAAGTTCTTCCATCATTATCAACCGAGTAGGAGTTAATCCTTCCAATTGAATCATTAAGTGAATAACCAAGTTCAACTTGAGGGATTAATTCCCAAGTGTCCATCAATGGCCTATAAATGGCAATCGAATGTTTAAGTGAATCTGAGACTATGGAGAACCAAATCAAAGAGGAATCAGATGCATAAACGGATTCGACCTTGGTTATAGAGTCGTTTAAAGGAAGAAAACGGGACAAGACACTATCTGCTTTGTAACTTAACCACTTTTCTTCTTTTGGTAGATATTTAATGAATTCGTTCATTCCTACTAACCAGAGTAAAGAATCATTTTCCATAGCTAAGCTATGTAAGTTTTTATCCACTAAATCTGGCTCTACAGCTCGGCTAAGATTAATATTTGAAGGGACTGAAACATTTTCCAGAACCAAAGAGTCTTTGTAAGGAAAAAACATTAAAGCAGAATCAGATCTAATCCAAACTTTTTCACTTCCAACCTCAATAGACTGAATACTCGTCCCTCTAAATGCGGTATCTGACCTACGGAAATGATCAATTAATTGATCATTTTCGAAAACAAAAACACCTCCATAGCTTCCAAATCCTATGATCACAAGAGAGTCAGCGAAAGCTAATACTTGGTCATTGGAAATTACATAACTCGCTAACGAATCCTGAGTATTTTTTGCAAGATATTGGTACCACTCACGACCATTGTAAACGAAAGGACTACTCCCCCATCCAGGACTTTCTTGATTATGTTGGAACCATACCCTTCCTTTTAAATCGACTTCTAAACCATAAGCACTTTTAAATGGGATATCTCCTCCTTCTGTAATCTGAGCTGAGACCATCCAGTCATCAGCCTCATACCCATACTTCAAGATTCGGTCTTCCAATGGATCAATAAGCCAAAAGTTATTTTTAGTATCTAAAAGTAGATTTGTGTAGTAGGTATTATTGGCTTGCTGAAGAGTATCGGTACTCCAATCTATCCCACTGTAGTAATGGACAAGAATGACTCCACTGGTTAATTCCATTACAAAGGGATTTACCTCCTCCCTCAGTTCAATTATTTCTATTTCCTTTTGAAAGGGAGAATTTGATTTATTGAAAACATTCAAAATGATATCTCCTCTAAAAACTAATATTGAATCTTTTCCTATGGATACCCAAGTATCTCCATTTTTATCAGCAATACATTCACCCAGATCACCTGTTAAAATTTCTGGATATAAGCCCATTGCTAAGGAAGATGAATCCTTTAAATTTACCTTTATTAATTTTTTCTGATTGCTGAAAGCTTGACCAATAATAGTATAGATAGTTGAATCATTAGGAATGGAGAGATTGGGAGAATCTCGAAAATCATTAAATATGGGTTGAGGATTATTATACCAATCCCAAATATTCAAAGACACAAAGGTATCCATTTTAGGATTATAATATCCAATATCATATCCAAATTGAGTAAGCCAAATATTATCAGATTCATCAATTTTTAGGATTTTTTCTATCGTAAAAATTTCAGATGGGAGATCGTAATTCTTCCAGGTACCATTTTGAAAGGAATGTAAGCTTTGATATCCAGCTGCCCAAACATCTCCGTTGATTCCTTGGTTAATACTGAACATGCTATCATTATCTAGATTTGAATTGGAAGAGGTGAAACATTCGCTAAATCCATTTGAGGTGTTATATAAAAATATTCCCCGCCAGGTAGCCACCCACATTGTATCTCCATCAAGGTAGGCATCACGAATCTGGTCTAAATCACAGAATGACAGAATTTCAAATACCTCTTCAATTCCAATTTCATAATCCTTTAAAGAAATTGACTTAAACAAATTCAATCCACTTCCTAATAAAGACTTTCCTGTTAGGCTATCAACTTGATCTCCTCCCACAATCAATCTTTGTTTGATTTCGAAAGGTGTGTTATCAGGAAATTGACTCATGATCAATGCAGCTGCCCCAGATACAAAGGGAGCGGCAAAGGAAGTCCCACTTTTCTCTTTGAGAGAATCGCCTAAACTGTAACTCATGATGCCGTGGCCTGGAGCAAAGAGGTCCACATTATACTGCCCAAAATTAGAAAAGGAGGCTTTGGTATCATCACATCTACTGGCTCCTACTGATATAATATTGCTATTGGGATAAGATGCTGGAAAAACCCTGTAAAATGGATTGTCAATATCTCTTCCCTCATTCCCCGCTGAACAAACCATCAACACCCCAAATGCCTCCGCTTCATCTACAGCCTCTTTCAAAATCCTACTTGGTCGATAAAAGGACCAAGAATTGTTGGTGATTTTCACATTTTTTGAAATGGCATATTCCAGGCCCCTCAATACATTGATCAATCTACCCTTCCCTTTGTCATCTAATATTCTCAAAGCCATCATTTTCACATCCCAACAGACTCCAGTGATTCCCAGGTTGTTGTTTCCTCTTGCCCCAATGATGCCGGCCACCGCCGTCCCATGCCCCATTTCATCCATCGGCAAGGCATCCCCTGAAACAAAATCCCACCCCAGAATATCATCTACATATCCATTGCCATCATCATCCCTTCCATCAAATAGGCTTGAATCGATTTGCCAAACCCCATTCACCTGAATGAAGACAGAGTCCTTTCCAGGAGGAAGCTCACCTTCATTTATCCAGATATTATCTCTTAGGTCTGGATTGAGATAGTCAATTCCTGAGTCCAATATGCCCACTACTTTGGAGGAGGAAGTTCTGATCTCCCAAGCCTCTGGGGCTTTGATATCCTGACCTGGAGTCGGACAATTACTTCCGTCATTTTCAAGCCCCCATTGCATGGGGTATTCTGGGTCATTGGGGAAGGTATCTGTGGATTGCACCCAGTCATCCAAGGAGGCGAAATCTACAGAGGGGTGGCCCTCAATATAAGCCAACAACTCATTGGAGGAGCAAAGCCATTTTTCTTCCAGCTCAATGGGTAGTTCTACCGTCCAGATTTCCATATCCAGGTGGGTCAACTGCTGCCTCTTCTTGATACCTAGTTCACCCCTTAATTCACCTGTGTCAGAGGAATTGGATTGTGCTCTAAGGACAACCTCAATTGGCTTAGATTCTTCTTGTCCGATAGACCGTCCGGGCCACATCCATAGGAAAAACAGAATGACAATAAAGGCTTGGATGGATGGCTTGAACATATCTTACTTTTTAAATATCTTATATGTAACCGAGGCATCTTGCAAACGAAAATCGAGGTAGTAGATACCTACTGGATAGGTGCTAAGGTCTAATTCAATAACGTTACCGTTTATATCACCTTGTAGGTTCAAAGGCATCTTCCTCCCCAATAAGTCATACATATGAAGGACAGAATTGACAAGCTCAAGGGAAGGCTCCGACTCAAAATATACTTGTAATATATCCTCTGTTGGATTTGGGAAAACGCTTGCAGCTGGAGGGACAATTGGAATTTCAGGTTCAAAACAAGAATCACTCAATACATACTCTATTCGTTCCCCATTGAGTTCAGGATAAAAACCATATGTATTGTTGTCCTTCCAATCCTGGTTGAGCAAAGAAAATTGTGCGGTTGAATCTGACACCTCCACGGAGAACAACCTAAGATACTCATTGGCTGCCAGGCTTGTATCAAGATCGTTGAGAGAGGCAATTCCTAACGCCACAAATCTTTGGAAACTCATCTGTATGGAATCCTTAGTTTCTCCAACGGGGAATATTTGGAACAGACTATCATTTCCCGCTTTAAAATTGGAGAATTGTACACCCGGGCTAGAAGAAACGATGGTTCCACTCAGCCATGAGATAAAATCTCCAAATTCTTGATCCAAACTCAAGTGTAGACTCAGTAAGGTTCCCTCCCTTTCAAAGCATAAGTTGGCTTGGGGAGGAGACTGGGCATTCAAAACGACTGATAAACAAATAAATAGGGTGAATATTGGTGTGCTTATTCTCATTAGATGTATACATTATTCACACAAGTACAATCGGATATAATTATTGTGAATATATATAAATATTCCTCTTTTCCGTAAGGTTCGCTTCGCCAGAATATAAAAAAGTACAGACAGATGTCACCTTTTGGCCCTGAAAATACTAATAAGGATGAATCCCAAGCTAAAGGACAGTTTAACTAACCTCAACAACATGAGTTCACGTTACGATTCAACAAATATATTTTGGTATGCTTTGGTCTTCATGGCATGCGTGGTAAACATTTTCTTTTTCGGATACTTCATCTGGGAGGCTGTAAAAAAGCTTCAGCCTGTCTGCGAAATTCCCACCATAGAGTTTACAAAAGAAGTAGAAGATACACATTCTGATTTTGACAAGGAAATTTTTCCTTTCCTAGATTCCATGAATGAGTCGGTTTTGCCCCTCTATTTATCTTGTATGAAAGGGAAAATCAGGGATTCTTCTTTTCAAAACTCTGGGGAACTGGATCAGGTTCTCACCCTTAAAGACATATCTCTAATCAGTCTACCTGAGTGCTCCCCAAACAAGGATATGACCATCTATTTTCACTCAGGATATCCTTGGGTGGATAGCATCAAACTCATGGGTAGACACGCACAAAGTGTATCAGAAAATTTTCTGAAGGCCAAACTCCCCTTGATCAACCTTGATGGCCAGTTTTTAGCAAACCCATTGTTTATTCACCCAGGTTGGATGACAATAGCGAATTCCCATGATTTAGACTTTCCACTTTATTTATACAAAGACCTTACCTTCAAGGACAAGCCAAGCCCCTACCCTACAACTGGCTTTGTAAAATATTCTCATGTAGGGAAAAGGGAGGGTCATATTTATCAAATTTGGGAGGCTTTGCAGGTAGGTTCTCACCTAGCAGATATTAAGCTCAAAGTTGCCAATCTATATCAACAATTTACTCAGAACATTAAAGATCGAAATTTGGAGAGCAAGCCCTATAAAAACGACAAACACCCCAACATGACAGATTTCTGCCAAAAATAATAAAATCAAATTATTCCTCATGAAGAGAACCTCTGAGCACTCTGATCAGAACTGATCAAGACCGCCAGATCGAATCTTAACTAGGGAAATGTGATAACATCAAGCCGAATGGAATTTTCGATTCAAGTTTAGGAATCGACAGGATACTTTATGTTTTATTTTCAACAGTCCAATTTATGTTTTACGTAAAAAACAAACTCTTTGAGTTATTCAAAATCAAGGCCTTCATGGTTCTGTTTGTAGGAGCTATTAGCCTTGGAAAGGCTGAATCAGGAGAGCCACATCAAACAACAA
>JBCBVV010000089.1:0-12502 GCA_039817415.1 Bacteroidota bacterium
AATCTGCTAAGGTGTAAGCTCTTATTTAGAAGCTATACGCCATATGGCGTATATACTTACGTTAGCCACAAGTTGAAAAACATCAATGAAAGAAACATTCATCGGACATAAATGTAAAATACTTAATTCTGAAAAAACAGGGATTACACTTGAATTGAATAGTTGGAGTTCAGAAAATTTTATAGAAAAATATTCTGTCAGTTTCGATAAAGAAAATGTTATTGAGCGAATTACAGAAGACCATCTTTCTTTTGGAGAAAAAGTCTCTAAAACAGAATTTTTTCAACGATTAATAAGAGACATACAAGAGTCAGACGAAACAACTAGGGAATTTGCTTCAGCAATCCTTTGTGATTTTCTTGAATTTGATATTGCTGATTTTGACACAAATACTTTAAAACTCGGAATTGAAAAAATAATTGGACAAATAACTGTCGAAGAAAACATTAATGCAGAACACAAATTAGTAGAAGGCTTGTTCGAATTTATTTGGAGTAAAAAACTGTCAGATAACGAAGAAATCGAATTACTGGAAAGATTGACTGAAATTGACAAGTATTACATTTGGAGTTATTTAGGAGATGAAATAGTCGAGGATATCGAAAGCTACAAATCCGAAAAACTGACAAAATATTACTCTGAAAACATTGAAAAATGGAAAGAGAAAGACATCCATTTATATGGGAAAGAAAAAAGCTGAAAAATATTATAATAAACTAAATAAAACCAGTGGCTAACAAAGTGTATAGTGCATACCCTTTGGGATACGCACCATACACAAACCGTAAGGAATCATGGTCAATAAACGTCCGATCTAAACTTTCTTCTGTGACCCATTTTTGTTGCTTTTGGAGGCGTTTAAGCTTGCTTAGGAGGGCTATCAAAAGCTACAAAAACCGGATGAAAAAACGGCATTTATATGAAATAAATAACCATATTTTCATACTTGGGTAAAAGAAAGGAAAATTGGTGGACGCGTAGCCCACGATACCTAACACTTTCTAACTGTTCATGGTCCTTTCAGGCCCACGACAGTTAGGATTACCGTTCTATCCCACTAAGAAAAAATGAAGGAGTCAAAACTGAAGAAATACTTCGAGAATCAAATATCAGCCGAACTACTTGCTGAAGACTTAAAGGACAGTCAGCAAAAAACTGGCTATGATACGACTTCAGTAACGATTGAAAGTTTGGGTAATGGAGATTTCGAGATAGGAAAGAAACATTTAATTAAGCTGTGTGAGGATTATCTGAATAATCAAATTTCGAGTAAAGATTTGAATACAATTGGTTTTGCATTGATGTTTTCTGATTTCTTTCATTGGGATAACGACACAAAATCTGGAGAAACGATAAGTCAAGTAATTTCAGATTGGGATAATGAAAACATTGGTTATGATATAAATCGGAAGAACGTTCAACTCTGGAAAGAATATCTTGAAACAGGAAATTACTGTCTCGATAAGAATGAACTAAAAGAAAAGTTCAGACGTAAGGGTAAATGGAAGAAATTATACCAAGAAATCGATGAAATACTTTGGAATGATTGGGACCCAATTGGAATAAATGATGTTGCACCAAGAGATGAATATCAATCATATACTCCTAAGATTTTCACGCTAAAACGAAAAGGTGCGACCGAAGAAGAGATTGCAAATAAGTTGTATCAAATAGAAACTGAAACAATTGGAGTAGCTGGCAATCTGAATCACTGTAAGGAGGTTGCCAGAAAAATAATTGAACTCAATGAATAAAAAGAAAGCGGCATAGAACAATGTACATGACGATCATGCCCAGCAAAAGCTGGTCACGCCGCATGTACTAACCGTTAGCGGTTATAATAAAATAAATGAAGAAAATACTTACTTCATATCTACTTTTGATCTTAAATATCGCAGTATACTCTCAAGTTTCAATTACCTATAAACATGTTGAGGCATGTCAAGGTGGAAGTAATTTGTGGGATCTAAAATATAGATGGAATTACGTAGAGAATTTCACTCACATAGAGGATACTATAATTCTATATTTTGGCGCTAAAGAAGATTGTGGATTTGCTGATGATTATTGCACTAAATTTTTTGTTGACAAAAAAGCAGACTCTTTATTTATAGACTATGAGACATATGGGGGGCACACAGATGAAAAAGGAGTCGTTCATGAAGGTTGTCCTTCTACATGCTTATGCTTTTTTAAAATTAGAATGGAAATAATAACAAGTGGTGAAAAGGTAAATAGGATAATTTATAAGGATGAAGATCTAACCGAACGAAACAAAAAATACAGGCAAGTAGGAGAAATTTCCTACAAAATATATAAAGAAGACACAATCAATTTTATAGACCAATATGGAATAAAAAGTGGAGTTTGGATAGATTTCGCTGAAGATGGGAGTATAAGAAAGGAAGTGATATATCATGAGGATTGGGAATCTGGAATTCAAACACATTATTCGAACGATGGGAGGTCTAAGATGACAATTTTATTATTTAAAGGAATTCCAGTGCGAACAACAAATTATATGGATGGCGATATAATTAGTGAAAGCTATTTCACAGGTAAATCCATTGACAGAATAGATCTAATTAGATCGAAAACTGGAGTATTGAAAGAAGTCCAGGCTTTTAGAAAAGCTGATCCAAAGATTGAAATAATAAGATAACAACCGCTAACACTAGCTACTCCGCCATCTCTCCGCTAACGCTTCGAGACGTCGAGTAGCGTGTCGTTACATGAGATAATATGAAATGAAGTTCCTCCAATTTTGCCTCTTTCTGGCCATCTTTTTTTATTCCTGTAAGGAAAATACAGGAGAGCAGATTGTAGAAAATCCAGAGCAAATAAAGATAATTGGTTATTCACCTAGAGCTCAGATTGGATCATTAGACACATTGCCTAAAAAGGAACTATGGACTTATTTCCAAAAAGAAATGAATAATGGCTTGTACTATCTCTCCTATCGAAAGGATTCACAGCATCTAGAATACTTCCTTAACCTAGATACGGCTCAAATGTCTGAAATATGGACCAATGGAGAGAAGAATACACAGCCTTTTCGTTTGGTTGGATACGAAGTAGTACAAACTTACAGTAATTATGCTGATTTTGAATTTGTATACAAATTCGCGAGAAACTATAATACCTACGATGGGTGTTCAAATATATTTTGGACCCCCAAAACAGGGATTTTGATGGAAAGAAACTCCCACTGGAAAGGTTTCAACCTGTTCTTGTCCAATGATGACATAGAAAAAAAGGAGCTGCAAATCCTATACATTACGACATTGATAGGGCTAGGCCGTTTTGGATCAGAATGTGGGATATAGGGAACTTTATACTCATGTAACAAGGGCTATTCGCCCAGCCTCCTAAAGATCGGCCAGTTGCATAGCAAATCGTTACCGGAAAGTTAAAATGAAAAGCATCTTTTCGCCTTGATGAGTGTTTCGATTTTGTGTGAAATATCGGGCGCGAGAGATACATTTGGTCTGTGGTTTCTCATTCTCTTTAAACCATTCTTATAAAAATAAATGGGCTTCAGTACAGAAATTGAATTGGATAACTCCTCAGTAATTGAATATAGTTACCGCTCAGCAATTTCATTAGGCTAATGAACAGAAATCATGGTTAAGCAATAACATGGAAAAAAATAAAGCTAAGGAGAAGGTGTTAGAATTCGTCCAGGAGATTCAAAAATCACAAAAGGGAATAGCTAATTCGGAATTAGAACAAAAAATACAAGATTCATTTGAATTGATTGATCATTTCGAATTTGGAGTAGCCCTTGAAAATCTAATTGAAAACCTATATGAATTTGATATCCCAATCAGTCAGAATCAAATTGCAATTGCGCGTGAGGCTGCAGAAGCAATGGAAATAAATTGGGGGAAATTTGAATATATAGAGGAATTGAAAAGTAAATAGTGAGCGGTTATAATTGAATAGGGTAGCTGCTCAAAAATTGAATTGAGTTACTGTTTAGATAATGAATTGGGCTAATTCGAAATCAATAACTACGTTTTGAATAATCATGCGCCCGATATTTTGATCACACGCTTTTCAGAATGAAGAAATAGAAAGTTATATTCCGGTAACATCAGCTACACGTCGCCATGCTTGCTTCGCGGCGCACGGCGTGTAGCTGTGCCGTTACCTGCGACAATAAAAGAAAGATGAATAGAATACTACTGATCGTAACAATTATTGCGTTTTTGAGCTGTTCAAGCGATTCAAAAAATACTAATAGGGGACATCTTGAAGAATCTAAAAATATCGTCCTCCCTTGTGAGAAATGTGATTTCGAAGCAATTAAATATGCGAGCGAGAATTACTTTTCCTTAAATAAAGGTGAATTGGAGAAATTTCTGTGCGCATATGACGAGAATTGTGATTGGCCTTCCAATATGATGGAGACAAGAGATAATCGAAAATATGGACTTGCGTGGGAGGCGTTATTCTCTCATTTCGATAGATACTTCAATGAATTCTTGGATATCCTTGAAAATAATGAATCAGTTAATAAAGGTTATTTACTTGAATTATTTTCTGAGCCTGCCATATATGATTTACCCTATGGCGAAATCCTGAGGAAATTGAAAGAAATAGAATATAAAACCGATTTTCAGAAAGAAGTTGAAAGGGCATTTGAACATTCTGTAAATGAAGGTAATAGGATGCTAAATGATTAAACGCAGGTAACATGGTCTATGAGCTATGCCTGCGTCGCGAAGCTCCTTGCCACAGCACATAGTCCGGTCTTAGATTCCATTAAGAAATGAAGAGCTACTTTAGATATTTAACTCTTTTATTCCTTGCTTTATCTTGCAATAATGATAATCACCAAGTAGACCGTATAGAAGAAAAAGAATCAGATAGAACCGAAGTAAATAACCCACTAATCCAGCAAAATTCATCGAATATTTTAGGAGACAAAATAATATTGTCGAATGTAAGAGATGAGAATGGGTTAAAAAGCCCTGACATGGTACTGGTTTTAAAGATGTTCAATGACTCATCGGAAAACAATGCTTTCAGCCCCATTGGTACCAAAAATTACTTCTTTAAAAGCAAAAGGACCAAATTCATATCAATCGCCAAGAATCTGTCCGACTCTGTTAGGTTTAAGAGTTCATTTAAAGAAGTTATCTATAGAATAAGGCCGAACAATTTTGAGGATGACATTCACCTTTCTATTGAAATGGTTGATTCAGCATACAGCAATTATGAAACATCCTGGTTTAACAAATCAGAACGAATTCTCTTAATCAAGCCGAAAAAAATTTACAGCTATGCCAGAAAGTTTATTAGGTTACTAAAATTTGATAAGAATGGTCTCCAAAAAAATGCAGTTACAATTGATGACTTTCAATTTACAGATGGAGTATCAACTCGAAATGGATATCTTTTGGGATTGAATGACTTTGGGTATGGCCCATCAAAATATTTTGTTAAATCAGATTACTCGTATAAAGTTGTTTGGCTGGACAAAAAGCTGAATATTCTGGAGGAATTTCGTGTTGCTCACCCAAGTACAGAATTGAAACAAGTCGACTACGTAAATAACCGTTACATTGTCAGGTTAGAAAAGCACTATGGCTGTGATATATGTGACTGGAACTTTTGCAGTTTTGTGCTGAGCTTTGATAGCAACTACCAACCCCAAAGCGTAAAGATCAGTAATCAGCCAAGAGATTTAAGAGTAAACCCTGATTCTTTGAGGAATGAAATTTTAAAGAATAAAATCTAACCTCAGCTTTCCACACTCGGCCGGTCTCATAGCCAAACCGTTGGACGTCACTAAGAAAAAATAAAAACCAAAATGGTAGAAGTTCAGAATCGGAGAAGAAAAATTGAGAACATCAAAAAAGATTATCCAAATGCTGTAATTATTGATGTAACATCAAAAGGAGAAATGCCAATGGTGAAATTTAGTCCGTTTTATCCAATTGGAAATATACCAATTCCATTTTCGCCAAATAAATTTTCACAATCTGTTGAAGGAATTTGGCAAGGGTTAAAAGTTTTTGAAAAGGATGATGTAGATGAATCGAAATTTGAAATTACATCAATGAAAGGTTTGAAAAGAACCATTCGGAAATTTGGAATACCTAAAGGTCATCGAAAAGGAATTAGTGGAAATGAATTGCTCGATTACATAACAGCGAGAAAAATGATTTATCTTCCAGCGTATAAATGGGTTTTAGATAATCAGTTGAAAGAAGAAGTTGATGAACTGAAAAGGATATCAAAAAGCGGAACTCTGGTACTTTTGGATTATGAAACAAATGGAGAGATTGAGAATCCGAAAAAACCGTTGTCTCATGCTCAATTGATAAAAATGCGAATAGAAGAAAAATTATAAAAAAGAAAGCGAACGCCCAACAATGGCTATATGTCCATGTCGGGCCGTTATAGGCAAGCAGAAAAATGGAGAAGTTCTCAAATAATAGAGAAGATTATTGGAATCAGATTAGAAAGGAGTTGTTGGACACAAATAATTCTGAAGAGTTTCGATTTCAATATCTCGAAATTGGACAACTATTATCTCATGGATTTTCGGTCACGCTAAATGAAAAGAATCCATCAGATCTTGAATTGAAAATATGGCATGCTGAATATGACAACAAAAGATTTGATAAAGGGATTTTTAATCTTGATCGGCTAGCAATAGCGGTCAAGAAGGTCAAATTGAATTCCCAGGAAATAGGAACAATTAATAGACTATTAGACGCTGAACTTGAACTGACCAATTGGGGAGGAAATGTGTTAGATGGATTGTTCTGCCAGTTTGAAATTAATGGTAGAAAATTGGATTGGAATACTAATGAAGAAATCAATAACGACTTGACTGAACTAGTTGAATTAATAAGAAATAAAGCAGCCTGAAACACTGTGTAAAAATGTATTGAAACGCATTTTACACTAAACGTTATAGCTTATTTGAAGGTTAAAGTATGAAAAGACATAGATTAGGTATTTTATCCTTATCGGGAGCCATAGGTCCTGCAATATTCACTTTGGCAATTGTATCAAGTGCCGCATTGAGACCAAAATATGACCACTTGCATGATTTTATAAGTGCCTTGGGGGCGAGTGGCTCTCCAACTGAATACCTAATGAATTTTGGAGGTTTTCTTCCTACTGGATTTTTAATGTTAGTATTTGGTTGTTCATTGTACATAACATTGAGCGGTTCAAAATCATTCCTTGCAATAATTGGATGCCTTCTAATTGTCCTGTTTGGTTTAGGTATGATCATCGTAGGCGTTTATTCTTGTGATGGTGACTGTTTTGAAAGTGTTACCAAAGAAGGACTCATTCATGGACAAGTTTCTGCCATAATCTTTAATGCAGTTGTCATAGGAATACTGCTTTTAGGCATTGCATTTAGAAGACAAATCGCTTTTCGAAAGTTTATGTGGTATTCCATATTATCTGCCGTTTTAGCAGCAGTATTCATAGTTAAAATGGTTGGTTCTTTTGAAACTAGGACTTTTACTGGATTATGGCAGCGGCTTTTTCTTTTAACAATTTTTACATGGACTACTGTTATTGGATGGAGTAATTATACATCTGGAAAGAAAACTAATTGAGTATTGAACTAAGAAACAGTTAAAAAATCGCAACCCAAAGAACCTATAAGTCCAACCAAAAAAGGGTTAAGAAATCAGAACCTGAAAGCTATCGTTCCACCCCATTGGCAAGTGCTTTACCTGAATCATTCGGCGAATGGTTAAATATAATTCTTAAAAGAACAAGCAAGACAGATAAAGCCTTATGAGCATGATATCCTGTTCAATTAAATTCTGCTGAATGCTTCTGTAGATCACGTCAAGTGTCAAAACTCCTAAAAGACCATGGTATAAAGCTTCCAAGCCCAAGCAGGTTTGTCAAATTGAATGCTGAGAACAAAAGAAGCTTTCAACATTCAAAAAATGGCAGTGAAACGAACTACGAGCTATCTCCTGACGCAGATGCCTACGCAAAAGGACTCTTAGGACAAGGGGACGAATAAAAAAAGCTACACACAATAACATCTAGACACAAAGCCCTTCGGGACACTGTGTATAGCCCAACCGTTAACATCAATTCGAAAAACCAAAAAGTATACAAGATTCGAGATATAGTATAAAATATTTAAAAACCATACTAATATTTTTGTCAGGATTTTATATCAACAACTAAAAACATAAAAAATGGAAAAAGATAGAATTTTTATTACCCTTAATGCCACCTTTAAAGATGAAGAGAAGTGCAGAATTGCTATGGAGACAATAGTAAATGATGCACATGCGGCATATGGTGTTAATTCACATTTTTGGTTCAGGAGTGAAGATGGTAAATCTTTGTTTGTACTTGAACAGTATGAAGATAATAAGGCAGTAAGTCAAGCAATAAGGAGATTCACAAGAGCGAGAATGTCATTTTTCAGCTCTATAGAAGTGATTGGCATATCACTTTATGGTAGTATATCTAAATTTAATAAATTTATGTTTGCTGCTTTTAGACCGAAACATATGCATTACTATGGAGGTTTTTCAAAGAATATAACTATAGACCAAGAAGCCGGAATTAAAGATTTTGAAAGAAATAGAATTTTGGTTGCTCTGAATGCGACCTTTAAAGATGAAGAAAAGTGTAAAGTTGCTATGAAGGAAGTAGTTGAACATGCATTTGCTGAAAATGGAACAAAGACTCATTTTTGGTGCAGAAGTAAAGATGGTAAATCTCTTTTTGTACTGGAACAATATGAAGATGAGAAGGCATTAAGTCAGCATGTTATGGCAAACCCTCCTTCAAGAGCTACTTTCTTTGAATCGATAGAAGTGGGGGATGTCAAAGTTTATGGAACTGTACCGAATAAGATTAAAGAGTTGTTTGCTCCACTTAATCCCACATATATGGATTACTTTGGAGGATATTCAAAGTAAAACTGATGCTAACAAAACCTAAACCGAATTGAAACACAGTTTAGCCAAACCGTCAGAACCAAAGCCAAAAATTCATTAGCTTTTGAGCATGAAAATACTCCTTACCGGTGGATCAGGGGCGGTTGGTACACCTCTCCTTCAGTTATTGAGTTCTCAGCAGAAATATGATGTTACCGTATTTGACCTACCATGTCGAAATGTAAGCCAACAAATCAAAAACACTTAAATAGAGCTTAAGCAGCTGTAGCTCTGTTTCTCCTTAAGATAAAGAAAATCAATACGCCTAGAACAATTGCGATTCCCAAGCCTAACAAAGGCCAACTGCTCCAAAAGGGATCTTGGGCAAACATACTCAAAGGCTGGTTATTTCCGATTTGGACAAAAGCTGCCCAATAATTAGGATGATAGAGCTCCGCTCGGCTTTGGTCCAAGTCTAGATATGTCAATTTAGCCTTTCGCAAGGACTCATCTTTATCCGCACCTTTAGCAAGCTCATGGTAAAAGTTTACCATGATTTCTGCTGTTGTTCGATCTGCGACCGACCATTGGCTTGCAATCATGGATGGACATTCAGCAAAGGCAAAAGCACGCGCCAAACTCATCAAACCTTGGCCTGGTTTATAGGAGCCAGACTCCGACCCACACATCGACAGGACCACCATCTCACTATTCAACTTCATTCCCATGAGTTCGTAGGCAAAGAGAATACTTTCATCGAGTTTCCCCTTTCCATCTTCATAAAAAACCAAGCCAGAATACAAGGGATTCTCCTGATTCAGGAAGGAATGCATGGCAAAATGTAAGATATCGGATCGCTGGGCGTGTTCTAACATCTTCGCCTTGTTCGCCTCTTCCATGTAGAAGCTTTTCGCCTTTCCTTCAGAAAAAGAGGAGGCGATTTTTTCAATTTCCTCCTGGTTGTACTTCAGTTGACTAAAGTTAAAATTAGCTCCTCGACTTGTAAAGTCCTGTTCTCCTAGGCGTGTAGCTAATAGAGGTCCACTGTATTTAGGGGCAAAACCCGTGAATTCAAACTCTTTTTCCTCCCTTCGATGTCGCTCCCTTTGTCGCAACATGGTTTCTAGCGAATAGGCATAGGAAAACTCAAAGTCATTGATCAAATAAGCCAATTTGTCTCGGCGATAGGTAGGCCGCTCAGTAGAGGCGGGTTCAGACAATAAGGCTTCAAATGGAATCGCTGTTATGAAACCATCTGGAACGATGGTTATTTTTCTTTTGCTAGAATCTGTGAGGAAAGAAGAAATCAGCTCCTCGTAGAGTGTATGGGCCGCCTTTGTGTAGGAAATATAGGTGCGATTCCACCCCTCGACATCTTTCCGAGCATCCTGAGGAGGTTTGCTTAATAAGGTCTTCAAGTCGGCAGCCAAATTGACTAGATTTTCGTCATAAGGTAATTTCTCCAGCTTACTCTCCTTCTTGTCGATCAGCAGAACAAAGATGTTTTCTTCTCCTACAAAATATTCTAGGATCACTTGATCCACACTTAGCCGCTGCTGAATAGCCTCCAAGCTGATTCCTTCTTGCTTCCCATACCTAAAATCATAGAATGGCTCAGAATAAGCTCTAATGGAATCAAGTACTTGATTGTGCTTGCTTCTAACTGCAAACAAGGCTTCATTTAGTTGTCTTAGTTCCTCTGTCTTCCTTTCCCCTTTTTCGGCCTGTGATGTTTTCCTCACCAAGGCGGCAATATTGAGTTGAAGGCTTCGCTCTTTTTCGATCAATCTTTCAGGTACATAGCCCGCCTGAACCGCCTCTGACCGTTTGAGAGATTCGAGTAGGAGAAGGCTTTTACTACTTTCCATGATATCCAGTACTTCTTGGCTGTAGGAAGAGGAAGCTTGATGTTGGTTAAGTTCATATAAGGCAGCAAGGCTATTCTCATACACATTATAAGTCTCCTGAAGAAGGGAGAGTTTATCCTGGCCCATGTTATAGGATATTTTGAGGGAGTCGACTAAGGCTAAGGCCCATTCAAGGTCTTTCCATTTTTGAGCAGGGCTAGGCTGATAATGAGCGCGAGCATTTAGGGAAAGGAGGAGTTGTTTTTTGTCGTTGATGCCTGGGGGGATATAGAAGTATTTCTTGCTAACAGTCCCTATAGATTCTCCAATTAAATTTAGAACTACGCTAGCATCTTTTCCAGCCTGAAAGGCATATTTGGTCAATATTCTTTTGGTTTCTGTGACTTTAAATGAGCCCGTTCCGTACTTTTTTTCCTGAAAATTAATGACCGTTCTAAGGATGTCACCCGCCTCATCAAATTTCCCTTCCTGCTGAAGCAGTTCTGCTTGCTTCAAATTCAGCTTTTCATATAGTTCATTTTTTTTGCCATTCTGGATTCTGGAAGCCTCATCCAAATGCTCCCTGGCTTTTTTAAGGTCGACCCGAGGACTCTGTAAGAAGAAATTAGCCAATGCTAAATGCGTCGTTACATGTCTATTTCTGGCTGACTGGTTTGCTTGTTGTTCCTTCCCCTTTAAGTCATGAAATGACAAGGCTTCGGTATAACTGTCATAGGCTTCATGATATCTTCCTAGCTTGAAATACACATCTCCTGCATGTTTAAGGGCCAAACCCGCTCTTTGCGTATTTGGGAGGTTCATGATATAGACGTAGGCTTGAAGGGCTTTTTGATATTCACCTAGTTCCTTATACATGTTACCTTTATTGAAATAGGCGATTTCAAGGTCTTTTTGTTGCTGTTTAGAAAGACTCTCCTTGCCTTCCAGCATGTTAATTACAATCTCATTAATTTTAAGACCTGTAGTGTTATCTCCCAACATGGAATAGCTGTATGATGCTTTTTCCAAATACATCTGGTACAAATCCATGTAGTCTGCCCCTAAAGAATCCTTGTATAGAATAAGCAGACTATCAGACATTTCAAGTTCCCTCATTCCTTCTTGAAAATGATACATATCTGAGTAGCATCCAGCGGCATATAAATGCCCTGCGATTATCACCACATGATCATTGGTATGATCACCACATTCAAGTAATTCCTGAACTGCCTGACGAGTTGCCTCAAAATCAACACTACAATTCTCTAATATAGCGGGGAAGAAATCACCAAAGCAGTTTTGGGCAGTAGTACCAGTGAAAGAGATCAACAGGCAGCAACCTATCAGTAATCCATATCTGTTCATATCTTTTTTACATACATAGTGCTACAAAAAACACCAAAGCGAAGATTTCTCTTGGCTCTGGTGTCATCATTCTTACTTGATTGAGTCTGGAAGACTGAGGTGAATATTTATTGAAATATCCTGATCATCAGTCTTAATATTCAATGTGGCAGGCCCCGTATATATATTCCTTAACTTGCTTGGCTGCAGTTTAACAACTATCCATTCTTTTGATTGGTAGTTGCTTCGATAGAATTTATTTGAAGCGAGCCAGCCTGAGCGTTTACTAGGATCATAGCTACTAAGAATATTCAAACTACTGTCCAGCACAGTAACTGTTGGTACTGTCTTTACCTTTGCTATTGGAAAGCTATTTAATAATTCCCAAGGCATATCTATACAGGTCCCATTGTTACACTTAAG
>JBCBVV010000008.1:0-142860 GCA_039817415.1 Bacteroidota bacterium
TATGTACTACCTTGCCTTCGGCGTTAAGCCAGATACAGAAGCTAGGGGTTAGGGTTGACTCTCCCGAGAGGGATTGAGTCCCCTAATTTTTTTATACCTACCTCAAATATACCTGCTTCCATTCATCTTCCTGTAGCAATAAGATTCTGTCAAACTGAGCACTCCCTACTCCACTGTAGGAAGAGGCAATGAGCTGCCAACCTTGCTTGGCAATCCAATCTATCAAGGAATTTCTGAGTTCTACCGGCCAAACATCCAATTGCGTTAACAATATGAGGAACTCGATTCCCTTATTCTTTTTACTTAAAAATTGTAAGGCTGCTAAATGGATCAGTTGACTCATCCATTGTTCGTCCCAAGAACTTCTGTAAAAGGAATCCCATAGGAAGGCTGTTTCTCCTTTATCTGGGAAATAATAGACATCTATCTCAAATAGCAAATGGCTATCAAGGTATCTATCGGGGTATTCTTCTAATAATTCTCCTAGCCGCTGAAGCAGTTCTATGGCTCTTTGATTGAAATTGTCATCGGGAACGGGGTTGAATAAAGAGACTCCTCCTAATTGAGCTCCTGCAGCCTTGCTCAATTCGTTGATTTCATAAAGGAGGCTTACTAAGGGATCATTTGATTCTGTCCAGCTCAACTTAAGATGAATCAAGCTCTCTTTCATCTCATCCAATATATTGTTGAATGTCTTCAGAGGCCCTCTTGTCAATTCCTTGATTTTCTGAACGAGTTTGGATTGATCAGCTACAACAGAAATCAAGTTAGAGAAGGTTTGTGCGCTTTCCTGTTTGATCAGCTCCAATTTTTCTTCCTCATCGAATTCGCTTAGGATAGTTTTTAGTTCATCTAAATCTTCCCGTTGAGTGGAAGAGGGAAACTTAAATACATTCTCCTCGGAGAAATGAGAAACAAAGTCTTGCCCCTTTTTTCTACAATGTAGGAGTGTTTCCTCTATGCTGAGCAGACAGACTTTCCATCTTTCCAATTCACCTTTGAGATCTAGTGAAGGGGCAGTTGTATCAGGATGTTTTTGGGTTATTTGAGCTTGATGATCTTTCCAGTTGGGCAGATCATTGGCTAGCTGATTCAAATCTTCATCAATCTGCTGGATTTTTTTGTTGTGGAGAATGATGTTGGTTTCCAGTTCGTTGAAAGAAGCCATTTGTTGCTCATGCGATGCTTTAGCCTCAATCTCAAGGCTCTTGATCTCTTGTTGCTTAATGGCAATTTGTTCTTCTAGCCAAGGAATTCTGCCGATAAAGAGAATTTGATCCAACCAGAACTGATCCCAGTCTATACTGGATTCATTATCAGACTTCCCTAGCGGAATTTCCTCATCCAGTTTCTTTTGGAGCTGATCTAGCTGGCGGTTCATGCTGAATCTGGCTGCTGCAATACTGTTTTGTGTATGCTGTTGGAGTTTGTCGAATAGATGTCCCAATTCTAGTAGGCGATTTTCAAGCTCAGAGGCCTCGTATTGGAGGCGGATGATCTTCCCCTGTATTTCTTGATGCGCCAGTTTTAAAGAAATTTTCCCCTCAGCTTCCAGCTTTTTCTTTTTCAATTCTGCCTGCTCAGTCCGAATGTCTATTTCCTGTAATTTGTTTCTAAGTTGCTTGAGTTTACTTCTGTATTTCTTGTCAACATTTTGTTTGAGACGGAGATTCTCCTCTACAAAGGCCTTAAGCTCGTCTTGTTTGTTTTGGATATTCTCTTCTAAAGAATCTCTCTCTAATCTTAGTTCATCTAGACTTGGAGCTGGCTGATCTATCTCTGTTGCATTCAGTTGAATGCCATACAAGAGATCGTTTAGGCGAACCACATTGGGGTATAGTCCTGTATGAAAGAGGACATCTTCCTTTACAATTTTTCCTATTGTTTTTTGCCAGCCTGGATATCGTTCATCCAACCAACTATAAAAAGATCCCGATTTCTGTTCCAGCCATTTGTCCAATTGGGACTTACGTGTGAATAGAGGGGCTAGGCTTAATTGAATCTGTTGTTCTTCCTGTTCTTTGGCAGCATCCAAAAGGGCCAATTCTGCCTCTCTTTGCTGGCTGACCAATTGAATGGTTTCTTGGAGATAACTCTTATTCAATCTGTCCTCTGTGTCGGATTCAATTCTTGCCGTAACCTGTTTGGACATATTGGCAGCTCCTTCCTCATCGGGCTGTAGCTGTAGTTCAATTATTTTCTGATTTACTTCTGAGAGTTTTTGGCTACTAAGATGTTGTTCAGTGTATAAGTTCTGCTGCTTGCTGGTCAATTCATCAAGTAAGGCTTGATGTTGATCCAGATATGTCTTGTAGACTAGTCGTTGTTCTTGCTGAAGCCATTTCTCTCTTCTGAGAAGGGTATTCCTATTATTCGTTTCTTCCTGACTTCTTTGAATGGCTTCTTCGTGGGTGAGTTCTTCGGGATAGGCATCCTTCTTTTCTTGTGCTTCTTTGAGTTGCCCTTCTAGATAGCCTAATTCTGCAATCTTTTGTCTTCGTTTTTCCTGAAAGAGGACATCAGCTTTTGACAAGTCATCTTGTAGTTTGTTTAGGACTTCTTTATGGCTCTTCTGCTCTTGCAGTAAGCCTTGTTGGGACTGCTTGAGAAAGATAGCTTGGCGCACAATGTCATGAAGAAGTCTTTCCTTCGTGTTTTCAAGCTTGATTAAATTGGTGTAGGATGCTTGAAAAGAATCAGCTAATGTTTTTTGGTTTTCAAATGCCCTTATGTCTTGCTGGACAGCTTTAAATCCAGCTAACTGTTCTCTTATACTTTTTAGGTTAATGGCATCTTTAGCCTGTGGGATATAGGTTAGGAGAATTTCCTTTAACAGAGACCTATCGACATTGGATCCTTTTTCAATCTGATCAAGCAAATTGTATATATGGGAATGTTGGTCCACAGATTTTAAAGAAAATCTTTGAAGTTTTTTTGCGTCATCTCCACTATAATTTTGCCAAATGATGGATCGGTACTCCGCTTGCGAATCAACAAAGGGGCTATGATGCCATTTGTGTTTCTTCACCAAGGCCATTACCTGAGATGGTTCTGACAATTGGCCTTCCTGCATGAAGACTTCTTCTTCAAAGGTTCCATTGATAAAGTAAGCTCCAAGGCGTTCTTGCCTACAAAATGCGATTTGGAAAAACTTCTTCTTGTTTTCCATTTCAAATATCACCCAAGAGTATTTCTCTGGGAAAAAGTATGTTTCAAGGCCTTTTTCTTCATCCGAAAGTCCTCCTTTGTATAGCAGTTTCAAGAGCGGAAATACAGCTTTTGTTGGCAATCTATGATTGGCTTTAAGCAAAGAACTCCTTGCAGGATCGAACATGAGCCGATCTATTCCAGCAGCTTGTAGGAGGATGATATGTGAAAGTCTGGCCAATGAATCAGATTTTATCGGTGAGCATCTATTCGCTTGATCAACTGAATAAGATAAAGAAAGGCATCTAGCACTAGGTATTGTTCTGGATTTTCCTGAGTCATGCTAAGAAAGGATTCCTTTTCAAGATTTTTACAGAGTAAACTCAATCTTTCCAGCGGAGCATCTACTCCACCCTTCAAAGGGAGTTTCATTAATTTTTGTTTAAGGACAGGATCAGTATCTAGTTTGCTGGTAAGCTCGGGAATAACGATCGAATCTCCTACGCCAAGTTCAGGCAAAAGCATATAAAGGATTTCAAGGCTATCGAGGTAACGATAGAGTTTTTCCAGTTTATCTTCTATTTGACTCTTGGTTTCTGGTTTGCTGAAGTAATAATACCCCTTTCCTTTTTCCAACTGGAATCCAATGAGTTTGAAGTAGGCGGTATAAGTCTCTTCGTGTTTCTGAATCAGCTCAAAATAGTTTTGGGTTGGTCCAGATGGGTTGTTGTGACTGATAAATAGTCCCTTGCTTAGTCTTTCAAAAATCTCTGCACTTTGAGGGGGAAGGGAAAGGAAGGCGTCCATCTGCTCAGCTTTTGCGGTAGGTGGTTTTGTCTTTATAAGTACGAATATACGTCCGTTGGCGTACTTCCTGAACGATCGTGGAGAGGAATTTATCCACGTTTAGCTCGAAATCAAGTAGAAATATTTGGGTATCGCCAGGGACATAGGAAGCATAAATTTCTTCAAGTTTCTCAGACATGTGGACATGAACTTCCCTGGTATTTGATGCCTTATTCAAACTTTCGAAAGGAAATCGGATGAGGTTTTGTTCCCTTAAGTAGAGCTCATGTCCTCTCCAAAGTCCTTGTCCACGTAATTTCAGTAGGGATTGCTGGAATATTTCCCAATTAGATTCAATATCCTTTTTGTTGAAAAGGGCCATGGCACAATAGATTCCTTTTAATTTGCAATTTCCTGAAGGTAAAACTATTATTTGAAAGCTTCGTTTACCCAGCAAAAAGAACACATATATATGGAGAGAGATAATCAAACACCGGTCCTGATCGTAGGCACCGAAGCCGCAGGAAGAATGGCCATGGACATTGCACATGACTTGGACGTGTTGGTGTTCGGATTTTTAACAGAAGAAAAGGAAGATGTAAATAAGGAGATCAATGATATTCTTATTGTCGCCGAATTAGGGACTAAGGACAGTGATACACTCTTGGCTGATCCAAAGGTTCAGGTGGTCATAGCAGACAGTTCTCCTACCAATAGAAAGGATTACCTAAGACAGATTGGGGACAAGGAGGCAAAAATCACAAGTTTCGTTCACCCTATGAATGCAATTTCACCCCATTCAAAAATAGGTATGGGGAATCTGGTAGGAGCTGGCTTTGTGGTAAATGCCAATTCAGCTGTTGGGAATATGAATTTGATCGGAAATTATGTTTCCATTGGGGCTGACTCTGAGGTAGGGGACTACACAACCATTCAGGATGGTGTTAGGATCGGACAAGAGGTGGTAATTGAGGACGAGGCCTTTATTGGAATGGGAGCCATTATACATGCTAGCGTAAAGATTGGCGCCAAGTCTTCTGTTGCGGCTGGATCTGTCGTTTTGCAAGATGTGCCTGCTGATACTTCTGTATTTGGCAATCCCGCGAAGCCCTTGTAGAAAAGAAAATATGGACATAGAAAAAGATTCCCTTTCCTCGGAAAGGGAATCTTTTGTTCATTTATGTAGTAGTGTAAACGACTTATTCGTCGTCCTCACCAGTAATTACCTGCTTCCCTCTGTAATACCCGCTTTCTAGGCTTACTCTGTGGTATAAGGTAGCTTCCCCACTCTCTGGATCGATGTAGTAGGATTTTGGCTTCAACTTCAGGTGAGTTCTACGCTTGTCTCTTCTGGTTTTTGAAATTTTTCGCTTAGGATGCGCCATGATTCCAAATATTTATAATTTTCTTAGTCGAATTTGTCTTTCAGTTGTTTCAAAGCAGCCCATCTAGGATCGACTTCTTTTTCATCCTCATTTTCAGGAAGAGGATCTCCATTTTCATCAAGTCCTAACAATTTTAACACCTCTGGGTCGCACAAGTGTATGTCAGGTTCAGGCACCTTTCGCATCGGAAGGGATAAGTGGATAAAGTCGTAGAATTCTTGGATCAGACTTAACTGATCTTCATTTCTTTCGACAAACACAACTTCATCTTCTTCTTTTGTTTCTGTTTCCTTGAAGGAAAAGATGATGCGAAATTCATTCTCAATTGGCTGCTCATAAGGCTGCCCGCATCTATCACAGTTCAACTCAACCCAACCATTTAGGTGGAAGGTGGCATCAAGATGGGATCTGTTTTTTTCGATATCTAGGGTGATATCAACCTCTCCCTTCTGGACCTGTGATTTCTCAAAATGTTCAAAAAACTTCCCTTCGATTTTGTAAGCAAGTTGGGAGTTACCGTCCGCTGTCCTTGCTACATCTAGGGAGTACTCTCTTAGAAAAGATTTATCGTACTCCATGTCGATTAACTTTCGGCTTGCAAATGTAAGAATAAAAATGAAAAATGTCAGTAGTTGTAGGTATTAATCTGGAATAAATTTCCTCACATGGCTCAAAATTGATAACCGACTGCAAATTCCAGAAAATCAGCTACAGCTTTGTTGGCATTGATATAAATGCCTACGAATAAATTGCTTTTCGGATGTCTATAATTAGAATGCACATATAGATTCGATCCCACTTTCACACTCCAGTAGTTATTTCCTTGGAAAGGCTCTTTCAGTCGAAGGTTAGCTTGTGTCAAAAGCCCTACGTGGCCCATTAAGTACTCATGGCCCAAGCTTATCGAAGGATCAAAAGATTGAAATTCGACCATAGGATCATCTATCCCTTGATTTCGAACAAATGCAGCCTTTGCCAAATCCCATTTCGCTTCAATTCCTCCTATTATTCGCCTTTTATTCTTGATATTTCTAGCCATCTGGAATCGGAGCATGTAAACGGGATACCTCGGGCCTTCTACTCTTTTTTCTTCTTTTATCCCTAAGCCAAAACTCACCATTTTGTGCCATGTAGGGAAGTCAAAATCTTTCGGAGCTTGCCTTCTTGTTATTGACCTTTCACCAAAGGAAAAGATATTTGCTCCAACCAAAACTTTTACCGTATTGAGGCCTAGGTTGGGGAAGGAAAATCTAGAGTTGGACTGATGTGAAAAATAGCCCCCGATCCTCAGAATGGTCCTTCGATATACCCTGATTCTTAAGCCCAGCCCAAGGGAGGCATGTAGGTTGATGTTGGAGCCAATGGCATTGTTAAGGGGATTGGTTTCTGGATCAAATGCCTTAGAATGAAAGGCAATTCCCTTTTCAAAACGACCGAATAAAGAAAGGCGTCCTACGGAAAGGTAATTGTGATCTACAAAAAAGTAGGTAGAGAAAGTTCTTCCTAAAACATCTGGATTGCCATAATCCAATAACAGAATTCCGGCTCCTACAATCGGAAAATGATAAGGTTTATGCCATGCCTCACTCCCATCTACCACCTGGCTAATTTCAAGGCGATAATCTCTGGCAGGATTAGGGAGGTCAAAGACCATGGATGGCCTATGTCTCAAGGTTTGTCCTTGTCCATAATCCAGGCTAACAAAGAATCTGCTTTCTTGAAACTGGGAAATGAGAGAGGTTTGAGTTCCAGGAAGGAGACCCATAGCCAAGAGGGAAAGGTGTAGATAAAAAAAAGGCCGCCAGAAGGCGGCATTTTGCTTTGCAAGGAGCATTGGAAGGTTAAACAAAAATTTAATGCCCTAATTTAATTGAAAAAGATCAATTGTAAAATGCCATTTCTCCTAAATTCCTGTTAAATTAAGAATAAGCTATAATTGATAATATTTAGCTAATAGTTATTTACTTAATTATAAATATGTCAGATGATGGCAGTCATATAGTTCGGCGTTTTTTTTGCGCAGAAAGCATAATCCCAATTCGCTCCTCTCCTTCAGAGTCTTCGGAGATGATAAGTCAACTCGTCTTCGGAGATACCGTCCACCAAATAACTACAGAATCATCCTGGACTCGCATTCGTCATGATTATGATGGATATGAGGGGTGGGTTGATACAAAAATGTTAACCGCCCTTCCTCATGATTGGGAGGAAAGGGATTTTTCCTGGTCTTGGGTTCATCAAGCTCACCTTGTCCATCCTGATGGGAGTAAACACCATTTGCCTGCTGCTTCAAGGGTTCCCTTAGATCCCGAAACAGGGCAGATTTGGGATGCCAAAGGAAGGAAAGTGCATTTTGCCAAGGGAGCCATTCTTTTTGATTTCGAGAAATATCAGCCTTCGCTATTTGAGATCGCAGAGACCTTTATGCATACTCCTTATGTATGGGGAGGATGTTCTGGTTTCGGCATAGACTGTTCGGGATTTACACAGAGGGTTCTTAGAATGACTGGTAGAAAAATACCCAGAGATTCAAGGCCACAGGAAAAGGAAGGAATAGAGATTGAGTGGGGGCAACATCAAAGCGGCGACCTTGCCTTTTTCTCCAAGCCTAAACAGGAGAAGGTAACACACGTAGGAATTATAAAGGATAGGGATTATATCATTCATGCCTCTGGTAGGGTGAGAGTTGATGCGCTATCCAAGTTCGGTATCATTCATTCGGAAGATTATATACTTACACATCAGTTGATTAGTATAAAGAGATGATAGTTAGAGAAAGTGTATTGGTACTTAATCAGGACTACCAGGCCATAGGCGTATGTTCTGTAGAGAGAGCTTTCGTATTGGTTATGTTGAAGAAGGCAGAGATGCTTTCTGATAATGATCAGAGAAAGCTACGTACCATTGCCAGCGACTTTAAATTTCCTTCTATCATCAGGTTACACCGTTATGTACACCTTCCGTACAAGCGCGTGAACTTGTCCAGACACAATATTTTCAAGCGAGATAGAAATCGCTGTGTGTATTGTGGAAGCAGAGAGTCTCTTACCATTGACCATGTCGTACCTAAGTCATGTGGTGGAAGAGATACCTGGGACAACCTGGTAACGGCTTGCCAAAAGTGCAATGCCAAAAAAGGAAGTATGACGCCTGAGGAAGCAGGTATGAAACTAGCGTATGAGCCATTCAGACCTAGTTTTGTAATGTTCCTGAGCAATTTCGCTGGTGAGGTTCGTGAGGATTGGAAACCTTACCTCTACATGTCCTGATAAGGGGGAAAATGGCCAGAAAGTAAAATATTCTGACTTACCTTCCCATCGTCTACCTGTCTCATTTGGGACGGGCTAGGGCTTTCACCCCTTACTTTTCTGGAAATAGTAACAATTATTGATAAAAAAAGCGTGGCCGAATCGACCACGCTTTTTTTATTTTTCCCAGATCACATCGCACACAACTCGTCTTTTAACGAGTTTGCTCGGTCTCGGGTCTCGAGCCGCCCGGTATACCCAGGGTCTGTGATGAATCGTGACAATCCTCTTTCCAGAGATTGAAAAATCTTTTTGGAGGACTCTCCTAATTTTCCTCATACGTCTTTTGTTCAACCTTCTCGGCTGACGCTCAAAACGCTTGTACAATGCCTGTGTTCGGATGCGAAGGGCAGCGTCAGGATTGAGGTGGAGCATGAAAGCTATGTAACTCAATTCCTGTTTAGCACGGATGTCCACATCTGCAGAACCCTCGTCGAAATAAATCATCGGAAGGAAGAGCTTTTTTCCGTAGCCAGAACTGTCCACTCCAAAGAACTCAGTCTCTGCACGTTGTGCAGAAGAGGAAAGGGGGATAATCAGAGCAAGTAAGGATAATACGAGAGCAAGTTTCTTCATAGGTTCTAGGCGGGCACAGTTTGGGTTGCACCCTTGTTTTTTAACGAATTGGAAAATGCAAATCGTATAATAGATTGTCGATCAAATATACGACTTTAATCATTAAACTACCATTAAGTGTATTAGACCATATATCGTAGCAAATGCAAGCTGTAGGCAGAACGAAAAATGACTAGGAAAAATGAACAAAAATAAAATCCCTAACATGCTTCTCAGATTAGGGTATTTCTGAAGAAATCTTTTGTAGTTTTGATTCCATTAAACAACTGTTCTGAGAATGGGTTAATGCCTTATGGAAGTTTGGAAAAAAATAGTAGGATACATCACCTTTAAGAAGCGTGATCCTGAAGAGCCAACCAATACAAACCTAAAAGTGATGCATGGAATCAACAAGGTTTCTATCATCATGTTCCTCATTGGAGTGGTCGTATTGGTAATTAAGCTCATGAAGTAGGAACGCTCTTTTCCTATTCCAGAGGCGAACATCTTCATTCTGTGGGGTAAATGACGAATAGGATATGGCCAAGACTCGTAGCCGTGAGGAGGATAGAGTTGAACGCGTACAGCGTCTACTAAAGTCGCCCAATGCCCGTATTCAGGCATTGATGGGCGTACTACATCCTACCGAAATCGCTCAGATTCTTGAAGATACCCCCTACGAGACACAACAGAAAATTGTAAAGCAACTCCCTCCTGATGTCCTTTCTGAAGCACTTTCAGAAATGGACGAAGACTCCTATCCCGGTCAGCTCCTCCTTCTTTTAAATCCTTCTGTTGCTGCAGAAATTCTGAAAGAACTGGACTTTGATGATGCAGCTGACGTCCTCTCTCAGCTTCCGGATGAGAAGCAAGATGAGATCCTTTATTTCATGACAGATGAGGAAGAAAGCGTCCTCAACAAACTCCTCTCCTACGATGAAGAGACTGCTGGTGGTCTGATGAACCCTGAAGTGGTCAAGGTACGTGAGAACATGTCTAAACTAGAGGCCCTGCGAGAAGTGGTTCAGCAGTCGGAAGAGATGGAGGAATTCTACACCATTTATGTGGTAGACGAGGAAGGGAATTTGTCAGGGTACCTGACCTTTCGAGCACTGTTTGTTTCCCGAAATACGGAGTTGATCAAGAATATCATGTCGACGGATATTGTCAGTGTATCTGTAGATATGGACCAGGAAGATGTGGCCAAAATGATGGCTCAATATAATCTTCCAACCTTACCCGTTATCAATCCTGAAGGAAATCTGGTTGGCCGAATCACCTTCGACGATGTCATGGATGTCATCGAGGAAGAAAGTACAGAGGACTTATTAAACTTTGCGGGTGTATCTGATGAAGAGAACCTTAGAGGGGGATGGGCAGATGCTGTAAAAAGCCGTATCCCTTGGCTTTTGATTAATCTTGTTACTGCATCTGTGGCAGCCTTCACCATTTCTCAATTTGCCGATACCATCGACAAACTTGTCTTGTTGACCACGCTTATGCCTATAATCGCTGGGGTCTCAGGAAACGGAGCTACACAGACTCTAGCGGTAACTATTCGTCGTATTTCAACCGACGGAATTCCTGACAGGAAAGCCCTTGGTGTAATCATCAAGGAATTAAGTGTAGGCGCCATCAATGGATTGATGCTAGGTGCTGTCGTTTCCTTGACTGTAGCCTTTATCAATTCGGATTTAGAACCTCAGTTTGTCGCTATGCTAGGGCTTGTGGTCTTTCTGGCTATGTTTGGTAACCTGATGCTTGCTGGTTTTGCAGGTTCTATGATTCCCATTACGCTGGAAAGAATGGGGGTAGATCCAGCAGTGGCTTCTTCCATATTGATCACAGCATTTACGGACATCATTGGATACATGCTTCTCTTTGGCTTGGCAACAAGAATTTTATTGCCCTTGGTAAGCACTGTATATGAGACAGGTGGATTTTTTGTCGATCCCTTGTTGATGCTTCCCTAAGGACTTTCTACAAGGCAAACTCCATTGGTCCAACTTGAATGGGAAGGATCATCTCCACTACCGTTCCCTTTACCTGTCCATCTCCATCTTTTTCTTCACGAGTTTCAAGGAAATACTCTTTGCCCGTCATTTTAGCGAATAAAGCCAATCGGTTTTGCGTGATATCCATTCCATGAGAGACATGGTCGCTAGGTCTGTCTTTGCGACGTTTTTTGCTTTCTTCAATCCCGATTCCATTATCCCGAATGGCAATGCTCAAATAATCTTCATCCTGTTGGTGAATATCAATTTCGATCATTCCATCGCTCTCTAAAGACATAACCCCATGCTTGATGGAGTTTTCTACAAAGGGTTGTAGGACCATGGGTGGAAGCCTGATTTCCGAAAGATCTAGCATAGGATCCTGGTTGACGACATAGTCAAATTTTTCAGGGAAACGCATTCTTTCCAAATTCAGATATAGCTTCAGACGATCAATTTCTTCACCTAAAGAAATGTAGTCCTGTTTTGTGCTATCCAAGTTTTTACGAACCAGCTTTGCAAAGCTTGACAGGAATTTGTGGGCACTTTTTTTGTCGTTTCGCTGTATAAAATTCTGAATAGATTGAAGGGCGTTGAAGGTGAAGTGAGGATTCATCATGGCATATAAGGCCTTGTGTTCTAACTGAAGTTTTTCAGCCTGATTCCTGATCTTTTGCTCCTCAATCTGTTGTTTTTGGCGAAGGGAGTAAGAATAATAGATGTAATAGGCAATCCCAGCCATTACCATTAAAGCTAACAATCGAAACCAACTTGTCTGCCAAATGGGCGGTTCGATAGTAAAGGTGAAGTTTTTTTGATAATCGTAGTCCCATGACTCGGTTTCTCGTTTGGCCGTTACCCTAAATGTGTATGTACCTGGATTGAGGTTAGGATAAAATACACTGTTGTTGTGGGAGGGTTTTTGCCAGCTTTTGTCCACATCTTCTAGGATATATCTGTATTCCACCTGTTCAGGCGATTTCATACTGATACCGATGAATTCAAAATCTACTCTGTTTTGCGTGTAGGGAAGTATAAGATTTTTAGGGAGGTTACTATCATCAAGCTCAAAATCATTCTGCCATGCTATCGCCTCTTTGTCTAAAATTTTAGTGATATAAAGGAGGGGGGGAGAGGATAATTCTTTTCGGCTTGTTCCTTTAGGTTTGAGAACGGCACCATCTGTTGTTCCCATCCATATTCCACCTTTGCTGTCCTGAAAGATGGCATTTGCATTACACTCTTTAGTAGGTAGGCCATCCTTTCCTACATAATGCTCAAATTTATTTTTCTCATCTGGAACGAAAGTTACCTTAGCCAAATCAAGCTTATAAGCTCCATTCTCTGTGCCTATCCACAAGTATTTTTCATCTTCCACAATTAAGCTCACGACTGTGTGAGCACCTTTTGTTCCACTAATTTTTATGAAGTGAGCCTCATTGTCGAAAACACAGGCCAAGCCTTTTGAGCTACCTACCCAAATCCTTCCATTTGGGTCTTTGTGCAGGGTCACCACATTGTTGCCAATGGCATCCTTGCCATCAAAAGTATGGAATTGACCTTTTTCAAAGTAGGCAAGTCCTTTAGTGGTTCCCATCCAAATTCTACCAAATTTTTCAGGCAAAATGGTAAATACGGAAGAGGATAGAAGTCCTGCATCTACATCGTAATGTCTTTGAATTTTCCCGTCAGCATACACGAAAACGCCATGATCTGTGGCAATCCATATATTTTCAAGATGGTCCTCTGTAACCCAGTATGCTGCATTACAATTGAGTCCATTTTCCTTATTTAGAATATCGAACTTCCCATTTTTGTAGCGAGTTACGCTTCCGCTGTAGGAGGCAAACCAGAAATTTCCCTTACTATCCATGAAACTTGAACAGATATCCTGATTGCCAAGTCCGTCTTTTTCCTGATAGGATCGGACCATTCTTTTGCCTTCCAAGACAAAGATTCCCTGGTCAATTGTGGATATCCATATCCGGCCTTGTTTATCCTCTAAAAATGATTTGGCAATATTTGAGCCCAGAAATTCCTTTCCAGCATATGTTTCGAAAATTCCTTGTGTAATTTTTCTAATCCCTCCTCCTCTAGCTCCAAACCACATATTCCCTTCTCTATCGATGACAGAACAGGTCATTTGGTTGTTGAGTAGGTCGTTGTTTTTTTCAAAGGGTTGGGCTTTTCCATTTACTAGCCGTCCCATTCCATTCCCTGTTCCAAACCAAATACTTTCATCTTCATCTTCTAGAATGGTGGTAACCCTTAGGTCCTTGAACAGCTCAGGATCAATGTCGAAGTACTTCACTTCTTCTCGGATTTGGATCAAGGAAGCATTTTCCCCAACCCAGATGCTGCCTCTGCTGTCTTCAAAAATGGCATAGATCGTCATATCTGCTTCTTTCAGCGGGTATGGTTCTATCCGCTTACCAGGAAACTTGACGAAGAGTCCTTTGTCCGTACCAATCCACACCCTTCCTCTTGTGTCATGCTTGATCACCTGGATGTTGGCATCCTGGAGCCACGTTTCTGATTTGAAGGGGCTTTTGTAAAGGCTGTCATCACGAAGCATCCATAATCCATAGCTATTGGTTCCAATCCAGATATTATTATCGGAGTCTGCTTCTAGGGCTGAAATGTCTGCTCCTCCAATATTTTCATTTCGGATTTTCTTCTGAATTTCAAGGCCATTGTGGTAATCAAGGCCATTTTCTGTGGCTATCCAGATTCCTCCTTTGCTATCCTCTACGAGGGCTGAAATGAAGTATCCTGAAAGCTCTTCGAAGATGTTTTCGAAATTGATTCCGTCGAATTTATAAATGCCACCATGGGTACCCAGCCATAGATATCCCTTTTTATCTTCAATAAGGGCATTCACCTGAGATTGAGAAAGGCCATCCTTCTCAGTGTACTTTCTGATGTTGTAAACCTGTTTTTGGGCCAGGATAGGAGAAATGCTTCCTATAAGGAGGAGCAATGAAATAAATCTTCTCATGAAAATTGAAGATGTACAATGTTGATGGAAGCTATCGAATAGCTAACAACTAAATTTAAGAAGATATCTGGTTCCTCCTTATTGGCCTTAGCAAGTGTGTCATTATCAAGGATAAGCGTGTCAATTTAGTCGGTGTAGGCAGGGAGGGTAAAGCGTTTTACTTCTTTGGGATGCTTTTTGACATAGCCTCTTATTATTCTTTGTACATCTGGGGCTTCCTTTTTCTCAGGAATGGCGTGGCAAATACTGGCCGCATCTTGCTCCAACATATCTACATCCAGGTAAGTATAGCCTCTATAGAATCCATCCTGAACCAATACAACTGATTTCTCATCATAGGTTCTCCCATGACTAATGATGAAGTAGTTGTCCTTTCCACTCTTCCCAAAGGCGAATTGGTCTATGAGTTCTTGGACGCGTTCATTGTAGGACACTGGATCTTCTTCCTCAAGGCAGGCGCCATGGCAAATATGAAGTTGGTAATGAAAACATCTTCCAGGTCCTTTTTCGGCTCCATAAAGCTTTGGACAAAGGTTGTTTTTTCTTCCACGAGAAGCTAGGGCCGACTCCGCATGGGCTCGCCCTGAAAAGCCCTTTAGTGGATAATTATCTTTGTCGTATTTGTCTACATAGAGCTCTAAATAGCCCTTTTCATTAGGTCTTGAATAGATGGCATATTTGTAGGATCGCCTTGTTTGCGCCCTATTAAACTCAGGTAAAATGCGCTTGATTTCCTCATTTTCAAGGAGAAGGGCTATGATTTCGCTGCCAGTTAGTTCATACTGTACTTCTGAGACACGCTCAAACATGCGCATGGTTCTGGTACTCTTGTGAGCAGCTGAGAAGTGGGACAAGACTCTTTTCCTGATGTTAGTGCTCTTACCTACGTAGATGATTTTCCCAGTCTTATCCAGAAAATAATAAACCCCAATCTCCTCTGGTAGAGATTTTAACTGCTCCTTCGACATTTCCGGAGGAATTCGAACCCCAGCCAATTCGTCTGAGAGGAATTCCTTCATTTTATTTTGCTCGTCTTGTTCGAGCAAGTGAGAGAGGAGTTTGATGGTTGCCATGGCATCCCCCCATGCTCTGTGGGGAGCTTCGTTGACGATACGCAGTGCTGCACAAAGGTTTTTTAGGCTGTAGGACTTCAAACCGGGAAGGACTCTCTTGCTAAGTTTTACGGTACAGAGTTGGGGTCTAGTATAGGTGTATCCCAGTTGTCGGAACTCTTTTTGGATGAAACTATAGTCAAATCGCACATTGTGGGCTACGAAAATGGCTCCCTCGGTAATTTCAACAACTCGTTTCGCCACTTCGTAGAACTTAGGCGCATCCTTGACCATGTTGTTGTCTATTCCAGTAATCCTAGTGATGAAGTCTGGAATGGGCATTCTGGGATTGACCAGAGAGGAAAATGAATCAATAATTTCTCCCCCTCGGTATCTGTAAATAGCAATTTCGGTTATCCTATCGCTGCTAGGATCTCCACCTGTCGTTTCAAGGTCAATTATTGCAAAATCCTTCTCTTTGCCCATGTCAATCAACTGCCTGGATAGATGTATTGGATGTGTGGCCAATCAAAATTGATCGTTATATTCAATTTAGTAAATTTTGCTATTATTTTTACTAAATCTTTACAATACTAAACTCTTTAGAATCAGGCAGTAGGCAGAGTGGAACATTCATCACAAAATAAGAATAGGCTAATTCTTATGTTTACCTAGAAAAAATGAAAGTATGATAGGCTTGGTTGTTTTATGGGTTATGTACTTTGCTATTCACTCTTTGTTAGCAGATTTAAAGGTGAAAGCGTGGTTTGAGAACAATTGGCCTACACTTTTCCCTTTTTACAGGTTATGCTACAATGTGATTGCTACCCTCGGTTTTGCTGGAATCTGGTTGTATCAACGCAGCCTTTCGCCAAATAGACTCATAGAGCCTAACTATATCTTAGCTATGTTAGGATGGGTTTTAATGGGGGGAGGGATCGTTATTGGTTTGATCGCTTTGGGAAATTATAACTTAGGAGAGTTTTCTGGTTTTGCTTACACAAAAAACGTCAAGGCAGAATCACTTGGAGGCCTCCAAACGGGCGGACTGAATGCGATTGTTCGACATCCATTGTATTTGGCCATTTTCCTCTTCTTTGTGGGAAGCTTGCTAAGCAACATGACAGATATTTCCCTTCTCCTTTTTATCGTCTTCACAGCTTATTTACTTATAGGCATTCATTACGAAGAGAAGAAGCTCGTAGTTCTTTTTGGCGAAGAGTATATTGCTTATCAGAATAAGGTCAAGCGCCTGATTCCTTTTCTGTTGTAAACTCTTCTAGGAAAGTACCTTTCAGATCAGCTTCCACATCCACATCAGATAAGGTCTCTAATTCCGCCAGGCTTTTTCCCACCTTAACAATATCTTCTTTTGTGTCGGAAAATACTGTAGCCGTACTCCACTCTTTATTAGAAAATACATCAGCAAAGAGTTCTTTCATGCCTAGTAAATAATATCCTCCGTCCTTGGCTGGCCCAATAACAAAGTCCTTTTCACCTAATGAATCAAATCCCTCCTGAAGATGTGATGCTGTTAAGCGGGCATTGTCGCTTCCGATGATGACAATTCTTTTATATCCTTGCTCAAAGCCCCATTTGAAGGCATGCTCCATTCTTTCTCCCAGCCCTTCTCCTTCTTGTTGGTACCTTGGATAATTAATGTCGCTCCATAAATCTTTCTTTGGCATTTGGTTGCCATAAAACACTGCCTTATCTGCATCTACCTGAGCGGATATATCACGGGTATAGGCTAATAAACGTCTGTAAATATCGAGTGCTTTATCATGGCCTAAGGTGGCGGCCAGACGAGTTTTGGATTTGCCTGCTTCGGGATGCTTGACAAAAATGAGAAGCAGATTATTCATAAGACTGTTGACTGATTTTGGTAACAATGCCTGTTTTTCCGTCTATTTCTACCCAATCCCCATGTGCGAGCCCTAACTGTCTGGGGACTCGGGTGATAGAAGGAATTCTAGACTCACGCAAAATAATAGAGGCATGAGACAGAATACCTCCGACATGCGACAAAACGGCATCTACCTGAACAAAATATGGAATCCATCCTGGATCGAGTGATTCAGTCAGGAGGATTTTATGTTTGAAGGAAGGGATAGATAAATTTCCAAGGTCGGCTCTGTCAACCTTCCAAATCTGACCTCGGACCAGACCGGGAAATATCCCCATTCCAATTGGCGTTTCTTCCTCTTGGCTTTGATGGTTAGTCAAAACAGATAATGGAAGTCTCCTGTCGTGTTTGTTCCAAAGGAATGTGTCCATATCCCATCCTGAAACGGCCGGATAATGGATATTGGCAATG
Source organism: Bacteroidota bacterium (assembly GCA_039817415.1). Taxonomy (GTDB): domain Bacteria; phylum Bacteroidota; class Bacteroidia; order J057; family J057; genus JALEFZ01. Next base: position 17,543 of record JBCBVV010000008.1, read on the forward strand.
GTAGATTCTTCGATTCTTCTTTCCAAAAGAGCTTGAAGATCCTCGGGTTGGTAATTGGAAAAGTCAAATTCCTGACCAAACCTAATCTGCGTTTGATCCATGATTTCATCCCTGAGCATTCCAAAGTAACGCATGGAATGATGTCTTAACCATTCTCTGGCAATCATGATTCTGAGGAAGGGACGAGTCAGCCAGGCAAAAAATGGAGATAGTCCTTGTTTTTCCTGCTCAAAATCGCGCTGGTCTACAAGTTCACCAGATAGCAAAACGTTCCAGTCTTTTTCCTCAAATTCCTTGAAGCGCTTTTGTCCGATGTCCGATTCATAGAATCCTCTGTGTCCGTAATTCTTTAGAAATTCCTCCTTGGTAATTCTTCCTGATCTAAGGGAAGAAAAGGCATGCAGGAATTCCGTACTCTCGCTTTTGTTGGTATAGAAGGGTAATACCCCCCATCTGGCGAACAGCTTCATAGGGCCCGACATCGCTCCAGTTAAGGCCTGCATCAGGGCTACGAGTTCGACATAAACGACCTGAAGGTCAGTTTTCCAGTTATTGAAGGCGAGATCAGGTTGGTTCCGCCACATGAGCCTTCGTTTTTCTGTAATCTGCAGTAGATATCGCTGTTTGTTGCGGACCCATCTTCTAGTCCGTCCTACCACGGATAATTGTTCACGAATGACCTTGAGAAAAACAGGCCATTTTCTCAGCATCTGGTAAGGTCGGATTTTAACATTGTACACATCCTCTGCCCCAACTGACTCGCAAACCAAGGAGGAAGGTAGCCCCCATGCTGTCATTGTATCTAGCAAAGCAGAGAGATTGATCCAAGGCATACCAGCAGAAATCTCAATGAAATTTCTTTCGGTTAGAGAAGGATCTAGTCTTTGGTAATAGCTGAATAGGTTCTTGCTAGAAGCTGAGATGATGGCTGTCATCATTCTAGATGGCTCAGGTGGTAGAATTTCTTTATGGTTAGCGGAGGTAAGTAGTTCTTCTGCCTCATCCGGTGTGGTTAAGGGTCTAGCCTGTAAAATGTAGGTTCTTCTTCCTGAAATGGCGAATTCAATGTCAATTCCAATAGGAGCTGATAATGGATTTTCATCGGAAAGTCGCTTGGAATATGAGGCTAATTTGACAAAAGGACGAAGGAACTTTCTATGGGGGTGTTTTTTAGGGAAGGCTTTCCATATTGGGTAAATGGCAGACCAGAAAATATCCCTTCTTAGAAACTTTGGGAGAATAAGGGTATTGGGTTCAACTTGGCCACTTACTAAGGCATCACCTCTTCCTTCAGCATATTCTACCTTCCAGATTCCCTGTCTATAGGCGAAGAGTACCCCTGAAGCATCTGGCTTGATCATTTCCTGCACAATGACAGATTGACCATGCTGATAGGGGTATGAATCGAATACCTCTTCTAAGGCCTCGCGTAAATCTCCTTCCAGAACTGCCAGTTTGGTAAGAAAGTGCCCTGCATAGGATTTTTGTTTACCATCTTCTAAAGAAAAAGAGGATCTGACCGCTACAGGAAACTTCAATCGGGCCGTAAGTACCTTATATCGCTCCGAAGCAATATCTTGATAGGAAATCCCTACAAAGTCAGGGGTGGGAAGCCCTAGTCGGCGAATATGTTGTAATTGTGAGAGCTTGCTCATTCCTTAAGGAAATTCAGCATTTTTTCTGTAAAATCCTCTATATCGTCAAGCATAGGGAAGTGATCCCAAGAGGGAAAGATGACAAATTCGCTATTCGGGAAGTCTTTTTTCCACAAGTCGAGGTACTTTGCCTTGATCACACGCTCTTCTCCTCCCCAAATAAAGAGATAGGACTCAGCACCAAGTTTTGATTGAATTTCCTGATACCAGGCTGGTGTGATGATGTCAAAAAACATAGGAAAGGCCTCACAGCTCTTGTAATCGTCAAAGAATCGATGAATAATTCTTGGAGCTATTTCAGAAGGATTTCTGAACAATCGCCTAGCCCACATAGGGCGTAAAGCTGGGGAGGCAATCATGGCTTGCATCCCTTTTCTGATCCACAAGGGCTTCATCAGTTTAGGAAAAAACCTTTTGTGAAGAGAAGCTCCGATGATGGAATGAAGAATAACTTTCTGAGGGCTTAACGAGTCTCCATTTGCTAGGGGAAAGCCTCTTGATGCCCATTCTAACAACATAGAACCTCCTATTCCATGCCCATACAAGATCCAATTTTCGTCCGGATCAATTACGCTTGAAATATCCTCAATTAATATATCCCACGGTTCTTTATCTCTTGGAAAAGGCCTTCCTTCAAAGCCAGATAGGTCTGGAACTACCACATCAAGTTGGATATCCTGTTGGTGAATATATTTGAGGAATGGTCTGAATCGACTTTTCCCTCCTCCATTTCCATGTAAAAAGAGAATCTTGGCCATAGCAGCTATGTATGCGACTTCTTAAGTCATCCCATAAGAAATTGTTTGTTTAAAGGACCTTTTTAAGCCATTCTTGAACCACTCTTCCCATTTCGTCAAAAACTGTTTCCTCTGATGTTCTGGTTTTTTTGAGAATTTTATAAGAATGATTGGCGGTAAATAATCTGTGGAGGGTAGCTCTTTCGCCGAGGTCTTCAGCGACTTCTTCTAGTAAAGTACCAGTTGAGAATGTATCTCTTGACCCACTTAAGAATAGTTGAGGGTAATTGACTTCTGTTAGATGATCAGCCCTTTCCTTTCCTGCTCTGCCAGGTGCGTGTAAGGGAAAGGCAAAGTATATGAGTCCTTTTACTGGTTCGACGAAGGCTTCTCTAGCTGCATGAGAGGTCATTCTTCCTCCATAAGAATGTCCTCCTACCAAAATGGGAAGACCTGGATATTTTTTATGCACAAGTTGAATGGCTGCTTGAATAGTGGCTACACTAACTTTCTGCGATTCTCTGCCCCCTCCTTTTTGCATGTAGGTAAAATTGAATCGAAAGACAGCTAGGCCTGCATGGTACATAGATTGGGCAATGGATTCCATATTTTGGTGTTGCATGCCTGCACCTGCTCCATGACTTAGTACAAGAACTGCCAAAGGATTTTTAGGCTCCATATACAGCCAATCAACCTCCCATCTATCAGCTATTGGAAGGAACTTACCACTTTGATATTCGATATTCGGATTCATGAATGGATGATACGGATAATTGAGGAAATGGGACGAATAATTACGAAATGCCGCAAATTCTTTTCTAATCCTTACGAATTTCATGAAAATCCTTACGCTTTTTCGATCAAAGCCTACACTTCCCCTTATTGACAATTGGGAGACAAGCCTTTATGGATATGTTTTGTTTAATTTGCTAATTGGAAGTTATAGACTATGACATCTGACAGTGAGTTAGCCTCCCCGGCAATTGATGTAATTATTCCGGCCTTTAACGAGGAAGAATCAATTGCTAAAGTGTTGAATGATATCCCTAAGGAGCTTGTGCGGGAGGTAGTAGTTGTCAGCAATGGTTCTACAGACAAGACTGAAGAAAGAGCCAAAGCAGCGGGAGCTACTGTAATTAGGGAAGAAAAGAGAGGCTATGGAAATGCTTGTCTGGCAGGTATTGCCTACCTGAAAACTGCCCCCAAAGGAAGCCATGCAGATGTCATCGTTTTTTTAGATGGAGATTATTCGGATTACCCTGAACAAATGCCCGAATTAGTGGCACCGATTGTAGAGCAGGATTACGATATGGTAATTGGCTCAAGATCATTGGGAAATCGAGAGAGAGGCTCCATGACCCCTCAACAAATTTTTGGTAACTGGCTTGCCACCAATCTCATTCGACTACTCTACAAAGTAAGCTTTACTGATCTGGGGCCCTTTAGGGCGATCAGATTTAATAGGCTGATGGAGATGGATATGCAGGACCGAACGTATGGGTGGACTGTCGAAATGCAGGTGAAAGCCGCCAAAATGGGCATGAAAAGCACTGAAATTCCTATGAAATATAGGGTTAGAATAGGTGATTCTAAGGTATCTGGAACGGTAAAGGGAACAATACTGGCTGGGTATAAGATATTATGGACAATATTTAAGCTCTTGTAACAGTTAAAATTGTCCATAAGACAAGAAGATGATGGGATTTTTCAATTTTTCGTAAAAAAATTGGGCTATCATAAATCTTTTTGTTGCAATTGATTGAGTTAGATAGGATTTTTGTAACAAAATAAGCAGGCGAGCACATGCAAGTCTTTGAGTATCTGGTATTATCGCTCTACGTTTTAGCCTTAGTACCCATCGTTGTTTACAGCTTTGGTCAGCTTCACCTGGTCATCACTTACTTGATGAACCGAAAGAAGTACAAGGCTGAGCCCCCATTGGAGGGCGATGACGTTCCCTTCGTAACCATTCAGCTTCCCATTTACAATGAACTGTATGTGGTTGAACGCCTTTTGGACTCCATGGCTGCCATGGACTACCCAAAGGATAAGTTTGAAATCCAGTTGCTGGATGACTCTACAGATGAAACAGTAGAGGTAGCAGCTAAAAAAATTAAGGAACTTCAGGAGAATGGCATTCAAGCCCATCACATTCGCCGCCCTGACCGCGTTGGTTTCAAGGCAGGTGCATTGGCATATGGATTGGACTTTGCCAAAGGTGAATATGTAGCGATTTTCGATGCAGACTTCCTTCCTCGACCCAACTTCCTTCGTGCATCCATGTCTAACTTCACTGATGAAAAGATTGGGGTAGTACAGGCAAGATGGGAGCACATCAACAAGGACTATTCTCTCTTTACCGAAGCACAAGCCTTCCATTTAGATGCACACTTCACTATTGAGCAATTTGGTAGAGACCTTGGAGGTTTCTACATGAATTTCAACGGTACAGCAGGTGTGTGGAGAAAAGAGTGTATTTCCGACGCAGGAGGCTGGGCTTCTGATACATTGACCGAAGACCTTGACCTGAGCTACAGGGCACAGATGAAGGGATGGAAATTTAAGTATGTAGATGAAATTGGTGCCCCTGCTGAACTTCCAGCAGAAATGGGTGCTATCAAATCACAGCAGTATCGCTGGATGAAGGGAGGAGCTGAAGTCGCTCGTAAAATGGTATTTACCCTATGGAGATCCAATGAATCCTTTGCCAAGAAGATTCACGGTACTTTCCACTTGTTGAGTTCATCGGTATTCATCATGGTATTGATGCTAGGTGCGACCTCTGTACCGCTTCTATACCTAAAGCATGAAGTATTTAATGGAAGAATGGACTTTTTGTTGATCCCAGTGGGATTGCTACTGTTCAGTTTCTTAATTCTAGCCCTGTTTTATATCTCTACTTCCTTTAGAAGAGAAGAAAATCCAGTGGAGGCCATCAAACGATTCCTATTGAACTATATCCCTTACCTATCCATTTCGATGGGACTTTCATTACACAACACTATTGCTGTTTTGCAGGGATTTGCAGGAAAGAAGACACCCTTTATTCGTACGCCAAAATTCAACTTGAAAAAGCGTTCTGATAATTGGACGGCAGTAAAATATAGCACTACTAAGATCAGCCCAAGTGTATTCATTGAGTTGATCATGGCTGCCTACTTCTTACTTGGTGTTTATATGTGTTTCTTATTCGAGGACTATAGCATCATGCCATTCATGCTCATGGAAATGCTGGGCTTTGGTGCGGTAGGTTACTTTACTTTGAAGCATACCATTCAAAAACAAAGCGCATAAACTACTATTTATAGATCAATGAATCCCGGGGCTATTCGTCCTGGGATTTTTTTATGGCTTCTTCCCATCCCATATACTCAAGGGCCTTTTGGATGTGTGGGGCAGGATCCACTCTTAGGTTAATCTCCTTATTTTCCATAGGGTGGTCAAACTTCAAATGATGTGATTGGAGCATCAAGCCTTCCAGCTTAAGCTCTTCCTTCCATAAATTATTGTGGGTAGAATGGCCATGCTTCTTGTCTCCTAGTATAGGGTGATGTTCGTAGGACAAATGCCTTCTAATTTGATGTCTTCGTCCTGTAACGGGATGTACCTTCAAAAGAGAATACCTGACTTGCGGAAAGTCGTTTAGGGGAATGGGAAGTTCCTTCTGTGTGAGGCACCAAAAGTGGGTTTCTGCCTTCTGGAACTTTCTGCTAGGCTTTTTTCTTAATTCTCTTGTGATGATTCCTGATTCTTCTGCCAAGCCCCTTACGATGGTTAGATACTCCTTGTATACCTGCTTTTCGGCAAACATCTGCATGAGTTTATTGCTCGCTTCCTTTGTCAAAGCAAAAATCATCACTCCTGCTGTAGCTCGATCTAATCGATGGACGGGGAAAAGATATTTTTTGAGTTGGCGGCTAAGAAGGTTGAGAAGGTTTTCAAATTCTTCCTGTGTGTATTCGTTTCTATGGACAATCATACCTGCAGGCTTATTGACAGCAACGATATGATCATCTAGGTACAGAATCTCCAACTCTTTCTCATTCATTCGGCAAATATGAGAATTTCATGGGAATCATTTTTTCTCCCTATACATAATCGAATGAATTCTTCCTTAGATTTTTCCAGAAAATGACGATTTGGTGGGAAATTATAACAAGTCCAAATTGGTGGGATATTTCCTGAAGTTCGAACTTCAGCTCATCAAGCCCCTCCTTTTTTGCCTAAAAACAGAAAATTAGCAACCCTTTTTCTAACAATGACCATTTAAGGGTATGCCATTTTTTATTCTACAAACAATGACTCAAATTCCTTACGCAGATACTTTATTCTAAGCATTTCCAAGGCCAGTATATTTCAGGAAGTTTTGTAAATTAAAAATACTGGCTGTAAAAATATCAACATTCGAACAGTTTTTTTCTCCATGGGTTTAATACCTGTTGGAGTAACAATTCTATACGTCATGAGGGACACCTATTTATTAGACAAGATTGAGGAGGCGATCATTGTAGTTGAGAAGGAGGGAATTGAAAATGCAGTCAATTGGTTAGCCATCAACTCTTTTGCGGAAAAGGAGCTTGGTTGTAAACAAGAGGATTTCATCACTGGAGCATTCTCGGAAATGCATAGGGAAATATCAAGTACTTCTACCTCTGGAAAAGGATCTATGAGGATATGGGGAAAACCAATTCTTCAAGAAAAGACCTATCATTTTTCCTACTACGAAGATTCCTATAGAGATATTCCATGCTTTATCTTCATTGGCACATTAGAATGCGTCAACAGTGTCCAACAACCATTTCATGACAGATTTTTGGATAAAGCAGTAAGGGAAGTCCTTTCAGATGCTATAATTGGTTTGGACTTAAACTTGAAGATATTTTCATGGAATGATGCTGCGAGTAGATTATACGGCTTATCCCAGGAGGTTACCTTGGGGAAGGTTATTTCTGATGTCATTCGCACAGATTCGTTTGAGCCAAAAGAAAAGGGAGATCCGTTAACCCTTCTTCAACATCAGTATCACTGGAAAGGGATTATGAACCAAAAGGATGCATCGGGAAATCTTTTGGTTGTTTCCTCCATTATGAAGAAAATATCTAGCGAAGATGGAAGTGATCTTGGGTATGTAGTTGTGAATTCTGATATCACCGAGCAAAAGGCGATGGAAGATGCCCTTCGTATGAGTGAGGAAAGATTGAGATATGCAGGGGAGATCGCCTATGATTTATTGTATGAATGGATTCCTGAAACAGGTGAGTTAAACTGGTTTGGAGACATTGATAAGATTTTAGGATTTGAAAAGGGAACTATTTCCAGAGATATAAATGCATGGTTAGCCCTAATCCATCCAGAGGATAATCCTAAGATGGAAACTGCTGTCATGCATCATATGAATAGCATTGAACCCATTGAATACGATTATAGAATCCGCAACGCCAAAGGTGAATATAGAACTTGGTGGGATCATGGATTGCCTATTCTTGATGAAAATCAAAAGCCTGTAAAGTGGGTTGGGATTTGTACGGATATAACCAATAGAATTACATCTCAAAAAGAATTAGAAAATCGAGACCAACTGTTGACCATTATTGGGGAGAACTTCCCAAAGGCTTATATGTCTGTTATTTTTCCGGACTTTAAGATTGGGTATACAAATGGCCGAGAGTTTAAGGTAAATGGGATTGATCCTAACCAATTTGTGGGCATGGATACCAGAGACGTTTTTTCTCCTTATGGTGAGGTTATATTGAATACCATTGTGGATCGGTATACCAAAACATTTCAAGGAGAGCCTCAGGTTTTTGAGCTCAAAGTTGGGGAGGAAATTCAGCAATACACTACACAGCCCATTTTAAATGATCAAGGAGAAGTAAACAGTATGCTCGCTGTGGTCAGGAATATCACAGAAGAGCGTCAAAGAGAGCTCAAATTAAAGGAAAGCGAACAGAAATTCTCCAAGGCATTTAGGGGACATCCGGTGGCTATGCAAATTGTAAATGTAGTCTCTGGAGAGTTAATAGAAATCAACGATAGTTTTGTTGAATTAACAGGATTCACGGAAAATGAGCTTTTTCAATTTGGAATGGTGGAATTGGGAATTTGTGAGGACGATTCCTGTCACCGGGAAATTTTTGGAAGTATACAAGAAAATGGAGACCTCCATGATTACCCATTCGAAATAAAAAATAAAGATGGGGATAGACGGCATTTATTAGTTAGTGGGACATTGCTGGATATTGTAAAAGGTGAGTTAGCAATTATTTCATTGGTCGATATTACTGAACGAAAATTAGTAGAAGAATCCCTTCGTACCAGTGAGTCTCGTTTGAGAACCTTGGTAGAAACACTACCAGATTTGATATGGCTTAAGGATCCTGATGGCAAATATTTGGCATGTAATAATAGATTCAGTCAGCTTTATAATACCTCAGAAGAAGAATTAATTGGCAAGGTTGACAAAGATTTTGTTTCTGAAGAGATTGCCAATTTCTTTCGAAAAAATGATCTGCGAGCCATGCAAGCAGGTAGTCCACAAAAAAATGAGGAAGTACTAACCTTTCAATCAGATGGCCATGCAGAACACGTAGAAACTATAAAAGCTCCCATTTATAATCAAAATGGGGACATAGAGGGAGTTTTGGGCATTGCCCGAGACATTACAGAGAGAATCAATCAACTCAGGATGCTAGAACGGCAAAATAACCTTTTGAAGAATATTGCTTGGATGCAGAGTCATGAGGTAAGAGCTCCCTTAACCAATATCATGGGCCTTATTTCACTCATGGAATTAGATACACCTCCTAGTCCGGAGGAACAAAACTTTATTTTCAAAGAAATTCTAAAGGCTGCACATCGATTGGATGATATCATTCGCAAAATCATCATGGAAACTGAAAAGTACGAGGATGTAGCAGAGGAAGTGGTGAGGATAGCACAAAAGCAAAACACGCTGATAGCAGAAGAATAGAATAAAAGAATGGAATTAGTAACTCCCTTTACCAAAATCTGATTCTGGTAAAGGGAGCTGCCATGACTAAGGATCATTTTCTTTTGGAGATCGGGCTTTGAAATATGGGACCTTCCCCATTTCTGATCTGGACCATATGCCAACCCGCAGGAAGCTGCTCTATGGATATTTGCTTAGGCTGTTGGAATTGAGCCGTAAATTTTTGTTGTAATTCTAACTGTCCAAGGCTGTTGACAATACGGAGCTCATAAGAACCAATGGGGAGTCCTTTGATATATAGCTCATTTATAGCAGGCTGTGGATAGATACTGATCTGGTCTTGGATAAGGCTTGTGTTCGAAGTATTGGGATTTAAGTTAACCTCTTCACCAATTTCAAACCCAATTTCTGAAGGGATAATTTTCCGAACCCTCAGATAGTCTAAATAGATTGTTTGAGACCCAAGGAAGGAAGATAATATGAAGTGAAAACTTCCCATAGGAGATTGAGTCAATTGATACCTATTTGTATTACTGCTGCTATCATCTAGGTTGGTGAACTCATCAAGCGTCAATAAATTATCTACAATTCCTGCCTGAATTCGTCCGTTTGTCGGCTGCCTTCTTGGAAACCTAATCACAGGATAAAGCCCTTCGACCTGTGACCCATTACTGATGGTATCTTGCATGTAAGCCACTTGGTTCAAGGTGTCGAAGCCAAAAATAGTCTGGCGGAATATAATGCGCTGAATGGTACTGTCTCCATTGCTGAAACCTATCCCGTTTGAGTTTGAAATTTCGGCATTGAATTCAAACAGCACAGAATCGGTGAATGACATTTTTGTTCTCACAAATTTGAACCTTGGCCCTGGATTCATTCCATTAGAAGCATACTCCATCACGCCATTTACAATCCTGAGTTTATCAAATCCTCCGATAGGCTCCCAGCGATCTAAATCTACCGTATCTCCTGAGAAGTCATCGAAAAATAGAAAAGTCTCCTGTCCATTGGCTGCTGGAGCTGCATTTTCATTACCATAATAAATCTCCAATTGAATGGTATCATTGGGTAGTAGCATGGGTACTTTTACCCAAATGTTATTGACTGAGCTATTTGCTGTGCTGTCCATGAAGAAAGGAACAGGATCACAATTTTGATCTACAATTCTCACATCCGCTCCATCTGCCTGAATTTTGGCACTATCCAAAAGCGCTCCAGTGTCTAAGGTAAAAGGAAGGGAGGCAGCCATGATAGTATCTCCCGAATCATTGTAGATAGCCAGGCTTCTGACATAGTTGAAGTCTGGAAAGCAGTTTTGTGCAAGGAAAAATTGAGGGATGACTACCCCTAGGATAAGTAGATAAGTTCTCATATGATTAGGTTTAGGGTGGAATGAAGGGGTTGTGCGCTTGCAGAATGGCTGCATTGGGAATTGGTTCCCTTGGGAGGAGAATTGGTAACTCAGTAGCAGAAAAATAGGGACTTATTCCATTAAGAATTGGAATGTGAGCATGGTTGAAGGACAAAGCTCGTTTTAGAGTATTTGATAAAAATAAATTGACAGGCTAACTTAAAATCAAGCCTTAACCATACACTTAGTAATATGAAACGCCTGATCTTTAGCGTACTACTGATTATAGCCCTAGCCAACTTAGTACAAGCCCAACAAAGAGGTAGAATATCCCATATTAGATTTAGTGCTGGTATCATGGAATTATTTCAAGACTATAATTCCTATGGCTATTTTGGAGGAGAAAGGATGGCTTTGAATTCCTATAGAGCGAATAATTCTCCATTTGTAAAGCTGGATTTAGAAAAAAACATCAATAGTAAATGGGCAATAGCAGCAAGTTTCCAGATTGATTTCAAGTCAAATATTAGTGGCTTTATGGATCTATATTCCGCTGCTAACAACGACAGATTAGGAAGTATATTTGTAACAACATTAGATGGAAATCCTTTCTATTTAAATGATGTTTCGCCTGGTTTTCCAGCATGTTTTAATCCACCAAATACAGGATCATTCATTTTCAATACGAGTGGACTACCGCTTTGTCCTAGAGGCCGTCTTGATTTGGAATCTGCTGGATATTCCTCCCCCCAATATGTGAATTTGCTCATGAGCCTATCTGATGACCCTAGAAGTACTGATGATTATTCCAGCATCCAGATTAATGAAGATGGGTATAGCCATGCAGTTAACTTTAAAATTGGGCCTACTTATACACTTGAAAACAAGAGATGGGTACTTGCCTTTTCACCACAAGTTGGGATCACCTATTTGAGATCAAATATTCAATTAAATGGAGCTTACAATTATCGTGTAAGGCCCTTATTCGATACCCCCGTTTTAGATACTACAACTAGCTTGATTGGCATACCTCTTTTGAGGACACATAATGATGTTCAATTAAATCACCGTATCGAGGAAGAGAAAACTGGAAATAACTTTGTTGGAGTAATTGGCTGGGATCAAAGGTTAGGGTTTAAGCTTGGGAAAATTGTTGTGGGCTATAATCTATCTTTTCAAACATCTACTAGATATACGATTTCTCATGAAGTATTCCTTTATAGCTTTTTTGATGTTCAGGCAAATGAGTTTAATGATAGAGGAATCAATCTTCAATTGAACCGTCAGGCTCGATGGGTCAATATTCGGCAAGCGTTCTTTGTGCAGTTTGATCTATAGCTAGTTGCTAACGAACTGTATTTTCTATCAAACAATTATCTTTTCATTTATAGTATATACCCTCTTCTCAACCCTAAGAATGTAAGAGACCTTTTGAGCATAAAAAAACACCGACTCATCTATAATGAATCGGTGTGTGGAGAAGCTCCCCCGGTTTCCCGATGTTCGGTAGAACCAACGACCTATTGATTAATCCCGATGATTTCAATCGGGACTCTAAGCAACTGAGCGAGCCTTTGATCATCTCCTTTTGCTTGAATAAGTCGTTCGAGGAAAACTCTGCTCTTCTTGTTTTTGATAAATCTTTCGATTTCCATCACAGACTTTCTATCTCCTTGAATGGGGATACTTAATTCTAATCTCCAAGGTCTATGCTTGAAGGTATATTTTCTTGTTTGCTCAGGTCGATTCCCAGCATTATGATCAGTTATTCTAGCTTCGATGTCATTGGTTTGACCTACGTAGTACTTATCTGAAGATGGTGAATAGAGAATATAGAGATAATACATGTTGCTTGTGGTTGGTGCTGGTAAAGATGTTTGGAAGAAAAAGATGAGTCTCGATTGAGCATAAAAAAACACCGACTCATTTTGTAATGAATCGGTGTGTGGAAAAGCTCCCCCGGTTGGGCTCGAACCAACGACCTATTGATTAACAGTCAACCGCTCTAACCAACTGAGCTACAGGGGAATATAATTTGTTGAGGTTACTAAATCCATTTGGGCTTACAAGCCCTTAATAATTTAGTGTTGCAAAGAAAGAAGCCTTGAAGGAAAAATTCAAGTATTCCATTAACTTTTTTTGAAAAAATCCTTCCTAATCTAGCAGGGACAATTCATCATTTCCATTCATTTCCCATCAAAAGCCCTATCTTTGCCCCATTATTGAAAACAACATTATTCAGATATGAGTCTAGTGGTGGTAGGTACCATGGCCTACGATGCAATCGAAACCCCATTCGGAAAAACAGATAGAATCCTCGGTGGCGCGGCTACTTACATTGGATTGTCCTCTTCTTATTTTTACGCTAAGGTGAAAGCCATTTCCGTCGTTGGCGAAGACTTCGAACAGGCTCACATAGATCTGTTAAAGAATAAAGGCATCGACCTCGAAGGTGTTCAAATCATTGAAGGTGAAAAATCCTTTTTCTGGGCGGGTAAGTATCACAATGATATGAACTCCCGTGATACACTGGATACCCAGTTGAATGTCTTGGCTGATTTCGATCCTAAGGTTCCCGATTCTTACCAGGATTGTGAATTTTTGATGTTGGGGAACTTGACCCCCGATGTTCAGCGATTGGTCATTGAACGTCTCCATAAAAGACCCAAGCTGATCGCGCTAGATACCATGAATTTCTGGATGGATGTAGCTTTGGATAGCTTGAAGGAAGTGCTGAAAATGATCGATGTGCTCATCATCAACGATGAAGAAGCTCGTCAACTGTCAGGCGACTACGCACTACGTAAAGCAGCCAAAACGATCCTGGCAATGGGACCCGAATATTTGGTGATCAAAAAGGGAGAACATGGTGCTTTACTCTTCCACGGGGAAGATGTTTTCTCAGCTCCAGGCCTCCCCTTGGAGGAAGTATTCGATCCTACAGGTGCCGGAGATACCTTTGCAGGTGGCTTCATTGGTCATTTGGCTCAGTCTGGAGATGTTACCTTCCAAAACATGAAAAGTGCAGTCATTTATGGCTCGGCACTAGCTAGTTTCTGCGTGGAGAAGTTTGGGACGGAAAGACTGGAGAACTTGAGCGATAAAGAAATCAGTCGCAGAGTTGAGCAATTTGTAAAACTGGCAGATTTCAACATCCTCGAACAAGATATTCAGGATGCTATCGACCAAAGCGCATAATTGATGAGCCAAAGCGAAACGATTGCTGCTTTTGACTTTGATCATACGCTCTTGAAAGGGGACAGCATGCAGGCATTTTTTCGCTATGTGAAGGGAGATTGGGGGTTCGTTTGGGGTGTTTTCCTTCACAGCTGGATATTGACAAGGTATTTTGTTCTAAAAAATATTGATAGGCTGGAAGTCAAAGAAAGACTTCTGGCCTATTTTCTTGGTGGAATGAGCAAAGCCGAATTAGAAAAACTTGACCGAACCTTTGCGGAAAAGATACTCCCTAAGTTGGAGCGTCAAGAGGCCATCGAGCGCCTAAAATGGCATAAAAGCCAAGGGCATACATGTCTCATGGTAACAGCGTCTATGGACATTTGGACAGCTTCTTGGGCAGCAAACCATCATTTATATTTGATTGCCACCTCATCCACCTATGATGAGGAAAGCGTATTTCGTGGAAAAGTAAAAGGCACCAACAATTGGGGCCCCGGTAAGCGAGAGAACATACAACACTATCTCAAAAACAAATCTGTTGATAAGATGTACGCATATGGAGATAGTAGAGGAGATAAGGAAATGCTGGAGATGGCTGATTTTGCCTATTACAGAAGATTTAAGGACTAACAACTAACATCACATGAGACCTATCAGAATTGGGTTTGGCTACGACACACACCAACTTGTAGAAGGAAGGAAATTGATTCTAGGGGGAGTAGAAATTCCACATAGTAAAGGCCTACTTGGTCATTCTGATGCCGATGCTTTGCTCCACGCCATTACCGATGCCATGTTAGGTGCCTTAAATCTGAGAGATATTGGTTTTCATTTTCCTGATACAGACCCAAGGTATAAAAACGCTGATAGCAAGATATTTCTAGAGGATGCCAATAAACTCATCCATGAAAAGGGCTACGAACTAGGGAACCTGGATGCGACTATTATCGCAGAAAAGCCCAAAATCAATCCCCACATTCCTCATATGCAAAGTGTGATAGCGGAAGTTTTGGGAACAGAAGTGGAAAATATTTCTATCAAAGCAACGACTCATGAGAAGACTGACGCAGTAGGAAGAGAAGAAAGCATGATTGCCCATGCTGTTGTGCTGCTCTTCAGGAGGGATAGCGAATAATATATTATTCTTTGAAAATGCCCTGATACATCTTATTTTCATCAACTATAGGGCAATTTTCCTGTCTTTATAATCGAAACAATCATTTAGCTCCCAAAGCCATGATATCACAAGCGTTTGAATGCCCCTCTTGCGGCGCACCCATAGAGAAAAGAACCCCTGGTGCAAGATCCCTGGTGTGCTCTTACTGTGGTCAAACCAGTCATCTAAATGCAAGTTCTCTTGAAGCAGCTGGTGAAAAGCAGATGCTGATTGATTATGGATCAGTGTTAAAGATAGGTGATACAGGGACTTTCGATGGTAGAGAATTCTTTGTTTTAGGTAAACTTAGAATCGATTACGAAGATGGCTTTTGGGATGAGTGGTATATCAATTATGTAGATAATGGAGAGCCTGCCTGGATTCAGGAAGATGACGGAGCCTTTACCATTTTCTCAAGAGTAGGAGAACCAGAACAACACGCCAGATTTGAGAACTATCAGGTTGGTGGATATGCGCCTGTTAGCAATTTCCCTGACCCTATGTTTGTTACCTCTAAAGCCAGAGCCAAGGTGAATGGAGGAGAAGGAGAACTTCCTTTCAAGATTATCCCAGGAGATCCAGCAGACTTTGTGGAAGGAATCATGGGAGGAAAAGTTGTCAGTATTGAACTTCTACCAGACGACTCAGCGATTTTTGTAGGATCACCATTTGAATTATCAGCCCTAGGATATTAATACTATGAGCAGCATCCAGACACAAACCAAGCTTGCTTCCGTTAACCAGCTAAATTGCCAGGGCTGCGGAAACGCACTTAGCGTTCTGAATCCAAGAGCAAAATATATTGCTTGTCAATATTGTGGGTCAGTCCTTGACCTCAATTCTGAAGAACATCAAATCCTTGAAACCCTGGGTAAGCCTGAAAGGCACGCCCCTTTTTCCTTTTTAGAACTGGGAATGACAGGCGTTTTGGGAGGCAAAACTCACCAATTGATCTCCCGCACCAGATGGCGTATGCGCTACAAGGAATTTGGATATGAGGACGGTTCTGCAGGCTACTCAAATGAAGTTTGGGTATATGATGAGTGGCTGATGATGGATGAAAACAAGACCTATAAATATCTGATTGAAGATAAAACAGGCTATTGGCTGTCAGAAGAGATTGTTCCTGAGGTCCCTATGTTATTGAATTCCGATTATAGGATGCAATTTTATCAGGGAGAACCCATGCGTCAGGTTCAGGAGTTTGGTACGGCAGAAGTGATTTTCTTTGAAGGAGAATCCAATTACGACATAAAAAAAGGAGACAGTGTTCGCTTCTCCATGTATAGAGACAAGGGATTAGATTATTCTGCGGAATGGAGAATGAAAGACGAAGAGGAAATCAAGGAAATTGAATTCTTCCGTGAGCGACCCATTTCGAAAAAGCAGGTTATTGAGGCCTTTGGTAACAACGAACAAGTTACCGAACTACAGGAAAATGAAGGCTTTGCCAAGTTTGTCTACAACATGGCCCTCTTTGGAGCGCTAGCCATGTTGATCATGGGTATTTATGCTATTGCCAACAATGGGAAGCTAATTAGCAGTCAAAGTATTCCGCTGAGCTCCCTTACTCAGGTAGAAGGGGTGATGTCAGGAGCCATTGATATACCTGGGCCTGGATTGTACAAATTAGAAATGAGAGCCTCGGGTATTGCTCAAAATTCAGAAATGTACGTGTTGGCCTATGTCATGGATGAACAGAAGAACGTAGTCAATACACTAGATGGGACCTTCTCCTACTATTCGGGCTATGATTCTGAAGGAAGTTGGACAGAATCCAGTACAAGAAGCAAAAAGAGATTTAAGACCAATAAGGCAGGGAAATACTATCTTCAGTTACACGGTAACAGTGAAAGAACTCAAACTGGGCAAGTAGATGTATTTCTCAGAAGTGGAGTCATGATGGGAAGATATTATTTGATGGCTCTCATTTTATTCGTTGTAATCGCCATTATTTTCAGAACCAGATTTAAGTAAGCATGAAAGCAGCAAGAAAATATATCGCAATAGGATTGATGGGATTGGTTGGAGCAGGAGCATATGGTGCCTCTACAACTGGCGTTGGTATGACACCCCTAGAGGATCAAAATACCATGAGTACCATCAAGAAAAACTGCCCCGATTACTATCAAAATAGAGACGGACGTTGCTTGGGAAGAACTTTTAGGAGCTATTTCCTCTATCGAAGCGTTTCTGGAGGCGGTTTCGGTTCTGGAAAATAATTCCATATGAAAAGGGGCGCCTGGCTTATTCTGTTGTTAATAGCTTATTCCTGTGGATTTGCCCAGGTGCCAGGCTATCTTGGTAAGCGAGTGGTAGTAGGTGCAGGGCTACATGCATGGCCGGCCTTACTCCGTGCTGAGAGATTAGCCGAAGTAGGCCTCAATGTCCGTTATTCTTTCCAAGGGGAGTATGTCCTATCTAGGGCCCAAAGTATCTACGCCCAATATTCCCTTTTCAACACTTCCTATGAATATGAAAATGATGGCCGTACAGGTGAAGCCTCTATTGCTGCAGATGGATACGAAATAGGGTTTAGGTTTTACAGCTTCCAGAGAAGGGGCAACTTAGCCCCTCAAGGTTGGCATCAACAAGTAGGCCTAAGGTTCCTGCCCTATTCGGTAAAAGATGTAGACTTGAATTTCATTCCCGGAGAAGAAAACCTCGGGTCCTTTAGAGATTTTGTCATTACCTATGGGATAGGCGATCAAAGAATCATTCATCCAGTTCTAGTTTATTACTTTAATTTACAAGGCGGATGGCTTCTAAATGCATTTCCCAATCAATCCAGTCTTGAGGCAAGGCAAATAAAAAGTCAAGCTACAGGTCGATTGAGGACATTTTCCTTCTTCCATCTTAGCATGGGTTTAGGATTTATTCTCGGGTAAAGGGTAGTTACTGCATCCATTTGCATTTCAACATCCCTACTCACCGACAGCTTAGAACATAAAAAAAGGCCGATGCAGCATCGCATCGGCCTTTTTTCTTCTCTTTTGAACTTAGTTCTTCAAGATCTTCTCGATTTTTTGAGCATTGCCAGCTTTGACTTCTAGGAAATAGAGTCCGCTTGCCAAGTCGCTCAAGTCAATTTGAGTTTCTGCTTGACCATTAGAAAGGCTAATCTTACTTAGAGATATTTCTCTTCCTTTTACATCTAGAATTCTCACAGTAGCTTCAGAAGCTTGTGCTCCCAGCAGGCTTAGCTGAACCATACCTAGTGTTGGATTAGGCTTAGCCATTAGCTGGAGGCCTTGTGAAGGGTCCTGAATGCTGGTCAATGGGCTAATTACAAACGTTGGTGTTCCTACCCATCCTCCTTCAGTATCCTGAATGATAAAGGTAAACTGATCTGACTGACCTGTTTGACCATTGTTGGTGTAGGTAACTACGTAATTGTTGACATCATCTTGTGTGAACGTATCGCCAGGGTTAAGGGCAGTACCATTCAATGAAATGACACCATTTTGAGTTGGAGATACAATGGTATAGGTAATGTCAGAAGCACCTACATTTGCACTAGTTGACTCAAGCATGGTGGAAAGGATAGATACCGTTCCATTAAAGGCCGGATAAAGTGGATTGTTATTCACCAAGGAAAGATCAGAAGACTGTGCATCCTGGCAGAAGGTGATGCCCCAAGCAGTCAATTCTCCACCATTAAAGTTGGCAAAGTCCTTGACCGTCAACGTCCAATCTCCAGTAGGATTCTTCCCATAGTAGAAGTTTATAGGCTGTGAAGGCTTAACAGCTACTGTTGATATGGGTGGACATGGAATTGAGTTAACGTTAGACTCATTGTCGAATATCAGGTCAAAATCTTGAACCCCATTAGAGCAGATGCCTGTAAACAAGGATAACTCCACCCCTGATGGATCTTTAATGGTGACACTCAGGTCATTTACATTCTCGTGTGTCCCTTTTACATAAAAATCAATGTCAACAGGCGCATCTCCTGCATAATTTATCACAGAAGTTGCTGTTACTGGAACGGCTCCAAAAGCATCGATGGTTTTAGGAACATCTGTTGCATCAACCTGCGTACAAGCTTTTGTTCTAAAGGCATAAATGGGAGAAAAATCTCCATTTCCACATTCAGATACTGCACTTACTCTCCAATAATAGGTAGTATTTCCATCCAAGGCTAAAGGAAGTGCGAAGCTTAGATCTGTTCCTTGTTGACTAGATACAATCGTGTTGAAAGAAGGATCGTCAGAAATTTCCACATAATACTCAAGTGCTCCTGTAACTCCTCCCCATCTTAGTGTGGGGCGAGTAGATGCACTAATCAAACCTGAATTTCCTACTCCCGCTGGGATCTCTGTAAAGGCAGGGAATACTTCAACTGGAATAAAGGATACGGAGGTTGCTCCTGTGGTAGAAACAGCAGAAATAGCAATGTTATAGGTTCCAACAGGCGTAAGATCACTGGCTTCGATATTCAGTACGAAGTCATCGCCGATATTGATGTTTGAGGAAGAAGCGCTTACAGACATTCCTGTAGGAAGACCAAGGGCATTGACTGAAATACCAGCATTGAGACCTCCCACCGAACAAGTTTCAAAGGAAAGTGGGGTACTTCCGTCCTGACATACTTTTACGGCAACATCATTGTTTACGAGTGAGAAGCCTGGTGTTGGGCTAGCATTAATGGCAAAGCTGAAGTTTGAAATATCAAAGAAGATATTATCTGCCGCCTTAACCATAATTCTGTTAGCAGTACCTGCCAAATCAGGTGTACAAACTTTATGAATACCATTATTGGGCACCCCCTCAGCTAATACAATATCATATGTTAGGCCTCCATCAGTAGACAGATAGATATCAACTGTCTGGCAATTCACCTCAGGTCCATCAGTATTAGCTACATCCCATTCAATTGACATCAATTCTCCTACATTATAGGAAGGAACGTTTCCACTAGGTGTTGTAACGACAAAAGGCCCTGCTTGATCTGTGACATCGAAGTCCAGTTGGTCATAAAATACTCCTCCTGAACCTGGCTTGTTGTCTCTAACTGTTACACGGAAGGTTAAATCACGTGTATAAGTAGGGAGAAGTTCGCCATTTCTCTGTGTATTGTTGACTAAGTCTTGTAGACGAGGGAAATATCTAAAAGAATCAGTAGTCGGTAGGAAAGACCTGAAAATAGGTGAATTTCCTACAGGGCTATTAAGTGGAGATGTTTGGGTGACACGATCATATTCCTCCCAACAATAGGTTAATTGGTCTCCATCAGGGTCAAATGCAGACTCCGTCTTTAGGACAAAAGGAGTACTAATAGGGATAACCCATCCACCTGGCCCAGCTTCAACGAAAGGAGACTGATTGGTAGTAGGTGTAACTGTAGGACAGGTAGATCCAGAGGAAAATCTAGAAAACTGGTGAATCTGCTGGTAAGAGTGAGTGTGGAAATAAGGTCCATCAGAACCTACAGACTCACAACCGTCATATGAAAGAATTGTCGTTCCATCTCCTGGTTCATAGGCAGAAGTAGAAACTCTGTTTCCATCACAGTTGGAGACTTCCGAATTAAAGGTATGTCTAGCAGAAAACTGATGTCCAGTTTCGTGTGCCATAGTTTGGTAAAACCCTAAACCAACTGGAGTAGAGGTTGTGGATACTGATCTTGCTTTATTTCCAGTACATACACTTCCTGCTGCAGCTCTACCAGCGATAGCACTTCCATTAGGAAAAGCTTGTGTAGTAGAGAATACCTGGCCTAAATCATAATTCGCACTGCCTATAATTCCATTGATAACGGTAGGGTTTTCAACAATAAAGGTCGTGGTATAATTGGCAGGATCATTTGAATCATTGGCGGTATAGGGGTCAGTTGCATCTGTAAAAATCAATAGGTTGTTATTAGGGACAAGTGTCAATCTAATGGCAACCTCAACTTCGTAGATGTCATTGATGAAATTCACTGTAGAGGTAATTGCGGAAATTGCTCCAGCTACCCCACCATGTAAATTGGTGAATCTATTGTCTGATGCAAAGGCACAGCGATAGGTCAAAAGCTCAAATCCAGATCCATTTCTTGTTCCATGATCGTGCCTGTGATCTCCTTCATGATTATGATCTGAGTCATCAACACCACATTGCCTTTCAGATGTTAGGCCAGGATCATTGGCATCATGATGAAAGAATCCTAAGTAAGTATTCAAGCTGCTCAGGTTTACCGGCTCAATCCACCATGTATACTCTGATGAACGAATTTTTGCACGGAAACCCAAATAGGTATGCTCCAGTCTGATATGAGTGGAAGGGTCATTTGTAGCTGTTCCGTAATACGTTCTGATTTCAGGATAAAGTGCCTGAAGGGATTTTGGCATAACGATATATTCTACCACATCAAACTCCATGCTTTTTCCATCAGGTCCAGGAACTGCAATCCTTAATGTGCTATTCTGGCTATTCCCCTCCAACGGAGCCGTCTTTAGGGTATTTTTAATGGTGTTAAAGTCTAGTTGAAATGCCTTGTAGGTAGTAGGAAATGGCTTCTGTCGTTCCATGCTTTTAGCAATGGTCGGATCGATGGAGGTCCATAAGGAAGCCGTATTCTGAGCCATTAAGGTATGGAAGCCTAAGAAGCACAGAAACAAGAATAAGTGTCTCTTCATTGGTCAAGGATTAAAATTGATAGAGTATTATATGGTAAGATTAATATCCAGAATTACCATGACATCTAATTGACAATTAGACGTATCGTGCTTTCAATTCTATAAATTTGATAGAAGGTTGGGCCCTGAAAGGATCAGAATTCTAAATTTATGAAAAGATTAGGACTGATGCCCAAAAGATCTCTGGATTGAAGGAAGGAAGTATTGGCAGGATTGCCATTTCCTGAAGGGGCTGCGGGAACGAGATCACGAACGTTGGCTCGGTTGTAAAGGTTGAATACAGAGACCCCCATTTTGGATTTAAATGTCTCTCTATCGATAAGTTTCCAGGACGCTGTCACATCCAGTCTATGATAATCTGGTAGATTGGTTCCATTTACTTGATTGGAGAAGGTCGGGAACAAAAGTCCACCAGAGTTTGGTATCAGGTTTACCCTAGTAATTTCAGTAATAGGGAGGCCCTTCATCCAAAGGAAAATAGCAGAAAACTCTATGTTATCCCATTTGAGGATGTTGACAAACTTAAGGCTATGACGTCTATCATGATTGGCAAGGAAGCTATTTCCTTCATTGAACTCATCAAACTGCATCCTTGTCTTACTAAGGGTGTAGGATACCCATCCGACATAATGCTCCTCTTGAAATTTTAGGAAAACATCTAAGCCTGCTGTATTCGCATTCCCATCAAAAAAGATATCAGCTGTATCAGGAATAAATCCAAGAAATTCAGGATTGTATACAATGTCATTGGTGGTGAGTCCTTGACTTTGTTTCAGGTATCCATCCATCCCAAACATCCAGACTCCCTTTTGATATGCGAAGCCTGTTTGAATATGATTCGCAGACAAATTAGACAAAGAATCTATCCCGCTTATGGTCCAAACGTTGTCAGGTATGTCAATGAGGTTGATATTGGCCTGCTGTCGTAGGTATTGATAATATCTTCCTGCAGAGAACTTTAGGTTCCAATGATCATCGGGTCGGTAAGAAAGGGACAATCTTGGCTCAGGCATATGCTGATTGAGCGTGTTATGATAGCCATACCTTACACCAGCTTTGATCGTGAGTACATCCTCATAGGTGAATTCATCTTGGAAGAAGACGGTTGGGACTATGAGTCTGTTCTTTCTTGCTATATTTCTTAAGGTAACTGTGTCAGAGAAGATAATTTGATCAAGTGTACTGACCCCTACTTGCTGAACAAGCAAACCTGCCGTTAGGTCATGGTCTTCATACTCCCAATTGGTGGTATGCTTTAAAGACAAGTCTGAAAGGCTATTTTGGAAGACTTGGAAATTGCTAAAGTCTCCATCCTGAAGAGATACTTCCCTTCTGTAACTGTTTTCGTTATTCAGGCCAGAGTAGATCAATTGGGTTTGGCTTGAGCCTTTCTTCCAATAGTGTTTCCAGCTAAGGCCAGCACCAATACTGTTTTTATTGAGTAGGTAATTGGTTTTGATTTGGGTAAGTGGATCAGATTCTCTGTAAGAGTAATCTAAGTTATCTGCACTTTTGAAGAAGCTCACAGTTAATTTATCAGATTCTCCTGCCAACCAGTTTAATTTTCCATTGATGTCATAAAAGGAGTACTGGGGCTTAATTTGTGCTCCACTTTCTTCTCTTCCTTGGAAGTCTTTGAAGATGAGCCCGTCTCTGACCCGCTCCTCAACTAGCTTTTGAAAAGGTCTGGTTTCTATAAATCCAGAAAAGGAAGACCTAGCTGAAATCATGAAAGACCCGTTTTTGTTTCCAAAGGGTTTTTCTGCAAAGCCACTATAATTCAGAATATTTATCCCTGCGGCATAAGTCGAATTGTCAAGCTGCGTTTTATTGGGTTTTCCTTCAATATCAACAATGCCTCCAATCCTACCTCCAAAGGTAGCATCATATCCACTGCTGTAAAGAGACACGTTTTGTACTGCTCTCGTGTTAATTGCCCCTACCAGCCCTAGTAAGTGGTCGCTTTGGTAAATGGGAATACCATCTAGGAGAACCAGGTTCTCATCTACATTACTTCCTCTAATATTCAAGTTTCCTGCAGATTCAGCTACAGAGGAAACACCTGGAAGGGTTTGAAGCGTTCTTAAGGCATCCGATTCACCTAAGCCAAGCAGATAACCCAATTTCGTTGGATCAAACTCGAAGTTTCCTGGTGTGTTAGGCATTCTAACAGAAGGTGGCGTTGGAGGAGCAGGTCCATCCTTTTTTTCTCTGTCTTCAATCTGAACAGTTTCTATGGATCGAAGGGTGGGCTTAAGTTTGATCCTAATCTTTTGTCTGTCCTCAACATTCAGAACTGACATTGGAACATAGATAGGCTGATAGTTCAGTTGACCAATCAGCAAGGTATCCTTTTCGTGAAAGCTTAGTTCAAAATCAAATCTCCCAAGAGAATCCGCATATATGCCCTGCCGTGGAAATTTAATGGATCGAATATAAGCCGATGAAACACCATCTAAGTTTTCTGCATCCAGGATTTGTCCTTTTAGATGGATTTTGTAGGAGCCGTTTTTCTTAGACAAAAGAAGGAAATCCCCATCGTTGATTTCCATAAAATAGAGGTGGGTCTCTTCGAGCATTCTGGTAAGGGTCTCGGAGACGGTTTTGCTCTTGATATTGGCAGTTACCTTATATCCTCTTACCTGATGGTCATAAAAGGAAATGTTCTGACCATATACTTCATTGATATGGTTCAGAACATTTTCTAATGGAATATTCTTGAATTCTTCTGTAATTCTTACATCACGCTGCTGCCCAAACGATTGAAATCCAATCGCGCACAAACAAAGAGCTGCACAGCAGAATCGTAAGAAGGACATTTAAACTACATATTTGAGACGAGGGGGTAGCTTTAACTACCGGAACAGGCGCACTGTTCGATCTTTCTCAAATATATAATTTAATTCAATGGGTTTACAAATTACTTTTAGGGTAGACTCTAAGTCATTCACATAAAAAGTTGCTGTTATTTTCCCTTCGATGCTTTCATCCATTAACAGCTTATACCCATAATATCTTTCGAAGTAATCACCTAACTCACTCATTGGCAGGCTTATTACCTTGAATTTATCCTTTTTCCAATTAGGTGCTAAAGCAGGATTTTCAAGGCTAACTTCCTTTAATTGCTTATTTTCGATCAAAGCCATCTCACCTGGCTCGAGGATAATTTGCTGATCATGATGGGTAACTTCTACCTTTCCAGTGTAGCAAACCACCTCAAATTCGTCCTCTCTTTGGAAAACATTGAAGGAAGTCCCTAGAACCTTTACCTCTCCTGCTTGTGTTTCAACGACAAAAGAATTGCCTTTTTCAACCTGGAAGAATGCCTCTCCGTCTAGAGAAACCTTTCTTTCATCTTTCCAATTCCCCTTAGAGAAGGCAAGTTCAGAGCCCATGAACATATCCACTTGTGAGCCATCGGGCAGGCTTACTTCTTGCGTTTGGGCATAATTGGTTTCTATGACTGTGGTTGTATTCTTTGGCCATAAAAAGTATGTCGCAGCTAACACAAGAACAGCGGCTGCTACTCTCATAAAGAGGCGATTACTTTGTGGCTGCATGGCAACAACCTTTGCGGAAGATTCTTCTTCTGCAAGTCTTGACTGGAGTTCGTCCCAGGCTTGTTCATTTGTTTTGCTAGAGGGAACCGAAAGCGATTCTGACGCTTTGATTGCCTGTAACAACTCATCCATGCCCTCTGCCTCTTGAACCAACTGTTCCTCCGATAATTCGCGGTTTAGGTAGCGAGCAAGGATATCAGTATGTTGTAGACCTTCACTCATGTATGGAATATTTTTAATTTCTATCCTTATAACAACCCTTCCTTTTGATACCCTACATCTGAATATAAAGAATAAGGATGATTTAGGTCAAATCTTTCGATTTTGGAGATGAATGGTCTGAATTAGAGCGAATTTGGTCACTTTTTTTTCTCTTCAAAATTCAGAATATCCATCAAAATGGCCGTTGAAAAAATGGCAAAACTAGATTTTTGGATACAATTCCCTCAGTTCTACTAATGCTTTATGCATCCGTTTTTCAACTGCTTTTACACTTAGTTCCAATCTGTCTGCAATCTCCCTGTACGTTAGTTTTTCTATTCTGTTCATGAGAAATACAATTCTGTTCTTCTCAGGAAGGGAGGAAATTGCGTTTTCTAACTTTTTCCTGAATTCTTCCCCCTCCATAATGTACTGTGGTGTCTCCACAGAGGTGGTAGATACAGGCTGTTGGTTGAACTTCATGACCACCTTCTGGTGCTTTACTTCGTTCAGGAACAGGTTATGTGCAATGGTATACAGATAACTCTTTACCTTATCAGGGTCAATATTTTCTCTTTTTCTCCATAAAATGAGAAAAGCCTCTTGGGTTAGATCTTCTGCCAACTCCACATTCCCCGATTTGTAATACAGGAAGTTTCTAATTGCCTGATAATACTTGTCGAAGAGTTCTTTAAAAGCTTCTGATTCCGATTGATGCTGAAGATTCATTTACTGTTTTATACTGCCGTTTGACACAATTGTAAAGGAAATTTTCCTCAAGGAATGAGGATTTTGTTGTCGATAGCTAGTGTTTGTTTCTTGAAGATAGGATTTTAGTCGATAATCTCCCCAGTAAGTCTAAGAGAATCTTACCTTTTGGCAGAAGTAACACACTTCTTTATAGCAGATTAGTGGACCAAAGGAAAGATAAATGGAAGCCCCTTTTCCTTTGCATTCCGTGTCTTCCAATCCACCTTGTCTCCATATTGAAACAAGAACTGAAGGCATATTTCATTCTTTTCCTCCTCAGATAAATGCGTATAGTTCGCATGCTCAGCCATAAATTCCCCTAATTCTTTCTCTTGTTTCGAAAAGTTCTCGAACAAGCCATGTAAGTTTAGTGGCTGTTCGGAGATCTTCCTAGGTAGTTGCTCAACTCGCTTATCATTTGGTAGAAGGAGGGAGCTTTTCTTCTTTCTATTTCGAATCCTGTAATGAATGGGCTTTTCGGCACTGAGGAGCTCAAGGGATACTTTTAGGTTCTTAGCTGAAAGATTTGCCCACCATAAATCCCGATTAGGTAGGAGTACCTTTTCTGCCACCTCATGGAATTCCTGAGGAGAATAGCTCCTTCTAAGTTGTAATTGTCGAAGAATATGTAGCATGGGTTTTTCCTCAACGAAGGGTTTCTCTTGATCCCAAAGTTTGACTTTTGCCTGTATTTCTTCCGCTCTCTTCCAAATTCCAATTAGCCATTGATCTAGCTCTGATTCTATATCCCATAATGCTCTAAGGTCAATCCAAATCAGTTCATCCCATTTTTTCAAGCAATTTTGGAGAGTGACCTTATCCTCCGGTGGGCCAATTGCCTCAAGAGAAGTCAGCCAGTACTGTTCGATGCGATTAATCAAGGGAATGAGAAGATGAATGGAGCCTTTTTGATTTTTTATACTCAGGATTGTCCTTTTTGCTTTTTCAATCAGATAGGCTAGCTCGTGAAGATCGGGAAGTGCTGGGGCGAGCTGTTGCTGAAAAAAATCAAACCATACGGGATTCAGGCTGTATCCTTGCCCATGAGAGTATATAACACCTGACTTAACAAGTAGCTGAAATTTCTGCTGATCATCTCCTAGTTCGGCAAGGATTTGATTTCCAGAGAATGGCTGTTGGTTGGAAGGGACGGAGAAAAGCTTTTCCAGCAACCTCCTTGATTGATAGAGAATAACGAGTAATTCGGAAAGCTTATCTGCTTTAGGCATATTATTTCCCCAAAGATCCTTCTTTTACACGTGCGTAAATTTCTATTTGCGCTCTGACAGACTCACCTGCTCGGTAGAAGGGTTTATTTTGTAGATAAGGATCCAGTTGAGTTGCTTTTATGTTATCCATCCATTGGATTTCCATCAAGTCAAGTACCTCTGCCTGTAAGTTAGGATCGTCTACTGGAAAATTAACCTCTATCCTTCTGTTAAGATTGCGTCTCATCCAGTCTGCTGAACCCAAATATACTTTTTGGTTGCCTCTGTTGTGGAAGCAAAAGATTCGAGAGTGTTCAAGGAATTGATCTACAATTCGGCGAACGATGATATTTTCACTCAAGCCAGGGACTTGTGGTCTCAAACAACAAATTCCTCTTACGATCATTCTGATCTGGACACCAGCCTGACTCGCTTCATAAAGCTTATCAATCATGTCTGGATCTTCGAGGTTATTGAGTTTGATAAAGATTTCTGCCTTCCTACCCTGTTGAGCCTCCTCCATTTCTACCTCAATCATTTGAAGGAATCGCTCTTTCATTCCAAACTGAGCGACAAGAAGCTTGTTGAAGGGTTTGGGTTTGTACTCCCAATCTGTCAAGTGAGCAAATAGCTCATGAAGCTCAGCCATGATTTCATCATTAGCTGTAAAAAATCCCTGATCAGTGTAGAGCGTGGCGGTCTTTTCGTTGAAGTTTCCTGTACTAAGGAAAGCATATCCCTTTTCTTCCTGGTTTTCTTCACGAATAACCATAGCGACCTTAGCATGCACTTTCAATCCGGGCATACTGTAGACAATCTTGACTCCAGAGCTCTTCATGTTTTCTGCAGATTGCAGATTGGAGGCCTCATCAAATCTCGCCTTGATCTCGACGAAGACGGTAACATCCTTCCCGTTTTGCGCTGCCCGTATAAGGGCATTGACAATCTGTGAGTTGGAAGCTACTCGGTATTGTGTAGCGAAAATCTTCTTCACCTGTGGATCAACAGCCGCCTGATTCAGAAAACTAATGACGTGATCATAGGTATGGTAGGGGAAATGCAACATCCAGTCCTTGACCTTTACGGCTGCGAAGATGTTTGCATATAGGTTGAATTCTGATTTAGGCAATGGGGGTAAGGCTTCCCTTTCTAGCTCAGGGGAGAGTGGATTAGGAAAGTCAAAGAAGTTATAATAGCTATGGTATTTACCTCCGCTGACGACCTCTCTTTTTTTGATGTCAAAGGTATCTCTCAAATATTTCAACATGCTGCTGGGCATGCTACTGTCATGTAGGAACCTGGATGGGAATCCTGTTTTTCTCAGTTTTAAATGGTTCTTGACTTTATCTACAAGGTTGCCATCATATTCATCCTCTATCTGTAGATCAGCATTGCGATTCAGTTTGATACTGTGGCAGGCAAGTACATCATAACCGTGAAACAAGCGATCCAAATTAAAGCGGATCACATCATCCAAAAACATAAAATAATGTGCCCCATCTACTGTGGGAAGTTCAATGAACCTAGGGAAATAGTGAGTGGGTATTTGAACCAGCGCATATCTGATTCTTTTTGACTCATTTATTTTATCATTTTTCCCTTCCTCAACTAGTTTGGCGTAGTTTCTTGGACGGTTTCTCAGCTTGGTGCAAAGATACAAGGCACCTTCTCTCAGAAAGTGCATGATCTTATTCTTACGAAGGAGCTCGGTATGAAGAAAGGCCATAAGCTCTTCTTTAAAGAACTTTCTGACAAACTCCTTATGGACCTCTAATTCAGGTGCCCCCTGAATAAGATGAATATTATTTCTTTTGAGTTCTGGGAGTATACTTCCTTGAAAAATCTGCCCAAAAACTTCCTGCTGCCTGTGAACTTCTGCCTTGATTTGTTCGAGGAGGAGTTCGGGCTCCATGGGATTTTTACGCTTGGAGGTTTTCCTCTGGACTTTAATTAAGCTTTGAATGGTCGCCACACGGACACGGTAGAACTCCCCCATATTGGAGGAATATATGGCCATAAACTTAATCCGCTCATAAAGAGGGAGGGATTCGTCCTTTGCTTCCAATAAAACACGGTAGTTGAAGGACAACCAGCTTAAGTCTCGTGGATAGTATTTTTGTTCAGTAAGAACCATTCAGTGCAGGTTTTCCTACAAGTTAAGAGGAAATAAGGAATATGAGAAGCGCTATTTAGCTATATCAATAACTTTGACTTTTCCTTTTATCTTCTAGCAGCACTTACTGGAAATTCCTGTTGTACTTTTTGTTTCAAGGGACTATCTGGCATCAAGCTCAAGGCAATACGGGCAGATTCTAGCGCTTCATCCTGATTTCCAAGCCCTTGAGAAAATAATGCATGCCAATACCAGAACCTTGGATTTTGGTTATTGTTGGCAAGCGCAGTTTCCATCAGGGCATATCCGGCATCCATTGCCTCTAAGTCGAGGTAAATATTAGCCAGTTTTGAGACGATCTTTCGATTCTTAGGTGCAGCTTCAAGGACTTCTAGCCAAATGTCTTTGGCTGCTTGTGTATCTTTTTTGGCTAATAGCCATTCCCCCTTGATGAGTTTGTCCTGTGCAAGGTCTGAATCAAGGTCCATGAAAGATTCTGCCTTCTTTATTTGCCCCTTGATGAGGAAAGCGCGTGCCATTTCTCTTTTGATTTCAGGAGCAGAATTCTCAAAAGCCACTAATCTGAGGTTAGTTATGGCAAGAGAGTCTTTGTATTTGTTGTAGATCTTCCCCATTTCCAAATATGGAGCCAATGCGGATGAATCAAATTCTATGGCTTGTCGAAAATTCTCCAGTGCGAAGGCAAACTGACCTAAGCTGTCTGCATAAATACCTGTTCGAATTCTTTCATGGGTGGTAAGTGTGCTAAGATCCCATTCAGTTTGGGCGTAGAGGTCTTGCCCATAAGCTTTTAGAAGAATGGCCAATTCGCGAGAACAAGCTTCAAATAATGACTCTTCCATCCCTCTTGCCTCTATGAGTTCGAAGTTGGCTGCCTCAAGAAATCCTCTGTCCAGGTTCATGAGGGCTGAATAGTACTTGCCTTTGGGATCTAACTCCGCCATTTTATCGAAATAGTACTTGGCCATAGAGGGTAGATCCATTTCCACGTACTTTAGTCCTAGCAAGTACAGGGCATCCGAATTATAGGCCAATTGGGAGTTCCCGAGGTAAGTAAGCCTGCTGGCACCGAGTTCCATCGAGTCGAGTTGTAGGTCTCGCCATCCGTCTAATAAGATTGCTTCTGGGACGGAGGCCTGGTTGGCCACCTGACGTAGCATCTGTAATCCAAGGGTATCTTCCTCGCTTATATCATGTGATAGTAAATGGTGATACCTTATCCAGAGATCCCTTCCCATATGATTCTGATAAGGGGATGGATCAAGATTTTTCTCTCCTTTTAGTAAGTTCCAAATCAAATAATTGGTCCATACACCTGGAAACTTAGGCTTGGCATCTACGGAGCTTTTAAAGAATGTTGCGGCTTCGTTTTCTTGTTGGTAGAGATGATAGAGCAATGCCAAGTTGCTGTAGGAAATGGCATCATTGACATTGGCTAGTAAGCCTTGCTTGAAGTACAGGATTGCAGAATCCGGCTGTTGGTCATTCAGGAATTCAACCCCTAGATTATTGCTTAGCAGGGCGTTTTCGGGCATCCTTTGGACTCCTCTTCGCAACACATTGATGGAGGAATCTTTAAGTCCCATTTCAGTTAACAATTGCGAAGCAGATGTCCATCCAAAGGGAAAATCAAATACCTTAACTGATTTTTGGTAGTAGTCTACAGAAATGACAGGAGACCCACCTTTGAGACCATTTATGACCGCTCTATTGTAATGGCCTTTCACAGAGGAAATCGCCGTTTTGGATGCCAATTCGTAGGCTTTGTCTGCTCTTTCCAGGTTTCCTTTGAACCATGACTCATCCCCTATTTGCAAGGAATAAGAGTGTGAAATTAGGGTGAAGGACTTCCATTTTTCCCTTCCTTCAAGCATTACGATAGTCCCCAATGCCAACAACCACACGACATAAAAATTGAATTCTCTGGCTCGGGTCAATAGGTAGTACATGTTGACTTTTTTCCTGAGAAGAGGAGCGTGATTGAAGAAAGTGAAGAAGGTATAAAACAGGGATACGCTGAAGAAAAATATGCAGATCATGCGATCTATGGTGTAGACAAAAAGGAGGTCTCCACTGGACATATTGACTGCTATAAAGCTCAATGAAAGAATAGACCAAGCGGCAATGAGAATAGTGAAGGAGAATTGCTTATCGAAAATAGCCCTTACTTGATTGTAAAGGTTTTGAGAGGTGAAAATGGTAAATATTCCTACCAGAATAAGCAGATGGGTTGGTCTTACACCCAATTGAATATTGATACCAAATAAATTAAGGTCAAGAAATTCATTGATCCAAAGGAATTGAATCATCATAAATAGAGCGACTGCACTGACGATCGCCCAAAATGGCCACCTATCTTCTATTTTTTGTCGGTTGTTACCTACTAGAATCAGAAGGTTGAGTAAGTCCTTTCCTACAAAAATTAGATAAGGAACGAAAAGAAATACCAAATAGAAGTAGCTATCTAGCAAGTAGATATAAGAATCAACCTTACTTCCTGTGGCCATTGGAATCCCAAACCATATCATGGCAATTCCTAGCACAACAGCCAACCTTGCCAAGAGCGACCATGTGAGAAGCTGTGATTGGAACAAGTAAGCTGGAATGAGAAAGGAAAGGATGATTCCAAACTCAATCAATCTTGCTGTAATATCTGCCTCGGCATACCAAAGCTTGTGAACTCCAGAAAAGTGTACAAAAAGGGCAAATAAGAGATAAAAGAGATAAACCCAACGGCTGCTGATTTGAGTAATAGCTGTTAAAACGAGCACCCATCCGAGGACTTGTAGGGCCCAGAAAAGATAAAGAGGAAACGATTTAGGAAGTAGCGGACCTGCAGCATGGGTGATCTTCTGCCAGTAGACCGGAAAATCTATATCGTAGGTTCTGTAATTGGCTTCAAGGGTATCGATATGCGCTTCATCCACCACAGATGATTGAAGCTGATAGGATTCCAGAGACCAGAAGGTAGGTTGGGTATGCGCCAGGCCTAAAAACGTAGCAGAGGTTAAAATAAGAATTAGGGCTATCCAGAAAATAGTTTTTTCTGCCTTCGAGAATTGAAAATAGAAATATTGTATGGGGAGATAGGGTAATCTTTTGAGATCCATATTGCAATATTAAGAAAGGCATCCCTCAAAATTAAGCTACATGCTCAAATTTGAAGGAGATATCTTGGTCTAAGCGTAAATTTAGATTGGCCTAACTCAAATAATGAATCATGGCGCAAAAAGTTACATAGGTTTATAAAAAAAGCTCTTCACAACAGTTTGTGAAGAGCTTTTTTTCAGATTGAAATCAATTATCCTAGTGTTTTTACCTCTGATACCAGCTTTTCAAGAGAAGCTTTTGCATCACCAAAGAGCATGCGATTGTTCTCATGGAAGAACAATGGATTCTGGATTCCTGCATATCCTGGCTTCATTGAGCGCTTCAGAACGATGGTATTTTTTGCATCGGTTACATTCAGAATGGGCATTCCATAAATTGGGCTACCTGGATCATCCAATGCAGATGGGTTTACGACGTCATTGGCACCTACGATTACAACCACATCTGTATCTTTCAAAGCTGAGTTAGCATCATCAAGATCCATCAACTTATCATATGATACATCTGCTTCTGCAAGCAGTACGTTCATGTGTCCAGGCATTCTTCCTGCCACTGGGTGAATGGCGTATTTGACTGTAACACCATTTTCCTCCAAAACATTTTCTAGTTCGTGAGCCACTTTCTGCGCCTGAGCAACGGCCATACCATAACCAGGAACCATAACTACCTGATTGGCGTAGCGCATCATAATGGCTGCGTCATTGGCAGTAACTTCTCTTGCTACCATACCAGACTGATCCTTGGCAGATGAAGTTCCAGCGCTTCCAAATCCCCCAACGATAACGTTCCACAAAGAACGGTTCATGGCTTCACACATTTGTACGGTCAGGATGGTACCTGAAGCTCCTACCAGAATACCACCTACCAACATCACATTGTTGCTGTAGACAATACCAGCAAGGGCAGCAGCAACCCCAGTAAATGCATTTAGCAAGGAAATCACAACTGGCATATCAGCACCTCCAATCGGAATAACGAAGGTGATTCCATAAATCAAAGCTACTCCCATGATGATGAGCACCCAGAAGAAAGGATCAGCAGGGTTCATCATCTTATACACGATTCCAGCTATGATGGCTAGTAAAAGGGTCATGTTCACAAAGGTTGGCGCAGGAATCTTGACTTTCTGGTCATTGATCAAGCCTTGAAGTTTTCCATAGGCCAATAGGGAACCCGTAAAGGCTACGGCACCTACAAACATGGCAAGGAGGGTGGTCATGTGGACACCCATTTCTACCGAGCCTTCAGCAGCACCTTCGAATACTGGCTGATAATTGCTCAATTCCATCATGGAAATGACAACAGCACAGGCACCACCTAGTCCATTGAAAATGGATACCATTTGCGGCATAGAGGTCATGGCTACACGTTGAGCTGCCACAAGTCCGATGCCCCCACCGACTGCCAATCCAATGGCAATGATGAGGTAGTTGTTATCTCCCTTTTCAAGAGGAAGGAAGAGGGTCACCAAAATCCCGATGCCCATACCTACGGCGGCCAATAAGTTTCCAGCACGTGCGGTTTTAGGAGTGGAAAGACGCTTCAATCCAATGATGAAGAGAATCACCCCTACCAGATATCCTAAATCTACGATTGGTTTTAAGTCCATTGTATCTTGTTTTTACCTGAAAACAGGGGTTATTTCTTTTTAAACATCTCCAACATACGGTTGGTAACAGCGTGTCCGCCCACCACGTTGATGGTCCCTAGAATAATGCCCAAAAGGCCTAGTCCAAGGGAAAGGTAGTCATCTGCAGCAGATTGA
Organism: Bacteroidota bacterium; assembly: GCA_039817415.1. Taxonomy (GTDB): domain Bacteria; phylum Bacteroidota; class Bacteroidia; order J057; family J057; genus JALEFZ01. The sequence goes on from JBCBVV010000008.1 coordinate 51,920, forward strand.
CGGATCAAAAGAATGGCTCCGATGATAACTACCCCGCTGATTGCATTGGCTCCCGACATAAGAGGAGTATGCAGTACGGTAGGTACATTGGCGATCAATTCGAAGCCTAGGTATATAGCCAAGACCAAGACGTAAATCATGGTCAGGTTGTTCGTGAAAAAATCTACAATTGCTTCCATTTTGTTAGGTAAATTATGCTTCCTCACTGGCAGCAGCTGCAGGCAGTGCTTTACCGATATGAGTTCCTTTGACAATCTCATTTTCAGGATCAAATCCTTCCATTCCTTTGCCAAAGACATATTTGATAAAGTTGAAATAGTTGTTGGCCAATAGTGTACTGGCGTCGCGTTGCATATCACCAGGTAGGTTGGAGTTTCCAACAATGGTTACACCATGCTTGACAACAGTTTTGTCATTCTCCGTCAACTCACAGTTTCCTCCCGTAACAGCTGCTAGGTCAATGATGACAGAACCAGCCTTCATGGCTTCAACCGTTTTGGCTTCTACCAGAATGGGCGCTTTGCGACCAGGAATGTTGGCAGTCGTAATGATCACATCGGCTTTCGAAGACTTTTCGTGGATCAATTCCTTTTGTCTGCGCTTGTACTCATCTGTTTGCTCAACGGCGTATCCGCCAGCACCACTGTCTTCGGTTGCTCCTTCTACTTCTACGAATTTGGCACCAAGAGACATTACCTCCTCTTTTACCGCAGAACGAACGTCAAAAGCCTCTACCGTCGCACCCAAGCGCCTTGCAGTTGCAATGGCTTGAAGACCTGCTACCCCTGCACCCAGAATCAATACCTTAGCCGGAGGAATAGTTCCTGCAGCTGTCATCAACATCGGGAAATAGGATGGAAGTTGGTCTGCAGCGTGTAAAACTGCTTTGTAGCCTGCTAGAGAGGCCATGGAAGACAATACATCCATGGACTGAGCAATAGTTGTACGAGGAATGTTGTCCATGCTAAAGGCACGAATGCCTTTGCCAGCCAATTGTTCAGAAATTTCCGGGTTTGCCCTTGGGCTAAATTGAGCCAGTACAAAAGCTTCTGACTTCAATTTGGACATTTCATCATCCGAGGGAGGAGTAATACTCCAAAGGAGATCAGCCTGCTGGAGAACCTGATCGCGATCTGCCACAGTTGCACCGGCTTCTTCGTAGTCTGAATCACTGAAAAGAGAAGCTTCACCTGCTCCTTTTTCAACCACCACCTCAAATCCCGCTCCCTTCATTTTCTTCACTACGGCCGGTACCATGACAACACGCTTGTCCGTGGCTTCCTTAAGAATGCCTGCAATCATGTCGTTAGGTTAGTTTAGGATAATTATTTCAAGAACAAAATAAAGGCTAAACGGGATGAAAATGAAATTCGTGGGAGACTAAATTCTTTCTTTTTCAATTATTTAGGGACGAAATACACCTAGATGGAAAAGGCATGCAGTTGATTTTGAGTATTTTCTACAATAAATAAGCGTCTTGATTCTTCCTAAAAAAAAGGAGGAGCTTACAAGAAACTCCTCTATTCTGGTCTATATTTTTGTGATTTTTCTCGTTGTTATTCGGTCATGTCCCACTTGTAAATAGAGGGAATATATGCCCGGCGGAAGAGTGGATAGGTCTATGTCATTCTGTTTAAATAATTCTCCGGTAAGGACCCTTTTCCCTTGAAGATTGATCAGTTTGTAGGAACTATTTTCAGGAATCTCCTGTTGGAAATCCAATTTCATCATATGGCTGATGGGATTGTTTAGCTTAACATCTAGGCCAAATTGGGCCGGTATATAAATGCTTTGCCATTCTCCAAATTCTTTGATGCCTTCAGAATTGATCCATCCTGGTCGATACACTAACTCTTCTCCGCCCTGATATAAGGCATCCTTATCAAGTAACCAGCCTGAAGGTTCTATTGACCATTCTTTTACCTCTTGCTGTATATCTTTTCGTTGAACAATAGCTTGGGCATTTTCAGCAATATCGTCTAAGGTCCATTCGATTTGTACTCCTTTGCCTTTGAGGTAGGCAGTTCCAAATTGGTAGTTTCCAATATTCAAATCGCTATCTCCTTCTAGATTTAGAATCCATGGGGTATTGCTAAGGCCGTTTGTTTTGATTCGTTGATAAGCTTCTGCCGAAACCATGGCATCAGGACTATTGCTCGTTATTCCAATAGAAAGATCAAACTCGTTGGACCACATGGTCGTGGATGTCATGGGGTAATCATTCTCAAAACCACCTAATATAACGGAGTTGTAGAGGCTATTGCCATTTTCTCCTAAATGAGCCACAAAGGAATCAAAGCCTCCTGAATGTGGGTAATCTTGTGTAATGGGAAAGTCTGCGGAAGTAGTTGCGCCGAGAAGATAGACTTCTCCAACTTCATTGAAGGCTAAAGATTTTATATAATCTTGTCCCTGCCCACCCAATAAGGTATTGTACACATAACTGTCTCCCTTCGGGTTAATTTTACAAACAAAGGCATCCCCCTGTCCGGTGGTATCACTCAGCCACTGATAGGCCTGAATGGTTACGGGAAAATCGGGAGAGAAGGTAATGCCTCCTACAAATATATTTCCTTCGAAGTCGACTTTGATGTCATAGCACATCTCAGGTCCTTCTCCTCCAATCAGGCTTCCAATTATTTGCTTGTCCCCACTTGGATTCACCTTAATGATAAATCCGTCTCCTAATTCTCCTGTTTGAATTCTTTCCTTTAGTCCTTCTCCAACCAAGTCGAAATTGACTGATCTGGTTTCCCCTACGATGTAGGCATTTCCTTCTTTGTCTATTTCTAGGGCATGGGCAATGTCTAGTTCGTTACCCCCAAGGTAGGTGCTATAAACAAATTTTTGTCCTTGTGGATCCATTTTGGAAAGGAAAATATCTCCTAGGCCTTCGTTTATTCCTTGCATAGGATTACTGCCTAGAGGAAAGTCCTCGGAGTACGTCAAACCTGTTAAATAGATATGGCCCATGGAGTCTATTTCTAGGTCGTAAATGTAATCTCTGCCATTTCCTCCTACATAGGTGGAAAATACCAGGCTATCTCCTTCAGGGCTAAGTTTGCTGACAAAGGCATCTCCGAAACCACCTTGGAAGCTTTCTTCAAATGCTCCTTTGGTAACAGGAAAGTCTTGAGAAGGAGTAAATCCTGCTATCAGGATGGTTCCATCAGGTAGCACCTTAATTCCATGTGGTATTTCCCAATTGCTCCCTCCTAAGAAGGTAGAGAATATCAAATCCCTCCCATTTGCCTGCATTTTTGAGACGAATACATCTAGGTTACCCGCATTATTCGCTTGGTAGACGCCAGGAGTTGTAGGAAAACTGATATTTTGAGTATAACCCACAATGAGGGTGTGCCCTTCGCTGTCTCTAGTAATTCCCATCGCAAAGTCATCTGAGCCTGCTGCATGGAGGAAACTTCCCCACTTTAGGGTAATAGGGTCAATGATCAGGGGAAGACTTGGGTCGTACTGGCCATTAAGTTGAAAGCCAAATCCTTGTTTTGATATTTTCTTGTAGGAAATAGCGACCTCTTTTTCCTCTCCATTGACGATTTGATAGGAGTAAGGAGCTTCTTCTATGATATCTCCCCAAGTTGTATGAAGGGTCATTTTCCCTTCTTGATCCAAGGAGAGGCTGTCAATTCCTTCCAATTCAGCCTTTATTGCTTGAATATTTGCCTTAGGGTGGAGAATGAAATCATATTTTAGCCCATTTCCCTGAGCTCCATAATACCTAAGGTCAATGCCATTGTAGAGGTTGTTGTACCAGAATTCCTGTGCTGGTTTTAGGCTAGTGTGAAATTGTGGTTTGATATAGGAATAGTCAGCTTGAATGTGATTTGTTGCCTGAGGAGTAACTCCATTATGCCCTACCCAGTTTAGGTTCCAAACCAATGCCTCATGTGTTTGAGAAGAAACTTGAGGAACCATAAGATTCTTGTAAGGCTGAAAAGACCTCCTCAATGAATCTCCGTTGCTCACAGCCTTGACCATGGCTACGCTTATCCCTTCTGTTAAGAATCGAACCTGTTGATCGAAGACTTGGCTTTGGGCTATGATATCAGGAGAGAGCTGGCCTTTATTCTCAATAAATAGTGTTTGGGAGGTAAAGGATTTAAGTCCGGCGGGTCTTTGGATAGTTTGGCTGTACAGATGTATTTGGCCAACAATACATATAAAAAGGACACACCTGAGCAAGGTCTGGCAGCTCTTCAAGGTCATAGGGAGATTATTTGCTACAATATCTTCCTGATAGGGGCTGACCAAAAGCGATTGAATCTATCAATGCCTACACATGTAGGAAAATGAATCAAAGGATCATTTGAATGGCATTCTTATCTATTTTAATGTGGATATTATAATAATTGAAATGTTTGTGAGCTATATGTATGATGAGCTCTATCCGTAAGCTTTACCTTCAAAATGGAGTTTTGAGCTTGAAATGCTAGAAAAAATGAAAAGGGGAGAGAATTTCTTCCCTCCCCTTCCTTTGAAAAGTTGTTGTGATTATTCTAATAGGATTTTCACAGATTGACTCCCAGACTTACCCTGGATCTGGACGACATAGAGTCCCTTACTCAACTGACTTGGAAGGGAAATTTCTGTCAAAATAGCTGAGCTTTGGTTCTGCCACACCACCTTTCCCGCAGAATCGAATATGTTGATATCGATCTTTTCGTGGAAATCATGTTGCTTGATGAAAACCACACCTTTTGATGGGTTGGGGTAGATAGAGATCCCCTGTGCGAAGGCATCTTGGATAGAAGTTTGGATACCATTTATGGTAACTTCAAAACTTGTTGTATCAGACCCGCATATAGAGGAAATGATCTGTGTAATGGTATATGTTCCATTTTCCTGATAGGTATATTCAAAAGAGGCTTCATTTGACGTCCCCACGCCATCGCCCATGTCGTAGAATATTTCCGCTCCCCCAAAGGAAGTATCCGTTATACTCACAGAGGAATCTCCAGTTTCTGCGATAAAGCCTGCAAAGTAGTTGGACTCACCATCTTCTATTTCGACCTGTCCTGCCTCTGCTACACAACCTAATGAATCCTGAATCTTAATATCGTAGACTCCTGGTGCCAGCGCGTCAATGTCAAAAACACCTAGAGAATCGTGCAGTGCGAAGGTCTGGTAAGGCATAACGCCTCCAGCAATATTGAGAATGACTTCTCCATTATTGGCTCCTGGACAAGAGGTATTTAAGGTATCTGAAATGGCTACTTGTAACTGATCTGGCTGAGCGACTTCAAAACTTTCTTCATGCATACATCCTAGGCTATCCATAACGGTAACAGAATGGATACCTGCAGGAAGTCCGTCTAGGATAGATACTTGTTCACCAGTGCCCCAGATATAGCTAAAGGGAGCCTTTCCACCGAATGCTTCTACAAATACCACACCCGTACTATCTCCGAAACACTTAACATCTGTGATGGCTGATTCAAGGCCAAGGGAGTCATTTTGAGTGATGACGATATTACTAAGACTAGTCGTACATCCGTTTGCATCTTCAACAACAACTGAGTAAGTACCTGCAGCTAAGTTGGCTGGGTTTTGGGTGGAGAATTGTCCATCCCAGTCAAATGCGTAGGGTGAAGTTCCTTTTTCAACCACTAAGTTAATTTGCCCGCTTTCGCCTCCGTAACAATCAACATGGGAAATGGATTGTACGCTGGCTGCAACTGGAGGAGCTACAGAAAAAACGATGGTATCAATTCTTTCCAGGCCTAAGTTGTCTGTTACCTTTAGAATGAGCATACTGTCCAAGATGGTACTTTGACCTATGGGTTCGATGATGACAGCATTTGTGTTAGAACCGTTGGACCATTCGAAGGTTCCAAGGTTAGCTGGCACAGAAAGGCTTTCACCTGAACAGAAAAACCTGTCATTCCCCAAGCTAAAAACAGGTGGACGTCCAATGGTAAAGTCATCAAACCCCATTCCTGAATATTGATTGGTTCCATTCGAAGAAAAGGCAATCCTAAATTTCACCTGTGGGGCTCCAATTACAGCTGAGGGTAATTTGGCATAGACTTTTCTCCAACCATTAGCACCGGAACCGGCAGCTGTGTTTCCACTCCAACCTTGGCCTACTCCACCCGGAAGTGTGGCAATGAATTGAGAATTGAACCAAAATTCTGGAGAGTACGCTGCCAATTGATTCCATGAATCACCACCATCAAGCGAATAAAGTACGGATCCTCCATCCCAAACTTCCTCGGTTTCCCACCAAGTCATGAAACTGATCCAGCTGTCTTGATGAATATTGGAGAAATCGAAGCATGGACTCTGTACATAAGAGTTTTCAAATGCGTTATGCGGCCCACCTGCATTGGTGACCCAGGCTTTTACGCCGGAAGGTGCTGCCATAATGGTTCCATCAGCTGGGGTTCCCCATTCCCATGATGAGTTGGTACCGCCAGTAGTCCAACCATGAAGGCTGGTTTCAAAGTTTTCTTGGAAGGGGAAGGTTGAAATTTCCGTGAAGTTGGTAACAGTGGTATGAATCGTATCATTCGAGGAATTTGAATCACCACTGCTAGTTACCACAATGTCTAAATCATATTCCTTGCTTAAGGAAAGATCTACTGTTTGGGTAAAGGTGTGTGAAATAAGCTGGTCTGGAGCCAGTGTACTGTTTACAACATCCTGAGCGGAGAGCACTCCATCCACAAACAACTTAGCTGTATAGCCGGATGCAGGCAATTGGCCTATATTTTTGAATTCGAATGATACTTGTTCCTGCCCCAATCCACAGGTTAATTCACCTGGAGCAGTTTTTTCCAAGGTTTTCAAATCTTCTGGTGGGATGAGGAAGGGCTCCAATTTGTAATAGCCGTTGTCTATGTAGTGAAATCCCAGCATACTCGTAGGGATATTGTCTCCATAAGAGACTCCTTCGGAACTATTTTTCTGAACTCCGATTGTAGAGGTGATGCTTCCGGCTTTGGTAGGATCACCATACTGATCTACCACATAAATATTATTGGTTCCTTCTTCTAGGACCAAAGAGATGTAGACAAAGGTCGAAGGACCCCATTGGTAGGACGCCCACTTGATCCAAAATTGCCTATTGGGGGCTGTACCAAATGTTTTGGTCAGTACATCATCTCCAGAAAGAATGGGAGGAGAAAAGGCAAATGCTTCCCAAAAAGCTGCAATAGAGTTATTTGGAAGAGAGCTGGAGGGCAAAGCTCCATTGTTTCCGGGTGCTGAGCCGGGATTGCTTTCAAATGTCAGCACCCCATTGGCACTTACCCGTGCTGATGTAAAAGATTGGCCATAAAATTCAAAGGTGAAGGGTAAAGAAAATGAATTGGACCATTGGTTAGAGACAAAGCCTCCATCCATGGCGAGGTTCCAATTGCTGACCTCATAGTCTAGTTCTTGGTTGAGTCCACCTGGATTACCGGACTGTTCTAAATGTGTGATTTCGTAAGATATCTGTGCCGAAAGGGACAAAGATAGAAGCGGGATGCATAACAAGTGAAGTATGAAGTGCTTCATGTTGGACAGTAAAGAATTGCAAGAGTAAAGATTTATTTTGTTTCAAATGTCGTAATTTATGATTTATGTAAAAATACTAATAATGGGCAGGTCTTGCATGAAAAAAGCTGAATGCCCGGAGACATTCAGCTTGTAAACATTTATGTGATATGCTACAATTTAACCCATCAAAGAGGTGAGTCTAGTAGTTACCTTCTAGGTCGATACCCATAGCTAGTCTTTCAATAGCAGCAATATAGGCCGCCAGACGCATAGAGCACTCATGCTTTTCTTTCGTTTCCCATACTCGATCGAAAGCTTCTGTCATGATTGGAGCTGCTTTTTCACGAATTTCGCTTTCTGAGTAGTAGTGCCCACGGCGATTTTGTACCCATTCGAAGTAGGAAACCGTTACACCACCAGCGTTTGCAAGGATATCTGGAATAATAAGGACTCCTTTTTCATCCAGGATTCCGTCAGCATCTGCCGAAGTAGGACCATTTGCCCCTTCTACAATTACTTTTGCCTGAACATCTGCTGCATTCTCAGTCGTAATGACGTTTTCAATGGCAGCCGGAATGAGGATATCAACATCCATGGTGACCAGTTCAGCATTGGTAATTCTGGTAGAGGATTTATATCCTTCAAGTGAACCATTACTTTTCACATATCGAACGGCATCTCTTACATCGAGTCCATTTTCATTGTAAACACCACCTGTATGGTCGGACACAGCAACAATATTCAGTCCCTGATCCTGTAAGAGTTTTGCGGCCCAGGTACCTACGTTACCAAATCCTTGTACAGCAACACGTAGGTTCTTTGGATTCCAGCCCAATCTTTCGATGGCCTTCATGGTCGTCAGCATGACTCCCCATCCAGTTGCAGGAACACGACCTTTTGAACCCCCTAAGTGAAGGGGCTTACCTGTTACAACGCCAGGTGTATATCCGAAAATTCTTGAGTATTCGTGGAAGATCCACGCCATTACCCTATTGTTGGTTCCCATATCGGGGGCAGGGATGTCAGAGTCTTCTCCAAATACGTCTTTGAGCGATCGTGTATAGGCACGGGTAATTCGCTCTAGTTCATCCTCGCTTCGAATCTTGGGATTCAAGGTGATTCCCCCTTTGGCCCCACCATAGGGAAGGCCTACGAGTGCACACTTAAAGGTCATCCATCCAGCGAGTGCCTTTACCTCATCAAGGTCCACAAAGGGAGCAAAGCGGATTCCTCCTTTGGAAGGTCCCATTACAGTTGAATGGATGACACGATACCCTTCAAATACGCGCGTCGTACCATCGTCCAACTTGACCGGTAGGTTAACGATCATGGTTCTTTCCGGAGCACTCAACACATCTCTGAATCGCTGATCAAGGTTGATCATGTCTGCCGCTGCATGAAAACGAGCAAGCATCGATTCGAATGGAGAGGGCTTTTGGTTAACAGACTTGGTCTGTACGTTTACTTCAGCCATACGAACTTTAACAATTTTTGAATACTTGTAGGTCGGTTTGTGTTAGCGTTACGAAAGTACATAAGCACCCCCTATTTTCAAATGCTGAAAATCAATTAATTAAACTTGTGAAAGGAGCTGGGGATTTTTTGAAAATTTGTTAATTACCCAAGGTCAAAAAATATAAATAAATAAACGGGATAGACAGAAGCATGCCATCGAAGCGGTCCAACATACCTCCGTGACCGGGCAAGATTTTCCCAGAATCCTTCAGGTTTACACTTCTTTTGAACATGGATTCTACTAAATCTCCCATCTGGCTGAACAAGGAAGTGAGTATAGCAATGACTACCCAAGAATAAGTTGTGGGTAGGAAAATATCCATGAGCACACCCATTCCTAGGCAGAAGGCAACACCACCAATAGATCCTTCCCAAGTCTTCTTCGGACTGATGCGGGGGAATAGTTGATTCTTACCAAAGAACCTTCCAAAAAAGTAGGACATCACATCCAGCGTCCAGGTAATAAATAGGGTGCCAAGAGGGATTTTAAAATCATAGGTTGAGGGTGGGCCTGGCATAGACATATCCAGGAAAAGATAGAAGGGAAATACCACATATATATAGCCTAGCACTATAGTGCCAAGGGTCTCTACAGGACGATTTTCTTCCTTATTAAACAAAGCGACGATTTCCAGAATAGGCAAGGCGAGAATAAGAACCAAGGCGTATAAGGAAGGAGGAATCTCCTGCTTTCCTGCCATCAGGATGTTGAAGAATTCTAAGCCCCAAAAGCCTGCTACACAAGCAAGGGCTACCCAAACGTACCTTTTTTGCTGAACCTGCATGCCTCTGATAAACTCCCACAGACTCATCAGAGAGACGATAAAGACAAAGAGCCACATTCCCAAAGGAGAAAGAACAATGGCAGGAATCAGAATAGAGACTCCAACCATTCCCGAGATAAATCTTATTAATACGTCATTCTTCATGTACGATATTGCGTGTAGCCTGAATATGTAAAATGTAGGCAGCTCCAACACTGACGAGAAGGGCAATTAAGACTCCATACCAAGGTAAAGACAATTGACTTCCCTCTGGCCATTCCCAATTGTTTGAACGGAGAGAAAGATAACCCCCGATAATACTGACCGCATTGAAGACAAAATGTCCTAGAATCGACGTCCACAGATTTCCCGTTTTCCAAAACATCCATCCCAGGATAAATCCAAGTGCCAACCTTCCTAAGAACCCATGAAACTGTAGGTGCATAAAACTAAAGATCATGGCGCTTACTGTAATGGCCAATATAGGCCCCATTTGCTTCATAAGTTCTTGCTGTACCATCGATCGGAAAAAGAACTCTTCACAAAAAGCTGGCACAACTGCCATGACAAGTATGGCCCAGATGATATTTACGGGATTCTCAAAATGCATGATCCCAGCCATGAAATCTCTGTTCCTTAGCTCCACCTCTTGAAATGATTGCTCCATCTCTTGCATGGATTCAGGCAGATAGGTGTGATTAGGATCGAAGTTCAGGAACTGCCCCCAAAAAATACTGCCCAACATGATCATACTTCCCCATAGCAGGATATTTATAGGTTTAGGCGATTTCAAACCCCTATCACGCTGTGAATAGCCTGCCATTTGTAAAACGATCAAGGAAGAAACACCATAGGCTAAGATTTGATGCGTGCTTTGGATAAGGAGTAAGGCGGTTCTCGCCAAAGGGTGGACAGAAAAGTCTCCCGAAAAAAACTGGGTACTCTGTGCATCTGAAAGGTCCATCATGGTCCTTAGGCTCAGTCCTAGAAGTGGCGTCACGAAATAGGCCCCTATCAAGTACAAAAAGAATCCCAAGCCAATGGTAAAACCAGGACTTTTGCGTGCATTTTCAGAAAGAATTTGATAGAGTGTCAAAATGTGTAATTATTCTAGGATTCGACGTTTAGATGTAATAGAATCGCTATTTGATCAAAGTTGAGCAAGATATTGTATCCTGTCTTTGAGGCAAATAAAAGTTTTTTAGGAAGATTATGGTATTTCCTTGTGGAATTTTCCCAAAAAGTTCCTCTTGTATAAAAGAGCTCAATGTCTATTGACCAGTTGGCTGCAATAGGAATACCATGAAGCCTGAATAATATTTTGTATTTTTGTCAGGCCTTGACCATTTGACTCTCACCATGAGAGAAGGTTCAGGTCAAATCTTAGTATTTATTTCAGATTGGAACAGACGTGGTAAAGATTGCGGACATTGAACTGGGGGATTACCCTTTGTTGCTGGCTCCTATGGAGGACGTGAGTGATCCTCCTTTCCGTGCCTTGTGCAAGGAATTCGGAGCAGATGTAGTTTATACAGAATTTATCAGTTCGGAAGGCTTGATTAGATTGGCAGATAAGAGTGTTCAAAAACTGGATGTCTATGACGAAGAACGTCCAGTTGGGATACAAATTTTCGGTCATGATCTAGATTCTATGCGCATGACGGCTAGAATTGTAGAAGAAGCCGAACCCGAGATTTTGGATATCAATTATGGATGCCCTGTCAAAAAGGTTACTTGCAAGGGTGCTGGAGCAGGTATTCTAAGGGACATAGATAAAATGGAGCGCTTGACAAGAGAAATCGTCGAGAGTACCCATTTGCCCGTAACAGTCAAGACTCGTTTAGGATGGGATGAGAAAAGCATCAAGATTCAGGAAGTAGCACTGAGGCTTCAGGACACAGGTATCAAAGCCCTGTCGATTCATGGCAGAACGAGGAAACAGATGTACAAAGGGGAGGCGGATTGGACTTTGATAGAAGAGGTTGCTGCACACCCAGATATTGAGATTCCGATCTTTGGAAACGGGGATGTGGATTCTCCTAAAAAGGCTGAGATGATGAGGGAAAAATATCCGAATGTTTCGGGTATTATGATTGGAAGAGGATCGATTGGAAATCCATGGATTTTTCAGCAGATCAAGCATTATCTAAAGACAGGTGAGGAATTGCCCAAGCCAAATATCCCAGAAATCGTGGATGTGTGCAGAAGACATTTGCTGATGTCTATTGATTGGAAATCTGAAATTGGGGCCATTAGAGAAATGAGAAGGCACTATACAGCCTATTTTAAAGGACTTCCGCACTTTAAGGAACTTCGATTGAAATTGGTTACCTCAGATGATCTTCGCGAAATACTGGATACGCTTGACTATATTGAGGAGAACTATAGAATTCCAGTTCTTGCTGGTGTAGCGCCACAGGAGAAAAAAGTAAGTACTAGAAAGAAAATGCCTCGCCTAAAGACAGTGAGGAACACGGCACAAATCAAGGAAAAATTGAAACTGAAAGAGAAAAATCTTGGGTTACAGACTCCTTCTAAACCCAAGCTCGCATGTTAGAAAAAGCCTAGATTTGTACAACAATTAGGCCATATGTAGAGATTTTTCTTTTGATTTCATGAATAAAAGATTCATCTGCTATCATTGTAGATAGATTTTAATTAAATTTCGTTCGCTATCGTACCACGTAAGAAATTCTTATTAACCTTATAATTATGAGACGGCATTTATTAATCTTCAGTCTCCTAATCGGTTGTTGGCTGTTTGCGGATGCTCAGGAAGAGTTTGACGTAACCAAGCACATTGCAGACACACGAGCCTTTACATTCGATGACGGGAAAAATACGGTTATAGGATACATCTCCGTACAGCTAGAAGAGAAAACTTCCTGCTGCGGAAAAGATCGTATCTACCTGGAAGTAAAAATTGATCCATCCGGAAATGTGCTCCATGCAAAAGCCATTACTGGGACCAATGATTGTATCAAGCGCTCTGCAGCGGATATCGTCAAAAGCATCAAGTGGGATGCAGCAGAGTTAAGAGGACCTACTTCCAAATACCTGGAGATTCGTCCAGAGATTGATTGTAAGGATGGTAGTAGAGACAATGTCTACAAGCAGGTGGCAGTTTTCAACAACGACCTGTTAGATGAGCAAGGAAATCCTAAAGATGGAGGAAGTTCTTACACTCCTCCTGTTGCTTCTCAGCAAGCTTCCTCTCAGCCAAAGACCTCTACTCCAACTCCAAAGGAAACAACTCCTGCTCCTACAGAGACAAAAACGACTCCTAAAGAGGAAGTTGCTACCAATACTCAGCCAGCAGAAACCAATTCTACTCCTGCTGAGCCTATGAAGGAGGAATCTGAGCCCGTACAAGAAAGCCCATCTTCTGACAATGGTGGAGATGTGAATGCTGACGATGCTGTTGCTGAAAACCAAACGGATGCAACCAAGGCCGCTCAGGAAGAAGAAGTCATCAAACTTCGCGAGCAATTAGCTGAGCTCAGGGAAAAAGAAATCAAGAAAAGAAGAATAGAAGCCCAAAAGGCTAGGAGAAGAAAAGCTGCTCAGCAGAGAAGAGATCAAGCTATGGCTGCAAAGCAGGCCAAAGAAGAAGGTGGATTTGGACAGTCTGGTGATTTGTTCGCCGATGATCCTTACGCAAATGACAATGGTGGGGATGGATTTGGTGGTGCCTCAGAAGGAGCTTCTCAGGATGCTATGTTAGATGATGACATTGCCAAGTTGACAGCGCAAATTGACGAAATGCTGGCTGCCAATGAAGAGCGTGAAGCGCAGGCTAAGGCTGCTATTGAAGAAACCCAATCTACCAAGGGCGAAATCCTCAGAATGCGTGAGCAGATTGCACAAAAAGAAGAGGAAAAAGAGCGTTACAGAGAAGAGCAGGAACTGGCTCAGATAGAAAAAGAAAAATTAGAAGCTGAAGAAGCACGTCGCGCAGAAGAGGAGGAATACCAGCGTATGATGGACGAAATTAAGCGTCTACAAGATGAAGCCAATGCTAGAATAGCTGAACTTGAAGCTAAAAAGCAGGAAGTTGAGCGTGTAGCTAAGCTAAAAACCATGCGCGAGCAAGAGATCGCCCTTGAGCGTGCCCTTCGCGACAAAGAAAGACAGAAGAAAATGATGGATTATCAGTTAGGTTTGAAAACTGGCGCTGATGTCAACTTCATTGCTGATGGTTCTGAAGGAACAGACCTCGCTAATCTTCAGTTGAACCCAGAAGATTTTACGACAGCTGCCGATAGTGAGAAACTAGCTCAGTTGATCCAGACTATCCAGGTTATGCAAACTGAAATCATCCGCCTTCGTGAGCAGATTGGATTGATGGAAGGAAACGCAAGCTACGTAGGAACAAATCCTGTTGCTTCTTCTAACACTTCTGGAAATACTCGTTCTGCTACAGATCCTAAGAAGAAAACGACTAGTAAAGGTGGAGATGGCAAATTGAAGAATGGAGGTACTGATAAGAGTTACACAAAACTTGACTACCGCGATCCAAATGCTGATCAGAGCATTTATCCAGAAGTTAAGAAAACCAGCCCTGCTTCAAGTGGAAACAACGGAACTACCAACAACTCTGGAAACTATGCTTCCAACGACAACAACGGTGGAAATATGCCAGAGAGCCAAAAAACAGGTAATCACGAAAACTCCACTGGTCCAGTTTTCCAGGAAAGAGAGTACGTAGGTGGTAAGGCAGCTATGAAGGACTTGATCAAAACGGAGTTGAAGCTCAGCGGAATCTGCGGACTTGCTCAGGCTTTGTTCTCTGTAACACTTGATCCTTCTGGAAACGTAAAGTCATCCAAGATTTTGGCCGCTAATAAGCCTGAAGTTGAGGTGCAGCTTTTGCCGATCATCAATGATTTGAAATTCAACTCTGTTGATATCCGTATCCCACAGACCATCTACCTTGAATTCAAGGCTGAGGTTCTTTGTGAGGGTTCTGAAAAAATCAACTTGAAAGAGGTGAAGGACATCATCAACGACTAAGGATAAAAGAATTTTCTAAGGGCGACCCTTTTGGGTCGCCCTTTTTTTGTGCCTTTTCCTTAAAATGGATTTCCACATTTCCACATTTTGCTTTGTTGATAAGAACAGCTGATTGGTGGATAGTTACCCACTTGCCATCCTTATCTTTGTAATCCTGTCAAAATTTTTTGCAGCGGGAACATCATCATTTACCATCCTATGAAGGCCTCATTTAAGGTAGATCCACGTCTTGCCTCCCTGCTCGGGGAAAACTATCGTTCTACAGAGTTGGCTATCAAAGAGCTTGTTGATAACGCTTTTGATGCCGACGCAGAAAATGTTTGGGTTGAACTGCCTAAACCCCTTTCCAATGATCCTCTTTTGATCAAAGATGATGGAACTGGCATGACCGAAAGTGAGATTAGAAATGAATACCTCAATATTGCCAGCAGTAGGGTATCCAGAAAAGGAGAGAGGACTCGCTTAAAAAATAGATTGGTCAAGGGGAGGAAAGGAATAGGTAAATTTGCGGGTTTAATGGTTGCTTCCTTGATGGAGGTGAAATCTACCTGTAGAGGAAAGGAAACTACCCTTAGTATCTGGAGAGATGAGCTCCTCAAGGCCAAGCAGGACATTGAGCAGGTAAGCTTGCCCATTAAGATAAAAGAAAGTGATAAAGAGGCACACGGAACCAACATCACCCTGATGGGAATCAACCAGAACTTCACCTTTCCCAATGCAAATAGGTTGAAGAAACTACTGGTTTTGGAATACGGCAGGCAGACAGACTTTCATATCTATGTAAATGGCGAACTGGTAGATTTGGTAGACATTCCTGGGGAAACTTTTTCAGAAAGCATTGCCCTCAGCAATGGAGAATTGGCCACGCTGCGATTTACCATTGCCCATCAAAAACACAGCTTGAAGCAGTCGGGCGTAGCTTTTCGTGTAGGGGGTAAAATTGTAGGATCGCCTAAGTATTTTGGCCTAGATGAGGATGACTATTTCCCACCCAGAATGCTGAAAAGACTGTATGGCGAGATAGAAGCCAACTCCCTAGAATCAGATGTAACTGCTGACTGGGGATCGATCATTGACAACAGTAAGTTGTTGGCGGAAATTCAAGTTCGGATCAAGCCGATTCTAATCAAGGCGTTTGACGATATCTTCCAAAAAGAAATGGAATTCGCCAAGGCAAGACTTAAGAAGAGAATGAATGGGAGCATTTCCCATTTACCTGAACATAGAAAGCATTTTGCTACAGGCATTTTAGATAAGGTCCTTCGAAAGTTTTATGGAGAAAGTGAAAGTCGAATGGCATCTGTTGTTTCTCTCGTCCTTGAAGCAGTAGAACAAGAAAGAGAACAGCCTTTGGTCCTTGACCTAAACCTTGAGAAGCAGGAAGCTTATGCTGAGTTTGGCTTACAGGATGTGGCCATGATTGCCCAGCAGTCTAGCAGGAGGTTATTGATCCTTCAACAGCTTTCTGATCTTCTGTTAAATGCACAGACGCCTGCTGACAAACTTCGTCAAGCACTTGCTACGAACCTTTGGCTATTGGGAAGCAATTACAACCTGGTTTCCACCAATCGTGAATTGGCAGAAGTGGTTAGGCTCTACACAAGTCATAAGTTCACCAATGGACATGCCAAGGATGCCCCCAATCTTCTTTTGGTACAGGATTTCAACAAGGGCTTTCTTTTACTCGACTTAAAGGCTGCGGATCATACCATCGAGCTCCTGGACCGCAGAAAGGCCAAGGAATATCAATCTGATTTAAAAGTATATATGCCGGGAAGGGATATTGAAGTATTGGTTTTGGGGGGAGCGTTGTCTCCTAACCTGGTAGTTCAGAAAGCCAATGCTGACATCAAGTTCCTTTCCTACAAAGGAATGTTGACTGATGCCAAGGTACAGCTGAATTGGTTGGCGGGAGAGCTTCAGCGTCGTTAAGGCTTACTGTTTCCTTGCCGGAAAAATTTAGAAGGGGTGCATGTTAGTGCACCCCTTTTCTATTGTGGTTTTTTATTCTGCGATTTTGGCCATGACCTTTTCTAGTTTTCTTCTCATAGCTCCCGCTCCACAGGCATAATTGTTGGAAACAATTGAGAAAATAAGTTCTCTACCTGCTCGGGTTTTGACATAGCCTGCATATCCTCTTGCGCCTGACACATAACCGCTTTTTGCTCTTAATCTCCCCTCTGCAGCAGTTCCCCTTAGCATAGATTTGAGGGAGCCTGAACGGCCTGCCACGGGAAGAGAGGCTTTCAAATCTCCTATATAGTATTTCTTCCCTGCCAAATACATGATTCTAGCCAATTGATAGGTAGAGAGGGCATTATTTGGGGAAAGTCCTGCCCCATCTCTTAGGTACATGCCTTTGGTTACCACCCCTCTCGCTTTCCAGTAATCCTCAATCATCTCCATGGCATCCTCAGTTGTGCCCTTCCTGCCATTTTTAACAGCTGATCTTTTCGCGAGCGCCTCTGCATATACATTGATGGATTTCATATTGGTAGCGGTGATGATCTCCTTCAAAGGCAAGGACTTATACGTGTAAATGATCTTCCTACTCTTGTTCAGACTACGTCCTTGAAGCTTCATCAGCCGATTTGTAGTCACATTTCCATATACCTTGACTCCACATCCGTTGAGTTCTTCCATTAACCTCCAAGCAGTATAGTAGGCCGGATCAGAAATAGATCCCTTGATAGAAAAGGAAGAAGGTCCATAAGGAATGGTACCTCTCAAATATCTTTCTGATGTGTAGGGAGCCCCGAAGATGTATCCATTGTCTCCACTTCCAGCTCTCCCTGTGCTAATCTCATTGAAAAAGGTGAGGTCAAGCATGGCTGGAACCGTTCGTAATACTTTGGTTGGACCACCTACATAAGAGCCTGGAACCAAATCTAGGCGGTAGTAATTTTCATGGACATTTAACCCGCCTGCACCAGCTCCATAATAGTTGCCCATGTCTTCCCAAGGCCATTTTGAAGGAGTGAGTTGACTTCCAAAAATACTGGCATCCCCGATGATATCCCCTTGAATCTCTTTGATTCCTGCAGCTTTAATTTTCTCACTTAACAAAGCCATCAGGCTATTCAGCCCTCTCCCTTGGCCGAGACGATCACTGCCAAAGGTAGGATCTCCGTCCCCGATGATGTGCAGGTTCCCAACCAAGGCTCCCTCATTGGTGATTCGCCCTTCGTAGGCCAATTTAGTCTGAAACTGAAAATTGGGTCCTAAAATTTCGAAAGCAGTAATGGTCGTGACCATTTTCATGGTAGAAGCCGTCACCAGGGCTTTGTCAGAATTATGCTTTAGTAAAGGTTGACCAGTTTTGGCATCTAAAACCGTTAGGCTCCAACTGGCTGATACCATATCAGGATCCCTATCAAGGGCTCTCACAGCAGCTTCCACTGACGGAAGACCCTGTGCCAACAAATCTCCATTCATGATGGAAAACATAAGACATACCAAAAGGATGGAAGAAAATTTCATGGAGTAAAAAAATTGCTAGCCCGGAGATAAAAATTGTCTTAAAACGAACTAAGCAAATTTCATACGAAATCCCTACAAAGCCTACCTAATGGTTCGGATTATAAGGCTTAATTATCGTTTCTTTTTTCCCTAAAGGCGTCAAGATTATCAATATGCTTTGTGGAATTTGTGTCCCCATCCTCTCTATTAATTGAAACCGACAAACATTACCCGCAACTAAAAAGGGCTTAGGAAGTCCCGGGAGACCTATGTCTTTTTTTAGGGGTAATCGTCGAACTACGAAGAGAATTTAAATTTTTTAATCATTTGGTGTACAGTTGTTTGTGGCTTTTGGAAAGTAGCCACCAGGGATTGCTATGCCGTAACTTTCATACCAAAATGACTAACAAACAGAAAAATGTCATGTATGCAGACTGGGAGGAAATGGTCTTCCAGGATCGAGAGAGAACTTATGGTGCTTATGAGCTTCGCAGAGGATATGCACGTAGGTTGATGATCTCCTTATCTGTAGCTAGTGTAGTCTTTATCTCTGCAACGGTTGGACCTTATGTATGGAATAAGGTGTATGGCAATTCCCTTCCGTCCACCTACAAAAAGAGGGAGACTGTATTAACAGTATTGGATCTTCCCCCAGTTGAGAACAAAGAAATACCCCCTGTTGAGATGCCGCCTCCTCCGAAAATAGAAAAGGTCAAAGTAACGGGTTTTCAGATTCCCAAGCCTTCCCCTGAGGATGATTTGGACGAAGAAGATCCTACTATCATTGATGTGGATGAACTGAAGGAAGCCAAAAACTTAGGATTGATAGATGTAGATGGGGAGGACAAAGAGGCAGATATATTTGCAGATTTTGATGGGGATGGAGATGATTTTGATGTCATCCGATCTGAAGTAAAGCCAGGGGCAGGTAAATTTATTGTACCTGATCAGCAACCTGAATGTATAAATTTAAGCGATATCAAGAAGCTAATTGGATATCCTCAAATCGCAAGGGATGCTGGGATAAAAGGCTCAGTGGTCGTGAGAATCCTTATTGACAAGAAGGGAAGGTATGAAAAGCATATTGTGTTGAACACGGCACATCCCATTTTGTCTAAGGCCGTAGAGAAGCAATTGCCCAATCTACGCTTTACGCCTGCTATTCAAGGGAAAAAGCCAATTTACTTTTGGGTAAATGTGCCTTTTAACTTCGAATTGCTTGATTGATAGTTATGAAATAGAGGAAATCCTGACCACTTAGTAGGGAGTAGTCAGGATTTTCTAGTTTAACTAATTCTTTTACCTTTCAATTGTGCTTGATAGGCATACATCTCGTCTCGTAGCCTAGCTGCTTCAACGAAGTCGAGTTCCTTCGCAGCTTTTTCCATTTCTTTTCTGATGTTGGCGATTTTCTTTTTTACCTCATCCTCAGACATATATTCTGCCGCCTTCTCTGCGGCAATGTTGATTTTCTCTTCGAATTCCTCGTAGGTCTTGGCTCTTGTGCCAAGTGCTTGTTCAAATATATCTTTGGTCTCCCTTTTGATGGTTTGGGGCACTATTCCGTGTTCCTCATTGTAGGCCATTTGCTTCTTCCGGCGGTAATCTGTTTCATCTAGCAATTGCTTAATGGAATCTGTAATCCTATCCGCATAAAGAATTACACGGCCTTCCGAGTGCCTTGCCGCACGACCAGCTGTCTGAATCAAGGATTGACTGGATCGTAGAAAGCCTTCCTTGTCAGCATCTAGAATCCCTACAAGCGAAACTTCTGGTAAGTCAAGCCCTTCTCTCAAAAGGTTTACCCCAACCAATACATCAAACTTCCCTTCTCTCAATTCTCGTAAAATATCCACTCTATCCAAGGCATCAATGTCAGAGTGAATATATCTCGCCCTAATCTGAAGATCCCCAAGGTATTTGGTAAGTTCCTCTGACATTCTTTTGGTCAAAGTAGTTACAAGTACCCTATTGTCCTTTTTGACTTCGTTGTCAATTTCTTCCAGCAAGTCATCCACTTGGTTATCGCAAGGCCTGATGATGCAAGGTGGATCAAGAAGTCCGGTTGGCCTAACGATTTGTTCTACAATCACACCATCGCTTTTTTCCAATTCGTAATCGGAAGGAGTAGCCGACAAGTAGACAGTTTGATTGACCATGGAATTGAATTCATCAAACTTTTGTGGGCGGTTATCCAAAGCCGAGGGCAAGCGGAATCCATGTTCTACCAAGGTGAATTTCCTTGATCGATCCCCATGATACATCCCTCGAATCTGTGGAACTGTAACATGACTCTCATCAATAACCAAGAGAAAATCATCTGGAAAATAATCTACCAAACAATAGGGCCTACTTCCAGGCTGTCTTCTAGCGAGGTAACGAGAGTAGTTCTCAATGCCTGAGCAATATCCTAGCTCCCGCATCATTTCAAGGTCGTATTCAGTTCTCTCCTTTAGCCTATTTGCCTCCATGTACATACCCTGAGCCTCAAAATATGCCACCTGCTTGATGAGGTCTTCCTGAATTTCCTCAATAGCGATGTTCAAGGATTCTCTACGTGTAACGAAGAGATTCGCAGGATACATGGTGTAATCTCTAAGGGTTTCAATTTTACGGCCTGTATTCACATCGAAACGCTGGATCTTTTCAATTTCGTCTCCGAAGAAAAGAAAGCGAATTCCATAATCATCATAGGCAGGGTAGACGTCGATGGTATCCCCCTTCACCCTAAATTTTCCTGGCTCAAGTAAAGTTTGGGTACGTGAATAGAAAAGCCTTACCAGTTTATCCAGAAAGGCATTTTGCGAGATGACTTGGCCTACATTTGCATAGTAAACATTCGCCTCAAAATCCTCTGGTTTACCTATACCGTAGATGCAACTTACCGAGGCGACTACGATGACATCCCTTCTTCCTGAAATCAAGCCTGTGGTCGCTCTCAACCTTAGTTTTTCTATATCCTGGTTAATGGATAGGTCCTTCTCTATATAAGTATTGGTGGAAGGCACATAAGCTTCCGGTTGGTAATAATCGTAATAGGAAATGAAGTACTCTACCAAATTGTTCGGGAAAAATTGTTTGAATTCCCCGTACAGCTGCGCAGCCAGGGTCTTGTTATGGCTGATAATTAAAGTGGGGCGATTCAGCTCAGCGATAACATTGGCAGTTGTAAAGGTCTTACCCGAACCGGTTACCCCAAGTAATACCTGATCTGGTTCCCCATTTTGGATCCCTTCTATCAATTGCTTGATGGCTTCAGGTTGGTCTCCAGCAGGACTGTAGGGGGCAACTAATTCAAATTTTCTGTCTTGCATAGATGTCGATGGAATGAACTTGTAGATACGAAATATATGCTAAAAAGATTAGGAAAAATCTGCTTTCTCTTTTTCTATTCCTATGAAAAAAAGCTAATATTTGTTCATGTCGCTAAGGGGCACTACAAAAAGACTGGCTATCGCTTATGATGCCAAGCGGGTATTTTTCAATTTCACCGGCTTAGGTAATTATAGCCGCACCTTATTGGAAGATCTTCGCATGTACCAGCCCCAACTTGATCTTCATCTTTTCACACCTGAAGCTCGCCTTTCAGAACGAGTCAATAGTTTTCTCAAAGAATCGGACTTTCACATTCATGAGCCAAAAGTTGGTGGAGGTAGCTTTTGGCGAACTTTTCTGCAAGCAAGAGAGGTAGAGAGAAAAGGTCTCAAGATTTATCATGGTCTGAGCCAAGAATTGCCCCTAGGGTTAAGGAAAAGAGGGATTCGGCAAATCGTCACTGTTCATGATGTGATTTTTAGAAAATTTCCGAAGCTTTACGCCCCGATTGACAGAAACATTTACAATCGAAAATTAAGGTACGCCTGCAAAGAAGCGGATCAAATCATTGCCATTAGCCAGGCTACAAAAGAGGATATTGTTGAAATCTATGGAATTCCTCCGGAAAAAGTATCTGTCATATACCAAAGTTGTGATCCTCGTTTTCTCATCCAACAGTCTCCTGAGGAATTGGAGTCCTGTCTGAACCGCTATCAAATTGATCGTCCCTTTATCTTATCTGTAGGCTCTATCATTAAGCGGAAGCGATTGAAGACAGTCATTGAAGGCATGGGAGAATTGTCCCAAGAAATGAGGCCACTATTGATCGTCATAGGTAAAGGGGGGACATATGTAAAAGAGGTGCAGGAAAAGATACGAGAGCTAGGGCTAGAAAAGGATGTTCGATTTTTTAAGGATATACCTTTCGATGATCTTCCCGCTCTATACCAATTGGCCCTGTTTTCGGTTTATCCTTCTATTTATGAGGGCTTCGGGATTCCCGTTTTGGAATCTATTCAGTCAGGGACACCAGCTTTGATTTCTAACTTGAGTTCACTTCCAGAAGCTGGAGGAAAAGGGGCCCATTATCTGGAGGAAGTAAACAAAGAAGAAATGGCTAGGGGGATGGATAAGCTGTTAACGGATGATCAATATAGGAATGGCTTGGCGCTTTCGGGGCTTGAGCACGCCAAAAAGTTTGAAAATCGACATGTCTCCCAACTATTGGCGGACTTTTATGCGTCTAATGGGTAGAAGAGCTTAACTAGAATAGATCCTACACCTTTCTGTTGATGGCAAAGTGCATCAGGTTAGAAAGGGAAGTTTTGGAAGGGGATTCTGGAAATCCCTGTAGAATTTTTTCCGCCTCATCAATGAATTTATTCATGACTTCGGTGGAGTAATCGATGCCTCCATTTGACTTGACATAATCGATTAGATACTGGACCTTCTGGGGATGGGTGTTATGTCTTCTGACAATATTGATCAACTTTCTTCTTTCGCTCCAGCTGGCCTTGTTAAGAACATGTATAAGGGGCAGCGTTAATTTCCGTTCTTTGATATCAATGGCTCTTGGCTTACCCACGTCATCTGTGCCGTAATCAAAGAGATCGTCCTTAATCTGGAAGGCAATGCCCACTTTTTCTCCAAAAAGTCTCATTTGCTCAATGATTTCAGGATCTTCTGTAGCACTGGCAGCACCAATTTCACAACAAGCGGCAAAGAGGGAAGCGGTCTTAGCTGTGATGATATCTAAGTAGACGGCTTCGTCAATATTCAGATGTCTTGATTTTTCCATTTGGAGCAATTCTCCTTCGGAAATAAGCTTGACGGCCTTTGAACCAATTTTGAGTAAGAGAAAATCGTCGTGTTCAAGCGTCATCAAAAGTCCGCGAGACAACAGAAAATCTCCTGCTAATACAGCTATTTTATTTTTCCAAAGGGCATTGATCGAAAAAAAGCCTCTTCGCTCATTTGAATCATCGACTACATCGTCGTGGATCAAAGAGGCTGTATGCAGCAATTCCATGAGAGCAGCACCTCTGTAGGTGGAGGGAGTAATCCCTCCGGTAACTTCGGCGCTGAATAACACGAGCATGGGACGCATTTGCTTGCCTTTTCTTTTAAGAAGATAGCGTGTGATGCGATCCAACAAGGCAACATCGCTGCGCATAGCAGATCGAAAATACTTTTCGAAGTAAACGAGTTCCTGAGCTATAGGTGCTTGTATGTTCTGAAGCGTAGTACTCATAAATCGAGTATGCTGAGTTGTTTGGGTAGAGAAGGTGGTTTAATCCTAAAATGTCGCTTAATCCACAGTACGTTTGCGACATTATGTCTTATAGTATTAAACTCCTAATCGTTTTTTATGTTAATGATCTTGAACAGATCGCGTTATGACCTTTGTCAATCTGCGCATGAAAAGGAAAAATCTCCTTTTCTATGGGTAGGGAGGAAGCACTTCCAGCTTTAGATGTAATAAAGATTGAATTATTTGTTAAATTCAATTTCACGAGAAACCATCACATTTGAATATCCTCCATTTGATCAAATTGGCTAGCGCATAAAGGGTAAATCGCGTCTTATCCTTGAACAAAAATATGTAACAAGAGTCATAAAGATACATCTGATTGCCTATGCCAAGATAGTCTACTATCAACCTAATTCTAGAAAAAACCGAAACATTGCCAACGATGAAGCGATACGCTACGCTTTTCCTCCTGCTGCTACTCCTATGGAGCGGGAATCAAATGAGGGCTACACATATTGTTGGAGCCGAACTATTCTATGAATGTACCAACCCAAACACCAACACGTACTCTGTTACGCTGAAATTATATAGAGACTGTTTGAATGGGCAGGCACCTTTTGACGCGCAGATCAGTCTCTTTGTCTTTAATGGCACATCTGGGCTTATTGAGCAGACAAAAACAGTACTAGCTCCTTCCCAAACTCCTCAAATTAATCCCAATAGTTATGGGCCTTGTGTAGCTACTCCCCCACAGATTTGTGTGGAAGAAGGTATTTATACCACTACCTTGGTTTTGCCTCCTACTCCTGGAGGATATGATATTGCATGGGCGAGATGTTGTAGAAACCAGGCGATTGATAACCTTGTCAATCCTTTAGGAGCTGGAATTACATTTCTCGCTTCGGTTCCTAGTCCAGATCAGATTGGCGCCTGCAATTCTATGCCTCAGTTTGATCAGGTTCCTCCTATCTTCCTTTGTGTAAATGAGGCTTTTTCATTCGACCATTCTGCAACTGACCCAGATGGCGACTCTCTTGTTTACTTCCTGACCAACCCTTATACAGGATTGAATAGCATCGGACAGGGAGCAGGTAACCCACAGCAAGGTGGAAATGATCCTACAGTTGATCCCTTTAATAACTTGATGGGACCTCCTCCTTACCAGAATGTAATTTTTGCCAATGGATTCAGCTTTACCAATCCGTTTGGCTCAAATAATTTTTCGCTGGACCCACTTACAGGCTTCATCAATGTAACACCTAACCAAACCGGTATTTTTGTTTTCTCTGTTTCGGTTTTTGAATACCGTAATGGTGTGTTACTCAGTGAGAATAGAAGGGATTTCCAGATTCACGTAATTCAATGTTTAGATCAAGACGATCCTCCATTTATCTCGCATACATTTGCTCCCAACCTAAATACTAGTGGGGATACCATCATTATTCCTGGTGGAGAATCCTTCTGTTATGATGTCTTGTTAGAAGATACAGTACTTACGGATTCTGTTATTCCCTTTACGGTAAGTGCTGCCTTTGGGAATGGTCCTTTCTTCCCACCAGCAGCAGTCTTTACCACTACTTATGTGGGAACAGCCGTAGTTCAAGGGGAAGTTTGTTGGGAACCAGCCTGTGAATATGCAGGGCAAACCTTATCGCTGATTGTAGGCGGTAGAGACCCTGATGATTGTGTTACCATCGCTGATATATTTGATACAGTTTGGGTGAGGATTCTCCCCAATGTCAATCTCCCACCCACGATTACGCCGACTTATACAGGTTTAAATGTGTCGAATGATACCATTATCATTGATGCGAATGACCAATTGTGTTATGACTTGACGGTAAATGACCCTGATCAATTTGATGATCTGACCTTGGTAGGCCTCAGTCCTATTTTCAGTGGGGCAAATCCCCCTGTTCTGACTACCTCTGGTTCTAATCCTGTAAATGGTCAGCTTTGTTGGACACCTGGTTGTGATTTTGAAGGTCAAACCATCGAAATAGCCGTACGAGCAGAAGACTTTGCGGATTGTAAGCCTTCCGATTTTGCCTTTAACACGACTTACGTCCGAATTATAGCCCCACCAAACGATCCGCCAACGATCAACAGTACCTTAACGGGCAATGTCTTCAATGGAGACACCATATTTGTCAATGCGGAAGAAAATCTCTGTTTTGACTTTCTCAGTGTGGACCCCAATACAGGAGATACGCTTAACTTCATTCCTTTTTCGCCAATTTTCGGACAGCCAAATGGGCCAAGCTTTACAACCAATGGATTGAACCCACTGGATGGAGAGATATGCTGGACACCAGGATGTACCTTCGAAAATCAGCTGGTTCCACTCATATTTGGAGCAGAGGATCAAGGGCAATGCTCTAACCTTCAGGAAGTATTTGATACCGTATTTGTTTTTGTACAGGTACCTCCGAATGACGCTCCTTTGATTGCCTCAGATCTGACGAACCTTGTAACAAATGGAGATACCATCATTGTAGATGCCAATCAGGCTTTTTGTTACAACTATCAGGCTAGTGACATTAACGTTGGGGACCTTCTTGCCGCCAGTGCCTTGAGCCCAATTTTCAATGCACCAGATGGGCCAAGCTTTACTTCAAATGGAAGCAATCCTATAAACGGCCAAATTTGCTGGACGCCTACCTGTGATTATGCAGGGCAGACGATTCCACTCATTATTGGAGTAGATGATGACGCTGCTTGTTCAGCTCAGGCAAGTAACTTTGATACGGTATATGTTCGTATTGATGTGCCACCAAACGATGCTCCTGTAAGCTCTCATTTGCTTCCTGCGACCAACGTGGTGAATGATACGATTTATGTAGATGCAAATGAACCAGTCTGTTATGATATCATTTTCAATGACCCTAACCTTGGGGATTCATTAAACTCCTTTACGGTTAGTGATATTTTCACCGGAACGAACGCTGCTACCTTTACCGTGAATGGAATTAATCCATTAAACGGGCAGGTGTGTTGGACTCCGACCTGTGATAATGAGGGTCAGTTGATCGAACTTATCGTAGGTGTTGAGGACAATGGTCAGTGTGATAACGTCCTACAGGCCTTTGATACAGTTTATATTCGAATCAATGATCCTGTAACTGTCCCACCAGAAGTAGGTCATAATTTGCCCTCAAACCTGAATGTGAGGAATGATACGATCTTCCTTGAAGTTGGGGACTCTGCTTGTTATGATTTCTTTGTAAGAGACCTTACGCCTGCTCCTTCTAAAGGGATTGATTACGAATTTTCCTTCGAAGATCAATTCGGCAACTCTCTTCCTATCACAGAATTTGGAGTAGTAGAACAAAACGATTCGATCTTCGGCTCTATCTGTTTCTTCGCCAATTGTTTCAGAGGAGGTACAACCTTCAGAAGTATCATTTCAGGAATTGACGAAGAGACCTGTCCTCCATTCAAGCGTAGAAATGATACCATTTTCATCCGTGTTCAGACAGACTTTAAGTCTTTTGCAGGCAGAGATACTTTCTTCTGTGAGGGAACAGGGGGAATTGAATTAGGTGTGAGTCCAATAGGTGGGGATGCCCCTTATTTCTACCAGTGGTTCTGTGATGACCCAGGTAACTGCGGATTCACTCCAAATGGAAATCAGCAGAATCCAATCGTCAATCCCAATCAACCTACAACTTACTCCGTTCAATTAACAGACAGCAGAGGATGTACCTCAGAATTTGATGACATCGTAATTGCGCCTGCGGCTATTCCAATTGTGGATGCAGGTCCTGATACCTTCTACTGTGAAGGTGGAGTTGGAGTGAGGCTAAATGGTAACATCATGAATGGTGGCGAGGCACCTGGACCTTATACCTACGAATGGTTCCCTGCTCAAGGCTTGAATTCGACTACGACAAACAATCCTTTTGCAAGACCGGATACCACGACGATCTATACGCTGGTTGTAACGGATGCGAATGGATGTTCTAGTTTGAGATCAACCATTGATCCTTTGAGTACCGTGGGAGTGGATGTTCGACCCAAACCCAATGTAGATGCAGGTCCAGATATTGACTTATGTCTAGGAGATAGTTTGTCTCTAACGGGCTTTGCAGATGGAGCAGGCCCAGATTATTCCTACATCTGGACCCCAGCGACGGGTGTAACAGACTCATCTTCTCAAAGCACGAAGGTAAGCCCTGATAAGACTACAACTTACTTCTTTATATCATTCTCAAATGGTTGTCGTTCGGTAGCGGACTCAACTACGGTCATTGTTCACACGAAACCAACTGTGGCTCAGGTAGGGCCATTTGAGATTTGTGCTACAGATTCTGTAGAGTTAAGGGCTATTGCGAGTGGTGATCCAGATGCAACTGAGTATTCTTATGCATGGTCGCCAGGATTCACTTTGAGTGATTCAACTATATCCAACCCATTCGCCAGTCCAGACTTTACGACCAATTATATCCTTACGGCCACTTCTAACTTCGGCTGTGGAAGTGAAGCACAAACGGTTCCAGTAGTTGTGCGCTCTACTCCTTTTGTAGACCTTTTGCCGGATACATCAATTTGTGAGGGAGATACCCTAACCTTGACATCTGTATTGACCAGGCTTGGTGGAGCTACAACAGAACCCACCTTCTATTCTTGGTCTCCGGATGATGCCTTGGAATCGCCATTAAGTCGAGTTACCCTTGCGCAGCCTAGCACTACAACTAAATATATCCTGACTTCACAGACAGGCTCTTGTGCAACTCAGGACTCCGTGGTGATTGAGGTTTTCCCTGCCTTACAGGGATTTGCCTTTGCAGATACTACGAGGATTTGTTCTAATGATTCTTTACAGTTGTTTGCTCAAGGGGGATATGGAAGTGAAACGTATGAGTGGACACCTAATTTCGGTCTTTCTGATCCGAATATCCCTAATCCAATGGCTTCGCCTGATTCCTCGTTGACCTATTTGGTTACCATTACGGAAGGGGAATGTATAGAAGAACTCAGCATTCCAATTAATGTCTTGCCAGCTCCAAAAGTTGATTTTGTCAATTCTCAAGGGACAGGCTGCGATGAGTTGGAAGTCTTCTTCTCTGTGGTAGGTGAAGATGCCATTGCTTATGTGTGGGATTTTGGAGATGGAAGCCCCATTTCAAATGTAGCTGCTCCTTCTCATACTTATGCTGATACAGGAAAGTATGAAGTTACCTTGATTGCGACAGGTGTGGCAGGTTGTGAAACAGTCATTACCAAACAAGCCATAGAAGTGCTTGAAAGTGGAAATGCAGACTTCACCACGCTGCCTGATTTAAATGAAATCATCATTATTCCTAATACTGAGGTTGCCTTTTTCAATGCTTCTTCAGGGGCAGTGGAGTTTTACTGGGAGTTTGGAGATGGAGCTGTTTCTCGTGAGGAGAATCCAGTTCAT
The DNA here is from genome assembly GCA_039817415.1 of Bacteroidota bacterium. Lineage (GTDB taxonomy): Bacteria > Bacteroidota > Bacteroidia > J057 > J057 > JALEFZ01. The sequence continues at coordinate 81,144 of JBCBVV010000008.1, forward strand.
ACCTACACTACGCCAGGAAGATATCAAGTGAAACTAGTCATCGTGGACGAGGGAGGGTGTATAGATGAAATCATGAAAGGCTTCATCATTGTTGAATTACCTGGGATCACGATCCCTACAGTGTTCTCTCCAAATGGAGATGGGGCCAACGATGTCTATCAAGTCGTTTACAATGGCGAAGAGGACTTTTCTTTGGAGATTTTTGATCGCTGGGGAAGAGCGATGAGTGAGGTCATTCAGAATCCTGCCGATTCATGGGATGGTGTTACCAAGGATGGACTGGAAGCCAGTGAAGGGGTTTATTATTATCTTGTGCGCATTGGAGATAGATCCTACAATGGGCATCTAACCTTGTTAAGATAAAATGGAAATCACGGATCAATTGATAAATAAGCTGGCAAAGCTCAGCAAACTGTCCTTCCAACCTGAAGAGAAGGAAGCCATCAAAGGAGACCTTCAGCGTATGTTGGACTTTATTGATGACCTAAAGGAAGTAGATGTAGAAGGAGTAGAACCCTTAATTCACATGACTTCTGAGATCAATCGCTTGCGGGAAGATAATTCTGAGAAAGCCTTATCAGTGGATGAGGTATTGAAAAACGCACCAGAGAAACACGGAAACTTCTTTCAGGTGCCGAAAGTCGTCAAAAAAGGCTGATCTCACCGCTGTTTGCAATCGCCGGAATCTGGAACTAACTTCTGGATTCCGGTTTTCTTATTCAACTCCCTATCCATGGATCTTTCTGCGAAAAAAGAAATACATCAATTAAGTCTTGAGACCCTTGCAGTCAAAAAACAGCGCCTTGAGAAGCAAATTCTCGATGCCCAACAAGCTGCAGCAGAAGATACAAAGAGCAGTGCCGGAGATAAGTATGAGACTTCCAGAGAGATGATGAAGCAGGAAATCAACAAAGCCAATCAACAACTGGCTATTCTAGAAAAAATGGAAGAGGTTCTGATGAAAGTTCCTCTTGACCAAAAGAAAAATGAAGTGGGATTAGGAAGCCTTGTGGAATGTAATGAAGGTATCTATTTCTTCTCAGTCTCTTTAGGACAAATCAAATGGAAAGGAAAATCGGTTTACCTCCTTTCCTTGGCTGCACCCCTTGGGAAAATGTTGGTGGGTAAAAAAGAAGGTGAAAAACTTGATTTTAGAGGAAGAGATATCGAGATACAGTCCATCTACTGATCTGCTGTTTCATACTTTTCTCGCCAGCTAATAACCAATTGAACCACTCTGCTGTAGCTGAAACTTCCTTCTTTGATCCCCTGACTTTTAAGGTATTGATCGTAGACATAAGCAGAGGTTTGAGGAAAAAAGCCAGGGTATTTTTTATAGGTCGTCTTGATTAACTCAATATCATTTAGAATTCCCTTTGGAAGTGTTTTCCTGTAGGCTGCGTATTGCTTAGGGAATAGCTTTCTGTATTGCCTGGCCACATAAATCCAATACTCGAACTGCCCCGAGTAGCGAATGACAGGGTTCGAAGAACGTTCACAAGCTAAGTACGCCCAAAAATTACAACTTCCTTCATCCCCAAATCCATATCCATGTGCCATTTCATGTGCCATAGTTGAAGGAACAGCAGGCGCGGTAAGTCCCCCATCAAGGTGTCCTTCCATGGCAAAGGGGATATAAATTCCTGTGGCACCTGAACGCATCAGCATGCCAAATGGCAACAACTTCCTTCCCCGCACTCTTCCAATGACTGGAAAACTATATTCGGCCAAGACTTCCTCTAATAAGCTCCTCATGCTATCTTCGAGTTGGGGGGGAAGTACATCTATTGATAAGGCACTTGTATCCCCAATTAAGGCTCTGGTAGCCATCATTTCCTCGCTCATTCGCTTAAATTCACGAACCACAAAAGTGGTATCAGAAGGAATTTCAGTTAAGCCTAGTTGTTGCTCTACTGGCGTACGGAAGTAATTGAAGGCCCAAAGAAAATGGAACAGGAAGAATACACCACTGAAGAAGGCCAATAGGTTAATAACTCCTTTCCCTAATCTTTTCCTGATAGACATGGGTGTCTTGATCCCTTTGATCAACCTCCTCATTCCCAAAAATAGAAGTAATGGGGCGAGTAGATAAAGAAAGGCGATAGGAATCCACCCTACGGTAAAATCGTAAAGGACTCTGATTACCTGAAAAATTCCCCTACTGTAGAGGATTTCGGTAAAGGCGGGATTGATAGAAAATAACCACCTAAGTAGAAGGGTCAACAAGCCTAGCATGATCCAAATAAAGCTTGAATCCTTCCACGATATTTCCCTGAGTTTCGTCATGCTTGTAGTCTAATCTTCTCTGGACAAGGAATCGACTTATTGTGTAAGTCGGCTTCTCTGTAATTGCTGATAGCGCTCTCCTCTCTTTATGGCTAATTGAAGCAACTCGTCGATGAGTTCACTGTAGGACGTACCTGCATGTTTCCAAAGGGCTGGATACATGGAAATGGAGGTAAAGCCCGGAAGCGTATTGATTTCATTTACATAGACTGCCCCTTCATCTGTCAGGAACATATCCACTCTTGAACAACCTTCACATTCCAGCGCCCTGTAGGCATTCTTAGCGACCAGAATCAGTTTGGCTAGAACTTGATCATCCAAGCCGTCTGCTGGAATATTCAAATCTGCTGCCGTAGCACTTTCATACTTACTTTCGAAGTCATAAAACTCCTCCTCAACCATTTTGATCTCGCCGATGGAGGTAGTAGCCAAGACATCATTTCCAAGGACTGCGCATTCTAATTCTCTTCCTACAATTCCCTCTTCGATCAAAATTTTAGTATCGAATTTGAAGGCCTCTTGAATGGCAGCATCAAATTCTTCTTTGCTTTCTACTTTTTTTACTCCTACCGAAGAACCCATGTTACAAGGTTTCACAAAGAGAGGCAGTCCCAATTTATTGACTACCCCTACATAATCAATAGCTTCTTTTTCGTAGTAATAAAATACCATTCCTTCAGCTACCTTAAGGTCTGCATCCCTCAGCAATCTTTTGGCTACATCCTTATCCATAGAAACTGCTGACCCCAATACATCTGGACCTACAAAAGGGATCCCTAAATGTCTAAGGAGGCCTTGTAAGGAACCATCTTCTCCGAGTGGACCATGCGTTATGGGAAAAGCTACTTGGGGCTGAGGACCGATCTGATTATTGGAAAAAATAAAGGGAACGCCATTGTTGCCAGGTATAAGGGCAAGGGCTCTTCCATTTTCTTCCATGCTTTGTTCGGATTCGAAAAAATCAGGGCTTAGGTGAAACCACTTTCCGTAATCTGAAATGCCGATCAAATCTACCTCGTACTTTTCTCTTGGAATGGCTTCGAAAATATTTTTAGCAGAGCGAATAGAGATTTCATGTTCAGGAGAAGCCCCTCCAAAAATCAGGGCCATGGATATTTTTGTAGACATAAATCAAGCTAATTAGTATGGCGAACAAAGATACATTTCGTTTAAAAGATCTGTGGAAAAATTAAGGGGAAGAACGAAAAAATAGTCTGTAAGAAATTTGCATCCTTGATTTTTGGCATCTGATGTTAGTTTTTTGCCCTTAATAACTTAGTATGTGTGAATAAACCTGTGGAAAAGCTGTAGATATCCACTTCTAAGATATTTAGTAACATGGCTTTCGATCTATTTTAACAAATAATTAATGTAATTAGTGTTATGTGTGGAAAAGCCTGTGGATATCCAGTGGAAAAGCGGGGGATAAGTCTCAGGAGAAATTTCATTCACAGAAATGACAGAAAGAAGGAAATATTGTAGAAAAGCAGAAATCAGTGTGTTACAGTAGTTATTGCCTCATAAATTAGGTCACTTTCGTACCCTTTTTGGTGCAGGAATCTGTATAGTTTTCCACGGTTTTCGTATGAATTTTTTCTTTTGAGATCTGCGAATTTTTTTTCTGTTAGAAATGTAAGGCTTTTGAGATAGTCCTCTTTTTCGATCTCTTGATCTATTGCGAGTTCGATTAAATCAATCGGCACCTTTTTTGCTTTTAGCTCATGCCGAATTTTTTGGCGACCCCATCTTTTGATACTAAACTTTCCTCGCGCAAAGCTTCTTGCAAATCTCTCCTCATCCCAGAACCTCTCTTCCTTTAAGTGCTGCATCATGGGCTCAATTTTCTCTTCTTCAAGCCCTAGTTCAATGAGTTTTTCAGTAATTTCCAATCGTGAGCGATCCTGATAAGCACAGTACTTATATATTTTTCCTAAAATTTCCTCGTTCATAAAAGGGGATTAACTTCGACTCGTTACATCCAATATAGTAGGGTGAAGATTTTGACGAAAAAATGAGGTGAATTTCTGCTTGGGTTTCCTCATTTCCCTACAAATTCTGATTTTTACCTAGAAACCGCGAAATTTCTTCTATATGAAATCTGCATATCTACTCAAGGTACAATTTTTCCTCGGCCTAGCGCTTCTGATGATCCTTCCCTGGATGTCTTCATGTCGCAAATACCCTGATGGTCCTACCTTTAGCCTACAGTCTAGAGAAGCCCGTGTGGTGAATGATTGGAAAGCAACCTCCATCTCAAGAAATACGATCAATGAGACCAGTCAGTTTTCTACTTTCAGAATGAAATTTGACGACTCTAAGAATCTATTGTGGGAGATGCAAAAAGCTGGTGGAGCACTAGAAACCTATAATGCTACCTGGGAATTGTTTCGTGTAGACCAAGAGATCAAGATTACTATGCTTGATCCAGATCCTGTGAGTGGGGACATCCTCTCCTACAACTTTGATATTCGTAAATTGGAAAGCTCAGAAATCTGGCTTCACTTCTTTTGGGAAGGAGACGAATATGATGTTCAGCTTGGCGAATAAGCCCTGATTTTCTCTTTCCTCTTTTTATGTTTCATGCTTGATACGCTTAGTCTACCTTGGCTACTGATCGTATTAAGTATGAAATTTTTCTTTTATATGGGATACGGAAAGTATCAATCATTAGACCTCAGCAACACATTTTTTCACAGAAAAACTCCCATTCCCTTTGAGTGAGGAAAGTCACCCTTTTGACCCCTTGATCCTTATTTGCAAATGAAGGGACAGACCGTAATTTTGCGCTGGGCCAAATCATGGCTTTAGGAATTTCAAATCAAGTATTACATGTCTACATATCGCATCGAAAAAGATACCATGGGAGACGTACAGGTTCCCGCTGACAAGTATTGGGGTGCCCAAACCCAGCGTTCCCTTGAGAATTTTAAAATTGGTGGTCAAAAAATGCCCATGGAAGTTATTCATGGATACGCCTATCTCAAGAAGGCTGCTGCCCTGACGAATGCTGAATTGACTAATTTTCCCCAGGAAAAAGCCGATGTCATTGCACAGGTATGCGACGAAATTCTTGCGGGAAAGTTAGACGACCATTTTCCATTGGTTGTCTGGCAAACAGGTTCTGGAACCCAGTCCAACATGAACTCCAATGAGGTGATTGCCAACCGTGCCATCGAAATCATGGGTGGACAGATTGGGACCAAAAGTCCTGTACACCCCAACGACGATGTAAACAAATCTCAGTCTTCCAACGACACCTTCCCTACTGCTATGCACATTGCTGCCTATAAAAAAGTAGTAGAGTATATGATTCCTAAAGTGATGAAACTTCATGATACCCTGGCAGCCAAGTCAGCAGAGTTCATGAATGTGGTAAAGATTGGGCGTACCCACTTGATGGATGCAACGCCGGTAACTGTAGGACAAGAATTAGGAGGATATGTAGCTCAATTGAAAAAAGGCCTAGAAACAGTAGAGGACAGCCTGAAGCATGTACGTGAACTGGCACTAGGTGGAACCGCAGTGGGTACAGGACTGAATACTCCTGATGGTTATGCCGAGAAGGTAGCAGCTAAAATCGCCGAATTGACAGGGCATCCTTTCGTAACAGCTGAAAATAAATTCGAAGCCCTATCCGCTCATGATGCCATGGTAGAACTATCAGGCGCATTGAAAAGATTAGCGGTAAGCGTCATGAACATTGCCAACAACATTCGTTTGCTAGCATCAGGACCTCGTTGTGGAATTGGGGAGATCATCATTCCTGCGAATGAGCCTGGTTCCTCTATCATGCCTGGAAAAGTGAACCCTACACAGGCAGAAGCCTTAACCATGGTTTGTGCGCAAGTGATTGGCAATGACACCGCCGTTTCAGTTTCAGGAACACACGGTCATTTCCAATTGAATGTATTTAAGCCGGTGATGATATACAATGTGCTCCTATCCGCTCAATTGTTAGGAGATGGTTGTGAGTCATTTAATGACAAATTGGCTGTTGGTATCCAACCCAATCACGCCGCCATTGAAGCCAATCTCAATAACTCCTTGATGCTGGTTACAGCATTGAACACCCATATTGGATATGACAAGGCAGCAAAAATCGCCAAGACTGCCTACGAAAATAATGCGACCCTAAAGGAAACCGCTATTGAGCTAGGATTTCTGACAGCAGAAGAATTCGATCAAATCGTTGTTCCTGGTAAAATGGTGGGAAAATTATAAGAAGAATACCTTAGCATTCATGGCTTTGTAGAAGGGGTAAAAGGTGATATGAAAACCTTTTACCCCTTATTTCTTTATTGTCTATATTGCGCCCTTTAATTAGCTATCCTCATGATTCAAAAGACTCAACTACATCACGTTCACGTCGCTGCCGGAGCGAAAATGATCCCTTTTGCAGGCTGGGACATGCCAGTTCGCTATTCTTCAGATAAAAAAGAGCATCTCGCTGTAAGAAACGGTGTTGGAATCTTCGATGTATCTCATATGGGTGAGTTCATTGTGAGAGGTCCCAAGGCCCTTGATCTTATTCAAAAGGTCTCCTCAAATGATGCCAGCAAATTAGTTCCTGGAAAAGCACATTATTCCTGCATGCCCAATCATCAAGGTGGAATCGTCGATGATGTGATTGTCTATCACATTCGTGAGGAGCAGTATATGATTGTAGTTAATGCTTCTAATATTCAGAAAGATTGGGAATGGGTATCAGCTTCCAATGAGGAAATTGGAGCAGAATTGATAGACATTTCTGATAAGACTTCTCTCATTGCTGTTTCAGGACCCAAGGCGGAAGCAACTCTTCAAAAGTTAGCAGATTTTGATTTGTCAACGATGGGGACCTATTTCTGTTGGAAGGGAACCTTTCATGGAGCGGAGAAATCATTGATTGCCACCACAGGATATACTGGGGAAAGAACGTTTGAAGTGTTTGTCTACAACGAACATGCAGAGCGTATCTGGAATGCCATCATGGAGGCTGGACAGGAGTTTGACATTGAATTATGTGGATTGGGGTCAAGGGATACTTTGAGATTGGAAATGGGCTACATGCTCTACGGAAACGACATCAATGATGAGACTTCTCCGCTTGAAGCAGGTTTGGGATGGATTACCAAGCTGAAAAAAGGTCCTTTCAACGGTTCGGGTGTGATTGCCAAGCTAAAAGAGGATGGTTTAAAGAAGCGTATGGTCGCCTTTAAGATGAAGCAGAGAGGAATTCCTAGAGCTGGCTACGAAATGGCCCACAATGGAAAGGTCATTGGAACGGTAACCTCTGGCAGCATGAGTCCTGTACTGAATGAAGGAATTGGAATGGGCTATGTGCCTGTTGAGTTAAAAGCCCCTGGTACTGAGATAGATATCATGATCAGAGGCAAGGCTGTAAAGGCAGAAATTATCAGACCTCCTTTCGTGAGTAAATAGGAAGATATCCATCTTTGTTCATTTGCTAATTTTTATAGAATTTTTTCTTGGATAAAGGCTGAAAACTCCTATTTTAGTGTTGCGAGATAACACGGAGTTATCGACCACAGGAAAGTAAACCTACGGATAGTGCCGGGGGTAGGCCTGCTGGGATGTTTCACCAAAAAGAAAGGAGGTAATCATGAATCGACTTAGTTTCCAGTTTGTCAATTTCATCACCATTAACGCTGCGAAGATATAATCGCGCTTTAACAGAGTGACCTTCGTTGGCATGGTGAGTGTATCCCCGATACATTTGATAAACGCTAATTAAGGATATTGCCAGTACCGTAGCGGGTACTGGCTTTTTTTTATCCAAATCCTTCCTAAATTTCCGCTCATCACTTACCGCCACTGCTTATGTCTCAGGTTACCCGTATCCAAGAATCTGTTCACCCTTATCAGGTTGATCCCCACAGAAAACTCACCATTCCCGCCCTTATTGATATCATGCATATTGCAGCCTGGAAAAGTGCGGAAGATTTAGGTGCTTCTGTGTATGATTTACACAAGGATGGCATTACTTGGGCGATGGTAAAGTATCGATTAGAGGTATTCAGATACCTAGATCATCACGAGACTTTCCACATTGAATCCTACCCATCTGGCCACGAAAAATCCTTTGTGTATCGTGATTATCATGCTTTCGATGCGGTTGGAAATCAAGTGGCGAGAGCAAGCAGTACATGGCTAGTCTTTGACCTAGAGACTAGAAGGATGTCTACCCTGCGCGATTATATGGTTCCTATCCTTCATTGTCCGGAGGAAAGAGAACCTTTGGAGAGGCCTAGCCAACGACTGGGGAGATTAAAGGTGGAAACTTCGTCTCTAACTTTTCCGGTAAGATGGCATGAATTAGACCCTAACAATCACGTGACCAATACCATGTATTTTCTATGGGCTTTGGAAGCCATGGGAAAGGATTGGTTGAATACCCACCAGCTCAAAGAAATAGAAGTGCATTTTAAAGCCGAAACCACGGCTGGAGACCAGGTAGTTTCGGCTTATCATCAGGTCGATGACCATACTTTTTTACACGAAATCAAGCGAGCCTCTGATGGAAAAACATCTGCCCTCGCTCGAACAGTTTGGAATTAATTGATCGTACTTCCTGCTTCGATGTCGTCCTCAGGATTTAACCTGTGAAGGACCCCTTCGGGATCTTCGGCAAATAGAATCATCCCTTGAGATTCGACTCCACGGATTTTTCTAGGAGCAAGGTTTACGAGTACGCTTACTTGCTTACCAATCATTTCTTCTGGCTTGAAAAACTCAGCCACACCTGAAACAATGGTCCTTTTGTCAAGTCCCGTATCAACCAAAAACTTAAGGAGCTTCTTGGTTTTGGGAACTTTCTCGGCTTCTAGGATAGTTCCAACTCTGATATCCATTTTCTGGAAATCATCAAAGGTAATTTCATCCTTTTGAGGCTCAAGATTTACATGTGCTGTATCGCCTGAATTATTCAATTTTTCTAATTGTGTTTCAATAAGTTCGTCTGGAATTTGATCAAATAGAACGGGAAGCCCTTTCCCCGTTTTGATGGTATGTCCTGGAGGGACAAGGTATCCATCTCCTCTTCCAGCCAAATTCTCCCAATTCAGATCTTTGCCATCAATCTGTAGGAGATCGAAAATCTTTTCAGAAGTCTGAGGAAGGAAAATCTTGGCAGCTATACCAATAGCACCAATCATCTCTAGACAAGACCAAAGAATAGGTTTCACTGCATCGGGGTCGGTCTTCCACTTTTTCCAGGGTTCCTCATCCGTCAGGAATTTATTTCCTACACGAGCGATATTCATGAATTCAGCTTGTGCATCGCGGAAACGATAATTTTCTAAAGCTTCCTCTATTTTGACTACATGGGCTTGTACTTGTTTGTATGCGTCCATGGCAGATGCTGGAGGTGTACCGAATTCGGGAACTACCCCTTCAAAGTACTTATTCGTCAGGACAATTACCCTGTTGACAAAGTTTCCTAAAATGGCAGCTAGTTCGTTGTTAATTCGGGCTTGGAAATCCTTCCAAGTGAAGTCTGCGTCCTTGGTTTCAGGCATAATCGAACATAGCGCATAGCGAAGCACATCTTGTTTGCCTGGAAAGTCCTTAAGGTACTCATGCAGCCAAACAGCATAATTCCTAGAGGTACTCATCTTGTCTCCTTCCAGATTGAGGAATTCGTTAGCAGGTACATTTTCAGGAAGAATGTATTCCCCATGTGCATTCAATATCGCAGGGAAAATGATACAGTGGAAAACGATGTTGTCCTTACCAATAAAGTGGATCAGGCGAGCATTGTCTTCCTCGTTTTTCTGTGTTTTCCAGTATTTCTCCCAGTCTTTGCCATGGTCCTTGGCCCACTGTTTGGTAGCGGAAATGTAGCCAATGGGAGCATCCATCCAGACATAAAGTTTCTTCCCTTTTGCATCTTTCAAAGGCACATCCACCCCCCAATCAAGGTCACGTGTCATTGAACGAGGCTTCAAGCCTTCCTTCAGCCAGGAAGTACATTGGCCATATACGTTGTTTTTCCACTGGCCTTTCTTGCCTTCCAGTAGCCATTCCTCTAACCAAGGCTGATACTTGTCCAGAGGAAGGTACCAGTGGGTTGTTTTTTTGAGAATAGGTGTTTTTCCACTCAGGGTAGACACAGGGTTGATCAGTTCAGTAGGAGAAAGGGAGGTTCCGCAATTCTCACACTGGTCTCCGTAAGCATTTGGATAATGGCAAGATGGGCACTCTCCTGTGATGTACCTGTCTGCCAGGAATTGCTTATACTCCTCATCGTAGTACTGCTCAATGGTTTTTTCTACAAATTCTCCTTTGTCATGCAAGACTTTGAAGAAATCCTGGGAGGTTTTGTGGTGAATTTTTTCTGAAGTGCGGTGATACATATCGAAGCTGATTCCAAATTCCTCGAAAGCATCTTTGATCTGTTTGTGGTAGCGATCGATGATGGATTGAGGGCTGACACCTTCTTTTTTTGCTCGAAGGGTGATGGCCGCTCCATGTTCATCACTTCCACAAATATAGACCACTTCTCTTCCCCTTAACCTAAGGTATCGAACAAAGGTATCAGCAGGAAGATAAGCTCCTGCCAAGTGCCCTATATGTAAGGGGCCATTGGCGTAGGGCAATGCAGAAGTAATTGTATAACGTGCTGGAGTCATGATATTGTCAGATGATTTGCAGGTCGCAAATTGGTCAAAATAGTTGAAAAAGGATAACCCTCTCCCTAAAAGGGGAAGGTCCACGAAAAAGGAAATGAGAGGTGAATAGCTATTTTACGATAGGTACCCGTGAAAAGTTGAATTCCTATAACATTCGCCACACAGAACCCGGCGCGGTCGTCCGCTTAAACCTACCATACCGTTGACAAATGGGATATAAGAGAAGCAATCCTGCTGCCCAAAGTACGTACATGATCAAGAAACTGGTTCCATCAGGGAAAGCAGAGCCAATGATGGCATACAGGTAAAGATGGATGACATAGAAAAATAGAGCAGATTGACCGAAGACGATCAAGGGAGAACGCTCATGTAAATTCTTGCCTAAGGCATAAAAAGCATAAAGAATCAAGAAATTGAGACCAAGGGTCCAACTGATGTAAGCGATGCTAGGTGGATACTTGGTTACATTCATAAAAGCCATCCAGTCTCCACTTTGGAAGGGATGGGTGTTGCCAAATTCCCCTATAATTCTGATCAAGAAAAAGATAGCGATAAGGCCCAATCCAATAGGAAGGGAAAATTGAATGGCCTGTTTTTCATCATTTTGAATCCACTTGGCAAAAACATATCCTATTAAAGCAACTCCCAACCACGGAATCAGGGGATACATGACCATAACAGGAGCAGTCATACCTGGAATAGCAGTAATCCTAGCGAAAAAAGAATAACCAACGTTAATGTTTTCTTCTCCCGGAACGATCAATTGTGATAGCACAATAACTGCCACACCCAATGCAAGGATGGCCTGCCAATGAAGCCTTCTAAAAATAGAAAGACAAATCATGCTTAAGCCTAGGGAAGTTATCACACCAAATACAAACATGGGAGGGCCTAATACACCTGGAGGAGAAACTGCTTGCGGGACATTAGGAGAAGCGAAGGAAAAGCCCAATATCCAGGCAGGATTTTCAATAATGTGTTGAAGGATCAATAGAATTCCTCCTCGAATAGCCAAATGGCTCGTGATTTTACCCTCTGTCCAACCTTTCTTTTTTCTTGCCTCCTCTAAGAAGAAAATGCCCATTCCCATCAGTAAGAAGAAACCAGGTGCACATATATGGGTGATAAATCTTGTGAGGAAGGCAATACCACTGTCATAAACGTGCATATCCACACCCCAGAATTCAGAGGGATGTTTTCGAGCGACGAGGGCTGAGGCATGGTCGATCGCCATGACAATCATAATAAAACCACGGTGGCCGTCCAGCCATGCCAATCTGTTGGAGGCAGAGGATGAGAGGCTATGTGAGCTTAGGGTAGCTTCCATTTGTGTGTATCAGGAATGAAACAATGTTGGGGGGACATTGTAATTGATAAAGAACCTAATCGTTGGACATGCACGAACGCTTGCTATTCAATAACGCTTAATTAGGAGATTATTTTATAAATTTTGATTTCATCTTTAACCAGATATTTGTCTTTCCTAACCAAGCTGCTACAATGAGACTTATCAAACCTTTTATAATCAGTATGTTGATGGCATTTTCCCTGCTGTCATATGGTCAATCTTTTTCAGATTCGATGAAAATCATGGGATCCTTGATGGGGCTTGATTTTTCAGAAGCCGAATTGAAGCAGATGGCTTCCAGTGTTAAAGGCTGGCAGGAGGACTATGCACAAATACGAAAGGTGAAAATTGAAAATTCCTTGCGGCCTGCTTTGGTATTTAATCCTATCCCTATTGGAGCTCAATTCGAAACAGTCCAGCAACCTATTCAGTGGAAATTGGAGAAGGTAAAATTACCTTCAAACAAGGATGAAATTGCCTTTTTTTCTATTGGCCAGCTGGCGTGGTTGATCAAGAATAAAAAAATTACCTCGGTTGAATTAACCCAGATCTATCTTAATAGGATTAAGAAACACGGTGATACTCTTCAGTGTGTGATTACCTTGCTTGAAGAAGAGGCCCTTCAACAAGCCCAAGAAAGAGATCAGGAACTAGCTGAAGGCAAATGGCGTGGCCCTCTTCACGGAATACCTTATGGAATCAAAGACTTACTGGCAGTTCCAGGTACAAAAACTACATGGGGTGCTATGCCCTATAGAGAGCAGGAAATCAATCAAACCGCCACTGTCGTTACAAAACTTGAGGAAGCTGGAGGGGTCTTATTGGCAAAACTTACCCTTGGTGCCTTGGCTATGGGGGATGTTTGGTATGGAGGAACAACAAAGAACCCTTGGGACCTCAATCAAGGATCTAGTGGTTCTTCTGCAGGTTCTGCTTCTGCCACAGTAGCTGGTCTGGTAGGCTTCTCGATTGGAACCGAAACCTTGGGATCTATTGTTTCCCCATCCACAAGATGTGGAGCAAGCGGATTGAGGCCAACTTTTGGAAGGGTGAGTAAATATGGAGCTATGGCTCTGAGCTGGACCATGGACAAAATTGGTCCAATCTGTCGATATGCAGAAGATTGTGCCTATGTTTTTGCAGCCATTCACGGAAAGGACGATAAAGACCCTTCCTCTTTACAATTTGCCTTCAATTACGAGCCTAGGCTCAAGGCAAAAAATCTGAAAGTGGGGTATGCCTCCAATCTGTTCAAATCCAGTTACTTCAATTATAAAAACGATTCTACCTCCCTGGAAGCTTTGCGAAATGCAGGAATAGAATTGGTTCCGTTAGAATGGAAAACAGAAGCTCCTGTGGGTGCCATTGGCCTTGTTTTATATGCCGAAGCTGCAGCGGCTTTTGATGAATTGACTCGCTCTAATCAAGACTCTTTACTCGTCCGCCAGTCAAATGGTGCTTGGCCCAATATTTTCCGCTATTCACGTTTTATTCCAGCCGTTGAGTACATTCAAGCGATGCGCCTTAGACAGGGACTGGTACAAGAGATTCATGAAATAATGCAGCAGGTAGATGTGCTCGTTGTTCCGAGTTATGCAGGAAATCAGTTAAGAGCTACTAACCTAACTGGTCATCCCGTAGTTGTGGTACCAAACGGAAGAAATTCTACGGGATTGGCTAGCATTTGCTTTCTGGGAAATTTATTTGATGAGGCAAAAATCTTAACCCTAGCGAAATTTTATCAGGACCATACCGGCTTTGATGACAAGCATCCTGAGATGTTTTCTAAATAAAGGGGCTTACCCCTTACTCTAAGAGATTTAAAAGGAAAATGGCATCATTCGTGATGCCATTTTTTTGTAGGAATTTACAAATCCATATTCGGTCTATCAGGTTCAGCTGTCCCAATTCTATGGAGCTGATCTAGTGTCTCTGCGAATAATTCATACAGATCATGAAGCCTATCGAGGTTTTTGATTTTCCCTCGGGCTTCCATGTATACTTCGTTTATGCCCTTGGGAAACTTGGGTTTGAAGATTTTATCCTCATCCTCTCTTATCCTTAAATGAATCTCGGGCTGATAGGCAATAAATTGGCGAATCATGGAATTATTGAAAAAGGCACGCACCTTTTTCTGGTCATTTCCTTTGACAATGAAATGTCGGTCGAACTCAGGATCTGCCACATGAATGTCCTCCATGCCCATCATCAAACCAATGCCATGGATGGCTTTCTTGCGAAATACCTCAAACACAAAATCATCTCGATATAGATAGGGTGCTCTGATACGGGTGAAGGGGACATGTGTGTTGCCATAGGACTTGACGAAGGTATCGAAGACGATAACCCACTCCTCATGTCTAACGTAAATCTTATCTCCTCTACCCCATTTACCTTGAACAAATTGTCCATCCAGTTCAGCAGCTAGTTGACGCCATATTTCTCTTTTACTTGGTCCAAACCACATGGATATTACGTATTAAATGGTGTGTATGGGAAAGATAGCCCTAAATCGAAGAAGTTGAAAACTGGACATTCCTTTATATAGGATTTTTCTCATAGTTAAACATACTTCTCCTCTTGAATGTTAGACCTGATACTATGGCCTTGCGGCTTATTCAATGACAAAATCTATGCGCAAGTACACTTCCAGGAATTTCAAAAAGACCTACGATCTTGGACGCTACGCACCGTTGTATCAAAACAACATTTTCTCTCGTTTGAAAAATTCGCGTACGCCTGCGGAACGGATGATGCCTTTCGAGCTGGACTTCGGTCCGGTGGAATTTAAGGTCGCACGTCATTTTGGCTTCTGCAAGGGGGTAGAGAATGCGATAGAGGTCGCCTATGAAACCCTAGCCACTTACCCAAACCACAGGGTCTTTATGATCAGCGAACTGATCCACAATTCATTTGTGAATGAAGACTTGAAAGAGCGTGGATTGCGATTTATCAAGACAGCTAAGGGGAAGCAGCTCATTCCTTGGGATGAGATTCGAGCTGATGATATCGTCATTACCCCAGCTTTTGGAGCAACCATTGAGGATCAACAGGAATTGATTTCCAGAGGAGTTGAAATTCAAAAGTGGAATGCTACCTGTCGATTTGTGGAGAATGTCTGGTTCAGAGCCCAAGAACTCGGAGTTCAAGGTTATTCCATTATTATTCATGGGAAATTCAAGCACGAGGAGACACAAGGGACATTATCTCACTCACGACAGTCTGCCCCTACTATTGTGGTGAAAAATATGGAAGAAGCCCAGCAGCTTGGTGAAATCATGCTGGGAATGAGGCCAATAGAGGACTTTTACACGCTATTTAAAGAAAAGGCATCAGAAGGATTTGATCCTGTAAAGGATCTTGAACGAATCGCGGTGGTGAATCAAACCACCATGCTAGCCTCTGAAACGGCAGATATTTCGGACTTTTTCAAAGAGGTCATGTTGAATAGGTATGGTTTGGAAGAGGTAGAGTACAGAATCGCCAATACAAGGGATACGCTCTGTTATGCTACAAAAAACAACCAGAGTGCAACGCTTAGGCTGCTCGCGGAACAAGCAGATATGGCCATCGTTATTGGGGGACGAAACTCCTCGAATACCTCGCAC
This sequence comes from Bacteroidota bacterium, assembly GCA_039817415.1. Taxonomy (GTDB): domain Bacteria; phylum Bacteroidota; class Bacteroidia; order J057; family J057; genus JALEFZ01. The sequence continues at coordinate 97,016 of JBCBVV010000008.1, forward strand.
TTGGTAGAGCTTTGCGAGCAGAAGCTTGATACCTACTTTATTGCCTCTGAACGAGATATCATCAATCCAGATCAAATTCTGCATTATGATTTTCATAGAAATGAAGAGCGCTATATTTTCAACTTTATTCCCCAGAAGGAAAAGGTGAGATTTCTACTGACAAGTGGAGCCTCCTGCCCAGATGCGATTGTTGAGCGAGTGTTGCTTAGGCTATTAGGATTTTTTAGGAATACGCAGCCCATAGAGGAGGTGATCAAGTCCTATGAGACAGTAAGCGTTTAAAGAAATACATTAACCCATACATAAAGTCCGTAGCCTACATCATAAGGCTACGGACTCTTTTTTATTCAAGAATATTTTTGTTGAATGGTCAGCTTAGCTTTTCACGGCTTCCCCGAATAGGTTTCCTGTCATAGCTGCAAAACCTCCAGCAAGACCTCCAATTACACCTGTGATGATCGTCAGCATAAGTGGTTTGGGTAAGATCCATTCCCCTTCGATGTTTAGGAAGATATCGAAGATACCTCCAATTTTTTCACTTAGTAAAGAGGCATTGGCAGCATCTTTTAAGAAGGCTGAAGCCCCCCAAACGATGGTAAGGGCAAGGAAGCCTGCTAAAAAAGCGTTGGCAGGTGCCTGCTTTTTTCCGAATATGACTTTTTTTCTTCTTCGACTAAGTAATAGGCCTACCAAAAAGGCTCCTACCATAGTTGGCCACAGAATATACTGAGGAAGATAGTTTCCACACAGAAAGCCAATCAAACCTATGAGTAAAAATCTAAGGATAAATCGCATGGCTGGAATTATTCTTTGGTAATGGTTAATGTTCTAAAATCTCCTTCTTCGTCAGGGCTATGCATGAAATCAAGCTCATAATACTTCCCAGCCGCCCAATCGTCAATAAACTGATCGTAGGAAGCCGATCCTGGATTTCCGCTTTGACCACCTGGATAAATACCTAGCGCCTTAATGGTTGGGCCCATTTCGACGATCATTCTCCATGAAGGCCCTGTTCTTTTGCCTGTCGCATTTAGGATTCCTCCATTTCCATTGGTTTCCACTTTTTGTCTACTAAAGGGATTCAAGGTAACAGAAAGGTGATTGATGTCCGTTTTTTTGACAGTACTCCACGTCCAATTTTCGGGATTAGGGTCTTTGTCGGAAAATTGCGTAACAGTCTCTTTGAAACTTTGCTGAATCAGAGATTGTCGGGTTGGCACCGTGGTATCACCCACCACTCTGAAGTAACTTAAGTTGATACTGTCCTTGAGGAGTTCTGTGAATCGGCGATTTTTAGGATATCTCAGTGCCATTCCTTCAATTTGGAAGTCATCCATCCATACGGAGCGATAGAGCTTTGACCACCAACTATTGAAAACGGTAGGTTCATGAGTCGTTGAGACATATTGATAATCCCACGATTTCATGTCATCATAAACCTCCCTTTCCTTTGGAGATAAGGCTAGTGTATCTAGTTCTGCTAGCATGAAAGGAAGCACCTCAGCTGCTCCAAGGTAATAGTTATCCAGCTGGATCGCTTTCATATCCTCAACGGTCATGCTGTCCTTTCTGTCCAATAAATCAAATAGTCGTCTTCCACGGTGATCTTCATAGCGACCTCTTGTGCTATAGGGATAAAGAGCCGTGGTAGGATGCTGGTTGGCGGATTGTACAAATCCTTGAGCTGGATTAAGGGTATGAGGATTTTGATCAATGGGAATGTATCCTTGCCACATGTGATCCTTTCTACTGCCATCCAACACAAACACTCCCTGATCTTTCCATTTGTTGGGAATCTTTCCTTGCTGCCAGATAGCAATGTCTCCGCTTGCTGAAGCAAATACGAAGTTTTGGGCAGGGCAATTAAATGTCTGAAGGGCATCTACGTAATCTTCGTAGTTATGGGCATGGTTCAGTTTGAGGAAGGTTTTGGCTTCGTTTGAAGCTTCGTGAGCCATCCACCTTACTGCAATTGGCTTACCCTTATCCTGAAACTCTGTGTCGTACATGACTGGGCCAATGTGGGTATAGCGAACGGTATCTCTGAATACCTCTCCTCCCTTCAGTTTATACTCTTCGATGCGGTTTTCAATTTTCAACCATTGCCCGTCGTGTAGATACTCTGACTTGCTGGCGTTTCTGTACTGGATAACATAATGGTCCAATACGTCTCGGCTACCATTGGTTTCTCCCCAAGCAATGGAGTCGTTAAATCCTATGATGACACCAGGTGCGCCAGGCAGAGATGCCCCGTATGCATTCATACTAGGAGCATGCAATTGTATTTCATACCAAATGGAAGGTAGATTTAGGCCCAAATGCGGGTCATTTGCCAATAGCGCGTGGCCATTTTTTGTCTTAGAAGGGGCAACTGCCCAGTTGTTGGATCCAATAATGCTGGCATCATGATCTGGTTCACCCTGAACAGCTAGCATTAACGAATCAGGGAAGTAATCTCTAGGAGCATCTGGAACTGGGATGGCATCTCTTCTTCGCCATCTTGTTTCCTTAGGGACAATAGGCTCGCCTCCTTTTTCAAATTCTGGATATAGGGTTTCAAATACTTCCTTTCCCCAAAGGCTTAGGGCATTTGTGTGTTCGATATCGTATGATCTCCAACTCAGGTCATTGGCCATGTATTTCATGAGTAAACAGGTTTTGAAGGCTGTCCACTTCTCAGGCTTGTAACCCAATAGTTTGTATTCAATAGGTAGTTCTCCTGGCAATAGGTTGTTGATGTAATCATTTACCCCGTGTGCATAAGCTTCTAGCGGGCCAAGACTTTCCGGATCTGTTTTGATGGTCTCCCATGTTCTTTCTGCTCCGAAGGTGATTCCTTTTCGCCTTGCTGCTCGATCTAGTTCAAGAACTCGATCTTCGGGACCTCTGCCTACTACTTCGGTGAGTCTTCCTTCTGCAGCAAGCATCTGGAATTCCATTTGCCACAATCTATCCTTAGCTGTGAGATAGCCCTGTACATAGAAAAGGTCCTTCTCATTTTGGGCGAAAATGTGTGGGACACCTCTTTTGTCGACCTTTACAGTAACGGTTTCTTCGATACCCGGAAGAGAATAGGACTCTGCAGCAATTTGTTCAACAGGTTCAGCATTTTCCCAAAATCCTCCAAAAGGATCAAAGAATTTTCCAAAGGCAAAAGGAGTACTTCCTACTGGGGAAAGCAGTGCACCTGCGAGTAGGACAGTGATGATTAGAGAGAGGATGAATTTTATCCAACGCATGCGAGGAAATTTTAACAGCATATTACCGAATAGTGGATAGAATTCAAAGGTGCAGAAGCAGAGATTGCTTGGTCATAGTTCTTCAGGAATAGGTTAAAAACTCCCTTCCTGCCTTTAAACTGTCGATTTTATCACTTGTCTTTGATCTTAATTTGGAGAGGGAATATTTCTAAAAAACGAACTAAGGGGATATAGACTTCAATCGAAGTCTATATCCCCTTAGTTGTAGGTTTCTTTCTTGTTCAGATTAGACAGAGAAGCTTTCGCCACAAGCACAAGTCCGTGCTGCATTTGGATTGGCGAAGTGGAAGCCTTTTCCACTTAATCCTCCTGTATAGTCTAGTTCGGTTCCAACGAGGAAAAGTAAGCTTTTCATACTCACAAATATCTTGACTCCCTTGTCCTCGATTACTTGATCCCCTGGTCTTTCTTTGTTATCAAAGTCCAGTTTATACATAAGACCCGAACATCCACCTCCGTCTACGCTTACACGCAATCCATAAGAGTTGTCAAAGCCTTCTTTCTCTCTAAGATTCTTGATGTGTCCGAATGCTGCATCAGACACTTTAATCATTGGTTCGTCCGTCATTACTGCTTCGCTTTATACGGCTAATTACTGTTAAATTTTAACGAATTAAAAGGACTATGGTTTAGATATGGTTACAATCCGTCAGATTCACTACATGGATAAGGATGTAAGGGAAAGGATTAAACGTAAAGGCCCTCAATTTATCTAAGTATAAGAAGCCTTTACATTAATCTTACAACAAAACACGTATGAGAAAGTCATGTTGGGCAGGAATGATCCTAATCCTGCTATTTCCCTTCTACTCTTGTAGAACAAGCTCATTTACCCCTTCTACTTCTGCATCTCGAGAATTACCCCTCTTGGGAGATGGACAGTATGTCAGTTTAATTCGTGGTTTTAACGCCGAAAATCCGGTTGCTACAACGGATTCTATCGAAAAAAGATGGAATGAAGCAGTGGCTGCAGGCATGAAAGTCGGGAGATTACAAATAGACTGGCCAGAAATGGAACCTGAAGCTGGGAGTTATGATAAAAATGCCCTTTCAGAGCCCCTGGCAGAATTAGAACAGGAACAACTTAGGCCCTTTTTGCTCATATCTGCTTATGACAGCGAAGGTCCCGTTCTTCCTGAGGATTTGGAAGGAAAAGCATTGAATGACGAGGAAGTCCTAGATCGATTTAAAAAGCTGATGGATTGGGTGATCCCTATGCTTACCGAGTCCAACGGTTGGGTTATCGCCATTTCCAATGAACCTGATGTCAATTTGCCAGAAGAGAGAGGACTGAAGGAGGAGGTGTTGACCTTCCTAGAGGTAATGAGAGATTATATTCATCAACTTAAGCCTGAGATGGCGGTAACGGTTACCATGAATGAAGGTAGCCTGAAAAGTGCAGTCAATGGCGTACAAGAAATCGCAGAAGTCTCTGACGTCATCTGTTTTAACTACTATGGTGGGGACTACAGGGGAATGGCTTATGAGGATATCAAATCTAGTATCAGAATTGATATAGAGAATATGTTGGCACTAGATGAAGGCAAACAATTAATCATTCAGGAATTGGGTATGCCGAGTGGAGACCAATTGGCAAATAGTTCAGATGAAATTCAACAGCTGTTTTACAGAGCCTTTTTTGAAACGATGGAGGAATATCCCAAGCTTCGTGCAGCTGTTATCTTCCAGTTGGTAGATTGGTCTCCTGGCGTGATCGAGTGGATTTCAGAACTTCTTAGAGAGGAAAATACCGCGGAGGAATTTATTCTTCAGTACGAGGAAATCCTGGGAACAATAGGACTGATACGCTATGAGGATGGTACTTCAAGACCTGCATGGGAGGAAGTGTTGCAGTGGATTGAAAAGATAGAATAGATTTATCCTGTAAAATATTGGGTGGCCAGACTTAGAAATAGGTCTGGCCTTTTTTAACTCTTCCTCATAGTTATCGTATGACAAGCCATATCAATCAACCATGAGTAAGCAAAGAAGCAGAAGAAAAATGTGGGCAGAGGATACCCTTGCGATTTTGGAAAAGGGCTATTACCTCAATGAAAAAGGAGGGCAAATCGACATTTATGGTCAACAAAAAGACGCCCAGAAGGGAACTCTTGTTTACTCTCCGTCTCAGGGAGACGAAGTGATTTCTAACAGAACCCCAGCCCATTTCGAGTCCACTCAAATAGCGGTAACTGGAGAATCTACGATTGAAGCTATCCTGCGATTGATTGCAGAAGGAAATAAAGATGTGTTGGCCTTGAATTTTGCTTCAGCTAAGAATCCAGGTGGAGGATTTTTAGGAGGTTCTCAAGCACAGGAGGAAAGCCTTGCCAGATCAACGGGGCTTTATCCAACCTTGCTCAAGGGAAGTCCTTACTATGAAGAAAATAGAAAATCTAAATCGTGCTTCTACACGGATTATATGATATACAGTCCTCATGTACCCATCATCAAGGATGACAACAATAGGTATTTGGAGGAGCTGACGTTGGCGAGTTTTATTACGGCCCCTGCAGTCAACACTGGGGTTATCCGGCATAGGACAAGAGGGCGATTGGGTGAAATTGAGGAAGTGATGAAAAGGAGAATAGCCAAAGTGCTAGCTCTTGCTGAATTGCATGGACATTCTACTATCGTCTTAGGTGCTTGGGGATGTGGTGTCTTTCAAAATGACCCTGAGGATATAGCAAGATATTTCTACGAAGTTATTCATAAAGATTTTGGCCTTTCCTTCAAAAAAATAGTCTTTGCTATATATGCCAACAATGATCGGTTTATCACCCCTTTCAAAAACTATTTTGAAGGAGATAAGCTCTAGAGCCTGTTTAGGTGTACACTTCTTGTTTACAGTTGTCTTTCAAAAACCTGAGTTTACATTTTTTCTCATGTTAGCCCCACTAAAGCTCAAAACAATACTGCCTGTAAACTAAAAATGATAAGCCTAAACAGTTTCTTAGTTGTTGTATCAATGCACAATCATCAAAAATCATGAGCTTTTGGAATCTATATCTACCTCCGGTTCCCATACCGTCTACTTCTCCTTACGAGATGTTATTTAATGACGGGAGTAGAAGGCAATTTGAAAATGAAGCGGCTTACTTAGAAGCATTACAGGAGTTGGACGAATTTGAAAGACCCTTGTTGGTTAAGAGGCCAGAAATGCCTGAGTTCGAAGTGCCAGGAGACAAAGAGTTGGAGGTCAAAGCCTTTCAAAAAAAAGATGCTGAACCAGACTTTGGGAAGTGGTTTACGACAATCGCAACTGTTCTCTCCCTTCCATTCATGATTTTTATTCTTTTCGAAACGGGGGACGTTAAGTTTTTCATTGGAGGCGCCATAGTATATGCAATGGCTTTCAACAGGGTATCGATCTATTTGCTTAGTAGGTACTTGCCGACAAAAGGAATTTCTCTATTGAGAGAATATTACCTGTCGAAATGGAAGCCAGTAAAAAGGAGAGACAACCTTTTGCTGTATATGATTCCCTTTGCCATTCCCATTATTCTCCTTGTCATATTTGGGTTTTTGGGGACTCAGATTTCAGATTTTACTGCCTCCATTCATCCTTTGCTAGAAGCCTTATGGGAAGTATTTACCTATTCTAGCCTCGAATTAGGATTTCTTTTAGTTGTGTCGCTCATAATCCTGATGTTTTTGCTTGAAGAGTTTATTAGCCCATGGATGATTCTCCTAATTTATGTGTCAATCAGCTGGTTTGTAAATGGAATGTGGTTCTCAGACTCTACAGTAAATGAAGGAGCTACCATTGGCTTAATGGGCTTACTGATCACTTATATAATCCTTCATCTTAAATTTCCAGGTTATAGGCCAGCCATAGAATTCTTTCCCTTGCTGAGCTACTTTTTGGTAGTACTGGCCAAGATAATCATAGAACAACTCCCTGGTTTAGGTATACAGCAAATAGGAATTGGAGTTGGGATGGGCTTATTGATCGGCTTATTAGTCAATAAGGAGAGATTTCTTGTGCACCTTCAAGAACTTTCTCGAAAGAGAGAAGAAGAACTACTTGAAAAGTTTTCGGATATTTCTGCTCAAGTTGATTCATCCCCTATTGGCTAATAAAGATTCTCTATGAAAAACGGGCAGAACAGAAAAAATATCAAGATTGGAGCTGAGGTGAAAATTGTCCAAAAACATCATCAATCCAGTGGGGAATTGACTGAAGGCTTTGTCAAAAGAATCTTAACCAAATCAGCTACTCATCCACATGGTATCAAAGTTATGTTAGATACAGGTGAGGTGGGCAGGGTAAAGGAAATTATGGAGGAGGAAGAATTATGAGATAGATTTCTCAACTTCCTTTTCGTAGAATGACAATTTTTCCTTCAGATCCTTCATGGCGAATGGTTTGCTGATATAGTCATTCATCCCTGCTTCGATACACTTTTCTTTGTCGCCTTGCATCGCATTGGCTGTCATCGCTATGATGAAGGGCTGTTGGCCTTGTGGAAGCTCATTTCTAATGACGCGGGTAGCTTGTAAACCATCCATTTCTGGCATCTGCACATCCATCAATACCAAATCAAAGGTTTCTTCCTTTACTTTTTCTACTGCCTGTAGACCATTTGACGCGATTTGGGCTTCGTAACCTAATTTATTGAGCATTCTAATGGCCAGTTTTTGATTGACCAGATTGTCTTCAACCAGCAACAGCCTAAGTATCGATTTAGAGAGTATGGTACTTTTATGCTCGTATTCCTGTTTGGCTTGGGTAGAGGCAAGCTTTAGCATATCTGGATACAAGGCATATGTAAGCTCTTGGAATAGCATCTGGCATCTCAAAGGTTTGGATAAAACGGTAGAAAATTTTCCAGAGGCTTTGAGTTCCTTTGTCCTATTAAGAGGGGCAGCGAGAACAAAAGGAATCTCCTTCTGTACGTCTAATAATCTCCTACGCAGGTCAAGGCCATTCATTTTGGGCATGCCTAAGTCAGAAAGAATGATATCAACTGCCTCATGTTTCTCCAACCAAAGCATAGCTTCTTCACCATTGGCTACAGCATAGCTTTCCATTCCGACCAACTTTTGAAGCCTGGTTTTCAAGAGCTCCCTTAGAATGGGATGGTCTTCTACAACCAAAATCCTTTTTCTATTTAGTTCAGGGAATTGTTCCTTGAAAGGCGCATACTGGAAGGAATCCCCTGCAATAAAGGTTGCATTGAAGGAAAAGGTGGACCCTTTCCCTAAGATACTTTTTACCCTTAGCTTACCCCCCATAAGCTGTACCAGCTGAGATGATATCGCCAGTCCTAGTCCTGTCCCTCCATACTTTCGGGTTGTAGACGCGTCAACCTGAGTGAAGGCGTCAAACAGTACTTTTTGTTTTTCTTCTGGAATTCCAATGCCTGAATCGATGACTGAAATTTCCAGTTCGAAGGGCTTATCGATTTCAACGACCTTGCTGATTCTGGAAATGTTGACCATGATTTCCCCTTCATCTGTAAACTTAAGGGCGTTTCCAATCAAGTTGATTAACACCTGCCTTAGTCTTAATTCATCTGCCATGATCGTAGCAGGAATACTATCTTCTACTTTGAAAAGAAGTTCTACATTTTTATCGCCTACTTTGGCTGCAAATAGCTCCAGAACCTCTTCTATAAATTCCCTTACAACAAATGGTGTCGCTTCTAATTCAAGTTTGCCCGACTCAATTTTTGAGAAATCGAGGATGTCATTGATAATATTGAGGAGACTATGGCCACTCTTGCGAATGGTTCTGACATAATCTTGCTGATCTGGTCGTAAGGATTCATCGTCTAACAGCTCTGCCATTCCTAGGACCCCATTCATGGGTGTTCGGATCTCGTGAGACATATTGGCAAGGAACTCACTTTTGGCTTTGCTGGCATCCTCTGCCGCCTGTCTAGCCTTAGACTCATTTTCTTGAGACTTGGCGAGTTCCCTTGTGCGCTCTTCTACTCTGAGTTGAAGAAGCTTGTTTTGTGCTTTAATCTGGCGGGTTCTGTAGGCATAAATGCCATATATCATGAATAAAATAGCCATGATGCTAAAGAGGCGGAAATACCATGTTTGCCAAAATGGAGGAAGCATCACAATGGTTAAAGGAACCTCAAGGGATGCCCACATACCTTCATGATTGGATGCCTTGACTTCAAAGGTATAGTCCCCTGGCTCAAGATTGGTATAGGTGGCCGATCGCTCAAATCGACCATAATTCCAGGAGTTTTCTAGGCCCAATAGGCGATAGGCTACATTTCCTTCTTTAGGGAATCTTTGGTTGAGAACGGAAAACTCTATTTTAATGACCCTATGTTGAGGGCGTAGCAACAATTTGCTGGTTTGAGAAAGTTTCTCCTTAAGGATTACGGTACCTGTCTCCTCATCTTTTTCACCCACCACGACCAATTTATTGTTGATCTTGATATGGTCCATATGGATAGTTGGTACCGGAAAGGAATGGATAAGTTCAGATGGGTCTATTTTGGAGAATCCATTGTCTCCTCCAAAATATAGAATGTTGTCTTTGTCTTTGTAGGATCCTCCGTCATAATGGTTGACACTTTTGATCCCAAATGCTTTGCCAAAAGTGGTAAAGTGTTGGAGCAAAGGATTATACTTGGTAATCCCCGGATTTGAAGCAGACCAGACATTACCAAATTCGTCCTGAATAAGGGAGGTTTGGTGAGGTGTCGTCAAACCATGTTCTAATCCATATTGAGAAAAAGTTAAATCTTTCTTCCTCAACTTGAAAAGGCCCTGACCTCCGCCAGCCCAAACATAATTTTCGTCAATGGAGATAGATCGAAAGTTCTTATTGGTAAGGCTGTTGACATCCCCTGGTTTAGGATAATGGGAGGTGTAGGTCAACTTATAATTATCAAGAAAATCCACCTCAATGATTCCTCCATTTTCAGCTCCTATCCAAGCTTTTTTGGCTCCGTCAAACTTGATCACATTGATCAAATGATCGGGTAGTTTATATCCTTCCTCCATCTCTGGCCGGTAGTGTTGGTAGGACATATCTGTAGGATTGAGCCGGATTAGGCCATCATGAGAAGCCAACCAAATGAATCCCTCTGGGCCCATGCTAATTTGTTTGATGGAGGGCGATGTACGTGTGATTCTATTTTTTAGTGGATAGTGCTTACTGGATTTTCTAAATGGGTTGAATACTGTTAGTCCTTCATGCGAACCGATCCACAGTTGGTCGTTAAAAGTTTGGATACAGTTAATTCTTCCCTTTGGAATGAAGAAATTTTGGTCTGGATATCCTGTGATATGGTCTTGGTTTTGTCCAATCTCATCTATGCAGTAAAGGCCGTCATCTTCCGTTCCAGCCCAGATTTTCCCTGCAGAGTCCTTAGAAATTGCAGTTACAGCGATGGGAAAGCCGTTTTGTTGATCAAAAAGAAAGGGAACAAACCTACTGATAAAGGGATCATACTTGGCTAGACCTCCTTCACAAGCTATCCAAATGATTCCTTCATTATCCTGAAAAATTTTCCTGATCTGATTGGCAGGTATGAGGTCTGAGAAATTAGGCCTGAAATAAAGACTGTCGACCGAAAAGGAGGAGAAATCACGATTCCCCTGGCTATCTGCTTCAAAGGTTACTACGTTTAGTCCAGAGGATGAGCCAATCCAGAATCGCCCCTTATCATCTTCCTCTATGCTGAAGATCCTAGACTCTAATTTTGTATTGAGATCTTCCCTAAACAGTTCCCAGCTTGAATCAGCATTAAGGGTGATAAAACCCAACCCAAATGAGCCGGCCCATAATTTACCTTTTGAGTCTATTTTTAGGCCCCAAATGGCTTGGTCAAAAGGTGTGTCGGTTTCCAGATCTTTGTGTGGGTATCGCTTAAAAGAAATATTATCAAGATCCTTAGAGCCTCCTCTCAGAACTGCTTTTTGAACGATCCCATTCCATGAAGAAATCCAGACTGTACCATTGGGAGCTACTGTAATGTTGAGGATACCAGGTTTGTAGAGTTTGGTAGGGTCTTTTTCGTCATGGAAATGTTGATAGTATCTATCATTTTCAGGATCGTAAATCGTCAATCCATTTTCGGTCCCAATCCAAATATTTCCTGTGCTATCTTCAGCCAGGGACAGAATTTCATCGTGGTTCAAGCTATTGGGATCGTTGGGTATATGTCTGAGGTAGGAAATAGTTTGGTTGTTGTAATCAATTCTATTGACTCCTCCTCCTTGGGTTCCCACCCATATGTTCCCCTTTCTATCTACCAAAAGGGCTTTGATCCTAAGGCTACTGAGTGTTTTCCCTTCTTCTGGTGTATTGGAGTGATACATCCTTTTGAAGGTGGTCCCATCAAATCTGTTGAGCCCATTAGCTGTCCCTACCAATATAAATCCATCCTTGTCTTGGGTGACATCATAGACCATATTGGAAGCAATACCGTCTTCAATAAAAAAGGACTCAAACTGGAACAAAGACTGTTGCCCATGTAGAGAGCAAAAGGTGAACATGAGCAGTATGAATCCTATCTTTTTCAGCATATTGATTCCGATCTTACCAACCATAATATGAATACAATTTTTGGAAACCTATAGGAAAGATTGCAAGTCTACTTACATGGCTGAATATTTCCTGAAACAAGAAAATATCCTGAATGGACATCAAAAGTAGGGAGGAAACCCTGTGGTTTTCTTAGGATTAGGAGTTTGGACTGGCTTCATAAATAGAATTTTCATTCAATAGGGAAATAGGAAGTCCAACTTATCCACAGATCGTCCGTAATTACTAATTTTGATTGCACGGATTTATTCCTAGTTTTAAACAGGCTCGTAGAATTAGCATTTTTTTTCTACACGCAATTCTCAGCGTCTTTTGCTAATTTTTTTAACGTGTTTGTCTGATAATCAAGTATCAAGAATAATTTATGGCTAAGGCTCCGGTTTATAACGAGGATAGCATCAAGTCCCTCGACTGGCGTGAACACATTCGCTTGCGTCCAGGGATGTACATTGGAAAGTTAGGTGATGGCTCCTCTCAAGATGATGGGATTTACATTTTGCTAAAGGAAATCATTGATAACTCGATCGATGAATATGTAATGGGCAACGGGAAGAAAATTGAAGTTACCATTAAAGAGGGAGAGGTGTCAGTCAGGGATTATGGAAGAGGTATTCCGTTAGGGAAGGTGATTGACTGTGTATCCAAGATCAATACAGGAGGTAAATACGACTCGGAAGCCTTTAAAAAAGCAGTAGGGCTGAATGGTGTAGGTATGAAGGCCGTGAATGCACTTTCAGACTACTTTAGAATTGAGTCAGTAAGGGATGGTAAGAAAAAAGTTGCCGAGTTTGCCTATGGAGGAATAACCAAGGATCATAAAATCAGCAAAACCACAGAGGAGAATGGTACCTCCGTCTTTTTTCAGCCTGATGGGGACATTTTTAAGAACTATAGATTTCTACTTGATTATGTTGTAAATCAGGTTAGAAACTACACCTATCTGAATGCAGGACTGTCCATTTACCTAAATGGGGAGCGTTACTTCTCAAAAAATGGTCTGCTTGATTTATTGACAGATAAAACTGACCCAAATGGTCTCCGCTATCCCATTGTCCATCTTCAAGGGCATGATATCGAACTTGCCATTACACACGGCAACAACTATGGAGAGGAGTATTATTCTTTTGTAAATGGTCAGTACACCTCCCAAGGGGGAACGCATTTGCAGGCCTTTCGTGAAGGTATTGTAAATGCGGTTCGTACCCACTTCAATAAGAACTATGACGTTTCTGATATCCGTGCGAGTGTCATTGCGGCTGTGAGTGTTCGTGTGATGGAGCCTGTATTTGAATCCCAAACCAAAACCAAATTAGGCTCGACTCATGTGGCACCTGGAGGTGAAACGATGCGTACATTCGTTACTCGATTCGTAGAAAAAGAATTCGATAACTACCTGCACAGACACAAAGAAACCGCAGATGCACTTAAGAAAAGAATTGAGCAATCGGAGAAAGAGCGCAAAGAAATTGCCGGCATCAAGAAACTAGCTAATTCAAGAGCTAAGAAGGCAAATCTTCATAATAAAAAGCTTAGAGACTGTAAGGTTCACTTGAACGACAAACGCGGTAAGGAAGAGAAAAAGCTAGGAACGACTTTATTTATCACGGAGGGTGATTCCGCTAGTGGCTCTATTACCAAGGCAAGAGATGTCGATACACAAGCCGTATTTTCACTTCGTGGTAAGCCGCTAAACTGCTTCGGGCTGACTAAAAAGGTGGTATATGAAAATGAGGAGTTTAACCTCCTTCAGCATGCCCTTAATATTGAGGACAGTGTAGACAATCTTCGTTACAACAATGTAGTCATTGCAACAGATGCAGATGTAGATGGGATGCACATTAGACTACTTCTACTTACCTTCTTTTTGCAGTTCTTCCCTGATCTGGTCCGAGGAGGTCATTTGTATATATTGGATACACCCTTGTTCCGAGTGAGAAACAAGAAAAAGACCATCTATTGTTATTCAGAAGAGGAAAAACAAGCTGCGATGGCTGAACTAGGTAGCAATCCAGAGATTACTAGGTTCAAAGGCCTAGGTGAGATTTCCCCTGATGAATTTGAGAGATTTATTGGGGATGATATCAGATTACAGCCTGTTCTGCTGCAAAAAGATACAGAGCTGAAAAAACTGCTGTCCTATTTCATGGGTAAAAACTCACCTGATCGACAGAAATTTATTATCAATAACCTTAGGGTAGAAAAAGACGAAGTAGCAGCAGTAGCCTAAGTAAGTTTTGACGAAAGTATGAAAGAATTGTCATGAAATCTTTTGTATTTTCTTATATGAATTGACAAAAAATAGTTTCATCGCATAATTCATTCGCGATACGAAATAATCCGTTCAGGGCAGCCTCATTGCAGGCTGCTTTTATTTTTTGAGATTTAACGCATGAATCAAAACGTACTATCTGCTTAGCCGTAATATTTATAGCTGAATTTTGTTAAGACTGCTGAAGATTTTCGATAATTTAGCCTGACCTGGATAAATAAGCCCGATAAAGTTGTAGGAGCTGTGGGAAGTAGTTATATACCTCCTTCAGAAAGTTATGATAACCTTAAAAAGATGCACCAATCTGTTGGGATTGGATTAGATATGTTTGAATATGAGGAATCAAAAGGTCATAGCGTTTTTTATGTGTATGGGAGTCATCCTATACACGATGTTTCCGACTTACTCCAGTCAGGAAATGGACAGACCTGTAGGATTCCTTCAAATTAGCGAATCAAGAATTGAAGCGACGGTAGATACGATGTCTATCCGAGATAGAATTCTGCAAATGTTCATCGTCAGGATGGATCATGATTCCAGCATCAATCAAAAGGAGGTCCAACAAGTACAGCGGCTAGGTGGATTCCTTTGGAATGGATATCCTATGGATTCGCTTGCAGGAATCGTAGAGTATCTTAGCCAATACAAAGGAATTACACCCTTAATGGGGGTTGAAAATGTTCGCCTTTCGCCCAATTCCTATTATCTCCCCACCCATGCTGGCCTTGGTCAGATAAGCTCTGATACGCTTATCCAATTGGCTGCACAGACTACCTCCAGACAATTAAAAAGTTGGGGCTATCATTTTTTCATTCATCATGCCCCAAACGATCAATTCTCAGAAGAGAACATGATTCGTTTTGCAAAAAAACTGGGTAAAACAGCAGAGTCAGTCCAGCACAACAATATGATGTATGTGTTAGGAGAGACTAAATTATACTACCCTCGCATGCGGGATACCCTAAAAAGAGACAGTCTTCTGTGGGTATACAAACAGGTAGCCCGCAGAGGTCTATCAGGTTTGTCGATGGACCAAGGAGAAATTGATAAAATCAATCCTGGAGCCTACAAGAAGAACCTTATTCAGAGACGGATCAAAACATCAGCCCTCTTTGAAGGACTATTGTTTGCCACGATGCCTGACTCCCTGCTTGATTACAATGCTTGGGCAGAACAATTTGCCAAATCCGGTGCGGATATGATTGTATTGACTCCTGAGCAAATTGTACCCGTATACAAGGCCATACTGAAAGTTTACAAGGAAAATAAGCTTACCGTAGAAGATCTGAATGAACATGTGGTCCGTATTTTTCAGGCTAAGGAATGGACAGGGGCCAGTGATCATTCACTTGATGAACACAATCCTGAATTTGTGGTGTTTCCAGTCTCAGCCAGGTTGCTGAACCGAAAAATGGAACAATCCACTATGACCGTGGTTCGAGACGTCGATAAACTCCTTCCTCTAAATGACCTGAAAAGAGCAGCAGTACATTTGATTACCCTAGGGGAGGAAATGCCAGTTTTACTGAATCAGATGAGAAAATATGGTCCAGTAAGCCATACGCATATCACACCTCAAGCGAATGGTCCCCTTCCCTTTCTTGACGCAAGGAAGTTCAGAAAGTACGATCCTATTATTCTGGCCTCCAATATTGGTGAAATTGACACCATCAAACACCATGCTTTTTGGGCCTCATTAAAAGAACTCGACCAAAACGAAAAAATCATGGTCATCAATTTTGGTGAGCTAAATGGTTTGAGGCCCTTTTCCGAGTTTTTTAACCTGATTCAAGTATATCACAAAGAGGAATTTGCTCAGGAGTTGTTGGGGCAGGCACTTTTTGGAGGATTGGAACTCAATAATGTCCTACCTCTTTCCTTGAATTCATCTCTTACTTATGGAGAAGGAAAATGGTTAAGAAAAAGCAGGCTGAGCTATGGACCACCTGAAGAGAAGGGATTGGATCCAGTAGCCCTTTCACGCATTGATACCATCGTTTATGAAGGATTGAATAACCTCGCCTTTCCCGGTTGTCAGGTATTGGTCGTCAAAGATGGCCAAGTAGTATATGACAAGGCGTTTGGACATCATACCTATGCTAGACGTAGGCCTACGCTTCGAACCGACTTATACGACATTGCTTCAGTTACTAAGGTGGCCGCAACTACAATTGGGGTGATGAGGATGGTGGATGATCGAAAAATGCGTTTGAATCATAGGCTTTCTCGATACTTTGAAGACGAGAGGGTCGTATTGGATTCAATTGCTTTCATCGATACCAGTTTTATTGCCATTCAAAAGGAAATATCTTCAGCGGATTCTTTAGGAGCAGATAGTACGGCAGCCATTCAAATCATTCCTGTGGTACAGCGTTATGAGCCTGGATTGATCATTGATACTCTTCCTCATAATGAGGACAGTCTGATGATCATCACTACCCGAATCGGAGGAAAATCGATTCAGGATTCGAGAATATTTGGCTTGAAGGTAAAAGACCTGCTTACACATCATTCAGGGCTACCTGCTGGTTTGCCAATCAGGGATTTTGTGTTGTCTTGGAAAAAGGGTTACGGGAGGTATGGAAAATACTTTCGTCCAAGGAAGGACCCTCGGCATACTGTGCAGGTAGCCGACCGCTTTTTTATGAGGCAGGATTATTTGGATACCCTTTGGCAAAAGACCAAAGGACTTGAATTGGCTCCTGGAAAGCCTTACAAATATTCAGATGTCAACTTCTTTCTTCTTCAACAGGCTATTGATTCGGTCAATAGAATTCCCATTGACTCCTTCCTGGAGGAAAAAATCTATGGGCCAATGGGACTACAGTACATACGCTTTAATCCTAGGAAAGAAATTAGGAGAGATAGATTGATCCCAACAGAAAGGGATCGTTGGAGGAATCAATTGCTAAGAGGGTATGTTCATGACCCAACAGCAGCACTTCTGGGTGGTGTATCAGGAAATGCAGGCCTTTTCTCCAATGCTGGAGATCTAGCCCACCTCTTTCAAATGTTGGTACAGGAAGGGGAGTACGGCGGGGAGCAGTTCATCAAAAAAAGAACCATCAATAATTTTACCTCCGTCCAGAAAGGCAACAGAGGATATGGCTTTGATATGGTGGGTGAAAGTGGAAACAACTTTGCAGCTTATATGGCCCCTCCCTCAACTTATGGCCATACGGGCTTTACTGGAACTTGTGTGTGGGTAGATCCTGATAATGACCTCATTTACATTTTCCTAGCCAATAGAGTCCATCCAAGAGTATCCAATTGGACGCTGAATGAATTGCGTATTCGTCAGCGCATTCATGAGGCAATTTATGAGGCCATGGTCAATTGATATCGCAAGTTCCCCTAATTCTCATGGTGTGTAGATGCAGCTTATTTCCTATTTTATTGGCAGCAAAATGTATAGCGAATGAAATATTGTGGGATTTTTCTGATATGTCTACTGCTTATGCCATATGTTGGGATGGCTCAAGCGGAGCATGAACTTCATTTGGCCACTATTAGAGGTTCTAGTTTTAAGAAAGAAACCAAGCGAGGGATAGAAGGAGACAGTGCTTTCATTGAGCATGTGATTAGGAATATTCTAGAGGAGCCCCACGATGTAATGTTTGTGTCCAACAGACTGTTATTGCCTACACTTTGCTTGAGTGAATGTAGCGAGACAGGGCTCATTATCCATGATACCCTAGGGAAAAGAAAAGAGCTGTATATCGAGATCTTTACGCGAAAATTTGATCCTCAGAGGCATGATATCGTCTACGAACAAGAGGAAAATGGCCTTATACAAGAGATTGATGGATTGATTCCATATGGTGCTGTAGAAAGTTTACCTGCTACTGTGATTGATTCCATTAGCATGCGTTTAGGAAGGAGAAATATACCTGTTCCAAAGGAGGCCTATCAGGATTTGTACAATCCCAACTTATGTGACGGGGGCTATTTCAAACAGCCCTTATCTGCCTTTACCTCTATGAATGGGGATTATATTTATCTCTATCTCTATGGAGGCGAATCATCGGGCACCTACTTTGCGAAATTGATATTCGACAAAAAGCGCTATATCAAAAAAATAGTGGCAGAGTACCAGGACCTGATCCGTTATGGAGGAATAAGGCCTGATTTTATTGGATTCTAATCTTCCAAAATATCCTTCAAGGCAGTTAAAGCATCTTTAAAAAGGAATTCGTAGCCTGCTTCCAGTAGTCTCTTGGGAACGACCTTTTGCCCTCCGGTCAATAACTCTCCCTTTTCTCTTCCAAACAGAATTGACATAGCAAAACCTGGGATGGGCAGAAAATCTACGACCTTCATCGCCTTGGCGAAGGCATTGGAAAACTCTTTCTGACTCAACATTTCTGGTCCCACCAGGTTGTAGGGGCCTTCCATGCTGTTGTCGTGAAGGGCTTTCAGGATAATCTGAACTTCATCCTGAATATGAATCCATGGAAATCCTTGTTTGCCCGATGCAATTTTTCCACCTAAATACAATTGATACAAAGGCTTCAAGCGCTCAGTAACTTCACTTCCTTTGCCTATCACTACCCCTGTACGCAGGATGACTGTACGGCATTTTGCTTTGAGGGCTTCAGCTTCCCAGGCCACACTCAATTCGCCTAGAAAGTCATTAGCTGGACTTGACGTCTCATCTACGACTTCGTCTCTATCAATTCCATAATATCCTACTGCAGAACCTGAAAGGAAGACTTTGGGGGGATTGGGAGATCTGTTGATATAGTCTGTGCATGCCTGGGTAACGTCGACTCGGCTATCCCAGAAAAGCTTCTTGTTTTCATCTGTCCAAGATAGCTTTCCAATATTAGCTCCTGCCAAATTGATGATGGCATCGAATATACCTATGCCAATAGGCATCTCCTTTCCATTCCACTTCAAATAGGACTTCCCGCGCTGCTTTGATTTTTTTCCTGAACGTGTCAGAATAGTAACGTTATGGCCCTGTTCCAAAAGTGCTGGAACAAGAAAACCACCTATATAACCTGTACCTCCTGTAATGAGGATATTCATATCGTTTAAATTTGTACAAACAACTTATCTTCGTCGGAAAGGTTGTGCATACCTCGTTTTTGGTATGGAGCTTTCCTTAACAATTGACACAAAGGTATGAACCAATTTTTAACTCCTGGCCCGGTCTTCGTTCCTCCTTTTGTCCTTGAGGCTATCAACAAAGATGTAATCCACCATAGGAGTCCTAAGTTTCAAGTTTTTTACAAAGGCTTGTTGGAAAGGCTATCCTATCTTTTTCAAGCTAAAACGGTAGGTACTATGATGGGAAGTGGCACCTTTGGTGTGGCCTCTATGATGTATAGCCTATTTCAATCTGGGGAAAAAGTGGTGGTTGTCAACAATGGGAAATTTAGTGCCCGATGGGTAGACGAAGGGAGATTACAAGGACTTGAGGTAATCGAGCTTCAAAAAAAATGGGGAGAAGGTGTTTCTACCCCTGAGGTTCTGGATCAATTGGATACGAATGTAGCAGGTGTGATCCTTACCCATAGCGAAACCTCGACAGGTGTCATTGTGGATGTGGAGAATATAGCCTTTGCTATCAAGAGAGCTTTTCCCGGTGTCCTCATTGTGGTAGATGCCATTACCAGCGTCGGCGTAATGCCCTATTATCATGATGCTTGGCAGATAGACGGAAGTATCGTTTCGGCGCAGAAAGCCTTGATGAATCCAGCTGGGACAGTAGCTTTTGCCTTGTCAGATCTGGCAGTAGGAAAATTGAAGCCAAGCCATAGCGGTGACTTTAGGAATCTCTACAACTATATTCAATCGAATAAGGAGTTTACCCATCCCTTTACGGCTCCTGCCCAACTACTTTATGGCCTTGATGTAGCCCTTGCTTCCATACAAGGACAGGAGTTACCTGCCATTTGGGACAAGAGTCATCAATCTGCTCGAACTTTTCGATTAGGATTGGAAAAACTAGGCGGGAAGATCTATGCTCAGCCTGCTTCCGAGGCTTTAACAGCATTTTCTTTCGAGAATTGGGACATGGAAAAAATAAAATCCAGACTCAAATCAGAATATGGATGGACCTTGTCATCTGGTCAAGGAAAACTCAAAGGAAACATTTTACGTGTATCTCACATGGGTACCTCTGACCGACACACAATGGAGGCTCTTTTAAAGGATATGGAGAAAATGATCAAACCGTGATTTCCAAGTGGCCAAAGGCATGAGGTCTTTCTCCCTCAAGTACTTTTTCCTGTTCCCCTACGTAGTGCTCTATGAGGTTCATGACCTCGGGCGCAGGTTCATTGTGGTTCAACCTTTTTAGCTGAAGGGACTCGATCATGGATCTAAGGGTAGAATCAAGCTTCATTTCCTTCAGATATTTGCGATAACGAAGGAGAATCCATGATTCTAGTGTATCTTCGATTTTGTTAAGGAATTTTCTAGGTAGGAAGCCCGAGAAAAAGCCAAAGCCATGGCCAAGTAGGTAAAACATGCGGGCATACCATACTGGACCCAGGCCGCGTTTTCTTAGTAAGTCTCTAAGGAATGCAATGTGATGGGCTTTTCTCTCTCTGAGATAACGAGTCTTTTCTGCACCAAAACCAAACTGACGATACCATCCCAGGCGCATATTTTCGCGGGCATGAAGATCACGAATAAAAAATTCTGTCCGCTTTTTTATATCTATTGGTTCTGGCATACGTAGTATACTGATATATGATTCTGATGCAAAGTTCTAATTTTTATTGAAAGTTTAAAAATAAAAAGAACCACATTACATTTCTGGTATACGTTAGCCTTCCTAGTAGGTTATGATGGAATCATATATATTCGTTTTATCCATACAGCCCCAATAAACGCGATTCTGACAGGTTACAAATCCCAAGCTGTTATGCATTACACAAACCAAACGCAACATGCTCTTTTCTTTCGACTGATCCTATTTCTTTTTCTTACACTAGGAATCAGTTCACCATTTTATGCTCAACAAGGAAAATACAAGGCATTTTTTGATGAGGCTTATACAAAATTTCCCTCAGTTCCTCAGGGCTTACTAGAGGCCGTTGCCTATACGAATTCTCGACTAACCCATCTCGATGGAACACCAAGTTGTCAAGGTCTACCTACCTATTTTGGGGTAATGGGGCTAGTAGAGAATGGGCAAGATTATTTTAAGAATAGCTTGATTACCGTTTCTGAACTATCAGGCTATAGCATCGAAGAAATTAAGAAAGACCCTCGAATCAATATTCTGGCCTATGCTTCGGCTTATTCCAAGCTACAAGGAAATTACCGATTGATGAACAATAGGGTTGAGACCCATAAGGTCATTGTTGATGAGCTGAGTGAGCTACCTAATGAAGAAGAGCTACTAAATAAATATGCAAATGACCAGCATTTCTATGGGATCTTAAGGGAGATGCAGAACCCACACACCCAGACGGGACACAGGATGAGCCGAAATATTGATATACAGTCAGTATTTGGCCCTAATAATTATCGCGTCCTCAATGCTAAAAAGGTGACGGTCTCTGAGCAAAGGGTATCTTCTGAAACGGGGGAGGAATTTCGAGTAACTGATGGGGCAGGCTGTACTTCTGCCAGCCCTAATCCAGATTTTGAAGGGGCAGTTTGGAAAAAAGCCCATTCTAATAACTATGGTTCTCGAGGGAACAAAACAATCAAATACATCACCATACATACCATTCAAGGTTCCTATTCAAGTGCTATTTCATGGTTTAGGAACCGCGATGCAAGGGTATCAGCCCATTACATTATCCGTGCTTCGGATGGGCAAGTAACCCAGATGGTGTGTGAAAAAGACCGTGCCTTCCACGTACGTACAGACAATGCGGAGGCAGTCGGGATTGAGCACGAAGGATTTGTTGACGATGGGGCGGCTTGGTATACCCAGGCCATGTACCAGTCTTCGGCAGACCTTGTCAAAGATATTTGCGAGAGGAATAACATTGATCCCTTGAAAACCTTTACTGGACCTGGGACCAAGGGTATCAACGAACTGAGCAATACCTGTTACCACGTCAAAGGTCATCAACACTTTAGAGGAAACTCACACGTTGATCCAGGAAAATATTGGGATTGGGAAAGGTATTATCGACTGATCAATGGGGCCGCTACTCCTAAGGTCTTTACCCGTAAAAATGGAGAAATTCTGGATACGGGTAAAAAGAATAACAATTACGGAAACATGGAGAGAAGGGCTTATGTGATCAAGCCCGCAGGTGCGACCTCTGTATCCCTTGAATTTCTCACCTTCAACCTTGAAGTGGGTTCAGACGGGACCAAGTTCGACTACATGGACATTTATGATGGAGAAAGCCCTAATGGTAGATTCTTGGGAAGATTCTCTGGTTCCAGAAAGCCTGCGAATCTCATTGCGAATAGTGGAAAGTTTTACCTCGAGTTTAGGTCTGATTGTAGAACAACACGCTCAGGCTACCACATCAGATATAGATCTCAAACGACAAGTGATGCTTGTGGGGTACCCACAGATTTACTTGCTACAGAATTAACTCCCTTAAGTGCTAAGCTAACATGGAATGGAAGTGCAACTAGATATACACTTAAGATTCGCCAGAATAATGAAAATGACTGGCAGGAATACAAAGTGAATGGCACCCAACAAGTAGTCAGTGGCCTCAATGCTAATGGCGTTTTCGAATGGCAGGTAAGGTCTGAATGTGGGAATGAAAGTTCTGGCTGGGTAGGAACATCTTTTCTTGCCCCCAATATCATTCGAAGCAGTGAAGCCCAAGTATATACTGTAAGAGCAAATTCAGGAAAGTTTTTAGATACAGGTGGCCGATTGGCTCAGTATAGCAACAAGGAAAAATATATTTATCGCATCATTCCTCCTAATGGTGGGAAAGTAGAATTAACCTTTACAAGCTTTGATACTGAAGCAAATGAGGACTTTCTGACCATTTATGATGGAACTGATATCGGTACAGCTACCAAGATGGGAACCTTTTCAGGCTCAAACAATCCTCCTACTCTTACCTCTACGGGTAACGGGATGAGTATTTTATTTGAGTCTGACCCTATGGTGATTGGACAAGGTTGGATCGCCACATGGAGGTCTATTGGGGGTTCTGTCGTGGTAACTCCTGATCCTACCCCTGATCCAGACCCCGTTGATCCTGCCCCTACTCCGGACCCTCCCGCAAATGTAGCGATTGGGAGTTTTGATCCAGATTTATATTTGACGCGTTATCCTCCTGAAACCCGTCCCCAGTTAAAATCTACCTACAAAACTGACTTTAGCCTTTCATTTAAAGATCGGGACCGAAGTGGTAGAGGATTGGTAAATAGGTTTTATCTGGTCGCCCAGGATGGAAGCAAAGGAATGAAAGCCAATTCCAGAGCAGGCTTTCGATATGATAATTTCGACAAGGGACTTCCTACAGATTGGAAGATCGCAGATGGAACTTGGTTTGTCCAAGATGGGCGTTTGGTTCAGTCTGATGTGTCAGATGATAATACCAACATCTATGCTCCCTTATCCCAAACGGGAGATGCTACCTATATCTACAGCTGGCAATCAAAAATGATTGGGAATGGCTCCAACATGCGTCATGGTTTCCACTTCTTTTGTAGTGAACCCGAAAAGGCAAATCGAGGAAATTCATACTTTATCTGGATTAGGAAAACGGACGAAGGTGCTAATGTTGAAATTTATAAGTCTGCCTTTAACGAATATGATCGTAAGGTTCAAAAGCCCTTTGACCTCAAAGACAACAAGGCTTACGACTTCAAAACTATTTACAACCCTCAGAAGGGAAGGATAGAAGTTTATGTCAACAACCGATCAGTAGCTTCTTGGACAGATCCTTATCCCATACGTGCAGGAAAGGGAATCTCTCTACGAACGGGAAATAGTGTTACGGTTTATGATAACCTTAGAGTTTACAAGAACAGAACGGATAAGGTGAGCATAAGCACAGGCAAGGCTGATAGCCCTATTAACAAGGATGGGAAGTTCTTGGTAGAGTCATTGGTAATCGATGGGTTTATTCACTGGTCTCAGCCTACCTTTGCCAATTCAACTTTTGGTTCCACGGCGACACCTGGAGATGGTGGAAATAATGGGTTGCCCGTTTACAATAGAGATTTTGAAGCTGCTTTAGAACAAGGAGGCGGAGACTTATTTGTGATGGCGAGTGATTATGATGGTAAAAAATGGGGCGCAAATGGGAAGTTTGGTTTTGCCAGAGATGACTTCAGTAGAACTCAACTGACGGGTTGGAAATCCAAGGCAGGTAATTGGAAGATTGTCAACGGTGAATTGGATCAAGCAGATGCCAATCAAAGTAACAGCAATCTCTATTTGCCATTGACCCAGGACAACAAGCATAAATACCTCTATCACTACAAAGTGAAGCTATTGGAGGACAAGGACAATGTGAGGTTTGGGATGCACTTCTTTGCCTCACAAGGAAGTGGGAAAAACAGAGGAAGTTCCTATATGGTTTGGTTTCGACACTATAAAGACGGAACAGATAGAGTCGAGATTTACCGTTCGGATGACAACAGCATGCCGGGGATAAATTTCATGAAGAATGTAAGCTTTAATTCTTTAGAGTTTAACGATATCAAGGTGGTGTATGACCCTTCGGTTGGGCAAATAACGGCTTACCTCAATAATCAGGAAGTAGTTTCGTGGAAAGATCCAGGGAGAGCCCATCAATCTGGGAAATTCATCTCCCTAAGAACGGGTAATGCCAAGGCTGCTTTTGATGACATTCGTGTCTATCGTTCTGAGAAATCTACTTCTATGGATATCACAGTAGGGCCAAATGATATGCTTCGACATACCACAAGCGGGGATGATCCCGTAGGAGAATTGCTGGGAATTAAGCTACAGTCCAATGGGAAATGGGTTCCTATAAATACCCAGTCCTTCATTATTCGATAAAAGGTCTTAAATGATAAAAATGGGCCAGGAGTAGAATGCTTCTGGCCCATTTTCATTGTTAATAGGCGTACTATTGACCCAGTAATTCCAGAATGGCTGGAGCCATACCAATAAGGATGGCAAGTAAAGGGATGAAGAGGAGGGCAGCTTGCCATTTTACCCTGACTGGCGCTTGATCATTCCTCCATATTCTGATCATGAAGTAGAAATAATATATAATCAATATACCTCCTAGAACATAAGTGAAGCTAGAGGACTCAAGGCTAAAATAGACCAAGGTTAGAATGAATCCGAGCATAGCCAGTCCAAACTGTATCCAATCCCTGGCTTTGGCCTTATAGGGGGTGATATCGCCAAATCCTTCCAGTAATTGTAGGATTTCTTCCCTTTTCTCAACCATGGTCGTGATGATGATATTGACCCTGTCTTTGTCTTTTAGGCTGCGAATATAGATGTTTCCTCTTCGATCTTGGTGGATACCAGAGATTCCGAAGCGTTGGAGGGTAACATCTTTTAAGCCTGGATAAATTCGTTGAATTTGGTCCTCACCAATCTTGATTTCAAAACTCTCCCATTCTTTTTTGATTCTTCTCAGGGAAAAAAATAGGCCTAAGGCAGAATAGGCAGTAAAAAGCCCAGCTACGACTATCGCGATAATAATACTTGTGTCAGAGTAATCGGCGCTTGCGAAAAAGGTGAAGAAAAAGAATACCATAAAGGCTACAAACATCATAAGCCTTCTTTTGATGTTTTTTTGCCTGTAATCATCCTTAAGGGCTGGGTCGAGTTTAAATGTTTTCATGGATCATTTTTTAGCTATACACATCAAAGGTAATTCATATGTAGGAATCAAAAAAAGGCCGAAGCTAATTGTTAACTCCGGCCGATGGATGTCTATTTTTTTATTGATCAGATATGGCTTTGATGTATTGCTCTTTGCCTCCAACAATTGGGATCAGCAGGCTAGTTCCTTCTAGGTCAATGGTCAATTCCGTTCCGGGATCTGGTCTAAGGGTATAATCTTTATCGCTCGAGAATATCATGAGGCCGATTCGTTGTCCTTTTCTGATGATCTGGTCATCTGGCTCAAGATTGAAGGTAACTTCATAGAATTTCCCTTCTTTTAGGGGCTTACTTTTTCTAAGCGATTTGTAATTTTGGATATCGGCCCAGCCTCGGGTAATGACATTATCGGTGGGCAGGGTGTACCTGCTTTCAATCCATGGAAGGGATACTAACCAGACCGAGAGATTGGCTGCTTTTTTATTGCTGGCAACCTTGATGGTTACAGAAGGTGTACCCGAAATGTGAAGGTCTTGGTTTAACACTTCACTGGTGTACATTAATCTATGGTTGGTGTATTCTGCGTCTGCCAAGGCCGCTCCATCAAAAGAAAAGTTATCTACAACTGTCTCCTTACCTTGAGAATCGTCTGCTGAGGTATTGAGTTTGCCGTGTGCAGGAGCACCACCAGCTAGATATAGCTTAACCGAACTGGCTTCGGGATGAGGATAGGCATCATAGGGAGTTGGTTTATCTCGTGGATCACCTTCTCTGACTATCCAGGATTGGGCATCCTTTTCTACCCCATTCTCCACTCCGTGTAGGTAGCGCGTAAACCAGCGATTCATCATGCTAAGGGGTGGTTCGCCCCCATGTCCAAACTGATGCCAGTAAATTTGAGTGGGTATGCCTTTCTTTTTGACAGCTTGATAGATGCGATTGGTATGGTCAGGCATCACATTCCAGTCGTTGAATCCATGGGCGAAAAGGGTAGCTGCCTTGTATTTGTCTAGTTTGTTGAGATAATCTCGGCCTTCCCAAAAGTCATTGTAGTCACCTGTGATTCTGTCCATTCCTTCCTTCATCTCTTTGTCACGGACATTGGCATCTCCATAGGGGCGCTTCTCTTCGGGACCTGAGTGAATAAAATCATACAAGACATCAACGTCTTCTCCCAAATAGCCTCCAGGACTTCTGACAAGGCCATTTGCCCTGTAATAATGGTAATAGGATGTATTAGGAGAAACGGGAATGATAGCCTCTAAGCCTTCTACACCAGTGGTAGCTGCTGCAATAGGCAAGGTTCCATTGTAGGAGGTCCCTGTCATACCCACTTTTCCGGTTGACCAATATGCTTTGACTTCTTCCTGTCCATCCACGGAAGTATATCCCATCGTTCTTCCACACAACCAATCAATGACTGCTTTTGGGGCAAGGGATTCATTATCACCACCAACGGTTGGTACACCTTCAGAAAGGCCTGTCCCTGGGGAAGAGGAATGAACCACGACAAATCCTCTTGGTACCCACGTTTGAGTCATCCTTTTAGAGATGATGGGGCGCTCTCCTCTTCTTTTAATAGGGGAAGGGTGAGATCTCTTGGGAGGTTGTTCTCCGATTTCATGTCGAACATTCCAAAAAGTACCAGGTTGATTACCAGAAACGCCAGCAAAATAGGGGCTTGTATTGTAGATGACGGGTAATTTAAGTCCCTCCGTTTCAGTTTGCATAGGGCGAAATACATCTACATGCATCCTATCGAGTTTGCCGTCTCCGTCGGTATCGAATTCAGTTTCTACCCAAAGGTCATGAATAATCCATTCAGCAGGATCGCTAAAGGCCTCAACGATCTGAGCCTCTCCATTTTCAAAAATGGGTTGAGCCTTTGTGGAGGTGGAATCCTGTCCGAATGAGAAAGGGACAAAAAGAAAGAGACAAGCAATGAGGCTTGCCAATTGATGAGGAAATTTCATAAATCAGTATAGTTTTTGGTTGAGCAAGTCTAGTCCAAGATAATCATATCCTAGAAAATCCTTGGATCTCCATCAAACTCCTGATGTTTCGTTAGTCTTGTTCGCTCTCTCGTTTTCATGTCATAGGAATAAATATCCCAGTTGTTGTCCTGACGGCTCCCATAGTAAATTCTTTCTCCATCGAGCGACCATCTAGCTATCAAGTCAAAACCTTCATGCTGACTTAGGTTCATGACTTTTCCACTCTCGAGGTGCTGTAAAACGATTTCTGCATTTTGGTTAAAGCGGTCAGAGCAGAACACCAAATATTTACCATCGGGTGAAAGGTCCGCCCTTTGATCATTGGCAGGATGATGGGTCAAATTCTCCATCCTTTTAGAATTCAGATTCATCAAGTAAATGTCCTGATTGCCTTGTTGAGATAGTGTTAGGAGGATACCCTTTCCATCTCTTGTCCAAATGGGATAGTTACATTCGCCTTCGATATGG
The DNA here is from genome assembly GCA_039817415.1 of Bacteroidota bacterium. Taxonomy (GTDB): domain Bacteria; phylum Bacteroidota; class Bacteroidia; order J057; family J057; genus JALEFZ01. The sequence continues at coordinate 125,232 of JBCBVV010000008.1, forward strand.
TCTGTCAAATTGATAGGTTGATCTCCATTGGTTACGAAGATATTACCATGACACATGTAGAGCTCTTGGCCTGTATGGGGATTGTAAAGGGCATTTTTATCATCCAGGATACAGCCTTTAGGATGTGGCAAAGATGTTTCTGTTTGGTTGTTGAGGTTTAGTTTTATTCGATGGATACCTGCTTCATTTTGTCTCAAGAAGCTAATCTCGTCTCGATTGATCCAACTTGGTGCCCATTCTTCTGCTTGGCTATGGGTGATGGCTTTAATTTCTTCGCCCTCTCCGTTCATCATGAAAATATCGGTATTCCCATTTCTCCCAGAGGAAAAAAGGATTCGTTCTTCATGTGATTCTCTACACGCCTGAAAAAGGAAGGCAGACAGGCATAGCAGAATAAGCCATCTTTTCATGTTCAGTTCATTAAGGACGCTTATGAAAATTAGTAAGCCCGATTTTCCGCTCAAAAGAGGAACACTGGCGAAGGATGCTAATTCCTTCTCTTTGATGTGTCAATGTTAGAAATTTTCTAAAAGAGAAAGTTCAGGAAAATAAGTGACGAGTTCTTGAATATAAGTTCTCTTATAGATAGCGGGAACATGGTCCCAATTCAGATATCCGATCTTTTTATCATAAATGGTGGAGAATTTAATGGCAGGTCTCCCGTCTAATCCTAAGGGGAAATTATAGGTAGATCGTGCTTTCACTTCTTCCGAAGGAAAGCGGAGGGATTTTTCTCGATTTTTCAGGATGTTTTCGAAGGTAAATATGTACTGACCTTTTTCTAAGTGGATCGAGCTGAGTTGGTTGGTGCGATTGTTTTTCCATACCAAATAGATGTTGGATAGGATCGCCATTCCTATGCCAAGAGGAACCATCAGGATGGGTTTTTGGTAGGTATAGAAATCCATGACCATCTCATGAAATGCGTCAGGTTCATCTGGAAGTAAAAGAGGCCCATAGATGATCAAAACTACCCCACCAATAAAGCCGAAGACAGACATGATGAGGTGCTCAAGAAGAATGTCTCCCAGAGAGCGTCGGCTTGAAGGTGCATGGAAGATGAGGTCTTTTTCCATCAATATGTCTTTAACATAATGACAGCTAAAAATCTTATCTGGTTGAAAAGAATTATTCCTTTTCTAGTGCTGTCAGTACATCCTCGAGTTCATCGTCAATGCTTTCCCTAACTTTTTCAGAGACAATTGTGTAAAGCTCTTCTTCTGCCAGCAGGATTAATTTATTTTTTATGGCTCTTCCTGACATCAGACCTATAAAAGTTGCTTTTCCACTGAAGGTGAAGTCTCCTGAGCTACTGGCGTTTAGAAGATAGGTATCTGCGAAAGCCGCCAATCCCCAGCTATAATCGTAGGTAATCTTAAAGGAAACGGGTTTCCAAAGGGGAAGGAAGCGAGCAAGTGAGACTTTTATTTTAGGTTTGAGGTAGATGGTAATCGGAAAAGCATCAGTATTTTTTTCTACCTCCAACATGGAGAAATAATTCCAACATAGGTCATATCCCATCTCTAGTAAATCGGGATCTTCCTCCTTTATGAATTCTTCCAACCAGGTAGTGTGAGATAGTCTGGATCTATATTCATCGTGAGTGTTGGTACTTAGGGTACTAGGTTCAGCTGTATTTCCATGAGGGATAAGCTCATTAACCAGATAGGCTAATGGGATAAGGATGAAAAGAATAACTCGACGGTTCATTTGGATCAGTATTGGTTCCTTATACTAGTCCTCTTCTATCCTAGGTGATCAAGCCTCTTTAATTAATTTCCTTCATTTCATACTCGGCTGCCAATTGATAGGCACCACTCTTCATGGCTGCCTTAAAGGCTTCCTTGGCTTTTTCATCCATTCCTGCCTTTTTACAAGCTTGTCCTAGAAGGAAGGAGTATTTGGCTTTGAGTTTAGGATCAATTCTTTTGGCTAGCAGTTTATCCAGTGTTTCGATCGTTTCTTCGTACTTGTCATTCTTATACAGAATTTTGGCTAACACAGATAAGTACTTCGATGAGTTTACAATCTTAGAATCCGTCACACCTACACTTCTGATGGTACTCATTGCAGAAGCTGGCCTTCCAGCCAACAGCTGTAGAGAAGCAAGTTCGATTTGAATTTTGGATCTTTTGGAGGGGTCTTTTTCTACAACACCTGCTTTGTTATACAACTGAATAGCTCCATTCAAATTCCCCTTTCTCTGGGCAATTTTAGCTTTCAATACATAGGCTCCACTGTAATCTTTTTTATCCGCGATGACTTTATTGATGTACTTCTCACTCTCATCGTATGCTTCAGAAAAATAATAGCTGTAGGCAAGTTTGTAGTGATAAGCAGGCCCTGCAGCAGCTTTTTCGTCAGCTACTAACTCTGCGTAGGCTCCGAATGAGGCATTTTTAAAAGCGGCTTGAGCGCCTTTGTCATCTCCTAGTTCTTTTCTGGAAAGCCCCAGGGCGTAATAATATTTTGCCTTAACGGTATTGGATGCTTTGGCGAGTTTGCCAGAATTTAGCGCCCTCTCATAATAATTGGTGGCCTCTTTGTGTTTTCCTTCCTCTGCAGCTAGTCTTCCCTTGAAATATAGGATGTTTTCATTGGAGGGAGACAAAGGTTCGGCTTCCTTGAGAGCGTCCTTTGCCTTGTCAAATTGGGACTCTTCGATCAGGAGGTTGATCAATCTCAAATAGTATTGCAGCTTATTGACACCTTTAGACTCGTATTCTGCCGCGAGTTCATAATTTCTAATGGCCTCAGAGGATCTTTCTAGCCTTTGGTAGGTTCTTGCCAACCAAGCATATCCTGAGCCGAAATTGGCGCGATGCTTCACGCATTGCTCAAAGGAAGTTTTTGCCCCTGTATATCTTTCTAATGCATACTGGCATTTTCCCCTTTGGTAATAGTATTTGTAGTTATCAGGCTCTTTGTTGATCGCTTCATTGTATTTGAGAATGGCTTCTTTGAATTTGTTTTTATCCTGAAGCTTTTTTCCCTCTTGATAAGCACTTTTCCCCTGGGCCAAAGACAAAGTTGGGAGCACGAGCAATCCGATGGTAACCAGAAAGGTGATGGATAATTTTTGAGGTTTCATTATGAAGCGGTTAGTGATGCCGATAATACTTTGGGTAACTGTAAATCTTGCTTACGACTCTATTAACATCGAAGGTGAAATTTCCCTCACATCCTTTTGAAAATAACGGTTTTTAAGGAAACAAAGGTATGAGTTTCGTTTGATTCCCTTCGAATAACTGAGAGTGGCTCAAGGGGTGATCATGCTCTCAGCTAATTTGTCCCTTCCATTATCTTGCCAAAATACTTTTTTGATCAAATTACCTGCTTCATATGAGGCCGTCTATATTGCTCCTTGTTTGTGGGTTATATAATTTAGCGCCGCAAATAAACAGCTGATATGAAAAATTACATAGAAGAACTGCGTTGGAGAGGCCTTATTCACGAGATGATTCCAGGTATAGAGGAATATCTAATGGAAAATAAGGTAGCAGGTTATCTTGGAGTAGACCCAACGGGTGATTCTATGCATATCGGTAACCTGATTCCAGTGATGATGATGGTGCATCTTCAACGTGCGGGTCATACTCCCATCATGTTGGTAGGAGGTGCGACAGGACGGGTTGGTGATCCTTCTGGAAAGGACAAGGAAAGAAAACTCCTTACCTCTAAGCAAATTGCCAAGAATGTGGCAGGCATCAAGAAGCAATTGGCCTATTTTGTGGACTTTGAAGGAGTTGAAAATCCTGCTCAGATAGTCAACAACTACGATTGGTTTGAACACACTCGTTTCATTGGGTTTTTGAGGGATGTAGGGAAGCATATTCCTATTTCCTACATGCTTAACAAGGAGTCAGTGAAAAAGAGAATGGCCAGTGATAGCGGAATTTCCTACACGGAATTTGCCTACCAGTTGCTTCAGGGCTATGACTTCCTTCATTTGTATGAAAACAAAGGGGTAAGAATACAAGTAGGTGGATCTGACCAATGGGGAAATATCACCACAGGAACCGAGTTGATCAGGAGGAAGCTTGGTGGCAAGGCTTATGCGGTCGTTTGTCCGTTGTTGACAAGGGAGGATGGTAAAAAATTCGGAAAGTCGGAGGATGGAAGTTCTATCTGGCTAGATGCCGAAAAGACTTCCCCCTATGAGTTTTACCAGTATTGGCTGAAAGTGGGTGATGAGGATGCCAAGCGTTTCATCAAAATCTTTACGTTGAAAGAAAAGGATGAGATTGATAGCCTAATCGAGGAGCACGACAAAGATCCTGGAAGAAGAAGTCTTCACAAAGCCCTAGCAGAGGACATTACCCTTAGGGTTCATGGGGAAGATGGTTTGAAAAGTGCGTTGAATCTGACTGAATTTCTTTTTGGAAGGAATACGACTCCCGAAGCCTTAGCAGCCCTTTCGCAAAAAGACTGGGAAACCATTACCAAGTCCTCCGATAAACTGGAAATCTCCTCCAAAAGCCTCAAAAAGGGCATTGGGATCATGGATTTATTGACGGAACTAGGGGTGACCAAATCCAAGGGAGAGGCAAGAAGAGCCATTGAAAAAGACAAATCCATCCGAATCAACATGGAGAAAGTTGAGGACATCAACATGGTGGTTGACTTGGAGGTGGCTTTTTTCAATTCGTATTTCCAGTTGCAGAAGGGAAAGAAGAATAAGTTTATTGTAGAATTGACCAAATAATAGGTCTAATACGCAGGCTTTAATCGGTTTGACATAACAGGCATGTTTTTTGATTTTAGGGTAATATGCTTCATTCAACCCAAACCATGAACAGACCTGTTTTCAGGCTTACCATTTTTCTGATTCTATTGACTTTCGGATCGACAGCTGTCGCCCAAAAAGTCTATATATCACGTGTAGCTCCCGGTTTTCCAGGTAAAGAGAACGATGCTGCCTATCGAGTAGAGTTGTTTAATGAGTCTACAAGTTTTGTGGATATATCAGGTTATTATATCCTATCTCGCTTTTATTCCTTCAAAATTCCCTCAAATACTTACATCCGTCCTTATTCTTCTGTGAGAATAGGAAAGATCTCAGATCGAGGTTCAAATCTGAATATCGTCATGAAGTCATTGCCGAGTTATGAGGCGAATGTGGTCGATAATCCGCTAGAAGGAGATTATGTTGTCCTGGTAAGCCCCTCCTTGGCAGTGGTTGATGCCTTTCTACACAGTCCCAATACCAGTGTAGGATTCTTACCGACGACCGTGATCCTGCCAGATGGAGATGGTTCTGTAGAATTACAAGATGAATCTGATGAGGAATGGGCTTATTTAAGAAATCCTGTAGACCCAGCTGTAGCATTCGTCCGTATCAACCAGCAATGGCAAGCTAATTCTAGGACGACCAATTTGATTCCTGCCACAGCCTACCGAGCCATCCAAATCAAGGATTATGACGATGGCTTTGTTACCCTGAGTTGGCAAACCAACTTCGAGAAAGACTGCTTTTTCCATTTCGTAGAGCGAAGCCGTGATGGGAAGAACTTTGTGGCTATTGATACCTTATTTGGACGGTTGGAAGGAGAGGATGTACGTACATATGAGCACTTGGATTCCAAGGTTGAAAAGGACCGAGTGTATTTTTATCGTGTGACCCATATTGATAAGTTTGGAGAGGTTATTCATTCTCCTGTCGCAAAGGTTCGTACCGATTCTAATCCTTCAGGTTTCACCTTTGAAATCATAGAAGGAGAAAGTGCGGCCGATCCTATTATCAACATCCGTTTTTTCTCTCGCCAAAAACAGGCGGTTCGAATAAAACTATTAGATGAAAAATTAAGAGAGCTTGGCATGCTCTATAATGATCTAGTGGATGCCGACAAGGAAAATCTAATTTCCTACCAAAAAAATCTTCCCTTTGGGAAGTATTATTTGATCGTGATTACGGAATCTCAGCGATATTATGAACCCTTTATTCTGGAGAAGGAATTTAGGTAGTCAGCTGTTATTTGATAGATATACAAGAAATCCCCTGCTTGAGTAAGGGGATTTTTTTGTCCCTAAGGAAAGGTGAGGGTTTCCTTCCCATACCAGAAGCTAGGAAGCTTCTTTTTTGGGATTTCTCAACATGATTTTGGGACCTGTGATCAGGAGATGTATCACTTGATCAACTTTAGTCGAATCGTGAAATGCTGATCGGATGGGGCTATGATGATGCCTTGGGAAATGCCCATTAGCTCATACCTTTTTTCTAAATTACTCAGACCAAAACCGGTAGATTCTACTTCTCCGAATTTAGGCTGAAGATTGTTTTTGACTTCTATATAGCCATCATCCGTACTGCTTATTTCGATATAAAGAGGCATGCTTGCAGTCATGCTATTGTGCTTGAAGCAATTTTCCACGACGATTTGCAAGGCCAAAGTGGGGAGCAAAAAGGAATGGAGGGATTCATCAATATTGAACTTCACTTTTATCGCATCCTCATTTCTATTTTTCATCAAAAAAAGATAGGATTCTAATACTTTCAATTCCTCCGATAACTGCAGTTGGGTATTTTCATTGTAGGTAAGGGTTTGCCTGTAGAAATCAGAGAGACTCAGGATGAATTGTTCAGAATTCTCATGTGTTTGTCGCACCATGGAGCGTAAGGTGTTCAAGGAATTGAACAGGAAGTGCGGGTCAATCTTAGCTTGAAGAACCTGTAACTGAGATTTAAAATTCTCTGTTTGAAGGCGCTCTTTTTCCAAAAAAATACGTGAAGTTTTTCGCTGTGATTGTAAGACATACTGAATCGTCAAGAACAAGATCACAGGAGGAAGTATCTTGATGGATGAAATATCAAAGGTTCCTACATCAATTATCGTCCCAAAGGATTTAACGTAGATAAAAACCAGTCCTGTAAGAACGCCAAATAGTGCCATAGCATACCATTTCTTATTTCCTTTTCGGATCTCCCACAATTGCCAAAAGAAATACCACAAAAAATACAGGATTAAAGACGAATAGAGCCATAAAACAATAAGAGAGAAATTTAGCGTAATTTCTTCATCACCAATCGAATACAAGCGAACTAGTGGCAGGATTAAAGCCAGGATAATGGGGAGGATATTGGTCATATTTACTTTCAAAATCACGCTTTGGTATTGAAATGATGATAGCCTTATTTCAGTCCTTTCTCGATCCAACGAATAAGCTTCCTTTATGTCACGTACAAGGTATTGGCTTAAGGGCGCAGATACGAAGAATGGAAAATATAGGGAAATATATGGACCTAAATAGGGTAACTGTTTGAGAGTGGTAATGCTGCATCATGGCACTACCACTCTTTTCATCTTCAAGTAGCTTACTTTATGATTTTTTGATAAGAATTTTCCAAGTTATCCTGGATGACAATGGCAATTCCATCAGCTACTAAAACTAAATCAGCAGTTAGGGTTTCCACCTGGTAGGTCCAGCCTGTGGGTAGGTTGAGACTAGTACCAAGTGATGGCAAGTCATTAATGGACAAGTTGGGATTAACTATCCGGCTATAGGACTGCATGATGTATTCATCGCCTTGTGGACTGATCAATTTGTATATTTCATTTCCAGCCTGGTAGGTATAAGTCGTAAAGCGCTCGACGGAGTTTTCGGCAAAAGGTTGTTCATCAATGACCCCACTTATTTGTGCACGCATCTGCATTTGAAGGGTGCCAAAAGTGGTTATTTTTCCTGCTCCCCCTCCATTGCCACTATTGTCTTGACTCTGGTTTACAAGCCAGTGTCTTGGACCATTCATATTGATGGCCACCGCTCCCAATTGGTTGGCGATATCATTTCCATTTAGTTGATACCACTCATTTTCTGGACAGTCATTAAAACTCATTGTAACATAAACTTCTGTTACCAGTCCGTTTCCACAATCAAAAGTGGGAATGATCTCTCCATACCTGAAATCTCTTAAGTCTGAGGGAGGAGCCAAGAACTGACTTCTAGATTCATTCTGAATGGGGCTTTCATAGTTTTCACAGCTATCCATTCCGCTTGTACTCCAATCTGTTTGAAGGAAGGCGACCAGTTGGGTGGCTATTTCTACGCCTTGGTCATCTTGTAGGAAATGTCCTGCTTCCGAAAGTCTTGTATGAGGTTTTCCAGCAGCGCCTGGGACATTGGAAATGAAGTTTTGTTGGTTTTGGCAAGAGCCTAGTTCACCTGGATCATTCTCTCCCCAAATGGTCAGGAATGGTTTTTCGTATGCAGTGAGTCCTGCCCAAGCATCTGCGGTTGTCCCGCCTACTTCATTGAAGAGGGAAGGAAAGGTTCGAACCCCAGCCATGTAGGCTCTGTGTGGGAAGGGTGCATCGTATGCTTCCTCCTCTATTGTAGGTAAATCGTACCAAGTTAAGGCTTCTAATACCTCTGAAGCTCTAAAGGATGTGTCCTTCATGGCATAGTTTGCCCATTCTCCAAAATCTGCCGCAGGAGCATCTGGAAGTAAATCACATCCATCGTAAAAAGGAACCTGCTGATCAGTAAAGCCTGCAAATGGGAAGGGGATGTCTGCGATTTCATTTGGGTTCTCAATGGGTTCAAATACCTCAAAGCCAGCTGGCATCAGTGGGAGCATTCCATTTCCAACACTGATACTAGCAAACCATTCAGGATTTAGGCCAGCTACTCTTAAGCCAATGAGGCTTCCCCAGTCTTGCACAAATAAATTGATATCACTCAATCCTAGTTCTTGGATGAAGCTTTCCAATCTGTCTCCATGTCCTAGGTAGCTATATTCTGTTATGTCAATGGGCTTATCCGAACGCCCCATCCCCAAATGGTCCATGGCAATAACCCTAAAGCCAGCATCCGCTAGTACGGGAATCATATCTCGATACAAATACGACCAACTTGGCTGACCGTGCAGCAACAAGACTACCTCACCATTGGCAGGTCCAGCCTCTGCGTAGGCCTGACGCAAGCCATCGATTTCTACATATTGGTAAGCGAAAGGCCAATCGGGTAGGTTTTCAAAACAGACTTCTGGCGTTCTAACAAATGCTACACCGCTTGAAGTAAGCAGCGTATCAATTTGAGTTTCCTCTAGATCATGTACGATATCGTCTATCACTTCTTCCTCTTTTTTACAAGAAGAGAATGCCAGGGCTGATAGAAGCAAGGCGGCTAAAAAAAATCGAGAATTCATCTTGTTCATTGTTATGGGTTTGATATCCATGACAAATGAACGGTGAGCTTTAGGATATTGAGTTTGAAGTTATACTGGATTGAACAAAAGGGCAGGTGGATTGATCGTGGGAAAAGGAAAAAGTGAGCTTTTATCGCTCATGAGGATTAATCTTTGATTTCATCTTCCTCCTCTATGACCTTGTAGTCTATTATAACTAGAATAATCTTTTTGGAGGGCGAAGGGGTATTCGCTGAAAGGCGGGTTTAAAATTTTTTTTAAAAAATCAGTACCCTTAGGGTAACCTTCTTTTCTCCATAGGCATAAACGAGCGATTATTCACTCCTTTTAACCTAAATCCAAAAAGTGATGAGAACTCGAAGCAATCTTGAAAATAAACCTTTTAGCCTGTCAAGGCTTCATTTGACCCTCCTTGCCTGGGGCATACTGATGTTGTTGCCTTGGTGGAATGGCTGCGATAGAGAGCCTGAGGTAGTGGGGCCTGAAGAACAATGTGCCCCAAATGAGTGTGGAACCTACCCTAACTGTGAACCTTGTGGCCCTCCCGATGGAGTGCTGGGACGAGACGCCTTTACCCCTAATGGGAGTACAATAGATATGGGGGACAGTGGTTTTCTGATTGAGGATGGAGAGTTGACCGTTGAGACGCCTGCAGGTTGCTCTTTCACCTTCTCCGAAGCTGAGAATCTGCAAGTTTCATTTGATCCCATGGGGAACTTAGAGAAAATCGAAGGCCGAGCTAGCTTGCCTTCTCCCAATGAATGTATCTCCTTCAAAGACCCTGTTCAGTTTAATCTGGGATACTACACGGGACAATATGTCAATGAGGAACTCGACCTAGGTTTCTCTTTGCAGGATGACAATGGCTACTTTCTTTTTAGGCTGGAAGTAGGATTAGAAATGAACGTTTGCACGGGTGGAGGCAATGGCTCTACCAAGCCGATTGCGATCAAAGCTCCTGTTGGAGGTAAGCTGATATATGTAATGGATTGCGCCGACCCCTTTGTTTACCTGGAAGCAGAACAAGATTTGTTAGGAGCTTTTGCCTCAGGTGCTTCGGTGAAAGGCCAAATCGGTTACGAGGCCTTACAGCCTGACAGTCGAATAAAATCCTTTGAGGGGAAATCTGTTCGCAAAGGCAGCATCTCCTTTCCTTATTTTGATATTCTGGAAGGCGAAGACGTAGTCATCATCAAAAACGCTGAATTCAATGCTGACCTACTTACAGGGGATCCACTCGGTGATTTAAGTGCTGGCTTTCAGGCTGGTATCAACGGTAAGTTGAACTTATCCCTTTCTGCCGGAGGTTTTATCACCTTCAAGGTACCAATTGCTGAAGCGAGTGCAGGTATTGAGGCAGTAGCAGGGCTCAATGGGCTACAAGCCAAAGCATTTGTCAATGGTTTGGTAGACCCTGATTTGAGCTGGTGGCCCAACTTTCTTCCCATCAAGCCTGACGGACAAATGCGAGCTCAGGGTTTCATGCAACAGGATGGTGTATTTGACATAGGGCTCGCAGGCGAGATCGGGATTGATGTATTGAACGATACCCGTAAGGCCGAGGGGAGCATCACCGCCACCAACGATGCTTTTGGTATGACTGGTGCTGTAGAAGCAAAGGGTAAGATTTGGCAAGCCGAAGCCATCTTCCGCTCCAACGAATCAGAACTTACCGCCAGCCCACCTGCCATATTGACGAATGACCAGGTAGCTTGGATTAATAGTAGCATCGACGCTCAATTTGACCGTATTGAGGAGGAACAGGAGGCCCTTTTACAAGCCTTAGAGAACTATCAATTTGAGTTAAGTCTCAGAGGTTTACGTCAAAACCTCCCTCCATTGGTAGATAGGATTACGGACTTGATCAATGATGTGAAGGCTGATATCATTCGAGACGCAAATAAGGGAATCAATGATGGACTGGATGCGGAAAACGCAAAACTCTGTGAATGGGAATCGAGTACGCCAACCAATAGAGCAAATGCTACCGTACAGCCCTACCTAAATGCCCTCAACCGCCTCAAAGCAGCCGTCGATGAGAGCAACGACGATGCCACCACCCGAGTGGAATTGGAAGCTGCTCTGCGCGACTTGATGAACCTAAGGGTATTGAATTTTGATTACACCTTTAAAATAAAAGCAACTGGCAATGGTCTCTCTTGTACAAGCATCTTCTCTCCAAAGTTTAAGATATCCAAGCGGGTTACCTTCAGCCAAACCGTGATCAACGCCAGCCAGATGGATCTGCTTCGCCGTGCCGCGGATAATGTGCAGTTCATTCAGCCTGCTTCTGATCTGTACCTAGATCAACAACTGATTGTAGATGCTCTACCGACCGCTGCTGAACTCAATCAGTTAAGGCAGAATATCCAAAATGGCATAACGCAAATTCCAGCTATCGGCGGGGCTGGTTATATCAAAACGCGCAATACGGGAGAATTTCAGTACTTCTTGCTACTAGATGGAAATCGCGTTCCTGTCGGTGCCTTTGATCCCTTTGACGAAGATGCTGTAGGTGGCAGCATTGTAGACTGGTTGCTTTAATGCTTGATCAAGTCCTAAATCAACTATAAAATCAGGGCAGGGGTGTATGAATGACACCTCTGCCTTGATAATTGAAACGAACCAATGGTTAAAGAGGCTCATTCTTCTCTAGCACACTTGAAAGGCAGTCAGGGGTTCATCTGAGTTCTTAGAGACATTCCACCAGCCTTGACCTTAACTTAAGTAACGAGAATGGGGCTCAAGCAGCAGCTTGCAATAATGCTCCGAAGATCATAAATTTATTAGAATACGATTATTTTAATCTCTTGAATCAAGTATGGCCGACACAAGAAAGGTAAACCAAGATGAGGCGTACCTGCTTGGATTGCGGCAGCGGGATTCTCGGGTATTGGGACAAATTTATACCCGCTTCTTTCCTATGCTAGCCCAGCATGTGCGTCAACGTGGAGGAAGTGAAGATGATGCTAAGGATGTTTTCCAGGATACCATGGTGGTGCTGTTTCGTAAACTACAATCCCCAGACTTTCAGTTGACTAGTAGCTTGGGTACTTTTCTGATGGGGGTAGGTAGAAAGGTTTGGCTAAAGAAAGTTAGCCGCCGTGGCAGCCACCCCGAGGAAGCCCTAGTGGAAGTGGAGTTGGAAGACGAGGAGAAAATCGAAACTGAGCTGGAAATAACAGAGCGAAACCGTTTGTTTCGGGCCAAGCTCCTCCAGTTAGGCCAAGACTGTCAGAAGGTACTCCGGTTATTTTTTGCGGGCATACCTATGGCTCAAATCGCACAGAAAATGGGCTTTGCCAGTGAGAACTATGCCAAGAAGCGCAAATTCCAGTGTAAACAGAAACTTACTAAGCTGATCAAAGAAGATCCTCGCTTCAAGGAATTAACCTATGAGGGAAACTGAGGCCTATGGACGAATCGCTAGCCTTAACCATCGATCAATATCTTAATGGAGAGCTTTCTGCTGCAGAGCGGGAAGCCTTTGAGCTTCTCATCGCTTCCGATCCAGTGGTGGCTCAAGAAGTTTCCCTTCAACGCGAAATTGCTGCTGCCTTTCAGGAGGCAGAAGTGGAGGATTTGGAGCAAAAACTGGCGGAAATTATGCGGCCAGAAGGAAAAGTACGTGTGTTGAAGATAAACCGAAGAATCTGGGCAGTAGCGGCTTCGGTGGTGCTGATCTTGGGCATGGGGTATCTATTGTTTAGGAACAGACCAACATCTCGTACCCCGCAGGAACTTTACCTGGCTTATGCTGACTTACCGACAGATTTACAGATGGAATCTGATGTGCGCTCTGGTCAGACAGGACAAGAATCGGATTTTCGACCTAAGATATGGATGGAGGTGGATAGCCTATATCAGACAAAGCAGTACGGTTTAGCCAAAGAGAAGCTTCAGATTTGGTTGGTTCAGAATCCTGAACCTAAGGCTAACCAAGCTGCAATCTATTACTACTACCTCGGTTTGCTACAGCTGCAAATGAGTCAATTTCCTGCTGCTCAAAATTCATTCAGCCGGGTTCGAAGTGGGCCCTACGCAGAAAGTGCTAACTGGTATTTAAAGTTGGCGGAATTGCGTACCAAGGGAACCACATCAGAGGTCAAGAAAGGCTTTGAACAATTTCTTCGCTTTGAGAATCCTTATCGTGAGAAAGCTAAAGCTATTCTAGATGCCTGGCCAGAAGTTTAAATCGCCGAATGATTATAAATCAAAATTATGGACGTACATGGGAAGTGGTTAACTGTGGTTCTTTATTGCTGTATCTTGGTTGCTGGATGTACTTCTGAAGATCCTCAACTGGAGAAGTTAGATAGGGGATTTATTGGAACCGAGTCATCTAAATTTGGAAAGTCGGGAAGCCAGGGAAAGGATTTGGTAGAAGCAATACTAAATCAGGCTGTTCTTGAGGTCATTGCTGGCTACAACGACTCTGCGCTATCCAAAGTGAAACCCTTGTTCGAGGAAGAGCCGTCTTCCTTGGATGATGAGAATTATACCAAAGTCCTCAACATCGCTAGTCATGCTTGCTGGGAAGCCCGCTACCTGGACGAGGCTGAAACGTTCGCCCAACGAGCGAAATCAAGAGCCGAAGCTCAAGAACCTATCGACAGTGCCAACCTCATAATGGCCCACTTCAACTTAGGAAATATTCGCCAATGGCGCGATGAATTTGAGCAGGCCAAAGAACAGCTGCAACAAACAATTGATTTGCGATCCCAATACAGAGGAGAGGACGCATACATTAGTTTAGCCGACATTTATACCCATTTGGCGATTGTGGATCGCTTTCAGGGAGATTATCGGTTATCAGAAGAAAAACACCTGAAGGCCCTATCATTACGTACAGCGGCTCAAGAAGATTTCCACCCTTCTCAAGCTTTGACCTATTACCAGCTAGGTAAGACCTACGAGGCACTGGGGCGATATCAGGAAGCCATTGCCTTACATAAAAAATCCATTTCCATCTTCCAGCAACATTTTGGACCCCTTTGTCCCGGTTTGGCATATGCGTATCGGATGAAAGCCAATGTGCACAGATATCTTGGTGAGTATAAGACAGCTATCCATAACTTCAATCGTGCCTTGACCATCGGAGCCAAAACGCTGGGAGAAAACCATCCTCGATTGGCCTCAACTTACAACAATCTAGGGATTGTCTACTATATAACAGGAGACTTTGACCAGGCATTGGCCTACTACCAGCGTGCCTTTGACATTCAACTGATCAAACATGGGGAGCAGAGTTCTTTTGTCGCTTCTGGCTATCAAAATCTTGGCAATGTGTACCGAAACCAAGCTAAGTATGCTAAGTCATTGGAATGCTATCAAAAGTCTTTAGCAATACAATTGGCTATCAGAGGCAGAATCCACCGCTATGTATCTTACCTCTACCGCAGTATGGGGGCTGTATACAGTCAAATGGGCGAATTTGAAAAAGCCTTAGAATATGACAAGCAGGCTCTAGAGATTGCGCTTGCGGTATTTGGACACAAACATCCATCGGTTGCCGGATCTTATCACGACTTAGCGGCTGACTATACTAAGCTTGGTAGGCATAGAAAGGCTGTTGAATGGCACCTGCGTGCACTCGAAATTAGGAAAGAGGTCTTGCCGTCAGGACATTACCTGATTGCCAATAGTTATCTTACACTCTCGCATGCACATATTGCTTGGGGTCGATATGATGAAGCTAAAAAATATAATGAACAAGCAATTAACCTACTTCATTACGACCTCAAGCGACCTACAGATTTCTCCCAGGTTCCTCGGCTGGACCTGATGAAATACGCACTTAATGACTTGGAAACCTTTCGCATTCGTCGCTGGGAAACCACTCAAGGGAAGCCACAACTGGACTCCCTGAGAGAATTATATCGATACAGGGTAGCTTTTGAAGATCATGTACAAAGCGAATATATCTTAGGCGCGACACGTGAGTTTTATGCAGGCCAATCATTGCAAGTTTATGAGCGCGCACTGCTCAACCTTGGACGTTATCTGCCCAGCGAAGTCGGGGATGATATGTTTCGCTTGGCGGAATTCGCGAAAGGACGGCAGTTGACAGAACGCCTGCAAGAAGCCCCATTAATCGACGCTTTTGGGATTGACGACGACATCCGTAAAGAAGAAGAAACCCTTCGTATTAGCATCGCAAAGTATCAAAAAGCATTATTTGAAGAGAAGTTTAACAGTCGTAGTCCCAATGACTCCCTTTCTCGGCTTTATCAGGATTCTTTGCTCAATTTGCAGAGAAGGCAAAGACTCTTCCTTGACCAATTGAGATCCGAGCAACCTGAATATTACCTCCTACGCTATCGTCAGAATGTCATTGGTCTGGATGAAGTTGCCGCCAACTTACTTGGCCAAACCCACGATGCCCTAGTGGAATATTTTGTAGGTGATCAGACTATCTATACTTGGGTGGTCTTAGCTGATACTTTTCATATCCTCAGCACAAAGCGAGACTTTCCGCTCGAAGCTTGGATCAGAGACCTGCGCTGTGCTTTATTGAGTGAGCAAGATGTAAGTTTGTCTTGTAGCAGTGATTACCCTTTAATCGCCCATCAACTTTATCAAAAACTATTTGCCTCTGTAGACAGCTTACTACCGAGTCAGGCCTCCGTATTATTAGTGCCTGATGGCCTATTGGGCTACCTGCCTTTTGAGGCCTTACTTACCCATCATTTCCCAGAGAGTAGAGCATCATATGCTTATCTGTTGCGGGATCATCCCATTAGTTACGCTTACTCTTCTACGCTCCAGTCGGAGATGCAACGCAAAACGCATCAGCAGCCCCCTAGTCGAACTCTTTTGGCCATAGCCCCTACTTTTGAGGGGGATGGGAACGATAGTAAGGATATGCTTGGCAGTCGCAATATTGATACTGCGGACCGACGTAATCTGCTCGCGGCACTGACTTACAATGTCCCCGAAGCTCAGTTAGCTGCAGACAAATTTGGGGGCGATGTGCTCACGGGTGAGTACGCCACCGAAGCGGCCTTTGTAGACCGTGCCAGCGACTACAGAATTCTCCATCTCTCTACGCATGGCAAGGCCAATGACCAAGCGGGAGACTATTCCTTCCTAGCCTTCCATCACATTGAAGATGACAGTCTTGAAATCGAAAACGAGTGGCTCTACAATAGTGAGATATATAACCTCAAACTCAATGCTGACCTTGTCGTCCTATCCGCTTGTGAGACGGGCATTGGCGAGCTACAGCGCGGAGAGGGCATCATTTCCTTGGCGCGCGGCTTCAGTTATGCTGGTGCCAAGAGCTTGGTGACCTCTCTTTGGAATGTCAACGACCGAAGCAGCATGGAGCTGATGAAGAGCTTTTATGGTTATTTAGCCGAAGGAATGCCCAAACATATAGCCCTTCGTCAAGCGAAACTCGACTACCTAGATACCCATCCTGATTACCTCCAATCACCCTATTATTGGGCAGGCTTCATTCCGATTGGGGATATGGAGCCGGTGGAAATGAGGAGTAGGCCTCGCTGGTTCTGGATGGCTGCATTAGGGATAGGCTTACTAGTGATAGCCGTCTTCGTATATTTTTATCGTCAGCAAGGAATCAAAAAGCACTTTTAGAGGTAATGGGGGATGTAGGCAATCACCAGTCCATATTTTTTGAAAAAAAATCGGGGGCAAGGGTAAACTTTCCTTTCTAGCCGGGATAAAGGAGCAGAAGAAAATATTTATTCAACCTAATCCATTCAGAATATGGACTCCTTTATCTTCGTTTTTTTCGCCAGGCTCCCATTTGCTTATCCCTCATCATGTTTACTATCTCCTTTACAGCCTGTGGTGAGGCTCCTGAGCCTGAGTGTGAGTTGCAAAACACCGTTTGAGTTCGTGGTCACCAACTCCCCACATCTCTTGCTGGCCACCCTCAGCAGCGGAGACCTGTACTATAAGGAGACCTTCTCGGTACCTGCGAATGCCCAATCCACCGCTCAGGGAATTTAGATAATAGATTGCTCCTTCAACCATTTCCAACCAGCGTAAGTCTTGAAAAACTTCTCTCGCTTCATGGCTTCGGAACGGGTGGAAAATTCCTCGAAGTAGATCGACTTCCAGGGCCCACGACTCTTCGTCGCTCGTTCCCTGTTCTCATTGTGCCGGAGGAGTCTTTCTTCCAAGTCCTGGGTATGACCATAATAATGTTTGGCTGAGGACTCAGACCTTAGGATGTAGGTGTAAAACATGGTTGTGATATGTTATTCAATAAAAAAACCACCCATCTCCAAGATATTGGAATAGATGGGTGGTGATAAGCAGAGAGTAAGGGATTCGAATGCCGTGAGGCACTTCCAGTCCTTGGTACCCGCAAAGGTACATCCCTTTTTGGGACCCAATCGATCGTTGTAACATTAAAAAACCACCCATCTCCAAGAAGTTGGAATAGATGGGTGGTGATAAGCAGAGAGTAAGGGATTCGAATGCCGTGAGGCACTTCCAGTCCTTGGTACCCGC
>JBCBVV010000008.1:142960-181740 GCA_039817415.1 Bacteroidota bacterium
CCCTTTTTGGGACCCAATCGATCGTTGTAACATTAAAAAACCACCCATCTCCAAGAAGTTGGAATAGATGGGTGGTGGTAAGCAGAGAGTAAGGGATTCGAACCCTTGGTACCCGCGAAGGTACACACGCTTTCCAGGCGTGCCCAATCGACCGCTCTGGCAACTCTCTGTGTCGGTCTTTTTTATGTCAATGCCCTTGGGTCTTTCTAGGTACATCCCTTCTGGGACCCAATCGACCGCTCTGGCAACTCTCTGTGTCGGTCTTATTATGTCAATGCCCTTTGGTCTTGCTAGGCACATCCCTTTTGGGACCCAATCGACCGCTCTGGCAACTCTCTGAATAATTCCTTAACGCGATTTGGGATGGCAAAGATACACGGAAGAAGAGATTTTAAAAAATTTATTTGAAAAAGTAGAACGGTTTCATCAAGAGATCCTTTACATGAAAAGTAAGCCTTGGATTTTCCCTTTACAGATACCTCAAATATTCTATACAAAAAACTACTGGGCCTCGAATGAAGTAAGAATTTCTAATCCAAGATCAAGGAGTCGCAGAAGCTATGAAATGGAGCTATTGCGGCTTTTAAAAATGTTAAATATGGAACGCCTGACCAATTTCATTTACGGAATTACCTTTGCTTCTGAGCAAAAGATCACAGAAGACCTACTTGATTACTATGGGAAGAATCCTTCTGATCTAGATCTGATCATTGAGGAAGAGGATTTCCAACTGGGCTTTCTCTTTGTCTTCTTTATCATCGGCTTTGTATTGATGATTGGTACCAAATCAATACAGCTTTATTTCCACGATCAGTTACCCGAATTTTTGACTGTTGTTCTCTTGGAAATACTGCTTGAAATAGGAAAGGCGCTGATGGGAGGGACAATTGTGGCCTATTTCATAGAGTTCTTAAGGCATAAACAATTCCTACACAACAAAGCTTTTCGAGACGAAATCAAGCTGAAGCTAGAGGCACGTGCAAATACTAGAAATGCTTCTTGAAGAAGAAGCGATGTATGTGTAAGGAGCATTATAGTCCTTCAGATGCTTGTGAATCATCTTATTTGATGCTTGAAAAAATGATGGAAGATGCAGTAAAGAATAAGGGTTAAATCCTTTCATAGTAGGGAAGAACCGATTCGAGCCATTCTTTGGGAGATCCCATTTGGCAAAAATGCCCAACCCCTTCTATCAGGGTTAACTCAGCTTTAGGGCAAACTTTTTCTTTCAGGTGATGGGCCATTTCCAATCTAGCCACATTGTCATTGGTTCCCCAGCAAAGGTGAATGGGTATGTGGGTGCTTCCTACGGCTGGCAGCCAGCGAATGGCCTCATATGTTTTTCTGTCATTGAGGTATTTGATCGTCAGGTGGGTAATAGCCCTTCCTTCGTTATGGGTATTCATCTCCCAAAGTCGATCAATCTCAACGTCCGCTAGAGGAGCATCCCCATGTGCGCTTTTGATTTGGTTTTTGAACAGACCCTTACTGGCCAATTTCGAGAAGAAGCTTCCCATAGGAGTTAAAAGGAGTTTCTGCATGATTCTTAATTCTGCTAGTTCTAGAACCATGCTTCCATTGGTGAATGTATAGCTTTTAAATCCTTCAGAAAACCATGCTGGAAGGGATTTCTCTATTTCTCTGGCTACCAATTCTGTGGCCACACTATCTCCCATATCGTGGGATAACATATGTCCACCTCTAACTCCAAGATGATTCCATACTTCTAGTGCTACATCGGCTTGCTCTAGCAAGGAATAGGAATAGCCACTTTTAGGCTTGTCACTTAAGCCGAAACCTGGAAAATCAAATAAGATGATTCTTTCGAATTTTTCTGTTAAGCCTTCTAACACGAGATGATAGGAAAAGGAGCTTTCTGGAAAGCCATGTAACAGGAGAAGGGTCCTATCGGCTGAGGCAGCAGGATTTCCTACTTCTTTGACAAAGACTTGAAGTCCGTTTGCTTTTGTTGTGGTCAAAAATGTTCCGGAGGCTTGCCAGTTCGTTATTTTCTGATCCTTGCTCATAGTAGGGGTCGATTCTTGGTTTCTGGTAGATGTATCTCTTGGGCTTAAGCCAAACTTATGTAATTCTCTTGTTTGGACATGAAGAAGAATTTCCCTCTCCTCATTTTTATGCTAATAGGCCTTTCTTAGCATGTCTGCATATTCATTTGGGAAGTCCCCTGCTTCAATGGCGTTGGCAACTTGCTCTAACTGATAAGGAACCCTGATAAAATCAACCTTAAGTCCTTCTGGCTGAGTTAGCGTAGTGGAATCATCAAATTCAATCTGTACATAGCAAGCATGTGGATTCCCATCTTTGGGTTTTCCAACTGAGCCTGTATTGATGGCATGAAGGAATCCTCTGTCTCCCTTGTGCAGCACCTTGTGAAAAGGCTTATGGGTATGTCCAAAGGCCATGATATGAACGGACCTTTCTGTCATCAATTGAATTAGGTCTGCCTCATCATGTTCTTCAAACAGGTACTCATTTATTTTTCGTGGGCTTCCGTGAACAAGCAGTAGATTAATCTGCTCTTCTCCTTGCTGAAATTCAAGGGTCAAATGCCTTGGAAGCCCCTTTAAATAGGCACGATGATC
Source organism: Bacteroidota bacterium (assembly GCA_039817415.1). Lineage (GTDB taxonomy): Bacteria > Bacteroidota > Bacteroidia > J057 > J057 > JALEFZ01. Next base: position 145,564 of record JBCBVV010000008.1, read on the forward strand.
TGGGGTGATAAGTTGATTGGTGAGGGATTTGGAAATTGCGCCACTCTTCATCCCTTCCTTTATTTGATAGCGGTTTCCATCGTCAGGAAGAGAGAACCCTATGGCTTCATCATGATTTCCTGCAATGGTTGAGATTCGTCTTTTCCGAATTTCTGCGACCACCTCGTTAGGAAAAGGAGCATATCCTACCAAATCTCCTAGACAATATAGTTGGTCTATTTGTTCTTTTTCCATGTGCTCAAGCACCGACTTTAAAGCGGGCATATTGGCATGGACATCACTGAATAAGGCTATTTTCATTGCTTATGTGGTTTGGCTAAATCCGCCAAAAACATAGTTAATTCTTCCCTTTTTAGGTAAAGATTTGATTTATCATTTTATAACCATATCAACAGCAATGATGAGACCCTCTCCTTCTACCATCTGCTCACTACCTCAACTTGTGTTTTGGGGTTTTTATCATCGTTAGGGTCAATAGCCACATTTTCATTGACTTCTATGAGAATAGGAATACCTGTTTCTCTCAGGCATAAGTCAATGTTGTTTTCATTGTCATTGAGGTCAGCCAGCATATAAGGATGTACTTTGATAGTGTCTGTGCCTTGAACTAGCGTTATGGTAAATTCCTTAGCTTCTTCTTGTCCAAGGTCCTTCCCACTTATAGCCCTAACGCCTCCTGCCCATACGGCTCTCACAACCAGTTCCGTTTCGTCTTTGGGGCAATCGCAAGCATCTCCCTTTTCAACGTAGGGGTAGCTATCATCAATCTTAAAGTATTCTGCATAACTTAATATGGGACCTTCTTTGAGGGGTATCACAGAAATGCTATCTCCTTTGAAATTGTGACCAGTTCTGCTCATCAAATCTCCTATGACTTTTACCATGACTGGAGGGTTTTCAGGGTAATTTCCATATTCTCCAATGAGGAGAGCCGTCCTTAGTTCAAACTCTTCATTGGCAGGTAGCAAGGTAGCCGCTTCAACCTCGAATACTGTTCCGTTTTGAGTGGTTACAGCAAAGTCTACTCCATCAAGCGTTTCATGATCTAGTTCATGAGAAAAAACCAGAGGCATCCCATCTTGGCCGGGTGCATTTCTATAGAGGGCTCTTGATCGTGGAGGGAGCGCATTGTCAAGTCCAAAAAAAGCAGTGAGTATTTGAGGTTCTCTTTTTCTGTCAATTTCAGGAATGCTGTCTGATAGGTATACTTGGAAAGGACTTCTGTTGTTGAGATTCTTAGAATTCCCCTTACTGCCTTGATTTCCACAGCCTGGAAGCATGCAGAAAAGAATCAAAAAGGCAATTGTCCATAGCGTACATGAAGTTGACGTTTTCATTGTTTTGATTGTGGTGATTGTGGTGATTGTGGTGATTGTGGTGATTGTGAAGGGATAACCTAATGGTAATAAAATTGGCACCATTATCCTAAAATGAAAGCAAAAATAGTACAAAAGTGCTATTTAGATGAAAGGTAATTATTCTATTTAATAAAACTAGGGCGATCAATTGACCTTGAGAACAATATGGTTTGCTCATGCAACATAGTTACATAAGTTCAGTATCTACATATGACCCTTGTTTCACAAACCTTATAAGGTTCGTCTTCCCTTACCAAAAACCAGTAATTATGCGATATATCCTTCTTCTAATCCTGGCATTTATGACTACTGGCCTGATGGCTCAGATACCTACTGATTGGACTGAGCTGAGTAAGGTTCGTTTTATGCGGGGATTAGACTTGAGTACTGGATATTTAGTGGACAAGCCAAAATTTAATTCTGCTATCAGAAAGCTTGACGGTCAGGAAATCGAAATTAGCGGGTACATTCTGCCAGCAGATATTGAGGGAAAAACCTACGTCCTGTCTCAAAACCCTTATGCTGCCTGTTTTTTCTGTGGAGGAGCTGGGATGGAATCCGTCATGAATCTTTGGCTAACGGATTATGACAAGCGCTATGAACTTGATCAGTTTGTAAAATTCAAGGGAATTCTCAGGCTAAATGATAGTGGTGACGGCCTGATTTATTTGCTAGACAAGGCTGAGGAGATACGGTAAACACCACAATCGAAAGGGCCCTAAGGGTAAGCCTCTTTTTCTTTACTTTACTCTATTCGGTAATAGCCATTGGCTTCAGAGAATGTATTATTTCTTTCCACCCTCTTTTTCCCTTTAAGTTTTTTTGCCTCCATTTAACTTGAGTGCTTGCATACCTGCAATTTTGTGTTTTTAGAAATAAACAAAATATGGCAATTTGGTATTAGGTATTTTTCTAAAGTCATTATGGGTTATTGTATGCAGGGGCAAGAAAATAATAAGCTGTACGTATTTAGGGCTTGTCTGGTCCTATTTCTGATCATTGGGATCACTTCCATCGGTGAGGTAAAGGCACAGGCTGGAACAACAAGCCAGTCAATGGAAGAAAGCTGGGAAGAAGCTCTACAGATGTTCAAGGAATTTGAAAAATCTGAACTTGAACCATGGGACAGTGCAGTTGTATCCATGGGTCTGGATTCTATTCCAAGTGCCATACAGCAAAAATCTGATCCTTTGTTCTTTCACTATGTGGTGGGTGCGGGTAAGTTATTTAGGAGTTATAAAAATACGGCAAAAATCAATGAGTTTTTGGAAAGAACCCTTCATGAAAGGTTGGGGCAAGAGCTTTCTAAGGATCAAAAAGAATTATATCTGGCTAAACTTGCCAGTACTTATACAAACAAGGCCTTCATTGCCCGAATAGATGAGGATTATGAAAAGGCCACAGAGTTTGAATATAAGTCTTTGGATATAAGAGAAAGCTTGAAGGATACGCTTGGTATGGTATCCAGTTTGAACGGAATTGGTTCCTACTACTTTAACATCGATAAAATAGAAAAGGCAGGTGAAACATGGAAGAAGTCATTAGAGCTGGTAGAAAAAAATCCTTATCCCTATCGGAAATATTTAGTTCGGACTTATCGATTATTGGTCAGTTATTACAACGAAGTAGAAGAGTATGACAAGGCTGAAGTTTTCATCTCTAAGGGAAAGGAATTAGCGACCGAGCTGGATAAGTTACATATGATTGGTCTATTTTCTCGAGAATTAGGTCTTTTATATAAGAGAAAGGAGAAATACAAGGAGGCTTACAAGGAATTGGATAAAGCCTATTATTTGATGGGTGAATTCGCAGATTTGGAGACTCAGGCAATCATCCTTTTTGACATGGCCGAAGTGGCTGAAAAATTAAATCGAAAAGATAAGCTAAAGGCCCTTGCCGAGGATGCATATCAATTGATTGAGGTTGGGCAGAGTGCCTCTATCAGAGGGGACTGCTACTTTGTATTATATCTTTGGCATGAAAAAAACGGCGATTTTCAAAAGGCACTCACCTATTATCAAAAACGGGTACAACTGTTAGACTCTCTCAAAAAAGAAAAGTTGGAATCCAGCATGCTGGAACAGGAATACGAATATGAGTACGGTAAAAAAGCCCTCGCCGATAGCCTCCAGCAGGTAAAGGAACTCGCCGTAAAGGATGAAGTTAATCGTCGTCAAAGGTCTGGACTCATTTTTTCCCTATTGGGTTTGGTCCTGACTTTGGTCTTTGGAGGCATCTTATGGAACAGGTTCCGATTGACTAGATCACAAAAACTCATCATCGAGGAGGAAAAGGAAAAACTGGACGAGGCAAACACCAAACTGAAAGAACTGGATAATTTTAAATCAGACTTTTTTACCAATATTTCCCATGAGTTTCGTACTCCCTTGACGGTTATCAAAGGAATGAACCAGCAAGTCAGGCAGAAACCCGATGCCTGGCTAGTCAAAGGAACCGATTTGATCGAACACAATACTGGCAGATTGCTTCACCTTATCAACCAAATTTTAGACCTAAGAAAGCTTGAGTCTGGCAGCCTCATTCTTCAATATGTACAGACCGATGTCATTCATGCCCTTCGTCTTGCTGCAGCTTCTTTTGAGTCTATGGCCGAAAGCAAGGGTGTTGATCTTCATTTTGAAGCAACGGAGAAGGAGTTTGTCATGGATTTTGATCCTGAAAAATTGAATCAGATATTCAATAACCTTCTCTCAAATGCCATCAAATTTACTTCTCAAGGCGGGAAAGTATCGGTGAATATTTCTGTCCTAGAAGAAAACCAACTTTCCATTGAGGTGGTCGATACCGGCATTGGTATTCCGGAGGATAAATTGGCCTATATTTTTGATCGGTTCTATCAGGTAGACCGTGCAGATACAAGGGAAGGGGAAGGGACAGGAGTCGGTTTATCCCTTACGAAAGAGTTGGTTGAACTGATGAATGGAGAAATTGCAGTAGAAAGTCGCCTAGGAGAAGGGTCTACTTTTACAGTTTTATTGCCTATCAGTCATCAGGCAACTCCTGTGAAGGCCCTGGTAGAGGTCGCAAAGGTTCCGGTGCCTTTTTCATCAGTTCCGATAGCTAAAACAGTGGACAAAGATCGTCCCAGACTTCTGATCATTGAGGACAACCCTGATATCGTCTCTTATTTATATTCTTTGCTAGAGGGACAATATGATCTCTCTTCAGCTGCTGATGGACTTTCTGGTATAGAGGCAGCCCTAGAGCAGGTACCTGATCTGATCATCACAGATATCATGATGCCAGGGAAAAATGGCTACGAGGTAACCGAAACCCTGAAGTTGGACGAACGAACTTCTCACATTCCCATTGTGATGCTGACAGCAAAGGCAGACCAGCCTTCGAAAATTGAGGGCTACAAACGTGGAGCTGATGCCTACCTGGCCAAGCCCTTTGATGAAGAGGAACTGATGATCCGCCTGGACAAGTTGTGGGAAATCCGTCAGAGGTTACAGTTAAGGTATCAGCAGACAACTCCGCTTGAAGCCTCGGATGATCCTGTAGTTGAAATGGAGGACGCCTTTGTGGCCAAAGTTCGAACAACCATACTTGAGCATATTGATGACAGCAATTACCGGGGAGAAGCACTTTGTGTAGATCTTGGCTTAAGTCGAAGCAACCTCTACAGAAAAATCAAAGCATTGACTGGAAAATCTATTGCCCACTTCATCCGGGGAGTTCGATTAGATTATGCTAAAGAGCTGCTTAGGTCGAAGGAAGGTATACAGATTGCTGAGGTTGCCTATGTCTCAGGCTTCAATGATCCAGCTTATTTCAACCGCGTATTCAAGGAAGAAATAGGTGTTTCTCCCGGAGAATGGCGAGAGGGCTAAGCTAGATATCTATGAAAAGTGGCCTTTTAAGCTTCCAATGGCGGTTTGGACAAATAGTCCAATGATCTGACCAATAAATCCAATCCTGTTTTGGGCTTGATCGAGAGCTTTGTCTCAACGATCAAAATCAAAACAAATGAAACGTTTAATTATCATCTTTTTCTTCCTGGCCAGCCTGGCTGGGGCCTTTGCCCAGACTGAGGGTGTAGGCATCAACAAAAGCGGAACCGACCCTGAATCCAGCGCCATGCTGGATGTCCAAAGCACTGAAAAGGGCTTCCTCATGCCACGCATGACGACAGCTCAACGCAACAACATCGCCGACCCTGCAGCAGGTTTATACATCTACAACCTGGATGACTCCTGCTTCAACTACTATACAGGAGAAGTATGGGTCAAGGACTGTGGGCGCCGCTTTGACCTGGACCCTGAGACTCCTACCAGTCAAAGTAGTAGCGCCTCTACCAATGTCCTGCACCTGGGCGAAGGCCCGGACAACACCCTTTATGTGGTAGGGCGCTATGTGAACGACCTTTCCCTTGGGTCTTTTTCTCTTACCAATCCCGGTGGGAATATCTACCTGGCCCGCTACAATCCCGGAACGGGCGAATATCTTTGGATCAATAATTTGCTATCCGGTGTGGGCAATACCATTGCAGACATCGCCACCGATTCTTCGGGCAATATCCTGCTTATGGGAAAGCCCAACGGAGGGTTGAGTACAGTAGGCGGATTGCCGATCACAAACTCTGTTGGGGGCTACGTCGTCAAGATTGACCCTGATGGCAATACCCAATGGCTGTATGAGATCACCTCAGGCTCCGTTGGGAGCGTCAATGCCCTTGCCACTGATGCCAGCGGGCGGATATCCTTCTGCGGCAGATATATCAACACCATCGACTTGGGTGGAGCCACCCTCAGCTCGCCTACCGAAGACATTTTCCTGGCGACCCTCAATGCGAACGGTACCCTCGACAACGTACAGGGCAACTTCGTTACGACTCTCGGCTCTTTCTCTCCCGATGCCTTGGCGCTGGACATCGACGCGCAGGGCAATCGTTACTTGGGAGGCTACGTGAACGGAACCTACACATTTGGAAGCACGGTCCTTTCCGCTCCAACGGGTCAGGCCCATCCGTTTGTGGCCAAATTTGATGCTACGGGTAATGTGCAATGGGCACAAGCCTTTCCTAGCACCAATATTGGCCTCATCAAGCGGATAGCCGTTGCGCCCAATGGGAATGTGTACGCAGCTGGTGGCTATCAAACCAGCCTAACCATTGGCGGGACGACACTTACCCCAACTAACGGTACGGAGGGTTCTTTCGTGAGCTTGCTCGATCCTTCAGGGACAGTTTTATGGACCAGAGGGGTTGGCCCGATACACATACTAGACAGAATATTCATGGATGTTGGGCAGAGAGGCGAAGTATACCTGGCTTCTTCCTTCAACGCAACCCTACAAGTAGGGGGGCAAACGCTAACCCCAAGCAGCCCGAACAGAGAGGATGCTGTGGTGCTTCAATTCCAGCCGGATGGTACGCTTGGATGGGTACAGCAGTCGGGTGGTTCTCAGGATGAGTTCGGGGAAGAAGTGTTGTACGCTTCAGGCGATAAGGTATATGTTGGGGGGTACTTCAGTTCTAACCCTGCGACCTTTGGGAGGGCTACCCTGGCGCATACTGGACCCTTTTTCTCAGGCTATATCTGGCCTATCGACGCGCTGACCGGGGGAAATGCGACCCTGGATGGGCTTTCTTCTTCGCAGGACAATGACCGAGATGCATCTAACGAATTGCAAAACCTGAGCCTCAACAATGGCAACCTGTCCATTTCAGCAGGAAATACCGTTACCCTCCCTGATGCTGATCCTACCAATGAGATAGAACTGCCCACAGGAGGGAATCTTGGGGATGTACTACAGTTTGATAGCACCGGAAATTACTCGTGGGTGGATCCTTCCAGCGGGGTAGCCGTAGCAGATACCGCTTTACCTGTCCCGATACGCTACCATGGTGATTATCTCTTCGTGCATCCGGTGGACAATGCCGCCAACGTAGATTGGGCCACAGCAAACACCACCTGCCAAACCCTCACCGCTTTCGGCTTTTCGGACTGGTTCCTGCCCTCTCGTCTGGAACTGGACGCCATGTACAAGCAGTCCTACCTGATCACGGGCTTGTCTCAGACGACCTTCTTCAAGTACTGGAGCCGTACCGAGCAAAATGCGGACTACGCCTTCACACAGCGCTTGGACTACGGCGGGCCGGACCCCGATCGCAAGACCGATATCGATGGACACAACTGCCGCTGTGTGCGCCGCAATTAGTCCTCCTTCTCTTTTTTTCATTCATCCTTCATATAGACCAATATCATGACTTTGTATATCAAATCGTTTGTCACCTTCCTATTGACAGGACTCCTCTTCGCTAATCATTTGAGCGCCCAAACAGGGAATCTATTTCAGGGCGAGGGTGCTGGAATCAGCGTAACCATCTCTGACTTTAATACTGCTTTTGGAGACTCCGCGCTTTCGTCTTTGACGATTGGAAGTAGTTCCCTTATTTCCGGGGCTAACACAGCCATTGGCTTTGGTGCGGCAAAAAACAATACCACCACCGAGTTGACCGCCATTGGGGCCTTTGCAGGGTATTTCAATACCACCGGCTTTGACAACACCTTTATCGGTAAAGACGCCGGAAGATTGAATACTGGTGCAGGGGATAACACCTTCATCGGGGTTGAATCCGGAGAAAACAATACGGATGGCTACGACAACACCTTTGTAGGGGAAGAATCCGGCACCCTGAATACCTCGGGCTTTGAAAATACCTTCATCGGAGAAGATGCGGGCTTCAACAATACTACGGGCTACCAGAATGTTTTTGTGGGCAATGAGGCTGGACTCAATGCCGGTGTAGGGTATAAAAATGTCGGGGTAGGCAGTGATGCTCTGTCTGATATGGACGATGGTTATAGGAATACCGCAGTAGGAGACTCTGCGGGAGCGGATATTGGGGATGGAACCTTTAACACCCTGATTGGCACTCAAGCAGGAGTTGCTACCGAATGGGCAGATTACAACACCTTCATTGGGGCGCTGGCCGGCTGGGACAACAACCGAACCAATGGCCAATCCAACGCCAACCGCAATACCTATGTGGGTTTCCGTACCGGATACACCAACCGAGAGGGAGAAGACAATGTAGGGATGGGGGCTTATTCCGATTTTGACAATACCCAGCGATATCGCTGTACCTTCCTGGGAGCGGCCTCTACGATTTCTAATAACGATGTGATTTCGATTGGCTTTCAGAATTTGGTAGATGGGTCTTTTTCCGTTTCCATTGGGGAGTTCATGGATACTCGGGCGACTGGTGCGATTGCCATGGGCTACCAGACTCGCATGCCTAACACCGCTACCAATGCCATAGGCATCGGCCGCAACACCCTCGTGGAGGGCGCCAACAGCATCAGCATAGGTGCCCATGATACCGTAACAGGCAGCAACTCCATCCTGATCGGCTACGACTACAACCTGACCGCAGACAACGAAGTCTTCGTTGGTAACGCCATTACCGCCAATATTGGTGGCTCCGTCAACTGGACGGCCATGTCCGACGGCCGTTTCAAGACTGCTGTCAAAGAGGACATCCCGGGACTGGACTTTATCAACTCCCTGCGTCCGGTGAGCTACCAATTTGACCTGAATCAGATGCACCACTTCAACGGAAACGATTCCCTTTCTGAGGAACTTGAAGAAGGTCTGGCCTCAAAGTCGGAAACCCGTTTTACTGGCTTCATCGCTCAGGAAGTAGAAAAAGCTGCCCAAAACCTGGGTTATGACTTCAGTGGGGTGAAGGTGCCTGAAGATGCTTCAAGCCAAGCCTATGGCATCCGCTATGCGGAGTTTGTGGTGCCCCTGACCAAGGCCGTCCAGGAGCTTAACCGTAAGGTCGAAGAGCAGCAGCAAATCATGCTGAGCCAGACAGAGCAGTTGGAAAAATACCAGAAAAATGCTGAGCAAACTCAAAAAATGATGTCGGAGCTTTCCGCCCGTCTAGATGCCCTGGAACAATCGCAGATTTATCCGACCATTTCCATTCGCGACTAAGCAGGCGAAACCTCCCTTGTCCTTCCCTCAATTGATCGTTGGGGCAGGTAATTTGGCCTGCTCTGGGGGAGGGTGCCTTACAACTGTAATAAAAGGCGATACTAGAGATCAAGAACCATTTTATTATAAAGTCCTCTTCTAGTTGGAAGAGGACTTTTTATTTCAGAAAGGTAGGGTAATTGGGTTTCTATAGGTTTAGCATAAGGATAATTTTTAGCCTTATGTTCCAAGATTGGTTTAGGCTATAATAAAATCTCAGATTTTACATATGTTTTTTCATATATGGTTTTTGATTTTTTCGGATATTGTTTCTACCCAAATCCAAAATAAATGTTGAGATCCTCTTGCCTATTTCTAATTATTATTGCCTTTACATCTGTTTTAGCTCAAAATTCCTATCAAAAGGACAGCTTGCTAAACTTAATGCAAAAGACCGATCAGACGGATACAGCCGGGATGAAAGTACTTGCAACTCTTATTCGGGATCACTATGCATCCAAGGCACCTGATAGTGCTTATCTCTTAAGTATGGAACTGTATGAAAGAGCACTCAAGACAGGAAACCTCTTTTATCAGGGTATGGGGCAAAGTGAAGCTGGCGGGGCTATGATTACCCAGGGGCAGTATGAAAAGGCAAAAGAACATCATCAGAAAGGCTTGGGTATTTGGGAGAAGCTTGACCATAAACCGGAAATGTCTGAAAGCTACAATTCTTTGGGGCTCATCTTCAAACGTCTTGGGAAACTGGATCAGGCGATTGAATTTTTGGAAAAAAGTATCGCCCTCAATCGGGAGATTGGAGACTCACTGAAAAATGCTGGCCCTTTCATGAACATGGCATCCATACATGAGGTGAAAGGGGACCTTCTTCTCTCCTTGGAATACAACACAAGTGGACTTGAACTGTGTAAAATATCAGGAAATGACCGAATCCTTGCCATAGGCTTTAACAACCTGGCCAATAACTACAAAGACCTAGGAGACATGGTAAAAGCCTCTGAAAAATACCTGGAAGCTCAGGCTATCAATGAAAAAATAGGGGATACATGGGGTGTTGTCAACAACCTCAATAATCTCTCAGTATTGTTAATCGAGGATAAACAGCATGAAAGGGCACATGGCTACCTCGAAAAAGCCAAGGAGGTATCTCAAGAATCTGGTCTTATACAGGGGGAAGCCATGACCTATGCTAATATGGCCTTCCTATGGACCAGCCAAAAGAGATGGGAAGAGGGTCTGAATGTCTTGCAAGTGGCACTAACGCTCAAGGAAGAAAAGAAATTGGAGGCATTCTTTGGGGGTTATCTGGAACAGGAGTTGGGGAATGTGTTGATTCAATTGAATCGATTGGATGAAGCGGAAGCCTATATCAAAAAGGGCCTGGAACTTAACAAGAGCTTTGGAAATGCTCAAGGCATAGCTAGGTTATACCATAGCCTTAGCCAGCTTTATCGCAAAGAAGGAGACTGGAAGCGGGCTTATATCCACGCACAAAAAGGCTACGACCAAGCAGCTTCCCTCCAAAACCTTATGCTTCAAAGCAATCTTGCCAAGGAACAGGTCGACATTTATAAGCATCTCAATCGCTCTGAAGAGGCCTTGAAAATGTTTGAAATACATATGAGCCTGCGCGATAGCCTCTACAACGAAAAAAATACCCGCTCATTGATTAGCCAGGGATATCGCTATGCTTATGAGCAAAAAGCATATCGAGACAGTGTGGAGAATGCAATTGTAATCGCACAAAAGGTAGAAGAAAATCGCCGCCGCAAGACAACCTCCTATTTTTTAATTATCGGCTTGGTTATGACAATTATATTTGGTTTGGTTCTTTGGAACCGCTTTCGCCTGACTCGAAGCCAAAAGAAGATTATCGAAGAAGAAAAAGCCAAGCTGGATGAGTCCAACACCCAGCTAAACGCAGCCAATCACAAACTCAAAGAATTGGATCAATTCAAATCTCGCTTTTTCACCAATATATCTCATGAGTTCAGAACACCACTGACTGTCATTGGAGGAATGATAGATCAGGTCAGATCAAATCCCGAGAAGTGGCTGGAAAAGGGTAGCGAAATGATCAAAAATAATGTCAGTAATCTGTTGCACCTGATTAATCAAATCCTGGATCTACGCAAGCTGGAATCTGGTAACCTCAGCCTTTCCTTGATCCTTGATGAGGTGGTGAATTTTTTAAGAACTCATACCGAATCCCTGCGTTCAATGGCTGAAAGCAAGGAAATAGAATTGACTTTTCAGTCCGACATACCTGAGTTGAATATGGATTTTGACCCAGATAAGTTATTGTTAATCCAGACCAATTTGGTTTCAAATGCGATTAAATTTACTCCGAAGGGTGGGAAAGTTGATGTCAAGGTAAGAAGGACCGATGAGAGCCATCTTCTTTTTGAGGTCAAGGACAATGGCATTGGTATTTCAGATCAACAATTACCACTAATTTTTGACCGTTTTTACCAAGCTGATAATGAGCATACTCAAGCAGGAGAGGGGACTGGTATAGGCCTTTCTTTAACAAAAGAATTGGTTCAGCTTATGGAAGGTTCTATTTGGGTAGAAAGTCAAAAGAACAAAGGTTCCACATTTCAGGTAGCCTTACCTATTACTCAACAAGCACCAAGAAGAAAAGTCGAAAACATTTCTCTCATACCTAAAATAGACCTGCAAGAGGCTGTAAAGCAGGAAGAAATAGGTGAACATTCACTTGACAGTGAATTACCTACCCTACTCATCATAGAAGATAATCCAGATGTTGTAACCTACATTTCTTCCTGTTTGGAAGACTCCTACCGCCTTTTTATCGCAAGGGACGGAGAGGAAGGAATTGCCACAGCTCTTGAACATGTACCTGACCTGATTATCAGCGATGTGATGATGCCCAAGAAGAATGGATATGAGGTTTGTCAAATACTCAAGGCAGACGAAAGGACCAGCCATATCCCCATTGTATTGCTCACTGCGAAGGCAGATCGGGATTCTCGTTTGGACGGTTTGGGCAAAGGTGCAGATGCATACCTGACCAAACCCTTTGATCAGGAAGAACTCTTTATCCGACTTGAACAGTTATTAGCCCTTAGAAAGCGCCTTCAGTTGCGTTATGCAGGTGCCAGCCAAGCAGCTCCTCCAGCAAAACCAGAATTTCAGCAAGAAGATGCTTTTATCCAGAAAGTCAGGCAGACTGTATTGGACCGACTGGATGATAGCAGTTACAAACCTGATGACCTAAACCGAGACCTGGGCATCAGCCGTACCCAAATGTACAACAAGGTAAAAGCCTTAACTGGGCAATCTCCCTCACACTTCATTCGGTCAATTCGCCTTACAAAGGCTAAGGAGTTGCTGCGATCCAAAGAACTAAGGATTGCTGATGTGGCCTACTCCGTAGGATTTGCCGATCCCCAATACTTCGCAAGGACATTTTCTAAAGAAAATGGTATGTCTCCTACTGTATGGAGGGAGAAAGAAGTAGGTTAGGAAGCTTGGCAGACTAAATTTCATGTATTGTACTTGTCCAGATCAATAGTCCATGATTATGGATCATTTGTCCACAAACTAAAGGGCTAAACATCAGAGTTTTGAGATGTATCAAAAATTAAATTTTATGAAACGTCTCACTTTGATTATGTTATTTTTGGGGCTATCCATGGCCCTTTTTGCCCAGTCTGTAGGCATCAATTCCAACGGGGCACAACCCAATTCCAGTTCTATCCTTGATTTGCAATCTTCATCGAAAGGACTGCTCATGCCCCGAATGACTACCGAACAGCGGGATGCCATTGTACAGCCAGCGGAGGGCTTGATGATCTACAACCTGGATGATTCCTGTTTCAATTATTACTCGGCCAATCGGTGGATCAAAGATTGTGGAATCACTGACGGTGATGTGTCCGTCACTCCGCAGGTGATCGGAAGTTCTATTGGTAATATTATTTCAGCTAGGAGGATGGTGTCAGACCAGGCAGGCAATCGATTTTTAACTGCAGAATTCTCCGGAAGTATCAATTTGGGAGATTTTGCCCTGAATTCAACCAGCAATGATATATTGGTGGCAAAGATCAGCCCAAAGGGAGTTTTCCTATGGGTAAAGCAATTTGGTGGCAATGGCAGCGAATTCGCAGGGCCACTCTTATTAGATCAGTCGGGCAATATCTACATTTCTGGATCTTTTTCGGGTGCTACACTTCCTGTAGGAGGTACTACCTTAATCAGTAATGGTAGCTTCGACATTTTTTTAATCAAACTAAATCCCAATGGGGATGTGCTTTGGGCAATCAACGATGGAGGGTCAGACAGTGAATCGACCCGCGGCCTTGCCCTTGATCCTGCTGGCAATCCAGTCATCGTAGGAAGTTGTAGAGCCAGAACCACCCTAGGAGGGATTACCTTCGATCTTGCTCCTGGCAACAACAAAGGTTTTTTTCTAGTGAGGTATAACCCTGCGGGTCAGTTTTTGTCAGGAACTGTTTCTGGCTCAAATAACCTAAGCCACAGGGTAACGGACGTCGCCATTGACCAAAATGGAAACGCATATGTTACAGGTTATTTTACTGGAAACGCTAACTTTGGCAGTACAAGCTTGACAGCCACATCCACTATTTCAAATGCTTTTCTGTGCAAGATTAGCCCAAGTAATCAGTTCCTTTGGGCTACCCAGATCACAGGGACTGAATCTCGGGGGCTAAGTTTAGGTCTGGATCAGTTAGGCGAAATTTACTGGCTAGGTACCTTTAAAGGGACTTCAAATTTTGGCCCTACTCCAACATCCAGCCTGGGTGGCGATGATGCCTTTCTGGCAAAACTTGATCCCAACGGTCAATTTGTATGGGCCAATTCCATAGGAGGAACAGGGGATGACTTTGGGGTAAGGGTTAAGGTAGCGCCTACCGGTGAAAGCTATGCCACAGGTTGGTTCAGGGGCACGATTACTCCTGTAAGTCCGAGCTTGGTTGCCAGAGGGGGGGACGATGCTTTTGTCGTAAAATTTGATGCCCTCGGCCAGGCACTTTGGGCCAAGAGAGCTGGAGGCTCAGCTTTTGACAGCGGAACAGATCTGGCACTTGATTCTTTAGGAAACCTCTCTGTTTTAGGTAGTTTGGGTGTCAATAGCATTGATTTTGATGGAACCTCTGTCTCTGTTTCAGGCACGCCTCAATTTTTCCTTTGGACGCTGAATAGCCAAAATGGATCTCTGGGAGGAGTATCTGGAAGCCTTGCAGATCTCCAGGATGGGGACTCCGATGCGACCAATGAACTACAAACACTCAGTTTTACAAGTCCAAACCTTAGCCTAAGTGGAGGAAATGCCGTTGACTTATCTTCTCTAAGGGACAATTTGGGGAACCACTCTGCTACGACTAGCCTTCGGTTGAATGACCTGCCTATATATCTAAGAACGGGGACGGATATCAACCATGGGCTACGCTATGCTGGATCGACAAGCCAATTTGCCAATCTGTCTCCTGATGGTCCTGCACTCTATGGATTTTCTGGTGGAATCCTAGGGACTACAAATGGGGGCCAAAAAGGGGTTTTATATTGGAGCAGCAACGGAAACGTAGGGATTGGCGCACCCAGTCCTCAGTATCGCCTGCAAGTAGGAATAAATGGCGACGGCTCCAATGCCCGCGCCAATGCCTGGACCACCTGGTCAGACTCTACCCTTAAGCGAGATTTTCAGGAACTAAGCAATCCCCTCGCCATGTTATCCCAAATCAATGGCTACCATTATTACTGGAAAGAAGGTTCCGAGGACACAAGCCGCCAGGTCGGAGTCATGGCGCAGGAAATCAAAAGGGTACTGCCAGAACTGGTCAGCACAGATGCCAATGGAATTCTGGCGGTAGATTATGCCAAGCTGACTGCCCTTCTCATTGAAGTAAACCAGGCCCAGCAAAGGGAAATTGATCAGCTCAAAAAGGAAAGCCAATTCATGATAAATTCCTTCGAGACACGCCTCAAAGCACTCGAAGCTCAACAGACTACCAAGGCTACAGACAAACTCAGCAAAAGGTAGACGTTTCTTTTTTTTATTGAGTCCCCTTTCCGCAAGGAAATGGGGATTTTTTTCTGTCCTGATCAATAGTCCATGATTATGGATCAATAGTACACAAGGCAAATGCGTATAAATCAGAGGTTTGAGACGTTAACCTTAAATTTTTATTTATGAAACGTCTTTATTTGATAATCCTGTTTTCAGGGTTTTCTTTTACGCTATTTGCCCAGTCTGTGGGCATCAATGCCAATGGCGCCAATCCGGATTCAAGTGCCATTCTGGACATGCAATCTTCTACGAAGGGTATGCTGCTGCCCCGAATGACGACCGACCAGCGCAATGCCATTAGAAAGCCAGCGCCGGGCTTGATGATCTACAACCTGGATGATTCGTGCTTCAATTATTATTCGGGGAATGAATGGATTCTGGATTGTGGTCTCGCTAATGCTGAACCTGACATTGTCCCAGCTTCCTTGGGAGGCAGCAATAACGAAATTGGCACAGCCATCGAAACTGATGGGAATGGAAACCGCTTGGTTTTGGGTAATTTTAGTGGCTCCATTACCTTGGGGAATACAACCCTTGTCAGCAGCGGAAGCCAGGACGTCTTCCTGGCCAAAATCAATCCCCAAGGTCGTGTATTATGGGCTGTGAAAGCAGGTGGAAGTAACACAGATGTTGGCAATGATCTTACGGTAGACGGGCAGGGGAATGTTTACATAACAGGAAACTTAACGGGAGGATCAGCCAGTTTTGGAGCCACCACTTTGGTGGTTACAGGCTCCTCGGACGGTTTCCTCGCCAAAATTGACTCTTCAGGCCAGTTTGTTTGGGCCTTATTGATAGATGGATCTATATCCGCTAGTTGTTCGGGAGTTGTGATAGATGCTGCTGGAAACCTCTTTCTAAGTTGCTCTGTGCGAGGAAGGATCACGATAGGCAGCTATTCTAATGGTGTTGGTTTTGGCTCTCAGTATGGCTTTATTACCGTCTATCTAAATTCTTCTGGTCAGGTATTCTATGGGACTACTGTCGCAGGGCCATTTATTCAGTCCACAGCTGTCACGGTTGACGGTTTTGGCAACGATTACCATGTGGGTTATTTTTCTGGCGGTGCCTTTCCATTTCGTAACGATACATTGAGCGCTTTGGGCACAGTCGATCTATTTATAACTAAACTCCCCCAGAGTGCTGCTTTCTTATGGACGAGCCAAGCAGGAGGATTGAATGGAACTATCTTTGGTAATGATATTGCTGTCGATCCTGCAGGCAATTCGTATGTTACAGGTACCTTTAGCGGTACGATCAACTTTCAGTCTCTTTCTCTTACCAGCGGGGGCAATACGGACGTTTTTGTTGCAAAGCTGAATCCTGCAGGTCAGTTTCAATGGGCAACTCTGGCAGGTGGAGCCAATCAGGATGAAGGATTGAGTATAACAATAGATACTGATGGGAATAGCTATATCACGGGTACATACAATGGTTCTGCAAACTTTGGAGGTACCAACCTGACTAGCAGTGGTGGTACAGAGATTTTTGTAGCTAAATTGAACACTTCTGGACAGTTTGTTTGGGCCAAGGGTGGACCTGCGGGTAGTGCACAGGCAATTGATTTTGATGGTATCCTGAAAGCCCCCGTGCTTACAGGAAGTTATTCAGGAACAGCAAATTTTGGTGGAAGGACCCTTACATCTCAGGGGAATAGCGATGTATTTGTATGGTCCCTGGCCGCAGAAGATGGGGGAGGGGTACGTATCGATAAAAATCTCTCTAGTACCCAGGACCAAGACAGAGATCCTGCCAATGAGCTTCAAAGCCTAAGTCTTAGTGGAAACCAACTCTCTCTCTCCAATGGGGGATCTGTGGACCTAAGTTCTTTCCTGGATAACACTGACAAGCAAACTCTAAGCTTAAGCAAAGATACCCTAAAATTGACCAATGGCGGTTCAGTTGTCCTTTCAGGAATCGCCATCCCAGACACAGCCTTGCCCATCCCCATTACCTTTCAAGGGTCGACCATCTTTGTCCATCCCGATGACAATGCGACCAATGTAAATTGGGCTACGGCGCAATCCACCTGTACCAACCTGACGGCTTTTGGCTTTTCGGACTGGTACCTGCCCTCACGGCTGGAATTGGACGCCATTTACAAACAGTCCTACTACATCACCGGCTTGGCTCAGACCGCCCTGGTCAAATACTGGAGCAGCACTCAAATTGATGCCAACCGGGCCTATAGCCAACGGCTAGATTATGGGGGACCAGCCCCTGATCCCAAGACCACAAACACCTCTCACAACTGTAGGTGCATCCGCAAAAACTAAGCTTTCCATTTTTCATCAACTACTAAGAACAACATCATGCAACATATAAAATCAGTTCTGTTCATCCTGATTATTGGATTTTTGTCAACCCAGACAAGTTTTGCACAAAGCTTCAACCTCCTCCAGGGAACAGGAGCAGGTAGCTCCCTCAGCACGGGAAATAGAAACACCATCATCGGAGACTCTGCAGGTGTTTCAGTTACAACAGGAAACTTTAACACACTCTTAGGATTTGGGGCAGGGAGGTTCAATACTACCCGAGAACTCACAGCCATCGGCTATTATGCAGGATACCGAAATACAACTGCAACGGACAATACCTTTGTTGGAGCCGAAGCTGGAATGTCAAACACAGGTACGGACAATACCTTTGTAGGGGCTGAAGCTGGGGAAGCAAACACTACGGGTACTAACAATACCTTTGTGGGAGAAGAGGCAGGGCAGGCGAATGTGAGCGGTAGCCAAAATGTATTCATTGGTGAAGATGCTGGCTTCGATAATACAAGTGGAGATGACAATACCTTTGTTGGTAGGAGGTCTGGGTATTTTAATACTACTGGGTATCAAAACACCTTTGTAGGAAATGATGCAGGTACTGATAATACCACTGGACATCACAATACTGCGCTGGGAGACTCTGCAGGTCTAGACAATAGTGTAGGCCTCTACAATACCTTCATAGGCGCAGGTTCCGGGGCGGTCACCGAGTACGCGGATTACAATACCTTTATTGGGGCCTATGCCGGCTTTGACAACAACCGACTCAACTTGACAACCAATGCCAACCGCAACACCTATGTGGGATTCAGGGCAGGCTACACCAATCGTGATGGACAGGACAATGTAGGGATGGGGGCATATTCCGATTTCAACAACACAGACAGGTCTCGCTGTACCTTCATTGGAGCTGCAAGCACTCCTGCTGAGAATGATGTAACCTCATTTGGGTACAGCAATTATAATGGTGGCCAATACGGCATTACCATTGGTAGCCAACTGGACTTACGAGCCATCGGAGCCATTGGGATCGGGCGTACAGCCAAACTGAACAACGGAGCCAGGTATGCGATTGGAATTGGATATACCGTCGATGTAGACAGCACAGATGCCATCGGTATTGGCAGAACCGCCAACGTCAAGGGGAGAAACAGCATCGGTATTGGAGCCTCGACCACCGTAACTGAGGATGATGTAACCTCAATAGGATACAGTAATTCTAACAGTGGCCAGTATGGCGTCACCATCGGTAGTCAACTGACCCTACAAGCGATAGGAGCGATTGGCATTGGACGTACAACCAACGTGAATGATGGGTCTGACTATGCGATTGGAATTGGATATGCCGTTAATGTGGACAGCACCAACGCCATTGCTATAGGCCGATCCACCATTGTAAGTGGGAGAAGCAGCATCAGCTTTGGGGCAAACAATAGGGTAAGTGGCTCCAATTCTATTTTGATAGGAAGCAATTATACCTTGTCAGAGAAAAACCAGGTGTTTGTAGGGAATGTCTCTACCAGTACAATTGGTGGGACTGTCAACTGGACGGCCCTCTCCGATGGCCGCTTCAAAAGAGAGGTCAAAGAGGACATCCCAGGCTTGGACTTTATCAATGCCCTTCGTCCGGTGAGCTACCAATTTGACCTGGACAGCATGCAGGCATTCAACGGAAATGATTCCCTTTCCCAAGAATTAAGAGCTGGAGCAGCGCGCAAGGCTCAAACGAGATTTAGTGGCTTCATTGCCCAGGAAGTGGAAGAGGCTGCCCAGAACATGGGTTATGATTTCAGCGGAGTGAAGATCCCTGAAGACTCTGAGAACCAAGCTTATGGCCTGCGCTATGCAGAATTTGTGGTACCCTTGACCAAAGCTGTCCAAGAACTCAATGAAAAATTAGAACAAAAGGAGAAACAGATAAGGGCTTACGAACAGCAATTTGCTCAATACCAAGAACTCTTAACAAAATTGTCCGCTCGCCTGGATCAGGTAGAAAAAAATCAGATGGCTCCTGTGCTGTCCCTCCAGGACTGAAAAGAGAGTGAAAGGTAGACGTTTCTTTTTTTTATTGAGTCCCCTTTCCGCAAGGAAATGGGGATTTTTTTCTGTCCTGATCAATAATCCATGCTTTTGGATCAATAGTACACAAGGCAAAGGCTTATAAATCAGAGGTTTGAGACGTTAACCTTAAATTTTTATTTATGAAACGTCTTTGTCTGATAATCCTGTTTTCAGGGTTTTCTCTTACGCTATTTGCCCAGTCTGTGGGCATCAATGCCAATGGCACCAATCCGGATTCAAGTGCAATCCTTGATCTAAAGTCTTCCTCAAAGGGTATGCTGCTGCCCCGAATGACGACCGACCAGCGCGATGCCATTAGAAAGCCAGCGCCGGGCTTGATGATCTACAACCTGGATGATTCATGCTTCAATTATTATTCGGGGAATGAATGGATTCTGGATTGTGGTCTCGCTAATGCTGAACCTGAAATATCGCCAGCTTCCTTGGGAGGCAGCAATAACGAAATTGGCACAGCCATCGAAACTGATGGGAATGGAAACCGCTTGGTTTTGGGCAGTTTTAGTGGCTCCACTACCTTGGGGAATACAACCCTTGTCAGCAGCGGAAGCCTGGACATCTTCCTGGCCAAAATCAATCCCCAAGGTCGTGTATTATGGGCTGTGAAAGCAGGTGGAAGTAGCCTAGATATTGGCAATGATCTTACGGTAGACGGGCAGGGGAATGTTTACATAACAGGATTCTTATCGGGAGGATCAGCCAGTTTTGGAGACACCACTTTGGTGGTTACAGGCTCCACGGACGGTTTCCTCGCCAAAATTGACCCTTCAGGCCAGTTTGTTTGGGCCATATTGATAGATGGATCTATATCCGCTAGTTGTTCGGGAGTTGCGTCAGATGCTGCTGGAAACCTCTTTCTAAGTTGCTCTGTGCGAGGCAATATCACGATAGGCAGCTATTTTAATTTTGTTGGTAGTAGCACTCAATATGGCTTTGTTACCGTCAAACTAAATTCCTCTGGTCAGGTAATGTCTGAGTATAGTGCCTTAGGGCCTGCATCTATTCAGTCCACAGCTGTCGCGGTTGACGGTTTAGGCAACGATTACCATGTGGGTTATTTTTCTAGCGGTGCCTTTCCATTTGATTTCGATACATTGAGCGCTTCGGGCACAGTCGATCTATTTATAACTAAAGCCAACGGAAGTTCGAGTTTTGTTTGGACGAGGCAGGCAGGAGGATTGAATGGAACTATCTTTGGCTATGACATTGCTGTTGATCCTGCAGGCAATTCGTATGTTACAGGTACCTTTAACGGTACGATCAACTTTCAGTCTCTTTCTCTTACCAGCGGGGGCAGTACGGACGTTTTTGTTGCAAAGCTGAATCCTTCAGGTCAGTTTCAATGGGCAACTCTGGCAGGTGGAGCCAACGGGGATGAAGGATTGGGTATAACGATAGATACTGATGGGAATAGCTATATCACGGGTACATACAATGGTTCTGCAAACTTTGGAGGTACCAACCTGACTAGCAGTGGTAGTACAGAGATTTTTGTAGCTAAATTGAACACTTCTGGACAGTTTGTTTGGGCCAAGGGTGGACCTGCGGGTAGTGTACAGGCAATTGATTTT
Source organism: Bacteroidota bacterium (assembly GCA_039817415.1). Classification (GTDB taxonomy): domain Bacteria; phylum Bacteroidota; class Bacteroidia; order J057; family J057; genus JALEFZ01. Next base: position 166,868 of record JBCBVV010000008.1, read on the forward strand.
GATGGTATCCTGAAAGCCCCCGTGCTTACAGGATACTATTCAGGAACAGCAAATTTTGGTGGAAAAACCCTTACATCTCAGGGGAGTATTGATGCATTTGTATGGTCCCTGGCCGCAGAAGATGGGGGAGGGGTACGTATCGATAAAAATCTCTCTAATACCCAGGACCAAGACAGAGATCCTGCCAATGAGCTTCAAAGCCTAAGTCTTAGTGGAAACCAACTCTCTCTCTCCAATGGGGGATCTGTGGACCTAAGTTCCTTCCTGGATAACACTGACAACCAAAACCTAAGCTTAAGTAAAGATACCCTAAAATTGACCAATGGCGGTTCAGTTGTCCTTTCAGGAATCGCCATCCCAGACACAGCCTTGCCCATCCCCATTACCTTTCAAGGGTCGACTATCTTTGTCCATCCCGATGACAATGGTAGTAATGTAAATTGGGCTACGGCGCAATCCACCTGTGCCAACCTGACGGCCTTTGGCTTTTCGGACTGGTACCTGCCCTCCCGACTGGAATTGGATGCCATGTACAAACAGTCCTACTACATCACCGGCTTGTCTCAGACCGCCCTGGTCAAATACTGGAGCAGCACTCAAATTGATGCCAATACTGCCTACAGCCAAAGGCTGGATTATGGGGGACCGGATCCCGATCCTAAAACAGTAAATGCCGGCCACAATTGCAGGTGCATCCGCAAAAACTAGGCTTTCAATTTTTCATCAACTACTAAGAACAACATCATGCAACATATAAAATCAGTTCTGTTCATCCTGATCATCGGATTTTTATCAACTCATACAACATTTGCCCAAAGCTTCAACCGGGTATTGGGAACAGGAGCAGGTAGCTCCCTCAGCACGGGAAATAGAAATACGATGATCGGAGACTCCGCAGGTGTCTCAGTTACAACAGGAACTTTCAACACATTTCTTGGATTTGGGGCAGGGCGGTTTAGTACTGCCCGAGACCTTACTGCCATCGGCTATTATGCAGGATACCGAAATACCACCGGATTTGACAATACCTTTATTGGCGCTGAAGCAGGGAAGTCCAATACCACCGCAGGGGACAATACATTTATAGGAGTTAAGGCAGGTGAGTTCAACACAACTGGCTCCGATAACACCTTTGTGGGAGAAGAAGCTGGTGCTACAAACACCACTGGAGACGACAATACATTTATAGGGGAAGATGCAGGAAAAGACAATACAACAGGTTATGACAATACCTTTGTAGGTAATGCATCAGGTACATTTTCGACTACTGGATATAGAAATACTGGAGTTGGGAGCCTGGCACTACTGGATGTTAGTACTGGACATCACAACACTGGTATCGGGGATTCTGCTGGAGTTGATGTGGGTTCTGGCCTCTACAATACCTTCATAGGCGCAGCTTCCGGGGCAGCCACTGAGCATGCGGATTACAATACTTTCGTTGGGGCCTATGCTGGCTGGGAAAACAACCGAACCAACTCTACCACCAATGCCAACCGCAATACCTATGTGGGATTCAGGGCAGGCTACAACAATCGTGATGGACAGGACAATGTTGGGATGGGGGCCTATTCCGATTTCAACAACACAGACAGGTCTCGCTGTACCTTCATTGGAGCTGCAAGCACTCCTGCTGAGAATGATGTAACTTCATTTGGATACAGCAATTTCAATAGTGGCCAGTACGGCATCACCATTGGTAGCCAACTGGACTTACGAGCGATAGGAGCCATTGGGATCGGACGGACAGCCAAGGTAAACAGCGATGCCAACTATGCCATTGGAATAGGCTACGCTGTGGACATAGACAGCACAGATGCCATTGGGATTGGCCGTGGGACAGACCTCGCAGGCAGAAACAGCATCAGCATAGGAGCCAACAATGTGCTATCAGGGTCCAATTCCATTGTGATCGGAAGCAACAACAACCTGACAGGTGATGGCCAGGTATTCCTTGGGAATCCATCCACCCAGTCCATCGGAGGCACCGTGAACTGGACCGCCCTTTCAGATGGGAGATTTAAAAGGAATATACAAGAAGACATTCCTGGCCTGGATTTTATCCAAGCCTTACGTCCCGTCAGCTACCAGTTTGACCTGGACCAGATGTATCGTTTCAATGGAATTGATTCCTTGAGCAAGGATCTCCAGAAAGGTGCAGCTCAAAAATCCCAAACCAGATTTACAGGCTTTATTGCACAAGAGGTGCAACGTGCGGCCCACAACCTTGGCTATGACTTCAGCGGAGTGAAAATCCCAGAGGACACAACCAATCAGGCCTATGGCATCCGCTATGCAGAGTTTGTGGTGCCCCTGACCAAGGCCGTTCAAGAACTCAATCAAAAAGTGGAAGAACAACAGCAAATCATGTTCAGCCAGGCAGAACAATTGGAAAAATACCAAAGAAATGCCGAGCAAACTCAGAAGATGATGTCAGAGCTTTCGGCCCGTCTGGATGCCCTTGAACAATCACAGATTTATCCGACCATTTCCATTCGTGACTAAGCAGGCGAAACCTCCCTTGTCCTTCCCTCAATTGATCGTTGGGGCAGGTCGACAGGCCTATCCCGGGGGAGGTTTTCCTTATTCTATTGGGAGAAGCGTACCTCTATAGGGTGATCCATAAAGTCCCTGATGAAGCCTATTCATTTTATTTTGCTGCTACTACCTCTAACTTGTATCCAACCTAACAGCCTCTGGGCGCAATCAGCTTTACCTCCACAAGAGCAAAACACAGAAGCACCAATGCCGTATCGAAGCGTTAGAAGAAGAAAAGAAAGTGCAACAAGCAAAGGTTGAAATTTTACATGTCAAACCAGAGCAACTACAAACTTTGGAAGCCCGCCTCCAAACGCCAAAAACCGCAATGGTTAAGCCTTAACATTCGTTTCGCATTTTTGATCAGATTCCCTGCTTAAACGGCAGGAAATTTTTATAAGACATTAGAAATAGCCATCTATCAAAATAATTTCGGCACTCTTCTTACCTTTTGTTATAGTCAGCAATCCTTGTAGTTGGGAAAAGAAATACATAACAGTATATTTCTCTCCTAGCTTTTAAAGCTGCTTATGAAATCTAAATGGATCTATATTCTATTATTTCTTTTGAGTGGATTTAAGCCTGGAGGTATCTCAGCGCAGACTTCTCCAACCTCCCGAGAATTCGGCCGCCGTCTCGGACACTTTTATCCTGCAAAAAAAATAGGCGGACAGTTTCGAAGTTTTGCTGTCCTTCAGGATGAGCGGGGGTTAATCTACATAGGCAATAGCCGAATCCTGGAGTATGACGGGGTGAGAACCAGGGACATTCCACTGCCCAAGCCAACCACGATCTCCGATTTGGTTCTGGGAGAGCAAAACCGAATCTATGTAGCCGGATACAATGAGATGGGCTATTTAACGCCAGATTCTACTGGAGAATTACGCTTCCAATCTCTAACATCCCTGCTCCCGGATAGCCTGCTGAAAGAAGACCTCCATTGGAGCACAAGAGCATTGGGGAGAGAGGTGTTTTTCTGGACAAATTCATTCATCCTTCAAGTAGACCAACAAAACCACCAGCTGAAAAAGATTTGGACCCATGCCAAGGGATTGCGCCTGTATGTAATAGGTCAATACGCATACATCTGGCGAATGGGCGTAGGGCCTGGACGGATTGAGGGGGATCGTTTGCTCAACTTGCCTACCTCTCTGACAGAAGAGGAGGATGTATACCTAACCGCATCATTTCAAGCATCTGCTGCTGAATCCTCGATTGAGTCAGATGTAATCGCCTATGTGCCTACAACCCCAAAGGCAGAGCAAATCCCTTCCCGCAAAGGCTTAAAGCCAGAACCTGTTTCTTGGAAACCAGAAATTGCTTCCCTTTGGGAGAGTGGTAAGGTTACAGATTTACAAAAACTTGGAGAACATGGACATGTACTGACTACGAAGGGAGGAGACTTGCTCTTGCTGGACCCTCAAGGGAACTTTATAGAGCCACTGAATAAAGCAACTGGACTAGTTGGCGTTCAGTCAACACACCCCAACATTTGGCTGGATGATGCCCAGTCACTCTGGGTCGTGCCTGGGGATGAGGGAATAGCCAGGATAGAGCCTTTTTCTCCTTTCTCTGAATTTGGGAAAGAGGAATTTGGAATTGTAACTGCCATCATTCGACATCAGGGATATATTTACATCGGAACCCGTAAACATATTTTTCGACTCTTAGCTGCTGATAGACTGGAAGCTGCCGCACGCTGGGAGAAAATCTGTGACCTTGAAAATGTTTTTGGCTTTCATTCAGATGGCGAAAACTTGTATGCTTCAGCAGTTTATGGGGTGTATCTGATCAATCCAGAGGCTAAGAATCCTGCACAGATCAAATACCAAAGTATAGGGGATTACTTATTTATCAAATCTTCCACTTATGATCCAACTCTCTTGTATACGGGTTCTAATTCTACCCTCAAAATTCTGAAGAAAGAAAAAGGAGGCTTATCTCTAAAGGGAGAAATCAAGACTGGAAACCAAATAGAGACGCTGGTAGAAACAGCTCCTGATACCATCTGGTTAGGATCTTTTAACGGTGGACTAAAGCGATTTGTATTTCCGGATAGTATGCCCAAGGTGGTAAAAGACCTATCAGGAGAGGTCTCTATCCCAGGTGAATTGAAAAGCTTTCAGGAGGAAGAGGGAATGCCAGCAGGCATAGCCCTGACCTATTCCGTAGGGGGGGAACTGTTGGTCACAAGCAGTCAGGGCTATCGAAAATATGATCCCAGTAGCGATGCAATGATTCCAGAAACCCGCTTTGGTCCCCAAATGGCTGATGCGAATACCTTTACCTTTCTGACAGCAGAGGATGCCAAAGGCCGTGTGTATACCCTGCTTGATTTCATCGAGCTTGCCCCTACCCAACGAGCAGGTATCAGTTGTCTGACCCCTAATGGAAAGGGGGAATATACCTTGGAGAACAAGTTGTTTCACCGCCTGCCTCAAATTCAACTTTTTGGTGCCACAGCTTTATATCCTGATCCTGCAAACCCTGATATACTGTGGATGATAGGCAAAGGGGTCACGCGATTTGATGCTGCGAAAGCAAAAGCCCCGGCCGATTCTTTCAGGGTCTATGTGCGGCGGATCAGATCTGTGGGAGACTCGATCATTTACCACAATGATGGCGGCTCTCCTGCCTATAAACAGGTAGACTTTTCGGTGAACAAGTTGCGATTCGAATTTGCTGCGCCCTTTTTCCAGAATGAGGAAGAAACCCGTTACTCTGTAAAGCTGGAAGGCTTTGACGCAGATTGGTCCTATTGGAAGGATGAGACGTACGCCGTCTATACAAATTTGCCCGAAGGGACCTACCACTTACGCGTTCGAGCCCGAAATAATTCGCGCATAATCAGTGAGTCTGCCCCCATGAAAGTGGTCATACTCCCTCCCTGGTACCGGAGTGCCTGGGCCTATGGACTATATGGACTTTTTGCTTTCCTGTTCGTTGCAGCCTTGGTCTACTTCTACAATCGCTGGCAAACCCGGCAGTTACAAGCTCGAAACCAGGAGCTTTCTCAGGTAGTAGAAGAGCGTACCGCAGAGCTAAAAGTCAAAAATGAACGTCTCAAAGAATTAGACGACTTCAAATCTCAATTCTTTACCAACATCTCCCACGAATTCCGTACCCCTCTTACCGTCATAGGTGGTATGATGGATCAGATCATAACCCGTCCCGATCGCTGGCTGGAAAAAGGAGGGCAATTGATCAAAAGAAATGTTGGCAACCTGCTTAACCTGATCAACCAAATTCTGGATTTACGGAAACTCGAGTCAGGTAATCTCCAGCTTCAACTTATTCAGGAGGATGTAATTCCTTTTCTCCGCTACGGAACAGAATCTTTTGAGTCCTATGCCAGCAGTAGGTCTCTGGATCTTCAATTCCAAACTGACCTGGACAGCCAATTCATGGACTACGACCCTGACAAGCTGCTACTCATCCAAACCAACCTCCTCTCCAATGCCATCAAGTTTACCCCAGAGGGAGGAAAAGTCATGGTGTCGGTCGAAAAAACAAATGGAAATACCCTTCAATTTCAGGTTTCAGACACTGGAAGGGGCATTCCACCTTCCAAGCTATCCATGATCTTTGACCGTTTTTATCAGGTGGACCAAAGCGATACCCGGGAAGGCGAAGGTACAGGAATCGGCCTTTCGCTTACGAAGGCACTGGTGGAATTGATGGAAGGAGAAATTCAGGTAAAAAGTGAAATGGGAAAAGGCTCTGTCTTCACTGTATTCCTGCCTATTCAACATAATGCACCTCTTCAAAGTGCCCCTTCCCCTCAGCTGGAAATTCCGGCCCTTCCACAGGAGGGGACCCTTATTCCAACCCCCTCAACTGTTGAAGGGGAGCGGCCCAGCCTGCTGATCATCGAAGACAATCCCGACATTGTATCCTATCTCTATGCCTGCCTTGATGGGCAATATGAACTTTCCTCCGCTCCAGATGGACAAGCGGGTATTGAGGCTGCTTTGGAACAGGTGCCAGATCTTATCCTCACAGATGTGATGATGCCATATAAGAACGGCTATGAAGTAACGGAGACCCTCAAACTGGATGAGCGCACCAGTCACATTCCCATCGTGATGCTCACCGCCAAGGCTGACCATGACTCACGTATGGAGGGCTACAAACGCGGAGCTGATGCCTATTTGGCCAAACCTTTCAACGAAGAGGAGCTTCACATCCGCTTGCAGAAACTGCACGAACTCCGTACCAAGTTACAGGCACGCTATCAAGGCAGCACTCCACCCGCTCCCAGCGAAGACCCTGCCATCCAGCAGGAGGATGCTTTCGTGATCAGGGTGCGAGAGCTAATCCTGGCCAACCTGGATGACTCCACCTATAAAGGAGAGGCCTTGATGAAGGACCTGGGCATAGGCCGTACCAACCTGCACAGAAAGATCAAGGCTTTGACCGGACTACCGATCAGCCGCTTCATTCATGGGGTTCGCATCGAACAGGCCAGAAAGCTGCTGCGAGCAGGTGAACTACAGGTAGCAGAGGTAGCCTATGCTGTAGGCTACAACGATCCAACCTACTTTAATCGGATGTTTCGCGAGGCGGAAGGCCAGTCTCCGGGCGAGTGGCGCGAACAGGAATTGGGGAATAAAAACTAGAAAAATCCTAAAAAAACGGCCCCTAGAGCCTGTTTTTAAGGGTGTGAACATATATCCAAGCATTGGGAACAATGTTTCAATCCAGTTGATCGGCTGATCCAGACCTTTGGGTCAACGATCAAAACTGGTTAACAATGAAACGAATATTCATCACCTTATTGGGACTTTTATGTGTCTCATTTCTCTTCGCCCAGACAGAGGGCATCAGCATAAACACTACCGGAAATGAACCCGATTCCAGCGCCATGCTGGACATCCAGAGTACGACCAAGGGGATGCTCATTCCCCGCATGGACTCCACCCAGCGAAAGGATATCAACAATGCCGCCAAAGGCTTGCTGGTCTTCGACAACACCACCAGTTCCTTCTGGTTTTACAATGGTGCAGCCTGGGTAGAATTGGGAAGTGGGTCTAGCCGCAAACTTAGCGACGCCGACGAGGACACCCGCATAGAGGTAGAGGCTAAGCCAGACGAGGACATCATCCGCTTCACCGTAGCTGATTCAGAGCGCTTCCAAGTAAGTCCTTATGGCATATTATCAAAAGGGAAGGCGCAGACTAATTATAATGGTGCCATTCCCGATAGCGGAGCTGGTAATCGCTTGATGTGGGTTCCAAAAAGAAGCGCTTTCCGCGTAGGGATTGTAAGTGGAACGGGATGGAACGTAAGTCAATTGGGGCTTGCTTCAGCAGTAGTTGGAGGCATTAACAATATCGCCTCTGGAAGTCTATCCTTCATCGGAGGAGGTATTGACAATAGCGCTTTAGGCGACCGCTCTTTTATAGCGGGTGGTAGATTCAACGTAGCTTCAGAACTTAACACTTTCGTAGCAGGGGGGTATAAGGACACAGCCTCAGGAGATTACGCTTTCGTGGGGGGAGGCCAGTTTAATAAAGCCTCCGGTGGAGGAGCCTTTATTGGGGGGGGAGTAAGCAACGTTTCCTCCGCCCTTCTTGCCTTTGTGGGAGGCGGCCAAGAAAATACTGCTACGGGGCGCTCTTCTTTTGTTGGGGGGGGGATTTACAATAGGACTTCGGGCGAACTTTCATTTATCGGAGGTGGAAGAAATAATGCAGCTCCCTCCAGAAGTGAAGCGGTCTTTGGAGAATATACAGAAACCTATACACCAAGTAGTGCCACTGCTTTTGATCCCAATGACCGTCTTTTCGTAATAGGCAATGGAACCAGCAATTCCAACCGTTCCAATGCCCTTACGCTCCTCAAAAATGGCAACCTGGGACTAGGCGAGTCAATCCCTGACCATACACTCGACATTGTAGGAGACATGCAGGTGAGCGGGCTTAGCGGCACAGGTACACGCGTGGTAGTCGCGGATTCACTTGGGGTGCTGAGCACACAGACTCTTCCTACTGGTGCCACGTTTTCAGACGATGACCAGGATACCCGCATAGAGGTAGAGTCTACACCGGATGAGGATGTCATTCGCTTTTCCGTTGCTGATTCAGAAATCTTTAAGCTGAGTCCTGAGGGGCTTGTGTCGTCAGGGACGTTTCAGTCCTCTTTTAATGTATCTCTTCCCGATAGTGGAGCAGGTACGCGTATGATGTGGATTCCCCAACTAGCTGCTTTTCGGGTAGGTCGTATCTATGGAACACAGTGGAACTTAAGTCAAGTAGGCTATTATTCTAGCGTAGTTGGAGGGGTTAATAATATTACCTCCGGGAACAATTCTTTCATTGGAGGTGGGGTAAACAATGTCATTACCGGTCGGTCTTCCTTTGTAGGGGCGGGGGAAGATAACCAGGTATCTGGAAACTATTCTTTTTTGGGAGGCGGCTTGTTTAATGATGTCTCAGGAATTTATTCTTTTGTAGGGGGGGGCAGTCAAAACAGTGTCTCAGGTGATCGCTCTTTTGTAGGAGGGGGAACTAACAATACCATCTCGGGTTTTGATTCATTCATGGGAGGGGGAACTAACAATACGATCTCGAATTATGGTCAAGGCGCTTTTGTGGGAGGGGGTAATTCAAACACCAATTCAGGGCTCTACTCTTTTATAGGAGGGGGGCGAAGAAATACGGTCTCAGGGGCTAACTCCTTTGTCGGGGGAGGATTCCTAAATACTGTCTCTGGTAATTATGCTTTTGTTGGAGGCGGGAATAAGGATACGGCCTCAGGAGTCTACTCGTTCATTGGAGGAGGTAGAGAAAATAAAGCCTCAGGAGAGACTTCATTTTTAGGCGGAGGAAGAAATAATGAAGCTCCCTCTAGAAGCGAAGCAGTATTTGGGGAATTTGCCGAAACCTACACCCCAAATAGTGCGACTGCTTTTGATTTAGATGACCGCCTCTTTGTAGTAGGTAATGGAACCAGCACCTCCAATCGCTCCAATGCCATGACCATCCTGAAAAACGGCCACGTCGGCATTGGCACCGCTAGTCCTCAGCATTTGGTAGACCTCGGACAATCCATTGGTCGGAAACTGGCGGTGTATCAGAATGCAAGTGGCACCAGCTTTCATGGATTCGCAATGTCCTCCAACACCCTGGAATTGCATGCTGGCAGCAATGTAGGGGGTGCTCCCCTAATGGCTTTGAAAAAGTCCGGAAGAGTGGGCATCGGCACCACAGATCCTCAAAGCAAGCTGGATGTCTCAGGTGGAATCACCATTGGAGCTAGTTATGCAGGCACCACAGCCGCCCCCATCAATGGCGTCATCATAGAAGGAAACGTAGGAATCGGGACCGACACGCCTACCAAAGCAAAATTACAAATCGAAGGGACCGTCTCCAGTTCTATCGGTTCACATGCCTACCTGATAAATAACTCAAATCCATTTGGTTCAGTTACGGGCAGGAGTAACTCAGGGCGTACGACGAACTATTCCTTGTGGGCGAATGGAAGAATTGCCGCTAGTGAGTTTCACGCCTTTTCAGATACCAGAATCAAACACATCCAAGGGATTTCTGACAGCAAAACGGACCTGTTTACCCTCATGCAGATTGAGGTAACCGACTACCGACTACGCGACAGCATCGCCAAGGGGAATAAAGCCATCAAAAAAGTCATCGCCCAGCAAGTAGCTGAGGTCTATCCCCAGGCCGTAACCAGGAACCTGACTGAGGTCGTGCCTGACATCTACCAGCGTGCCGAGGTGCAGGAAGGTTGGATCATGTTGGCTACTGATTTGAAAGCAGGAGAGCGTGTCAAGCTTATCACCGAAAAAGCAAATGAAGTCTACGAAGTAACTGCTGTAGAAACAGATCGCTTCCAAGTCTCCGGTCTGACTTCTGATAGCCCTAGCGGTCTCACCTCTCACGTCTTCGTCTATGGCCGCGAAGTAGACGACTTCCACACCGTGGACTACGAAGCCCTCTCTATGCTCAACGTGAGTGCCACTCAGGAGCAACAGCGCCGAATCGAAGCCCTCGAGGCCGCAAATGCAGCCATGCAATTGGAAAATGCGGAGCTCAAAGCGCAGATGCAAGCCTTTACGACCCTGGAAGCACGTCTTCAGGCACTTGAAACCCAAAGCAAGACTATGCTAAAGTGAGCAAAGCTCTCAGACCCACGCTCATTTTCAAATCCTTTTTATTCTACTATTCAACCACTTAAACAAGAAAACAAATGTCTCAAGGAAATAACATCCATACCAATACAGAGAAACTAAGCACAGGTCTTTCTCTATTAAAAAAAGGCCTCAGCCTATCGACCCGTATCTCAGAGAAATTGACCATCAAAATCGTTACAAGCCTGTTTTGTAAGCCTTCTCGCCAGAAAATGAAGCAGAAGCACAAGACGTTTTACCAGCAGGGGCGAACCGATGTCCTATCGATTAGAGGTTTTGAGGTAAAAGTCCTGCGAATGGGAGAAGGGATACCCGTATATGTTTCTCATGGCTGGGGAAGTTTGGGGTACAACATGCGACCCTTGGTAGAGGCCCTCGTGAAGGCTGGATATGAAGTGATCCTACCCGACTTGCCTTGTCATGGACGTTCTTCAGGTACTTTTATCAATCAGATCGAGATGTCAAAGGTGGTTCAAGAAATATTACTGCATTACAATTCAGAAAGGCCACTAGAGCATATCGTTACGCATTCATGGGGAGGGACAGCGACGCTTTTGGCTATCGACAGTATTCGTTTAGAGGGGCGCTCAATGCTGAAGCTGAAGAAAATGGTCTCGATTTCTATGCCTTCTTCCCCCCATGCCATCATGGAAATATTCTGTGACATCTTGGGTTTGTCAGAGAAGGTAAAAAGAGGACTGTACCAGAATATCTCATCAATGGCAGAAAGAGATGGACGTACCCTTGAAGAAGCCTTTCCTGTCGGCTTAACTGACCTGTTAGGAGCTCCTGAATTTGAATATCTCCTCATTCACGGAAAAAATGATCGAGCAATCCCCTATACCAATAGTATGGAGCTTGCTAGAAAATTCCCTCATATATCTACTCTTTGGGTAGATGAACGTGGACACATTGACATACTCAAAGACAGTCAAGTACATCAAAAGCTTGTAACCTACTTAGTGGTTCGGGAAAAAGTCCTTCAATAAAAGAAAAAGGCTTGATTTCAGCTTTTGATATGCCTTTCAATGAATGATTATAACCTGAAATCCAAGCCTAAATATTCATGTTTACCTATCAATTTGATCCTCTGCCTTCGGGTGGGGGATTTTTTTTGATTCCCAAAACTTAGGATTTATTCTCTCCCTTTTTGGAGCGTAAAAAAACAAATTAGGCATGCTAAAGACAGTCACTTAAGTGCCTTTAAATACAGGATTGAATTTTCATGCAACAATGTTGCATAAGCGCTATTTCTGTCTTAATTTGCAACACTGTTGCATTTAATTATTCCTATGCAAAAATTACCTGTTACTGTATTATCTGGATTCCTGGGAGCAGGAAAAACAACCCTTCTCAATCATATCCTTCACAATAAGGAAGGCCTGAAAGTTGCCGTTATTGTCAACGATATGAGTGAGGTGAATGTAGATGCTCAATTTGTTGAGCAGCAGGATGTTTTGTCTCGCACGGAAGAGAAATTAGTGGAGATGTCTAATGGGTGTATTTGTTGTACCCTTAGAGAGGACCTGATGATAGAGGTTGAAAAATTGGCGAAGGAAGAACGTTTTGATTACCTCGTGATTGAAAGTACGGGTATTTCAGAACCCGTTCCAGTAGCCCAAACTTTTACCTTTGCAACGGAGGATGGCGACATTGATCTGACACGCTTTTCGCGTTTGGATACCATGGTTACCGTAGTTGATGCCTACAATTTCTGGAAAGATTTTGATAGCCGTGATACCGTTCATCAAAGAGGATTGAATGACGATGGAGAGGATCAAAGAACCATCGTAAACCTATTGACGGACCAAATGGAATTTGCCGATGTGATCTTGATTAACAAGACGGACTTGGTTAAGCCAGAAGAAGTCAAAAGTCTAGAAGCGGTTATCAGAAGCTTCAACACAGAGGCGAAAATTATTCATACTGTTCGTTCGCAGGTAGACCTAAAAGAGATCATTGATACTGGCTTATTTGACTTTGAGAAGGCTTCTGCTTCTGCTGGCTGGATCAAAGAATTGGAAGCCGAAGAGCATACACCAGAGACTGAGGAGTATGGTATTGGTTCCTTCGTCTACAGAGAAAGAAGGCCTTTTCATCCGGATCGCTTTTATAAGTACATCACGACCGGATGGCGTCCACAGATTCTGCGTTCCAAAGGACTTTTTTGGATTGCTTCAAGACCTGACACCGCCTGGAACTGGTCTCAAGCGGGGTATTCAGTAGAAGCCACCAAGGCTGGAATTTGGTGGGATAGCATGCCGTTTGAACAACGCATTCAGCATCCTGCATTCGTAGCCAACATGCAAGCTATCGAAAGTCGCTGGACACGAGAGTATGGAGACCGTACCCAGGAAATTGTCATTATTGGACAGGATATGGACGAACCGAAGATTCGAAAGGAATTGGATGCTTGTCTGGTTACTGATCGCGAATGGGAAAAAGTGAAGAAGGGTCAGATTCTTAGAGATCCCTTCCCATCCTGATGTAAATCTAATCTATCCCTCGTTTCAATTTCTCACTTTCCTTGACATACAATGAAAGAAGCATCTCTTACTTCCCATCCTACGCGCGATTTTCAAGCGAGCAATTGGGATGAAATGGGCGTCATTCGTGAGCCCAATTACAATCTTGTCCATTGGCCAAGGCCACAGGATGTTGCTATCACCAACTTCCTGGAATCCTTAATCACAAAAGATCCTCTTCCCCCTTCATTGAGGGAGACTTTAAAAGCGACTGAAGTAGCCGATCGCTTAAGGGATCATTTAGCTCCTTATGCTAGTGAAGGACAGAAGGAGGGATTTGAGCGATTATGTAAGGATGTCGGAGAATTGGCGGTCTCTTTTTCAAAATTGGCTTCATCACCAAGCTTAAGGACCACTTTCGCTCTGATCCAGAACGATATGTGTCGCTTGTTTCATACCGATGCCATCGAGTTAAGGCTCTTGTGTACGTATGTTGGACCTGGAACCTTGTGGGTGCCAGATCAATTTGTCAATTGGGACAAAATGAATGAGCCCAGCAATGAAGCTAGGGTCAAAGACATGGCAGAGGTAAGGCAGTTTGCGCCATTTGAGCTAGGAGTTTTGAAAGGTGCTATGTACGATGCCAACAATGGGCAAGCTGTATTGCACAAAAGCCCTACGGTAACGGATCATAAAATTGTTCGTGCCTTGCTTAGGATTGACAGCCAAGTAGCTTGGTAGTAAAAGGTTGATATGCTCGATAAAGATTAACCAAGATATTGTTAAAAAAATAAAGTGCTACTCCAAAAAGGATGTAGCACTTTATTTCATATATTTTTTATGCTTAGTTGGTGGCAGCAATATAAATGCATGCTGTTCCTATTGCGAGAGTACCGATACCAGGTGTTCCTACATAGGCACCTCCTACATCGGAAAATACTAAGCTATTCGCACAGTCAGGATCAGAGAAACATATACTGCGAAGACAAGACACACATTCACCCCAACTCACATCCTCGTCCTCTCCTCCGTAGCATGAATCTGGAATATCGTTAGAGGGGCCAAAAGAGTTGCTCTTTGTGTCTATCTTCTCATAGGCTATCACCTTGGAATCTTTCAGCCAAATATCATCAACCTTTTTGTTTGTATTCCAATCATAAGTGCTGAGCTTACCCGCTTTAGTGAGTATTTCATATTCCCTAAAATCCTCAAAAATGATGGCATACTCAGAGTTTTGAGCGAGAAGATGTTGATTTGCTTCCGGAATTTTTACACCAAAAACAAATCCAAGTAGATTGCCTTCTTTATCCTCTAGTCGGATATTCATTACCTCAATTCCATCAATCTCCTCTACCCTAGCTTCCTTAAAATCGATTTCATACTCTCCTACATTAGAATGAATAAGATTATTGGATTCAAGATATTGATGAAAGCTACTTAGCTTTTGGGAAGAGAATTCATCAAGCATTTCTTGATTTTGGGTGGTATCGCAGGATACAAGTAAGCCGACCAAGCAAAATAAAAATAATAGCTTTTTCATTTTTCGAGTAGTTTTTGTGAGCCTCTACTTTGATTTGTGGCGTGTTCGAGAATAGTCGCCCTGAAGTGTGGTATTTGCCTGGCCAGGTTTAGAAATCAGAATTGCTATATCTAAATATAGCATATGATTAATATACTCATCTTCTTATATCAAATATATTATATGTTTTTGTAAAGACAAA
>JBCBVV010000090.1:0-12256 GCA_039817415.1 Bacteroidota bacterium
ACCAATATCTCTATGTTTATCACCAAGCATTTCTATCTTTGTCCTAACATTTTTTCCCTATGAAGGATTTACATGTATTCAATTCACTGGCACGAAAAAAAGAACTTTTCGAACCCCTGAGTCCTCCCTTTGTGGGAATGTATGTCTGTGGACCTACTGTTTATGGACCAGCCCACCTTGGGCATGCGCGATCAGCCATTACTTTTGACATTGTATTTCGCTATCTGACCTTTTTAGGCTATAAAGTCCGTTATGTTAGAAACATTACAGATGTAGGCCATTTGGTGAATGATGCAGATGCTGGAGAAAGTAAAATTGAACGCCAGGCAAGGCTAGAGAGGTTAGAGCCGATGGAAGTAGCCCAGCGCTACTACAACAGCTATATCTCAGATATGAATGCCTTGAACTTGATTCGTCCAAGTATTGAGCCTCGTGCTACTGGGCACATCACCGAACAGATTGAGGCTGTTCAGCAGATCCTTGACAATGGCTATGCCTATGTATCGGACGGTTCGGTCTACTTCGATGTAAGTAGCTATAATGAGGACTTTGAGTACGGCAAGTTGTCTGGAAGAGATCTGGATAATATTTTAAATACCTCCAGAGATAACTTAGTTGGTCAAAGCGGAAAGAAGAACCCAGCCGACTTTGCCATTTGGAAGAAGGCAGAGGACAATCATATCATGCGCTGGAACTCTCCTTGGGGAGAGGGTTTCCCAGGTTGGCATATTGAGTGTACTGTCATGAGTACCAAGTATCTCGGAGAGAAATATGACATTCATGGAGGGGGAATGGACCTTTTATTCCCACATCACGAGGCCGAAATCGCCCAATCTAATGCCTGCAACAAGCACCGTTGCAAAGAGGATCAAGACGAGGCCAAATATTGGTTACACAACAATATGATTACCTATGAGGGTAAAAAAATGGGCAAATCCCTCGGAAATGCCATTAACCTCAAGGGTTTCTTCAATGGGATACACTGGACGAAGCTTCAGGATCATATGACCGTGAAAGATGGAATGGAACTACGAGATGCTACGGATACAGAAGGCAATTCTTTCAAGGAGATCAACCTACTCGTTCAGCCATTCACTCCTATGACCATTCGCTTTTTCATCCTTCAGGCTCATTATAGATCCACCCTGGATTTCTCCAATGAGGCCTTGCAGGCTACAGAAAAGGCGTTAAAGCGCATGAATGAAGCCATTAAACGACTCCAAGGCATCAAATTCGAAGGAAAATCGATTAGCATCAACGAAGAATTTGAGAAAAATTTGGCTTCCTTCCTTGATGATGTGAAAACAGAAATGAACGATGACTTTAATACTGCGAAAGTCATTGCCAGAATGTTTGATACCCTTTCAGTTATCAACCAACTCTACAATGAGGTCGGTAACACCTTTGCAGTAAGTGTGGAGACATTTGCGAAATTCAGACACGACTTCCTGACTGTTTACTCTGAACTTCTAGGAATGAGCTCTGACGATGATGCAGGAGAAGATGGTTCTGAAACCCTCGATGGCGTCATGAACTTATTGATTGAACTTCGCGCTCAAGCCAGAAAGGAAAAGAATTGGGGACTTTCTGACAAAATCCGAGATGAATTAAATACCCTTAAAATCCGTTTGGAAGATAGTCCTAAGGGTACTGACTGGTTTGTGGAATCCTAGGGATACATTATTCTTCATGACAGTATTTGACCAACTTAGCATTGAACACATAGCATAGATATTTTGCGCCTATGAAAAACAGTATCGTCCTACTAATCTGTGCCCTTTTTCTGTTTTCATGTGAAAATGACAATGGAAACAGTGGCAAAGGAGGAACAACCAAACCAGCTGAAGTCCTGGTCAATTCTGCTATTAAAGTACCAGATTTTTCAGCAGATACGGCCTACGAATTGATTGCCAAGCAACTTGACTTTGGTCCAAGGGTACCAAATACCTCTGGCCATATTGAGTGCGCGAATTGGATTATCAAAAAATTGGAGAGCTATGGGGCTAAGGTTGAAGTTCAACCCGCTCAAGTTACTTCATGGGATGGGACTGTACTGAATATTCAAAATATTATTGGTTCATATCGACCAGATAGGGCGAAAAGAATCATGCTATCTGCCCACTGGGATACAAGACCAGTGGCAGACCAAGATGATAATGAAGAATTTCATGATACACCCATTCCGGGTGCCAATGATGGTGGTAGTGGAGTGGCGGTCCTGCTTGAAATTGCCCGTCAGATTGGAATGGACAGTACCTTAAATGTGGGAGTAGATCTATTTTTCTGGGATGCTGAAGATGGCGGTAAGGGATCCATTCCAGATTCCTACTGTCTCGGTTCACAGTATTGGGCTAAAAATCCCCACAAGAAAAACTATCGACCGGTATATGGAATCAACCTAGATATGGTGGGGGGAATTGGTGCGAGATTCAAAAAAGAGGGACAGTCTATTTCGTATGCGCCAAGAGTGGTGAAACGCGTTTGGAACACTGGCGCTCAATTGGGATACTCGTCTTATTTTTCTACCCTAACGACAGATGGGATCATTGATGACCATTTGTATATAAACCGTATTGCAGGGATTCCGATGATTGATATCATTGATAGTCAACCTGGGGTTTCCTTTTTCGAGCATTGGCATACCATGCAGGACAATATGGACGCAATCTCAAAAGAAAGCCTGAAAGCGACGGGGCATACTGTCTTGACGGTGATTTATAACGATCAATAAGAGGATTACCTTGTGGATTTTATGGATTGAGGGACTACTAGGACTGCTTTACCTGCTGATGCTCATGTTGCTGCTCAGAGGGTGGAAAAGGTGGCCCCAAAATGTACCTAAATCCAAGCTTCCTCAACCTCCGCTATCTGTTATCATAGCTGCTAGAAATGAGGCGAAAAACCTGAGAACTTTTCTTCCTTCTATTTGTGAGCAGCAATATGAACGCTTCGAAGTCGTCCTTGTATTGGATAGATGCGAGGACAACAGCCTTGAAGTAGCCGAATTCCTTCAAAAGACCTATTCCAACTTAAGGTACATCCAAATAGAGGAATTGCCTGATAATTGGTCTGGAAAGAAATTTGCGCTTCAGCGTGGGATTCAGTCCAGTAAATTTGATCATCTGGTTTTTACAGATGCAGATTGTCGAGCAGTCTCGGGATGGCTAGATGAACTAGGAAGTACCTTTGCTTTTGGAAGTGAGATCATCCTTGGCTTAGGCATGTATCGTAAAGGAAAGGGTTGGCTCAATCGTTTCATTAGGTTTGAGACTTGGTATGCTGGGCTACAATACATCGGATGGGCAGGTTGGAATCTTCCATATATGGCAGTCGGAAGAAATCTCGCCTACAAAAAAAGTGTTTATCAAGAACACGCTGGTTTTGAGGCTTTTAAAGAAAGTCTGTCAGGAGATGATGACCTTTTTGTCAACCAATACGGTAGGTTACATCGTCTTGGAGTTGTAACCAATACCCGTTCTCGTACTTATTCAGAGGCAAAAAGAAGTTTCAAAGAGTGGGTTAGCCAAAAAAGTCGGCATCTGAGTGCTTCTCATGCTTACAGTTGGGGAAGTCGAATGAGGCTTGGACTTTTTCATTTTTCTCACCAATGGCATTACCTGATAGCGATCGGATGTATGCTAATGGGTATAGGAGGATGGCTGCCATTAAGTCTGTTGCTTGGCCGTATTGTCATTAGTTGGCTGCTATTGTTCAGGCATATCTGCCAATTCGGCCACAAAGATTTGGCTTATACGTATCTGGCTTTGGATTTGTTCTTTTTTCTCTACAATTTATTCATAGTTCCTTTTGGACTAATAAAAAAACCTTCATGGACGAAGTAAATTCTGGAAAAGCATCCAAAAACACACTGGAGGACCGTAAGCTGGTTGCCTCTGCCAAAAGAGGTGAACCCAGAGCTTTCGAAGTCCTCCTAAAGAAGTATAGAAAGTCTGTTTACTATATGTTGCTGAAGATGGTCAAGAATGCAGATGATGCAGAAGACCTGACGCAGGAAGCCTTTGCCAAGGCATTCAATTCTATAGAAAAATTCGACTCAAAATATGCCTTTTCAACCTGGTTGTTTCGTATTGCCACCAATAATACCATCGACTTTATCAGGAAGAGAAGGGTTCAAACTGTTTCTATCGACGCTCCGATTGAGGGTGACGACGGTAGCAATATGACCATAGATGTCAAAGATGAGGAACTCAATCCCAATGAGGAACTGCTAAAAAAGCAGCGTTCCCACTATTTGCATATGGCCATTGATAAGCTGCCAGAAAAGTACAGAGTACTGGTCGAACTGAGATACTTCAAGGAATTCTCCTATGAAGAGATCGCTCAGGAACTTCAAATTCCCCTAGGGACAGTAAAAGCCCAGCTCTTCCGAGCAAGGGAGCTCCTCAACCAGGAATTAAAAAACGTAAAGTCTCAAATGTAACAAAAAGGCTGCTCCACGATAGGAGCAGCCCTTTTCCATCTTATCGAATAGTACGGCCATTCGTTCAGCCATATTGACCTTTCATTCGGGTGAAAGGAAATCCATCAAGCTAATTGTGCAAATTGACAATAAGCGCAATTACATCCCCTAAGTTGAATGAGCCATGAAATACCCGACTTCCCTCATTCCCTACGTACTTTCTATCCTCATCCCAATTGGGCTGGTATGCTCGGCTTGGGTCGTAGAGGAACCCCTTTGGATGGACGGAACCCAACTCAACCGTTATCTCAAAAAACATCCTGAGTCTAGCCTCTATCAATCGAGAAAGGCTCAAGCCATTGATATGGCAGGCAAAGTGGTCGTCTACTCCCTCCATACCGCCAATACAGCTCCTTCCTATCATTATGCCAAGGCCATGCTTTATGACAGAGAGAGTCATCGCATCCGCCACAATGGAACGGTTTCCCTAAATGACAAAGAATTTACCCTTGGCAAAAAGGAAAATGTGTTCTGGGCCGCTGATAGACCTTTAGATGCTGGTCCAGAGGAATTTGATGACCACTATGCAAAAGAGTGGTTTGGAACTGAGGTAAACATCAAAATCGATGACGAATTTGGCAGAAAAGAAGTTGAGCGGGTAGTTAGAATACCTGCTTTGCTAAATGCCACCTTCAATATGCGAAAAAAGGGATACCTCCAAGCTGGAGATAATATATACTGGGAGAAGGATGAAAATATCTCAGATCTGTTATTGACCATTAGCTATTTGCCCACCAACTCTACAAGTGTTGAAGATTCTCCTGCCCATGATCGGATATTCAAAGTACTCAAAGACAGTGGTTCCTACACGTTCTCAGAGGAAGACATTGACTTTCTTTACAAATGTAAAGAAGGAGAATTGAGTCTCAGTCTTGAAAGATCCTATTTTACGGCTTCCAGAGGGGCATCATCTGGGCGCCCTTATTCTATGGGGGGATTACATAGTGTTTCCCAAGAACTTGAATTGAGGTAGAGGTACGAAAAAAGGCATAAAAAAAGTCGTCCTGAATAGTGAATTCGGGACGACTTTTATTCTTTAGGTAAAGTACACCTTATATCTCCTTCTTAGCATTGTAACGATTATAAGCCGTGATGACCAGGTAGGCTAATCCCCCCAATACGGCCAAACCGATCGCTGCCTTGATCATTTTGAACAGAGACATAAACAGTAACACTGCAACCAAGGGAGCAGCAATTCTTCCCCAAAGAGGAAGTTTTGTGTATGTTTTGTACAACCAGTGATCTTTCATGTTTTGCAATATTTATTTCCTATTCTTGTTTTCGTAATTCAAGCGGTAAATGTTTCATAAACAATTTACACAATTTCTTCCTAAGAATCTGCTGTTTCTGGCTCTCTTTGCCCTCTTTTGCAAGGTCAACCTAACAGCCCAAGTCTTCCATGACCAATTCTTTAGGCAAGTTGCCAAAGAAGGAATGGACCTAATGTACCGGCAACAGCATGAGGCGGCTGAAGACAAGTTAGAGACCCTTCTACAAAATTATTCCCATCACCCAGCGCCCTATTTTCTCCTGGCAACCAACCGATGGTGGCAATCCTACATCTCCACCACTCCACACTACCATCAATATATAGATCAAAATCTGACCAAAGCGTTGGAATTGAACAAGAAGCTTGCTGAAAAAGAGGAATTGGCATTAGAGTATACCTTCTTCCAGTATATGTGCCATGCCTTCAAAACGCGCCTACACACCCTGAGAAGAGAATGGCTCCGAGCTGCTAATAGCGGTTTGCATGCCCTCCCCCTCATCAAAAGCTGTATAAAATATGGAGAGGAAAGCCCAGAATTCTATTTTAGCGCAGGGATCTACCATTATTATGCAGAGGCTTATCCAGAAGAACATTCCTACCTAAAACCCTTGATGAACCTATTTCCTGATGGATCTGCCGATAAAGGCCTAACGGAAATGGAAAAGGCAGCTTCCATCCCCAATTTCACCCAGATAGAATCATCCTATTACCTTACGGATGTCTACATCTATTGGAAGGAAGATTTCAACAAGGCGGTAGAAAACGCACGAAAACTATATGCCCAATACCCCTCCAACAGTTGGTTTTTCGCAGAATATGTTAGAGCACTCAATTACGCAGGTAAATACGAGGAAGCCCTTGCCTTAATGGAAAAGGTCATTGGTCTTTTTGAAAAAATGGAAGGACATAGCAGCAGGCATATTTCTTCTACCGAATCGCCCTTAACTGCCAAACTAATGACCCGACTTTACCATTATCGGGGAAAGGCCCTTTTGTTGGGAAGAAATCAACCTAAAGAAGCTCTTTCCTCCTTTAAACAAAGCCTTAAGCAAGCAGAATTGAGCGGAATTCCTGCCTATGCCTATATCCCTTCGGACTATCTGTACATGGGCTATTGTAAGGATCGCCTTGGTCTACGGGAGGAGGCCATTGCCTTTTACAAAAAGGCGTTAGCAGCAGAGGACAATGATTTGATCAAAGAAAAAGCAAAAGGCTGCCTTGGACAGAAATGTTGGGAGTAGTTTAACATTTCATTAACTACAATTAAGTAGGCAATTGAGGTATATTTGAATCCAGTAAATTGGCTAGCAAATCATTCCTGTCCTGAAAGGAGATATGAAATATTGTATTGGGTTACTAACCCTGTTTTTGTTGTGTATGACGGTCGGCTTCGGCCAGGAAAACCAGGCTCGATGGGTGCGGGAAGAATTGGGAGATGAAAGCCTGAATGCACACATCCACGTCGAAAAGGTAAGGATGGAAATTACCCATCCAGCAGACTTCCTATTCAATTGGCCTAGTTTCAAAGACTCTCTCGGCGGATTTGAAATTATCAAAACGGGTACCATAGATACCCTTGCTTCCAAAGGGTCCAGCCTCACTCGAGGCCAAGAGTTTTTGTTAATGGCCACTGGAGAGGGGCAATTAAGCCTTCCAGATATTGTGGTCAAAGGTGTCCTTTCCGATGGAGAACAGGACATTACCCTTGGACAAACCTTTATCGACATTGCTACCACTGAGGTCGATACTTCTGCTGTTTTCAAACCCATCAAAGAAATTGTCTCCATTCCCAAAAGTCTAAACGAACAACTTTTTGCCTTTGGGCTGGCCTTGCTGATCATGGTCTTGCTTGCCTTGGGTATTTGGTACTACAGAAGATGGAAGGAAGGGAAGCAAATCACCTTTACTCCTCCCCCACCCCAAATTCCTGATCATGAAATTGCCATGGGGGCCCTCGCCAAATTGGAAGAGAAGAAGTTGTGGCAACAAGGGCAAATCAAAGAGTATTATTCTGAGCTAACAGATATTGTCAGAAGTTATATAGAATCGCGGTATCGAATTCCTGCCATGGAATCGGTTTCAGATGAAATCCTGAAAGATTTGAAAGGCGAAAACCTAAAAGCCCCTATGCTAAGGGGCCTACATGAGCTTTTCAACCGTTCTGACCTTGCCAAGTTTGCCAAGTCTCAACCTGAAACCGGCGAAAACTTAGGAGCGATGGACTTTGCCAGAACTTTCGTCAAAGAATCTAAAGAGCTCATCCCAAGCTGGGAAAAGGAAAAAATGATGCAGGAGGAAGAAGCTAGAAAGGAGGAAGCTGAAGTATGATAAGTTTTCTCAAACAATTGAGCTTTGATAGCCCTTGGGTATTGGGATTGTTGGCGATTCCATTTGCCATGATTTTCTGGCACTTGTTCCGACTGCGCAAGCGCTACCCGACCCTCAAACTACCCATAACAGCGGGCTTTGCTTCTCATGCCAAGCCCATTCGTGGATTGATCAAGCAAAACCTCTTTATTCTTCGAATTCTTGGACTGAGCTTTTTGATTGTGGCTCTGGCGCGTCCACAAACCAGCTTCAACGAAGAGAATGTCAATACCGAAGGGATAGATATCATCATGGCGCTAGATATATCAGGTTCGATGAAAGCATTGGATTTCCGACCCGATAGATTAGGTGCAGCTAAACTTACTGCTACTGATTTTATCAAAGCTCGCCAGAATGACAGAATTGGCTTGGTAGTCTTCGCGAGTGAAAGTTTTACCCAGTGTCCCCTCACAACTGACCACCTCATGCTAACCACCCTTTTGCAGGATGTAGATGAGGGCTTGCTTGAGTCAGGTACCGCCATCGGAATGGGGCTCGCCACCTCGGTCATTCGCCTAAAGGACAGTGATGCAAAAAGTAAAGTAGTCATTCTCTTGACAGATGGGGACAACAACAGTGGGTTTATCGATCCTTTAACCGCAGTAGAAGCAGCCAAACAGAACGGCGTTCGCGTCTATACGATTGGAGTAGGGAGGAATGGAACAGCTCCTTATCGGGTAAGAGGGCCCTTTGGAAACTACACCGTAGTTCAGCAGGAGGTAAAACTCGACGAAAACTTATTGAAACAAATCGCCCAAGAGACGGGTGGAAAATACTATAGCGTAAAGAACAATCGATCACTGGAACTGGTGTACGAGGAAATTGATAGGCTGGAAAAGACCAGAATTCAAGTTACGCGTATCACTAGGAAAAATGAGCAATTTCACTGGTTCCTAATCATTGGCGGAATATTGTTATTGGTCGAATGGCTCCTTCGGTACGCAGTTGTGCGATCAATTCCATAACGAAAAGAACATGATACAATACGAACATCCGGAAGCATTTTATCTGCTGTTGGCCTTGATTCCATTAGGGCTACTCTTCCTGTTGTTCATGCAGGGAAGAAAAAAGGCATTGGCCGCTATGGGAGAGGAGTCACTAGTCGCCAGGCTCACCCCTACTCAGCCAAAAGCAAAGCATCAATGGAAATTTGCCATGATTGCCTTGGCTTACAGTTTGCTCGTTCTAGCCCTCGCCAATCCACAAATTGGAGAAGCCAAGGAAAAGGTCAAGCGTTCAGGCGTAGACCTGATGGTCGCCCTTGATATTTCTAATTCGATGCTGGCCGAGGATGAAAAACCCAATCGCCTTCAAAAAGCTCGTCAGTTTGTTTCCAAGCTAATTGACAAACTAGGAGGGGACCGCGTAGGGATGGTCATCTTTGCCGGCAATGCCTATTTGCAGGTACCTGTTACAACGGATTACACAGCGACAAAGACCCTTTTAAAAACAGTCTCAACAGACTTGGCCGCTTCACAAGGAACAGCTATCGGGGATGCCATTAAATTGACCCACGATGCCTTTGAACGAGGGAAGCATGAGAAGCGTGTGATGCTGATTATCTCTGATGGAGAAAATCACGAAGGAAACGCACAAGAGATGGCCAAAATGGCTTCTGAAGCTGGCATGACCATTTTTACCATGGGAATTGGCTCAAGTAGAGGAGCTCCCATTCCCATTTATAAAAATGGAAGAAGAACCATCAACAATAAAACCGACAAAGGAGGAAGCATCGTCCTGTCCAAACTCAACCCTGATATGCTCCGTGAAGTTGCTGCCATTGGAGGAGGAAAATACTTGGACCTAAACGTAGATACCTTCCTAGGGGAATTGGCACAAATGGAAAAAGAGGAATACGAAGAGCATGTCTTTACAGATTTTGAAGATCAATTTCAATGGTTCCTTGGAATCGCGGTGTTATTGTTGATGCTTGAGTTTTTTATATCGGAAAGTAAATCTGGCTGGTTGACGGACTGGTCGATTTTTAAATCATAAATATGAGCGAAACAGGCGGAAATACTTTCAGCAAATTTCTCATCCCTGCCTTGTTATTGGCAGGATTGATTGGGCTGTTTTTCCTTTTTTCTTCCATGCAATGGTTCACTCCAGAGCATGTCATTCAAACAAGAAGTGGAAATGGAGCCTATGACAAAGAGGAATTTGTAGATGCTCAGGTAGATTATAAAAAGGCCCTGGAAAGCCAGTCGGACTATTCTGAAGCCCGCTACAATCTCGGGAATGCCTTGTATAAACAAGAACGCTTCGAGGAAGCGGGTAAAGAGTATCGTCAGGCAGCAGAATTAGGTTGGGATGAAGGCCATAGTGCCGATGCCTACCACAACCAAGGCAATGCTTTGCTGAAGGAAAAGAAGTTTAAGGAAGCGATTAAGGCTTTCAAAAAGGCGGTATCCTATAATCCTCTTGATCCAGAGAGCCGTTATAATTTAGCCTACGCACTACAGATGTTGCAGAACAATCCTGATCAGCAAAATGATGATGATAAGGTCGAGCCATCAGAATTTGCCAAGAAGCTCAAAGCACAGGCAGATGAGCTTGTCAACCAAAGGAAATACCAAGATGCCTTTCAGCTGATGCAAGGTGGTTTACAGAAAGATAAAACAGTCTCCCACTACAACGATTATATAGGTCGACTGCAGGAGGTTTCAGGGGTAAAATCAGAATAGAAACATGAAACAGATCATACTTATCGCTTTCCTTAGCATGATGGGCTTTTCTGCTTTCGGGCAGACAGCACAAGAATTCTATCACCAAGGAGCACAGCAATATATTTTTGGCCAAAAGAAAGAAGCCATTGAATCTGTCCAACAAGGCCTTCAGCTTAATCCCAACGATACTGACCTTAAGGAATTGTATGAAATTCTGATGAAAGAGGAAGAGAATCAGCAGAACAAGGACAATCAAAAAGAGAATAAGGATCAGCAAAAAGAGGAGGAACAGAAAGAACAGGACAAACAAGATCAACAAAAAGATCAGCAGGAGCAGGAACAACAGGAAAAGCAACAGCCCTCGCAGCCGATGAACATCAGCCAAGAGGATATGGAGAAGTTATTGCAAGCTCTTCAAATGGAGGAGGAAAAACTCCAGAAGGACATGCAAAAAAGAAAAGTGAAAGTAAGCAAGAAAAAGACTGCCAAGGATTGGTAGCGAGGGGGGATACCCTTTTTTCAGGAAAAGAGAATTTTGTAGGTCATTCGTTCTTTGTAGACATTTATACATAGACCTTCATATTCTCACACATACACACTTATGGCGGCACCTCAGGATCCCTTGATCGAACATACCTTGCAGTATGCATTGGCTATCAGAGACTTCGGCAAACACTTACCGATGACTGTGGCAAATGTCGAAGACCTAAAAGAGCTGATTCGAACTTCTGGTACAGTAGGCCAGACCTATATCAAGGCGACTCAAGCACCCAATAAATACGATTATAAGTTGGGGCTTAAAGCTTGCTATGGTCAATTGAACAGTACCATTTATTGGCTAAAGCTGGTAGATGTGCAAGGGCAAGGAGAATTGGAAAAAAGGCGGGAACAACTCATTCAGGCCACTTCTGAATTGATGAACCTGCTGAAGAAAATTATTGAATCTAGGTAAAGGGCAAGATACAACGGCCTTGTATCATGTCCGGATAACTGTAGAGATATGAAGCGTATTTTAAGTTGGATTCTCTTAGGCTTTATGGGCCTGAATCTCCTATCGGCACAAGGTTTTTCTGCCTTTGTGGATAGGAACAAAGTTCAGGTGGGAGGAAATTTTCAAGTCAGTTTCCGTCTGGATAATGTCCAACGCCAACCCATTGATTATCCCGATTTCAAAGATTTCCAAGTGCTTTCGGGGCCCAATGTCAACCAGGCCTTTAGCATGACCAATGGGCGAACCAGTCAGAGCATCACTTTTTCCTTTATCCTTCGGGCTGTAAAGGAAGGGAAATTCTCGATTGGAGCTGCCAGTACAGAAATCAATGGCAAAAAAATCAAAACGACTCCTATCAAGGTGGAAGTTGTAAAGGGAGCGGCTCCAGCCCCCAACGGCAGCAATCCCAATGCAGCCCAAAACCAATCTAATCAGAACGCCGTCAGTAAAGACATTGAGGCGCAAATCAAGGAAGCGATTTT
>JBCBVV010000091.1:0-10474 GCA_039817415.1 Bacteroidota bacterium
CTGTCCCGATAGCGATCGGGATGGAAGAGTAGGTCGACGCCACCTTTAAATTGGGTCCCGATACAATGTGTCGGGATCTTTTTTTTGTTTGGAAAAGAAGCAAAGAAATAGCGCCGATGGTACTGTCCCGATAGCAATCGGGATAGAAGAGTAGGTCGAGGCCACCTTTAAATTGGGTCCCGATACAGTGGTTTTTTATGCCCCAGCCTACCTAATCAAATTATCCTAGCCAACATACAAGGATAAAAGGCCTCTCATACACCCAAAGCTCACAGGAAACATCCTCTAGAAGATAGTATATGGGTCGAGATATAGGAGTAACTACATCCAATTTAATCGACATCCCTATCATTAAAGACCTTATTGCTGTTATGAACAGAGGAGAATACTAGTGGAAACAACAATTGAGTATCCTTGTTATTGTTCAAACCGATTGGGCCTATATTTACCTATCATTCTATTGGTTGACCATCCTGTAATTTTACTTATAGGTTAAACTTATTGAAGCACAAAGGTTCCAATTCTAACTGACTGGTATGTTAAAGGGAAGGTAATCCGTATTGGTCATGCCTGATGAGGATAAGCAAAAGTAGATCATGCTCACATGTTTATGCGATCAGCACAATTATCAGTAAACATCAAAAAAGGAGGCCCTATATTTAGCTGGGCCTCCTTTTTCCATGATTAAGCTTGATTCTTTATCGGACGATCAACTTTCTACTTTGCTTGTTACTTCTATCCTTGTTGCTAAGACGGATAATATACATCCCTCCTGCAAGCTGAGATTGAATTGTATAGGGTTTAACTCCAGCAGTAATGTTAACCGATTCTGTATGGGCTACTTTACCATCTAATCCTACTATTTCTACTTTAATCTCCTGTTGTAGATCGCTTTCGATCTTTAGGAAGAACTCATGGCCCTTATCCACAGGATTCGGGAAAATATCAAAAGTCAACGGACTAAGGTTGGGTTTCAAGACGATGGACTCAGTATTAGACATGTATTCTGAACCATCGACATCTACCATTCTAACTCGATAGAACAATTCACCAGGCTCAGGATAGGTATCTGTAAACTGATATCTAGCTCTTGAAGAATTCCCTTTGCTACCCTGTTTGTTGATTCCAAGGAAGTTCACTCCGTCTGTAGACTTTTCCAAAACGAAGAAGTTTACGTTTTTTTCATTTATAGTTTCCCATTCTAGAAGAAGGTGATCTCCCTCTGGCTTTAAATCGAGTGCAAAGCTGGAGGCAGCTAAAATACTGGATGATTCTGGATACAAGAATCGAGTGGGAATAACTTCACGATCGATATTGGTATGCGTCCACTCCATCTCTACCTGAGCATACACCTGATTCTGGTAATATTCTATTTGAATGGGGACTCGTTGCCAAGCTGTAAGATTGACATTAGCCGAGAAGGTGGTAGCAGCATGGTCATTCCACTCGTCAATGACAAGAACCCCATCAATCCAAACTCTAATTCCGTCATCTGCAGTAAAGTCCAAAGCATAATTACCTGAGAAGGGAGGTTCTAACTCTCCTTTCCACATGATAGAATAGGTACTATACTCCATTTGGTTAACAGGTTTTTGGTTACTCCAGAAGAAATCAATTTCTGGATCTATTTGAGCATAGACAGAATCCGTCAAATCAGGATTGTCGTAATAGCGGCCAAATAAACCTGTTCCATTGGCATAGCTTGTAGATGGACTAACAAAGAATTTTCTCTGAACCACAGGTGCTGCAGCAAGGTTCCCATTTCCGTCCTGAGAAGCTTCTACAACTACGTAACCTTCTGAACCAGTTAAGTTGAGCGTATTTCCAGCTATTGTAGCTGGTCCAGAAACTACAGAGTAGGACACAGGAAGGCCTGAGCTGGAAGTCGCATTTAAAGTGATGCTAGGGGTAGAAGTCAATTGATCTGGAATTTCAGGGAAATCAATAGCCTGATAATTTAATAAATCGCAATTACCTTCATGTAGGAGGACATTCCTAAAAAATGAGTTGCCATTCGCAGGAGCAGCATCATGATCGGCAATGAATACTAGTCTGTCATAGGATCCATTTGGAATGAGTTGCCCGATAGGAATGTTATAGTGTTGGAAGTTGCCACTTCCATCATAAGTGTCATAGCCTGTTACACCCCCTGTAGCTTGTGTACCATATAATTTGACACGATTGGCATCACTCGTATTGTCGGTATCCAAGCCGATAGCATGTTCTTCTCCTTGAATCGTACTAGCAAATTCAAATTCAAGAACCGTAAAGGGCGTAATGGTGTAAGGATAATCTACTTTTTTCCATCCATTGTCTTGTACCTCGATGGTAGAACCTCCATTCGTAATTGCACCCGTACCAAAGTCTTGAGAGGAATCATAGCTGTCCAAAGAGCTTGTGGAAAAATCTAAAGGAGGACAAGTAGAAGCCCTTGTTTTATCCAAATTCATGATCCAATCCTTCACAAGTGCTACCCCTGAAGAGTCCATTTGGTTTTTAGCTAAGGGGGGCATAGAATACCCCTCGTGCACAGATTCTAATCTTTCTAGTAAGATGGAATTAATCGTATCGCCTGGTATGATTAACCTCCCTGCTGCAAATCCTAAGCTTGCTAAAGCTTGTTTATATATAACAGACGATAGCTCGTTTCCTTCATAATAACGGGCATCAAAGTTTGCCAAAACACTAGAACCGGGTCTATGACAATATCCACAGTTGCTATTGAGATAAGCCAGTGTTCTGTCTAATAGTGGAACAGAGTTATCATCAATCTCTGGAGCTTTGGCGTTATTAAGTAAATTGATTGTATCAGGAGCCGTGTCAAAAATATCCAAGGAAGCCAAAGTCGTAAGCTGATTGGCAGTTCGACCTGTCTGAGGGTAGAATGCATCTCCATTTAATTGAGCAGTTTGTGGCCCTAAGACGCCCTCAGTTGTGCTCGTATGACATATCTGGCATTCACTTCGTGAAGGAAATAGCCATTCTACCTGTCTATTTCCAGTTGGTGTTGTAATGTTAATGGTGTCTCTTTCCCCACTTGTCAACAAGGTAGCATCAGTTTGCGCATCATTCCACTTGTAGGATAAGCCATAGAACTCATTCCCCGTACCCTGAACTATAATTCTTGTTTCTATCTTTTTCCTTGTAGCTGGATTAGACTCATCCGTTTGATATTCAAAGTGTTTAACTGTTATAGAACCGTCTGGGAACTGCCATTCGCCATCCTCAGAATAGGTGATTCTCTCCCCAGCAGAGTTATGTGTACCATCGTTGGGAACAATCATATATCGAGTCTTGATAGCATTGTCAGACCAAAAAGGAACATTCAGGTCATAAGGAATGGTATACGACTCAGGGGTCATATTGGTCAGATCCGAAAAAATATTCAGCTGTGAAAGAAGCGATGGTGGATCTGGGGGAGCTACACCTGCGGCTGTTAGTTTCATAACCTGGCCATTTCCGCTTCCATTGGCCATCCGCATAACATATAGTTCGTTATTTGCATCATATCCAAAACCACCTATGCCACTTTTTCCAGATCCAATGGATGGGATGACCAATTGGGTAACCACTGGGCTTGTAATATTGGAAAAATCCATTGACCAAATTCTCCTAGAGTTGTTGTCCGCGAAGACATATTTTCCGTAGAGGGCTGGAAGTGAGGATCCTCTGTAGACTGTTCCTCCAATAATGGCTTTATCGTTACTGCTGTGATCATACTCATAGACAGGTATGATATCTATCCCGTAATGATTTGTCGGGAAAGGATCTGGACCATTTTGTAAGCCCTCCTTATAGGCCCACTGGTAATTTCCTCCCTTGTAGAGAAGGTTAATTTCCTCCCTTTTGGATTGACCTACGTCCCCAAACCAAATCTGACCTGTAACAGGATCTTTCATCGCCCGATAGGGATTTCGCATTCCTATTGCATAGAATTCTTCAAGAATTGAGCTATCGCTAGCCAAAAATGGATTGTCGTTGGGAATATAATAGTTGGCAGTTGTGGATACATCTGAGCCAGGAAGTAAGCTGGGATGGCGTCTGATAGGGTGGCTTGTCAAGGGATTTCTGTCAACATCAATTCTAAGGATTCCGGCAAACAGCCTTTCATCCATAACTTGTGCAGTATTGTAGGAATTGCTCCCCCCTCCTTCATCCCCGAGGGATACATACAAATATCCATCATCACCAAAAACGAGGCTACCTCCTTGATGGTTTTGGGCCTGATCTATCTGCTGAATCAACACCAACTCCGAGGTAGGATCCAAACTTGCCTGACTTGTTGGTTTGGTAAAGCGTGATACCCTTGTGTAGAAATTAGAACTTGGACCTTTCCAAGTGTAAAAGACATATACATAGTTTGAATCGATCCCATATCGTGGGTGGAAGGCTAAATCGAGCATCCCACTTTCACCACCGTTTCTTACCTGAGGTTGGATGTCAAGAAAAGTAGTGGGGGCTGCAGGAGAGGCAACATTGTCAAATGCCATGATTTCTCCACTCATTTGGACAACCATTAACCTATTAGACCCGGGCTCTGGTTTCATAGATAGAGGGAGGTTAAAGGTCAGCCCAGGGAAGGCATCCACCAGGGTATATCCTCCAGTACCAACACCTGGTGTGGTGGAAGGAAATGTTCCATTAAGATATGTACCTACAGCAGCCGGGCCATTCAAGCCTGACATAAAGATTTGCTTAGGAATAAAGGCCACCAATACCAAGGCAGCTGCAATGAGGACTATTCTCCTCAATAAAGGGTTAGTAGATAAGAGGGCTCGCATAGATGATCACTTAAATACGTCTGTAGCTGTGCTGTGGGAAACGAGATAAATCGTCATAGCTCCTGTCATCGATTGATTACAGGTTGAGACGCGCTTTTTAGAAGGGGAATTGCTAAACAAGTGACATTACAAATGTAAGAAAAAGCAGTAATAACCTAATCATTTACCAGGCTAAAGTTGAGAGTTCATAAAAAAATAATGAGGAAAATAGGAAATTTTGATAAGTGGGATAATGGAAAATGCCTAGTAGGATTCAGCAGGTCTACAAAATCCAGGTTGTTTAATTGGAGGTCAATAATGAGGGAGTTTTCAAATGAATCAAAGATAAATAATGTTTTCTTTATATGTTTTTGAATTTCTCAAGATCCACTAGGTTCCTCAAGATCGCCTCTCTTACTAAGCCAGCTGTATTTTTTACATCTAACTTATTTCTGAGGTTCCTACGATGGGTTTCTACGCCAGTTGGGCCGATGTCCAAAATGCCTCCAATCTCAGAAGTAGAATATTCCTCTACCAATAATTGCAGTACCTCTCGCTCTCTTGGGGTGAGTTTGATCCCAGGTCCTTTTATGTAAAGTTGTCGCTGATAGTCCATTAAGGACTTCATGATTTCTACGCTGTAATAGGTCTCTCCTCGATGAACTTTGGCAATAGCATCAATGAGTTCACCAGCATCAGAGTCCTTCAACATAAAGCCAGATACTTTGTGCTGAAGAAGCTGATGGACAAGGGCACCGTGTTTGAACATGGTGATAACAATGACCTTAATTGAGGGAAAATGCTCATTTAGATAGGCAGTTGCCTCTATCCCATCCATATGATTCTCGCCCATTCTGACATCCATGAGGACAATATCAACTTCTAATTGAGAAAGCAATTCAATGGCAGCTTCGGGATGCGGGGCCGTTCCTACCACTTCATAATGTTCTTCATCTTCTAGTAAAAGTTGGAGAGAGCTGGCAAAGAGTTGATGGTCATCTACGATCAATAAGCGTATCATTCTTCCTTGCATTTCTTGGGGTGGACAATGAAGGAAAATAGGAATTTCTTGAATCAATCAGAATAAATAGCTTCAAAAAGGGTAATAAATATTAAGATGGAAATACGGAATTTTGCATAGTTCCCATGAATAGACACTTTAGTAGAAGGTAAAACACCTCTTGTTTAGTTGTCTACTTGCTGGAAATTGGGTTTTAGGGGAATGGAAATATAGGACTGAGTTCCCCTGCGTGGGTGTGATTGCAAATCCCAAGAAGCTTCCATTTGTTTGACCCTTTGCTGAATGCTTTGCAAACCCATTCCGGGAAGTTTATCTCCTGGATGGTAGATAAATCCTTGTCCATCGTCAATAAATGACATTTCAAGCAAGTGATTCTTTTTCTTGATGGAAAGCGAGACGTGCTTAGCCTGCGCGTGTTTGATGATGTTTTGAAAATGCTCTTGTATGATTCTATACAGATGAAGTTCGATCTCAGGCTGGAGTTCAATTATTTTTAATTCCTCAATGTCAAGGTCCAACTGGAAAGAGTTGGCATGGGACAGGGTATCTGTCAACTGGCGAATGGCTTCCTCTAAGCTTGCATAGGCCAAAGGGCGGGCCGACATCTGATGGGAGAGGCTTCTTATGTCGTTGACAGCTGCATTGAGTAACTGGAGGGCTTGTTTGTAGCTTTTTTGTGCAGGGCTTTCTTCGGGCATTTTCCTTCCGATGGATGAAAACATAACCTTTAGGGCTGCCATGGTTCCCCCGACACCATCGTGTAGCTCAGCGGCGATCCGTTGTCTCTCTATTTCTTGCCCTTCGATGAGGTCGGTAAGGGAGGAAATCTCTCTTTTTCGAAGTTCATCAAGGAGTAAATTCTGCTCAATTTCGGCCTGCTTACGTAAGTTATCTTCTTTGAGGGCTTGGCGTTTTTTGAGCTGTTGGTAGAAGATGTAGAAGATGGCCGCCGTCAGGATAAGGGATAAGAAGAGGAGGACATTTGCTAGGAGGGAGATTCTGGCTTGAGCTTGGGCTTGTTTAGCTATGAGTTGGTTTTGTTTGAGTAACTGATTTTTTTGTTTTATCTGAAATTGAATCGTGAGAAGAGCCAATTCTTTTTTTATCTCAATATCTTGTATAGAGTCAGCAAGGCTAGTGGCTTTTTGGTGCGATATCAAAGCTTCTCCTAACTGATCTAAATCGAAGTATATTTTGGACTCTAGATAAAATAAATCCCTTTGTCGTTCAAGATCATCTATCTTAAAGGCTTTTGATTGAGCCTGAGATACCATAAATAAAGCTTTTTTGTATTCTCCTATTTTTCTAAGGCACCAGGCATAATTTTCCATTAGTTTTAGCCTTATTACTTCAAATGAAGGTATTGGGTTAACCTTTAGCTCTAATCCTTTTTGAAAATACTTTATAGCATCATTACAATTATCTGACTTGAAATAGATCAGCCCAAGATTGTTATATATACTAATTAGTTCATCAGTATAATTTTTCTTTTTTGCTAAATAAAGAGCTTGATTTAAAATGTATATTGGTTTGGAATATGAATTACCGCCTCTTTTATATTCTTCAATTCCCAAGAT
The DNA here is from genome assembly GCA_039817415.1 of Bacteroidota bacterium. GTDB lineage: Bacteria > Bacteroidota > Bacteroidia > J057 > J057 > JALEFZ01. The sequence goes on from JBCBVV010000091.1 coordinate 7,359, forward strand.
AGTTGCAATAATCTGCATTGAGCTAACCATTAGTGCGGTATCCTTGATTACTTTTGCTGATGTAAGTACTATTTGATATGTCTGTTTTGCAGTATTGTAATCTTCGAGGGAAAGATAAATGTCTCCTATCGTATAATAGCATTCCAAGACCTCTGACTTTTTCTTCTCTTTTTCATAAAGAGCCAAAGCTTTTTGAGCCGAATTCAAGGCTTTTACATATTTCCCTAATTGTTTTGAGTAAAGTGCTAAATTAAAAAGAGCTGAGGCAAGTATTTGATTGTTTCCTAGTTCTTCAGCAATTATTACGGAACTATCCATATAGATAATTGCACTATCAACTTTATTTAACGCAAAGAGGCAATTGCTAACTCTGCCATAAAACTTCCTTATATAGGGTCGCTTGTTTAAGGCCTTAGCGTATAATAGTCCTCTCCTTGCTAATTGTAAAGCAAAAAGAGGATTATCATATCTATTGTTCCATACAAAGGTTGCTAAACTATCTAGTTTTTGAGAAGGGATTGTAATGTGTTGAAACTGATCCCAAGTGGAATCAATATCATTCGCCCAAGCCGATCTTAATGGCAACAGAATAGCAAACCATATGAGAATAGCACCCCAATTAGTCTGGTTTTTCCTTTCTTGGTGCTGTCGCTGGGGTACCTTCCTTGTCCTTTGAAACACTTGCATCACTATCTTGCTGATCAGTATCTACAGTGGTTTCCTCAGTCGATTGATCCTGAGCGTCTTGAGTTTCCTCGGTCTGCTGATCCTCTGATGAAACTACTGCCTCGCGGGACATTTCTGAACTAGGGTGTTCGAAAAACTGGTTTTGTGAAGAATAATGCATGATTGTACGTTTAAAGAGCGATTGATAAAACGACAATCAAAATTAGTTCAATAATTGGAATAATTATAATCCTATTTATCGTAAATTTTACAAGCCTACCCTTTCCTAGATTTACCCGCGGAGGTTAAATTTTTAAGTAAGATACTCAGAAAGCCCGATGGCATACAATACCTATTTTCATCAGGGTGATCTACTGGTTTTCCCGTAAAAAAATAGCCAGATACTCACGTATCTGGCTAATAACCCCTGTTGATGCGGCTTATAAAAGCCCTCTACCAACAGACGCTTTGTGAAGGATTTTTACATCCTTCATCCGATATTTTTAGGGAATCACAGTAATTTCCTCGCTTTCTATCGTATTGCTTTCATTCCCCGCCCTGTCTGTAACATAAAGTGAAAAGCTTACCTTCTCCGAATTCGCAGCGCTGTCTACCATAATGGTAAAGGGGAGTTTGAGGTTAAACGTACCCGTGATGGGAACCTCCGCTCCATCGGGAGCCAATTGCTGAAGGCGAAATTCTTGCACCGCTCCGATTCTCAAATCAGTCAGAAAGACATTGCGAACATTGTCATCGTTGGTCCCGAGATCTCCGTCCCCATCGGTATACTTGATGAAGAAAGTAATTTCGTCCTCCCCTGCTTTAACTTGATTGGGGGTGATTTCTTCAAAGGAAATCTCTGGAATATCTGAGATGATACCGCCCGTACTTTCTCTGCAAGAGTACAGGAATAGAAGGGAAATGAAAATGAGGGTAATTTGCCTGTTCATAATGGATTAGCTTACCATAGATTAGACTGGTAAGGTAGGAGCTGGTTTAAGATCTACCTCGCTTTTTTGTCCATTTTTCTAAGCTTTTTCCTTCCTCCTCTCGTTTTGACGGATTTGGGGATGACTGCTTTACGGAATCTGGGCTTCCAATATGGATCTTCAAGAAAGTCAATTCGAACTCCCTTGCTGGAACTGGCATGGATAAATTCGGTTTTGTAGGCTGTAACCCGATAGACCATTCCTACATGGTTGATGTATCGTCCTTTTCTGTTTTTAGAATCAAAAAACACAAGATCTCCTGGTCTGACATTTTCTTTTTTGATGGGACGCCCACATTCTGATTGCGCAGCAGAATTTCTGGGGATATCTAATCCTGCCTTTTTGTAGGCCTTCATCATTAAAGCAGAGCAATCAATCCCTTTTCGGCTATTTCCACCATACTTGTAAGGGGTTCCCATGTAGCTTAATGCAGCATCAACGGCCAATTGCCCCATTCCTTTTTTGGTATGTTTGGCAGGTGTGTAGCTGTATTCAATGCCTGCCTCTTCTGTTTCCTGAGAAGATGTAGCTATTACCGGAGTTTTGGGTCGAATAAGCAGGTTGATTTCTTCCTCATTGGTGGCGATTTCGACCTTGATCTTAGCGGGCTGCTGATTTTTTTGTTGGACAATAGGCTTGGTGGCCTTAGGAGTCACTTTTTGTTCCTGCGGTACAGGAAGCCTATCGGTCAGGTAGGCGTATTTTTGGATGGATGCACGTGGCGAACAAGCCTGAGTCAGTAACAGAAGAAGGGCAGAGAGGCGAATTAGGGTTTTTAGCATCTGTGCCAGGTAATAAGGGAAAAAGGTACCTTTTTGGTTTGGTAAAGGTTTCAAATTGGTGAATCTCTACCTAATCCAATTTGCGAAAGCTCTTACGTCTTCGTTTGGCATAGGACGCAATATCTTACAAGGCCAATTCTATGGAAGGATCCCAAAATACCTTGTCGAAATCCTGTACTTTATACTCCTTTACGGTTACCCCTTCTGCTTCCAATGCTTCTTCCATGGGGCGATCTGCAGGAAAATGATGCCTTCCAGAAAGGATTCCAAGTCTGTTGACTACCCGATGAGCGGGAACTTCATGCATGGAGAATGATCCGTTTAGGGCATAACCTACCATTCTGGCAGACCTTTTGGCTCCTAAATAAGTAGCAATAGCCCCATATGTACTTACACGGCCATGGGGGATTAATTTCACCACTTCATAGACGTTTTGGAAAAAATCATTCTTGGGATTCGAGTGCTCGCTCATTCCAGACTTCAGCTTTGTGAATGAGGACCATGGATAGCCAAAACATAGGACCAACCTTGTCCACTTCAATGAATTCATTTAACAGGGAGTGGGCTAAGATAGTGATATAGCCCAAAATGACCATCATGAGTAGATTTCTCCGACCGGGATCTCTAATCTTATGATAGGTATAATAGCCTTTCAATAACATGAACAAACACAAACCTG
>JBCBVV010000092.1:0-10018 GCA_039817415.1 Bacteroidota bacterium
TATCATACTACTTTAACCAATTGCGCTATCACAAGGCTATTGTAGGAGTTTATGGGTTTAATGAGGCTTCTATTCACCTACACAAAAAGCTCGGATTTCAAGAAGAAGGAAGGCTAAGAGAAATGGTCTATGCGGGGAATAAGTTCCATGATTTATTGAAATTTGGTCTTTTGAAAAGAGAGTTTAATCAAAGCCCTCTCGTATGAGGTGGTTAAAAGTATATTTGGCAAGATTGGATGCAACGGCTCATTCATGGCTCATGTCCTGATATAAACCTCCTGCATGAAAATTTCTGCTATCCTCACTCTCCTCCTGTTATTCTTTCATTATTCCTTTTCACAAGCGGACGAAAGCTATTTTGAGTTTGAATATGAGGGGGTATCTCTCCATGGAGTCCTTAATTTGCCTCAATCCGACTCGGTTAAGGGCCTAGTCCTCATCATCCATGGTTCTGGCAGAACCCAAGCTGTAGCCCAAAATATGCATGGAGACGTTCGTATGAGCTTGGTTGAAGCTGGCTATGCGACCTACATGTGGGATAAGATGGGCTGTGGGAAGAGCGGAGGTACATTTGACTACAATCAAACGGTTCAGTCAAGTGCAGATGAGGCCATTGCTGCCATTTATGCCTTGCAGCAACACAAGATTCCCGGTTCAGAAGAGATTGGATTATGGGGAATCAGTAGGGCTGGTTGGATCAATCCTTTGATCATCAATCAATACAAAGACATCAAATTCTGGATATCAGTTAGCGGTGTAGATGACAAGGAAAACTTCAATTACCTATTCGAAGAGAACCTTAGAATTGGTGGTATGCCTGAGGACAGTATCCAGCTTTTATCGGCAGAACTCAAAGAAGGAGCCCGCATTTCCCATACAGGTGGTAGCTATGAGAACTATCTAGCTGCTACTCAACATTTATGGAAAAATGCCTTTTGGCTTCGTTTCAACCAGACTTCTCAGCCCAACGAAACAGGATATTATGCTTTCCAGAAAGACTTTATGGAAGAAAAGATGGATTCACTTACAGGCTTGATTGTTTATGTACCAGGCTTTGATTCCATTCTTTCACAGGTCAATTGCCCCGTTCTGGCCATATTCGGAGAAAAAGACAAAAATGTAGACTGGCAAAAAACGAAAGCCCTCTATGAATCTACCCTTGGAAAGCGGGTTGACCTAAGTATCGAAAGCTTTCCAAATGGCAACCACAATCTGTTCCAATGCAATACAGGCGGCTTCTATGAATTCCAGGATGACAAGCTTCCATGGAATAGATGCGAAGGCTTTTTAGACGCCATGAAGAATTGGATAAGAAAGCTGGATTAGTGGACCATCTTTCTTTATGGAAAAAGGGCTATTGGTCACTCTTCCAGTTAAGCATTATGTATAGACTTAACCATGAAGAAATACTTACTCCTTTTTCTTATTTATTATCTGGCCATAAGCCCATTAAAGGCGCAGGATAAACTCGTTCCCATTCCTGATTTGGGAAGAAATTATGCTTTGAATAGGGATTTTGATGGAGATAAGGTGGAAGACTACATGTCTTTTCAATTTAGTGGGGGCGCACATTGTTGTTACAAATTGATTCTTAAGCTGTCAACTCGACCAGATAGCCTAAAATATCCCTTCGAAATGGATGGAGGATTTTCTATCCACTTAAAGGGAAGTACTGATGGCCATTTCAAGATTGCGGACTATGACAATGACTGTCTCCCAGAGATTTTGATGCAAATAGGAACGTATAATGGCGAAGCCTATGCGCTCGAAGATTCATGGAAGAAGGACTATGGAATTAGTTCACATTATATCTTGTTTGACTATTCGGAGGGAAGGATGAAGGTCATGGATGTTGATCCTCAGAAACATCAAATTAAGCGGATTAATGATTAAGGGTATACAATTTTAGCATGGATACAGAAGTCAATTTATCTCAAGTAAGGCCTTGTTCTCAAGATTGGGATAACATGCCTGAGCATGAAGAGGGACGTCTATGTTTGCTTTGTCAAGAAACTATACACGATTTTAGGGGGATGTCAGATTGGGAGATTGCTGTGAAACATGCCCATTCTCCTAAGAAGCTATGTGGCTTGTACGATAGAAGAAAAAAACCGAAATCCTTGCATCAAAAGGGTTCCCAAAAATCATCCAAGGCTCTTTTCATGGCTTCCATCATGGGGTTTTTGGTTACACAATCTCCTGCCCTTAGCCAGACAAGTCAATTGGATACAACTGTTCAGTTTCCTGTTGCAGAAGAGCCTAGTTCGAAGAAGAATAACCTACCAATCATTCAATCCAACAAGCATGAAAATAGGAGATTTCTAGTTAGCGGAATCGTCAGAGATTCAGCACGTATACCCATAGAAGGCGTTACGATTCTGATTGAAGGGACCCAAAAGGGAGTACTTACGGATAAATTAGGTGCCTTCACCATTGATGTAAGTGAGCAAATTCAACCATCTGATTCTATCGGTCTCATCATCTCATATATCGGTTATGGGCAGGATTACCGCATCATCAAAAAGGAATCATTTCCATCAGAAGAAGACCTAGTTCTTGATATTGTCATTCAAGAACAATCGGACATATCCGTCTTCGAAGTCCAACACTACAAAAAAGTCAATTGGTTCTGGTACAAGATCAAGCAATTTTTTAAGCGCCTCAAAAACCTATTAGCGTAACTTGCCCCTTGTAGTTTTTCCGCTAATTTAGGTCTTCCATGATCTACCCAATTATTGTATTAACGCACATGAGAAGCCTATATCCCTATCTATTCCTCCTCTTAACCTTATTGATTTCTTCCTGTATCATTCTGAAGGCACCCACCCAAAAAGTCCCTCCCATCACCCAACCCAAATCAAAAATGATCCTCGTTGAAGGTGGGGAATTCCTCATGGGGGATGTCATGGGAGATTACAATTATCCAGAAGAAAGGGTACATACAGTCTATTTGTCTACCTTCGAAATTGCCTCTCAGGAATTGAGTTTTGCGGAATTGGATCGGTTTTGTGAAGCTACGGGATATATCAAATCACAGGATTTCGGGTGGGGTAGAGACAGCATGCCTGCTACTGGACTTTCTTGGTATTGTGCCATTACCTATTGCAACTGGCTGAGTATAGAGAAGGGTTATATGCCTGTCTACACCATCGACACCACACACGAAGATCCCAATATCCATGCGGATCGTTTCGACATTCCTTGGAAGGTAACAGCCAACTGGGAGGCTGACGGTTTTCGTTTACCTACCGAGGCAGAATGGGAATACGCAGCCAGAGAAAGAGGGAGGAAAGTTCGATTTGGAAATGGAAAGGATACTGCCAACCCCTTTGAGATGAATTTCGATGTGAGGCCCGAGGGCAAAACACCCTACTCCATGGCTGGAGGAAGCGGCCTTAAAAATCTCCCTATACACAGCTTTCAACCTAACGCGTTAGGTCTATATAACATGTCAGGCAATGTAGGAGAATGGTGTTGGGACTGGTATGAAAAGGAGGTACAAGATGGAGCAAAAGATCCAAAAGGTCCAGAAAAGGGAGATACAAGAATTATGCGTGGGGGACGTAGTGGTTCTGAACCCAAATTTTGCAGGAATGCTGAAAGAAGAGGAGTAGCGCCCCCAGATTATGCAGATCAGCATACAGGTTTCAGGCTAGCTAGGAGTCCAAAATAGAGAGACCTAACTCATAAAATGCCGCCTATGTAACATGTACATGAGGCGGCATTCATCTATACAGTAAGTCTTAGTTTCTAGAGGGATACACACCTTGCAAACAAATGATGTAATTCATCCCAAGGGATGGCTGCTTGGTGGTTCCGGCTACTTGTTTGGTGGTTCCTCCACTCGTAGAACCGCCACTTAAGGGAGTTCCGTAAACTTTTACTTCTGCTAAGGAAACAATACCTCTTCCTGATATTTGAATTTTCACCTTGCGTCCAGTTTTATTGCCTCTGTAAGTCATAGGATTGGCTTGCCCAGCTTTATACCTTTGAAGGCCAGGTACAAACTCGCGCCCATCCACCAGGATTTTGAAATTATTCAGTCTCTCCTTACAACAATCTGTACGGTTGTAGACCTCAATGCGGCTAATCTTGTAAGAGGCACCTAAGTCCACTTCCCAATAAGGATTCATGTCGGATGCTGAACCAGTGGTATGGGTTACAGAACGATTCCCCCAGACACCAGAGGTATTGCCATCTACAGCCAGGCGAGAAACGCCTTGTCCAGGACGGTAATCTGAGGATTGCCTGGTGGATTTTCCTCTTGCAAGCTCTCTTTCTCCTCCACTACCTCCGCCAGCTGCGGGGATGCGTAAGGTCATTAAACTCTCCGTTCCCGTTTTTTGTCCTAGCCTAGCATTAGACAAGCCAGGACCTGTTCCAGTCCCAATTGGGGCACGTCCTCTAAGGTCAGGAAGAGCAAAGGTTGTCCTTCCATCACCACCATAAGTAGTACCTAGTACAGAAAAAAGGGCTTGATTGGTACTGATTGCCAACAACTGACCTTGGCACAAGGCCCAATTTCTCGGGGCAAAATTTCCAGCAAACATTCGAACCTCACCAATCATTCCAGAATCTGAAAATGAAGGGGCCTCAACTACAACATCATCTTTGTGTTGGAGGTAATCTGCCATTTGTACATAGCCTGCTCCTGCCATATAGGGAATCAGGGCAATAAAGAGGAGTCTCTTTTTAAATACATTCATAAGGGGCTTAATTAGGGGTATATAAAATAGTCATGTTGATAACGCCATTCTTGTTAAGAATATGCGCCTACCAACCCATAAAATCTCAAGTATTTCTGAGAAATGAAACACAAAATTCAATTTGTGAAGAAAAAATACTTTCAGTACACGTCTTTTCTGAATCCATTTACGTAGACAGGCTTGGTAAGCAGGTATTGCTATGATACCTTTGAAACAACTTCACCGACCAGCAAAAGCCTAACATCCTTATATGAAAGATATATCTACGGATCCCTTGTTTCACGCTCGTTCTGGTATGCCAAAACAGATCAAACTGTTCAGCCCAGATCCCCGCGTTGAAGGTGGGAAAGAAGGCATTGTCATTGATAAGGATACCCTCCTTGGAAGACATCCTTCCTCAGATATAGTCATTCACGAAATGGGAGTATCTCGCAGGCACGCCAAACTTAGCAAATCTTCAGAAGGCTGGATACTCGTGGACGAAAACAGCACCAATGGAACCTGGTGGAACAACGCAAAAATCAAGCGGCAAGTTATCGCTGAAGAGGGAAGAATCATGCTTTACAATGTGCCATTATTTGTAAAAATCATATCAGAATAAAAATTTATCTCTCTGCTACCTTCAAAATACCTCATATGCGGTATGGATCAAAGTAGGCCTGAATAAGACCTTTGGGACGTAACATTTCAAACACATCAAATATGCGTACCCTAAAATTATTCAGCAGCTTGCTGTTCTTCTTATTCGCTGTCCTTTCCCTAAATGCCCAAAACAGAATCAACTCAAATGCCAATGGTGTTTCAGTATCCTTCCATCAAATCAACTGGTTGGCAGGAGAAGATGGTAAAGGGCGAAACCCCATCAACAACTCTTTTGTAGGAGAAGCTTTCTTCTCGTTTTCAAGGCCTGCTGCTAATATGATGGTAGGTAAAATAGCCTACATCAACATCCTAACACGTATCAATGGAAAACAAGAATGGTCTGTCCAAAACCTTCCTGTTCAATTTCCTAGCCTAAATCGAATGTTGACCTCTAAACTGGCCACACATTTCAACTTAGGTGTGAGAAATGGTCAGGCAATCCGATCTATTTCCTATTCCCTATCTGTAACAGCCAATCCGCTAGCTGCTGCCCCTGCTGGCAACATGGCCCAAGCCCAGGTAAAGGCCATCAACTTCAAAGCTGGAGGCAGAAATGGTCGCTTTGTTCCTTTCCCCAATGACCTACCAAAAGCCTTTGTAGGCGTCAGGGCACCTGCTGGAGGAGGTCCCCTAGCTGGAATCAAAATTGGAACCACCAAGGTTGGGGGTAAAGGTATTGCCAAAATCGTGGAAGATCCCATGGGCTGTGTCCCTTCTTCCCTAGCTAGGTCTATCCATTATCTAAAACCCAATGGATTGACAACTACCCCCCAACAAACCTACGAAGACTTAAAAGAACCCTTGGGATGGACAGAGGCAGGAGGTGTCCCACCAGGAGATATTGTAAAAGGAAAAAATGCCTTTACCAAAGCCAATAATCTCCCTATTACCACTACGGCATGGGCAACTCCAAAAACCAATAGTGATCCTTCGACTAAGGGAATCAGAATCTCGAGGCGTATGAATTGGACGCAGTTTTTCGATGGTCTGGTTTCAGAACTCAACAAAGGAGCTGACATTGAAATTCTCATTCGATCTGTGAGAGACCCCCTAATGTTTCATCTCGCAATGATTACCAGTGTGACTGTACTGCCTTCCGGTAAGGCCATCGTAACGATTGTAGAAAATGACAGCCAAGGAACACCTGGTACAGAAACCAACAAAGAGAAAACCCTGGTATTTGATCCATCTCTAGGAAGATTCTCAGGTACCTATAATTATGATATCATGCTCGCGATTATCGAGAAATAGTGGGCTATTCCTTTAATACTAAGGGAAAAGCAGGCCATTACCCAAAGAAGGTAGTGGCCTGCTTTCCAACATCTGGATATAGGATTTTTAGATCAGCTTATGGTCAATCATAAACTGAAATGAGTCGTTCATCGTTTCCTGCATGGGACGATAGCTCGCACCCAACTCTCGTCGACTTTTGCTGTTGTCGGATTTGATTTCCTTGTTGACATTGTTGCGAATGTATCTCCTATTCAATGACTTATTGATCATAGGTCCAAATGCTAGCAATAACCATTTTGGAATGGCACCCTTAGGTAAAGGATAGTCCTTTCCGTAGGTAGGAGCTAGGCTAAGGGCTAATCCTAAGAGGGAGGTATCATGAGCAGTAGACAAATATCTTCCCTTGGCTTCGGCATTGTAACCAGCAGCAAAATGAATGTCTGCCAGATCACGAACATCCACCATTCCAAAGGGCAACTTGGGCGCACCTGATTTCAAGGTACCATCTCCCATTTGCTTGAGGATATTAAAGGTTTCGGAGGTAATCAAATTTGGGGTGAGGGAGGGTCCAAGAACAAAGGTTGGATTAACGGCAACCAAATCCCATTGATCTTGTGCCTCTGCCATCTCCCAAGCTGCTTTTTCGGCTTCTACTTTGGAGTATGAATAAGGTTGGTAATCAAGAGAGGCGTTGGTATTCCAATCTTTTTCAGATAGGACACGGCCCTCAATATCGCTAGCATCACAATACATCGCCACAGCAGATGACGTTAGCACGACTCTTTTGACAGAGTTGGTTTTATTGGCAGTCTCCAATACATTTCTTGTCCCTTTTACAGCTGGATCAACCAGTTCTTTTTGGGGATCTTTGAAATTGGAGATAAAGGGAGAAGCTGTATGAAAGACCAACTCGCAGCCTTCCATCGCTTGAGCGTAAGAGCCTTCCACCAATAGGTCAGACTTAAAGAATTTGATCTCGCCTGCTGCCTTAGAAGCGATCTCCTTGAGGTGTCCTACTTTTTTTTCATTCTCAGGATTTCTTACAGCAGCATGAACGGTGATTCCTTCATCCAGTAATTTTTTTACAATCCAGCCAGCCACGAAACCAGTAGCTCCTGTGATCATTACTGGTTTGGATTTGTCAATTTGAGTCATGAGTTTTTGTTAAGGGGTTTTCAAACACAAGAGCTAAGTCGAATCAATTGTTCAAAAATTGCAGAACAACTAATTTTCCTAGCCTAGCCTTCCTGAGCAAGCGAAAGTCTCATGAGGAAAGCTTAAAACGAACGATGTAGATATTGAAATATAACCTGCTCTGACCAGGAAATCTTTCCACCTAAATAGGAGAAACCTACATGCCCCCCATAAGTGGTAAAAATGGATTCAATGAGGGGATTTTGCTTCAATACTTCCTCGTACTTATCAGGCATTAAGAAGGGATCGTCTAGGGCATTGATAATCAAACTAGGGACCTTAATATTGGCTAGAACCGTTTTACATGAGCATTGGGTGTAGTAATCCATGGCATCTTTGTAGCCAGCAATGGGCCCTGTAAACATATCATCGAAGTCCTTGATCTTTTTGATCTTTTTTAGCTTCTCCAGGGTGTACATCTCTGGAAACTGCTCCATCTTGAGCTTGACTTTTTCTTTCAAACTGCGCAAGAACATCTGTACATAAATCGCGTTGAAAGCCTTACCATCAAGCGCTTGACTACATTTTGCCAGGTCAATGGGAACAGACACCCCAACAATGGACTTGATATGCGGATGGAGATGAGTTCCTTTTTCACCTGCATATCGAAGGGCAAGGTTTCCTCCCAAACTAAACCCAACCAACACTACCTCTTCATACTCCTCTACAAAGTCTTGTAAGACAAAATCCACATCATCTGTAGCTCCTGCATGGTACACCCGCATTTGACGATTGATCTCCCCGCTACAGGATCGATAGTTAATGGCAGCGATGTCCCAGCCTGCCGCATGGAGAAGTTTCCCTATTCCCAATATGTAACTCCCATGACTGGAGGATTCCAATCCATGCAAGAGATAAGCTATCCTTTTGTTTCCCGATTTGACATAATCCAGGTCGATAAAATCGTCATCTACTGTGGTGAGCCTTTTCCGCTTGTAGGGCAAGATGGGATTAAGCCTACGTTTTAAGTCCGAATAAATGGTATTGCTATCGCCATTTCTCAGGAGAAGGGAGGGTTTGTAGGGAGGGAAAGTCATAGCTATCGTTTGTCGCAAATAGGGATCAAAGATAGGGCAAGAAGTACCAATCCATCAAGCCTGTCTACGAAAAGGAAATTTCAGCCTTTAGCCCTTTCCCAGGAGCAGAATGATATTCCCAACTTCCATCTACCATTTTTAGGCGACTTTCAATATTGTTCATTCCTAGTCCTTTGGTGGCCTTTTCCTTGTCAAATCCCTTTCCATCATCCTTATACTGGAAGGTATAGGCCTCCTTTTCCTTCAAAAAATGTAGGCTTACGTTTTTCGACTCACCATGAAGAAGAGAGTTTTTGACTAACTCCTGCACGATCCGAAATAGATTAAGGGCTTTGTTGTTATCTGTGACGGCTTCCCCTAAGTCTTCGATCTGCATATCAAATTGAAGGAAACCTGTTGTTTCATATCCTTCTTTGAGTTCCTCTAGTGCAGCTTCGAGTCCGAACTTTTCCAAGGTGGGAGGAAGAAGTTCGTGTGAAATTCGTCGGGTGGTATCAATGGTAATATTGATGACTTGCTCAATCAATTCAAGAGTATCGCCTGGGAGTTTTTTCTTCAAGCGTTGGATATGTAGATGAGCTACGTTGAGCTTAGAACCAACATCATCATGGAGTTCCTGCGCAATGCGGTTTCTCTCCTCTTCTTGTGCCATGATGACTTCATGTAGAATACGCTCTTGTGCATCTAGTTTTTCATTCAAGATTCTTCGTTGAGACCTGTTGTAAAAAGCGATAAGGGTAATCGCCATACTCAGCATCAAAGTTATACCGAGGGCAATTAAAATGAAGATTTCCTGATCCTTGATAGCATCCATATGCTAATGAGAATTAATACTTGGAAGATAACATTCAAAAAGACGTTAATCTGCCAGAAAAGATTGACAAAATCTGTTGTCTCCAAAACATTTCCAGACATAAAAATAAACAGACTCCCTGAATAGAAAATAAGAATTGCAGCGTTTACTAAATTATTTGCCCTTGAAAATTTATTGGGAGGGTTAAGCATAAATATGTATGCAATCGAAAAAGAAATAATGATAACCTGAACTAGTGTTTTTGCATATGAATTATAGATAAAAATACTTTGAAGGAATACAGAATTCAGAATAATTAGCAGACTAATAAAGGAAACAAATGCTGTAAATACCCAAGGCTCAAGGCCTTTAAATATACCCATTTTAAAATGGGTATATTTAAAGGCCTTGAG
>JBCBVV010000093.1:0-9265 GCA_039817415.1 Bacteroidota bacterium
CCAAATGAATTGAATTCATTTGGTTTAATTATTAATGTTCCCTTTAGAAAGCTATCAAATGAAACAAGTACTTGAAATAAAAATCTAATCTCACTTTCACTTAGAATTATCGTTTTACTAAAAAAAAGAGCAATCAGTCTTTCAAACTTATTTGAAGGTTGGATTTCATTAAGATTTTTTTTCATCACTGACAGATCGTTTTGAGTCGATTGGTTTACAAATAGAGGAATCATCTTTTCAAGATGAGCAACGACATTCGAAGGACTCAAGTTGTCCTTAAAAAACTCCCTTAATTCCTCTACACTATCATATCGGTGTATGGACATATGAATGGAGTATATATATAAATATAGACCTAAACGGAAGTTTTTTTCTAGTCTAGCTTTACTCACAGATTGAATCTTGATTTTCCCATTTGCCACAGGATGTTATGATACTCCTGTTGTATCCAATTGAATATAACGAAATTCCGATTCATACGGTGAAAGAAATCCCTTGGCAAGGATTAGAAGAAATCTGGCAGGAAGCCCTGATCATCGACCAATTCAAATGGGAACAAAAAAAGAAGTAGTCAGGCCTTTAGAGAAATAAAAAATCCCGATTCAGCGATGAATCGGGATTTCTTAACAATTCATCTAGGCTTAGTTCTTGGTGATGCTGTACACGTAGTCAGAATCTCCCAATCTTAGCTCTACGGTATAGTTACCGGCTTCTGAGATGGCAATGTTATCCCCATCATATTCCAGGGTACCATTGGCGAAGGTATCACCAAAGTTAACTACCCAGTCGTCATTTGCACGGAACTTAATAGAACCAGGAACCAGATCAATGGTGACCGAAAGCGCTCTTGAAGCTTCATCATACACCATATCCGTATCACTGTCCCAACCGGTAGGAGTGGCATCTCCAATGATTCCCCAGCTCGTAGGAACCACCGAATAAGTATTCGCAGAAAGATCAACATTCACACGGTGAATACCATCTCCAGGCGCAGCAATGTTGTCTCCACCTGTATCAAGTGTTCCATCACTACCATTGTCGCCCCAGTTCACTGCCCAACCATTTCCGTCGGTGAATTTGAACTCAGAAGTTCCTAAGTTGATGTAGCCTTCGTATCTGTCGTTCAACTTTCTGTCGTACACTACATTGACACTATCTTCTGCATCCCATCCTTGATAAGCACCAGGAACGGTCAATCTTGGGTAGATGATTTCTACGGCAAAAAGCGTCATGTCAAGCGTAATGGGTGCAGAGTATACCGTCTCAACTTCATCAGAGATATCAGACGCTACTCGAAACTCCAAGCTAAAAGGTGTATTACCAGGCAATCCTGAGGCGATCAAGGCATTGTTGACTTGCGCATATGTCAAATCAACCGTTGATTCTGTTGTAGTAGTCAGGGTGGATGCATTTGCAAAGTCATTGCCAGCCTGATCTACCTGAAGGGTATAGCTCGTTCCTGACTGAAAACCATAATCAGTTTCAGTCCAAGAGAAGGTAATGATCTCATCAGTATTTGTTTCCGTGAATACATAAGCAGTACCCGCGGCAGGAGAAGTAATAGTTGAAGCATCTCCAATTGACAATACTGGATCGAAGGTTTTTGGATCACAGGCACTAAACACAACCATAGCCAGTGCCAATCCGATAATGATATATTTTTTCATTTTCTTTTGGATTCTTAATGATTAGTAACCAGGATTTTGAGTCAGATTTGAATTCGCGCCTAGGTCAGCAGATGGAATAGGGAAGATATCAAACTTGGAATCAGTTGAAACACCTTCTGCCGTACCGCCTTTCCATGGCCATAAATAAGTAGTATTAGATAGGCTTCCGAAGCGAACTAGGTCCGTACGACGGTGTCCTTCCCAATAGAACTCTCTTGCTCTTTCATCCAGAATAAAGTCAAGGGTCAACTCAGACTCAGTGATGTTTCCAGCGGTATTACCAAAGGCACGCTCACGAACCTGATTCACATAACCTAATGCAGTACCTAGGTCTCCCCCTGTACCTCCTCTCAATACTGCTTCAGCATACATGAGGTAAGCATCGGCCAGACGGAAGACAGGAAAGTCATTGTCTACAAAAGTCAGGTCAGATCCAGGTGCACCTGTAGAAGTAATATTTCTCCACTTGGTAATGGCATACCCTTCAGTAAACTGGGAAATATCAGTGATCTCTAGGTTCTGTCCCTCTGTGAAGAACAAGGCACGCGTGTCAAACTTAGGCTGCTCAATTGAGTAAGTATGATCAGGCTGGTCAAGGTATAACTTGATGGTGTACAAACCTGCAGAAGGAATAGCGATGTTGTCTCCACCTTCTTCTAGGATTGCATCAGAGCCTGTATCACCATAGTTCAATGCCCAGTCGTCATTCGCACGGAATTTCACCTCTCCAGCTGTAAGCTCAACCGTGATTTCCCAAGCGTTGTCGGCTGCATTGTAAGTCATGTCCGTGTCATTGTCCCATCCACCAGGGGTGGCATCACCAATCAATCCCCACTGCGTATTGGTCAGCGTGTAGGTAAGGTTGGTTAGGTCAACTTGAAGTCTGTAGAAACCAGGGTCAGCAACCGCAATGTTGCCTCCATTTTCAGCAATTTCACCAGGATTAGCTGTACTTCCCCAGTTGGTAGCCCAACCTGTGCCATCAGTAAGCTTGAATTCTGTATTCGCATCTGGGAAATTGAAATAGGCTTCGTAGGTGTTATCTCCTGCTACTGAGATGATATTGGTTCCACTTGAGCTTTCTGGAGTCCAAGCTTGGAAAGAACCAGCCACGGTCAACAAGTCCGTATAAGTTGCACCTTGATTAGGAGAAACTAGCTCGCTACCGCCAAGTGCAGGGAACTTGTCAACCAAAGCAGAAGTAGTACGAATACCACCCCATCCAAAGTCAATACCGGCCTCAGCTGTACTCATAGATCCTCCTACAGAAGCGTGAACTAGGAAGGTAGTACCACCAAAGGTCTGAGTTCTCTTGCCATCAAATGTAACGGGGAAGATGATTCCCTCAGCATTGTCATTATCAGCAGCAAATACATTTTTGTAAATAGGCTCTAGGCTGTACCCAGAATTGATCACATTGCTACAGTATGTGATACAATCAGAAGCTCTGTTCTGACCAATGTATACTTCAGCGTTCAGGTATAGACGAGCTAGAAGTGTCCAGGCCGCAGCCTTATCAACACGTCCATATTCGTTTGATCCTGGCTCTGCAAGCAGTGTTTCAATGTCTTTGAGCTCAGTTTCGATAAATTCAAATAGCTCAGCAGCACTAATCTGATTAGGGAAGAATGATCCTACAGCATCCTCTTCGGTTACGAAGGGTACAGAACGGAACATATCCAAAGCATGGTAGTAAGAAAGCGCTCTTACCATACGAGCTTCTGCGCGAAAAGTCGCTATTTCTGCTCTCAAACCTGCATCTACACCACGTTCATCCAACTTTGCATCAGTTGACTCACGTAGCAATTCGTTGGCTACTGCGATGGTGTAGAAAATACGAGAGTACATGGCTGCAACAAATTCAGAACTTGCATCCCATCCCTGTCCAGACAGGTTTTGGATGGTTCCGTCATTCCAACCAATAACAGCCTCGTCAGTTGGTAGCTCCTGAAGCTTCCAGAATAGACGTAGGTAAGATGAGAAACCCTCATCTAGACCCGAAATGTCTCCCTGTCCAGCAGGACCCTGCTGACCTGTTACGGCCAAACTGGCGTAAAGTTTTCCCAATACCTGCTTGTAGGAATCAGGATTTTCATATACAACGGCTGAAGTAACCTCATCTGGGTCAAGTGGGGCTACATTAAGCGCGTTGAAACAACCTGTTAAAAACAGGGCTACAAGAAGTAGCGTTCCATATAATTTTGAAAAAGTGTTCATTTTCATTGTTTGTCCTTTTAATGCTCTAGAAAGCTGCGTTTACTCCGAGTAGGATAGTTCTTGAACGAGGATAAATGTTGTTGTCAATCCCTCCGAAAATCTCAGGATCAATTCCATCATACTGAGTCAATACCAATGGGTTTTGTACCACTAGATTAACTTTTAACATATTGATTTTGTTAACCAACGAACCTAAATCGTAAGAAAGCGTTACGTGGTCCAATCTCAAGAAAGAACCATCTCTAATAAAGTGATCGCTAAAGTATTGAGGAACATTAAAGTCAATAGCAGTAGCTTCAGCATTTCTGTTTCTTAGGAAGTTGGTAGAACCATAAATTCCGTTATAATCAGTCGAATTTGACCAAACGTTGTTGTAGATGTAGTTCCCTACATTCGCTCGACCGGCAAATAGGAATTCAAAGTTTCCAAGCGCTAGGTTAGAGGTAAAACCAAATACAGCAGTAGGTGTTGGCTGGTTCAGTCTATATCTGTCTTCAGGTGTAATGGTCCCATCATCGTTTCTGTCTACATACAGTCCTTCGATTGGCGTTCCATTCTCGTCATATACTTGCTCGTACACAAAGAATGAGCTAGCAGGGAAACCAACTGAGTGGATCTGGATGGTATTACCTACCCCACCTGAAATATTTCCTGTAAATACACCCAAGTAATTGGGATCTTCTGTAGCAGTCAATCGCTTGATCTCATTCTGGTTTAGGTTTACATTAAACCCAACATCCCAGCTTACTTTTTCTGTTAGGATAGGTGTCGCGTTGATGGAGAATTCAAGACCTCTGTTTTGAAGATCACCTACGTTAGTCGTAATGAAGTTGGTTAGGTTCGTACCAGCTGGTACAGGAACGAAATTTAACAGATCACGTGTATCACGCTGATAAACCTCAAGAGAACCGCTTACTCTACCTTTAGCAAACTCATAGTCAAGACCTACGTTGTAAGTAACTGTTTCCTCCCACTTCAAATTGGCGTCATAACCATTTGGACGATAGGTCTGGATGAACTGATCACCAAACTGATATTGAGCGGTCGCAGTACTCAACTGGTAGCGTGCCAAGGCAGGATAAAAGTCAGGTCCAATGTCCTGCTGTCCTGTAAGACCGACACCTAAGCGAAGTTTTAAGTTAGATAGCAAGCCGCCACCATTGTTCACAATCTTATAGGCAAGGGCTGCAGATGGGAAGTTACCCCACTGATTTCCTTCCGCAAAACGAGAAGAACCATCACGACGGTAAGTAACAGTCGCTAGGAAGTTGTCTCCCAATTTGTAGTTCAAACGAGCGAATACTGAGATTAGGAAAGTCTCCTTTGGAAAAGTATTCGGGAAGCTCAGGGTATCATTTCTGCTGAAGTTAGTAGCAAAGTTGAAGTCATCACGGTAGAATCTCTGGAAAGAGTAACCTGCCGTAACATCGAAATTCTGCTTACCCAAATCTTTGTTGTAGTTCAGATAAAAATCTAATAGTCTGTTGGACTTGTCATTAGAATACTCTGAATAACGACCCGTATCAGATGCTGCGAAGGCAGCTTCAGGGCGTGTAATGTCTGTTCCTTGGCCTTGCGCTGCATCAAGTGCTAGGTTTAGGTTGGCAGTCAACTCAGGAATGATTCTGTAGCTTACAGATCCATTTAAGATATATCTGAAAACGTCAGAGGTATTTTCGCGCTGCTCTAGCAAGGCAACTGGGTTTGCAGGTGCTAGGTTGTTGGGGTTGCCATCATTATCAGCCCAGAAGAAATATCCTCCCCAAGTTTGGTCATCAATATTGACAGGCTGGGTAGGGTCAATGCTATTGGCTGTTCCAATGGCCCCTGCATCGGCAAAGTTATTTTGAGAGAGCATTCCTTTTGCCCCTATGTTAATTTGTAGCTTACCATCTAGGTAGCTTGGGCTCAAGTTAACCGAAGCTGTCTGACGAGAATATCTGTCAGTCTTTAGAATTCCGGTTCTATCCGTATATCCTAATGACACACGATATGGAAGTGAGCCAGCCTTTCCTGATAAGTTCAAATTGTGGTCATGGGTAACACCCTGCTGGAAAATTTCATTCTGCCAGTCAGTATTAGCAGTTCCCAATAATCCTCTTGCGGGATGCCCTTCCTCAAACTGCTCATTGATAAGCTGGGAGAATTCTGTGGCATTCAAGATATTGGTGGATTGAACTCTGTTACTCACGGCAAAGCTTCCATTGTATCCCACTTTCATTTTACCAGATTGTCCTTTCTTGGTAGTGATGATAATGACACCATTAGAAGCTCTGGAACCATAAATGGCCGTAGCAGAAGCGTCCTTCAATACAGTGAAGGACTCAATATCGTTAGGGTTGATGATGTTAAGCGGGTTTCTAGAACCAGCAATACCATCATTGGCAACAGGTACTCCATCAATCACAATTAATGGGTCGTTTGAAGCACTTAGAGAGGACCCTCCACGAATACGGATAACTGCACCCGCTCCAGGTTCAGCTCCTGGGGTAATGGATACACCAGCTACCTTTCCTGCGAGTAGATCCTGAGGGTTGGTGATAGCGCCTTTGTTGAAGACATCAGAATCAACCGAGGTTACAGATCCAGTTGCATCTTCCTTCTTCACCTCACCATAACCAATCAGTACAACCTCATCAAGAGTTTTCCCTTTGGTCAAAGAAACATTGAAGTTACTTAGTCCTTCTACAGATGCAGTAACATCATCATAGCCAAAAAATGAAAAACGGAGCTCAGTAGCTCCATCAGGTACTTTAACGGAATAGGCTCCGTCAGCTCCAGAAGTTGCGCCAGTGGTAGTGCCTACTACCAGGACGCTCACACCTACGAGTCCTTGCCCCGATTCGGTGTCAGTAATCTTCCCTGATACAGTTCTCTGCGCAAACATAAAGATTGGCATGAGCACCATACACAACAGGAGAAGAGTAGTGTTAGTAGTTTGTCTCATAAATTAGTACTTATTGTGGTCGACACATCATGATGCGAAGTAGAATTGACATGTCTAATGGAATCTTGTTGACCGCTAATTTATACATAATTTATTTTTAAAATAAATACTTCTGTAAATATATGATTTTTTATATTTATTCATAGGCTGAATTATCCCAAAATCATCTTTCTAAATCGTTTTCGTTACATTTTTTGGCAAATTCTACCTTCTTTTGTCTTGCTGGGCACAAAGGGGGTGTATAAATGCCCCTTTTTTACTAAAAACAGCTCTCACACCTTGCATATCAAGCTTTTTCACCCGCCTTTTCTCCTTTAATCTCACCAACGATAGGCTAGTATTTACTTATCACAGCTTAATATATCTTTATCGATTTCGGTAGAAATTCCAACCTAATACCTAGCCAAAAAAATGGCAATCGCAGGTCATAGTAAGAAGAAAACAAAATAATATGAATTGACACATTAAAGACACAAAGCGAAATTTATAATCCTCTGTACATCCTATCAACAAAAAAAATCCCGACAAATTGCCGGGATTTCCTATTCATAAAAGTTGACTTATAGCTTAGCTAATCAACTCTCTGTCTTTGATAATTGTAACTACATTGGGATCAGTAATGATCTGAGAAAGCCCATCAGTCTTCGGCATTTCATACTTGAAGTAGAACTTCATCGTATGGATCTTACTTTCTAGGAAATCGTTGGTGAAATCCTGAGAACCCGTTACCAAGGCTTGCTTGGCTACCGTAGCCATCTTCAACCACTGCCATCCGATTACGATAATAGAGAAGAACTCCATGAAGATCGTTGCGTCAGATAGGAATCTTTCATAATCACCTTGCATGGCGAAGGGGATCAAGAACATAAGAGTCTGCTCATTTTGACTTAGCTTATTTTCAAGGATTTCAGCAAATGGCTTCAATTCATCGAAAGTTTTCGCTGCTTCGATGGTTTCCATCATTTCCTTCCCTAGCATCTTAAGGGCTTTTCCATTATCCATGGTTACCTTTCTCCCTAAGAGGTCCAGTGACTGGATACCAGTTGTCCCTTCATAGATGGCCATGATGCGGATATCACGATAGTACTGCTGCAGGACAAAGTCTTCTGTAAATCCGTAACCTCCTAAGATTTGTAAACCATTGTTAACCGACTCACGTCCTTTTTCAGACGGATAGGTTTTAACAACCGGAGTCAAAATCTCTAGCAGAAGATTGTTTTTAACTTTTTCATCTCCCTCAGAGGTTTCTTCCAAATCCTTGAAGTAAGAAGCTTCCATGATCAAGCTCATGGCACCTTCTACAATTGCCTTTTGCAGGAACAACATTCTTCTCACATCTGGGTGATTGATGATCAAAGTCTGCTCATCATTCACATCCTTTTTACCTGCGCTGGTTAGTTTTCTTCCCTGGCGTCTCTCCTGAGCATACTGCAAAGAGGCATAATAAGCTGCGCAAGCTACAGCCGTTGCATCTCTTCCAACTGCAATCCTAGCTCCATTCATCATCTGGAACATGTATTTCAGTCCCTTGTGAGGCTCACCTACTAGCCATCCCTGACAATCCTCTTTATCTCCAAATGCCAAGTGAGTGGTAGCGTATCCTTTCTGTCCCATTTTGGGGAAGTCTGCTACAGTAGTCACGTCATTGTACTCAAGTGAACCATCTTCTTTGATTCTGTTCTTTGGTACAACAAATAGAGAAATACCTTTAGTTCCCTTCGGTGCTCCATCAATTCTTGCCAAAACAAGGTGAACGAAGTTTTCTGCGAATTGGTGATCTCCTCCAGAAATGAAGATTTTTTGTCCCTTAATCTTATAAGAACCATCCTCCTGAGGAGAAGCCGTAGAGGTAACATCAGATAAAGACGAACCAGCCTGAGGTTCGGTTAGACACATTGTTCCTCCCCACTTTCCGTTGATCATGTTAGGAACGTAAGTGTCCTTCAACTCCTGAGAAGCGAAGCTCACGATAAGTCCTGCAGCTCCACCCGTCAATCCAGGATAACCTGTCATATGATTGTTTGCTGCTGCAACGATCAGCTCCACTCCTGTCAACACAGAAGTAGGTAGCTGCATTCCACCATCTTCATAATCAAACTGAGCACCGATCAATCCCATTTCGCCTGAATGCTCCATCATGGTTTTAACCGCTGGGTGTACATAAACCATCCCATCCTTGTAAACGGCTGGTTTCGAATCCATCTCGCGGAAAACAGGGAACAGCTCCTTATCTGCAAAGTCTTTTACAGAATTAAGCAGGATATCTACAGAATCCTTGTCATAATCCTGAAATCTTTCGCGATCAAATAATCTTTGAACCTGGTGAACATGGTACATCAGAAATCTCAGATGATCCATGCTTACATATTGATTGGCCATATGATATATGAGTTATTTTGTTGGTGTAGTAACTAGCATCCTTAAAATTGGTATG
>JBCBVV010000094.1:0-8444 GCA_039817415.1 Bacteroidota bacterium
CATGAATTCTTTATGCCCCAATTATTTATCAAGGGAAAGAAATGGATCTCCATCAGGGAAAAAGGTCTGGATGGAATCGGCTGATTCTACCTTCCCCATGTTGATTTCAAGTGAACCAATCATATGGTTACTAGCGATGAGGGCACCTGTATGTAGTTCTTTCCAACTCTCCCAAGTAAATTCCATCCCTTTTACAGGAAGATTTGAAGCCCATACTTGCCAGCTAAGGGGTCTTTTGGTTTCCTGATCTAACTTCCATAAATATGAATCACCAGGGGTTAGTCCACCAGAACCATATGTAACCAAAAGATCTTCACTACCATCCTCATTTTTGATTAAGTACCTAGTAGTTCCTGGATCAAATGCTTTAACGACCGCATTCAACCAGAAGCCGTCATTCACCCAATAACTATAAGCTGCCCCAAGAAGCTCTTTTTTCTTTTCTCCCTCCAATAATTTCCCAGCTTCATAAACTTCTCCTTCTTTGGTTTTTACATGGAAGTTCACTACGAATTCATCCCATTTTACCTGAGCAAAATCTCTTTCTTTATCCCATGTATGCTCATGTGATTCTCGAAAGCTCCATCTTACGATATTGGTACTATCCCAGGCAGATTTGTTGACAGCATCCATCATTTCTACTGCCAAATTATCTGCAGCTTCTCCAGCTTCTCCGGTGGGGAGAGGTTTATTTTGAGTGTATAAATAAATCCCTCCTGCAACAACCAAAACGAGAATAATGATACCGATTACAGCTAATCCTCTTAATACAGCGCTTCTTGCCATGATATATGTCTCTTAAAAAAGGCAGTGAAAAATCACTGCCTATATTAATTGCGAATATTCGAAAATGTTAGGGAAATACCGCTAAAAAATCAGGAAATAACTCCCGAGCCCATCAATTCTTCCCCATCATACCAAGCTGCAAATTGTCCGGGGGTGATCCCTCTTTGGAGTTCATCAAAAACAATGTACATCCCATCCTTCATTCTGTGTAGAGTTCCCTCTACAAGTGGTTGGCGATAACGAATTCTCAATTGAAAACGCTTCTCCTCCCCTACTTCCATTTTTTGGTCTTCTCTAAGCCAATGGATGTCTTGGGCCGGTACAAACAATGCCTTTCTGTTCAGGCCTGGGTGGTGCTCCCCCATTCCAGTGTAAATGACATTTTCCTGAGTATCTGTGCTAATGACAAACAAAGGCTCTGCCTTTCCACCAACATTTAACCCCTTTCTTTGCCCAATGGTAAAAAAATGAGCTCCATGATGTTCCCCTACTACTACGCCATCATGTTTACTATATATGTAGGGATCAGATAATTGCTTGAGCCACTCAGCCTTTGAAGGTTGAATGTCGCCTGCTAATACTCTTTGCTTATAGATAGCAGAATCTGATGGTATTTCTATGATTTTTCCTGTTTTGGGGCGAAGCTGCTGTTGCAAAAAGACAGGAAGCTTCACCTTCCCAATGAAACACAATCCTTGTGAGTCTTTTTTATCTGCTGTTAACAGGCCCGCTTCAGCAGCAATTTCTCTCACTTTTGATTTTTCTAGCTCTCCTATCGGAAACAAGGCTTTAGAAAGTTGTTCCTGACTCAATTGGCAGAGAAAATAGGATTGGTCTTTTTTATTGTCCTTTCCAGAAAGTAAGTTATAAACTGGCGTCCCATCAATTTGCTGCTCACTCTTCCTTACATAATGGCCTGTGGCCACAAAGTCTGCTTTTAAGCTAAGGGCCTTATCCAAAAAGATGTCAAACTTAATCTCTCTATTGCACAGCACATCTGGATTGGGAGTTCTGCCTGCCTTGTATTCGGCAAACATATAATCTACAATTCGAGCTTTGTATTCTTTGCTTAAGTCAATGGTTTGGAAAGGAATCCTAAGGTGTTGGGCTACGGCAAGGGCGTCATTGCTATCCTCTAGCCACGGACATTCGTCGCTAATGGTCACGGAGTCGTCATGCCAGTTTTTCATGAACATCCCAATAACCTCATGCCCTTGTTGTTGAAGCAAATATGCTGCAACACTAGAATCTACACCACCAGATAATCCAACTACAACGCGTGCCATCTTCAAATGTATTTGTCCTACAAATCTACCCAATCTAATTCAAAAAGGGTATAGGGGATACGACGAAGGCTGACATTCGTTGCAGTTGGCTACTTAAAGCTCCTTATTCACAGCTCATATCGATCTTAGACTGCACATCTGCATTGGGAAAACACATTCCAGATGGCAATTCAACTGGCTCAAAACGGGCTAAGTTTGGATCGTAAAGCCCATTCTCCAAAAAGGCGATAATAAATCCAATCTCTTGTTCTGTCAAGCCCAGCGGTGCAAACCCACTCGCCAATTGTGAGGAAGGGACATTGGCATTCTCTTTTTGAGCGATATTCTTGTATTCTACCACCTCTCTAATAGAATTGAATGTTCCTCCATGGCCATAGAAAGGCGAGTCCTTTAAGTTATACAACTGTGGAACCTTGAATTTAAAATCATCAGCAGCATTTCCAGTAAAACTTCCTCTCCCGAGGTTAGCTGAATTGTCGCTAGAGGCATTGTAGGTTCCTCCACCGTTCATATCTTCCATTCCTAAGGCATAAAAACTCATGTCATTCAAAGCTGGCCCCTTGTGACAGGAACCACAATTTCCTTTGCCAAAGAAGAGGATGGCACCTTTGAGTTCATCATTGGACATGGACTCTTTATCTCCTTTTAACCATTGCTGGAAAGGTGATTCCGTTGCAAGAAGGGTTCTTTCAAAGGCAGCAATCGCTAAACCAGCTGTCTCTTTTGTATATCTATTTTGTTCTGGGATATTAGCAAAGGCATTGTCAAACCAAGCCTTATAAGATGAGGTATTTACTAAGGTAGAATCACAGTCCATTCTGTGTACCCCTAGACCTGCTATGGCCTGAATCTCCACCCCTTCATATCCAAGATGATTGGTAGCGATAGGTGTCCCTTCCAACCAGCGGGTTTCGGTTCCTTTATTCACTCCTGTGGCTCCAAATTGCCCATTCCAAAGCATATTGGTTTGAAAAGCCACATTCAAAGCTGATGGAGTCCTGAGAGGCTGGACATCAATTTCTTCAGGCTGGTACAAATTACTTAGGGTTCTGGCTTCTCCACTCAAGCCAAATCCAGTTCCACCTTCACCAATTCCTTGTTGCATATTGGCTTGGAAGCCTGCTTTGGCATGATGGCATGAGGCACAGGAATAGGTATGCAAACCCACTTCTTTTCTAGGGACCACACCAAGCCCAGTTTCGTGGTAGAGAAATTTCCCCAAAAAAACTTTTTCGGCAGTTAAAGGATTTAGAGGATCTTGTGGGATTTTCCACAATTCATCAGACTCTGGCATGACAAAAGAAGATAGCCCCTGCTCTCCTCCTTTTTGGTTTAAGATACTGGCCAATTCAATGTTTAGGATGGCCAATTCTTTGTCTGCTACAGGATCATTAGTACATGAGGTGAGGACAATTGCCCCTAACAAAATTAAGCTGAAATACTTCGACATGGGTATTCAATGACTTTATGCGAACTGTCTTGCAAATGACAAAAATCTACAGGACAAAACGCGTTCCACAAGTATGTATGGGGCAAAAAGGTGGGTGAATACGCAGGAATAATGGCAAATATTTCAAATTACAAGATATATTATTTCCACCATCCGAAGTAAATCTTAGGACTCGCTAATTTCTCCTAAAAAAGGGCGATGAGCATATCAAATACTCCAAAGACTTTTAGCATGGAGAAGAAAACAATTACGATGAGCAAACGGTGAATCCAAAGGTTGGCATTGGGTACTTTAGAGATGACTCTCACCCCTAACACAGCTCCAGTAGATTGGAAAAGGGCCATTAACAATCCATAGCCTATGTGTACTTGGTTGTGTTGAAAGAAAATGATTAAAGCTGGGATACTAAATACGATGACCGCCAACATCTTAATGGCATTTCCTTGTAGCAAGCTATACCTAGCCACCAAAACTAGACCCGCCAACAAAAACAATCCTACCCCAGCTTGTAAAAAGCCACCATAGAATCCAATACCAAGAAAAATCAGGATGCTATACCACTTTCGATTCCGTTCTCCATTACCTGCTCCAGATTCCTGTATCCATTTTTTAGGATTAATTAAGAGAAAGACAAGCATACATAGCATAAGGATGCCTATAGCAGTTGTCATGCTATCCTTATCAAGGTAGACGGCCACATTTGCACCAGAAACCGCACCGATAAACATCGGAATAACTAGCCAAAGAATATTCTTCGTAGGTAAATGCCCCTTTCTATAAAAGGAAACTCCCCCTACAAGGCTTTGCATGAGGACACCAATTCGGTTGGTTCCATTAGCTACAGGCGCAGGAAGCCCACACATAAACATGAAAATAGGTAGGGTAATCAGGGATCCACTTCCTGCCAGGGTATTAATGATTCCTGTTACTACCCCTGCTATCATGAAAAGAATGAATTCCCCTAAGGAAAGATTAATCGCAAAAAGTTCTTCCATACCGAATTTGAGCTGAGGCGCCAAATTAAACATAATCTCATCAAACTCCTTCTTCATGGGTTGAGAAGGCCCAAAAGCTCTACAATAATACGATTTATCGCATTTTTAATTAATTGAATTATCTACAGTAAGAATAGTTTGATAAATGATTTCTCTCCCTTCCATCTAGCAAGTAGTTTTATGAGTGTAATATTTAATATCCTTAATGAAATAATCATTCCTTTACTACTAATAATTTGATTATGAGCTTCAGCCAGCAAAGGACCCCCTGGATAATTTTATTCCTCTGGCTATTCTGTATCACTCAAGTATCTTTCGCCCAGCGCAACAATTTTAAACTGTTTGAGAAATCCAACAGTAGAAGCGGTCTTCAGCAAGTTTGGGGAGAGGAGTTTTCCAACAATCTAAAAGATTGGCCCCAGTATCACACACATTCCCTATACAGTCGTATTCGAAAGGGAAAATATGAATTCGCCGCGAGAACCAACCACCCGTTTCAAGTAACCAAACCTCTGATTATCAATCAGGTTGATCAATTCCAGATCGAAATGGATTGGAAGGTCATTATTTGCGGAAAAGACGCCTATAATGGGCTGGTCTTTGGAGGAGACTATCACTCAAACGGTTATGCTTTAAGCATCGATCGACAACAGACCATTTCACTTATCAGATTCGACCATAGAAACGAAAAGGTACTCCTCGAAGAAAATACACACGGACTTTGGAAAGCAGGAGCCTACAACAAAGTGAGTCTTCATCAAACAGAGACCTCTTGGGAAATATACCTCAATGAGCAGTTTCTTTTCTCTCACCCTAGACAAAGGTTATTTGGCGGAGAATGTGGATTGATTTCAAGGGGTAACAATGCTTTGGAGGTTCAGAGCATGCATTTACTCGAAGGTGAACAAATCAATCATTATGAAGCCACCTATCAGGACGAGCAAGGCATAAGCATAGATATCATTGAACCTTATGTCTTAGATGGCACTACTTACATAGCTAAATCAAAGTACCAAAATATTCGTGGCAAGGTGAATAGCCAGCAGGAAATTCAGTCCTTCTATGTCAATGATACCAAGGTAACGGTAGATTATGAAGGATACTTTTCTATCACTTGCCCCTTAGACTCGCTCTTCACTCACATGCATTTAGAGGCACGTAACTATGCAGGAGCGAGACATAACATGAATTTTAACATCCTCTTTCAGGATCCAGTAGAAGCAGTAGTTTATCCCTCCAAGCCTAAACCATCGGCCCACTCTGATTTTAAAACTTCCTATAGCCAGTCAAACGGCTTTCATTCCGAGTCTTTCAAGACAACAGGAAGAGGGGAAAACTATCTGCTGATCATTGGAGTAAATGAATACACAGTCTGGCAGCCCCTTTACAATGCCGTAAAGGATGTTCAGGACGTGAAATCAACCCTGATCAAACACTATGGATTCAAGAGTTCCAATGTACTAGAGCTCATTGATGAGGATGCCACCAGAGAAAATATCATGGACGCCTTTGAGCAAATGCAAGTTAAGCTTACCCCAGATGACAACTTAGTGATCTATTATGCAGGCCATGGTTACTACAACAGAGAAACTGGTCTAGGGTACTGGGTACCTGTAAATTCTAGGCGGAAAAAGGTGGCTGATTACATAGGAAACTCTACCATCCATGATTATATCAGGAGCATAGACAGCAAGCACACCTTTTTGATCGCTGATGCATGTTATGCGGGTTCATTTTTCACCCATTTTCGAAGCAATCAATTCTTATTAGATGCCAGATCTAGATGGGCTTTCACCTCTGGTGATATTGAGAAAGTATGGGATGGACAACCTGGAGAAAACAGCCCATTTGCCAAAAATCTAATCTACTTTATGAAAAATTATCAGGGCAGGTCATTGCCAATCGACCAGCTCATCCAAGAAGTTAGTGAATCTGTAAAAATAAGTACTACCCAGACTCCGCAAGGCAGTCCATTAAAGATGGCTGGCGACAAAGGAGGGGTTATGGTACTCAAGAAAGTACGTTAACATCGGCCATAGTTGAAGTGTATATAATAGTAGTGAATGATGCGGGACCCTTAATCGGGTCCCGTTTTTTATTTCACGTAAAACAGATTTTCTCCTTGTTGTTGTACCATAATGGCTTCAGCAGCTTCCTTCAGATCCTTGATTTTATACTTTAGCACTGTGTAGAGCTTAAGGTCAGAAACAGTTTCTACCATGAACTCATCTAGCAACATCGATTCAAGGTTTGAGCGCTTGGAACCTTCATCATTCACACAAATATTCAGGGAAATAGCAGAGTTTTGAACCAAATTCACCTTCACGCCAGATTTATAAACCAGGTCAAATACTTTGTTCATCAACTGTTCCTCCATAAAAGAGAAATCCCTTGGTTTGATGTGAAGAACTGCCTGTTTCTTTTTGATGATATAGGAAGTGATATCCTTGCTCTGTGCAGAGGCTGAAATGATGGTCCCTTCCTCTGTGATATCTTGGAAACACTTCACATGCAGCGGGATACTTCGTGTATAAATGGGCTTAATGGTTTTGGGATGAATGACACTCGCCCCATAGAAGGTCATTTCCACAGCTTCCTCGTAGGAGAGTTCCTGGTGTTTAATGGTATCAGTGCGAAGTCTAGGATCAGCATTTAATATGCCTCTTACATCCTTCCATACAGTAAAGCTTTCAGCACCAAGGCAATAGGCGAATATTGACCCTGTATAGTCAGAACCTTCTCGTCCTAAGGTTGTCACCTTGCCACCCGTTGTGGAACCAATGAAACCCTGGGTTACCATTACACGGCCCACTTGCATACGAGGCTTCACTTTCTCCTCGATATTTTGTTCGGTTAAGGTCCAGATAACGCCTGCTTCCTTATAATTCGCATCCGTTTTGACCAATTCTCTAGCGTCCAGCCAAATACAATCCCTTTGTTGATCAATCAGATACTCAGAAACCAAAACGGTAGAGAGGATTTCTCCATGGGATACGATGCGATCATAGACCGAAGGGGGGAATTCTTCTAGCTGAAGGATACCGTTGACAATTTTTTCTATAGTATCAATATGGAACATCACCTTTTGGCGAACGAATTCCTTTCTGACGCCTTCGAACAATTCCTCAACATGTCCTAAATGGAAGCGTTTTATCTTGTCAAATTGCTCAAATGCTTCTTTTTGTTTACCATCTCTGGCAAGAAATGCCAGATTCTCAAGATGGTTTGTCGTTTTATCCATAGCGGACACGACGATCAACAAAGCATGATTCTGGTAGTGTTCCAGAATATTTCCTACGTTTCTAATGGCAGATGGGTCCTTTACGGATGCCCCACCAAATTTCATCACTAACATGGCAATTGAACTTGTCTGAAAAAGAAGAGTTTTGGGTAACGTTAAATTCTCTTTGAAGTTTGAGCTACCTTTCTCATTTTAAAAAAATGGGTCGAAAAATCATTCTTCGTAAGGAAAGGCAAAAAACCACAAGAGAATTATAGAAATCGTAAGTAATTCGACCTTTCCTTAAAAGAATGACCAAATTAGATAAATTTTTATTCGGAATATGGAAAAAGGAAAGCAAATTAGAATAAAAAAAGCCTCAGGGGAAGAAGTCATCTACGACCCTTCCAAATTACGCCATTCTTTGTTCAAGGCAGGTGCTTCCCAAGAAACAGCTGAGAAGATCATCAAAACAGTTGAATCAGAACTCTTCCCAGGTATTCCTACCTATAAAATATATCAAAGAGCTTTTTCCATTCTTCGAAAAGAAGATAGAGCCATGGCTGCTAGGTATAAGCTAAAGCGTGCCATCATAGAATTAGGTCCCTCTGGTTTCCCTTTTGAAACCTATGTAGGCGAACTTTTGATCAAGCAAGGCTTTGAGGTAAAAGTTGGTGTTCATATGCAAGGTAAGTGTATCAGTCATG
>JBCBVV010000095.1:0-4953 GCA_039817415.1 Bacteroidota bacterium
TCCATTAGCCATTGCCTGAAACTGGAAAACAGCGCTCTTGTCAGGCAGAACCATATTGATAGGCTTGGGAACACTTTATTCAAATACAATCTCGAATCATCATTTCTAAGGTGAAGTTCGAGCCAGAAGAATACGAGAGTATCAGGGCCTTTTTCGATTATGTGGCTGAAAAGCATGGAGAGCAGATTGTACTGAAGAAGACAACCAAATAAACACAACATGAGAATTATAATTAGCCTTTGTATCCTTTCTATTGGGATAGCCTTTGCTCAGCCAGCTAAAAACGGAGCGTGGAATGTAGGTTCACTGCCTGAGAAATTGCAAAAAGGAGCCAATGCTGTGGTGAGGGAGCATAGCGAAACCTTTGAGATACTCAATACAGGGCAGGCTGTTCATACCTATACAAGAGCCATTACCATACTTAACAAAAAAGGAGAAGAGGATTTTGGCCGTATCGCCATTTTCTATGATGGAGAGTTCTTCCGCCTTGGACAGGTGACAGGTGGAGTTTATGACAAGTATGGAAAGCTACAAGAAAAGGTTAAAAAGAAGCACCTGATTGACCAATCGCTTTCTGGTGGGAATGAAGTGAATGACAGTCGTGTCAAATATGTTGGCATAAGAGGGGAATCCTATCCATATACAATCTATTATACCTACACGGAGCGGCTAGAAGGCTTGATGTATTTCCCAGCTTGGAAGCCAATCAGGGAGGAAGACCTTGCCCTGGAAAAATCAAGCCTACAGGTAATCGTTCCCAAGGACATTGACATTAGAAGCAAAGTTATTGGCGATGTCCAGACTACAGAGAGAAAAGTAGAAGGGGAGAAATATGTCTACCAATGGAAGATTGACAATCTGAGTCCCATTACCCACGAATCAAATGCTCCTGTACATCAGTTCCCTGGCGTATTATTAGCTCCCAATCAGTTTGAGTTTGGCGGATGGTCTGGGAATTCATCTACCTGGAAGGATTTCGGTCTCTTCCATTACAAACTCAATGAAGGAAGAGATCGGCTTAGTCCCTCAATGGCCCAAAAGGTAAGGGAGATGACTGCAAATGCCTCTTCCACCAGAGAAAAAGTCGATATTCTGTATAAATACCTTCAGGAAAATACGCGCTACATGAGTATTCAGCTAGGGATTGGTGGGTTTCAGTCCATGGCAGCTACCCGAGTTGAGCAAACAGGTTATGGAGATTGTAAGGCGCTCTCTTATTACATGAAGGGCATGTTGGCTGAAGTGGGGGTACCTTCAAATGCTTGTCTGATTTTTCGGGGAAACAGATCTGTTCCCTTGCAAACGGATTTCCCTTCCACCCAATTCAACCATGTCATGCTCTGTGTGCCTCAGCCTGAGGACACCATTTGGTTAGAGTGTACCAATGACAATGTACCTGCCGGTTATTTAGGAGATGACGATGCGGACAGATATTTACTGCTCCTTACAAATGAAGGAGGAGTCCTACGAAAAACGCCCACACCCGATCCCGAAGACAATCAGCAGATTAGGACAGCTACCATTAAGCTCACAGAGACTGGAGCCGCTTCGGGTGAAGTGAATACAGCCTTTACGGGCATGCAGCAGGACGATATCCGCTACATGATCACCAACAGAGATGCACGACATAGAGAAAAATGGCTAAGGGAGGAAATTAATTTGCCTGGGGTAGAAGTCAGTAAAATTTCTTTCCAGAAAGAAGTGGATCAACCCGTCTGTAACCTGGATTACGAGCTTTCAGCCAGAAAATGGGCCAAAAGCTCTGGACCTAGATTATTTCTTAAACTGCATCAGTTGGAGTCAGCTATCTCAGTTCCCAAGAAAGATGAAGATCGCAAGCTACCAGTTCTATGGAAATTCGCCTTCCAGAATATTGACAGTGTGTTCATAGATCTTCCAGAAGGCTATGTGATCGAATCTATGGGCGATATTGAAACGGTGATTGAGCGGCCTTATGGCTTTTATAAATCTACAATTAAAATCACCGATGAAGGAGATTTGATCTTCAAGCGTATGTGGAAGCTAGACAAATGTTACCTTCAACCAGAGGAGTACATGGAGTTCAGAAAATTCTTTATGGAAATAAGGCGGGCAGACCAGAAACAGATTGTTTTGAACAAACGATCCTAGCCATAAACGATTTGAATCTAACCAAAGCCTTGCACTATGAATAATATGATCAAGCTGATCCTTATTTCTATGACCCTTTTTTGCGGCTGTGGAAGTCCTGATCATACCACCTCCCACTCAACGGATGAACAAAAAACAGAGACGCAGGAATCTTCTTGTGATTGCGGCTATAGAAAGGTTTTGTTTGAGGGTAAGTATGGAAGTTATCCTTCTATCTTAGTATGCGGTACCATACTGGAAGAAGATGCTTATAAGGGATTTTCAAAGGTAAATGAACTTTCTATCCTTGATTGTACAAGCGAAGAACACCTCATGGATTTTGAAGGAGATGAGATTACAGAACACCTAGTGAAGGTAGACAAGCAAGTCCATGTCATTTCCTTGACCTATATGATTGTAGATGAAGAATGGAATCTGGGCAGTCAACCATTGATTGGTCGGACCCTCATTCCTGACCCAGATAGTCTGCATATGGGGAATAGACGTCTTATGCTTGCCCCTCCTCCTGCCATGTCTGTTTATCAACGGGATTCTATTCAGCGTTTAGCCCTACAATTATGGAATGAGTTCGAAGAGAAGCAGACCTTGACCATTCCTGATGAGTTGGCTATTTATCAGTTGTTTTTAGGAGCAGTTAATGGGATGGATGAAGCCAAAAAAGTCCTTCAACAGGCTTATGAAAGAGATGATTACGATGGCGCGATCAGCGAAACCTTAGCCGAGATTCCATTTTCGATTTTGGAGGAGAATTGAAATGCCTTAGTCTTACCTTAGCCTATGATTAAAGGTCTCGAACTCAGCTAATGAATCAATATATTTATCAAGGAACCCATCTGAGGTTCCTCTTTTCTGAATCAGCATGAAGCATTTATTCATCAGTATAGCCCTTTTGATGGGGGGATTGGGACTTGCGGCTCAAGATGCCTATATAAAGGAAATCAAGGCACATCAGGATAAATTGACGAAGGAGTACCAAAACCCCAAAACTTCTCCTTTCAAGAAAAAGACTAAGAAATTCAAAGGACACGCCTTTTATGCGATTGATTCTACCTATCGGGTGGAGGCAAAACTCACTCGGACCACTGAGGCAGAACCATTTGATATGCCTACCTCCTCTGGGATTAGCCGAAAGTATATCAAGTATGCGAGTGTGAGCTTTGAACTACATGGGCAACCTAGAACGCTCTCTGTCTATCGTAGCCTAAGACTTGCTGCCTTGCCGATGTACAAGGATTATTTCTTGATTCCGTTTACCGACAAAACTTCTGGGACCGAAACCTACGGTGGAGGGAGGTATATGGATGTACGGCTTTCTGATGATCAGGAAACCCTCATCCTGGATTTCAACCGTGCATATAATCCCTATTGTGCCTATGTAGATGGATATTCCTGTCCCATACCTCCCAAGGAGAATTTCCTGGATGTAGCGGTTAAAGCAGGAATTCAGGCCTACGAGTAGGCTTTTATGGGGATGAGATCAATTGCGTGGACCAATCCATCTGGTTCCAAGGGCTATCAGGTTGGTTGAGCAGGTCTTCATAGGCTTTCTGATAGGCTCCCCCATTCCTTCTATGCTCTACGATGGACCAAAATTCTCTGGCGTAGATAAAGCTTTGTCCCATTTCTGCCCAAGAGTCATACCTAGCTTGCAGGACTTGAGCAGCCGACAGCACAATTGACCAGGCTTCTTTGTCTGATAGGTAATTGGCAACAAAAGTGCTCCTACATAAATCTATCATTCTTAGGTAATCCCAAGCCATGAAACTGAGGTAGGCAATGTTATACGTATTGTTGTCGATCAGTTCAATCCTGTGAAGCTCTTCTTCCTTCAATTCATCTGAGTCGAACTCATATTTTCCTTGCTTTACCTCCTCCATGTAGGTAGCTAGGGCAGCTTTGTCCATTCGTTGGATACGTTCAATGTTTTGATGAAACTCCTTTCTATGGCCCTCTTCCATCAACCAGTTGATGACCTCTTCCGCACTTTCCTTGTCTTTGATTTCCCAGTCTCTTTTCAGGCTTCTTTGAATCCCTTTCACCAATAGGGGAGAATGTTCTTTTCCAGCTAGGCTTTGGTGATCCAGCCCTTTGAGCCTGGAAATCATGGCGACAGCTGCCAAGGCCCAATTATGGGCAGAAGGATTTATGCCGGGAGGCTCCTTCTTCTTGAAAAGGGATTTGAACCAATTAGCTGCATGTTTAGAAAGCTTATCTGCTTGCGCATTGGCAACATACAGCAAGGCAAACAGTAGAATAAGGACGATAGGGCCAGCTATTCCTTGGTCCTGATAAAGCATGACCATGCCCAATAAAAATAGGGCAATAGCTCCGAAAAGGTAGCCAGCTAGGATAAGATAATATTGAAGCGTGTTGGATCCTTTGGCTTGGCCTTTGCCTCCAACCACTTCCTTTTTTTTGATACCACGGAAGGCAAGGAGAGCTAGCAACAAGCTTCCTACCAATACCAGTATGGGTCTTCCGTCAATCATTTTGATTTCTTCGTGCTGATTCTAAGGAAAATGAGCAGCATTTCAAAATGCTCAGATGAGCCAATTTCTCCAACTAGCAAAAGGGTAACAAGTACGAAACCTGTTACCCTTTCCTTATACAAATGATGGTATGATTTTTTTAAGAGGGGCTAGTTCAGTTGATTAACACGCATGTAATCTACCTCGATAGTGGTTTGCCCTCCAATTCTGAAGCCCATCAAATCCCCATCAAGCTCAGCCGTTTCATAAATATCAATGTAATTTTCATTGACATAGATATGGTAAAAATCACCTTGCTTACGGATGGTCAATTTGTTGAAAATGTTGGGATTGA
>JBCBVV010000096.1:0-4829 GCA_039817415.1 Bacteroidota bacterium
ACAGATGTGCCTTCATTAAGTTATCCAAAAATTCTCATCATTTCTTATAAAATTTTTAGCAAATGATTGGGATATCCTAAACAAAATGCTATTTTTGCCTTCCCAAAAGAAAATGTAATGAAAGAAGGCATACATCCTGATTATAACTTTGTAGTATTCAAGGATATTTCAACTGACTATACATTCCTATCCAAGTCAACTGCGAAATCAAAGGAGACGATCAAGTGGGAAGATGGCAATGAGTATCCTCTGATCAAGCTAGAGATCTCAAGCGACTCTCATCCGTTTTTCACGGGTAAGCAGAAGCTAGTTGACACTGCCGGTCGTGTAGATAAATTCTACAGCCGCTACGGAAAGAAGAAAAAATAATTTACAACATAGTTGTAATGGAAAAAGTCATCCTACAAGGGATGACTTTTTTGCTTTCAAGCTGATTGTTAATTCTTTGGTAACAATTGAAGAACTATAGTCTTTGCTTGACAAATTTACAGCTTATATCTTGCAGGCATTCAAACTCCTATTGTACCCATACGCATGCCAGGCTACATATTATTTGAAGACGACAGCCACTTTGCCCTACGCCCCTTTACATTCACACGCCCAGTATTCCATTTGAGATCGGGTATACTCACCATCATAGAAAAATGGAAATATGCTTTGGAGCAATCGGTGTATGCACTCCCAATGGCACATTTAAAGGAAATATTCCAAAATCTTCCACAAGATGATGGAGACCAACTTTGGGTGAACGGGAAAATTTGCCCTGATTCAGAGCTAATAGCTGCCCTAGAGGAATTACCTCCCAATACATATATGGCTAACCTAGAAGGAGAGATTGTTATGGCTAGGTTTCCTATCAAATCATTGCCGCATGACTTTCGGGGATGTTTAAGTGAAGCCATATTGGAGGAGATTGGACTACACAAACAACTTTACACAGCAGATTTTCTGGCCATCCGATTTATGCCAGATATTTTCCGGAAGAACCATGAGCTGATCATTCGTGATTTTGCGCTCATTAGCCAAAAAGAAAACTCAGTCAAGCTAACCGATCCCTATACAAGGGTATATGGAAAGGATAATCTTTTCATTTCCGAGGGTGCTCAAATCCGATCAGCCATTATCAACGCTGAAAATGGCCCTGTTTATATCGGTAAAAATGCGATCATCTCTGAAGGAAGCATTATTCTTAATACCCATGCCATCTGTGCACATTCAAAGGTACAACCTGGTGCGAAACTACGAGGAGATACTACGATAGGCCCCAAATCAAAGATAGGAGGGGAAGTTGGTAATTCAGTCATCATGGGAAATTCCAACAAAGGTCATGAAGGTTATTTGGGAAACTCGGTTCTTGGATATTGGTGTAACCTAGGGGCAGATACCAACACATCCAATCTCAAAAACAATTACGCCAATGTAAAAATATGGCACTACCCTAGCGAAAGATTTCGAGATACGGGTCAACAATTTTGTGGCCTCATGATGGGAGACCATAGCAAAGCTGGTATCAATACCATGTTCAATACCGGTACAGTTGTAGGAGTTTCTGCAAACATTTATGGTTCGGGATTCCCGCGTGTATTTATCCCTTCCTTTAGTTGGGGAGGAGCAAGTGGCTTTAAGACCTACCGAATCAACAAGGCATTTGAAACCATGGAAAGGGTTATGCCAAGAAAAAATAGCCAGTTGACCGAAGAAGACAAAAGGCTATTTCAACATATATTTGAAGAAACTGCATCTTACAGGGTTTGGGACAGAAAAATCGAGGCCTAATTTCACATCCAAACCCGGAATACATACATCACTTACAAAATCAAATCCACTATGGCACAAAAGATTGTTGCTGGCAACTGGAAAATGAACCTGGACGCAACTTCCGCCCAAAAACTGGTTAGTGAAATCGTTCACATGACTGCTGATGAGTACCAAGGAGACGCTCAAGTAATTTTTTCTCCTTCATTTCCATTTCTAAGCATGGTCCATCATCAGATTAAAGATCATGACAGATTTCACCTTTCTGGCCAAAATCTATACCAGGCAGAAAAAGGGGCCTTTACCGGAGAAGTAGCACCTGCTATGCTGAGCAGTGTAGGCTGCTCATTCGTCATTCTAGGACACTCTGAAAGAAGACAATACTTCAATGAAGACAATGCGTTGCTTGCTCAAAAAATCGATCTAGCACTAGCGCACCATCTTCGCCCCATATATTGTATTGGTGAAACCCTAGCTGATAGAGAAGCCGGAAATACACTTGCTGTAAATCAAACTCAACTCTCAGAAGGTGCTTTTCACCTTTCAGAGGAAGATTTCGGAAAATTGGTTATTGCTTATGAACCCGTTTGGGCTATTGGAACAGGGGTTACGGCCTCTCCAGAGCAAGCTCAAGAGGTTCATGCTTATATCCGCAAATTGATTGCAGAAAAGTATTCTCAAGCTACTGCAGTGGCTTGTACGATCCTGTATGGAGGAAGTGTCAAGCCTCATAATGCACAAGAAATTTTTGCCCAGGCTGACATTGATGGGGGACTAATCGGTGGAGCAAGCTTGAAGTCTAGAGATTTTGTAGACATCATTAAGTCATTTGCTTAAATCTGGTCTATGAAAGAGTCTAGCTAGACGATCAAAGATAGAAAAAAGCATAAAATCGCGTTAAGATAGGTTTGTCGAAGTGTACCTTTGACAAACCTTTTTTATTTTGATTCTTCAAAATCAAACTTTTTATGAAGTACCTGACACTTAGTATACTGTTTGTAGCATCCCTCATGGGTCTAAGGGGACAGCAATCTGTGGTCGATCCCATACAAGCTTACTCAGAAAGCATTACGGCGGATGATATGAAGGCCCACCTTTACTTTCTAGCTGATGATTTACTAGAAGGAAGAGAAACTGGAGAAAGAGGACAACATCTTGCCTCCATTTATATTCGTGCCCATTTCATGAGGTTAGGTCTTTTGCCAGGAAACCCAACTGATCAAACGTATTTTCAGAAATTTTACCTCAATAAAAGCAAAGTGAATGCTGCAACGATTAATATGAATGGTGAGGAATTTGAGTTTGGAAAGGGTTTTGTGGGAAGTGCATCCATGCCATCTGAGATGACTGCAGATTTGGTTTTTGCAGGCTTTGGCTTATCCAAAGAGGGGTATGACAACCTAGCGGGAGTGGACCTGACAAACAAAGTAGCCATTATCCTAAGTGGAACACCAGAAGGAATGGAAGCACCCGAAGGAAACCTCTTTGGTCAGATCAAAAGCTTGAAAGCAAGAGGAGAAGCCCTTATCGCTAAAGGGGCAAAAGGTGTGATTGCTAGTATCCCAGATTCGGTATATAAGATTATGGCCAGATATAGCAGAACTCGTTCGACCAGTATATCTGCCAAGCCTCAAGCAGAAGCACCATTCCTTATGTTTCAGGATCAGGATATAGCCAATCTGTTGACCAAGGGTAAAAAGTCTATTCCAGAATTGAGAGAAGCAATGGTATCAAGCGCAACTTTGCCCAAAACCAAGTTGAAAAAGAAGAATATGGTCCTGAAGGCCGATGTAGAATTCAAGTCCAAATCGGCTTCCAATGTACTGGCTTACCTCGAAGGAACTGACAAAAAAGACGAACTCCTTATCATTACAGCTCATTATGACCATGTGGGCATTGGAAGGAACAAACAGGTATATAACGGTGCAGATGATGATGGTTCTGGAACAACAGCTGTTCTTGAACTGGCTGAAGCCTTTGTGGAAGCTGCTAAGAATGGAGAAGGACCTAGGAGGTCAATCTTATTCATGACTGTATCAGGAGAGGAAAAAGGACTATTAGGATCAGAGTTTTATACAGATAACCCACTCTACCCCCTTGAACGTACAGTCGCCGATCTGAATATTGACATGATTGGTAGAGTTGACAGACGCTATGAAGGGAACGAGAATGAGGATAATTATATCTACTTGATCGGTTCTGATAAGTTGAGTACAGATCTCCACGAATTGAGTGAGGAAGCCAATGATAAGTACACCCAATTAACACTGGACTACAAATACAATGACGATAAGGATCCGAATAGATTCTATTACCGCAGTGACCATTACAACTTTGCCAAAAACAACATCCCGATCATTTTCTATTTCAACGGGACACACGAGGACTACCACCAGCCTGGAGATGACCCTGACAAGATTCATTATCAGAAAATGGAAAATATAACTCGTTTGGTATTTGCAACTGCATGGGAAGTCGCCAACCGAGAAGAAAGGATCAGGGTAGACAAAGGGGAATAAACCCTTCATACTTCATAAATAAAGGACGAATTCGATTTGGCAAACGATCAATTGAATTCGTCTTTTTTAAATAGCAACCATCTAACAACGTTAGAAATTATCCGAAATTAAATTCTATAAAAAACAAATAATAGAACTCTCATTAGGTAGACAACACTAATCCCAATACAAGCTGCTTTGAAGAAGTTCAAAAGTGCTTTGAAAGCTTTGGAAATATCATCTGAATCCCACGTTTCCATTCCACTTTTTATCTTGTCATAAAATCCCATAAGGGGAATGGCCATAAACATGACAACCATCGCCATGATAAAATGGTGGAAGGTTGATGAAAAAGTGAACACAGACCATCCCATTCCAGGAGCAAATTGAAGATACAATTGGTATAAACCGTAGATCATCATCAAGCCACCTAGATAGGTTGCCCATTGACTTATTTCCCTTAATAAGCCAAGACCTTCTTTATTGATTTTGACATTGAGGAGTTCCTCCATAGGGGATTGATTTGTGCTTTCCATGAAATAATACCTTAATCGATTTGTTGCTTCAAGATCCTCC
>JBCBVV010000097.1:0-4405 GCA_039817415.1 Bacteroidota bacterium
CCTCCTTTAAGAGGGGTTTAATCGATGTAAATTCAGCTCTAGTCCGACTTTACTCATTAAATGGTTTCATGCTGGATAGCGCTAAATTCTATTCTAAAAGAGGGGAGGAAATTATAGCTAAATTCAGTGAAAGTTTAGGGGAAGGGGGGAAAGAAAACCATTTAGAAGGAATCATTCGAATAGCCTACTTTTCAGGAGACTTAAAAAAAGCTAAAGAGCTACTGGAAAAAAAATATACCTCTCCATACATGGACAATCTCAAAGGTCAACTAATGAAGTTTATGTTGGTCAATATATATGAAGCAGAAAATAATTTTGAGGCCGCCAATGATATATTACATAAACGAGTAAGGAATTATCAAACGATACTTTCAGAATGGGCAAACCATTCAAACCTAAAAAGCATGTATGAGGCCCAGAAAGCCCAGAAAGCCCTTTCAGACAGCCTCCAATTTATCAAGCAACAAAGTATCCGTGAAAAGCGCTACCAACAGCAACTCACCGAAAGAAACTACATCATCTATGGCTCCTTTGGGATTGCGGTTTTGGTTTTTCTGCTATACCGAAACTTCCAGCAACGGCAGTTTAAAGACAGAGAAGTAGCAAACGCCAATGAACGCTCAGATCGCCTCGAACAAATCGACAAACTCAAGGACCAGTTCCTCGCCAATACCTCGCATGAACTTCGGACTCCCCTAAATGGGATCATTGGTATCTCCGAAGGCCTTTTCGAAGAGGCAGAAGACCCTGAAACACGTAAAAATCTTGGGATGGTGGTGGCCTCAGGCAAAAGACTTGCTTCTCTGGTCAATGATCTACTAGATTTTTCCCGCATAAAAAACGCAGATCTCATCCTTCGACAGAAATCTGTTGACATGCGGTCTATGGCTGACTTGATCTTGCAAGTCTCCTATCCCCTCACCCAAGGCAAACAACTCAGTCTTCAAAATGAGGTTCCTGCTGATCTTTCCTCCACTTTTGCTGACGAAGATCGCTTGAGCCAAGTTTTACATAATCTAGTTGGCAATGCCATCAAGTTCACCGAAGAAGGCCATGTTCGCATTTCTGCGGAAGAAAAAGGCAACGAAATCCTCGTTTCCGTATCTGACACAGGTATTGGTATTCCTGAATCCAAAAGAGAAGCCATTTTTGAGGAATTTGTTCAGGCCGATGGAACCATCGCAAGGGAGTTTGCAGGAACAGGGCTGGGGTTGAGTATTTCAAAATACCTGGTCGAACAACATGGCGGCAAGATGTGGGTAGAGTCTGAAGTTGGGAAGGGCTCAACTTTCCGTTTTTCCTTGCCCAAAGCTGAGCAAAAAGCTACGCCCAAAGCCTTGCCTAGCCTCGATCAAGCCAATTTGACCCCCTTGGTTCCAACCATGGAATCCATCATCACACCTCTAGTCAAAGGCAATGAAGCCATTAGCATCCTCATTGTAGACGATGAACCCATTAACCATCAAGTACTAAAGAATCACCTCAAAGGAGACCGATATTTCATCCGTTCAGCCATGAATGGACAGGAGGCATTGGAGATCATCGCATCAGGAGAAGAATTCGACCTGGTTTTACTAGATATCATGATGCCAAGGATGTCAGGCTACGAAGTTTGCCAGAAGATTCGAGAAAAGTATCTCCCTTCTCAGTTACCTATCATCATGGTTACTGCCAAAAACCAGGTTGCGGATTTGGTTAGAGGATTGGATACAGGCGCCAATGATTATCTAGCAAAGCCATTCACCAAGGATGAGTTCTTAGCTAGAATGAAAACCCACCTGAATCTCCATCAAATCAACCATGCAACAAGTCGATTCGTTCCTTCCGAATTCCTCCATACCCTTGGAAGAGACAACATCACGGAAGTACAGTTAGGCGATAACATATCCACAGAGATCACTATTTTCTTCTCCGACATTAGGGATTACACCTCCCTGGCAGAGATCATGAGTCCTCAGGAGAATTTTGATTTTGTGCAGGAATATGCGGGAAGAATGGGGCCGATCATCCTTGACAACAAGGGCTTTATCAACCAATACTTGGGAGATGGAATCATGGCCTTGTTCCAACAAAGTCCAGCTGATGCATTGAGGGCTTCGGTTGCCATGCAGCGCTCCATTGACCAACATAATCTTCTCAGGCAAAAGAAAGGTGAAGTTCCAGTTCGAGTGGGAATGGGGCTACATACTGGTCCCCTAGTCATGGGCATTATCGGAGATGCCAGAAGGTCAGATCCAGCTGTAATTGCAGACACTGTAAATACAGCTGCCAGATTAGAGGGACTTACTAAATATTATGGAGCCAAAATTCTGTTGAGTGAGGACAGCTTCACTTTGATTGATGACAGCCAAAAAGAGTTCTGTCGCTACTTGGGATTGGTTCAGGTAAAAGGGAAAACGGCACCCTTGAAAATATATGAGTTTTTTGCAGCGGATTCCTCAGCTCAACTAGATAAGAAGGGTCGATACAAGGAAAATTTTGAAGCCGGAGTCGAAGCCTTCATACAGGGCAACATGAAAAAGGCGCTACAGGATTTGGGTGGAATTATTTCAGCCAATCCGGAGGACTACGTAGCCCAGCGACTGTTGACCCAATCAAGTTATTACCTAGAAAAAGGCATTCCCAGTAACTGGTCTGGGGTAGAACTCATGAATCAGAAATAAAAAGGTCAGATAATCAGTTTTGACTTAAAGCTGATTGGCCTTTCTCAAAACTCAGGGAAATTCATTACTTTTCCTCAAAGACAATTCCCCTATGCCAA
Organism: Bacteroidota bacterium; assembly: GCA_039817415.1. Lineage (GTDB taxonomy): Bacteria > Bacteroidota > Bacteroidia > J057 > J057 > JALEFZ01. Next base: position 2,762 of record JBCBVV010000097.1, read on the forward strand.
GTCGTCGCCTTGCTGCCATTATGTTTGCTGATATTGCTGGATACACAGCCATCATGCAGAAAGATGAACAAAAGGCTTTGGACTATCTGACTGTGTACAAACAGACGATGGAAGAGGGCTCAACGGTGCATAAGGGTGAAATCATACAGTTTTGGGGTGATGGATGTTTGATTCTATTTGATTCTGCCTTAGACTCGGTACAGTCTGCCATCTACATGCAGAAGAAATTTTGGGAATCAGGGCAGATTCCTGTTCGTATCGGCTTACACTTGGGAGATGTGATAGAAAAAGATGGCAATGCCTTTGGGGATGCCGTAAACCTCACAGCTAGAATAGAATCCATGGGAATAGCGGGAAGCATCTTGCTCTCAGAAAGCCTACAAAAAAACCTCAAAAATCAGCCCAATATCCATTTTGAGTCCATGGGTTCCTACACCTTCAAAAATGTAGAAGAATCGATTGAAGTATATGCAGTACGAGAAGAAGGAATTCCTTTGCCACAAGCCCCTTTGAAAGGGGGAAAACAAGCAGTTACCTCTCCACCCATACCGAAGACTTCTCCCCTTCCAAGCAGAAGGAAACCTATTCAACTAGTCGCCTTAGCAGTTGTGTTTCTGTTGGGAGCCTATCTTGCTTTTTCCTTTTTCTCACAAAAACCCCCGAATCCAAAAGAAGAGAAAGAACTTATCCTTTCTCAAGATGGCCCACTCGAAATTGGGGTTTATGCCCTTCAAAATACAGGAAAAGATACCAGCCTGAATGATTTGCTCTCAGGTATATCAAATCTCATTTCCATTGACCTCAGCCAATTTGAGACCGTCAAGGCGACCTATGCAGATGGAAACTACAGCAGTTATCAAAAGATTGAAAATGCCAAAATGATGAATAGGCCTTATTACATTGATGGGACCTATGAAGTCATTCAAGATTCTATTCTGCTTACTGTAGACATTCATGATGCTAAGAATGGAGAAGAACTACATAGCTTTAGTTTGAGTGAAAAAGACCTGTGGAAACTGGTAGATGCTACAAGCAAGGGACTTTCCATGAAGCTGTTAGAGGCCTCAGTTAGAAAGCAAGATCTTCCTATAAAGGAAATGACAAGCTCGAATCCTGAAGCCCTTAAAAACTTCCTTAAAGCATCCAATCTACCCTTGGAAAAAAGACTTCCTTTTTACGAAAAGGCCATTGAGGCAGACTCTACCTTTGTTTTTGCCAATTGGAGTTACTTCAACCTTCTTCAATTCTATTCAGACAAGGATGAGGAAACGAAACTTGCCCTCGACAGGGCTTTCAGATATCGCAGAAAATTACCCAAGAAATGGCAAGATGAAATTCTGATAGAAAAATATACCTTCGAAAAGAAATGGAAACAGGCCGAAGAACTCATCAGGTATAAACTGGATAAGATAGGTTATGACCAAGACCTGTATCAGCAATTGATGAGCCTGAAATTTTCTCAAGGCGATATCAAAGATGTCATCCCTATCATTAAAGAAATACAGGAACATACCCCCATTAAAAACCTTGAATTATTCGAATCAGAACTAGCCCAACAAACAGGAAATTATACCATCGCACTCTCAATTAGCAAGAAACTAATATAATAGCAAAACGAAATTATCGACTCTAACTATGAACACC
>JBCBVV010000098.1:0-3359 GCA_039817415.1 Bacteroidota bacterium
GTTGAAAAAGAGGACGGACCATCTACCTCGGGAAAGAACACTACTACTTCAGCACCAAGAGTCAATCAAAACCATAAGTTAAAAGAAAGCAAGAACAACTCAATTGTAGAAAAAGGGATTTACCATCTACTGGCCAATCCTCTCATTTGGATAAAACTTCAATCTCTAAAACACAAATAAAAAGACTGTCTTATAACGTTACATCAAAGGCAAATAGACCCTCTCAGCCAAAACAGGGGAAGGCTGGGAGTTATAAATCCAAACATTAATATTCTTATCAAATATCCTCCAATGGAACTGTTTAGGTCTTCGCACAAGAGCTGAAATTCTTAAGGTATTGATGCGTGAACATAATCCAGGGATAGTTTGTTTGCAGGAAACCAAACTTGGTAATGAACTATACAATCCTGGATTATCCTATAGCATGTATAACTCTACTCCTCCTCCTGGAGACAGGGCCCATGGAGGAGCTGCTATAATTGTAAGCAAAAGCATTCAGCACTCTGAAATTCAGTTAAATTCTCCACTACAAGCAGTAGCTATAACCGCCACATTGGGAAAACAGATTACTATCTGCTCTGTATATCTACCTGGAGCAATAGGTTTTTCTAATGTGGAAATCCAAAACTTGATCAATCAGCTTCCTGCTCCCTTTCTTTTATTGGGAGATTTTAATGCCCATAGCTGGCTATGGGGCTGTAATACTTCGGATCCTTTAGGTAGTATTATAGAAAACATCTTGACTACCAATGATATTGTCCTCTTAAATGATGGGTCAATGACCTACCATAATATTCATTCGGGTGTCTCGTCGGCCATTGATCTCAGCCTGTGTTCTTCCAACCTTGCTTTAGATTTCAATTGGTCGGTCGATGAATACCTGAATGGAAGTGATCATTTTCCTATCCATTTAAAATATGTTGAAAATAGTCCCTCTCCATCTCTTCCCAAGTGGAAGGAGCAGGATGCTGATTGGGACAAGTATAGGAACGGTATTAATATCGATAGAGAATTTGAGTCCTTCAAATGCCATCTTGAAGCTTACTCCTATCTCTCTGACAAAATAATTTCTAGTGCTGAGGCATCAATACCAAAAACTGGTGGTGCCCCCCGAAGACCAGCAGTTCCTTGGTGGGATAAAACATGTGCAGTACTTCGTAAAGTAACTAGAAAATGTTACCGAAGATGCAAAAATAGTGGTTCAAATACAACGAGAACCATAAATAAACGTAACATGGCAAAACAACGCCGCTATTTCCGCAAGAGAAAAAGAGATTCCTGGATTTATTATATCAACGGCATAAGTTCCAAAACTCCATCCAGGAATGTGTGGAGGAAAATTAAAAAATTAAGTGGTAAATATGTGCCACCTCCTTCACCAGCTTTGAAGATCAATGACAACCTAGTCACTGATCCCTCAGAAGTTGCGGACACTATGGGGAAACACTTTTCTGAAGTGTCTAGTGCCCGCAACTATTCTGAAAAATTCAAAGAAATCCGCAATAATCAGCCACCATTAAAAAGTTCTAAGTCAAATGATGCGGCATATAATGCGCCTTATTCCCTGCGTGAATTTTCAGATGCTTTGTCATCCACAGAAAGCTCTTCTCCAGGTGAAGATGGCATCCATTACTCGATGATTCGCCATCTTCCTGACAAGGCAAAAACCTTCCTACTAAAGATAATGAATAGAATCTGGGCAACAGGCATATTACCAAGGAGCTGGAAAATAGCCATCATTATTCCTATCCAAAAACCAAAAAAGGATCCATTCCAGCTGACTAGTTATCGGCCAATTGCCCTTACTAGTTGTGCCTGTAAACTGATGGAGAAAATGATTAACTCTAGACTTGTCTGGCATCTAGAGAGTAATAATCTGTTTTCTCCAGACCAGTTTGGGCTACGTAGAAATAGGAGCACATTAGATCCAATGCTCAAGCTTTCTACCCAGATCCAGGGAGGATTTGCAACTGGTTGTCAAACCATTGGAGTTTTCTTCGACCTGGAGAAAGCATATGATACCACATGGAGACATGGCATCTTGAAGCAATTCCAACGCATGGGAATAGGTGGTAGTATGTTCAACTTTTTATCAGCTTTTTTATCAGATAGATATTTTAGAGTAAGGGTTGGGAGCACCCATTCTTCCCTGTACTACCAAGAAGAGGGTGTACCACAGGGAAGTGTTCTTAGCGTTACGTGTTTTGCGGTTGCAATTAATAATATATTAGAATCCGTTTCCCCTCCTGTTAGAGGTTCTTTATTTGTGGATGACTTTGTCATATATGTAACCACATATGATGCTGTATCTGCTTGCAGATATCTGCAGAAGACCATCAATGCCATTTCAGCCTGGGCATTGGAAAACGGATTCAAATTTTCTTCTTCGAAAACTGTCGCCATGCAATTCAAAAGACACAAACGTCAGGAAAGGGTTCCCAATCTGATTTTAAATGGAGAAATATTACCTTATGAGGATGAAGTCAAATTTTTAGGTCTGATTTTTGATAAGCAATTAACTTGGGGTAGCCACATCACTAACTTGAAAAATGAAGTAAAAAAGTCGTTGGATATATTGAAGGTAGTCTCTGGTTTTGATTGGGGAGCAGATAAGAAGTCTTTACTTCGACTATATGATTCGCTCTGCCGATCCAAACTTGATTACGGCTGCCAAATATATTCCTCGGCATGTAAAACGAGACTTAAAGAGCTAGATGTTGTTCATAACATGGGTCTGCGTATATGTTCTGGAGCCTTCCGAACGTCCCCTATCGAGAGCATATATGTGGACACCCACCAGCTTCCACTTGATCTCCGAAGAGAGGAGCTGGGAATAAGATATGTTCATAGACTGAAAAGTGTCCCAGACAACCCAGCATACCAGTCAATTAGAAGCTCTCCCTCAGTATCTTATAAAGCTAATGCTAGACCTTTCAAGGTCAGAATCGGGGATCAAGTGGAAGAGAAGTCTCTCTTAGAGTCAGAAATTATGCCAGCTAAATTTCCAAAAATCCCACCATGGATTATTCCATCAGTTAAGCGGTGCTCTTCAAATATTGTTAAGAAGAATACACCTTCTGAGCAAATCAAGGTAAAGTTCTTGGAACATGACTGTTGCCACAGTGATGATTTCAAGATCTTTACTGATGGTTCAAAATCTGCAAGTGGTGTCGGGTTGGCAGTAGTCGCTGGAGATGAATCCATGCTTGCTCGCCTTCCCGATTCCACTTCCATTTTTACCGCAGAATTAACTGCATTGGTTCATGCTATTAAAGCTGCACATAATTCAAAAGCAAAGAAAATTGTAATATATTCTGACTCAAAAAGTGCCATAGATGCCATTTGTCAATATAACCCTT
>JBCBVV010000099.1:0-3151 GCA_039817415.1 Bacteroidota bacterium
CGATAGAAGAATCTTCTATCGTCCCTTTTTCTTCCTCGGCTAGGTGAAGGGCCTCGCTGATATCATAGTCAAAAAAAGTATAGGAACTCATGTGTTTTCCTAAGTCTGATTTTCTGATTAGATCAGGATGAAAAGCCAAGGTCCAATCTTCTGCATCTGCATAATCCTCCTCCTCATCACCCAGGTATTCCGTAACCTGACCGGGAGCGGTGAAAATTAAAGTTCCCTCTTCATAATCGTAGGAATTTTTGCCATAGTAAACGGTGCCACAACCTTTTTCCTTAAAAATTACTTGATAGAGGTTAACAACAACTTTGACATCCTTAAAGGAGGTCAGGCTTCTAAAGTCTTTGGTCCGTACTACACTTACCAAGGGGTGCTTAGGTTTAGGAAGGCCCAGGGCATGGTTTGCTTGTGCAATGGAGTTTATTTCTACGGTTTTGGACATCTCTCAATTTGTTTTCACTCCTTTAGGTCTTTGATAAAGTTAGTATAATCTGCGGCCTAATGAGGACACAGATTATACTAAGCTAGAATTGGGGGTGTTATTGATCCATTTCGGCCAAAGCTTCGATGACGAGCTTAGAGAATAAGGCGCTGCTATGTTGTTGTTGAGCTGTAATTAGCCTTCCATCTCTGATAGCGAATGGTTCGAGTGGCCCAGCAGCCTCATAATGGGTTTTAGGATTTTTTCTTGCTTCGGTCTCAATCGTGTATTCGTTGATCTTTATTCCTCCTGCAGCTGCATTGTTCATTTCTTCTTCTGCATCGCAGTAACCTGTCCAGGTTTTTCCATCAGCCAAAAGGCTTCCATCACTGAGCTTGGTCCACAATAAAAGACTCGTTCCATGGCACAGCATTCCTACCACTTTTCCTTGTTCATAGAAGTTCGCAATCAGTTGGTGTAACTTCTCATCATCCTTAAAAGTAACCAGGGGCCCACCTCCTCCAGCGACGCAAACTGCATCGTATTCGCCGACGTTTACCTCATCAATGGAGCGGGTGTTTTCCATAAGTTTCCCGAATTCCTTATGGTGGCTAAAGCCAATTGTTACCAGATCATTCGGGTAAATGGTATGGGCATTTTCGGGATCGGAGAAGCCATCAAATTCCACTTTTCCGCCCTTTGGAGAAACCAAGTCTACTAGATGTCCTGCTTCAATAAATTCGCTAAATGGTTTTGTCAATTCCTCTGCAAAAAAACCTACAGGAAATCCCTTGAGAGTGGCAGGATTGGATACGATGTATAAAATCTTCTTTGAGGGATACTTATAGGGTGCACGTTTTCTAATTACTTCTGCTTGCATGTTTCTGTTTTTTATTGCCTTTAAATGTTTTGTTGGCCTAGTGATCAGGACAACGATTCAAAGGTGATACAGATAGATACAGCATACTTAAAGATATTCTAGAAAGACTAAAGGATTTTACTGGAAGCAATAGATATCGATAATACTTGGATACAAAAAAAGGACAAGGAATCTCTTCCCTGCCCGACATTTTTTTGTTGTAAGGTTTCCTTATTGGCTTGTAGATCTTTCGTAGGCAAATCCTCCTCTTCTATTGGTAGACCACTTGGTGATTTTGATGTCGATGGCAATGTTTTCTTCGACCAATAGGAGAACGAGGTCTTGGCCAACAGCAGTTTTAGGTTTGCCAAGAGCGGTTCTGAAATTGGAGAAGGTAAGGTTCTCAATATTATCGGTAGTTCCTAGGGCCCATTGGGTTCCAGAAGGGCTACTTGCCTTGTCGGAATTAGACTCAGAAACGACATTGAATATTTGTCCTCCGTTGTTTCCCCTACTAATCCACACTTTATCAGTGATACGATCCTGGTTGGTTTCTGCATTAGGATTCCCTCCGTCAGGTTTTTCAAAAGTAAACTTAGCACCTGTCCAAATGGTTGGTGGATCCACCATGGGAGTGGGATCTGGTGTTGGGTCAGGTGTGGGTTCTGGCCTAGGAACATCCCCATTTTCATACGTACAGGAAGAAACCAATATGGTTAGGCAAACCATGGCTGCAAACGACAATACTTTCACGAATTTCATGTTTCAATCTTGATATTTAGCGCAAAACAACTGCCATGAATTTGCTGGTCCTTTTTTCTTTGTTAGGCCTCGTCCATTCATCGCATAAGGTGTTATAAGACTTTAAAATGGTGGCTTACCATTGTTATGGGGATGACGAAGTTTGAACTCCTATTTTAGGGAAAAAGTTTTTACGATCTCTAGGGAAGTTGAGGAATCCCCCTTTTTAGGGAGGGGGGTAAGAGGGAGGATTGGAAATTTTTTTAATTATTAGTAGCACCGTTAGGTATCGTTTTCCTAATGTAAAATATCCCTTTTTGGGTATATTAGAATAGTTATATTTAAAGTATATTTCTATAAAATGTAAATTATATAATTATGAAGAGATTAATATTTATATGTTCGTCCTTTTTCTTGATCGTACTTTTATTAACGGCCTGTAATGGTTCAAGGCTAATTCGAAATACCTTAAAAAATGACTTGGATATCCAAGCAAGTATTCCGAAACATTTAGTCCCGCAATCAGCTCCAGACTTTAAAGGACTCAGAGAATTTGTAAAGAAAAATGAGACAGTAAACATCCTTTTTATACCAGGGCCTACCGCAAAGGATTGGACATTTTATCTTAATACAATCAAAAGTCTTACTGATCGATTAGAATTTGAGCTGGATTCTTTTTCAACAGCTTATATTTCTAAAGGAACTAATGATACTATTCCAGTTGGAAAAGGAGAAGTATGGGAGTGGAACTTTATTGAGAAGACTAAGAGACAGAACGAGAATCCCAGGAAAAGAATAAATTTTTTCTATTTAAACTGGACATCAATTACAGAGCCAGTTAAGGACTCGTTTAGAAACTTCCAGCTTCAAAATCTTGACTTAAAGGAGCCCTTAAAAACAACCTATCTTTCTGGTAAAACGAGAAATAGATATTTAGTGGATATGGTTGGTAGTTTACCCCTTTATCGACAACCAGATTATCATAGAGAAATTATTCGTACTTCCTTTGAGGCATTTAAAATAATTAAGGATAAAGGTGATGATATACCATTGATTAGTATAACCTCTAGTACAGGAAACCAACTACTTATGGACACCTTTGAGGCTATGCTAATTGAATCAGG
>JBCBVV010000009.1:0-175429 GCA_039817415.1 Bacteroidota bacterium
CATAGACTTTGTTGCCAATCTTACCCAATACCTTAGAAATTTCGAATTCCTTTGGGGCCTTTTGCTCTTCACTCCAGGTGATGTTTTGTGCAGAAAGAAAAGGAAGGGTGAATAGGAATAGAATAAAAGAAACAGTGTAGGTTTTCATATGTACATGCTTGATTAAATAGGATCAAAAGTAGCAAAGATTACCATATGAAATATGTGCTATATGTTAAGCTTAGACGAAAGAATTTCGGATGATGTCAATTTTTTTGCCTAAAAGACTTTTGCTTATTGATGCATAGACACTTACCCGTCTGGAGATCTTCCAGAACACCTACAAATTCCCCCATTTACTTACATACATTCAGGTTTTTACATTTAGTTTATAAAAAACGAGTAATATTGTTACTCGAAAAGCTATGGTAGAGACACTCATTTCATCCAAAACCCGCATCAAGCTCCTTGTGAAGTTCTTCCTGAACAGCAAGACGACCGGATATCTCCGCAACCTGGAGACGGAGTTCGGTGAGTCAACTAATGCCATCAGGGTAGAACTAAACAAATTTGAGAAAGCTGGTATGCTGGAATCCTTTTCGGAGGGCAACAAAAAAATATTCAAGGCGAACACACTTCACCCCTTTTTCGATGACATTCACAGCATTGTGATGAAGTATGTGGGGATAGATAAAATCGTCGAGAACATTGCCAAACGATTAGGGGATGTGGTACGTGTGTATCTAACAGGTGAATTCTCGAAGGGACTGGATGCACCCGTAATTGACTTATTGATCATTGGGCAAATCGACAGAGCATATTTGTCAGAGTTGGTGGCCAAGGCAGAGCCAATGGTCAAGAGAAAAATCAGATATGTGATTTATACAGAGAAGGAATTCACTGATGAAGATTTCGCTGCATATTCACCAGAACCACTCCTTTTGTGGAGACAGTAATTATGGACTTTATCAACAAACACATCATACGTATTCCATTTATGTCCAGAAGGCTTGCCTTTTATCCGCCTATACTCCTTGCTTTTTTCCTGATTTGGACTGTAACCCTAAGTGCCCAACCTTTGGTCAATCTTGGGAATGACACCGCCTCCTGTGGTACACCCGTCCTCTTAGACGCTGGTAATGCAGGATCGACATTTCTTTGGTCAACTAGCGAAACTACACAAACCATCTCTGTCACCTCTAGCGGAATTTATTGGGTGGATGTTACAGATATGAGTGGAACTACACGAGATAGCATCTTTGTAGAAATAGTAAGCACACCTACTGGGAATGATACTTCGCTGAATATATGTGGCCCACAACAAGTCAATCTCGGAATTGCCTCTACACCTACTGGCTATCGCTGGTATGATTCGTTAAATGCCACTGATCCTTTCGTGGTTCAGGGGGGGGCTTTAGGGCTTTTCCTCCAAGATAGTTCGACCTTTTATTATGAGCCATTCGAAATTAGCAAGCCTATCCATACTGGACCTGCAAATGGTGCTGGGCTTAACATAAGCTATAGACTCACGAACAATGGGATCGTATTCGATATGTTGTCAGACGGAATCATTGACAGTGTAAGCATCATCACAAATGGACCGGTGAGCTTCACTTTAAGAATCGAAACACTTTCGGGTACGATCATTGATTCTGTCCTTATTGATATTACATCTTCTGGAACCCATCCCATCCCACTATTTATGGAAGTCCCTCAAGGGGATGATTATGTGATGATTAGTAGGAACTTTTCCAGCCCAAATGGCTCGGGAATGGCTTGGGCAAGAAATTTAAATTCATTCCCCTACGAGTTGCCAGGCCTTATCCGCCTAACCGATCCTGACGATTTCAGGGCGGGGAGATACTATTTCTTCTGGGATTGGGTAGTGAGTCGGAAGGTATGTGTAGGTCCAAGGCAGGAATTTAAAGTGAATATTCTTCCCGCACCAAATTTAGAACTTGGAGCGGATACTACCCTGTGTGGAAGTAGTTTGCTATTAGATGCAACTAGTCCTGGTGCTACTTATATTTGGCAGGACGCAAGTACAAATCCAACCTTTACCGTAACCCAAAGTGGAACGTACTCAGTAGCATCCACCTTTATGGGTTGTACCTTAGTCGATAGCGTTTCTGTTTTTTTGATTGAAGAGGCTAATATTGATCCACTTACAACGGTAGATATTTGTGGGCCTCAAACTGTAGGACTGTTACCTAATGGGACCTTTGATGTGCTCTTTTGGTACGACAGCTTGAATGCGCCGGTAAGAAGAGCCATTACGAATGGAATCTATGACACGTTTATTTCTGATTCTACAACTTTGTATGTCTCAGGGGTTAATTTAGGAGAAACCATCCACGTGGGGATTGAGGATCCCAACCTCTTTTCTAATAGTTTTCTTTCTTCCTTGGCAGGGATGGAGTTTGATATGCTCTCGGATGGTGTCTTGGATAGCGTTACCATATTTACCTCTGGAACTGGACCCATGAGGATTATTTTGGAGAATTCCTCCGGGACCATAATAGACTCAGCCTTAGTCGAATTTCCCTCGGCAGGCAAAAATCAAATCCCGTTGTTTTTTGAAATTCCCCAAGGCTTTGGATATGCCCTTAGAGGTGAGAGCTTCGGGCCTGTAACAAATTCTTTTCAATGGGTTAGATCGGGTGTTTCCGCTCCCTATATAATTCCTAATTTAATAGAAATAACCAATGCAACTGGAGGAAGAACGGACCGTGTATTTCACTTTTTTGACTGGGTAATGAGTCAAAAAAATTGTGTAGGGCCAAGGCAAAGTTATGTGGTCAACGTATTGCCAGCACCTGCGCTTGACCTTGGAATTAATAGGGTGGAATGTGGAAGTTCATTTACTTTAGACGTATCTAGTCCCGGAGCTAGCTACCTGTGGCAAGACGGAAGTACCAATGCTACTTTTACCCTTACTCAGACTGGTAATTATTCGGTAGCCTCTACCCTTGGAAGTTGTACATTAAGGGATACAGTTACCATTGAGCTAAATGAAATACCTACAGTAAGTTCCGGTGAAGTACTTGAAATTTGTGGTCCTCAAGAGGTTAACCTTTCACCATCTGGAAATCCTGATCGATTCATATGGTATGCTGATAGTTTAGGAGAAAATCGAATTGGTATATCAGAATCATCTTTCAAAACACAAATAAGTGATAGTACGACCCTTTACTACCGTGGTGTCAATCAGGCGCTATCACAACATTTAGAACCCAAGGATTTCTCAGGATTCAGTTCTGCAACCAGGAATACTGACTTAGGAGTTACATTCGATGCATTTGTCGATATGGTAATTGACTCGGTAAGCCTTATTTCAACCGCCTCTTCATCCATCCTAATCAGCCTTGAGGATGTTGCGGGGAATGTCCTAGATTCTGTAAGGACAAGTGTATCCGGTTCAGGAACTTTCCAAATTCCTCTATTTTTTGAAGTCCCTCAAGGAACTGCCTATAGCTTGATAGGTAAAGAAATTTCAGGTCCAGGTTCTTTCAGAATTATCAGTGGTGGCATTAATTACCCACTAGTAACAGAAGAATTGATGCAGTTTACTGGAACAACTGATGGGACAACAGCCCTTGGTAGATACCATTACGTATTTGATTGGGTGGTGAGTCGGAAATTCTGTGATTCAGGTATTTTCCCATATCAGATAAATGTCCTTCCAGCACCTGTACTTAATCTTGGATTTGACAGAGGTGAATGTGGCTCATCTTTTATCGTTGATGCCTTTAGTCCAGGTGCTACATATTTATGGAGTACTGGAGATACGTCCTCTTCAATCACCATTACTCAATCGGATACAGTCTTTGTTGCTTCTACCCTCGAAACATGTACGCTGTTTGATACTGTTTCCATAGAATTGGTACCCTTTGCTGAAAATACACTTATACAGGATACCTTAATATGTGGGAAGGGAGAGTTCGAATTATCCATTACTAGCGGAGCTGACTTTACAGGTTGGTATGCTTCTGACTCCGTCTCTACCTTCTTCCAACAAGGGAGAGACCTTAGTTTATTCATCTCTGATACTACAACTGTATACCTTGAACAAACTAATTTCTCTGCTCCCCAGAATATCGGTTATGAAGTTCCCAATCCCAATGTTCTAGGATATCAACCTGGTGAAAGAGGAGTTGCATTTGATGCTTTTTCAGCCTTTACTCTCAAGTCAGTAGTTGTGTATGCTCAACAAGTGACGGATGTTAAAATTACATTAGTCAATGCCAATAGAGTTAGACTTGATTCGATTGTTGCTTTTGTCAATGGACAGGCAGGTACAAGGGTAACATTAGGGTTCGAAGTACCTGTGGGAAATGATTATTTGTTATTGGCAGAATCTACAGATGGCACGCTCCTAGGTCGCTATAACGGTCCGGAGGTGAATTATCCTTATGTCCTTGAAAATATCGCCTCTATTAAGACTGATTATGTAAGCGGTACCTCAATCATTTATTTCTTATACGATTGGGAAGTTGCACTGGCCTCTTGTAAAAGTGATAGGGTTCCATTTACCATTACACCTAAATTACCGTTGGAATTGGGTGAAGACATTTTTTCTTGTAATCCTATATCTCTAGATGCAGGCAATCCTAATTTTGAATTTTTGTGGAATACTGGAGATACGACCCAACAAATTATTGCTGACAGGACTGGAATGTATTCTGTAGTTGTTTCGGATGGAGCAGACTGTCAGGTCAGAGATACACTGGAACTGACCATTCCAACCCTAAACCTAGGAGATGATGGCAAATTTTGTGGGTTTGAGATTGCCTCAGGATATGATGCGAGTTCTATCTTTATGTGGAGTACAGGAGATACAACCCCATCCATCAATATTACTAATCCTGGGACATATTACTTGTCAATGACAGAAAGCATAGGAAACTGTTTTCTTACTGATACTATCCAGATCGATTCATTGATTGATTTCCCAAGCATTGAACTAGGAGGAGATGTCCAAGAGTGTGTTTCTGCTGTAATTGATGCTGGGGTCGGAGCGACTACTTACCTCTGGAATACAGGTGATACGACTCAAATCCTCAATGTCCAGACGTCAGGGATCTATTCGGTAGAAATAACCAATGAATTTGGATGTGCAAGCAGAGATACGATCTCTGTTTTCATTGCACCCTTACCGAATGCAGCCTTTGTTTCTAATCCAAACGGACTGACCATACAGTTTGTCAACCAATCCTCTCTTGGTTCCTATAGCTGGGATTTCGGAGATGGCTTTACCAGTTCTTCTATTTCTCCCATTCATACCTATCAGGACTCGGGTGATTATGTGGTGTGTCTAATCGTGAATGACTTTTTGAATAATTGTGGTCAGGATACGCTCTGTAGTACCATTACAGTTAAGCCCCTAAATACTTTTTCTCCAGGCTATATCATGCCTGAGATGGAAGTATTTCCCAATCCTACAGAAAGCCTTGTCCATGTCAATATCCTAAATCCTCCATCGGCTAAGCTGAATCTAGCCCTCTTCGATTTGACTGGACAATTGATTCTGGATATAGGAACCCAAACCATAGGACAAAGCGCAGACATTGAGCTATCACTCGAGAGTTTGCCTGCTGGAACCTATATCATTCGAGCAGATTGGTCCAATGGAGTGTATGCCAATTCTCTTATTATCAAAAGATAGAAGTCGATGAAAAACCTTGCACCTGTATCTTTCTTCATGAGAATTCTTGCCTTATTAAACAACAAGGAAAGAAAGGGCGTGACCTGGGTGATAGCAGGGATCCTGCTTAATTCCGTCTTGGAGATACTTGGATTGGCGGCCATTTTGCCCTTGGTTACGGTAGCATTGAAACCCGAACTGATTGAGTCCAATGAGATTCTACAGAGTTTGTATCAGTTTTCTGGCGCCTCCAATCATGATAGTTTTCTGCTCATGCTTATGGCATGTGTGTTTGGAATGTTTTTGGTGAAAAATCTATATGGTCTTTTCATTGCCTATTTCCAGCTCAATTTCTCTATGAAAATTGCGACCAATCTTTCTCGAAAGATGTATGATTCTTATTTGCGAGCTGGATATACGGTACTGAGAACCATCGATAGAGGGGATTTTATAACGAATATCAGGTCTGTCCCATCTTTCTTCGGGCAGAGCCTGCTGGTGCCTTGTTTGAATGTGATGACAGAAATTGTTGTTATCACCATCATATTGGTCTCTATTGCCATTTTTGACCTGAAAATCTTGGTTTCCCTTGGGATATTCGTGGGGGTAGGATTCTTTTTGATATTCTACTTGACTAAAAGGAGGACGAATGAATTAGGGAAAGAAAAGAAAGCAATGGCCCCACGTACCATCAAGTCCCTCACTGAATCCCTAAGTGGATATGTAGACTCCTTCATTTTTCAGGGTGAAAAATTCTTCCAAGATCGATTTCTCTCTTATAAGCAGCGCGAAAACAACATCATTTCTCGCTTTCTGTTGTTAAAGACCATACCCGCTAAGTTGAGTGAGATTGTGGCTGTAGCCGGCATGCTTTTCATATTTGTATATGCGGTTTTTTGGTCTGAAGATAGAGAGAATCTACTCATCATGCTCACCCTTTTTGCGGCAGCAGCCTACAGAATCATGCCTTCCATGAATCGTATCCTAATGCATTTGGTTTCCATTAGAAGTCATGTATACACCTTGGATATCCTAGAGTCTGCTGATCTGAAAGAGGAAATAATCGTGGATCACAAAAAGTTTGGTGCCCTTAGCCTAGATCAGTCGATTGAACTCAAGAACTTTGGTTTCAAGTTTCAGGATTCGGAAGAAAATATTTTCGATGAATTCAATTTGTCTATAAAAAAAGGAGAACAACTTGGAATTATTGGCAAGTCAGGCTCTGGAAAGACAACCTTGATTCGCATAATCTTAAGGTTATTAAAGGAACAAGAAGGCGACATCATCATAGATGGGAATGTCCTGAATATGGGTAACCAGGATTCATGGATTTCCAAATTGGGCTTTGTCCAACAGAAGGTCTTCATCATGGATGGAAGCTTGCGGGAGAACATTGCCTTTGGCCAAGCTGTCGATGAGGTGGATCACGAGCGTGTGAATGAAGCAGTAGAATTGGCGAGTCTCAACGATTTGGTTGACAGTCTGCCAGCCGGCTTAGACACTCATGTAGGAGAAGAAGGAGCGAAACTTTCTGGGGGGCAAAGACAAAGATTGGCTATCGCAAGGGCATTGTACAAAAATGCAGAGCTTTTCATTTTAGATGAGGCTACCTCTGCTCTTGATCCCAAAACAGAACAGTATATCATTCAATCTGTCAACAAGCTGAAAGAACTTGGTAAAACAGTCATCCTGATTGCCCATAGGTTCAGTACGCTGCGAAGTTGTGATCGAATCATTGAATTGAAAAAAGGAAAAATTGTAGGTGAATATACTTTCGAGGAGCTTCAAAAAATTGAATCTCAGCTCATCGAGGAATCAAAATATAGTCCCGCTAACGGATAACCCAAACTTGCTGCGTCTGCTACTAATTAGAGTTCTTTTTCGACCATCAGTTTTTATTTAAAGAATTCAGTACCATGGAAGTATCTGTCATAATTACATGTTATAACTATGCCCGATATGTGGGGAGGGCCATCAGGTCAGCATACAATCAGTCCCTAGAAAAGAGTAAATACGAAATCATCGTCATTGACGACGCGAGTACGGACGAATCTTTGGAAGTACTTAAGGATTATGATGACTTTATCAGAATAGTGGACCTCAAAGAAAATGTAGGGCTTGCAGAAGCAAGGAATATTGGCGTCAGAAAGTCAATGGGAAGATTTATCGTTTTCCTAGATGCAGACGATTATTTTCATAGAGACCTTCTGTTGATGCAGTACAATTATCTTTCACTCGATAGATCTCTGGATGCGATTTCATCAGATTATGTCTTGGTAGACGATGAGGAAAAACACAGCGAAAAGAAATCTGCTATTGAGTTCCCAATCGCCTGTGGCATCATGTACAGGAAAGACTACTTTTTTGACGTTGGGCTATATGACAAAGATTTTAGGGCACGTGAAGAAGAAGATTTTCGGATCCGGTTCCTTAAAAAATATCAAATTCTCAACATTCCTCTTCCTTTGTACCGATACAGAAGGCATGAGTCCAATCTGACCAACAACGTTCAGGTAATGGCGGAATATCAGGACAAACTAAATGAGAAGCATCGTGAAACCATTTCCAATTAGTCAACTGGATTTACCTAAATCGCGCATAGTAGGGAACAGCATACTGATTGGCGGATGTATGCGAAGTGGTACGACCATAGTAGGGAAGCTTATGGGCAGTCTGAAAGAAGTGAATTACTTTTTTGAGCCCGCCTTTATGCACCGATTTCTGTTTACTCGTTCGGAAATGCCCAGCGCAATTTGGAAGCAGTTATTTGAGGCATATACTTTCGACGATTTGTACCTCAATAACCTAGCGGGCAGAAACTTCAACTTCAATTCCCATGATGGCAGCTACGTTCATCAACTCAAAAGTGAAGCAGAAATTTCCTCCCGTATGGAACGTTCCTATGGGAGGCTGGAATTGGTTGAAATGGCAGAGACAGGATACTTCTCCTTCAAACTTCCGGATATCGTGTTCGGAATAAAGGACCTTAAGAAATGGTATCCTGATATGAAGTTCCTTTCCATGTTTAGAAATGCGAATGATGTCCTGAATTCAATTTTGAAAAAGAAATGGAACACAGACAGTCAGTTGCATGTTGCTAGTCCCGAACCCCTAAGAGATTACAGGCTGGTGGGGGAGATGCGGGTCCCTAAATGGGTAAAAGAGGAAGATATCCAGGACTGGTTGGGTATGTCTGAGCTGGATAGAACGGCTTATTATTACTGTGAAATCAATGAAGAGCTTCTCAGGCAAATGGATCATACCATCGTATTGGACTATGATTATTTCGTGAAGCATCCTGCTCAAACCCTTGAGAGACTTTGTTCTCAGTGGAATCTTAACAAGGGAGACAAGACAGAAGGAATAGTAAAAAATATTTATCTCAGGTCGGCTCAAAGGGAGGATTTACTGACTAATGTACGACCTGATTTATTAGACCGAATTCAATTTATTCAACAGGCCATTGGCAATTATGCAGGGCCCAATTTGATTAAGGCTTTATGATAGTTGGAATTATTCAGGCCCGTATGGGATCTACCAGACTCCCAGGCAAGGTGCTCAAGAAAATTGGAGAGAAGACTATTCTGGAACATGTGTACGGAAGGGTTTCTCAATCTGTGGAAATGGACAAGGTCATTGTAGTAACCTCGACGGAGAAGGCCGATGATGAACTGGAAATATTTTGTCAGAAGAATGAAATCCCTGTTTTCCGAGGCAGCGAGTGGGATGTGCTTGACAGGTTTTATCAAGCAACCCTCCAATTAGACGCACGCCCAACTACTATCGTTCGAATGACCGCTGATTGTGCGTTGCACCATGGGAAAGTAGTTGATTTTTGTATCAGAGAATACAAAAAACGAGGGGTAGATTATTTCTCAAACTCCAATAATGAGCCAGATTTCCTGGAGGATGGATTTGATGCTGAGGTTTTTTCCTACGATTCGTTGGAAAGAGCGTGGAAGGATGCCAAACTTCTTTCGGAGCGTGAGCATGTCACCCCTTATATCAAAACAAGTGGTCTCTTTAGCCTAGATTGGGCAAAGTCTCATCCAGAATATGAATTCAAACTGTCGGTAGACACCCAAGCTGATTATCATGCTGTCAGTGAAATCTTCAACAGGCTCAGCCACCTAGAGGATTTTTCAATAGAAGAGGTTGTAAGCCTGATCAAGGAGAATCCCGAAATTCTTGAGATGAATCAGGAAAGTATTATCAACGCTGGTTATCAAAAATCTTTGGACAATGATCGAATCGTTAAATAAAACCCAAATTGTACCTGGCGAATCTCAAGCCATGTACCAGAAAGCCAAGCAGCTTATCCCAGGTGGTACGCAATTGCTTTCTAAACGACCAGAAATGTTCCTCCCTGGTCTTTGGCCCTCTTATTTCCAGCAGTCCAAAGGATGTGAACTTTGGGATCTGGACGGAAAACACTATTTCGATACAGCCTACATGGGAGTTGGGGCGAATATCCTTGGTTACAACTACGAACATGTCGACAATGCAGTCATCGAGGCCATTCGAAGAGGAAACAATACTACACTCAATGCACCTGAAGAGGTAGAACTGGCGGAGCTTTTATGTGAAATCCATCCTTGGGCAGAGATGGTAAGATATGCCAGAACGGGAGGAGAGGCAGTGGCCATTGCCGTTAGAATCGCCCGCGCACATACGCAAAAAGACAAGGTTCTTTTTTGTGGCTATCACGGATGGCATGACTGGTATTTATCCGCCAACATCGCCGGAGACAAGCTGAAGGATGGACATTTAATCCCCGGTCTGGAGCCAAATGGAGTGCCGCGTTTTATGCAGGATTCTGCCTTGCCATTTACCTACAATAAGTTAGACCAGTTCATGGAACTGATTGCTCAGCATGGAGATGAAGTGGGAGCTGTAGTCATGGAAACAGTCAGAAACTTCATGCCAGAGGACGGCTTTTTGGAGACTATTCGCAAAGTAACACGTGAAAAAGGTATTGTCCTGATCCTGGATGAAATTACAGCTGGATTCAGAATGAATGTAGGAGCAGCACATTTGCGCTTTGACATTGAGCCCGATATTTCTGTCTTCGGTAAAGCATTCTCAAACGGTTATCCTATGGCTGCGCTAATCGGTAGAAAGGAAGTCATGGAAGCAGCACAGACCAGTTTTATCTCTTCATTGAACTGGACAGATCGTATGGGGCCTGCTTCAGCTATTGCGACTATTCGTGAGATGCAGAGGGTAGATTCTCCTTCAAGTATCATTGCTACGGGGAAAAAAGTACAGGCTGGATGGAAAAAGGCCGCAGAAGAGAGTGGATTGGATATCAAAGTAATGGGACTTCCCGCTATTTCTGCCTTTGCTTTCCAGCATGATGAACCCTTGGTATTGAAAACCTTTATGATACAAGAGATGCTGAAAAAAGGATTTTTGACTTCCACTGCCTTTTATGCTTCAGTGGCTCATACTGATGAAGTTATCGATTCTTACCTAGCTTCTTTGACAGAGGTCTTTGGACGGATTGGTGAAAAGGTAAAGAAGGGAGAGAGTCTAGCCTCAGAACTAGAAGGAGAGGTTTGCCATTCTGGATTTAAAAGATTGACATAATTCCCAAAGAAACACCTACATGAACAGCAAGATTTTGCGAACAACAGACCCTAACGAGGTCGATTTCAGGAAAAAGTTTGATCTCGACGGTAAGGTAGTCATCATTACTGGAGGAGGCGGGCTCATTGGTCGCGCCTTCTGTGAGGCAGCAGCACAGTTTGGGGCCCATGTTGTCGTCGCAGACATTGATCTAGGAAAACCCATTGAGAAGGCCGAGGCCTTGGCTGAGAAGCATGGAAGGGAGATGATGGGCATCGAAATGGACGTAGCCAGTAAAGCTTCCGTTCAGAAAGCCCTAGAGGATGTACTCTCAAAATTTGGAAGAGTAGACGGTTTGGTGAATGGGCATCAGAATAAGACGCACAGCTTTTTTGAGAAATTCGAAGCCTATACAGAAGACAACTGGGATGCCGTAGTCAACACCAATTTGAAAGGCACCTTCTTGACTTGCCAGATCATCGGAGGATGGATGGCAAATAATGGTGGAGGGGCCATTGTCAATATTCCTTCTACCTATTCCGTAGTGGCTCCCAATCAAAACCTGTACAAAGGAACTAATATGGGATGTCCCGCAGCTTATTCCGCTTCAAAGGGGGGAGTCATGGCATTGTCGCAATACCTGGCTTCCTATTGGGCAAATAAAGGCGTTAGGGTCAATCAAATTACCCCACATGGCGTCTGGAACAATCATGAGGATCAATTTGAGGAGAACTTCGCGCAGTTTACTCCCATGGAGCGCATGAGCTACAACCATGAGGTGGCTCCAGCCTTGGTTTACCTGCTTTCCGATGCCTCTTCCTACGTTACAGGCCACAATATGCTAGTAGAAGGTGGATGGACCACCTGGTAAATCCTATCACAATTTATTCAACTAACCACAACACCTAAACCTACACATTGGCATGAAGCTTCTGGATATTTTTGCAACGCCGACAGAAAATAAAATTTATCGTCCCTACATCATTGCTGAGGCAGGGGTAAATCATGAAGGCTCAATGGAGTTGGCCAAAAGGCTAATCGATGAGGCCGCAGAAGGAGGGGCACACGCCATCAAGTTTCAGTCCTACAAGGCTAAAACCTTGGCCTCTAAGCATAGTCCTTACTATTGGGACATCACCAAAGAGCCTACACAGTCGCAATATGAACTATTCCAGAAATACGACAACTTCTGGAAAGGTGAATATGAAGAACTGAAGGTGTATTGTGATAAAGCAGGAATAGAGTTTATGTCCACTGCCTTTGATGTGGAGTCAGCTACCTTCCTGAATGATCTGATGGATGTCTTTAAAATTTCCTCCTCAGATCTGACCAACCTTCCCTTTATTGAATATCAATGTAGCTTTGGTAAACCCGTTTTGCTGTCTACAGGAGCTTCCTTTCTTTGGGAGATCCAGGAAGCAGTAGAGCTCATCCAAAGCCAAGGGAATCCACTTTGCCTCATGCATTGCATCCTGAATTATCCAACCGAGAATCCAAATGCCAACCTAGGCATGTTGATGGACCTCAAAAGGAAGTTTCCTGAGGCCATTTTAGGGTATTCAGATCATACGCTTCCTGAGGAAATGGAAGTATTAAAGATTGCCACATTACTAGGAAGTAGGATCATTGAGAAGCACTTTTCTCACGACAAAACACTTCCAGGGAATGACCATTATCACGCCATGGATAAGGAGGACCTAAAGGTGTTCTTCAAAAAAATGGACCAGATGTTCGAATGGTTGGGAGATTTTGATAAGCATCCGCTGAGTTCAGAAGATAAATCAAGAGCCAATGCAAGAAGGTCTTTGGTTGCCATCTCCGATATTCCTGCAGGGACTGAGATCACTAGAGAGCATCTTACTTGGAAGCGGCCTGCCTATGGTGTGAGCCCTAGACATATCCACGAGGTGGTCGGGAAGAAAAGTACTCGTGATATCACGGAAGATGAAATCATTTACTGGAACATGCTCGACTAGATAAATCCTCTGAAGATGAAAAAACTGATACCACAATCCTTAAAAAACTGGCTAGGAAGAAGATTTTTCTTCCTCAACCAATTTGTGGATTATTTTTATTATCTGATAAGTCTTAACGATTCCCAAGGGTATCCCCAATTCATCATTGTAGGGCAGGGAAGAACAGGTAGTACCCTGTTAACTAGCTTATTTGATTCCCATCCCGATATCTTGTGCCAAGGCGAATTGTTGGGGAATGATTGGAAAGAGTCTTACAGGAATATTCTCTTTGTAGAAGCATTTATACTTGGAAGAGCATATAGGAATCGAGCTAAGGTATTCGGCTTTAAAATGAAGTTTGACCATCTTTTTCGCCACCAAAATTATAAGGATACCTCAAGTTTCATGCAACTGCTTTCAGATAAAGGCTGGAAAGTAATTTATCTTCGAAGGAACAATCTATTTTATCATTCCCTTTCTCAGCTTGTAGCAGAGAAACATAATAGGGCTTACCATCACAGGTCAGGTGAAGGTAAGTTGAGTAGGAAACCTGTGGAGATTGATCGCGAATCATTGATGTATAAGATTAAGAAAAGCGAAGGCAATCAAGCCACAGCGCTAGAATTTTTGAAGGGAATCGACTTTCATGAAGTAATTTATGAGCGAGATTTAATGGATCCAGAACATCAGAAGGCGACCATGAATAGCCTCTATGAATATGTCGGTGTAAGGCCTCATGAGGCAAGCACTAATATGGTGAAAATAAACGCCAGACCCTTGGAGTCCATCATCACCAATGTTGAGGAAGTAAAAGAATTTATGGCCGAAACCCCTTATGCCATATACATGGATAAGGATATATATTGATTAGGTAAATGGAGAAAAGAGAAATAATCGAATCCTATTTTGACCGTCTTTGGCCCATTTGTCGAAGCCTGACTGGAGATGGTGTTCGTGATACCTTGCGAATTTTGCAAGAACTTATCCCGATAGAAATTCATGAGACACCCTCAGGTACCAAGGCCTTTGACTGGACAGTTCCCAGAGAGTGGAACATTCGCGATGCCTATATTCTAACACCTGATGGCAGAAAAGTGGCAGACTTTAAAGTGAATAACCTTCATGTCATGAATTATGCCATACCTACTCATAAGAAATTGAGTTGGGTAGAGTTGGAGCCACATTTATATACCCTGCCTCACCTGCCTGAGGCCATACCCTATATTACCTCATATTACAACGAAAACTGGGGCTTTTGTCTCCGTCAAACGACCTACGATTCGCTACCAAGAGAGGGGGAATATGAAGTGTTGATAGACAGCACATTGGAAGCTGGTTCCTTAACTCACGGAGACCTCATTCTCAAAGGAGAAAGCGAACAAGAAGTACTCTTCTCGACCTACGTTTGTCATCCAAGTATGGCCAATAATGAGCTCTCTGGGCCATTGGTAGCAGCTATGCTGTACCAGGAAATAGCCAAGATTCCCAATAGAAAATATACTTACCGTTTTGTATTTGCTCCCGAAACCATTGGGATCATCAATTACCTGTCAAGGCACGGTGAAACAATGAAGGCAAATACAGTGGCAGGCTATGTTCTGACATGTGTAGGAGATGATGGACCGCTGACCTTTAAAAGATCCAAACACAAAACCAGCCTAGCGGATCGTGCTGCTGAGCATGTCCTAAAAAACCAGCCAGAGCCATTTGAAGTGATAGAATTTGCCATTGGGGGGAGTGATGAAAGACAATATTGTTCACCAGGCTTCAATTTACCGGTTGGCTCACTCATGCGGTCCATGTACAAAAAGTATCCCTATTACCATACCTCTCTTGATAACAAAGATTTTATCTCTTTTGAGGCCATGGAAAGGACCCTGCAACTGTACGTCAACATTGTAAAGACCTTGGAAATCAATGAGCGTTATTATAATACCAATCCCTACTGTGAGCCTCAGCTTGGGAAACGAGGCTTGTACTATAAGGTAGGTGGTAATCCGAAAAGGAACCAATTAATCCCAAGGATGCTGCATCTGCTCAGTTTTGCGGATGGGAATATGGATCTCATAGATATCGCTGAATGGAGAGAAGATATGGCAATTGAGTTTGAGGAATCAATTCAATTACTAGGGAAAAATGGTTTGTTAACGGTAGCGAAAGAAGATGAAAGGCTTGATTCATTAACGCTAAAGTAATCATGGCAAAGACTGCAGGTGTGCGTACTAAGACATTTGAGGATTTGAACAACGACTTTTACAGTGCGTTTGATAATCCTGAAATATTTAATTGTTTGGAGTTCAATCTTATCAAGGTCGCTCAGGAAGGAATCAAAGTCCAATATACTTTTAAAAGTTACTTTGGCAGACCCTGGTGGATCTTCAATGGGATAAGAAACCTGAAAAAGAGCTCAGCTTCAAAAGTAGATATAGGGAAGTTGGTGAATTGGCAAAAACATCTTTCTACACTTGCTAAAAGGCCTTACCTAGTGTTTGATAATGGCACCTACGTTGAGAATAAAAGTGGAGTCCATAAACCTGTTTTCTCAGAAAATATTATTCAATCTCTTGGTAGAGAGCAGGTAGTCTACATCCGAGAACTTCCAAGAGGATCTAAAGGTGATGTAGGCTATGATATTGATATGGAGGAGGTTCTAAATCTCATTCATTGCATTCCTGTAGGGAAGGAAGAGAAGGAATTGTATCAGTCCTTACTAAATACCCATCAAACTATAAAGGAAAATTCCTCTTTTTCAGGAGAAGAATTGTATGCCATAAAAATGTCTTTCTTCGGGTTTTGGCAAATTTTTGTTGTAGCAAATTTTGTGATGAAACAGCTCCAACCCAAGAAGGCCTTCTTTAATTGTCATTATCATAAAGAAGGAATAATCATGGCCTTAAAGCGGAAAGGCATTTTTACCACAGAATTTCAGCATGGCCTTATTGATAGAAATGACTTTTTTTACTTCTACCCTGAAAAGGTGGAGGCGGTTATGCCCAAAGCCTTATTTGCAGATGAATTTCTGGCATATGGAAAATACTGGAGAGATTTGTTGTTAGAGGGAGTAGAATACACAGAAGATCAACTTAAAATTGGTGGATTCTATTTGTACCAAGAAAAGGGCGTTTCAGAAGAACTGAAACAGGAACTGGAAAGACGCAAAGGAAGTAATGGGAAGATTATCCTTATCAGTCTCCAAACCAATCTATATGCTGTTTTTAACGATTATATCACATGGTTGAGTGAGGATATGACCAGTAAAGGACAGGAGGGAATAATTCTAGTGAAACCCCACCCTATCATGAAGCCTGAGACATATTCACCTGTCGTAGATTTACCAAACGTTTTGGTTACTAGGGAATCTATTCATGGCCTGTTTTCAGTAAGTGATTTACACATTAGCATTTACTCTACAACACTTTATGAGGCATTAGCTTCGGCATTACCAAACTTCGCACTCTATGTGGAATCATGTCGAGATTATATTTCTACCATCCTCGATAATGGGGTTGCTACAAAATTACCCTTTGACCAGAACCCATTAGAAATGTTGGAGAAAGGAAGCACAAACGTGGATTCCAAGTACTTTTTCGAAGTGTTTCAGCCTGAGAATATTTTGTCGAGCTAAGATGATAATTGAATTTTGAACATGGAAATGGTAAAAACGTCTACATACCAACAGTGTACCACTTGCGTAATGGATACCACGGATAGTGGAATTACCTTTGATGAAGCAGGTGTTTGTAATCATTGTCGTGGATTTGAAGAAATGATGACTCAGAATGTCTTTTCTGGAAAAGCAGGTGAAGAAAAGATTGAGCAGATGTTGTCAGATATTAGGGCAACAGCAAAGAGGAAAAAATCTACATATGACTGTATTTTGGGAGTAAGTGGGGGAGTCGACAGCACATACATGGCTTATCTGGCGCATCAGTGGGGATTGAATCCACTTGTTATTCATTTAGATAATGGCTGGAATTCAGAAATTGCCACCCAGAATATCAATAGAATCATCGACAAAACAGAATTTGATCTTTATACCCATGTTATTAACTGGGAGGAATTTAGAGACCTTCAACTATCTTTTCTAAAGGCATCAGTGGTTGATTTGGAGCTTACTTCTGACCACGCTATTTTTTCTTTGATCTACAAGATTGCAAGAAAATATAACATCTCTTACCTCTTAAGTGGCTTCAATGTGGTAACTGAAGGCATTCTACCAAAGTCGTGGAGGTGGTCCAAAATGGACTGGCTCAACATTAAGGATATTCATTCTAAATTTGGTACAGTGCCTTTAAATACCTTTCCCCGTATTAGTTTTACGAAGAAGTTCTACTACGATCAGGTATTAAAGCTAAAGTCCCTCAGACCACTCAATTACCTTGATTACAATAAAGAAGAGGTAAAAAACACTATTCAGGAATACTTTGGCTGGCAGGACTATGGAGGAAAGCATTATGAATCCGTCATTACCCGTTTTTATCAAGGATATATCCTGCCAGAAAAATTTAATATCGACAAAAGAAAAGCCCATTTGTCTACTTTGATCAATTCTGGCCAGATCAACAAGGAGATGGCTTTATTGGAATTGGAAAAGCCTATATATGATCCTGATTTGTTAAGGGTTGATATGGATTTTGTGCTTAAGAAATTTGAGTTGACCAAAGAAGAATTTGAAGAGATCATGGCGAGGCCTAGTCAGCCTCATACGGCCTATGCTTCTTATGAAACAGCACACTACAAGTACCACGAACAATTTTTCAATGCGATTCGACCTATTCGGAATCTATTCAGTGGAAACAAATAGGTTGACTTGCAGCTCAAGAATGAAATTCATATGGAACATATAACGATCATAGATTACGGTTTAGGAAACTTATTGTCCATCCAAAATATGCTGAAGAGACTTGGGGTAAGCTCTATCATTACCTCAGATCCTAAGGAAATTGCCAATGCCCAAAAAATGATCCTTCCTGGTGTAGGACACTTTGCTAAGGGGATGGAAAATATACATTCAAGAGGGTTAAAGCCAGTTTTGGATGAATTGGCTCTTGAGCAGAAAATCCCTGTATTGGGAATATGTCTCGGAATGCAACTTCTATGTGAGCATAGTGAGGAAGGAGATGCTGATGGCCTTGGTTGGATAAAGGGGAATACGGTAAAATTTGATATGACGAAATTAGCCTCACATCATAAAGTACCACATATGGGTTGGAACGAAGTCATCCAGAAGAAGCCTAGTAACTTGTTCGAAGGATATGCGGAAGTTCCGCGCTATTACTTTGTTCATTCCTACCATATGGTATGTGATAAAGAAGAGGATGTTTTGGCAACAACCATGCATGGGTATGAGGTCGTTTGCGCCGTCGAAAACGGAAATATCATGGGGACGCAGTTTCACCCAGAAAAGAGCCATCGATTTGGTATGAAATTGCTCACCAATTTCTCAAGTAAACTTCAGGAAAAGGAGGTGAACAGTATATGAGAAGAATCAGAGTCATCCCAGTTTTGTTGATGAATCAAGGCAAACTTGAGAAAACAGTTAAGTTCAAATCACCTAAGTATGTTGGAGATCCTATAAATGCTGTCCGGATCTTCAATGAAAAAGAGGTGGACGAATTGGTCGTATTGGATATTGGTGCTTCACCTTTGAAAAAGGCTCCCGATTTTTCCAAGGTCCGCGAGATTGCAGGCGAATGTTTTATGCCATTAGGATATGGTGGAGGAATAAAAAGTCTGGATCATGCTAGTAAGTTATTTCATGCAGGAGTCGAAAAAGTCATTATCAATACCGCTGTAGTAGAAAATCCAGGACTTGTAGAAGAAATTGCCTCTCGCTATGGTAGCCAGAGTGTAGTCGTTTCAATAGACTATAAGAAAGACCTTTTTGGCAAAGAAAAGGTCTATGTGAAAGGAGGGAGGAAAAAGACAGGCAAAAATGTGCTGGAATATGCCTTGGAAGCAGAAAAAGCAGGCGCCGGGGAAATAATTCTAAATAGCATTGAAAGAGATGGGACATTTGAAAGCTATGACATCGAAATGCTCAAACGTCTTTGTCCCAAATTGAATATACCTGTGGTTGCTTGTGGTGGAGCGGGAAAACTATCCCACTTTAAGGAAGCGGTTTCAAATGGAGGAGCTTCTGCAGTTTCTGCAGGTTCTTTGTTTGTGTTCAAAGGAATTCATCGGGCAGTACTTATCAATTACCCTGATCAGAAAATGTTAGCTGAAAAAGTGTTTATGCCCTTAAGCAAAGAAGGAGTTACGATCAAATTAAATCGCACATGGAATCAACAAACATAAAATTTGCGCTGGTGGGTTGTGGAAGCATTGGCAGAAGGCACATGGCTGTCTTGGATGCGGAACCTGCTGTTGAAGTAGTCGCCATTTGTGATCAACGTGCCGAAAAAGTACAGGCTCTCGCTGATCTATATGGTAATGTCAAGGTATATTCCAACTATGAAAAGATGTTGGAGGAAATTGATGCAGATATTATTTCTATCGCCACCCCTCATGCCCTTCACGCTCCAATGGCTATTCAGGCCGCCAACCATAAGTTTAATGTCCTAGTAGAAAAACCTATGGCACTTAAGGTGCAGGATTGTATGGCCATGAATGAAGCCGCCTACAAGAATGAGGTGAAATTATGGGTGGTAAAACAGAATCGATACAATGTGCCAGTCAAACTCACCAAGGAAGCCATTGACCAAGGTAGATTGGGAAAAATTTTCATGATCAAATGTGATATCCTCTGGAACCGTTACCAGGGTTATTATGATGATTCTCCTTGGCGTGGAATCATCGATGAGGAAGGAGGTGCACTTTACACCCAAGCTAGCCACTTTATCGATTTGTTGATTTGGTGGTGTGGGGATGTGGTAGATGTTCAAGGCAAGATGGAAACCCAAAACCATAGTATCGAAACGGAGGATTCTGGCATTGCTACCTTGAAGTTTAGCTCTGGCGCGTTGGGATCTTTGGTATGGACAACTTGTGTCTACAACAAAAACTATGAAGGAAGTATCACCATCATAGGAGAAAAAGGCACCATAAAAATTGGGGGTAAATACCTCAATAAAATTGAATTTTGGGACGTAGAAGGTTTCCCTTTGCAAGAAGGAATCGAATACACCGACAAGCCCAATGCCTATGGAAAATACCAAGGCACCTCGTCTAATCACGACAAGGTAGTCAAGGCCATTATTGGGCAAATTAGAAAGGAAAGAAAAGATACCGTTGATGGTTTCGAAGGCATGAAGTCCATCGCTGCCATTGAAATGATCTATGACAAACTTAGAACCCATGAATCAGCCTCGGTTATATAAAGCCCAAATCAGGGATGTAAATTTCGGAGAAGGTGTTACCGTAGTCGAGCCTGTCAACATCTACGAATGTACCATTGGAGACAACTCATTTGTAGGGCCCTTCGTCGAAATACAAAAAACTGTGGTGATTGGGAAAAGAACCAAAATTCAATCCCACGCCTTCGTTTGTGAGCTGGTAACGATTGGGGATGACTGTTTTATTGGGCATGGGGTGATGTTTATCAATGACCTCTTTTCTACCGGCGGTCCAGCCATGGGTAACAAAGACTTGTGGATGGAAACCCATATTGGAAACAAGGTGTCAATTGGTAGCAATGCCACCATTCTTCCCGTAACTATTTGTGACAATGTTGTCATTGGAGCAGGGTCGGTTGTGACCAAATCTATCACAGAACCAGGTATATATGTCGGAAATCCGGCCAAGAAACTCAGAGACTTATGAAAATTCCATTTGTAGATCTGCACGCTCAATACCTTACCATCAAAGAGGACATTGATCAGGCCATTGAGCAAACCATAAAAAATACCTCCTTTATCAGTGGGCCTTCTGTAAAGGCCTTCGAAGCAGCCTTTGCCGAATATATAGGAACGACCTATAGTGTAGCATGTGGGAATGGAACGGATTCCCTTGAGATGCTTTTAGTGGCTGCAGGAGTGGGACCTGGAGATGAGGTCATTGTACCAGCTCATTCCTGGATTTCTACTGCCGAATGTGTCTCAAATGTAGGAGCTACTCCAGTTTTTGTGGATACTGAGCCACATACCTATACCATCAATCCCTTTTTAATTGAGGAGAAAATTACCCCCCAAACGAAGGCCATTATTCCTGTTCATCTCTTTGGTTTACCTGCGGATATGGACCCTATCATGGCTCTGGCTGCCAAATACAACCTATTTGTGATTGAGGATGCTGCACAGGCACATGGGGCCACATATAAAGGAAGAAAAATTGGGACCATTGGGCATGCTGCCTCCTTTAGCTTCTATCCAGGTAAAAACTTGGGTGCTTATGGAGATGCTGGAGGTATTGCCACCAATGACGAAGAGATTGCGACTAAAGTGAGAATGATCGCCAATCATGGACAGCTCAAAAAGCATAACCATCAAATGATTGGGAGAAATAGTCGGATGGATGGGATGCAAGGAGCTATTCTCCTCGCTAAGCTCCCTCATTTGCCAAAGTGGATAGCATTACGCCAACAGCATGCTGCTACCTATACGAAGCTTCTTCAACAGCATACTGATTTGGTTCTACCCACCATTCCAGATGACAGAACCCACGCCTTTCATCTTTACGTGATTCAGACTGAAGATAGAGAGGCTTTGAGAAACAGGCTAAAAGAAGCTGAAATTGGGCACAGCGTTCACTATCCTAATCCATTGCCTTTGGTTCCCGCCTATAAAGAATTGGGATATACTGAAGCAGATATTCCAATTACAGTAGCCTATACACCTAGGATTTTGTCGCTCCCCATTTTCCCTGAGATGACAGAGGAAATGATCGGTTATGTGGTGAATAATTTAGGGACACTAATTCCTAATAAGCTTTAATCAAGATTCTCTATGGCTGCTTCTTCTTCTGAGATCTCCGAGCTTATATTGGTTTCCTTCCATTTTCCTCCATCAAATGGAATTGGAGCGAGAAGATGGGCAAAACTATCTAAATACCTAGCCAAGCAAGGGATCAAAGTCCATGTGATTACCACACCACCTGCAAATCCATCGGAAAAATCAACTTGGACAACTGACGTAGAGAATGAGTTGATCCACATACACTATGTTCCCTCTGGCTATCCAGATATTCAACCTAGTTCTCATCCAGTTGGGAAAGTTTTCAACAGGTTGAGGTTGTTTTCGCTTGAAAAAAGAACCAAGGGAACTCCCTATGACAAGGCTGTATTTTGGCAAAAGGGGCTTACAAAAACCGCCTTAGACCTAATCAAAAAATATAAGATCCGTCATGTGATAGCAACCGGAGCCCCTTTTCATGCTCTTAGCCACACCATTGACCTCAAAAAACATGTGCCTAACCTCAAGGTATTAGTAGACTTTCGGGATCCATGGACAAATGCAGTCAATTATGGCATGCAGGAGATCAGTTCGAAGAGAAAATCGTATGAAGTAAGTCTAGAAAAGAAAGTACTTGAATTGTCAGATGTTTTGGTCGGACCTACTCATCCAGAGCTGTTGTTAGGCCCTTCTTTTAAAAGGGCTAGTATTACAGGAATTGTAGAGGAACTGCCACATTTTTATGATCCCGAAGATCTACCACAACTTGAAAAGGAAGGTCAAGACCAAGATAAAATCAAAATAGTCTATGGTGGAGCCATTTACATGGATCTTGAGGAAACCTTGGATAAGCTGGATTTAGCACTTACGGCGATAAAGGAGAACCATCTTGATTTTTACCGACGATTGGAGTGGAAAATCTTTACCCCACATTTGAGTAAGCTTGAAAAAATTGCCTCACATCATGCTGACATTTTCTTTCCTCAAGCTCCAATAGGAAAGGAAGAGTTGTTTGAAAAAATGGCGGATGCCGATATGCTATTAATCCTCTTGGCAGAGCACAACAAACACTTCCGAACAACCAAATTCTTTGAGTACCTCACGATAAGAAAACCTCTCCTGATGTTTGGGCCTGAAGGAAGAGTCTCTCATAATATCCAATCAGAAAAATTAGGCGTATCTATTGAAAAGGAGTCTCTGAATGGAAAAATACTTTTGGAGAATCTGAAAAGACTTAAAGAGGATTCCTTCGTCCCAAATGAGGAACTCATAGAGACCTATTCAGTGGAAAAGGTGAGTTCTGACCTTATCGCATTATTACAAAAAGTAAGTTAAGCAGCATGCAGTATCATCCGCTCTATCCTACCAAAAGAGGCTTTTTTAAGCTTATCCTCTTTATGCTTTTGATCAATATGGGAATACTATCTGCACAGAATCCACAGCCAGTCCAAGCTCTTTTCCCTGGTAGTGATCAGGAAACCTCTTTTTCTTGGCTAGCCAATATTGAAACAGTTAAGGATCAACAGGGAGTTGCTTCCTACCAGTTCGAAGCTCCTTTGTCCAAAAACAGAACCTTTAAGCGAGATGATGTAACTAAGGTTATCGCTTTAGAAATTGCCATGAAGTTTCCCCAAGATCTTGATATCAAGAAGAATTTCATGATCGCAGATATACAGGGAGGAAAGTCTACGCCAGTCTTAGGAGCCAGAAAACTTGAGTTTGGTTTTAAAGTTCTGCAAAACGGTGAGGAAAAGTCGTTCTATACCAAATTAGATTTGTTACAACTTGGTAAGAGGAGTTTAAATTATTACCAAGACAATGATTGGCATCATTTTATCCTCCAGATTGATACCCGAAAAGGACGTGGAGAATTATGGATAGATGGAGAGTTGTTACCAGAACTGTTGATTCAATTTCCCAAGGGAGGAAAATTAGGTAATAAGTCTAAACCTTTCTCAGAAGTCGGATTGCCAAAGGGCTTTAGAGGACAGGTTCAATACATGGCATATTACCATGAATGGTTAAGCCAAAAGTTTATTGGGTCACGAGCCCAAAAATTCGATGCAATTAGGGTGACTAGCCTAGAAGAAAAAGAGAATATATCAGTTGCCAAGGGTGAGAAGGTGATGGATGAGCGGGAATATGTTGTGGTGGAAGGAAATAGTGTTCTTCCATGGAATCAACTTGAGTCCTTCCCATTGCCTCGTTATAAACAAGGGCACCAACTGATGAGGCTTTACAATTGGATGGACATGAAGTTTGCTGCTGGCTTTAAACAGCCTTGGATTGATCCTTCTAGAATCGGGGAGCGGGGAGCTTTTATGCAGGAGGAACTGATCAGCAATTGGAATTATATGCTGACCATTCACAATCCGAACATAGCCGGGCAGAAAAAAATCTGGGACAAAGGAGGAAGGCTGTATGAAATACGTGAAGTCGCCCAAAGGCATCCAGAAGTACCGATCGCATTAACCACACTTTGGGCTCAGTCAATTTCTAGATTTGTAGGAAAGAAAAAAAGCTCCGCTATACGTTTCCAGCAACATCCAGAAACTGCCTATGTATTGGGCAAGAATGGTAAGCCCATTGAGAATAAATATGGGAAGAAATTAATAAGTCCAGCAGTTGAAACCACCCTATTCAGGTCAGATGTAGATGTTATATACAGAAACTTTGATGCCTTATATAAAGGACTAGGAAGGCCGGTGGATTTTATCAATGAAAATGGGGAGGTTCCTCCAAAAGCCTTTGATTGGGAAGAGGTAAAATATGATAAAAAGGTTAAGGCAAAATTTCAGGAATCCGGCTATCCAAACTTTGAACAATATCTTGCTACTGAAAAACTAAGAATCAGATCCTATTGGCGTGATGAACTGTTGAAACATCCCTTAGCTGAAGGGGCAAATTTTTCATGGTATGCTATCGATGCTGGACCCTTAGATCGATTTGATTATGAAATATCACGCCAGATCAACAAGAAAAATAGAGGGCAATACTATTCAACTCCTGATTTTTATCCAAGGTATCCTGGAAACTGGAATTCTTGGATCAGTGCATGGCGAGGGTACAAATGGATAAAATTGACCAGAGTAAAAGAATTGGCACTAGGAGACAATCTGTACTCTCCCTACGTAGCTGCTGGCTGGAACCGAGATCCAAAGGTCAATGTCCGCCCTTCCCAATGGCTTGCTTTATTGAAAGTAATGAATGTAAGTGGAGCAGAGTTTTTCTACACAGGTTTCTTTAACGTTTCTAAGGGAAAAGGAGAAAGAAAATTCCCTGATTCTCGTAATTATATTTGGCAGGTTGTAACGCCTGCCTATGCGCAGGCAGTTGCTTCCCACTACGAGGAAATTCTACTCAAAGGAAATGTAGCTAAAGATGATAAAGGAGAATGGGCACTCGATATCCCCTGTGGTGATTTGAATGCACTGATTGCCGCTAGGAAGCATGCTAGCAAGGAAATTTATGTAGTTGCTGGTGGGTTACAGCCTCCAAGTAACATTAAGGGAGCAATTAAAGATGAAAAGGAATTGACATTTCAGTTAGCAGGAAAGTCAATCATAGCTAATTTTAGAAAGCAAGGTTCTGTCTATCTTCTTGACTTAAGCCAAGCTGAGCCCATTTGCTACCAATTAGATAGCTGGCATGAAATAGGACATCCCTTGAATTGGAGTAAAAACTTTCATTTTGATGCACCTATGGCTGACGAAAAGTCTAATATGAAGGTAGTATCTGAGGGTATTATCTCAACTACCAATCAAATCAATTTGACCCATGCGAAAGGATTACTCTTAGCTCAAAGAAAAGGGGCGGAAGCCTCTTGGTCCTTCCAGCCAAGGGAGACAGGGAATAATTATGGACTGAGAATTCACATGAATCAGACGGGAGCTGCCAAGGGAAAAGTGGAGGTATTGTTGGATGGGAAAATGATCGGTACCATTGATAAGATCGGAAAAGAGCGAGCATCGTATTGTAAGATCAAAGGCAAAGAGATCAAACTCAAAAACCTTAGCAAACAAGCTCATAAGCTCACAATTAGATCCGAACAAGAAGGTCTGTTGATCGAAAAGGTAGAATTAGTGCTGAAGTAGTCCTTGTTTCCTATCCTATAATGTTTTGAAGAAGTTCTTTGTAAGATTCTCTCACAAAGGGAGATTCCTTTGATAGGTAAGCATTCGCTATGTATTGGTTGGACTTCCTTTTTTCGGGAGATAAAGGACCAAAGGATAATTTTTTCCCTTCGGACACGATGATTCCACATCGATGGGTAGCAACGAATGCTGCATAGTCCCTAACATTGTCAGAGATCAAAATATCCATCCCCAAACTCAAATACTCTGCAAATTTTACCGGCGAAGCCACATTATTGGTGACTTTGTCTTCACGGATTAGAAGACCATAATCCCCCATGGAAAGGTATTCCTTCACCTCATGATGCTTGAGCCAAAACCTGAATACTTGATCTGGATGGGCTTGGATAAATTCATGGATGTAGTCCTGTTCTTTGGTGAGCAGAATAATTTTATAATGAGGGTTTTGTTTGAGGAGTGGGCCGAAAATAGAGAAGGTGCGCTTAAGAGAATTCCAGCCTGCACTTCCACCCGAGAAACAGAATACAACGTCATTCTCCTTGATACCATGTTGGGCTTTCAAGGCAGCTACCTTGTTAGGCTTTACCTCCTCGCCAAAATGGCCTGAAAGTGTGCAGGGAATAATAGTATGTTGATCCTTTTGGTATCCGTAACTCTCGCGCCAGTATTCAACAAGCTCTTGTGTCACAGCTACTCTATGTTGAGCTTGTAAAACAGAAGTCTGTTCAGATTCAATGAAAACAGTTCTAAGGTGAGGTTCTTTAATTACATCGAATTCCTCTATTTCCGCCTTTACCGCTCCACGTCCATCATAACAGACAAAAGGAATCTTTGCCAGAAGTGCCAAACGGGCTGCTAGTGGACCTCTGGCAATAACTGTCTTTGTTCCTTTCCACTTGGCAATGAGGCTAATAAGGGGCTTATTCCATTTCCATCTTGTCAGACCCGCAACAATAGGGAGAGCAATTGCTCCTGGGGCATGCTGCTTAAAGTAAGCTCTGGCGTCTTTCAATCTACTCCAGGATACAAAGCAAACCAACTGTATCTTTGTCTCTTTCTCCATGAGCTTCACCACATCCAGTACTTGACTGGTATAAACCCCTGAAGGTAGATCATTTACGGTGAGAAATAGGAGCATATTCAGACGATACTTTCAAGGATTCTTTTGGTGGACTGTCCATCCCAGTACTTTGGGATTTCTCCCTTTTTATAGGTCCCGTCTAGAATCTTCTGGACATCTTCCATGATCTCAGCGTATTCTAACTTCTTTAGGGTATTGGTGCCTATTTGGGTTGTAATGGGGCGCTCCGTATTGTTACGAACAGTCAGACAAGGTACTTGTCGAAAGGTTGTTTCTTCCTGTATTCCTCCGCTATCCGTCAGGACGAAAGTACATTTGGCGATTAGCTTTTGGAACTCAAAATATCCCAAAGGACCTGGGTTGATCAGGCCGATTTGATTGAATTCATCGCTCAGACCGAATTTTTCAAGATTTTTCTTTGTTCTTGGATGAACAGGAAGGACAATCTGATGTGTCTTGGATATTTCCTTTAAGACGTGAATAAGGTTCTGGAGTTTTTCTTGATGGTCCACATTGGAGGGACGGTGAACAGTAACAACTACAAATTTTCCTTCCTCCAGTTTAAACTGGTCCAAAATATCTGACGCCTGAATTTCTTGCTCGAATGCTACGAGCGTATCAATCATGGTATTTCCTACATACCTGATCTCGCCTTTTTTGCCTTCCTTTTCTAGGTTTTCCTGCCCACTTGGTTCAGTAACAAAGAGGATGTCAGAAAGCTCATCCGTTACCAGGCGGTTATACTCCTCCGGCATATTTCGGTCATATGATCTCAGGCCAGCCTCTAAATGGGCCAATGGAATTCCCATCTTATTGGCGCAAATTGATCCAGCTAATGTGGAGTTCACATCCCCTGGCACGATAAACAAATCAGGCTTTCCTATTTCTTCAAATAGTTCTTCCAGTTTGAGTTGAATCTTGGCTATCTGAGAATTGGGTGTTCCCTGGCCGATGTTAAGGAAATGATCTGGCTGTAGGTTGAATTGCTCAAAAAATACACCGGCCATATTCTTATCATAATGCTGTCCAGTATGAATGATGCGAATGTCGAGATGAGGATAATGGTCGGCAGCAATTTTTTTGAATTGGGTAACTTTGATAAAGTTAGGACGGGTCCCTACCAGGATAAATACTTTCATCAAGTATGGTGTTGTTTTTCAGTCTGTTCAGAAGCCTTCACTTTCACAATAGGGAAGGCATAGAACTGCAAGCAAGTTATATATTTTTTGTGGTCTCAAACAAAGATTTCGAGCTTGATGAATAAGGTAATTTGGTAAATTATTACACCTGTCCTATATGGCTTATTTTGGGTCTAACTAACTATGTATGAGTTGAATTAGGTAGATTCAATCCCTATATGAACCAGGCTTTCTTCCTTTGATAAGGAAAAAATGACAAGAGATTGAATAATCTAACACACAAAAATGGTTAGGCCTTTGATTTACTATGATGATCCTGAGTATATTTTGCCAGAACATCAGGATGGAACCTGCTTCTGAAGATTAATCCTTTGCATGCTCAACAAGATCGCCTTATTCACAGATGGAATTTTTCCCTTTCAGGTAGGAGGGATGCAGATGCATTCCATGTACTTAATTAGATATCTGTCTAGAGCAGGAATTGAGGTACATGTTTTCCATCCCCATTGGGAGAAATTTAACGAGGAGACTCCCTTTTCAGAAGAGGAGATGTTGAACATACACTTTCACTTTGTTGCTACCCCTGAGGTGAAAAAGTTTCCGGGGCATTATCTCTGGGAATCTTGGGTCTATAGCAAAGGGATAGAAGAAGCAAGAATCCAATCGGGTCAAGAATTTGATCTTATATATGTACAGGGATTTAGTGGGTGGTCTACCTTAAACAAGAATCTTGCAGCTAAATCTTTGGTCAATCTTCATGGACTGGAGATGTTTCAAAAGCCTGTAGGTATGAAAGGATGGGCCATTTCCAAAATGTTAAGCCTCCCTGCTAACCACGCCATTCGACATGCAAACTATGTGCAGTCCCTAGGTGGTCATCTTAATAGAATTCTTGAAAATCAAGGGGTCCCTGCTCAAAAAATTCTCTCCCTACCTATTGGCATTGAAGAAAGCTGGTTAGCCAAGACCGAAGAAATTCATCCCAGTACTGCAAAAAGAAAGCTGGTTTTTGTCGGAAGATATGAACGCAGAAAGGGCATTGAAGAATTGATGCCAGTCCTGGAAGAATTATTAGAAAAAGAGCTAGAGTTCGAGTTTGAATTTATTGGCCCCATACCCGAAAAACTTCAGCTTCCACATAAGCGTGTTTGCTACCATGGCATGATTCGCCAACCCCAAAAAATTAGAGAAATTCTACTTGGAGCTGATGTTTTGGTCGTTCCAAGCCATAGTGAAGGGATGCCAACTGTGATCATGGAGGCGATGTCCACTGCTTGTGCGATCATTGCTACAGATGTTGGCGCCGTTGGGGTTCAGGTAGACGAATCAAATGGATGGTTGATTCCACCCTTTGACAAAAAGGCCTTAAAAAACGCTATGGAAGCTTCCATTACATGGGAAAGTCCTAAATTAGATGAATTGAGGCAGGCATCACTGGAAAGGGTGAAAACCCTCTTTTTATGGCCTAAAGTGATCGATCAAATGCTGCATTCCATAACCGAAAAAGTCCTTGCGTAAGTTTCTCTCCGATTACATATCTCTCATAACAGGATTTATAGTCCTTGTTTTATTAGGAAATACCATCCCTTTTTTGGGGATAGGATGGGGAACGATATTAGGATTGATATACTTCTTTGGGCGAAAGGATAAGGAATTGTTTCTTTTCTTGGTTGTGGTCCTGATTATGGGAGATTCCCGCCTTTGGTATCTTCAGTATTTTAAGCCGCTTAGAATTGTCCTGATTCTTATGGTCTTTTTTCGATGTCTAGGCTTGATTACTTCTGGAAAGCTAAAGTTTCGAAAGGTGATTCTTTACACCATACCCTTTTTTATAGTTGCCATTGCGGGAGGGTTTTTGAGTCCCAATATTCCTCTCTCGATGTCGAAGATGATTTCCTATTTCTGTCTACTTTTTGCGGTCATTCATTTGGTGCCATATTTCTTGAGACAGGATAATAGTGATCTTATTCAAAGCCTCATTTATATTTCCTTACTCGTTCTCCTCTTTGGGCTGATTTCATCCATTGTAAATCCAAGATTCGCCTACCTTGTGGGGCGATATCGTGGAGTATTAGGGAATCCAAATGGATTAGGAATCTATTGTACCCTCATGTTCCCCATCATTATTTTGGGATTAGAATTGTATCCCAAACAGCGAGGAACTTTCTTTATAGCCCTTTTCCTGATGATCTTTTCCTTGCTTCTCGCCAATTCCCGAACAGCGATTGGGTCTATTTTGATCTTCTACATGCTATACTGGGTTCAGAAACGTCATTCCATCCTTCGGGGAGGGTTCTATTTCTTCATCTTACCAGTGGGATTGCTTTTTCTTTCTTCTGGCGGATTGTTGAACGTAATATCTTTACTTGGCCTTAATGAATATTTCAGGGTGGAATCGCTCACCACAGGAACGGGCAGATACATTGCATGGGCCATGGGACTTGAACAGATCAGGCTTAGTCCCTTAATTGGTCGTGGATTCGCATGGGAAGAGATTTACTTCCATATGGATAGGATCAAGGAAATCCTGATTGTTACTGAGCATCAGGGAGGAATGCACAATTCTTACCTAACTTTCTTAATGAACAATGGCTACCTAGGCTTAATAACTTTTCTCATCTTTTTATTTGTGCTCTTCGGCAAAATAGATGCTCAAAAATATAAGCTTCCTGTCATCATTACAGGGGTAATTTCTTCCTTTTTTGAAAGCTGGTTGAATTCCTCCCTTAATGCCTTCAGCATACACTTTTATATTTTGTTGATGATACTAATAGAGTATCCTAGGTTGAAAAAGAAACTCTTGCCCGACAAATGAGAATATGCATCCTTTACAGTGAATTAGCAGGCTATATCCTCACCTGCATTGAAACCCTCTTGAAGAAAGAAGGGGTTAAAATCCTTTTGGTCAAATGGCCTGTTAATGAGGAGGCTCCCTTTAAATTTGAGTTTGACAATAGGATGACCATTATCGAGAAAAATAGCTTGAGCACGATTGAATTGGCAAATAAAATTGAAGCCTTTGAGCCTGAATTGATGCTGGTTTCAGGCTGGATGGATAAAGATTATGTCAAAATAGCAAGAGACTGGAAAAAACGTGGAATTCCTGTTGTATCAGGCCTTGATAATCAATGGATAGGCTCAACCCGACAAAAAATAGCCAGCATGCTTAGCCCTCTGCTTGTAAAGGCCAACTTTACCCATATGTGGGCCACTGGCCTTCGACAGTATGAATATGCCAGAAGGCTAGGCTTTGATAGAAACAACATTCGAACGGGCTTTTACAGTGCTGATTGGAAGAGCTTCAGCCAGAACTATGAGGTAGACATGGCTGAGAAAAAATCCTCCTATCCTCGTGTTTTACTCTTCGTAGGCAGAATGGTGGATTTCAAAGGAATTGGAGAATTGTGTGAGGCATTTCTGAACATTAATAATAGGAACGGATGGAAATTAAAATTGATTGGAGCAGGGAGTTTTCCGATTCCAGATCATCCTGATATAGAGGTGAGTGGCTTTGTTCAACCTTCGGAATTACCTTCCCTGGCTAAACAGGTTGGCGCTTTCATTTTACCCTCCAGAAAAGAACCTTGGGGGGTGGTTTTACACGAATTTGCAGCTGCTGGTTTGCCCTTGATCGCTTCTGATGCCTGTGGTGCTGCAGATGCTTTTGTTAGACATGGATACAATGGCTATCTCTTCCAACAAAGTTCAGTTCCCTCTTTACAGACTGTCCTAAGACAGTTGATGGACCTTCCTAATGAGGAGCTTGTGGAGATGGGGGAAAGAAGCCATGCGCTGTCTCGGCAGATTACACCTGAGATTTGGAGTGAGACCCTTTATTCCTTAATCAACTAAGACGATGGATTCACAAAAAATAGATTCAAGGAAGGAGACAGACCTCTCTAGCTTTGACAATTCTTGGTATGATCCAGGAGGAGGAAGCTTGAAACGTGTGATATGGTACTTCACCAATGTACTCTTCTTTCTCAATCCCCTGATCCCTTTCAGCAGCTTGAAAAGATCGCTTCTCAAGCTTTTTGGGGCAAAGGTGGGGGCAGGGGTCGTCATTAAGCCCTCTGTCAACATTAAGTATCCTTGGAAATTGACCATTGGAGACCACGTTTGGATAGGGGAAAAAGTTTGGATAGACAATTTAGCGGAAGTTGTCATCGAGGATCATGTCTGCTTGTCCCAAGGGGCTATGCTGCTGACAGGCAATCATGACTATAAAAAATCAAGCTTTGATTTGATGATTGGGGAAATTCATTTGGAAAAAGGAAGCTGGGTAGGTGCTCAATCTTTGGTCGGACCTAATGTACGTTTGCACACCCATGCCATCCTTTCCGCAGGTTCAGTAGCCACGCATGACCTAAAGGCATACACCATATATAAAGGTAATCCTTGTCAGGAAATCCGAAAAAGGAACATGGAATAATCGGCTATTAGGTATTATTTAGACTCTCAAACCAACCCAATATGTGCGGAATAGCTGGTATAGCGCTTCATGATACAAGACGAGATCTGAATGCTGTCCTGAGGAAGATGACAGATCATATGGCTCATCGTGGACCCGATGGTGAAGGGGTGTGGACAGAAGGCAACATTGGTTTGGGACACAGAAGGTTATCCATACTTGATTTGTCAGAAGCTGGTGCTCAACCTATGGAGGATCCTCAAGCTCGTTATGTACTCTCCTTTAATGGGGAGATCTACAATTATCAGGAAATCAAGACTGAACTTAAGGAGTACTCCTTTTCATCTACTGGGGATACCGAAATGATCCTTGCTGCCTATGACAAATGGGGGCCCGATTGTTTGCTGAGGTTCAATGGGATGTTTGCTATCGCCATTTGGGATCGACATAAGAAAGAGTTATTTCTGGCAAGAGACAGAATGGGGATCAAGCCTGTTTATATGTATCAGGCGAATGGCACCTTCCTATTTGCCTCTGAAATCCGATCACTCCTCCAATCGGGCGAAGTTCCAGCCAAACTAAATCGAGATGCCCTTTCAGAATACCTACAATACTATTCTGTTAATAGTCCCAATACCTTGATTGACAAGGTGTATATGCTAGGGGCCGGTGCTTATTTGTATTGGAGAGCTGGGGAGACGGAAGAACAGACCTATTGGAGCTTGGCAGATCAAGGGCAACAAAGTTGGGACATGTCTTATGAGGACCTCTGTCGCCAAAATCTGGATTTACTCCAAGACTCGGTGGAAAGGCGAATGATTTCAGATGTTCCACTGGGTGCTTTTTTATCAGGAGG
The DNA here is from genome assembly GCA_039817415.1 of Bacteroidota bacterium. Taxonomy (GTDB): domain Bacteria; phylum Bacteroidota; class Bacteroidia; order J057; family J057; genus JALEFZ01. The sequence continues at coordinate 33,559 of JBCBVV010000009.1, forward strand.
AATAGATTCATCAGCTATTGTTGCGCTAATGGCCAGGCGTTCAGAAGCGGCTATTCATACTTTTTCAGTGGTTTTTGATGAAAAAGAATTTGATGAGTCTACCTGGTCATCCATGATCGCCCAAAAATACCAGACAAGTCATCATCCGATCAGGCTCAGTCCTGATGATTTTCTCAAAGAATTACCAGATGCATTGGATGCTATGGACCATCCCTCAGGAGATGGAATCAACAGTTATGTGGTGTCAAAGGCCACTAGAGATATGGGCTTTACAGTAGCGCTTTCAGGTTTAGGAGGGGATGAACTGTATGCTGGCTATCCTGTTTTTAAGCAATATCAACAAGTTAGGGCCATGAAAGCCCTCTATTCTGTTCCTGGTTTTATTAGAAAAGCAGGAGCCGGAATCATGGGAAGTGTAAGCAAAGGACCCAAAGTAGACAGGATGAAGCAAATGCTGTCTCTTCCCTCCCAACAATTTGAGGCGCTCTATCCTATTTTTAGGCAAGTATTCTCTCAAAAAGAAATTGATCAGCTGATAACTTATTCCTCAGAAGGCTTCTCACTAAAAAATATTCTGACCTTCCTCGAGTTGGAGAAAGTGAATCTGATGCCAGATTTCAGCCAGGTAAGTGTAGGTGAAATGAGTACCTACACCCAGAATGTTCTCCTGCGAGATACGGATCAGATGTCTATGGCACATTCTTTAGAGGTAAGGGTTCCATTTTTCGATCATAGCCTTGTGGAATTTGCCCTAGGAGTATCTGACAAGGATAAAGAACCCTCTTTTCCTAAGAAATTCTTGGTGGATTCTTTAGGCGATTTGTTGCCAGAAGAGGTTGTTTTTCGCAAAAAAATGGGCTTTGTTTTTCCATGGATTGAATGGCTAAAAGGTCCTTTGAAACCTCTGGCAGATAAAAGCATTGAGCAGCTTGCCCAACGAGACATTATACAGGGAGACTACTTGAGAGACTATTGGCAACGCTTTTTGAAAGGGGATTCCTCCATTTATTGGGTGAATATTTGGACGCTAGTTGTATTGGAATACTGGTTGAGTAAACACAAGATAGATGCCTAAGCCTCACATTCTTATATTGATCGATTGGTTTTTACCAGGCTACAAGGCTGGTGGACCCATACAGTCAGTCAGGAATTTGACGCTGGCCATGAAAGAACATTTTCGATTTTCCATTCTAACCACAAATACAGACGAGGGAAGTGATGAGCCTTACGAGGGAGTTGTTACCAACCAATGGATCGCCTTCGATGAGCATACAGATATTTACTATTGTTCTCATGATCAGCTTAGTAGACAAACTATTCACGATCAAATTGAAGCGAGAAATCCCGATTATCTCTATATCAATAGCCTTTTTTCACTTCCTTTTACAATTTGGCCCTTACAATATGTAAGAGGAAAAAAAGGAAATCCTCAGGCAGTCTTAGCTGTGAGAGGTATGCTTCATAAAGGGGCCATTAGCATCAAAAGATGGAAGAAACTGGCTTTTATTCAGTCCTTGAAGTTCACAGCTGTCCACAAACAGTTGATTTGGCAGGCCACAGATGAACAGGAGCTCAAAGACATCAAGGCTTTTTTCGGTTCATCTATGAAAGTAAGACTATCTTCCAATTTTCCTCGTCAACATCAAGAAAAATGGCAAAGCCTTGACAAGCGTCCTGGTGAGGCTAAATTGGTCTTTCATTCGAGGGTATCTCCTAAGAAAAACCTGGATTTTCTCCTGCCATTTTTGAAGGGAAAAGATGGAGTTAGCCTAGACATCATCGGACCTATGGAGGACAAAGAATACGTAGCCCAATTGAAATCCCTCATTGAGGTCCATCAGATAAAGGCCCGTTTTTTAGGCCCTATTCCTCCTCAGGAACTTCAAAAGAAATTGGCTAACTACCATGTTTCCTGTTTACCAACCAAAGGTGAAAACTTTGGACATGCGATTTTTGAGGCTTTGTTGGCAGGCAAACCAGTTTGGATCAGTGATCAAACACCTTGGAGGGATCTGGAAGCGAAGAAAGTAGGTTGGGATATTAGTCTTTCTGATGTTCAAGCCTGGACAACTGTATTAGATAAAATATGGAACATGGACCAAGCCGCCTATGATGATTGGTCGAAAACTGCTTGGGAATACGCCAAAGGAGTCAAGGAGAGTAAGGAAACTCGAGAAAGCAGTATTCGCCTATTTCAACCCATTGACCTATGAAAGTTTCTATTATCACCATTACCTGGAATTCGGAAGCCTATCTAGAAAGCTGTATCAAATCGGTTGAGATGCAGGACTATCCGGATATTGAGTACATCATTATTGATGGAAAATCTTCCGATAAAACCATGGAAATCGTAGGCAAATACAATCATGTGGTAAGCCATTGGGTTTCTGAGCCTGATGAAGGTATTTATGACGCCATGAACAAGGGGATTTCCCTAGCAAAGGGAGAGATTATAGGACAGTTGAACTCTGATGATATGCTGAATGATCCTACTGTCATCAGCCGAATCGTACAGAAATTCAAGGAAACTCAAGCTGAGGCTGTATATGGAGACCTGGTCTATGTAGCCCCAGATGATTTGGAGAAAGTGGTTCGATATTACCCTGCCCATGATTTTGAACCCCCAAAAATGCGTCAAGGAAACATGCCTCCTCATCCTACCTTTTATGTGAAACGAGAACTGTATGAGGAATTAGGCCTTTATGACAAGGAGATGGAAATTTGCTCAGATTTTGAGTTTATGGTAAGGGCCTTTCTGGTCAAGAAAATATCTTATGGCTATATCCCGCATATTTTGGTCAAAATGAGAACTGGTGGGGTGAGTACTTCTGGTATACAGTCTAATTTGAAAATCAACCAGGAAATGCTGGAGGCATTGAGACGTAACAATATCTCATCGAATTACGGTAGACTATATAGCAGATACTTTCAAAAGATCTTTCAACTGGTAAATAGACCAGCATAACCATTCGTGAATGATTTACAACCTTAGGCGTTAGACCCTTCACAACCACAAGGCAATTCTATTAATTTGATCCTCTGAAATGTGCAGCTAAGTGTAAGACATCCAAAGCAGAGGAGAAAGTTTAGGCTACATATTGACATAGAAAATCTCCGTGATTGTCTGTTACTTATAGAAAACCATTTGCAAGCGTTAGATAGCATCAATTTATATGGCAAAAATCTTAATCACAGGTGGGACGGGATATATTGGGTCCCATACAGCCATCGAACTCATGATGGAAGGCCGTTTTGAGGTCATTTCAATCGACAACCTTGTTAATTCCTCTGATCGTACAGTAGATCGCTTGACGGAAATTACCGGAAAGCGTCTAAAAAACTACAATGTTGATCTCTGCGACCTAGATGCGACCAGAGCTGTGTTCGCCGAAAATCCTGATATCGTAGGTGTGATCCACTTTGCAGCTTTGAAAGCAGTAGGAGAATCAGTTGAGCAGCCGTTGCGTTACTACAGCAACAACTTCAACTCTATGATGAATATCCTGAGTTGCTGTAGAGAATTTGATGTCCATAACTTCATCTTCTCTTCTTCATGCTCAGTATATGGGAACATTGACAAGCTACCCGTAACTGAAGAGACACCCGTTACAGAAACCGAATCTCCCTATGCTCATACCAAATTGGTAGGTGAGCGTATCATCGAGGATTTCTCGAAGGTGAGTGATGTCAACTGTATTGCGCTACGATACTTCAATCCAGTGGGTGGCCACGCTTCTGGATTAAATGGGGAAGATCCCATCAACAAGCCCAACAATCTTGTTCCGGTAATCACTCGTACGGCAGCGGGGATTATCCCTAAGATGACCGTATTTGGAGGTGATTATCCTACAAGAGATGGTACTTGTATTCGCGATTATATCCACGTAACCGACATCGCCAAAGCGCATATGAATGCCATGGATTACTTGCTTGAAAGTAAAAATGGGGCTAAATATGAGCGATTCAACCTCGGATCTGGAAATGGGGTAACTGTTTTGGAGGCCATTGAAGCCTTTGAGAAAGTATCTGGTGTGAAACTGAATTACGAAATCGGAGACCGCCGTCCTGGAGATGTCATCTCCATTTATTCTGATTCTAGCCTAGCCAAAGAAAAGCTAGGATGGGTTGCAGAAAAAGGAATTGAGGAAATGATGGCTTCAGCCTGGAAATGGCAAGAGTACCTATCTGCCAATATGGCTGTGTAGACTCAGACAACATATAGCATTCTAGGAGGCGTGGGAAACTACGCCTCTTTTACATTTCCCAAAAAGGGCAATTCAAGGCAAATACCCTTTCCTCTGCTCTAGTAAAGGCCGTGTAGGTCCATCGTAAATAAGCCAAAGGATTGTTTCCATAATCAGGTTCAAAGCCAATCATGACATTCTCCCATTGCCCTCCTTGAGACTTGTGTCCTGTAATGGCGTATCCATATTTAACCTGCAAGGCATTGATATAGGGATCTTCTCGTAGCATTTCAGCCAACTTGGATTTGGGCATGCCAATATATTCCTGTTGTCGAGCAGAGAATATCGCATAGGTTGCCTCCTGATTCAATTGTGCTTGTTTGTCAGTCAATAAGGAGAGGACGATTTTACAATCGATCAGGATGGCTTCTCCTCTGGTATCCTGAAATTCCAGGCTGACATCCATCCATTTTAGGCCATACTTTTCTTCGTAGCTATCGTGGAAGACCTCCCTAACCGTTCCTACTTCGCCATTCGCAATAAAGGGTAACTTCTTCTTATCTCCCCAACTGTAGTTATTTCGAACTACCATAAGAAGCTCCCCTGGCACTAGTAGGTCTTCTGTATGGAACAGATAATGTCGAATCCCTTGGTTGACACGGCTTGCCTGGAAATTAGAATAGGTCAAGAACACAACTTTATCATGGTTGCCCTCCTCATAGTATGACAAATAGGTCTCCAGCGCTTCATAGGGATTTTCAAGAGGGAGCACATCCCGTTTAGGTTCCAACTCCAAGATCACCTCTCCTTGAGACAAATAGGCATCTCGAATAGCAACAGCATTTTCTAACACACCAGAGTCGTCCATTTGTCGTTTGACATCAGTCAAATGTGCATGGAAAACATTGATATCGTGTTTGAAATAAAGGGTTTCATTGTCTAGAGCAGGCGATTCGTCATGTCCCACAGGGGGTAACTGGACAGGATCACCTACTAAAATAAGTTTACGGTATTCATCTCCAGAAAAGACGAATCTGAGTAAGTCCTTCAACAAACTATTGGGACTGGTCCCATCACTTTTATCCCCGATCATCGAGGCCTCGTCTACGATATAGACAGTTTTATCTGGTGCCTTATTGCCTTTGAGGGAGAAACTGACTTGTCCTCCATAGCCCTCCATAGGAGCATAAATATGATGGTGAATCGTGTAGGCTGCTCGCTTGGTTCGGCGGGTGATGACCTTTGCAGCACGTCCAGTAGGGGCGAGTAGGATTACCTTGTAACCAGATTTTCGCAACATGGTATTGAACAGGTTGATAAGAAAGGTTTTACCTGTACCTGCACTACCTGTAAGAAGGAAGGTCGTTCTAAATTCCTGGGAGTCCATGAAAGCGACAAATTCCTTTACCGCCTCATATTGGTCCGCTGATAGCTCTATATTTTCCTGACCGAGTAAATCTGCCAGAATTTGTTTCCTTAAATCATCCATAGTTATTCACTAAAGATAAAAGGAAAGAGGAAGGATTTTCAAATGGAAAGAAAACATCAGGCAGAAATCCTGAGTTCTTTGATTTGATAGAAAAATCCGTCGTTGATTTCGAAGAAATAGGTACCTGCACTCAGGTTTTTGATAACATAAGTTTGCTGAGGAGCTTCAACGTCTTCTAATAGGAGGCGTCCATTGCCATCAGAAAGAATGATGCGGGATGATTTTCCATTAAAAAGGGCAAGGTCGACCTGATAGTGTTGGTTTGACTGCGTCTTCTGACTTGGATAGACGAGGAACCTTACTGACTGGCCATTAATTGAAGAGATGTTTGCGTACTCGCGTTTCTCTACGGTCATTCGTAGGGGGGTGTTAAGGGTTTGCTAAAGTTTTTTCACCTTAACAATTAAAAATATCATGCCAAAGCCCATTTGTTTTCTGAAATAGGCCTTGGGATGAAAACAAAGCAGTTTTTTGTTTTTGTAATTAGGATAGTTTACAACCTTGAATCGAACTATATGAGTTTCGAATCGCTGGCTGTACCCTTTTGTATACAGTTTTTAGATCATGAATATCGACCTTATGACAGAAAAAAAAATAACATTAGAAGAGGTTAGCACGCAAATAAAGCAAATGCTGAAAAGGGCTATTCATGATAAAAAAGATCCCCTGAATACCATGACCTTGACCACCTTGGGTACAGAATATCCTGAATCAAGAGCTGTTATTCTCAGAAAATTTAAAGAAGATACATTGATTTGCCATTCTGATAGGAGAACTGAAAAAGTCCAACAAATCAGAAATAACCCGGCTATCTCTTGGCATGGTTGGCATCCTCGAAGAAGGGTTCAGCTCAGGCTATCTGGCAAGGCGAAGGCTCATGTTTCTGGAGGTTTGTTTGAAGAAGAATGGGCACGTATCCAGGGAAGCAGTCGTCTGAATTATTCAGCCATCACGATACCGGGGACCAAGGTCGAATCAGCCAAAGAGGGGTGGAATAACTTTGGAGGAATAGAAGATGCTCAGAATCATCTGATTTCTGATGCTTGGAAAAGTCATTTTTGCGTGATTGAAACAGAAATATTGAAAATAGATTGGCTTCAATTAGAAAGGGGAAAAAATCGCAGGGCCATCTTTCACAAGGTAAAGGGGCAATGGGAAGGAATATGGGTGGTCCCATAAAAAAAGCCGAACATGAAGTCCGGCCTTTGAGGATTATTTCGATTCCTTAGAGACTGTTTAGGTTAGTCATTTCCCGAATTGTTAAAGATGTTGTTCAGCTTTTCTGCTGTGTCTTTTCCAAGGATATCAGGCACAGACATGGTATCATAGCCTTCCAAGCTAAATACAGCAGAATCAACCTGTCCTTCTTGAACATCTTCTACGAGCATGTGGCTCTTGGTTTTTTCCTTCTCATTGATGGAAGTACTTTCCAGGATACTTCCGGTAACTCCAGCATATTCTGGGTACGTTTGGCTTTGTCCAGTTTGCTGATTCTGGACCTGGACAAACTGGAATAGTTCCATGATATTGAAGCCCATTTCATCCGTTACCCATGTTAAGGTAATATCGTCCTCATTTGTGTATTTGTACTCTCTGCAATTATAGCCCATGATCTGTTTGGTACGACCGGTTGGGCGCAAGTCAAAATCACCATCTTCATCGGTAAACTCCTCCTCGTCCAAATCGAGTGTGATATTGGGCATTTTCATGCTAAAGGCCGTTTTCTTTCCTTCTTCATCCGTCATTTTGGTGGTCATTCTCCTCGTTTGACGGTTCACAATGACCAAAGCAGGAGTAGGAGTACCCAATTGTTCGAAGGCAATTTTATACTCATCAATGTGATATCGAACCAATTGAGGATAGTCATCTCTCATTTTGTCCTTTTTGTACTCCTCTATCACCAGGGTAAAGGTCCCTGTCCATTTGCTTGGAAGTACAGTCTCATCAATTTCATCTTCTTGAGTCGAAAAGGTATTCTTTTCTCTCTTAGAGGATGCTGTACTATCTCCTGAACTGGACTGTTCGCCTTCATTTACCGCATCTTCTACCTTCTTGAATAGTTTATCTAGGGCGTTGTCAACTTGCTCATTGACTTTCTGATCGACCTTGCGGTCTACACGTTCGTTGATCTTTCTTTTCAGCTTTCCAAATTGGGCTGAAACGGGGGTAAGTAGACCTAAAGTAAGAATACTAAGTATAATTACTCGGCTAAACATGTGGAATACATTCATGACAATCTAGCGTGGTTTGTGAGTAAAGTAATGTTACTGGAATAATAACGAGGGGGACCCCCGCCTTCTTTCAAAAATAGGAAAAAATAGCCAGATGGATATGGATGGTGTGTACTATAAAGATTAAAGAATGTTAGAGGGGTTGGAAAAAATGGAAGAAAAATTAATCCCATTCCCATTTACCCTCTTTGTCCTTGAACAGGATTCGGGTATTTTCTACATGCTTAAGCTGAATTTTTCCATAAATATGTGGGAACAGCTCTCCATTTCGGCTTTCCTCCCATTTAAGTGTACCCTTAACTAGTCTCTCGCTAATAAATAAGACCACCAGTTCCTGCTCATCTTTGAAGTGGATATTCGCAGTGGGGAGTAATTGTTCTTTGGTAGAACAATGGATGAAGCCTTCCTCCTGAAGAGAAATATGCTCATAAGACCCTTTTTCAAGGGCTTTTTCCCAATCACTGGGCTTGGCCAAATGGTAAATAAATGCCATAAATTTGTATTACAGCCGCGAAAATAGCTGCCACTTTTAGCCTTTGCAAGCCTTTCTTCGATAAGATTTACTGTTCAAAATCAATCTCTGTATTATCACCAATGTTGATGCTGTTTGATTTTCCTCTAAGTGAAGTATCATTTCCGATCACAGAGTTGTTGAGGATGATGGAATCCAAACGAGAGTATGCCCCCAATATAGAATTAGATACAATGGAATTGTGGATACGTGCATTTTCAGCGATGGCTACATGAGGACCAATGACAGAATTGACGATTTCACAATTAGGGGCAATATGCACCGGTTCTATGATGACTGTATTGGAAAAGGAATAGGTCTTACTTTCAGCATTTCTCCCCAGTAATACCTGGTTGGTATGCAATAAGCTTGTTTTCTGACCACAGTCAAACCAATTTTCAACCCTATGCGTGAAGATTTTGGTTCCTTGCTCTACCATGGTCATCAGGGCATCTGTTAAAGGAATATCCCTTTTGCTATCGGTATTTTCGGCCGTCATTTGCCCAAGAATATCTATCAACTTAGGAACTTCCGATATCTTGTACAGCCCAACTAAGGCGAGGTTAGAGGTTGGGATATCTGGCTTTTCTACTAGTTTTTTTACGTAGCGATGTTCATCCAGCATGGCGACTCCAAAGGCCCTTGGGTCATCAACGGGGTGGACGGCAAGGACAGAGCCTTCGATGTCCATGATTTTAGTGGTGTCATCTCCAAAAATGGTGTCGCCAAGCACCACTAGAATTTCTTGTTCGGTTTGGATATTCTCCCTGCAAACCCATAGGGCATGACCTAAACCTCTTCGGGGTTCCTGTACGACAAAACTAGCTTCGATTTGATCTCCAAAACTTGACAGGACGTAGTCTTTGATTTTTTCCTTCAGATAGCCCACCACGAAAACCTGTTCGCGAATGCCAGCATGAATAAGGTTAGAAATGATATGGCCTAGAATAGGCTTTCCCGCAACCGGAATAAGGGGCTTCGGTTGAGTATGGGTATGAGGCCTTAGATGGGTACCTGCTCCTGCAACGGGAATGACTGCTTTCATTGTTGATCCTTTTTCTAGCTTCAATTTATAAGGAAAATAGCAAATAGCGTGATAGTACTGGTAATTTTTCAGGGGAGAAGGAATACAATTTCTTTTTTCCTAGATGAATGAATCTCCTAAGGCATAAAAGCATAAAAATCTCTTGTCAGTTGAATGAATTCATGACTGTATTCATTCGCTCCTCCTAATTGAATAATCAATTGTTCCTCTTCACATTCACCATCAACCTTGGTAAAGCTTAACAGGTATCTCTTTGGTGATTTATCAGGGGAGTAGGAAACCTGAATTTTCTTAATGAGTGAAAAAGAAAACAAATGAGCCGCTTCAAGGATAGCAGGAAGTGCTTCAATTGGGCCTATCATATGGAAACTAGCCTGAGGGTTAATCAGCCTGGAAACGGACTGAAATAAAGTTTGCCAATCCAACTTAATTTGATGGCGTGCAATCTTGAGGCTCATGGATTGATCTTCTTGTGCTTTTGGGAAATAAGGAGGATTACATACGATCATGTCAAACCTATTTTTAGGCTCGTATTTGAGGACATCTCCTTGTACCACCTTGATTCTTTCTGGCCAAGGTGAATTGCCTACATTTTCTTGGCATTGTTGAGCAGCTTTTGTTTCAATCTCAATGGCTGTAATCTGGGCTTCTGGATATCTTTGGGCCAGCATAAGACTGAGTAATCCTGTTCCACTTCCGATGTCAAGTATAGTGCGACAATGTGGATGGCTTGCCCAAGCCCCCAACAAAATTCCATCGGTGCTCACCTTCATCGCACATTGATCCTGCCGAATGCTAAACTGTTTGAAGTGAAAAGCCATATGAGCTTATAATATGGAATAGTGCTTTGTACTGTCTCTTTTAAAAAAAGGTAGAAAGTACGTTTGGTGATTATCTGAAGGTAATAAACCTAACTTATACTTATTGGATTAGAAAAGCGAGCATGAGAATGATGCCTTCAGGAACATACCTATTTCAAGGGCAATTTTTTCCCCTTTTCAATTCTTCTCAGGAAGCCAATGTATCCTTATATTCAAGCTAAACGGCCGCTCAAGGTATACTCCTCTGATTTGTTCAAGCCTATGTTAAACCGACAATTTCTTCTCGCCATCATTTTTCTGCTGGGCTGTTGCGCCCTTAACGCACAGGAAAATTTTCGACCAGCCTATCTATTTTCATCCTCTGGGGACACACTTGAAGGCTTCATAGATTACAGGGGAGATGAAAAAATGGGCAAAGTCTGCAAATTTCGGCCCCTTCAATCAGAACAAATTAGCCGATTTTCTCCCGAGGAAATCAAAGGTTTTCGTTTCAAAGACAGCAAATACTTTGTCTCCTATTTTTTTGAAGAAGAATGGGTTTTCTTGGAATACCTCATGAAAGGAGAAGCCAGTATCTATTATTTAAGAAAGGGGCAGCAAAATTATTATTTTTTACAGATTGGCGGAAGTGAACTGAAGAGAATACCCTATGAGGAAGGCTTTGTGGAGAAAAGTTCCAAGCCTAAGGGTGGAGGGGCATCCTCCTCCTCAGGGGACACCTATTTTTACCGGTCAACCCTTCATACGGGTATGCTTACCTACCATCTACAAGCTGCCCCTGACCTAAAGAAAAAAATTGACAAAATTGTCATTCCAGGACATAACAACCTGATCAAATTGGCAAAGGATTATCATGTGGCGGTGTCCCCAGATGAGCCCTACACCATCTTCGAGGAAGGTGTTCCCTTTGTCAGAATTTTTCCCGAGTTCAATCTAGGTATCCTCAATTTTGATCAGCCCGCTGTGATAGGGCCACCTGAGGAAGAAACATATTTTCAGGGAGGGATCATCCTACATTGTTGGTTGCCTCGTTTAAATGAAAAATTCTTTCTGAGGACAGGTATTTTGCTTAGCCCTCTTAGCTTTGATGAAGGAGACCGGCTATTTGCAAAAATTCCTATTCAGCTTGAATATATATATCCCCGAGGAGCGCTTAGACCAAGACTTTCTTATGGCTTTAATTTTTATTATCCGGGCTTTCGATCTGTTTCTGTCAGTCCGGGTTTGGCACTACATACGAAATCCGCTGGAATGTTCGTCTTAAACGCAGAACCAGAATTTATTCCTAGAGAGCTGATTATTCCTTCTAGTCTCTTTAATTACAGCATCTCATTAGGCTGGACACTTACGCTGGGTAACAGGCCCTTTTCAAGATAAAATCTTTCGTAAGCAGAAAGAAAACTGAGCTTTTGTAGCCTGATGTAGCGGATTCTTCATATGTTTAAAACAACATAATCTTCTTGGGAGTTAGTGAACAAACTACATCTTTACGTACTATGGATAACCTTAAAGAAATCTGGCCACTGTTTGTTATCGTGGCGATATTAGGCGGCCTCGTCTCATTTAATGTGTTACAATCTCGCCCTTCCATCGAACAAGTAACTGAGATCCGAAACGAGCAAAGAGAGAGAAGAGATGCTTTCCTACCTGCCTTTGAAGCCATGAGCTTTAACCTAGAGGTAGCAGAAAATAAGACCCAATTAAGAAAATACCCCTTCCCTGATCTTAGGTACCAGATCAGTCTCAAGGATGCAACATCATTTACTTATCCTGATTCTGTGGGAAAGGAAAATCCGCTTTTCAATCTCTCGGATGCACAAAAGCCACACCTATGGGTCTCAAATGCAGGTAAGTTCATGCGTTCGGGTGATAAACTCACTAAAAAAGTAGGGGAGCCATTCTATCTCTGGTCTCATGGAGAAGGAGAGGTTGATACCGTTAGATTAGAGTCTCGTCTCTTCGTCGACGAAAGTATTTATGCAGAATAGATGGATGTAAGCCCTAAGGGCATTAATTAGGAAACATCACTTTCTGTCTGCAGTTAGTAGGCTATGGGGAAAAAACAGTTTTCCAGAGAAGAGCTTATTGCAAAAGCCAAAGATTGGTTTCATGGTCGCAATTGGGATCCCTTTCCTTTTCAGGAAGAGATGATGCACCATGTATTGAATGGAAAGCATGGATTGCTCAATGCTCCCACAGGTAGTGGAAAGACCTATGGGCTCTGGCTGCCCATTCTGCTAAAATGGATCAAGCAACACCCCCAGACCTATAAACAGAAAGAAAACAACGGGCTGCAGGCCATGTGGATCACCCCACTTCGAGCCCTCTCAAAGGACATACGACAAGCTTGTCATGAGGCATGTGTAGAAATGGAAGTACCCTGGCGAGTTGAGATTCGTACCGGAGATACTTCCTCTTCAGTCAAGGCCAGGCAAAAGAAAAATATGCCAGAGGGGCTGGTGACTACACCTGAAAGTGTACATGTCCTTTTCTCCAATAAAAAACACGCCAAGCTTTTTAAAGATCTTCAAGTCATCGTGATTGATGAATGGCATGAATTGATCAATTCAAAACGCGGCGTACAGGTGGAGTTACTCATCGCCCACCTTCGTAAGATCAATCCCAATCTTCAGGTCTGGGGTATTTCTGCTACCATCGGAAACATGGATCAAGCCTTAGAGGTCCTCTTAGGGGATCTATTTGAAGAAGGAAATTATGAAGTTTGTAAGGCCGATATCCAAAAAGAAATTGATATCATCACAGTTCTCCCCGACCAAATTGAGAAGTTTCCATGGTCAGGACATCTTGGACTGAACATGATTGATAAAGTCCTCCCGATTCTGGAGGAGAGTAATTCTACCCTCATTTTTACCAATACACGTGCCCAATGTGAATTGTGGTACCAGGCCCTTTTGAAAGAAAATCCTGACTTGGCTGGAATTATGGCGATGCACCATGGGAGTATCTCTTCTGATATCCGATCATGGGTAGAAGATGCCTTGCATAACAATCAATTGAAAGCAGTTGTATGCACATCGAGCCTTGACCTAGGCGTTGACTTTAGGCCGGTTGACAACATCATTCAAATTGGAGGTCCAAAAGGGGTAGCTCGTTTTGTGCAGCGGGCAGGCCGATCTGGACACAGGCCCGGAGAAGTAAGCCGAATATATTTTGTCCCTACACATTCTCTTGAGTTGATCGAGGCAGCAGCATTGCGTGAGGCAGTTGAGATGGATCTGTTAGAGGAGAGAATGCCTATTATCCTGGCCTATGATGTGATGCTCCAATACCTGGTGAATTTAGCTGTGGCAGACGGTTTCCGCCCTCAAGAGGTATATGATGAAGTTCTGACAACTTATTCCTACAAGCATCTGAGTAGAGAAAAATTTGCTTGGATGCTAGAATTCTTGACTACTGGAGGAGATTCTCTTTATGCCTATGACGAGTTCAAAAAGGTAGAAATAGAAGAAGATGGGCTATACAAAGTGAATAGCAAGAAGATCGCCCTACAGCACCGACTGTCTATCGGAACCATCGTAGGTGATGTGAATATGACGGTCAAATATGTTTCTGGGGGGCGAATTGGAACAGTAGAGGAATCCTTTGTGTCTGCTCTGAAGCCTGGAGATGTGTTCTGGTTTGCAGGAAGATCGCTCGAACTGGTTCGGATCAGAAACCTCGAGGTTCAAGTCAAGCGTTCCAAAAGTACCAAAGGGAAGGTCCCTCGCTGGATGGGAAGCAGAATGCAGCTCAGTTCTCAGATGGCCTATGTTTTTAAGCGAAAAATGCAGGACTATTTGGACATGGACTTGCGATCCAAAGAGTTGAAAAAACTGGTCCCTCTGTTTGAATTGCAGGAAAGATGGTCTACTATTCCCAAAATGGATGAATGCCTCATTGAATACATCGAATCACGAGAAGGCTTTCACCTTTATGTATATCCCTTCGAAGGAAGAGTCGTTCACGAGATCATGGCGACGCTTGTGGCTTGGAGGATTTCTCAACTGAGACCTCTTTCTTTCTCTATTGCCATGAATGACTATGGTTTTGAGCTCTTATCCGACAATGACATCCCTATCGTGGAGGCTATGGAAGAAGGGATCTTCTCTCCCGATCAGTTGGATGAGGACCTCACAAGGGCGTTAAACGAAACAGAAATGGCATCCCAACGATTCCGGGAAATCGCTACCATTTCAGGGCTCGTATTCCAGGGATTTCCAGGCAAGGCTGTCAAAAGCAAACACTTGCAGGCTTCTACCTCCTTGTTATTTAAGGTATTTAGAGAATATGATCCTGAAAATCTACTTTTACAACAAGCTTATTCGGAGGTCATCAATTACCAAATGGACATTCGAAGATTGAGATCAGCCCTTCAAAAACTACATGAAAACAAGGTCTGCTTTGAAAAACCAGCTACTTTTACTCCCTTTTGTTTTCCGATTATGGTGGACCGACTTAGGGGAAGACTCAGCTCGGAAAAACTAGTCGATAGGATAGCCAGGATGACAGTACAATTGGAAAGAAGGGCAGGTTAGGAGGATATACCTTTACAAGCATATATCCTCCATCCTGACAAAATTATGTTTAAGAGCGTCCTACTCTAAATTTAAATTTACCCCCAGAAGTGAAAACAGGGTTAAATTTTAGGACGAAATAAATCAGTCCAGCCCCAATAAATAAGCCTGCTAATCCAAGTAGTAGTGGGCCGATAAAAATTGCCGTAGCAGTAATGGCGATTTGAATCTGAAAGAGCCCAAGCACAGTAAGGAATATTGAGCCTAACAAAAGATAGTTTTTGGCTAGCACTTCACGCCAAGGTTCCCACTTACGGATGTTTCTGATTTTATCTACGGCAATCCATTTCCCATTGATCTTTACCGAGTTTTCATTGAAATCTTCAATCTTTCCTGATCGTTCGATGAGTCTATTCTTTTTTCTGTAGGTGATAACGTCTCCTTTTTTGAAGCTGTGTAGAACCTTATCAAACTTTTTATGATACACTTCTAGCTGTGCAGATCCTTTTTCGGGATCGGTATCAGTATCCATTCTGGCAGCTCCAAAAGTGAAGGGAATTGAAAACAAAAAGCTGAATGCAAGAAACAATGATAATTTCTTCATGGTGTTGTTATAAAGGTGTTTCTGGGAAGCGGCTTGATAACTAGACGCCATCTCAGGTGAAAAGGTTGATTGGGTATCAGTTTTATAAGAAATATCCATTTTCTGACAAAAGATATGTATTAAATTTATCTCATTAGACGCATGAGAAGAATAGGAATCATCACTTTGATCCTCCTTTTATTAGTAGGGTTTTTTCTTTATAGGTCAAATATCTATGCGCTTGGCTTGAGAGTCCTCAGTTTTTATAAATTTTCAACCGAAGCCAAGTTAGACTATGGGAGTTGGACAAAGGTAGATTGGGATGTTCCTTCTTATAAAAGCTGGGACAATATGCTCAAAAAGTATGTCCTGCCTAATGGAGATGTGGATTACAAAGGGTGGCAGGAAGAGAAAGCTGCATTACGGGCATGGCTAAAGGATGTCTCCATATTTCCCCCATCCCATAAATGGACCGAGGAGCAACAACTTGCCCATTGGATCAATCTGTATAATGCCTATACTATTCTTTTGGTCCTGGATCATTACCCTATTGCCAGCATCAAAGATATTCAAGCAGGAACAACATTGATCAACTCCGTTTGGGATTTGAAGTTCTTCGAAATAGGGGGGAGAAAAATGGATTTGAATACATTGGAGCATGGGATCCTTAGAAAAGAATTTGATGAGCCTGCTATACATTTCGCCATCAATTGCGCCTCTTATTCCTGTCCCAAACTAAGGAACGAAGCCTATTCTGCTGCCTTGTTGGCCAATCAATTAGAAGATCAATCGAGCTATTTTATCCTGAATTCATCCAAAAATCGTATAGCACATAACAAATGGGAGCTATCCATGATTTTTGCTTGGTATGAAGACGATTTTCAAGGAAAGGAGGGAGTAACCGACTTTGTCAAACAGTATCTCCAAGTTGATCCTGATGCGGATGTCGACATCTCATACATGCCTTACAATTGGTCCATAAATGAAGTAGAAGCCCTGCCCTAAGGGGGAAAGGACAGGAAATTCAGTTTACCTAGAATTAATCTCTAGCATAAATCTACCTATCTTGGAAATGATATATTTGGGAAAAGCCTTCAGAAGATGCTGGCCAGATACTTCATGTTCAATCTCCTGTTGTTGTCGTTTTGTCCTTCCTTTGGGCAAGATGGTAAAATGGCTGTTTCTCTCATCCATCAGTCTTACGAGGATAGCCTAAGGAATGATTTATACCTACACCCTAAGAATTTTCAGACCATTGAGTTGCTGTCTCGCTTCTACCTTCAGGTAAGGCCTGATACGGCCTTAAAATATGCTAATAAGTTACTTGAGTATGCCCAAACCAATGAGAATAGCGAGCTAGCGGGTAAAGGGCATTTCCTTTTGGGAAGTATCCTGAAGGACTTTGGGGTATATTCTGGTGCAGCGAACCATTACTTTCAGGCTATTTTAGCATTCAAGGAAAGTGGGCTTTCCACGGAATTGGGAATGGCTCATAACGGTTTGGGGGATCTATATTATTATACCCGGGATGAGGAAAAAGCACTTGAGCAGCATCATAAAGCATTGGCTATTGCACGGGAAAAAAATCTCCCCTCCCTTGAAGCCATGACCTTGGGCTACCTTGGGCATTTTTATGAGAAACAGGAAGAGTATGACAAAGCTAGCAGCTACCAGTTGTTGGCTTTAGAAAAATATGAACAATTGATGGATCCTGAAGGCTTGTCCACCATAAATGGCTATTTGGGCAGCATATATGAGGATTTAGAGGACTTTGAGAAAGCTTACCATTATTTTTCCCAAGCCCTTACCTATAATCTGGAAACCAATAACCAGGAAGAGAGAATCATTCACTTAAATGATATTGGGGATACTTTTCGAAAACGTGGGATGTATGAGGATGCCTTGCTATATACCTCTCAATCATTGGCGCTGGCAGAGGAATTGAATAATCTATATCAGGTAAAAAGTGGCAAGAGGGATTTAGCAAAGACCTATGCGGAAATGGGCGATTTCGAAAAGGCACATGATTATTTGGTCGAAGCTTATGATCTCCATGAGGAGTTATTTGATGCTGAAGAAGCTAGTCAAATTGCACGACTTCAAAGCTTGAATGAAATCAACCAAACCCAGCAGGAATTGGAATTGCTGAAAAGAGACAAGCAGTTGGTACAAATAAGCCTGATTGCCTTGGTGGCAGGACTTAGTCTATTGTTGATTCTTTCATGGTTGATTGTCAGCCGCCAGCGTCTTAAGACCCAAAAAGACCGAGAATTACTGGAGGCTAAGCAAGCCCTTACAGAGCAAGAACTAGAAAATAGTCGCTTAAAAGCAGATCAGCTAGAGTCTGATTTGGAGGCTAGTTCCAATCAATTGGGGACACACGCACTGACAATCGTACAAAAAAATAAGATTCTTAAAGATATCAAGACCCGCCTTACCCATTTGAAGACAGAGGAAAAAAGTCTACAGCGACCTATTTCCATGCTTATTAAAAAGATTGACGAGGGATTTAAATTTGATAAAGACTGGCAGAAGTTTAACCAGATTTTTGAACAGGTCCATCCTGCGTTTTACAGGAGATTACATGAGAAATATCCTGATTTGACCGCTTCAGAAATTCGCTTGTGTGCCTTACTCAGATTGAACCTCGACTCTAAAGATATGGCAACTATCCTCGGTATTTCACAAGACAGTTTAAGGGTGGCAAGATACCGTCTCAGAAAAAAAATGGATGTCGAAAAAGGGAGTAACCTAATTAGCTTTGTGATGAATATATGAACTTTCATGTTTCCTTTACAAAAATTTAAAGTTTACTCTTGAAGCACGAAAAGTTATTTGTAAAGTATTGATATATAGCATATTAAATTGTTACGAAATGATAATGCTTGCCTTTTTGTTGCCTTTTCTAATGACCATTGTTTCCTTATTCCTACCCCTCCAAAATAGGAGACTTGAATTCTTTTCTTCTCATTGTTGATGTGATTTCATAACCGCAAATTACTTCGACACAGATGAAAAATTTTTACCAGTCTATTGCACTGACATTGGTTGCTCTCTTGATAGGAACCGCTTCAGTAAATGCCCAAAATGTACTGTTTAAGCGCTATATCCAGGTAACGGATACAGTTGTTGATGGTACAGAAAAAATCGCTGTTTCTTCTGACGATGCTGAGCAGGAGAATGATGCTATTGATGCCTTGAATGATGATGATATTGATGCAGGTTGGGAAGGTGAGCCAGACGACCTGAATATCCTAACTGCTGGGATGCGATTCCGCGACATCTTTATTCCAAAGGGATCAGTAATCGATTCAGCCTTTATCTACGTCAACTCGCACGAAGCTAAAACTGCTGCTGATGTGGCCGAATTGACAATTTATGGTGAAAAGAACGGAAATGCTGCTACCTACGATGAGAACAGCCTAATCACTGACCGCGTTTACACAGACGATTCAGTATTGTGGACAGTTGCAGAGGAATGGGGACTTTGGACATTCCACAGAACTGCAGATATCAAGACAGTTGTTCAAGAAATCATCGATCTTTCAGATTGGCAGCCAGGTAACCCATTGAACTTTATCTTTGCAGGTAAGGATCAAGGACCAAGTACAGTAGAAAACGCTCGCGAGTGGGAAGCTTTCGAGAACATTGCCGACCCTGCTGACGGTGGAGACGGACAGAACCACCCCGAACGTGTAGCTCAGATTTTCATCTACTACACAGCACCCGGTAACGTAGAAAGATTCATTCAGTTCACTGATACCATCGAAGACAACGGAGAAAAATTGGCTGTTTCTTCTGACGATGCTGAGCAAGAAAATGATGAGATCGATTCTTTGACAGACGACGATATCGACGCAGGATGGGAAGGTGAGCCAGACGATCTAAATATCCTTACTGCTGGATTGATCTTCCGTAACTTACAGCTTCCTAAAAATGCTGTGATTGACTCTGCATTCATCTACGTAGTATCTCACGAAGCCAAGACGCCTCAGGATGTGGCTGAATTGACGATCAAAGTAGAAGATTCTGACTCTGCTCTTACTTACACAGAAACAGCATTGATTACGGACCGTTCTACCATTACTGATTCTGTTGTATGGACAGTAGCTGAGACTTGGGGACTATGGACTGAGCACCGCACACCAGATCTAAAGACATTGGTACAAGCTATGGTAAACCGTCCAGGATGGAAGGTTGGTAATGCGATCAACTTCCTTGTACTGGGTAAAGACCAGGGGCCAAGCGCAGTAGAAAACGCACGTGAGTGGGAGTCATTCGAAAATATTGCTGATCCAGAAGATGGAGGAGACGGACAAAATCACCCTGAGCGTGTTCCTCGTCTACGCGTTTACTTCAACTCTGCTACTTCTATCGGGCAGGTTGATGTGATCCTTGGTGGATTGAAAGTATATCCTAACCCCGCCAACCACACAGCACTTAACATCGAGTTGAGCGAGGCTAAGCCTGCTACAGTTAAACTGTTCAGCTTGAACGGTCAGCAGGTCATGGTTGAGACAGCAAATCAAACCAAAATGATGCAGCTTTCTACCGAGAATCTACCTAGTGGAACATACTTCCTTCAGGTGATTCAAGGAGATAAGGTGTACACTGAAAAAGTTATTCTGAATAACTAATTGAAATTCAGCTGAGGTGATCCCTGCAAATTGCAGGGGTCTCCCCGGTTTTTTACATTCATCCACATCCAACACAGTCCGGTCCATGTCTAGAATTATTGGATTTTTGATGTTTATGCTGGCGACCCTTTCCGTCCTAGCCCAAGGGAATTACACCCTGAAAGGATCAGTCAGAGATCAAGAAACTGGAGAATTTCTTGTAGGGGCTTCTGTCAGCATCTTACAAACACGACAAGGCACCAACAGCAGGGAAGACGGGTCTTTTGAACTCCCTAATATCAACTTAAAGCGCGTTCAAATTCGTGCTTTTTACCTTGGATACAAGGAGTATACCTTTTCTCACGATTTTTCCCTTGACCCCACACCTGAATTGAGCATTTTTCTCGTGCCAGAAGACATGGAAATGGGAGCAGTTGAAATAGAAGGACGTGCGGAAGGACAGTTAAGGGCCTTTCTTCAACAAAAGAAGGCCATTAACATAAAAAATATTCTATCTGCTGAGCAGATTCAGTCCTTTCCCGATATGAATGCCGCAGAAGCCATCCAGCGTATCCCTGGTATCACGCTTCAAAGAGACCAGGGAGAAGGGAGATATGTGCAATTGAGAGGGACACCACCAGAACTCTCTAATTTCAATATTAACGGAGAACAAATTCCCTCCCCAGAAGGAGATGTAAGGTACGTAGGAATGGACATTGTAGCCGCAGACCAAATAGAAAGTATTGAGGTAACCAAAGTCTTGACACCCGATATGGATGCCGATGGGATAGGGGGGAACATCAACATTGTTACCAAAATGGCTAGCAGTGAAAAGCCCGACATCAGAGCTACCTTCTCGACTGGCTACAACAACCTACGCCAAAGGGAAAACTACCAGGTTCAGTTTTCATTTGGACAGCGCTATAAGAAATTTGGCTTCAACCTGAATACCAGCTACTTCGTGAATAACATGGGCTCTGACAACATGGAGTTCAAGTATGCTAAGGGACCTTTCTTCGGTTCTGGGGGACAATCTCAGGGAGTAGATAACTATTTCGTTCAATACCGAGAGGTCCAGCTAAGGCATTATGACATTACCCGAACTCGACTTGGAATCAGCCCGACTTGGGATTATCAATTTGATAAGAACAACAAGATTTATCTTCGTGCCATGTACAATCGCTTCACCGATCATGAAGTGCGCAGAAGGAAAATATATGATTTGGATGATGCCTTGTCAGCTACTTATTATCTCTATGGAGGTGTGGTACATGATGTCAGAGAGCGAAACAAGGTTCAGGAAGTAGGTACAGCTAATTTAGGGGGTGAAAATAAAATTGGTCGAGTCTACATCGATTACCTCCTGCAGTATGCCTACGCCAAAGAAAATCGTCCCGATCAAATGGAGGCTTACTTCGAAAGCCCAGGACAGGCCATTGCGGTAGATTTTGATGTAACAGAACCTCAATGGCCGAGAGCTGACTTTCCTAAGGAAATTGACTCAGTAAAAGCCAATAGTTGGGATCGTTATGACCTAGATGAATTCGTATTGGAAGAATCAGAGGTCATTGACAATAACTTAGCCGCCAGGTTAAATCTTCGTATTCCCTATTCCTTCTCAAAAAATAACAAGGGTTACTTCAAGTTTGGGGGCAAATACAGGTTAAAAAGGAAGACAAGGAATATTGACACACAAGTGTATGGTGCCTACAGAGAAACTTCTCGCCTTTATTTAGGAGAAGGAGAGTCCTTGAACCTAGAAACGGCCAATGATGGTTTTTACTTCAACAATCTTCTCGACCAGCAATACCTACTGGAATTCATTCCAGGTCCTCAAAGGATGAGGGATTTCTTCACCGCTAATCAGGAGTTTTTCATTTTCAATCAATCTGATACCAAAATCAAGACTTTGGGAGAAGATTACAGTGCAAATGAAAATATCTATGCAGCCTATGCGATGTTCCGCCATGACATCAAGAATTTGATGATTGTAGGAGGGGTACGATATGAACGCACTGACATTGATTATGAAGGGAGGATTATTACGACAGCAAGAGGCAGGTACGAATCTTTGGATACCTTGACAGATACCAGGACACAGGCCTTCCTATTGCCTCAGATCCAATTGCGATATGCGTTTGATAACAAAACAAACCTTCGTGCGGCGTGGACATACACCTACGCCAGACCGAATTTTGAGGACGTATTGCCCTATCGAGAAGCTGATTTGAGAGAGGTAAAATATGGCAATCCAGATTTGAGGTATCCAGCCTCCATGAACATTGATCTTTTAGCGGAAAGATATATCAGAGATGGGATTCTTTCGGGGGGCTTGTTTTACAAAAACATTGATGACTTTGTCTTCTACTTCAAGCGATTTGCCCATGAAGGAGACCCCAAGGATTATGGCCTTGTTGAAATTACCAAGGCCATCAACGGTTTACAGGCAGAAGTGTACGGAGCAGAGATTCAGGCCCAATTTCAATTCAATTTCCTTCCAGGCAAATGGAGTAACTTTGGCCTATATACCAACTACACTTTTACCGAATCTCGTGCCTTTATCAACAAGCGATTTCCAGCCAATTACACCAATGCGGTCGTTGTTTTTGGGAGTGATGATTTATCAGTATTCTCTTCTGAAACGGAGACAGAGGAAATCACCCTTCCAGGTCAGGCTAAACATACAGCCAATATCGCGCTCTTATACAATGGAAAGAAGTTGTACTTCAAATTGGCCGCCAATTATCAAGATTCTTTCCTCTTTAGGTTAGGAGCAGATAGCGACTTGGATGAATACTATCAATCAGCTTTGAGGTGGGATTTCACCACGAATTATAAAATCAATCGACACGTCAAATTATTCATTGACCTGATCAACATAGACAATACCCCTTTGACCTATTATTTGGGAAGTCCAGACCGTATCCTCCAGCAGGAATTTTATAGCTGGTGGGGTAGAGTAGGGGTAAAACTAACTTTTTAAAAAAAGCATCTAATTACATAGATCATGAAGGACCTCATGTGCGTGCTAGCAATAGCCATGCTCAGTGCTTGCGTACCTACTAACAAGGTAAATCGGCCATCTGATAAGGCGCTGAAGCCAGTCATTATAACAGAGCCTACTCCCCACGATACAGATGATCCTGCCATTTGGATTCATCCTAGCGACCCTTCAAAAAGCTTGATTGTAGGGACAGACAAAGACAAGGATGGCGGACTTTATGTATTTGATCTAAAAGGGAAAATCCAAAAAGATAAATTGGCTCTTGGGTTAAAAAGGCCCAATAACGTAGACATAGAGTATGGATTACAACTAGGTGACACAGCTATTGATATTGCGGTAACCACTGAGCGCCTGACACATAAATTGCGGGTTTTTCAACTCCCCAATATGAATGAAATTGATGGTGGAGGCTTTCCAGTCTTCGAAGGGGAAGAGGCCAATGCACCCATGGGAGTTGCCATCTATAAAGAACCTATTTCAAAACGGATTTTTGCCTTTGTGGGAAGAAAGACTGGGCCCAAAGAGGGCTACCTGTGGCAATACGAATTGAAGGATAATGGGCAGGCTGAACTTGAGATGGTTTTGGTTCGGAAGCTAGGCGCTTTCAGTGGAACCAAAGAAATCGAGGCAATTGCTGTAGATGACCAACTTGGGTATGTCTATTATGCTGATGAAGGAGCTGGACTTCGACAATACTACGCCCACCCTGATAGCAGTACAATGGAATTAGCTCTTTTTGGACAAGATGGATTTGCAGAAGATCGAGAAGGGATTTCCATTCTCCCGATAAATGAACATGATGGATATATCCTGGTTTCTGATCAGCAGGCCAATGCTTTCCGTGTTTTCTCAAGAGAAGGTATGGAGCACGCCTTTGTCACGAGCCTTCCTTTCTCCACAAATGAAAGTGATGGCTCCGATTTGACAGTATTATCGCTAAACGAAACTTTTTCAGAAGGGCTTTTTGTCGCCATGTCTGATGACAGAACCTTTCAGTATTACCGACTCAAAGATATCCTTTCCAGAATTGAGGCCTCTATGGCTTCAGTGGACTGAGGATATTTGTTTCCCTAGAAGACGAGGGGGGTAATGCTTTGTTTATCCTCCTCATGTATATTAATGGAAAAGTCAATGGGCTGGAAAATGGGGCTGTCAACTCCAATAATGTGATCTCCTTTACATTCCTTGATCTCAAGAACTCTGAAGATTTTGGTGAAAACAGTAAGGGTTTTTGCCATTATATCCACCAAGCACAATTGCTGTTGACGATAGGGTGTCCAGCCCGGAAAAGCCACTCGGGTACCTGAAGCATTCCAAATGGCAGGTCCTGCTGCAAAATCATGGAGCTGTAGACGTGCTCCATTGGGTGTGTGTAGGAAACATACGCCTGCCAAAGGAGACCCCATGGCTATCTCCGACAAGTAATCATATTCAATAACAAATTCTCCCATTGGAGCCTGAGCATTCCCAAAATACCAAGGGCTGTCTTGATGTTCACTCATGAATTAATTTCTTACCCTAAAGTATACTCCTGCCCTGATAAAGGGTTTAGGGGGGTATTTCCCCGTAAGGAAAATGGTTTCAGGTATGACTACATTTACAGGGTCAAAAGCTTGCAAATTCCTTACAAAGTCCCAGCCTGCTTCAATTCTAAAGGCCAAATCTTTGAAGAAAAATTGGTCATAATAGAGGTTGAAACGCAAATATGTCCAAGGGAAATTGACAGGCGTTTCGCTCAAGAAATCTACCCCAAAATCTCTGATGTTAAAGGCATTTCCCAGCGCAATGTAATTGAAGCCAAATCCGCGTTCAGGGGTCGCCTGGTAATTGATCACGGCATTACCCGGAGCCAAACCCGAAAAAGTCCATTTGCGATAGGGCTTCCAAATTATCTGTCCCAGCGGAATGTAATAATTGAATCGTATCCTTTTCCCTACCAAAAAGCCGAGACCAAGGCTCAATTCTTCATTTATCTTTCTGGTCCAAATACTTCCTAAAAAGTATTGAGGGCCATTCCATGTGAAATTGTTGAGCTCTGAAAAACTGCCAATTTGCAAGGTAGATTGTGAGGACCAATTCTCATTCCATTGTCGGAAATGAATCAGCCCAACAAAACCTCCTCCGAAAATCCTGTTTTCATCTGATTGTAAGAAGGAGTACTTGGTCCTATTCAGGCTGACATTCAGCAAGAAAAAAGTAGTAGAGTCTTGTAGGTAAAGGGGGGCTCGTAAGGTAAAATTAGTCTCCAGTATCCTGGCATTGGAACTGTCTTCATTGTTCAGGAAGGGGGATACAGCCTGGTTGATCCAGATGACATCGGAGTAATTCTGGCTATACGTGCTTATTCCTATCAATAGAAACAGGCTAATCAAAATGGATTTAAGCATGACAAAGGTAGTTTCCGAGGAGGAAGTTAGGAAATGGCTTTCCCGAGGGCAAATGGGATGTAAGGAAGGTAAGTAATTATTTATGTTTACCTTCTAATCTAAAAAAAATATCATAAGCTGTGTTTCTGCCCGCATGAGCAATTATGATAAGGTGCTAAGGAGCTCCCTGAGGTGAAATGAACAAATATCAGGTGAATGAAAGTATTTCATATTCAAAAAACCTTTTGCGTTATAGCCTCGTTTTAATTCCGTAACTTTACCCACATGAGCGTATTACGGCCTATAACTGATTGGTTGCCCATCACCAAAAATGAGATTGAACGAAGAGGTTGGGATGAACTGGATGTGATTGTCATCTCAGGGGATGCCTATGTAGATCATCCTGCCTTTGGTCCAGCTGTGATTGGCAGGATCATTCAGGCAGCTGGTTATAAAGTAGCCATTATCCCACAACCTAACTGGAGGGATGATTACAGGGATTTCAAGAAGTTTGGAAAGCCAAGACTCTTTTTTGGCGTGACCTCTGGTTGTATGGACAGTATGGTCAACCACTATACTGCCAACAAACGTAAGCGTTCGACTGATGCCTATACACCAGGTGGAGAGGCAGGCTTTCGTCCTGATTATGCAACACGGGTATACACAAAGATCCTGAAAGAGCTGTATCCAGATGTACCAGTTATCATTGGAGGAATTGAGGCCTCCCTTCGTAGAGTAACACACTATGATTATTGGGCTGATGAACTCTATCCCACCATCTTAGAGCAGTCTGAAGCTGATTTGTTGGTATACGGAATGGGGGAACAGCCGCTCCATGAGATCCTGAGGCTATTAGACAAGGGAGTTCCACTAGAGTCTCTCCGGACCATCCCACAAACAGGCTTCATGGTCAGGAAAGATGAAAAACTGCCCAAAAACAAAGCTTGGACAGACGTTGAAATTGCTTCACATGAAGAGTGCCAACGGGATAAAATCAAGTTTGCCTCCAACTTCAAAATCATAGAGCAGGAGTCAAACAAGGTACAAGCAAGGAGAATTTTGCAAGGCGTAGGGAATAAGACCCTTGTGATCAATCCTCCTTATCCCCCTATGACGGAGAATGAAATTGACGATTCTTTTGACCTAGCATATACGAGGCTACCCCACCCGAAGTATCGGAAAAGAGGAGCCATTCCAGCATATGAGATGATCAAGTTCTCCATCAACATGCATAGAGGCTGTTTTGGAGGCTGTAGCTTCTGTACCATCTCAGCTCACCAAGGTAAATTCATCGCTTCTCGTTCAGAGGAAAGTATCATGAAGGAGGTGGATGCGGTAACCAAAATGCCTGACTTCAAAGGCTACATCAGCGATTTGGGAGGACCATCTGCCAATATGTATCGCATGAAAGGTAAGGTGCAGGAGATCTGTGATAAGTGTACGGCCCCTTCCTGCATACATCCTGTGGTTTGTCACAACCTTGATACAAGTCACAAGCCGCTGACCGAAATTTACAAGAAGGCAGATGCACATCCCGACGTGAAGAATGCCTTCGTCAGCAGTGGAATCCGATACGACCTTTTGGTGAAGGAATATAACAAGAAGGGAGATGATGAGGAGATGGAAGAATATATGGATCAACTTGTATCCAAGCATCTTTCAGGTCGAATGAAAGTCGCGCCGGAGCATACCTCAGATGAGACCCTCCATATCATGCGTAAGCCGTCCTTTAAGTTCTTCCATAAGTTTAAGGAGCGATACGATCGGATCAACAAGGAACATGAGATGTCTCAGCCTTTGATTCCTTACTTTATCTCGAGCCATCCTGGATCTAAGGAGGAAGACATGGCTCACCTAGCCTGTGAAACCAAGGACATGGGCTTCAAATTAGAACAGGTTCAGGGATTTACCCCTACACCAATGACGGTGGCTACCATTATCTATTACACTGGAGTTCATCCTTATACCCTCAAACCTGTTTATACGGCTAAGTCTAAGGCAGAACGCCTCGCCCAACACCTTTTCTTCTTCTGGTATAAGCCAGAAAACAAGCAAATGATCAAGGATAAATTGGCCAAATGGCGTCGATTTGATATGATGAAAAAGTTGCTGGGAAAAGATGAGAAGAAATCTCAAGCCAGAACAGGTAAGTCTCGCTCTGATCGAAAGGATTCCAATTCTAGAGGCGGAAAAAGCAGAGGAAGGAAGAGAAGAAGGTAGTTTCCCAAAGCATACCAGTTCATGAGAAGGAATGTCGGCCCTAGATTTTGATAATGGTTGTTTAAACATTAAATTCTGAGAAGAATGCTATGGGACGAACATTCCCTAGAAATATCCGGTTAGATCAATACTGAATCAACACAGCTGTTATGGCAAAAGAAATCACGAAAGAGTACACCAATGGCGAATTGACAGTAGTTTGGAAAGCGCACAAATGCATCCACTCTGAAATTTGCGTGAAAACCCTACCCAAAGTATATGATCCAAAGGCAAGACCTTGGATTAAACCCGAAAATGCCAGCACTAAAGAACTACAAAATCAAATTTCAAAGTGCCCCTCTGGTGCTTTGACCTACTACATGAATGGAGAAAAACCTATGGAAGAATCAACAGTACCTACAGCAGATTGTCGCGTCGATGTGTTAGAGAATGGACCCTTGATGGTCACAGGAACCATAACGGTTGTAGACAAAGACGGAAATGAGACATTAAAAGAAAACAAATCATTCCTTTGCAGATGCGGTGCTTCATCGAATAAGCCCTATTGTGATGGCGCACATAAAAAAATTGAATTCAAGGGCTAAGGATTTTATCTGTAAAAAACTTGAAGAGGGTTATTCGATTGAATAGCTCTCTTTTCTTTTGTTCCAACATGTATTAACCTATATTCCTGTAGAGGTTAAGCCAAAATCCCGATGAAAGAGCAATTCGAAATTTCCTACTCCTTTGCCGTTTCTCCTGAAAAAGTCTTCAAAGCCTGGTTGGATAGCAAAGCGCACACAGATATGACAGGTGGCCTTGCAGAATGTAGTGATAAAGAGGGGAATTCCTTCACTGCCTGGGATGGATACATAAATGGGAGAAATATAACACTCATTTCTGGGCAGAAAATCATTCAGAGCTGGCGAACGGTGGAATTTTCAGAAGATGATGAGGATTCATTGCTGGTCTTAACATTTGAGGAAGAGGCTGGTGGCTGCAAACTGATCCTGCATCATTCCAATATTCCTTCAGGGCAAACCACCTATAAACAAGGTTGGGTTGATAATTATTTCCTGCCTATGGAAACATATTTTTCGAGATCAAAGATTTAGTTTCCTATTGTTCGAGGGTGGGATTAACATTTTTCAGGAATTTGCTTACTTTTCCATACATTTTTGGAAGTTGTTCCAACTTAAAGGAGACATATTCTCCCCTTCCATCAACTAATTCAAATTAGCTTCTATGAAAGAGTCATTAATCGCCATGAACATGAAAGTCATCTATGCTATTCTATTATATGCTACAATGGTTGTTTCTGGATATGCTCAGCCCATTTCTGTTAGCTCCCCTAACCAGAAACTCACCTTAGAGGTGAATGTAGGGGATGATATTGCTTGGACTGTCAAGCTTGCCAATCAGGTCATTGTCAAGAAAGTAGTTGTTTCCATGGATATGGGGAATGAAAGGGTGTTGGGGGAAAAATCAAGACTCAAAAAGCAAAAGGTAAATCTTCTCGAAGAAAGCATGCAGTTACAGATCCCCAATAAAAACGCCGAAATCAATACGCGTTGTAATCAATTGCTGCTCACCTTCAAGGAGAAGTTCCAGCTTGAAATGCGAGTATACAACGACGGAGTTGCATATCGATTCATTGATCAATTGGATGAATCGCAGGATGTTTATGGAGAGCGAATGAATATTCAACTGCCTTTAGAAAGTCGATCAAGGTTTCCAGAGGAGGAGTCCCTCTACTCTCACAATGAGCGTGAATACAAAGAACTGGACATAAAAAATATTGAGAAAGGGCGTTTCTGTAGCTTACCTGTTATGTTCGAAACAGGGGAAACTAAAGTCCTATTCACAGAAGCCTCACTACATAATTATCCTGGGATGTTTCTTGAAAAGTCCAAAGGTGAAAACTCTTTTGAGACTAAGTTTACCAATTATGTATTGGAGGCCATTCCAGACGAGTCTACCACACCGGATAGAAGCCAAATTCTTAAGCGTCAAGCTGAATATATAGCCAAAACCGAGGGGGCAAGATCTTTCCCTTGGAGGGTATTTATGATTTCGGATGACGACAGGACTTTCGTTTCCTCAGACTTGGTTACGGCTCTTTCTCAACCTTCAAAAATGGAGGATGTGTCATGGATTAAGCCAGGGAAAGTCGCTTGGGACTGGTACAATGCCAACAATATTTATGGAGTTGATTTTGAGGCAGGCCTGAATCAGGAAACCTATAAATACTACATTGATTTCGCCTCCCAAAACAATATCGAGTATGTTATCCTTGACGAAGGTTGGACAAAGTCAACCACTGAAATCATGGAAGACAATACCGAAATGGATGTTCCCGCCCTTATCCAATATGCTAAATCAAAAAACGTAGGGATTATTCTTTGGGTGCTATGGAAACCCTTGGATGAGAACACTGAAGAAATCCTGAAATTATACAGTGATTGGGGAGCAGCTGGGGTAAAAGTAGACTTTATGCAGAGAAATGACCAGTATATGGTTAAGTCCTATGAAGTTATAGCTGAGGTAGCTGCTAAGTATAAACTCATGGTAGACTACCATGGAGCCTTCAAGCCTTCCGGAATCGAAAGGGTGTGGCCCAATGTGGTAAACTATGAAGGGGTACTGGGAAATGAGCAAAACAAATGGACAGACATCGTAGATCCTGAGCACAATACCACCTTGCCATTTATCCGTATGGCTGCTGGCCCGATGGACTTTACACCCGGTGCAATGATCAACATGAATAAAAAGGACTATGAAACTGGAAAAGCCAATTATGCAGCCTTGTTTACACGCCCCATGGCTTATGGAACTCGTGCACATCAGGTAGCCATGTATGTGGTGTATGAGGCCCCACTTCAAATGATGTGTGAGTCCCCAACCATTTACATGAAAGAACAGGAAACTGTTGACTTCATGACCCAGATTCCAACGACTTGGGACGAAACGGTTGTGCTAGAAGGAAAAGTAGCTGATTACATAGTGGTGGCCAGAAGACATGGAGATGACTGGTACATAGGAGCTATGACAGATTGGACAGCTAGAGAGTTTGAGATAGACTTGAGCTTTTTAGGAGAAGGAAACTATCAGATGTTTTCTATGAAGGATGGGGTTAATGCCCATCGAAATGCCCAAGATTATAAGCTGAGTGTAGACGGGGTAAGTAAATCTTCTAGTTTGAAAATGGACCTCTCAAGTGGTGGTGGCTATGTTGCCATTCTAAAAAAGAAATAAAAGGAATACGATCATTCGTCCTTGATTCCAATACATTTGTCCTGACGTTAACTTGTCAGGACATTTTTTTTGACTTAATACCTTCAATACAGATGAATATATCCTTTACCACTGATCGCAATCCCGTGCTTTTGGCTAGGCTAAACAGAACAGTCCACAACAAGCACGCCTTTGATCATCCGGATGTGTTCAAGCCACATAAACAGGATGAAATGGAGAAATGGTTCAGGACTTTTTTACAACGTGAAAATGTCTTTCCTGTAATCATGGTAGTGGAAGGGGAAGCCATAGGCTATGCCCTGCTAGAACATCAAATCCCACATCCTCAAAGTCCCCATCATCAGCCCGAGCATGAAGTGATCTTTGTAGACCAAATGAGCATAGAACCAGCCTACCAGAATCAAGGATATGGGCTCAAACTCATGGACTATATCAAGAGATTCGCCCATAGAAGGGGAGTAAAGAAAATACAATTGGATGTCTGGAGCGACAATGCACAGGGAAAGGCCTTTTACCTGAAAGCTGGATTTTCAACTTACCGAGAAATGATGGAAATAAACTTATAAGCTTGATTGCTTTTGAAACAATAAATAAAGGAAAAAGGGGACGCCGAGGATGGCGGTAATTATGCCAATGGGGAGACCTGCTGGGGGCAATATCCAGCGACTCAAGATATCACAGGCAGTTAGATAGATTCCTCCGAGGAGTGTTCCGAAAATCAGGTTTGGCAAATGGAGTCCTCCAAATATACTTCTGCTAAAATGAGGGATCATCATGCCTACAAAGCCAATCGGACCAGTAAAAGCCACTGTGCCACCCACGATGAAAGATGTAAGGATCAGAAGGATGAATTTGCTTCTAATAACGGACATTCCTAGTGTTTGAGCCTGTAAATCTCCTAAGTTCATGACATCTAGCCTTCTATGCATGAGAATGGCGCCCATCCAACCAACTACTAGCATGGCTGCTGAGACATATACGCTCTCCCAACTGGCCTTTCCCAGGCTTCCAAAGGACCAGAACACCATTCTCCTGATCTGATCATCAGCTGCTTGTGTGTAGATCAAAACACCAGTAATGGCCGTGAAAATAGCTGAAACTGCTACCCCTGCAATCAAAAGACGGGCGTTGTCTTCAAACATCGCTCGAAAACCCAATAACATGACCAAGAGTAAGCTTGCTACCGAACCTATAGCAGCAAAGAGGGGAGTAGTCAGAATAGAATAGGAGGCGATGGGGATGATGCCAAGGATGAGAATATTCACCCCTAAGCCAGCACCAGCTGTAAGTCCCATGATATAAGGATCAGCCAAGGGATTGCGGATAAGAACCTGCATGAAGAATCCACTTAAGGTCAATACACCACCCGCGCAAAGGCCTAGTAGCAACCTTGGCAATCGAAGGTCCATGACGACTAGGGTTCGGTCATTCTCTTCCCCCAGAAGAATATTGACAATTTCTTGCCAGCTGATCTCCATCGTACCAGTTTGCAGGCCCATTAGGCAGACTAGAATCATCCCTGCCAGGAAGATGAAGCCCCAAAGGACATATTTACTCGTCTTTGACAAACTCCTCAGGGGTAAGTTGTGAATGAAAAATCTGCGTCAGCATCATCAATCCCTGAACAACTCTTGGACCAGGGCGATAAATCAGATCAGGATCTACAATGTGGACCTGGTTATTTTTTTCAGCCACTGTATAGTAGAGGCTGGGGAAGTTAGTCAGAAAGTCTGCATAGACTTGGTCATTACTTGATGGAAGGATGAGATATTCTGGCTTACTGGCCAAAAAGGCTTCTGGTGTAATCGTTTCGTAGGGCTTGTTCGTTTGTGCAAAAGCATTTTTAGCCCCTGCCTTTTTGATGAGCTCATTCAAATAGCCTCTTCCTCCGGCCACCATGAGGGGATCATTGTTTGTGATGAGTAGAATGGTATTGTATTTGACCAGATTCTCTGTTTTCTCACTAATCTTTTTTTCCAGAGCTGAGAGCGAGTCTGCTACAACATTAGCCCTTTCTTCCACATCCAGTACTTCTCCCAATTTCCTTATTCCTCTAAAAATATCGGCCACAGATTTATAGGACTGCTGGTAAACCGGGATACCAAGTCTTTCCAATTGGCTGATGTCATCTGGTGTGAAAATCTCATCTGTGGTAAGCAGAAGTTCTGCACCTGAAGCTTTGATCTGTTCAAGATCTAAAGATGGATAGGTAATGATCTCATCCTTGTACAAGGCCGCATCTGGATAGTCGCAGGCCTGTGATCTACCGATCAATTTATCTCCTGCCCCAATAGCAAAGACTATCTCTGTAATGTTTGGGGCAAGGGATATGACTTTGGTTGGCTTTTTGGAAAGACGAATGGTATTTCCCTTGTCATCGGTAAATTGTTGGGAAATAAATGGGGCATCCTCAATCTCCTTTTTCTTTTGGCTGTCATTTGAACAGGAACAAAAAAAAAGGCTTGAAATCACTAAAAGAATGGCAAATCTCATAGGGCAAAGTTAGGAAGCTTGAAGCAACTAGCCAATACAGCCTAGATCTTTCCTGCTTTTCCCTTAAATTACTTATTCCCTAAACCAAAAGTTTATGATGCCAAGGCTGGTATATGCATTGTGGGCTATCTCAATGGCCATTTTTATCATCGGATTTTTATTCAAAATCCTGAATTGGCCTTATGAGGAGGAGATACTATTATCAGGCTTAATCATTTGGGGCGTGTATTTGGTCCTTTTCTTCCTAGATACCCTACAAAAAAGAAAAAAGCTCAAGCTAATTGCCTTTCTACAACGACTTTTCAGCCAGTTAGGACTTAGCTTCTTGTTGATCGGTTATATGCTCAGGATTTTCCATTGGCCTTATGACACGATTGTCATTTACGCGGGTATGGTAATCGGCTTACTTTACTTCGGGATTTCCTTTTTTGTAAAAGAAGAGGAACCTGATACAGAAGAAGAGGACAGTCTAATCGATCAAATTGGTAAAAAAGATTCATCTGTAAATTAATCTTTGCCTTCTCTCCAATCCGGCTTGAGGAAAAGAGTCATGCCACTCCCAGCCAAGCAATCCTTGTCTAAGGGATTTGCGCCTCTGTCCTGAATCAAAATCTTCTTCCGAGGCATTCCCAACTTTTGGGTGAGATAATCAGTGATTTGCTTGGCCCGAACGACCCCTAGGTAGGATTTTACATTCAATTCTTGTTCACAAGTGAAGACTTGGAGGACGATAAACGTACGCTGAATGATTTGGGGTTGTCTCAATACAACATTGACTACCTTATCCAATTCTGCTTTGCTTTCATCCTTGAGTTCAAGGGAGAATTTTTGGAAGGTCAGTAGGTGTTGGGTACCAAAAATGGCTTGTGCTGTTTCAAAGTCCACTGGGCCAGCTGGTATCTGGGCGTATGTAGCCTGTAAAAACAGAAAAGGGAGCCAAATGACTCCCCACCCTATATTATTCAGTTTCTTCATCAGGAGATGTTTCTTCCAGGTCAGCAAATGATTTTCTCATTTTTGTGTCAGCCTCCATGTTTTGAAGGCGCTGATAGTCCCAAATTCCTAGATTACCCATACGGAAAGCTTCTGAAATCGCCATGGGAACTTGGGATTCTGCTTCAATCAGTTTCGCTCGCATTTCTTGCACACGGGCTTTGAAGTATTGTTCTTCTGCTACTGCTTCTGCACGTTTTTCTTCGGCCTTTGCACGGGCTACTTTGAGCTCTGCTTCGGCTTCTTTGGCTTTTAGTTCTGCTCCCTTGTTTTCTCCTATGTCAATGTCCGCAATGTCAATCGAGCGCACTTCATAGGCAGTTCCAAAGGTCAAACCCGCATTCATGATTCTTTGTGAGATAAGAGAAGGGTTCGCGAGAATTTCTTCATGGGTTTCTGCCGAACCGATCGTGGTAATAATTCCTTCTCCTACTCTGGCCACTACGGTTTCTTCACCTGCGCCACCTACCAATTTAGAAAGCTGAACGATCAGGGTAATTCTTGCCTTCACAATAAGCTGAATACCATCTTTTGCTACTGCCTCTACCAGAGGGGAGTCGATAACTTTGGTGTTGACCGAGTCTCTTACAGCTTGTAGGACATCTCTACCTGCCAGGTCAATGGCTGCTGCTTGTTCAAAGGGTAAGCTAATTCCTGCGTTTTTGGCAGAAATTAGGGCATCTACAACAGTGGTAATGTGCCCGTTGGCAAGATGGTGGGCTTCTAAGGCATCTCGTTTGACATCGGATAGATCAGCCTTTTTGGCTTTGATCAACTCATTTACAATAATGGAGGGTTGAATTCGGCGAAGACGCATCCCGAGCAACTGGAAGATACTAATCCTTACACCCGAGAAAAGGGCTGTGATCCACAGACCAACGGGGACGTAATAGAAGAACGCCACTGTCCCTGCTACCACAAGAACAAGCCCCAGAATTTCTAGGGTCAGTTGGGTATTTTCACTGAGTTGGAGTAGGAAAAAATCCATAGAAAAAGGGCTTGTCTGCGTAGAAATCGTCCGAACCGTTTGGACGAAAATATTAAAAATCAATGTAGTGAATAATTTTTATACGGTTCTAGCTTGTAAAAGGCCATTTATCCACCTAATTGTGGACATCAAAAAAGGCGCAACCCCTTAGGATGCGCCTCTTTTATTCCTCATGTAATCTCGATTAACCTTTGGCTAGTTCCAACATGCGGTTTATACTTTTTTGCACGATGTCAAAATCTGATTTGTTCATCTCACGGATGATTCCATCGGCGATATTTCTTGCGGGGGAATTGATCTCGGATAGCAGGTTCTGCCCTTTGGAAGTGGGCTTGATGTAGATTACTCTACGATCATCTTTGGAATTTTTTCGCTTGACTAGCTTGAGCTTTTCAAGCTTGTCGATGGTAGAGGTAAGTGTGGACAGTTTAATGTTAAAATGTTCACCTACTTCTTTCATTTTCTTTTGCTCCTGCTCTTGCAGGTAAGCAATGATGTCAACCTCCAGTTCGTTCACTGAATAGTGATCCAACAAAGATTGACGCTTAAGATTCAGGGCTAGGACTAATTCATTGATGGTGTTTTCCAGAAAAATCGCATTGGGTTCTGGAAATAGTTTACTCACGGTACTCATCTGGCTCGAACAATTTAAAAAGCATACAGTTTTTAACGATATGCAAAATAATACAAAAAAGGAATAATTAATAACAATAATTAAAATTTAATAATTTACCAATTTCAAAGACTTACATTTTCTTTAACATTTCAGAAGGAAAGTCCCTTTATTGAAATAAGTATATTCCAAAAGTAGGTAATATAATACCCATGTACATACCAGCATTTTGCAAATGCGTACAGGGTAAGATATTTTAATATATTGTAGGATATTCCCCTTGTATAAGGCATACCTAACTCCCCAGCAGAGGCTTGAATCCGTTCAAAGGACAAGTTTTCATGGAGTAAAATTGCTACGCGGATTAAGCATAAAGAGGGTGGAAATTCAACCTCCTGCTTAGGGGGGATTTTATAGGAAACGCTTCGAATACCTTTTTATTTTGCGAGAAACAAAGTTTTTTAAATATTGGATTAAAGGGCAGATAATATTATATGATTTTTGAAAAGCCTTCTAATTTATTTTCTCATGCTTCCAAAACTCCCAATTTTTTCAATGATTATCTTTTATTTTTCACCAAAATTCAGTTGAATATATTATTTCGATTTTTGGAAGTTGATATTTTGAAGAAATGAATGAAAATGCTCAATTCTGCTCATTTTGTCTAAAACCTTTCTTCCTCACAATTTGATCGCTTCGGTATAATAGACCTTAGGCATAAAAAAATCCCGTCCGAATGGACGGGAACAGGTTATTTTCTCAGTGTATGGGAGTAGTCCTATAAAATCGATGATCTATAAGGAGGTCTTCCCCTGTTTGTTGAATGAATTACTAAGAAGAAAGGCTGTTGCCTTCTACATACTGGCTCATAGTATCTAGCCCATTTACCAGTGCAGTGATTTCTTCTTCAGCCATCTCTTCACGGATCATGTTGGAGATAAGCTTGATGTGATCCATATAATCCTGATAAAGCTTTTTTCCCTTTTTAGTTACTTCAAGAAAAACTACACGGCGATCATCATGAGAGTTCACGCGTTTAACCAATCTCTGCTTTTCGATTTTGTCAATGATTGAAGTCAGCGTACTAAGTTTGACATTAAAGTACTGGCCAATTTCTTTCATCTTCTTCTTGCCCTCCAACTCAATGAGTTGAATGATCTCCATCTCCAGGCCATTGATTTTATGCTTGGTCTTGATGTACTCGTGATGTTTGCGATTAACCTCGCTTAATAAAAAGAAAGCTTTTTCAAGCTGAGCAAAGGAACTTACAGAAGCAGTGTCTACAGAAGTCATTATTGGGGGGTTAAATAGTTTCGTGAAGCGTTAGAGCGTACATGGATTTTGATGTTCTATTTTTTTATGAAAATATCAGAGATTAGGACATTTTGAATTTCCACAGAGTAATTATACAACAAATTTAAAATTAGAACAACTGTTCAATAATAGATTTTTGGAAGTCCATTTTCTAAAAGGCTGTTTTAGAGCGAATTAGCGGATTATGTTTTTCCCAAAAAAAACTCAATTGATATAGTCCCAAAGGCGAAAAGTTTGGAGACCTGTGCTTAATTGGAACATGGCTGTTGGATATCCCTACAGGGATTATGTCAGGCAGGATTTGAGAAGTTAATTAGCGATGACTCGTAATACCTTCTTTGAGCGCAAGATAAATTTTTCTAGTTGAATATTCAAAATATTCGACTTTCAAATAAGTATTTTTTATAATCATTCAGGCTTTTCGGTCTAAAGCACTGTATGAACAGTAGATTTTTTGAATATCAGCCAATATTTTTTTCCTGATTATCGCTGGATGATAACTTTGAATGGCCAGTTTTTGTCTCCCTCAAATAATCGGATAAAGTAAAGCCCATTTTCTACTCGACTTGGAATCTCGAGCTCGACTCTTCCGCTGGCCGCCAAAAGGTCGCTTTTCCAAATGAGCCTGCCCCGGCTATCCGATAATTCTACCCGATCCAATTGATAGTCTTCGGATGTCTCAATCTGGAGAAGACCTTTAGAAGGGTTAGGGAATAGGCGAATTTCCTCCTTTATGGGTTCAGCTAGGGTAACAGGGAAGTTGACCCAAATAGTCTCTCTAAATGTATTCCTACATATCCCTCTCTCCACTGTTAATTGGACCTCATAAAATCCTCCTTCATCAAAGGTGTGCGTTGGATTTGACTGAGCAGAGGTAGTTCCATCTCCAAAATCCCAAAAATAGGAGTCAATTTGTCCATTCTGATCAGAGAATGAAACTGGACTCCCCTTCAAAGGCGAAGAATCCAAGATGAATGATTGTTGTGGTCCATTTTGCTGGATGTCGCAGTAATATTTGATTCTTGCTGCTTCCACATTGGTTTTTAGGTCAGCAAGGTCATCCCCTGCTAGTAGGGCAATAGCGACTGTATCACTTTGCCCGCTGAAAAGAGTGATGGGACCAGCCCCAATATAAGACCCTACCCATTGTTCAACAGCCGTAGAAGACTTCGTTCCATTAACTGGGTTAGGCGTAGTTGATATGCCAGTGAAATGGGTGGTGTCATCCTCGTCCACATATGGAAATAATTGACGAACAAAGGCAGTAGTTTTGAAATCCTGTTCGCTCAATAATGCCATCCCTACCACGTCATTCAGTAAGCTGTCTGTATCAAAGGCATATACCAGTTTGTAGGATTCATCATAGGTAGCTGTATTCCGAAAAATCCCATCAAAGTTAATGGCACCTCTTTTGGAGGATAGCCCCCATAACGTATACATCCCAGCATATAGGTTGGCCATCGTGCTTGCTTGATTATTGATGAGGGTATACTTGAAGAAAACCGCATCATTGACGGCTGCGTCCTTATATGCATAAACATCTTGCTGGACATCGATATTTAGAGGATTTGGAGCATTGGAATCGTTGAAAATGGCACTTCCTTCGAAATGGCTTTCTATATTTCCCGTTTTTGCAGCTGACCGAACAACAGCAAAATCTGAAGGATCGCTTTCTCCGTTGTTGTTGACACCATCCGATAACCTTTGTGGGGAGTCTCCTACCATGAACCCACCATAAAGCATCATGGAGGGCTTTTCTTTGTAATTAAGAAAGACGTTTTCGCTTGTTGACACACCAAACTGTCCATCCCCGTTAAAATTGGTTCCCAAAAAATTCTCCTTAACCACAATGGAAGAAGGATTAATAGGGAAGTCGATGTATTCAAAATCCTGATAGCCCAATACTGTATCTGTATAGGTCAACCTTAAATAGAGGGTGAAATCCGGAGGAATGATCCCTTTTAACTTTATTTTAAATGGTCGGGAAGTTTGAAACAGTTCGTCTGTCTCGCTCTTGCCTTTGATGAATTCACCATCAATCAATTCTGCTAAGGGTGAATAACTAGTCGGAACCGAGAGGGAAATGCGAAGGTCTTTGCTAGCGGCCAAATGGTTTACCCACCAAACATCAATTTCAAGGCTATCTCCCGAGTCGAAGTTTTGCGTCCCATCCTGAGCTTGAATTCGAAGCTGTTGTTGTCTCACAGAAGGAACGGCTGGATCTGTCAGGGCTCTTAATAAATTCACCCTCCCATTTCCTAACCTATTTTCCTTACCTGGGTTCACGTCATCAATATAGTCTGCTGTCATTCTTAATCGCTGCCCTGCCTGAAATCCGCTTAACTCAGGAAAGTGGGCCTTGACAAGCGCAACACCACCTGCTGCAACAGGAGAAGCCGCAGAAGTTCCACCCCATTTTGAATAATCATTGGCTCCGAAGGTGCTTAAGATTCTCCATCCTGGTGCAGCTACATCCACAGAATAGTGATAGGTAGAATTTGTATACAGTTCGTCCCCAAAAGAGCTATTCGCTACAGAAATGACATTTTTATATCCTGCAGGATAAAATCTTTCGTTTGCTCCAGAATTTCCGCAGGCCGCAACAATCGCTGCTCCTCTAACTTGGGTGGCATAATTGATGATGTTTTCTGCGAAGAGGGATTTAGTGGTGGAGCCCCATGAACAGTTAACGACTTCTGCTCCTTGTTCGATGGCATAAATAATACCCTGGTATCCATGTGTAATCCCTTGAATGAAGTCATCAGAAGCTGCTTTGATAGGTAGGTATTTGCAGTTGAAACAAACCGAGGGCATCCCAATGAGATTATCTGCCGTGGCTCCAATTATACCCGTTACCCAAAGCCCATGAACATTTCCAACCGAAGGCTGATTGTCCTGGATGTCGTTCAAAAGGCTTGGCCCTCCAAAATCCCAGCCATAATAATTGTCAATGTAACCATCGAAATCATTGTCTATTCCATCTAAAGGATCATCATAATTATAAGCTAAGTTGTCTTTTAGGTCTGGATGATCACTCCATGTGCCAGAATCTACCACCCCTACTTTAACTGTCGTATCATTCCTTTCTATATCCCATGCTTCACGTGCCCTGATTTGCTCTAGGTACCACATTTCAGAAATACCCCCACTGGTATCTGCAGCAATGTCATTAGGATTGTAAAAGGTCTGTTGGATATACCATGGTTCTGCGTACACCACCGCAGGGTGGCGCTGGACATATTGCCTAATAGTTTCTACTGGATATTCGCCTGGAAATGAAAGAATATAAATGGTCCTGATATCATACTGTCTAGTTAAATCATTCCTTCTTTTTGCCAATGGGGATGACAAATTCGGAAACATCTTTTCGATTTTGGCTTCGGGAATAGCACTCAGAAAAGAGTTCCATCCTTCTAACTCTATCGAGGAAGCCTGACAAGCCTGAGAATAGTCAGGGTGAATTTTGAACAATACTTTTCCTTTTATATAAGGAGTATGTGACTCAAAGTCGGTTTGTTGACCCGATAGTGAGCTACAGATCAAACAGATAAAGGCAAGGAGAGACAAGCACGATCTAGCCATGTTTGTATTCGTTATGGGGAGGAAGTTAATAAAGGGGAAAGATTTTTGAGTATACCATGTCACAAATGGTGCAGATTGTGGGTCAATCGGATGTAGGTTAATGGTATAATTGATCATAATGTTTCGGAGGCATAACCTCTGGCGGCATATATTTTAGGTTCATTAAAATATAATGTCTGAAATAGATGCGCAAGTGAAAGTAATGATATGAGAAACAACCGAGCTTGGATTCTGTTTGCTCTCACGGAAGTAAAATGATCTTATAGCCGATTACACCTACGAATACGATACCTGACTGGTTCTTAGACTAGAGGCTTAGAAAAGCACCTATTTGGAGGCTTAGTTTTCAAATGAGAATTGGTAATTGTCGTTAAATAATAACTACCTTTATAAATCAAGGGAATATGATTGATCCTATGTCACAAAACGAATTTCAAAAGTACTGGTCAATGCACTTGAACAAAAGTAGCATGACCCTCCATGATTACCAGAGCGCAACCAACAAGCAAATGGGTTCTATCCCTGGAATCTATGGCCTTACCCCTAATATCATTGAAGAAAGACAAATGAATGTGGTAGCCATGGATGTATTTTCCAGACTGATGATGGACCGTATCATCTTTTTGGGGATGGCGATTATGCCACAGGTAGCCAATATCGTAAGCGCTCAGCTGCTATTCTTACAGTCTGTAGATAGTAGCAAAGACATTAGCATTTACATCAACTCTCCTGGAGGATCTGTTTATGACGGACTAGGAATTTACGATACGATGCAACTAGTTAGCCCTGATGTAGCTACTATCGTTACAGGTATGGCTGCTTCCATGGGGTCTGTTCTGTTGACTGCAGGTACTGATGGTAAAAGAGCTGCCTTGCCTCACTCAAGAGTGATGATTCACCAACCACTAGGTGGTACACAAGGTCAAGCATCTGACTTGAACATCTACGTCAATGAGATGAATAAAGTAAGAGACGAACTTTATACCATCATTGCTCGTCATACTAAGCAATCATTCGATACAATTGCAAAGGACTCTGACCGTGATAACTGGTTTACTGCTGAAGAGGCCAAAGCTTATGGTCTTGTAGACGAAGTTCTTGCTGGGGGTGCCCCTAAGGCCTAATTAGGCATTAATCTGAAAACAAAAGAATGAGAAACGAGAGCTGTTCCTTCTGTGGTCGTTCCAAACACGAAGTCCGTATTCTGCTTGCCGGTTACGGAGGGGCACATATTTGTGAAAATTGCGTCGCTCACGCCAATACTATTATTGAGGAAGAATTCAGAGAAAAGCCGGTTACGGTTATTTCTCGAGTTCCCAAGCCAAGAGAAATTACTGAGCACCTCAATAATTATGTCATTGGGCAAGACGAAGCCAAAAAGGTCCTTTCTGTTGCGGTATATAACCATTACCGTAGAGTGATGAACCTGGAGGCTCAGCAAGATGAAGATGTTGAGATTGAAAAATCCAACGTTCTCATGGTTGGGCAAACAGGTACTGGTAAAACCTTATTGGCACGCTCCATCGCCAAGCTTTTGAACGTTCCCTTTTGTATTGCTGATGCCACGGTTTTGACAGAGGCAGGATATGTGGGAGAGGATGTCGAATCTATTCTTGTAAGGCTTCTTCAGGAAGCAGATTACGATGTAGAGGCAGCGGAGAAGGGAATCATTTATATAGATGAGGTAGATAAGATTGCCAGAAAATCTGATAATCCATCTATCACACGTGATGTAAGTGGAGAAGGAGTACAGCAAGCTTTGCTAAAACTGCTTGAAGGAAGTGTTGCCAATGTTCCACCTAAGGGTGGACGTAAACACCCTGAACAAAGTCTGGTACAAATTGATACCAAAAATATCCTTTTCATCTGTGGAGGTGCCTTTGAAGGCTTGGACCGTACCATCGCCAATAGGGTATCGGTAAAAACCATTGGATATGGTTCAGGTAGCCAGTTTAACAATGTTTCCAAGACCAATATGTATCGCTACGTACAGCCTGCTGACTTGCGTTCTTACGGTCTAATTCCAGAGATTATTGGACGTCTTCCGGTGTTGACTTATTTGAATCCTCTTGATGAAACTACCTTAAGAAGGATTCTGGTGGAGCCTAAAAATTCCCTTATCAAGCAATACCAACGCATGTTCCAACTGGAAGGAAAGTCATTATCCTTCGAAGCAGAGGTACTGG
The DNA here is from genome assembly GCA_039817415.1 of Bacteroidota bacterium. Taxonomy (GTDB): domain Bacteria; phylum Bacteroidota; class Bacteroidia; order J057; family J057; genus JALEFZ01. The sequence continues at coordinate 76,546 of JBCBVV010000009.1, forward strand.
ATACAATTGTTCAAAGAGCAATTGAATTAGACCTAGGAGCTCGTGGCCTGCGTTCTATTATTGAGGCGATCATGTTGGACATCATGTTTGACATGCCTGATAGCGAGGAGGAGCATTTTCACATTACAGTGGATCTCGCGAATGAGAAACTGACAGCTGCTAACCTGATCGATTTCAGGAAAGCTGGCTAAGTCAATAGATTAATAAATATGTAAGGGCAATCGCGGGATTGCCCTTTTTTTATTTTATATTGACTTAAACAGCACTTCATCTATACTATACGTCTGTTTGTTAGATGAGAAAAATCGCGGCTCCTTAAGTCAGTGTAGCTGAAATGACATTTTTTCTTTCTGAACTATTTGTCAAATTGGTACAATCAACATCTGATTTAAGGAATCATTTACCCTTTACAATTATACTAAACACTTAAGCATTACGATTTACCATGAAGAGAATCATTGCTATCCTTACCCTACTTGCCTTATTGGGAACCACACAAGCCCAAACAGGTAAGATGCTATTCAGCCAGTGGAAATTAAAAAGCGCTGGTATTTCTTTCGGCCTTGAGCAAGATCGTATTGTTGGCTTAGGAGCCGACAGATTTTTGAGAATGACCGGAGATCAAACGCTATTTGAGTACTTGGATGTAGACCCATCAGAATTGGATCGCTACGGAGAAGTATGTGAGAACCCTCATATGAGAATTCAGGCCGTTTTCCAGCCTCAACTGATGCCAAACATTGAAGTTCATACTTCTTTGGTTACTGTGATCAACCGTGTAGACGGAATGACATATTACAGCTATGACCATCTAGCAGCTTACAATGACTATTTGACGCTTACCGCTTGGGGACACGAGCTAGCAGCTGATATGGCAGTATTGCGCAGAGTTTCTTATGCTGGCTTCAGCCTTTATGGTGGCCTCGGTACTAACCTTGGATATACCTTCGGAAACGAGCTAAACGTATACGGAGACATTGCAAGAAGAGCTGAAACAGCTTCTTTCCTAAATACAGGACTTTCTAGAATTAGCCCTAGTGAAGTAAACGAAGAAAGAGAATATCTTCAAGAGAGCTTTAATTTGAGAAATGGCGTGAGCCAGCGTGTATATGCCCAAGCTGGAGCAAGTATCACCATCCTAAAGAGATTAGAACTTGGAATGGAAGGACGCTACGGCATCGGATACAGAATGCACTTTAATGGCCAGATGATTGGGACCAACCTACAGTCATTCGGTCTATTCACTCGCTGGAACTTCCAATAAAACAGAATCCATTCAGGTGTTTTCCTGATAAGATATCCTAATATAATAGTTACATGCTGCAGACATTCCTTTTCAGGAATGTCTGTTTTATTTTGCCAAAACGCTCAAAAATTCGAGGAGGTTGCAGCATTTTTGTAATTGGGTCTGTCCTTTGAGTAACAAAGATTTTCTACCTCGAATCGAACCCTAAGACCTGAATACAAGTACAAGCAAGGGTTAGAATGGTCAAAATCTGCTGAAAGAGATATCTATATGCTCTTTGTGAGAAAGGTTGAACCTTGTGGATATTTCCAGTAGTTTAGTAAGCGGAACAATCTTATTATTCCGATTATATGTTGACACTATATTCCTGATTGGAAGCTAAATGCAGTCAAACTTCATGCGAATCAAGCAAATTATTCTCTTAAGTATAGTTTCTCTTTTTCTCCTCTCTTGTGAAGAAGGGAACATCGATCTGGACAATGCTGGGGATGACGATCTTCAAGTTCAAATTGATGAGGTCAAACTCAACATGCCAGCAAATTCCTACAAAAACATCAGTCTAGAACCAGGCCTGCATACACTGGTCATTCAAGACGCATCTGGTAAAGTATTAGATGAAACACGTTTTAAGGTGGAACAAGGTGGTTTGATCAATTTGGCTAAAGCCCCCTATGTTGTTTGGACAGAACTCTATGGTTCAACTAATCTCAGAAAAGAAAAATTGAAACTGGATTATTATGAAATTGAAACAGAGGATGGCAAACAACGTATCTGGGGGGAGTTTGAAAAAATTGAACCCGAGGACTTTTATGTAGAGCAAACCTGGGATTACGGATTGGATCAGCCCTTTGAGGATCATCTATGGCGACTCGATCTTATCCAAGATAAATATGTCATCATGAGGAAGATTTTCAGGGAAATAGAACTTCTGGAAGAATATAAGGCTCTACAGGAAAAACAGTAATACATGCGGACAAGCGCTAAGTCCTTTAACATAAAAGGCGGTTACTGCTCTGTGTACCGAGACCGGTTGGAAATCAACCAGCATGATGTCTCGGGAAGGGTAGGGAAGTGGCTGTTTCAAAGAGGAATTTTGAGCGCAGCGCCTTTGTATTTGGTTCTAGCCATATTGTTGTTGCTAGGAGGAGGGCTTGGATTAGTCATTCAAAATTATTTTCTGACTTTTTTTCTGACGCTTGCAGCTTTCATGGCCCTTTATTTTTTCATGCAGAATAGAAAATATTCCTTTGTACCTCTCATCCTGAGACAGCAAATCGAAAAGGTACATTATGAGCAGGCTGTCCCAGGTAAATCTCGTGCCAGCTTCAACATCTTATTCGCTCCAGATCCAGAGAATAGGCCAGAATGGTTGCTGCACAGGAAATTAATCCTTCCCAATACAGTTCACAAAGGTACAAGTGTTGCTGATACGGCTTTCTGGATTTTGAAGGATGAAGGCTTGATTAAGGATCGACAAAGCTAAGCTCTTCAAACATCCCTGTCTTGGTATTCTTCACCACATTGTGCGCATCGAAATACCTGCCATTCATGACAATATAGGTTCCTTTAGGAAGAATCTGAGCAAAGGCAAGAGCTGATCCGAGGTTGAAAAAACCATCCGAACTGCCAAACCGATAGGGAATCATTGCGCCAGTAATGACTATGGTTTTATCAGGAACCTCCTGTGCGAGTAACCTGGCTGTCTTTACCATGGTATCAGTTCCATGTGTAATAAGAATATGGTCTTCCGCTGCAGCCCTGCAGTTCCTTACAATCATATCTCTGTCCTCATCCGTCATTTCTAGACTATCTATCATCATCAGGGTTCTTACCCTTACCTCTACACTATTTCTACCTAAACGTAGCATATCTGGTACCTGCGAATCCTCAAAATAAAGCTGGCCTCTGAGGATATCATAGGTCTTGTCGAATGTTCCGCCAGTGATAAATATTCTGATCGCCATTTTCCCCTTCTTTTATATGTAGATGCGTCCTTCCAATATTAGCAAAAAAGGGTGTTCTCGCAAACCCTAAAAAAGGCACTACTGTATCATTAAAGCCCATAAAGTAAGGGAAAAATAGGAGAAAGGTATTACCTATTTTCGTATTATTTGATATTTGGATAAATACTACTTTTAGGTACTTGCAACATGTAATTACCTCCTACATGAAGTACGACATTATTTTATGGCTCTGGATATACATCCTTTGCTCTATCGGCATTGTATATGCAGAAGGGACGGCACAACTGATGCCGGCTGGTTCTTCATCTTCTTGTATAGCCTATATACAAGGAAATGACGGATCTGGTAAGGAAGGCCCTGGTTATGGTCGACCTAGCACAGATTTGCTTCATGTAAGAATTACTGACCCTTCCACAGAAACGATCTACATGGGATTTACCAGAAAAATCCCTTCATCTAAGACCGTGTATTATCAGGTTCTTGATCCCGAAGGAAACATTCACTGTACAGGTAGAGTCGCAGAAAGCAGTTCTGATGCAGGCTATATAGCAGATGATGGAGTGGAGGCCTATGTAGGGCCTGTTGTCATAGGGGGGGCAACTGGCTACAGTGCAATTGAGTGTGTACCTAACCTTGCGGGGGACTATCAAATTCAATTCAACGTCAGTGATTCCCTGGTCGCTACTCCAGGAGAAAGCAAGTACTTCCTTCACCCCTTTGATGTGACGGTGGCGGACGTGAGCGATCCTTTAAATCCCTCAGCTATTGATGGAAGACTCTTTACCTATCGATGGCATATCAATACCAATAGTGGCTCCAACAAAGCCTGTATGGATTTTTATACATGGACAAATGACAGCTTAGTCATCAAAATGGAGATGAATGAAATACAGCCTTTTGGCTTTACGGTTTCATTTAACAGCAGTGGAACGGATACTACGGGCAACATTGTTTCTGATCGACAATCAACCTCTTCAAAGTCTTTGACGATCCCTGAATATCCAGTTTTCCTCAACGAACCTGATGAGACAGCTTTTCCGTCGGGAACACCTGGAGAAGTTACCTACATGGAAATCAATGCGTGTACCATAGAGGATTCCTATTGTATTTTGGTGAATACGACCCGGATAGGGGAGATGAATGTTTACATCGATCTGGATGGAGATGGAAGCTTCACGACCGGAGGCCGAGATGTGTATTTTCCCTACAAAACTACCACCGCTGGTCAACTTTGTATTCCTTGGGATGGGGTAGATGGTCTAGGAGATACGATTGAGGTAGATCAAACTGGGCTGGTCAAGGTAGAGTTTTTAGCGGGTATCGTGCATTTTCCCATTTGGGATGCTGAAAATCATACTAATGGGTTTGATTGTGAGGTAGTTAGACCGGTGGGAATGAGTCCCCTCATGTATTTTGACAACACCAATACCTCTTTAGGTAACAGTGATTTGACGGGTTGTAGTTCGGGCTGTAATTCTTGGACGAGTAATAAAGGTGACAAAGTTATGATCAATACATGGCTGAATACCATTACCAGTTCAGATCAAGATAGTTTTGAAGTAGGGGGAGCCTGCCCACCAGTGGCGGTTAATGATACAGTATGTACCCGACCTGGGCTAAGTGCTCAATATTCTATTTTGGACAATGACTGGGATGGAGACAATGAAATTGATTCCTCATCTGTGGCACACGATACCCTCGATGCCTCTATTGGTAGACTTTCTTTTAATTCGGAATCGGGTTTGTTGACTTTTTTTCCTAATGGAAATGATAGCACGCCTGTTTCTTTCGACTACCGAATTTGGGATAAAACCACCGATGGCATGGGGGGACCTTTGTCGGATACGGCTATGGTCTTTATCACCATTACCTCCTCTTGTACATCTGCAGTTACCCTTCCGGTGCAAGCGCTTCGCTTAAAGGGGGATATGAGGCCTGAGGGCTTTAGGTTGCGATGGCATGGTCCTCCTCCGTCTCGTCATCATGAGTTTACGGTAGAAGAATCATTGGATGGTATCCTTTTTTCGCCCATTCACCGAACACATAAACAGCATTTTGTTCATAGGAATTGTAAGAAAGATCTTGGCCATGTAGTCTATTATCGAGTGAGAATGATCGAACAGGGGCAGACCGTCATCATGAGCAACACCATTCAGGTATCGTTTATGCGTCCTTCAGACTTAGGATTTTTTATACAGGAGGGAAGAGACTGTAAGTTTATCACACTGAATTACCGATCTCCTGAGCCAGTAACCTTTATGATGCTAGATATCAAGGGCCGGATCATGGTGAGAGAGGAGTTTGAAGAAGCATGGGTTCAAAAACGTAAGAAAATCAGGTTGCCCGAGGGGCAGGAAGGGATATACTTGTTCAGGCTGTTTAACGAGACTCAACAGCGTAGCAGAAAACACTATTTGTATCGCAATCGCTAGGACTACTTCAATTGATAGCGAAGGGCGAAGGTAGCATAATAGTTACACAGACCGGGCTGCCTGGAGAAGCAGTGATTTCTTCTACCTGAGGAGGTAACGATAGATATGACCGATAGCGTCAGTCTGGTGCTGAAGTGAAGTCGTTCGCTGATTTTGAACACTGTCCCCCCTACAATTTTGGGATCAATACGCTTGTACTGACTGGTGGTAATGACCCCAGAAAACGTATCATTGGCCCCTAGTAAATATCCTATAGAAGGGCCAAGGTCAAGCCTGATTCCGTATTTCTTATCGTTGATATTGAGCTTAAGATTTGCGTTTAGGAGAATGGGAAAGCTGATGTACCTTGTCCGAAGGCCACGAATACCAACATCATCCCTACTTCCTAAGGCTTCAAATCGAATTTCAGGCTGGAAATTTAAAGACTCATTGATTGGGTACTGAACGTATCCTCCGACCATCAAACCCGCTTGTCTGAATCCAGCGAGATTATCTCCCCATACAGTACTTGCGATCAGTCCAGATGTAATTCCTCCGGTAAAGTTTTGGGCAAAGGCTCCGCTTATTCCCAGTATGAAAAATAAGCTGACAAAAATCCTGTTTTTCATAGGCTCAATCTTCTTATCGCAAGATACATTAAAGGAGGGAGGCAATAAGAGAAAAATTTATACTGTTGAATCGATAACAAGAAACTGCGTAAAGAATAGCAATTGGATGACGTAAAGTGCTGGCGCTATGCTATTCTCTTTTTCTTGATCAATAGAGTGAAAGCCAAATGACATCAGCCAGGCAATGAGGCCCCAAGCGATGTAGTTTTGAGTAGGAATAATACCTTGCTCAGTATCCCATAACCAAAAATCATATTGAATCGCCATAGGTTCTATGACCAAATCAAGAAGAAGAACCAAGATGGCACCTAGGGTGGCCCGTATCCAAATATTTTTGACGACTTTTTGACTGATGATGTTGCTGATATAGACCAGCATCAGCCAGTTGATTCCGATGAGGGGAGGAACACCCGCGATCTTAAATCCAAGTGCAGTTTCATAGTGATATGGGCCAAAGACAGCGCCTGTGGTTACCCCAATGACTTCGATCAAATACCCTGCCCAAAAGGTAACAAAGGCGAAAATGCCAAATGGAACCGTCCATGCTTTGTGAAAGTAGGCGAGAATACTGATAGAGAGGAGAAGGTTCATGGGAACCAGCATTTTAAAAATCTCCTTTGTTGCATCTAGGTGTAGACCTATTACGCCGACCTCATGAAATATAGCAAGTACAATAATGGCTATTGTAACTGAACGTTCCGACCTTTCCATTCGTTCTTTCCGATAATTTTATTCCGGGTTGAAATCCCACTGATCCACAACATGGACAACATCTGCAGGGGATGGTACAATAAGTTCTCCCAGATATTTTGACGTGCTAAGTACGCAATCATTCCCTTAAGAGACAAAATCAGGACCAAAGCGAACAATCCCCACGCCCAAGGTAACATCCAACTTGCCCATAGCTCCCCAGGTATTATGATTCCCATATATATCCATAGGGCTGGGATACTGTTCCCAAAGCCAGCCAAGATATTTTTACTAAATCCCCTTAAGCCCTCTACATAGCTTCGGTACATCCGGCACCTAATCAAGCCGCTTCCCAAATAAGACATGCCCTTCAGCCCTGCTCTCTTGACAGAGCGCATAATGCCTATATCCTCTATGATCTTGTTGTGGACTCGTTTGTGCCACTGATGCTTTTGGTAGGATTGAGCCTCAAACATCAGGAACTGACCATTGGCTGCCGAAAATGGGATAAGCTTACTCTTCAAAATCCACCACATGGGAAGAAGGGATAGAAGGATGTAATGCATCAATGGAACAACAAACTTTTCCCCTTTGGTCTCCATGATCTGATCCGGGAAAATGGAAAGCATACTTAATTTACGTGTTTGCATAGCTGATACTGATATCGAAAGGAGCCTTTCGTCCAGGCTAACAATATCAGCATCCATAAAAATCAGATACTTTCCATTGGCATATTTTGCGAGTTGATGGCAAGCCCAGTTTTTGCCCAACCAGTTTACCGGAAGGGGCTGACTATTGGAATAACTGGCATAAGGATATTGCCAGATCATCATCCGGAGTTGTTCTTCCGTATTATCGGTAGAGTGATCATTCAGAAAGAAAACCTCAAGTCTTGGATATTGTAGCTGATTGATCTGCTGCATAATGGGAGCAATATTAGCTTCCTCATTTCTGACAGGTATCAGAATGGAGATCAAAGGAAATTGGCTGGGCGTTTGAGAAGCCAGATAGGCGGGATGAAGGAGGTTATACAAGACAACCGACCATCTCAGCAGCAGAAAAGCCATTATCGAATAGGCAATGGTAGTCAGCATGAGAAGCTAATTGAGGATAGCAATCAAGATGAAGCCGGAATGTCAGAGGGGGTAATTCCGCTTCTGCAAACTAATAAAAAAAACTTCGATTTTCTGAAGGATTTTTGGACTTAAGAGGCTTCGTGTAGATCATTCCAGTCTCTGAGAGTAAGTCCGTATTGATCCAGGTCTACCTGCCTCCCATTGACTTGACCTGCATCTAGGGTAATACCTTCCCAGTTGAATCCTAGTCTTATGGCGACTGCACGGCTTCTTGCGTTATCTGAAGCACATTTAATGACAATCTTTTTGACTCCCCTTTCCTTGAATAAGTAAGAGCAGCAGCTTTTTACGGAGCGTGAAACAATTCCGCGGCCTTGGTACTTTTGGGCTAACCAATAACCAATTGATATTTCCTTCTTAGAGGAGTTGGGCTCATTGAAGTCTAGTAAGCCAACCAATTTATCTCCATACCAAATTCCGTATACCCATTTCCCTGAGTATATATTCTTGTAGTTGACAGAAAAAATAAATTTACGGCAGTCATGAATGTCCTGGATGAGTTCGATCCAGCTTAGCCATTCTCTAAGGTGAGGTCTGTTTTCTTCGATGAGCTCGAAGAGTCGGTTGATGTCTTCTAGACGAAGGGAACGCAGGCTGACACCTGCTCCGGCGGTCAGGTCCGGTGCTGGGCGGAAATAAATGGGCCTTAAGGCAGTCTTTATTAGGGTTCTTGGGTCAACCATGAAGTCAGCTTCCTTATGATAAGGGCAAATCTTATACCAGAGTAATTCATGAATCAATTTATTTCTCTGGTAAAAAAATTACCTCTCAATAAAGGTAAGCTAGTCAAGAATAATCACCCTACTACAGCAGTTTTGTGTTATTGGTAACTTTTGCGATGTATTTGACCACACTATCTTCCTCATTGGTTGCAATGATCTCACTTGCTACTTCTATTACTTCCTGCCTAGCATTGCCCATTGCAACACCCTTATGAGCCATTTTGAACATACTCAAATCATTTAGGTTGTCGCCAAACACAGTTACATAGGCCTCAGGAAGGCTTAAGTCATCCAATAAAGTTGTGATAGCAGCCCCTTTGGTCGCATTCTTGTGATAGATGGAGAGCCAGAACCAGCTTTCATCATACCAGTTTTCATATACATAGAGGCAAAATGTATGGGGAAATAACTCCTCAATTTGCGCCGCTAATTCCTCCAGAGGCCCCTTTCTGTCAATCACATTCAAACTAATAACATGTTCTTGCAAGCCTATCCTCACATCGACTCCAGTTGTTAGTCTACGATCTTTGGCTTTCTCTCTATCCGCCTTGTACCATGCTATTCCTTCATTGGCTACTTCTCCGAGATACAGGTGGTCCTGCTTCCCATCAAAGGTCCCAAGGAAGGGATGAAAACCCTTCTCTAATACGAGTTCCAATACAGCTTCATCAGCAGGTTTGGGATGTGAATTGATATATCTATGTTCTGAAGACTTCAAATCAGAAATATAGGCCCCATTGGAACAAATTATAGGAAGGGATAGATTTAGGTCTCCTAGGACGCCTTTTGAGGAAGTGACGCTTCGGGCTGTTGCAATGGTGAATAGCGTTCCTTCCTCGATCATTGCCTCGATTCCATGCTTGCTGAAAGCAGAAAGGCTTGAGTCATTTCGGAGGAGGGTACCGTCAAGGTCAGTTATAAAAATGGATGGATGTGTTGCCATTGCATAAAATAAGAGGGAAAATTAAATTTTTAGGCCTCGAAGATGTTAATAATTTTGGAAATCTTTCCTTTGCCTCGAATAAGGCTAGGAAGGTCTTTTTTCCTCAAAAACGAAGCAACTTATGCAGATTCTCCTGGTGCACAGTTTGGCCAGCCATGGTACGGCTAGTATGAAAGCAATGATGAGTGTGCTAGGAACTCGTGTATTGCCTGTGCCTTCTCTTCTTCTTACAGGATTGACCAATGTGCCTGGGCATCAAAAAGTAGCGGTTGATCTTGAGCCCATGATAAAGGGGGCGCTTGAAATCGCAAGACAACAGAATCAGCGTCTCGTTTTATACATTGGGTATCTGGGAGAGGCAAGTCAGGTGGATATTCTTGTGGAGGCCATCGATGATTACAGAGAGGCGATCTCCAAGGTAATCGTTGACCCTGTTTCTGGGGATCACGGAAGGTTGTATGTGAAACCTGAAATTGTAAAAAGATGGCCTGATTTATTGTCAAGGGCAGACTGGGCCTTTCCTAACTTTACCGAATTATCCTTATATGCAGGCTTTGAGCTTGGAATGGAGGTGGAGGTATATAGGGCTATTGAAGCATTTGAAAAACGATTCCCAGATCTCTCCTTTGTCGCCACGAGTATTCCTTCTCCCCAACAAAAAATCGGCTTATTTCTGAAAAAGGGTAGAGAGAAGCTCAAACACGAACATGAAAGACTCGCCCAAAACTTTGGAGGAACGGGTGATGTCTTCGCCGCTTATTTTATTCTGTATCATTTGATTAAACATATTACCCCTTCTGAAAGTCTAATACTTGCGAGCAATGAAACTTGTGGCATCATTCGATCCAGTATAGAAGCCAAACAAGCCTTTCTTCAATTATTCCCAAAGGAGTAAGGGGAAGTTTTGAGGAAGAAATAATGCTGAAAGCTTGCAATAAGGGTAGGGTTGATACGACTTAAGGGATTATGAGAGCGGGCGGTGCAGATCTAGATCAAATGATTTGCGTCAATGGTTCTTAGATAAATGAACCCATTTATAGGTACACCATAAATTTTCTTTTATATTTGTATAACATTGACAAGAGGAGAAGACTATGATTATGTTGAATATTTTCCAGGCACCTTTTCTATTGATCGGCCTTCCCGGAGGACCAGAAATGCTTCTTATCCTGGTTGCCCTGTTATTGTTGTTTGGTGCCAAAAAGATTCCTGAAATCATGCGTGGATTCGGAAAAGGAATCCGTGAATTCAAGGATGCATCAAGAGAAATCAAGCGTGAGATCGATGAGGCTACCTCTATCGATGATGCGCAGAGATTGGATCGCTAAAGATAAGTTACACTGTGAAAGAATATGATAAACTCGCTGACATTCAGCGAGATTTATGGGCCAGATCGTTGTCTTGCAGCGATCTGGTCGATTTTTATTTGGCCCGCATTGAAGACCACAAAGACCTGAACATATTCCTTGAGGTCTACACTGAAGAAGCCCGTCAGAAGGCACTGGAAGTAGATCAAAAGATTGAAAAAGGAACTGCTGGTCGATTGGCAGGACTAGTATTGGGTATCAAAGATGTTATTTGTTACAAAGGACATCGTTTGGGAGCCTCTTCGCAAATTTTAGGAGAATTTCAGTCTCTTTTTACTGCCACTGCCCTACAGAAACTGTTGGATGAGGATGCCATTGTCATTGGCCATCAAAACTGCGATGAATTTGCGATGGGGTCATCCAATGAGAATTCTGCCTTTGGTCCAGTTAGGAATCCGCATGACCCTAATCGTGTAACGGGTGGTTCTTCAGGGGGAAGTGCTGCTGCGGTGGCAGCGAATCTATGCCATGCCTCTCTTGGCTCAGATACAGGCGGCTCCGTTCGGCAACCTGCTGGATTTTGTGGGGTTGTAGGTGCTAAGCCTACCTATGGTAGAATTTCCAGATATGGCCTGATCGCTTATGCCTCTTCCTTTGATCAGATTGGACCCATTACCCGATCTATAGAGGATGCGGCCCTCTTAACTGAAATCATGGCTGGGCTAGACCCTCACGATCAAACCTCATCCAGTGAAAAGATTGGTACATACGTAGACCATACTCCCCAAAAAGATACCTACAAAATTGGCTACTTCGAGGAAGTTATTCAACATCCTTCCCTTGATGCAGAAATTCGGGAGCAGATTGAAGCCTGGATGGAAAGAAGGAGGAAAGAAGGACACGAACTAGTCAAGCTGTCTTTTCCCTTGATGTCGCATATGGTACCTACCTATTATGTGCTTACTACGGCTGAAGCCTCCTCCAACTTATCTAGGTACGATGGGGTACGATACGGATACAGAGCCCCGAAGGCCGAAAATCTCGAAGAACTTTATGTCAGATCCCGTTCGGAGGCATTTGGGACAGAGGTAAAACGAAGAATTATGTTGGGGAGCTTTGTCCTTTCGGCTGGCTATTATGATGCCTACTATGGGAGGGCACAAAAAGTAAGGCGGAAAATCCAAGATCAGACCCATAAATTCTTTGCTGAAGTTGATTTCATCATGTCACCTGTTTCTCCAGGAGTGGCCTTTAACTTGGGAGAAAAAGTAGATGATCCAATTGAAATGTACCTGAGCGATATCTTTACGGTTCATGCTAATTTAGCGGGACTGCCAGCCTTGGCTTTTCCATTAGGAAAACATAGCTCAGGAATGCCTACGGGTATACAATTGATGGCAAATGCGTTTGAGGAGGGAGAGCTTTTTAGTTTTTCATTGACTTGTAAGGATTGATACTTAACAACTTATTGCTGCTGGATTTTTTCTAATTGGAAAGATTCGGAAAAGTAGTTTTTTGGCCGTACTTTTAGAGGACCAGAATCCCTTTGAAACAAACTATACATGAAACGTACTTCCCTTCTTCTTTCCTTGTTGCTCATAGGAGCAAGCCTGCTTATAGGCCAAAATACGCTGACAAAAACCGATAGTACCAAAACACCCACCAAGGGTTCTTCCTTTGCCCAACTCGAAAAAGACGACAGGGTAGAAGAAGCCATCAAAGGATTCTCCAAAACCTACAGGTTCCCCAAACCTACTACAAGCAAGTATGACACCTTGCTGAACAATACAGGTAAGTTCCGATCCAACGAAGTTCCTACCTATAACTCTAGTGTAGTGAGCAGAAGGCTATATGAGCTCCCTACTTTGATTCCGATGGAATACAATACCTATGTAAAGCGATACATAGATGTCTACACCAAAAAGAATAGAAATCTCACTTCCAAAATGCTGGGACTTCGTCCTGTTTTCTTTCCCATTTTTGAGGAAGAATTGGATAAAAATAATATGCCGCTTGAGATCAAATACCTCGCTGTCGTAGAAAGCGCGCTCAATCCCCATGCCCGTTCTCGTGTGGGAGCAACAGGATTGTGGCAGTTTATGTTGTCTACCGGTCGTATGTATAACCTTAAGGTGAATACCTTCGTCGATGAGCGAAAAGACCCTTACAAATCAACTAAGGCAGCGGTTAAATATCTCAAAAATGCTTATGAGGAGTTTGATGACTGGTTGTTGGCGATTGCTTCCTACAACTGTGGAGCAGGAAATGTGAGAAAAGCCATTCGTAGATCTGGTGGGAAAAGGGATTTCTGGTCAATTAGGCCTTACCTGCCTAGAGAGACAAGGGGGTATGTACCTGCTTTTATCGCGGTAAACTATGTATTCAACTATTCTTCCGAATACAACATCTACCCTGAGTATCCGGATTTTAAAATGTCTCAGGATACGCTTCATATTAGGAGACTTGATATCACGCTGCAAGAAATTGCGAGAATGACCAAGGCTAATATCAATGAGCTACGTTACCTCAATCCAGAATTAAAATTGGATCGTGTTCCCTACAGCTCGAACACTTATGTGCTGCGTGTTCCTTCTTCGGTTTCCAATTACTTTGCAAGCCATGAAAAGGCCATTGCCGCCAAATATGGAAAGAAAAGAAACCAGACCTACACGGACAAGCCTATTAGCTACGCCAGCAATAAGTCTTATTCGTCTTCCTATCAGCCAAAGGGGACCAAACTGTATTACTATAAGGTAAAGAGTGGAGATGTGGTTGGCTCCATTGCAGAAAGATATGGCGTAAGCAAAAGCCAAATCTCCGCCTGGAATAACCTGTACAGATATCGGATTAGGGTAGGGCAGAGGCTTAAGATTTATGCCAAGCCTTCAAGGGTGAATACTTCTATTTCTACTTCCGGAAAGGCGAGTACTTCCAAACCCAAAGTCGCTCAGGCAGCTCCTCCTTCTAATGGATCCATGAAGTTTCACAAGGTTAAGCAAGGAGAAAATCTTTGGCTGATTTCCCGAGACTATGGATTAACGGTAGGACAGCTCCAATCGCTGAATCCTGGTATTCAGGCAAGTAAACTAAAGATTGGGCAAACGATACGCGTGAAATAGTAATCTATTTTGCCCCATAAAAAAATCCTTCCTGCATTAGTTTTGTGCGGGAAGGATTTTTCTGTTTGTACTGTTTGTTGAAGAAAGGCTTACTCTTCCATTCTCTGCTGCATCCACTCAATCATTTTGAAGGGAAGTTTTTCTGCAAAGCCACTTTGATAGAGGTTCCACATTTTAGCAGGATCTTTCATCGCTTCAATACCTGCCTCTTCAGAAGGCGCTTCAACGAGGTTGTGCATGGTATTCGGTAAAAGATGAAATTCTCCCTTTCCAGGATTGGCTGCATTCACAATAGCTGCAATTTCCTGGTGGTCCAATTCGCCACCAGACTGAAGGTCAAGGCTACCATAAAGGCTGAGAACACTGGTATTGACTTGAGACCAAGCTTTGCTGATACGGGTGTTATGAAGGCTATTCCAGTATGTATGGCTTCGTCCAAGAATAAGGTCCTCACCATTCCAAGCAAGGTCTCTCTTCATCATGTCAGCCAATTTGGGTCTTGATGCTGCAATTTCCTTGGGAGACTTTCCCTCAACTCCCAATTGGTAGAGGAGGGGATAGTATTCTCTTTTTGCTTCTTCCAGACTTACATAATCCATGCCTAGTTTTGGATTTTGCTGGCGCATGATCATGAGCATATATTCCATCCAACTGCTGTTCATGGTCCCGAATACCATAATGCCCTTAGGATTGATTTCCTCCCCCTGTGCGACCATAGGTGCATTGACTCCTCCTATTCCATGGCCAAAGAGAAATACATTCTCTTTATCCACAAAATCATAGGTAAGAAGCTTCTCAAACGCCTTCTGATAGGCCTCCGTATCCGCTTCAAAATTCACCTCATCGCAATCAATTGTGTTTTCACTATCTCCCATTCCACTTTTTTCAACTCGCATTACAGCAAAACCTTGTTCCACCAAGATTTCAATGAGTTTTTTATAAGGATGCCAATCTGGAATATTGTCTATGGAACTACAAGGATAAGAAGGAATGAATAGAACGGCTGGATAGGTTTCCTGATCTAATTCTGGCTTAATGGTAAGACTCCTTAAGTGGCCCTCTTTGTAGGCAACCTGGTCATAGATCATATCGCCAAAACCAGATTCTTCCTTTCTTTTTGCGAGCAGGATACCACTCAAATCTAGGCTTTTACCCTCTCGAAATACCTTGACTTTTACCTCGTCGTCGGCTCGTAATTCTTTCAATTTGGAATTGAGATCATCAGGGTTTTTGAGACTTTTATCGTTGAAATGGGTGAGAATATCACCGATTTCGATCTCCATGGCGTTGGCGCTTCCAAGGGGGATAACTTCCTTGATTAAAACCCCTTCACCAGCTTCAAGGCCTGCAGCTTGGCTTTGCTCCTCAGTTGGAGATTCCATTAAAATTCCAAAGTCTGCCTGTCTCCTTAGTTGCTGTCCGTAGTGGTGGGTCGAGATGAAAACAAGAAAAAGGATTGTAATTTGTCTCATGGAATTATGGTGTTGGAATACTTGCCCATCCTATTCAGGCATCGAATTGTAGGTATATTTAGCTATAAATAAAGAGGAGGTAACGACTGCATGTTATTAAAAATCCCTGACTTTAGACATAGAATGTTACCAATTCCTCTAAGACTTTTCTCAATTGGTAAACATTAGTACTGCTATACTTTTACCTGGGATTAATATTCAAATTACAGGAAAAGAGTCCATTCAAGAGAAACATTAACCTATTCCCTATGAAAAAAATCATTTTGCTTTCCATGTTGATATGGGGAGGATTGATGGTGGCCCAAAAACAGGCTAAAATCATCATTGACTCACAAGGAGACATACATCCTTGGAACAACCTCAACGTCAACAATAGTAACGAAACCTTCCAATTCGCTATTGTTACAGATAGAACAGGAGGGGTAAGGCCAGGAGTATTTCCTGTAGCTGTAGACAAACTGAATCTTCTTCAACCTGAGTTTGTAATGAGTGTGGGCGACCTAATTACGGGTTATACAGAAGATAGAGATCAGATCAATAAAGAGTGGGACGAATTCAACGGATTTATTTCTAAGCTTACCATGCCCTTTTTCTATCTACCAGGGAATCATGATTATATCAATGATGTCATGGCGGAGGAGTGGAAGAAGAGGTTTGGGAAGGACTATTATCATTTTGTCTATAAGGATGTCCTATTCCTCTGTTTGAATACAGAAGAATTGAAGAGAGGAGCAGGAAGAGGCGCGATCGACCAGCCCCAATATGATTACATCAAGAAGACCTTGGCCAAAAATTCCAAGGTAAAGTGGACGCTTGTCTTTATGCACCAACCGCTTTGGGATCAGGAGGACAATGGAATGTGGGAAGAGGTAGAAACCTTACTCAAGGACAGAAAGCATACCGTTTATGTTGGACATCGCCATCGCTATGTCAAATACGAGCGTAACAATTCGAATTATTTCATCCTAGCCACTACTGGTGGAGGCTCTGGCCTTCGTGGACCAGCTTTCGGTGAGTTTGATCATGTAGTATGGATCACCATGACAGAAGAAGGTCCTATTATGGCTAATCTGTTATTGGATGGAATCTGGGATGAGAATGTCCAAACTGAGGAGGGGTTGAAGAGAATGAGAGGGCTGACTTCTGCAAAATTGATGCAGATTGAACTTCCAGTCGCGGATCAATTAGATGAAGAGGATGGGGTAGCTGAGCCTGTTTTTGAAGAAGGGGGAATAGGATTTACCTTCACCAATCCTGCTGACATTCCTTTGTTTGTGGAGGTGGAATTGGAAACACATAAGGATATCTGGGTAGCCTCAGCCCCTTTAGAAATTGAAATTGGACCTAATTCGGTAGAGAAGGTTGCCATTCCTTTGGCCAGTGATGAACAAAAATTTCTCTCTGAAATGGACCCATTCGAAGCGGAAGTTACCTATACCTATAAGCCAGAAGGTGCGCCTGAATTAGAGTGGGAGAAGGAATTTAAGCTTCAGCCTATGGCTCAACTTCCCATCCAATACTCTGGCAAGCCGATTAAGGTAGATGGCAAGTTATCGGATTGGCCTGATTTGAGATTTGCTGAAATCAATCCCATTGCTGTTTCCTCTCCCTTTGCTCATACAGGAGATAAAGACGGTAGTTTTTCCTTTGATATTGCCTATCATGGGGACTATGTGTATATGGCCATGGAGGTGGTTGACGACGATATGGTGATAAAGGAAAACGGAGATATTTCTACCCAGGATGGCGCCTTTTTTCTCCTAGATGCCAGAAGCATGGCTGATATGATGACAGGAGAGGGAGGACGTCCATTTCGTGATTGGCCTCTATTGGGAATTTGCCCAACGAAGGATGGATCCACGAGCCTATTCCAAGAAGCCTATTTGCCTAAAGGCGTTGAAGTGGCTACCACCCAAACAGACTGGGGCTATATCGTTGAAGCAGCTGTCCCCATTGATTACATCAAATCCAAGCAAGGAGATAATTGGAAGCACTTACGCTTCAATTGTGGTGTACATGATGTAGACAAAAATGGAGACCACGATAGCCAATTGTTCTGGAAACCTGATTGGAGATTTGAGAAAAATATTATTGGATCCGGGATGTTTAAAAAGCAATAACTGAATCCTATACATGAATAAAAAGAAAAGGGACAGTCCTCATAGATTGTCCCTTTTCTTTTTGATATAAGAGGCTGTTTAGAAGGAGAAGAGAACGGAAATATCCTTGCCTTCTACTGTATAGAGCATCACTACGAGTGCGATAGAAATGATCAATCCAAGCGCTGCTTTTCCAAGGTCTGCGAAGATCATGGTACTCAGTTTTCTGTCTGGCTTAGGTCCCAAGGAGAACCTGATGGCTAATTCTCTACCGGCCAGCAATCCAAGGAATACCCAAGTCGTGCTCATAGGTAGCTTGGCTTCCCAAAGACCCAAAGCGTTGTACTTGAAAAGGTAAAGACAGATTCCATAAAATAGGTCAATGAAGGTAGCTGACCTTATATCTGCAGTATTGGTTTTAGATTTTACGATGCCTTGAATGGCCCCACCCTTTTGGTAAAAAATATAGGCCAGCATTCCCAGTAAGATAGCAACTGTTACAAAGAAGGTAGTTGGATCAATCTTCTCAGGATCACCAAGATAAATATAGATATTAGCCAAGTCTTGGGTCAGCCATTGAGCCCAAAGGAAACCCGTAGACAACCACTGTAAAACCACCCAGAAGTTTCTGTTGGTCATGAGGTTGTTTTTGGATCCCATAGGATTGTTGATGAAGTACTTTTCTGTCGATCTGCTCAAAATGAAATACATCACCAAGGCAAAGCCAAAGGCGACGGCGTATCCAATCAGTGATTTATTGAGCATCCCTGGAAGGTTTTTCAGGGAGAAGAAAGACAAAATCAAGAAGGTGGTACTCACCGGAATCCCCAATCTTGTGATCAGCAGAAGAATGGCTGGTGGAAGAAGGTACCAGAAGGAAAGGTTGATCTCACCTTCGGACTTGATAATTTTATCTAAGCGGTCAAAAGCGACGTCATTTCCACCCAAAAAGGCTCCTTGTCCAGTATACCCTAGAATAAGGATGGCGGCCATGATTCCTCCAGCGAATAGCCAGAGTACCCACCAAGGCCTTTTTTCATTTGAGGTAAGGAAAGTTCCAAGTGTTTGGATAACGTCATTACCTACTACTGAGTAGGCAGCAAGCGTAAAGCCCGTAAGAGCAATGGCATATTCCATGGATAGTATTTAGTGCATGTTTTTCGACCTGAAAATACTATCCTTATTCCCATAAAACCAAATTCCTACATATGGGAAAAATACCCTTTTCTAGAAAATACATAGAACATTCAAGAAGCTTATAGGCTAATTTTACCTTAGGCTTGATTTCTTCCGATCTCTTGTGGAAAAAAATATTATCCTACCTTTTTTTCAACCCTCTCCCAATCTCTTATGGTGTCAGCTACGACAAAAGTACTTCCACCTACAAATATTAGATCTTTGGTATCTCCCACTTCGTGTATAGCAGCTTGAATGCCCTCCATAGCTGTGTGATAAGCCTTCCCGACTAGGTTATGACCTTCTGCTTTTAGCTGGAGACTTTGAGAATCTAGACCTCTTGGAACAGAGGGTGTTACGAAATAATATATAGCTGTTTTGGGTAGAAGGGCCAGAATAGCATGGTGGTCTTTATCTGAAACCATTCCCCAAACGATATGTAGTTGCTCGATGTCTGCTTCTTCCAACTGCTGGATGAGGGCTTTGACTCCGGCTTCGTTGTGTCCCGTATCACACCATATCCGAGGGTTGTTGTAGAGTTCTTCCATTCTCCCTCGCAGCCCTGAGTTCATTCTTACCCTACTAAGGCCTCGTTGAATATCCTCATCTTCAATCTCCCAAACGTCTTCTCTCAAGACCTCAATAGCAGTTAGAGCTGTCAATACATTCTGACGTTGGTAATGACCCATTAGGTCCAGATGGAATGTCTCATTTACCTCTTCATCAACATTATAAATATCTAAGACTTGTTGCTGAAATATCTGCTCGTGCTTTTCCAGCTTAAATTTTTCATCTGCCAGGATGATAGGTGCTCCAAGTTCAGATGATACCTTGTTAAAAACTGGCAGGGTTTCAGGATGTCTTTCTCCAATAACAACAGGGGTAAAGGGCTTGATGATTCCAGCCTTTTCAAAAGCAATTTTATCAAGGGTATCTCCCAACAATTCCATGTGATCCATAGAAATATTGGTGATGACACTTAGTTCAGGTCTAATGATATTGGTGGAGTCTAATCTACCTCCTAACCCAACTTCAACAACAGCAATGTCCACTTCTTCTTCTGCAAAATAATCGAAGGCCATAGCCACTGTTACTTCAAAGAAGCTAGGGCTAATTTTTTCAATGATTTTATCATAGCAGTCTACAAATTCGACCACTGCCCGCTTAGACATTTCCTTGCCATTTATCTTGATCCGCTCTGTGAAGTTGACAAGGTGGGGAGAAGTGTAGGTGCCGACTTTGTATCCAGCCTCCATCAAAACAGAAGTGAGCATAGAGGAGACGGAGCCTTTGCCATTGGTTCCGGCTACATGTATGGTGTTGAATCTCCATTGAGGCAAGCCAATGGCCCAGCATAATTCATTGATGTTGTCAAGGCCTTTTTTGAAGGCAATTTTTCCCTTGTTTTGATACATGGGAAGCATTTTAAAGAGTCTGGCTAGGGTTTCGTCGTATTGCTGATTTATCATTGATAGACCTAATGGGATGATCGAAGAAAGCGAGTTGTTGTAGATTTTCCGAACCTAACACTCAATAATATTTACATAAAGGCCGTTTTGATGTTGAACCTAAAAGGGGAAGAAGTAAGGAAAAATTGGAATTACTTTCCTCCCTTCCTTTTTCCATTCTTTTTGACGAATTATTTTTGAACTTGATACCCCAAGCAACTCCCTGATCCATGAAAGGAATTTACTGCATTTTATCTTTTGTATGCCTGCTCAGTTTTACTGCGGTGAAAGGGCAGGTCGCGATAGAACCCACACCCGGTATTGGGGCGAGAATGGTAGGTATGGGAAATGCATATGTTGCCGTCAGGGGAGATATTTGGCAGGCTTTCCTCAATCCTGCTGGCTTGCCAGGTGCACGTTCGTTAGAGGTAGGTACGTATGTGGAACAAAGATTTTTCCTGAGAGAACTGACCAATGGGAGTGCTGGTTTGGTCTATCCATTAGCCACTAACCAAGCAGTAGGGGTAGCAATCTCTTCCCGAGGATTTGCTGGATATAGGCAAAATATGGCGGGTTTTTCCTACGGAATTACCTTGTTGAAGAAGTTGAGCCTAGGAGCGAGATTGAATCTGGCCAACTTATCAGTCCCTAATTATGGATCTGCAGCTTCTATTTTTGCAGATTTTGGGGTTCAATATCAATTCAATCGACAGATTACCTTGGGTGCGAGCTTGTATAATGTCAATCAAGCTGCTATTTCTAACCTTACTGGAGAAAGACTTCTGCTCCCCACCATACTTTCTGCAGGTATATCGTATCGACCCTCATCTGAGTTGATCATTGTAGCAGATGTTGTGAAGCAGGTTGATTTTCCAGCTTCCTTTCGTGGAGGAGTAGAGTATGAAATCAATGAGCTCATTTTTGCCAGAATTGGAGTAGCTACCGAACCGCTTATGTTAAATTTAGGCGCTGGAATCAAGTGGCATAGTTTGAAAGTTGATTTTGCCATGTCGTATACTGAACTACTTGGGTACACTCCTCATTTTTCCCTTCAATATGCAATTGGGAATAAGGCTGAAGACCTTGATTAGGACATTCATGTTTGGCTTTCACCCTTTTAGCCTATTTCTTTTTGTGCCCCCATTAAAATTTAGAATATTGGTCATCACTCACCAATAATCTAGTGTCCACATGAAAGCTGTAGTATTCGATCAGCCCGGAGATCCTGAGGTCCTTCGAATAGGAGATTGGGAAAAACCTGAACCCAAGGAAGGAGAAGTCTTAGTGAAGGTAGGAGCTACGGCTATTAACCGCGCCGATACACTTCAACGAATAGGCCGATATCCTGTTCCTAAGGGGGCAAGTCCGATCTTAGGGCTGGAAATGTCGGGTACGGTAGTCGAAACTGGTAAATGGGCAAATAGATGGAAAGTGGGTGATAGAGTGTGTGGTTTATTATCGGGCGGGGGACATGCAGAATATGCTGTTATCCATGAGGACATGTGCATGGCTATTCCCAAGGATATGGGATTTGAGTCCGCGGCTGCCATTCCAGAAGTCTTCCTAACTGCCTATCAATCTTTGTTTTGGCTAGCGGAGATTAAAGCTGGAGAAAACGTATTGATTCATGCTGGTGCTAGCGGAGTAGGAACTGCAGCCATTCAATTGGCTAAGGCAGCAGGAGCCCAAATCATGATTACAGCCTCTTCTCCCAAGCATGAAATCTGTCGCAAGTTAGGGGCTGAGTTGTGCATTGATTACAGGACTCAGGATTTTCATTTAGAAGTCATGCAACAGAGCCAGAAAAGAGGTGCAGACGTGATCCTGGACTTTATAGCTGGCCCTTATTTTCAAAGAAACCTAGATTCACTTGCGCTTGATGGACGAATGGTTATGCTGGCTTTGTTGGGTGGGGTCAAACCAGAGCACATCAATCTCGCGCCTATTTTGAGGAAACGCTTGAAAATTATGGGTTCGACTTTGCGAAACCGCAGCCTAGATTATAAAATTCGATTGACTAGAGATTTTGAGGCCTTTGCCTGGAATAGGTTTCAAAGTGGCCACCTAAAGCCAGTTATCCATAAAGTCATGGATTGGACTGAAATTGTGGAGGCACATAAGCTTATGGAGGCGAATGTGAATGCAGGAAAAATCGTGTTAAAGGTGAGCTAATTTGTAGGCAAAGATTCAGGAAAGCCCGCTTTTTCCCCAGAAAATTTGAAAATGTGAATAAAATACTGACCTAAATTGTTTAGGGAGATTATATTAGCATCCATCTAACAAAATGGATGTAAATTACCCACATAAACAACTCGCACTCTTTGATGCCAAAAAGTTCAGCAATCCTCAACTGACTTTGTTTGATGTGGAAGCCTTTCGCACGCCCCAGAAGTCCAAAAGAAAGCGTAGAAGAAGGAAAAAGATGATCAAAAGTACAGAAACTCTTTTTCCCAAAAACACCCTCGAATTAGAGGTACTCCTTTTTTAAGGGGAATGTGGTTTTGCTCTAAATTCTACCATTAACCAAGACTTAACTTTTGCTTACCATTGACTCAATTCCAACATGCTAGATTGGAGGAGATTTAATTTATAGCCCAATGAAATCACCTCAGGAAGTTGCTCTGGAAGTCATGTCTTTTTATAGGGAGTTCGGGTCCATCAATTATGGGGAAAGATGTTCGGTAAATTCTCATTCCTTTCAGGCTGGATTAATAGCCAAAAAGAAGGGATTAGATGAGGAAATGATCTTGGCTGCTTTTCTACACGATATAGGTCATTTGACACCCATACTGATGCAGGAGACAGAGGTAGGTCGTATGGGAGAATTTGGTATGGAGCAGCACGACCTAATTGGTGAAGAATTCTTGAAAAACAATGGCTTTTCTCCCAAGGTGCTGGCTACGGTAAGGAATCATGTTGATGCGAAAAGATACCTTTGTTTTGCTGAGGAAGGCTATTTTGAACAGCTTTCAGCAGCGAGTAAAGAAACAATGTTGTATCAAGGAGGGCCTATGGATGAGGAACAAGCCAAGGCTTTTGAGCAAGTTCCCTTTTTTGAGGAGAGTATTCAGATTAGAAAGATTGACGAAGAAGCGAAAGGAATTGATTTTGAGATTGAGGAAGAATCTTGGGAATATTTTCATCAGCTAATCATAGATTCTCTATCAGCTTAGGCAAGAAGTATAACTAAAAGGGTTTCTTTTCATCTGCCAAAATTGTGACTCTTCACATTATCTTATTATTCGATTAACAAAAGTACTTTCGAAGGGGTATATAGTCATACAGTTTATTTAAGCACTTAAACATATTACCATGAAAAAATTTTTATTTCCTATCCTATTCATTTCTTTTTTGCTGCCCATACCCCTCACTTCTTTTTCTGCGGCGGTAAATCCTCAACCATTTTCCGAAAGTCCAAGCAACAACTGTGATTCAGAGATTTTTGCGCCATTATCCATTCCAGAGTTATTGGAACTGGACAACCAAGAAGTATCTCAGGCCATCAACAGGAAACTAAGCTTTAAGGATAAAATTATCCTGAAGAAGCTTCGAAAGCACTTGAAGCGAAAAAAGGAGTTAGGTTTATCCCTTGAGGAGTGCAGCTTGATGGAGAAAAAGGCTAATAATGCATTAATTGCTGGCCTCATAGGGTTGCTTTTCGCAGGTATTATCCTTGGAGCTGTTGCTATCGCAAATGGAAGAAAAGCGGTTTCCCTAGCTGAAAAAAATCCAGATTGTGAAGAGGCTGCAGCAGCCAAGAAGCGAGGAGGTAACATGATTATACTAGGTGTGATTGACATCATTGGAGCCATCTTAGTGATCCTCTTTATTTTGTAGGATACATAAAAAAAAGAGCCCCCTCGGGAGAGGGGGCTACGTGGTAGAATCCCTATCTACCTACACACAACCATGTTTCTATAATATGTATACAAATCCCATTTGGGATGAATTGCTAGTTCAGGGTAGCCAATCTCACACTCGAGAAGACTACTGCGGTCATGGATAGCTGTTGAGCCAATTTGTTCATCAAATCCATGGTGCTATTCTCTTCATATTCTGCTGCTAGGTAGAATATATCTTTTACTTCATCTAGTAGCGTTCGGCTAGTTGAAACCAATAGCTGAATCGCGTGGTCAAAGCCTTCTACAAATTCTACAGAAGGTATCCATAGTTTAGACGGTAAATAGTTGGGCGTTATTGTACCAATCGAGGGTGTTTTCCCTAAATCAAGTACTTGTTCGGCCAATTCATCCTGGGTATTACTACTTACTTTATGAAGGAAATCTACCTTCCCATTCATATCCAAAAATGGATGAAGCCCCTTATCCCAGTGAATTCTTCTGACGTTGTTGTGATATACTTCGTAGTTCTGCAACAACTCATCTAGTCTTTCCGCCAATTCGTCCCGCTGTTCGGGGGTCGTATTTTCAAAGTTGATCAAATCCATGATTTCCTTTTTAGCATACAATAGGTTAGACGAATGTTTTCTTACTAAGTTTCTTAACAAGGTGTTAAAACATCTAATTGTCGCTCACCTGACCTGCCCCGCTCATTCGTCTCATTTATCCCTTGCAAGTCAAGGGCCAATATGATTTCTTCTGTCATTCCGTCTTTATGATGGACAGAATGGCAGAAAGGTGACAGCTTTTTAAAAAAATTAGGAAACTCTTGAGAAAACCCACTCATTATCAGAGGATAAGGATTCGTTGAATTGGTAGCCCATTCCTTGGAAATCCTTTAGGTCTTCGGGATTCTGCACCTTTTCTTTGATGGCAAAGTCGCACATGAGGCCCCTTGCTTGCTTGGCGTAGAGAAAAATAGCCTTGAATTTTCCGTCTCTTTCCTCTTTAAAAACAGGGGTAATAATATTGGCATTGAGTTCTTTGGGTTTGATAGACTTGAAGTACTCATTCGAGGCGAGATTGATCAAAGTGTCAGTCCCTCTTTCTTTCAAGTCATCCTTGAGAAGCTTGGTGATTCTGCTCCCCCAAAACTCGTATAGGTTTTTTCCACGGCGGGTTTTCATTTTAGTACCCATTTCCAAACGGTAGGGCTGCATCAAGTCCAGGGGTTTTAACAAACCGTACAATCCAGATAATATTCTTAGGTTATCCTGGGCATATGCAAATTCCTCTTCTCCGTATTGTTCTAGTTCGAAGCTCAGGTAAACCTCTCCTTTGAAGCTAAATAATGCCTGTTTGGCATTAGCTGCTGAGAAGGGAGCTTCGTAGGACTGGTAGCGCTCATAATTTAGGTTGGCCAGGTTGTCGCTGATGTGCATCAACTTTCCCAGCTTATTCGCAGACATTTTAGATAGGCTATTCACCAATACCTGCGAATCCTTCATCAGGCGTGGTTGAGAATGTACCTCACTGAATCTTGTCTCTTCTGATAGGTCCAGCTTCTTCGCTGGTGAAATAACAAACAACATAGTTTCAATTATAACCGCAAATCTAAAATATAAGTTCTCAGAGAAAAGGAACGTTTTCAACAGCCTTTTGGTTTAAACACTTTGGATCAATACCCAGATTGAATGGATATAATAGAACAAAGGATAAAATTTGAAGTTAAAATGATAGAAATAAAAGTACTTTCTGTAGCCTGAATAGAGGAAGCTAAATTTTTGACTTTGAGCAAAGTTTTCTAATTTCCATTTAGGCATCTGTCTAGAGGCTCACACAACTCATTTTGAGAAACTTCCCCACTCATGTCCCTCAAAGAGATCTGGTATACGCTTAGTAACCTTGGCATAGATTCCTATACCTCTGAGCATGATTCCCGACTGATCCGGTTGTTAAACATGGCAGCTATTTCAGTATTACCAGTCCCTATTTCAGTTTCACTCCTTTCCTTTTCTTTTGGCTTTCCCATTGGAGGGATATCTTCTTTGATTACCCTGTTGATTCTTTCTGTCATTCTTTTTGCCAATTGGAAGGGATATGTGGAGTTTGCACGCTGGTGGACAGTCCTGGCCTTTACGATATTCGTTTCTTATTCAGTTATAGCTTTTGGAAGGGATCTAGGAGCTAGTTCCTGCTTTGTCGTGTTGGCTCTCGTCATTGCCACCTTTTTTCGTGCTAAATGGAAAAGGGCAATGGGTTTTGGGCTCATCATATTGGCTACTTTTTTTACGGAATATTTCCTGAGAAATGAAGGTCCCTTACTTGAAAATCAAATATTTCCTTATGGTTCGGCTTTCATTATTCTAGCAAACATATTGGCTACTTTGGCTGTCATTTCTTTTTTCTTTAGTGGAATAGAGAGCTATGAAGAAGAACAAAAGAAGCTGTTAATGGACCTTAAGGCTTCCCATGATGAGTTGGTGGAAAAAAACCAGCAAATTGAAAAGCAAAACCAGGAATTGTCCCTTTTAAATGGAGAACTTGAGCGATTCACGTACGCTGCCTCTCATCACTTCAAAACTCCCTTAAGAAATATCCATTCCTTTATGGGATTGTTGGATGCCAAGCTAAAGTCTGAAGACAAGGAGGCAGTTCAAAGCTTCATTGATTTCGCCCGTAATAGCAGCCTGAGAATGTACCAGTTGGTACAGGATTTATTGAGCTACTCTAGAATTGACAAGGAAGAATATGAAATTGGGCGAGTATCCCTTGCGGAGATCATTAAAGGCATAGAGGAAGACCTTATGACGGAAATGTCTGTCAATCCCTATCGATTAGAGGTAGGAGAATTACCCGATATAGAGGGATATCATTTCCACTTTAAGTTGCTCTTACAAAACCTAATTGAAAATGGCTTAAAGTACAATGAGTCTCAAGAGACCATTGTCCGAATTACCTCCCAACAAAAAAAGGGTGTATTGCTCATTCATATTGAAGATAATGGGATTGGAATAGAAGAGGAGTACCTCAGTAAGGTTTTCCAAATGTTTGAGAGGTTGCATACCCAAGATACCTACGAGGGGACAGGTATTGGCCTAACACTCTGCAAAAAGATAGCACAAATCTACGGAGGGGATATAAGTCTGAAGTCAGTTCCAGGGAAGGGATCAGTCTTTACGCTTTCTTTTCCTGCTACGATCATCAGTCCCGAGCTTCCACAGGCATTAGATACGGATCGTCTTGTCGAAACGAATAATTAAGTCTTGTTCGCGTATAGGTATTGTCCAATTGCAGATAGGTACTGCCCTCATCATCTTGGTAGCTGGGGGGAGTCAGTCCGAACTTTAGGGCCATCACAGGATAGAATACCTTCTTTAACGGCTTTTCCTTTGCCACACCTAACAAAATCTCTCCCCAAGCTTCTTGTTCAATGACAGATTTGATAAGCCCAATTGCATCTTCTCTATGGATCAAATTGACGGGGGCATTTCCCATGCCTTGATCTGTTTTTCCTTGTAGCATGTAAATGGGATGGCGTTGCCCCCCTATGAGTCCCGCTAGTCTGAGAACGGTATGATTTTGTGATTGGAATAAGGATTCGGACTCGATCAACAAGCTTTGATAGGGGGTTTGGGAGTTTAAGACTGTTTTTTCATCAGCTTGTCCTGTCAATGCACGATAGACCCCAGTTGAAGAAACAAAAAGAATGTGAAGCTGGGAGAGGGATGATGAAAACTTTGCAAGTTCATGCATAGCCTCTCGATAGGCCTTTTGTCTTTCTGGAGATTTTCGCCCTGGAGGGATATTCAAGACTAGCACATCAGCTTGTTGAATATGTGCTTTTGCTACTTCTGAAAGCCCTTCTTGCGTTCGAAAAATAAAAGGATCAATCCCCATACCTTCTAGTAAAGGGAGTTTCTCTTTTCGAGAAGTACTGCCCCTTACAGAGACCCCATTAGAAATGAATGTTTTTGCCAGTTCCAATCCTAACCAACCACATCCCATGATGCAGATTGACTTTATTTTAATTGACATAGAGTTTTAGGTAAACAGGGAAGTGATCGCTGTAGCCATCTTCCTGAAATTCTCCTCTGAAGATGGCTCTTCGTGGAACAAATTTAGTTTTTCTATTAGGTACACGAATGTTTTCAGCCTTGTAAACTTTGGCCGATTGGGGCATATAGCTGAGGCTGTGTTCACCATCCATGAGGTCCTCACTCAGAATGATTTGATCAAAAAGATTCCATTTCCCTTTGTAGGTCAAACTCCCAGAGTTATCTGGGTTAAATAAATCAAAGGTGGCGTTGTACAAGGCGTCTTCTTCTAAGGCAGCCATAGAAGTTTGGGCACCAAGGGCATCTTTTATGCTAGTGTCGATAGGATCATCATTGAAGTCTCCCATGATGATGATTCCAACTTCTTGGAAATTTTTTCTCACTTCGTCCACCTTTTTTCTTAGGGTATGGGCTGCGGCAAGGCGATTGGGCTGGCTTTCCATTTTTCCTTCGCGTCTGGAAGGCCAGTGATTGATGAATACATACACAGGCAACTTATTGACCTCCCCATTGACCATCAGAATTTCTCTCGTTTTGAAGCCGGGCTGATCAGATTTGGATACTATAAGGGGCTCATACCCTTTCAGTTGGAAGACTTCTGGGTCGTAAATAAAACCTACATCAATTCCCCTCTCATCTGGAGAGTCATCATGAACGATCTCATAATTTTTACTTCGGATAAGTTCGTGGCTTGCCAGTCTTGTGAGGACATCGCGGTTTTCTACCTCAGCCACCCCGAGTAAGGCAGGGCCTCCCTCTCCAATTTTGCCAATGACGGATGCAAGGTTAGACAATTTGATATCCAGATTTTCTTCTGTCCATTGGTATCTACCCTCAGGAAGGAAGTCCTGATCGTTTGTCTGTGGATTATCCTTGGTGTCGAATAGATTTTCGACATTGTAGAATGCTACAGCCAGCTGTGTACCGGCAGGCAGTTCTTTCTGGAGGACTTTTCCTCCTGTAGCGTCAAAGGCACTTTTTTGGGAGGAATCAGTTGATCCTGGGGCACAAGCCTGTACAAAACAGGCGCAACAACACAAACAAATCAACAAACATCTCATAGTAGTTCTTGGCAATTAATTGGGAAAAATCGTCTAATGAAATCAGGCAGTGCGGCAGTTGGGTTTCAAAATTGATCATAATCCTCTATGATGGAGTTGGAATACATCAATCTTAAGCCCTAGCCTTTGATAATACATGTAAGAAATGCAAATGAACCCGATTCACAAAATGATCAAGAACAAATAATACTTCTGACCAAGTGAAATGGTTGATGCTGTTAAGACAAGAGGAATAAGCACGTTGTGGCACATCAGAATGAACATACCCAAATGCCTATCAAATCTAATTTTTCTCATACGTCTGCTCATACCTATATATGAATATAACCTCTACATAGAAAACCTATTGGGATAAGGGCTGTTAGATCAATGTTATGGCAACAATTAAAGACATTCCTTTCCTTCTCAACCTCCTAGAAGACGACTCTCACTCTATACGTGAGCATGTCCGCTCAGAACTTATTGTTCTGGGAAAGGAGAATATGGCTGCCATGAAAAATGTTTTTGATGGCGGCAATCCTGGTCAACAAAAGGAACTTGATTCGATTCTAGAAGAAATCAAGCGTGCGAATTTTCATGACCATGCTTTAGATTGGTTGGAAATAGAAGATCCAAGACAGGCACAAGAAGTTGCCCTCTCTGCTATTTCAGGATTTGAATCAGGCCAGGATAATAGAAAGTTATCGGATTTACTCGATGAGTTATTGGAAGAATTTCTATTTCGGTACGAGAAAGCAGATCTCGCTCAACTATTCGATTTTTTATTCCTTTACAAGGGTTTTTCTTCTCCAGAAGGTGCTTACTATCATCCAGATAACAGCAATTTGATTTCTGTTATTGAGAGAAAGGAGGGGCTTCAATTGAGTTTAGCTATGATTGCCGTTTTTCTAGCTAAGAGACTAAACCTCGGGCTATACGGACTTAATCTTCCCGGCCATTTTATGATGATTAACAAGGACAATCAGCTAGATAACGTTTTCGATCCCTATCATAAAGGGGCCATTATGCCCAAACAGACGATTCTGTACCTTCAAAATATGTTTAAATCAAGAGGGAAGGAATTGCCAATGGATCCAGCTTCTTCTCCACATATTGTGGGACGCGTCTATCGAAACCTGATGAATGCCTACAAGCACATGGAGGACATGGATATGTATAATTTCTACTCGGAGAAATATCTTCATCTCAAAGAGGCGGTTTCTTAAAATCCCCATTTTCGACACATGCTACCATTTATTGTTATTTCCCTGCCAAGGTAATTCTTGTATCTTGTTTGCATGGAAATGACGAGGATTTTTTGCCTGATATTAGCTGTGTTGTTGGCCGTTTCAGCTTCTGGTCAACGCACCATGCTTCCTTCTCAAACAGGCATGATATTGAGTTATGTAGGAGATGGTTTTCTGAATCCAGGAGGTAAAATTGGCCTGGATCATGCTTTTTATATCAAAGAAAACCGAAAAGAAGTCCCAACCAATAAAGGCGGATACAATAGAACCTTAGCTACACAATGGATTGTCCAGCCTTCCGTGGGATATTATCTGAGTAGGAAAAACCACAATGCCTATTTTATTCAGCTAGAATCAGGCTTGAGAAATATATACCATCGTTCCACCTTTCGTAGGTTCGCTTTGAGAACGGATATCACCATTGGAGCGATAACTGGATTATACAGTGCCTCTGCTGACGCAAGTAGCGCTGATACACGAGCAGATTTTTCAGGTCGTATTCGATTGTATCCTACGGCCGGTTTTACCCTCGCCCAAGATTATTTCGTCAATAACTACACCCTTCCTGCTTCATTTTTTGTGAAGGCTATGGGAACTTATGCACAAGGAACTCTTTATCCCGGACTTGAAGTAGGGGTACTTTTCAGAGGTCTTTACTTCCCCCCAATTCCCCAAAAAGTAAAATTCACCAGAAACTAAAGATGAAAACCATTGGCTTACTGACCTGTGCTAAGATTCCAGATCTATTGCCTTATGATCAGCAAATTGCTGCTATGCTCGGTGGCGATGGATATCATGTTGTCCCCATTGTATGGGATGAGCGACCCTTAGAGGACTTGTTTGATGATCTATCAAAGGCAGACAATCTCATCGTTCGAACCATTTGGGGGTATCACGAACAGGCGGAGCGATATCTGCACATGCTGGCGTATATTGAAGAAGCTGAAATTCCCATATGGAATACTGTAGAGGTCCTTCGATGGAACATGGACAAAAAGTATCTTGCCTCACTTCCTGACAGAGGAATTCCCATTGTACCCACCTACTATATCCAATCTTCAGATCAATTGGAGGAAGTATATACTGATAGTGATTGGGAGCATGTCGTGATCAAACCTACCATTTCCGCAGGGTCCAAATCTACCTGGAGAAGTCACAAAGACAAGCTGAAGGAAGATCAAAGTCGTCTTGATCTTCTCATCCAGGAATCAGACTTCATGGTCCAGCCGTTTTTACCTGAAATTATACATGATGGAGAGTACTCGTACCTCTTTTTTTCGAATGGATATCGCTATGCCGTAAGGAAACAGCCGATAGAGGGAGACTACCGCGTGCAGGTTCAGTTTGGCGGGAATTATCAAATTCATCAAGCCTCAAGGGAGGAGTGGAGTCAACTAAGTATGATAAGGGATAGCTTGGAATTGGACTTTCTTTACGTTAGGATTGATGGGGTTTGGTTGGGAAGCGAATTCCACGTGATGGAGGTCGAAATGATTGAACCCGATTTGTACCTCGCGGTACATCCTGAAGGAATTGAGCAGTTTGCAAAAGCTATTATGGCTAAGGTTGAATAGGCGAAATTTGCTCCTTTTTTGGAAAATGGCCTCTTTTTGATCTCAGAAAACCCCTTAAACCTACACGCTTTTGAATTGATGCAACACGAGGAATAATTCATGGTCTTTGAATTGATTACCCTTATGGATTTCTCCGTAGATTTATTCAAAAGATTAAGTAGGACATGAAATACCTCTTTACGCTTACCAGCATAATAGGCTTCCTTCTCTTTCCCCAATTAGGAAAGGCGGCCGGACCATTGAAAGCCAAAGACATGGACAAGGTGATCAGAAAAGCCGAGTCCTATCTAGGAACCCCATATAAATATGGAGGAAATGGAAGACGTGGCATTGATTGCTCAGGGCTGATGAAAAATAGCTTTGCCTCTGTTAAGTACACAATCCCACGAACTTCTAGGGAACAACAAAGACTAGGAGAAAGCATTTCCAAAAATGATATCCAGCGTGGAGATATGATTTTCTTTACAACCAAAGGAAGTCGCGTCAACCATGTAGGGCTGGTTACCAAAGTTACCAGGAACGATGTGAAATTCATCCACTCTACCTCTTCCAGAGGTGTGATCGTTTCTTCCTTGAATGAAAAATACTGGAGAAAACGCTACCATTCAGCTAAAAGACTATGGCAAGAAGAAAGAAGGCGCCGTCGTCGCGATAGAGTGGAGGAAGAAAGACCTGTTGTGATTCGCATCAACAAGAAAGTGGAAGATGTTGAAGCACCTGCCAGGGAAACCGCTCCTGTCAAAACGTATAAAAAGAAAGAAAGAACTGTCGTAAAAGCTCAAAAGAAAGGCCAAAAAGAGGCGCTTAAGACGGAGAAACCCTTTATCCAATATGAGGAGAAGAAAAAAGCTTTGGCTACCGTTAGGTATCCTGGAAGGTTCCCGCAAGCTTCACAAAGAGACTTAAGCTTATCAGAGCTGCGTTCCATGGACCCCAATAGACTGACCTTGATGAAGTATGAGGTTCTAGCAAGACATGGATACAAGTTTACTTCACCCTCCTTACAGCGTTACTTTGGGATGCAGGATTGGTACCGAGCCATGCCCAAAGAGAATAGTAAGAAGAAAATCATCAGAGAATTGACCCCAGTCGAAAAAGCCAATATCAAAAAGATTCGCGCTATAGAGCTGGAGAAAAAACCGGATGGCGGAGAAGAATTCCTGATCGACAAGAAAATGTTGATGAAGAGAAGTAAGTAAGCTGATGTAAGAATATTGGTAGGCCATCCGTTTGGATGGCCTTTTTTTGATCATGAACGTGAAAGAATAAAAGCGTGTTTTTCAAAACCTTTCCTACTTTCTGTTAGTTCTGAAAGTATGAAATTTGGGAACGGAATACTTTGGTTTCGCAATGATTTGAGGCTTCATGATCATGAGCCACTTATCAAAGCTCTAGAACAGGTCGAACAAATCTATCCGGTTTATATTCTGGATGAGAGACATTTTGGAGAGACTGCCTTTGGATTTCCCAAGACAGGAGCCTTTCGTGCAAAGTTTCTTTTAGAAAGTTTGGCTGATTTAAGAAAAAGGCTTCAGGAGCGTGGAAGCGAGCTGATTATTCTGAAAGGAAAACCAGAAGAGATACTCCCTCAAATTGCACAGAAGTGGGAGATAGACATGGTTTTTGCCCACAAAGAGGTCACTCAGGAAGAGACCTGTGTGGAAGAAAAACTGGAAAAAGCCTTGTTCAAGATGGGAGTTGGCTTTGAAATGTTTTGGGGGGCTACCTTGTACAACATTGCAGACCTCCCCATGCCTGTAAATGCCATCCCAGATATTTTTACCCAGTTCAGAAAGCAGGTTGAGAAGCTAAGCGACGTAAGAGAAGAATTTCCCACACCAGATTCCATTTCAACACCCGAGATTACGGATCCCGGAGAAATTCCTTCTATCAAGGATATGGGGTTGGAATTACCCAAAAGAGACGAGCGCCAAGTATTGTCCTTCAGCGGTGGAGAGTCTAGTGCTCTAGGACGTCTCTACGATTACTTTTGGGAAGAGGATCGACTCAAAGAGTACAAGGAAACGCGTAATGGCTTAATTGGCCAAGGGTATTCCTCTAAATTCTCTCCCTGGTTGGCCTTAGGCTGTATCTCTCCTAGAAAAATTTATTGGGAGGTCAAAAAATATGAGTCCCTTCGCAAGAGCAATTCCTCAACTTACTGGATGATATTCGAGCTGATCTGGAGGGATTATTTCCGGTTTATTGCTCGGCAGTTTGGAAATGCCATTTTCCTTGAAGGTGGGATCAAAAATCAGGTTCGAAACTGGAGTGCTCACTGGAAAACGTTTTGGAAATGGGCCAATGGAGAGACCGGCGTACCTTTTATCGATGCGAATATGAGGGAGCTTAAACTCAGCGGCTTTATGTCTAACCGAGGCAGGCAAAACGTAGCTTCCTTTCTAGTAAAAGACCTGAATTTGGATTGGAGAATGGGAGCAGAATGGTTTGAATCCCATTTGATCGACTATGATGTGTGTTCCAACTATGGAAATTGGAACTATGTAGCAGGAATAGGAAATGATCCCAGAGAGAATCGCTACTTCAATATACTGTCTCAAGCCTCCAGATATGACAGTAAGGGTGAATATGTGAAGCTTTGGTTGCCAGAACTGGAACAACTTCCTAGCTCGCTTGTACACGCCCCCTACATGACTAATAACCATGAATTGAAAAAATACGGATTAGAACTAGGGAGCCAATACCCAAGGCCCTTGGTTAGGTTGAAATAAAATCTCGAGAGAGATCATGAATAAGTTGATGCTTGTTGGTTTGAAGGTAAGGGCCGATTTCTCTGGGATCGGCCCTCCTTATGTTTGTGGAGAAGGTACAAAGGAAATCTTTGAAGAGTGAGCCTAAAAAAGTGAAGAAGATGGTGACCTTTAGGTATAGCCAACATCTCAAAAACAACCTTAAGATTAGGGTTAATTTCATAGCTTATTTCAGGGGTGGGCCGCGCAAGCGGCCCTTTTTTTATGCCACACTCAACACCAAGCCTTTCAGGTACTCTCCTTCTGGGTGGTATATATTAACAGGATGGTCTGGTGGCTGATGGAGCTGGTGGAGGATTTGAACCGTTCGCTTGCTTTGGGCGGCCGCGGTAAAAACAGCCTTTCTGAAATGATCAGCCGAAACTACTTGGGAACAGGAAAAGGTAAACAAAATGCCTCCAGGGCGAATTTGTTCGAAGGCCAATCGATTGATTTTTCGATAGCCTTTTAACGCTCGATCAAGGACTTTGTGATGTTTGGCAAAAGCGGGAGGGTCCAACACAATGACATCATATTGCTGATCAATGCCTTTCAGAAACTCGAATGCATCCTTGGTAATGGAGGAATGGATGTCCTCACCCGTTTCATTCAATGCCACATTGATATCGGTCATCGCCATGGCTTTGGCGGATGAATCCAACGAATCCACTTTATTGGCTTCTCCCATAAGGGCAGCTACAGAAAATCCACCGGTATAACAGAAAGCATTTAGCACATCCTTGCCCTTGACATAAGACCTGAGTAGGGCCCTATTTTCTCGCTGATCAACGAAAAAGCCCGTTTTTTGTCCGCCCTCAATATCAATTTTGAATTTCATACCATACTCAAGGCCTGTCCATTCCTCCCCTTCGCCAATAAGGTATCCGTCTTTAGGGTCAATGGGGGCTTTGAAAGGAAGGCTGTGCTCACTTTTATCATAAACAGCCTTGACTCTTTCTCCCATTTCTTCCTGAATCAATCTTGCGATCAATTCTCTAATGTGGAAGAAACCCACAGAATGGCATTGGACAACCACCACACCTCCATAGCAATCAACGATCAAGCCTGGAAAACCATCTCCTTCCCCATGAATCAAGCGAAACATATTGGTGGAAGGCATGTCTAAGAGGCCTACTTTTTTTCGATGATCTACCGCTGCACGCACCTTCTTTCTCCAAAAATCTTCCTCAATAGCTTGTTGTTCAAAGGTAAATACCCTAACCATAATACTTCCAATCTGGAAATGGCCACTTGCTAGGTACTTTCCTTCTTCACTATAAACCTCAACAACCTC
The DNA here is from genome assembly GCA_039817415.1 of Bacteroidota bacterium. Classification (GTDB taxonomy): domain Bacteria; phylum Bacteroidota; class Bacteroidia; order J057; family J057; genus JALEFZ01. The sequence continues at coordinate 112,710 of JBCBVV010000009.1, forward strand.
CCCTTCTACCAGATTGGATGGTTTCTCCAGAATAGCACCTGAAAATACCCACGGATGAAAACGTTCAAGAGAAGATGTCTTTCCTCTCTTCAAGATGATTTTAGGATATGTCATTTGGCAAAACTAGGCTTTTTTGTCTCAAAGGAGGAATATATGGTGTATTTTGAATGTGGGAGAGGGCTTGGTTCTGAGAGGACTTTATTCTATTTTTCTAATTCGCATATTTTTGATTTTCCAAATACTGACACTATGAAAAGATATGTACTCACGATAATATGTTTGTTGGTTACATCCCTGCTATTTGGGCAGTTTCCTTATGACTTGTCCTACTACCTAGGTGAATTTGAGGTTGAGAACAAAGATATTCCTAGTCCAAAGGAAGTACTTCGGCATGAAGTAGGGGAGTGGCATGTGAGCCATGACAAGCTCGTTCAATATATGCATGTTCTTGCCGATGCATCTGACAGGGTTAAGCTAATCAGCATGGGAGGTTCGCACGAAAATAGAGAGCAGGTATTGCTCGTCATAACCTCCGCCGAAAATCATGAACGCTTGGAGGAACTACGCCTAGAGCATATCAAACTGGCAGATGCGGAAGTATCAGATGATTTGGATACAGAGAAGATGCCCATTGTCATTTGGCAAGGATTTTCGATCCATGGAAATGAACCAAGTGGAGGAAATGCTGCCCTTGCTCTTGCCTACTACTATGCAGTTGCTGGAGGAGATGAATTCAAAGAAAAATTGAACAATGCCATTATCCTATTGGATCCTGTATTCAATCCTGATGGATTTACTCGTTTTGCCTCATGGGCAAATGCAGCTCGATCCAAAAACCTAGTGACTGATCCTTCTAACCGAGAGCAAAATGAAGTATGGCCTGGTGGGCGAACCAATCATTACTGGTTTGATCTGAATAGGGACTGGTTACCTCTTCAACAACCTGAATCTCGCAATAGGATTGTACAATTCCACCGTTGGAAACCCAATATCCTGACAGATCACCACGAAATGGGTACGAATAGAACTTTCTTTTTTCAGCCAGGTATTCCTTCTCGTAACAATCCCAATACTCCTGCCAAGAACTTCGAGTTGACCAGTAGGATTGGTACCTACCATGCGAAGGCATTGGATGAAATAGGCTCAATGTACTATTCGAAAGAAAGCTATGACGATTTTTACTATGGAAAAGGCTCAACTTTCCCTGATATACATGGTGCCATAGGCATTCTCTTCGAACAAGCGAGTTCACGGGGCCATGCACAAGACAGTGAAAATGGGGTATTAACCTTTCCATTTACTATCCGAAATCAGACCAGAACGGGTTTGTCTACTTTTGAAGCAGGCCTAGGCCTCAGAAAAGAATTGTTGGATTATCAGAGAGAGTTTTATAAAAATGCGATTGAGGAGGGGAGAGATGCTGATTCCAAAGGGATACTTATAGGCAATGAATGGGATAGAGACCGCACACTGGCTTTGATGGACATCATGACCAGACATGGAATCATGGTTAAGGGATTGAGTGAGGATATTGACATCAATGGGCAAAAATTCCCAGCTAGATCAAGCTTCATCATTCCCTTTGACCAATCTCAATATCGCTTGGTCAAGATCATGACTGAGACGTCAACCAGTTTTCAGGATAGTCTTTTTTACGATGTGTCATCCTGGACCTTACCCATGGCATTTAACATGAATACTGCAGCGGTAGATGCCGGAATGATGAAGGAGGCCAGCGATACGACTCCGATTGACAAAGTCTATGAGGCTCCTGAATTGGCTAGAAGTGATTATGGATATGCCCTAGATTGGGGGGAGTATTATGCGCCTTCTGCCTTGCAATGGCTTCACGATCAGGGAATTTTGACCAAGGTATCAACGACCTCTTTTTTGGCAGAAGGAAAAGTATTTTATCCCGGAACTATCTTGGTTATGGTTCAACATCAACGAGAGATGGAGTCCAATGATGTCTACAAATTGTTGAAAGGACTGCAAGCCAAGACCAAACAAAGGGTTTATGCTTTACCAACAGGAAATACAGAAGGAGTAAACCTCGGTAGTCCAAAGATTGCAACCGTAAAACCTGCCAGGGTAGCCATGTTAGTGGAAGGAGGGGTGAGAAGCTATGATGCGGGAGAAGTGTGGCATTTGCTAGACAACAGATATGGGGTTCGTTTGAGCCAAATTCCCTTCAGACTATTCCCACGTGTCGATCTCTCTAAATATGAGACCCTGATTATGGTAGATGGTTCCTACTCGACTTTGTCAAAGTCCTCCATTGATAAGCTTAAAAGATGGATCAGGAATGGCGGTAATATCATTGCTTGCAAACGAGCCAATGATTGGCTGCTCAGCCAGGGGATCATCAAGTTGAGTTTGGATAAGTTTGAGGCTGATACCCTAGGCCGTGAGGATTATGAGGATTTGACGAATATCACAGGTGCGCAAGTTACTGGTGGAGCCATCTTTATGGGAGATTTAGACAATACCCATCCTTTGGGATTTGGGTATGCCAATAGGGATGTCCCTATTTTTGTCAATACCAACACCTACTTTAAGCAACCTCCTAATCCATATGCTTTTCCCCTAAAATTTTCGGAAGAGCCCTTGTTAAGCGGATATATTTCTGAAGAAAACCTAGGGAGGATGAGTGATAAAGCTGCTATTGTTGTCTCTCGTTACGGAAGCGGAAGGATCATGTCATTTTCCTTTAACCCTAATTTTAGGGCCTTCTGGTATGGAACCAATCGCATGTTTATCAATGCCTTATTCTTTGGTGACCTCATTAGCAGTTCGGCCACTTTAGGTGAATAGGTAAGCTCCCATATTGCTTGACTTAACAAATCCCCTTGGCTTACTTCATGCAGGCCAAGGGGATTTCCTATATATGGAAAAGATTGAATTTTATTCGTTCCAAATTCCTTTTGCAGTACCATTCATGATTTTTCTGTATTGAATAGGGCGAATAACGACATCTATTCCGATACTGATCATAGTGGCTACAACAATTCCTGATAGGCCCCATCCCAAATATCCACCAAGGAAAATACTTAAGGGAATATTGGCAATCATGGCAAAATAGGCCGACCAAAGTTGGAGTTTTACTTTCCCAACCCCATTGACAAAGGCAACAAAAATGCTGTTTAGGTTAAGAATAATTTGGAACAGCCCCATACAAATGACTAGGTCAATTGTGATGACTGCCTTTCCCTTGGTCCAAATCTCAATAAATGGAATAGCGACAAACATCAAGAGGATAATACCTAGACTAAATAGTGCCCAGATTTGAATGGAGCGCTTGATTGTATTTCTAATCCATTTGAGATCTCCTTTGGTGTAGGCATCTGTAAAAGCGGACCAAAGTGTATTGGTTATCGTGGCGAAAGCAAAGGTCGGAGCCCTGAATAGCCTTTGGGTAACCATATAATTGAATGCCTCCTCTGGACCAAACAACTGTGTGGCAATTAGGCCATCTGTGGTAAACAAAATGATAGACCCAATCTGTAAAAGGAAAAACTTTCCTCCTAAGCTAACAAGGGATTGTAGGTGTTCCCTTCTGAAAAATTCTCTGGTAGGCGCATATTTCGCGTACTTACCTGAATAGAGCACAACTGATACTGATCCTAAAACCAATATAGGGGTTATGCTCATCACTAAGCTGAGCTTAACCAGATCTCCTTCCATAAAGTAGGTCATAACCGCAATAGCAGATATGGCGATCAGGTTAATAAAAAATTTAAACCCCTTGGTCCAACCTGGTTGCTGGTCGGCAATCAATAATTTGCTAATGAGCTGTATCACAAACCGTATACAGAAGAAGCCCATTACGATGAAAACCGCAGCACTTAGCTCAGCTTCGGGAAGGTCAGAATTGAATACGACTTGCCAGGGAACAATTGGAATGATAATGCAGAGTATAATGAAAAAGACTCCCATGATGATGCCTAGTCCTACATAAGTAGTACTGACATAAATACGAGCCATTTCTGTATCACCTTTTGCTTTTGACTCGGCAAACTTATTTCGCATCCCATTACCCAGTCCTATATCCAAAAAGTTGAAATAGGCAATGAAACTGCTGAGTACCATCCAAACACCATGTGCGGCGGTATTGTCGTCCAGGAATGTGAGCGTGACGGGTACCATCACAAATCCCAGTAGGATGCTCGCAACCTGAAAAAACAAAGAAAGGAGAATATGTTTTTTAGCCTTTACACTTCTGGAATTTCCTTTGTTTAAAAGGCCCAAAATTTTCTGTACCAAAGAATGAATATTATGAGGAGCACTTTGGCAGTAAGCCACCAAAGGGACATCGGGTTATTTCAAGCAAAGTTTGTAAAAATTGACTAAGATTTATCAGAACCAATTTTAATGGATGATATTTAAGTGCAAGCAGCCATATCAGCCCTTTGGTTGACTCTTCTAAGTTATCTAATAATACTTCTGCCTTTATTCTTTTTTCCTAATTATTCTTTCAATCTTCCAATGCCTTGAGTAGAGCAGGAACGTCCCCACCAGTAAAATGGCAGAATACTTGCTTGGTAAACTTGATCAACGACGTCACAGTGGCAGTTTGATGGCTTCTCACCAGTGATACACAAGCTTCTCTCAGTTCCTTTCCTTTGACTCACCTATAATCATCTCATGAATACTTTTGAATCCCTTTTGAGGCAGTTATTGATGGCTTCAATTCTTATTAGTCTATTAGTCCTGATCGGAAGTTGTAACCTTCTTGGAGGAAAAAAGAAGAAGAACGCTAAGCAGCCGATGAAGGAAATTTACCATCGAGTAAAAATAGATTGGAATACAGAAAGTCAGGGGCTCCCATTTATCAAACTTGGAGGATTCGCTGCCCCTTATGGAACAGATCCTATGGCCTATAATCCGTTGAATTTTTCTAACCCAAAGCAAACTGCCGGAGGCTTTGTGGAAACTGGGAAGGATAATTACGTCGGGGGCTATCTTCGTACGGGTGTTGACTTTAAAAAACTAGCGGCTAAGGCTGAGAATCGTGCTTATAGACTTCAGTCTGGAGCCAGATTAGGGAGGTTTACTCCAACATTTCCCCCTAGAGGAAACAAATTTCCCTATAAAGGTCCCAATATATACCAACATAACGATTCACTTCCCGAAACGGCTCAAGCTCACCAATACCCAACTTATTGGGTTACCCCTAAGGGATATACAAGATTATTGAGGTTCTCAATCCGTGTTCCCGAGGAGAATTGGGATGATCTGCAAAAATGGCCGTCTTATAATGCAGGGATGGATAAGGTAGTTACCATTCAGGTCCTTCAAAATCGATTAGGGTATAACGTATCTGGTATTCAGGCCAAAGAAGGAGATAAAGGTACTTTTGATGACCTTACGGGTATTCCTGGGAGAGGCAATATTCCTATTCAAATGAAATTAAGAGGGGATGAGTTATTTGTCATTAACGAATTTAGTGACAAGAAGTATGTCTCCCCAAATACTAAAAAGGAAGGGCTTTCAGGAAAATGGAGAGGAGTTTATGTGGCAGATGTACCCGAAAAAGGACAATGGCTAGATATTCTGATGTATATGCGTCCTTCAGATGAGGAAGATGGACGTTGCACCGTGCTTTACAGAAAGGAAGGTGAAACAAAATTTAAGGTGGTAGATGATTATAAAGGATTGTGGGGCAATAATGTAAACTTTAAATATCTGGATACGCCTGATTTGCCACCGGAGGCAGCATGCGCTGCAGGCATAGAATCGTTTGGACTTTACGGCTCCACAAGACTAACGGCTAGACAAGCTGAAAAATGGTTAAGCCGAGACATTTTACAAATTGCTGTCGATCATTCAGAAATGGAGTCGCATCAATGCCCTAATAGTGGACCTGATTACGTCAGCTTGGAAGCTTTTGTAGAGGATGCAGAGAAGTTTTGGCGTAGTGAAACTACCTTGAAGGGTGAATAAGCTAAGATATGTAAGGTTTTGGATGGGTATTTTTGACCATTTGCGCAATTAGTGCACTCGGTATTATTCAGTCTTCGTAATAAATTCTTCGAAAATTTGATGTATTCCGATGCTTCGAAGATAATTTTTAATGAAATCATCGAATTGTAACATTCATGTTTTACCATTCATGCTAAGAAAAAAGGGTAAATCTTTAATCCTTACTTATTCCATTACCTGTAATTTCCTTCGTAATTGGTTCTCATTTAGGTTTTTTTAGGTCAAAAAATTCTCATTTTGAGAAAAGTAGATTCAAAACCCTCCCAATTTTATTCCACTATAATTGATAGAACTGTTATGAACCCCCCTTTTTATTGAAGAATCAGTTAGTATTTATATATAAACTGATCTTTTTTCTAACATTTAATGTTGGACCATCAGGGATTGGCAGGGGAATTGCTGAATTGTGATTGAAAAAGGAAAAAGCTTACGTAAAGTTTAATCCTCTTTGCAAATTGTTATTACAATCGTGTTATATTTGAAATGTAATTTTGCATATTGATATAAATTCTTGGGGTTAATTATCATTTAGGTGAATTTTCCATGCTGGAAACTAGGAAAGTTCACGTTATTTAAGGTAGGTTTAACATGAAAATTATTACTCTCACCAAGTGGCGTACTCTTGCGTCCTTACCCTTGCTTTTATTAGCACTATCTAGCTTTGCTCAAAACAATCCCATCCCATATATCCATATGGGAGGCTTTACCGCCCCACTGGGAACTCACCCGATGTCTTACAACAAACTCAATTTATCTGATCCTACCCAAACCGGTGGAGGGTTTAACTACTCTGACACCGATAGTTATGTGGGAGGATACATGCGTACAGGAGTTGACTTTAATGACTTGGCTTCTAACTCTCGAAACAGAGCTTATCGTCTCCAGACTAAACCATATTTAGGACGCTTCACACCTTCTTTCCCTCCAAGAGGAAATAGAATGACATTTAAAGGTCCTAATATATTCCAACACAATGATTCCTTAGTAGAAACGACACAAGCACACCAGTATCCTAGCTATTGGGTAACTCCCAAAGGATATACGCGTCTTGTTCGTTTTTCTATTCGTGTTCCTCGTGAATACTACAATGATCTACAAAATTGGCCAGCCTACAATGCAGGTATGGACAACGTAGTCACTATTCAGGTTTTCCAAAACAGATTGGGTTACAATGTATCTGGTATTCAGGCAGCCAATGGTGATGTGGGTACTTTTGACGCGATCACTGGCAAGCCTGGAATGGGAAATATTCCTATTCAGATGAAGCTTAGAGGAGATGAGTTCTTCTTTATCAACGAGTTCAGCAACAAAATGTACGTCTCTCCTAATACTGAAGAGGAAGGATTGTCAAGAAAGTGGAAAGGTGTCTATGTAGACGACGTTCCCGCTAATGGAGAATGGATGGATATTCTTTTGTACATGCGCCCTTCTGATGGAGCTGACGGAAGATGTGCGATTTACTACAGAAAAGAAGGAGATTCTAAATTTACACTAGTAGATGATTATCAAGGACCTTGGGGTAATAATGTAAACCCTAAGTATCTAGGAACACCTGAGCTTCCACAATCAGCTGCTATCGCTGCAGGACAAGAGTCATTCGGACTTTATGGTTCTGTAAGATTGACTGCCGCTCAGGCTCCAAAATGGCTGAGTCGTGGGATTAGAAAAATTGCTGTGGATCACTCAGAAATGGAATCTCATCAGTGTCCTAACTCTGGACCAGATTATATTAGCCTCGAAGATTTCGTATCAGATGCTGAACAGTATTGGAGATCAAGTAATAGCCCCGCACCAACGCCTAACCAGAGGCCTGTAGCAAGCTTTAGTCATACTTCCTCTTCTTCAACTGCACCAGCTACAGTAGAATTTAATGCCTCTTCCTCTGAAGATCCAGATGGATCAATTGCTTCATATTCATGGGATTTTGGGGATGGAAGTACAGGTAGCGGAAGAACTACTGACCATTCTTATGCCTTAGCAGGTACTTACACTGTGAGCCTAACTGTAAAAGATAATGATGGGGCAAGTAGGTCTACAACAAAAAATATCACCTTAGATGAGGAAGTGCCTCCTCCCCCTGCTCCTTCAAATGTACCTTGTACGTTGCCTAATGACATGCTAAGTCAAGATATTGGTAGCATCGCTGTTGAGGGTTCTTCTTGCGAGAATAATGGAGTTTATACCATTAATGCATATGGTGGTGATATTTGGGGCCAAAGAGATGAGTTCCGATATACCTATATGACAATGGAAGGAGATGGCGAAATCATTGTTAGGGTAACTGGATTTGATAATACTGTCAGTTCTGGGAAAGTAGGCGTCATGATGAGAGAACGCCTTACGGCCGGATCAAAGCACGTTCATTTGAAAATTAACTCAAGTAAAAGAGTTAAGAATGTTCAGTATAGAACTTCAAACGGGGGAAATACCTTGAATGGAGTCAAGTATGAAAAGAACCTTGATTATCCTGCTTGGATGAAGCTTGTTAGAACAGGAAATATTTTCACATCTTATTTCTCGGAAGATGGAAATGATTGGGACCTCGTTCAAGAGCTAAATATCAATATGCTTCCGAATTTCTATGTTGGAATTACTACAAGTAATTTTGGTCAAGAAGGTGGTTCTATAGCAACCTTTGACAACCTTACTATAACCGATTTACCTGACCCAATCGTAGATATTGAGCCTGATTTTGTAGAATTTGAGTACGTAAGAGGGGTTGCCCGTCCGCATATGCTCAGAAATATGATCCGCTGGAGAACTAACAATGAGAAGAATACAAGTCATTTCATTGTGGAGCGTTCTACTGATGGTGTTCTTTACTATGATATGGCGCTTATTCCACGCAAACGTAACACCAATAACAATTACGTTGCGCCAGATTACACTCCATTAAATGGTAAATTATACTATAGGATTAAGGCGGTAAGCGAGGATAATCAAACAATTACCTCAAACGTGATCACGGTTACGTATTCAGGCTTGGAAGCAGAGCAGGTTAAGGTGGTACCGAATCCAATAACGACTGGAAATGATACACGCCTACAACTAAATTTACCTGGCGCTACATGGATTGATGCGACCATCATTGATGGTGAAGGCAAGGCTATATCAACTCGTAGGTATAATTTGGATGCTAATGGCTCCCTAGATGAGTGGCTTTACGTATCTAACCTGAGACCTGGTGTTTATAGTGTCCTCCTCTCGAATAAAAAATTCCTAAGACACTCCTTTAGTAGAATCTTTGTTATCACTCGATAATGAAATAACATACAAACCTTTAGAATGGGCGCTCAGTTTGGGCGTCCATTTTTTTATGCTCTGTTGGTAAGCAACACGTAAGGCAAAACTTATTTGTGAATAAACACTCTGGTAGAGAGGTCTTTGAGTTTAATCAGGATGGTAGTTTGGGAGGAAATGACAGCGCCTCAGCTGGAAATGAGGCGCTATCTAAGGTGTATCTTATCTTAAAACTGGTAGGTTTTATTATTAACAATATAAAAGTACAGTTATTTTCTTATTTGAAATTGTATTTATCCATGTTCTGGATTATTGTTTGTGTGAATGACATCAAATGCTGTTTAAACGGTTTGATCAAAAACACAGACAATTGAATCATATTAAGAAGTAGCTTCTACAGGCTCTTCTTCGTGTTCAAAGCCTTCCATGGCACTGTCTACTTCAGGTGCTACATAACTCAAATAAATGTAGCCTAGAATCCCAAGAGAGACCATCATGACAAACTGAGATAGGTGCATGATAAAAGCCCACGTGACGCCTAGGGATTTAGAGCTTTCATAAGCTCCTGTTACCATCAGGGCTGCAAATACCACCCAAACAGCTGTATGGTAGGATCCAATTCCACCGGGAGAGGGGAGTGCCATACCAATTCCTCCAATAACAGTAACAATTACACTAAAGTATAGCAGATTGATGTCAAGGTTTGCTACTTCTTCAAGGGCGAAGAAGGCCACATAAGTCATCAGAATGTAGCAGACCCAAATGATGATGGTATAAACAATGAATAGCCATGGCTTCTCAATATCCTTTACCGAAAGGGCAGACTTGAAAAGGTTCATGACAAAATCATCTAGTTTCTTGAAAAGAGGAATGTTCAAGAAGTGTTTTCTAAAGGCGAAATAGGAGACCAAGCCCGTTAGGCCGACACCACCTATGATGGCAAGCAATCCGACGCCTGATACACCATTGGGGAAAAATTCTGAAAGCATGCTTTCCAGTACATCAATTTCTAGTACAAAGGCTACCCCTATCAGGATCACCAAAATAAGGAGATCAAAAACACGTTCTACTACTACGGACCCTACAGATTTTGCAAAAGGAATTTTATCGGATTTGATCAGGATGGAGCATCTAGCTACCTCACCGCCTCTAGGAATGGCTTGATTGACCAGATAACCAAACATTACTGCAGAGAAAAGTCGAAGGTTTGATGGATTGTATCCAAAAGCTCGGTATTGCATCCCCCAGCGTACTCCTCTTATATAGTGACTGAATCCACCTATCGCCATCGAAAACAACAACCATCCAAGGTTTGCATTTCTCACAGTCTCCGTGAACTCATCCCAAGATATGTCTTTCAATGCAAGGTATAAGAGTAGGATGCCGAAGCCTGTAGCTGCAGCATACTTTAATACGTTAATAAGCGTCTTTTTCAATGGATAAGGTTTTATTTTTTACATCTACCCCTAAGGGCCTATAGGGATCAAAAGTAAAGTAAAATTTTAATTATCAAGACATAAAGTCATTCATTCTACAATAATGGAGGGCCAATTTTCAGTTTAACAGTTTAAGCGGCCATTAAGTGAAAAGTTTCGACCGTTCAATAAAATTAATCCATTTCCAACACGCTTTGGTCTTATCTTTGAAATAGCTTCAATACGTTCTTATCCTTTCACTCCCCCTTATTAATTTGACTTCTACATACTTTTGGCGCAATCGAAATAAATGTTCTTTTTTCTCTTACAATAAAGGGTAAGATTTGATATATTTCCACTCGGGAATTCTAACGCAACATTCACCATTATTTATCTGGCATACAACTGGTAATTCGCCATGAAGGTAAAAAAACAACGCATTATATTCGGCTATATCATTCTGGAACTGGTACTGCTAAACTTGGCCGTATTGATCTCTTTGTGGATCAAGGCTAATGTTTGGAATACCTGGCAAGACGCACGTCTTGATCAATTCATTTCAGATGATATGTTCCCCTTGGCTATGATTTACAACATTAGTTGGATCCTAATTGTCCTGTTAAATGGTAATTCGGACCACTATATCTATAATTCCCTGGGCAAAAAGGTAAGAGATCTTGTCATAAACTGTTTTATTCTACTCGGAATGTCCTCTACAGTCATCCTGTTGATGGGCCTTCACAAGAATCCGCTGACCGTATTGATAGGCCCGATCGTGATTTTTGGCCTGCTGAATCTGATTTCCTTCTTGATACTCAATCGATTAGTTGGGAATAGCAGCAAAGAGAAAAACTTTGGTTTGAATCTTTTGGTGTTAGGAGCAGGAAAAAGTGGAAAGCAAGTATTAAACTTTACTGAGCAGAATAAGCACCTGGGATACAAAGTTGTAGGCTTTTTAGACAACAACTATCCAGGAAGCAATGGCATCAACCTCCTAGGAGGAATGAACGATTTGCATCAGGTATTAGATACACAGCCAGTGGACGAAATCGTCATTACCTTACCCGCGTCTGAAAAAGAGGACATCAGCAAGGCCATAAAAGCGGCAGACTTTAGGGGGATCAGGGTAAATATTGTCCCTGAATATCCAGAACTTGACAATGAGCGCTATGAGTCCTATCAGTTGGGGACCATGCCAGTCCTTCAATTGAAGCAAACGCCGCTAGATAAGTTTCACAACTTCGTCCTGAAGAAAATTTTTGATACGCTATTCGCGGCCATGTTCCTGATATTCTTCTCCCCAGTGTTTTTGTTCATTGCCATTTGGATAAAATTAGATAGTAAAGGCCCTGTATTTTATAAACCAGTTAGAAAAGGGGAAGCAGGTGGGAACTTTGTATGCTACAAGTTCCGCTCCATGTACGTAGACCAGAGCAAACATGCAGGTCAAAAATCAACCACCAAAGACGACCCTAGAATTACCAAGGTGGGTAAGTTCCTAAGAAAAACATCTCTTGATGAAATTCCACAGTTTATCAATGTGGTTAAAGGAGACATGTCCGTGGTTGGACCTAGGCCTCACCGTCTCAACCTAAATGATGAGTTTCAAGCAACGGTTGACAAATACATGATTCGTCAGTACGTCAAGCCAGGAATTACAGGTTGGGCGCAGGTAAATGGATGGAGAGGTCCTACCGAAACCGAAGAGCAGAAATTAGAGCGTGCACGCCATGATCTCTGGTATGTAGAAAACTGGAGCTTCTGGTTGGACATCAAAATCATCTGGTTGACCGTATTTGGCAAGGAAGTGCATAACAATGCCTTCTAAACCAACATGCTAAAAAGTAAGTATCCATTGTAAGTATAAAAAAGAGAGCCATTCTATACGAATAGCTCTCTTTTGCTTTTTACGTGTCGTGATACCTTAAGCAAGCTTTTTATTTCTCTACGACTTTATCGCCACTCAATATCTTCTCCAAAATCTTCTGGGTAATCAAATAGGTTGGCTTAACACCAGCTGATCCTAAGGAGCCTGACGCAAGGGTAGATCCGCTAAGTAAGGGATTGTCAGAAGCATAATAGGCATATCTCAAAACGACATCCTTTGAAATAGTTTTTCGAATTCTAGCTGCCGCCTGAATCGCCTTTTGATAATGGGCCCCTTCCATTTCTAATCCTATCGCTTTCCAAGAGGACTTCTTAAAGTAGGAGAGTACATCCCTGTTTTGGAGAGAAGTCCCCAGTACCGTAATCATAGAGCCTTCACAGACGCGATTTCCCATTTCTTCAAAATCCTCACACCTAAAATCATTGTCAAAGGGGTAATTGTCAGCAGTTCCTTCAAAGACATGGGAATTGGGTATCATTATATCTCCCTTTCCCCCAATTAAGATTCCTGCTTTGCCCATGATCGAAATGGACTTGACATTCATATAGTGATGTTGTTGCCCATCGTTATAGCTCTTCAGGAGTTCATCCATCGTCTCGAAGGCTTGTTCTCCGAAGGCATAGTCCATCACAAAAATCAAAGGTTTTTCTGACTCGATGTAGGATCGGTCCAACTTCAGTTCTGGTGAAATTTCGTCAAGGTCAATTTTAGAGGTATCAAATATCTGGATAGAAATGTTGGTGCCAGAGGGATCTTCCAATTCGTACATCCCATGATCAAGCGCGTAATCTTTCACCATTTGATTGAAGCGCTTACTGTCTCCTCGACTCAGTATTCTAGCGAGGCTTTCTATTTCGGTATCTTTGGGGAATTGCTTTTTAAGCACCTGATAGGCGAAAAGGGAATTCATAACCGAATGGAGATTGGCACTGATGATGTGCAAGGGGCGATTCATCAAATTCTTCTCAAGCAGGCTCTTTTTGATTTGGACCGCCCAGATTTCTCCATAAATGTGATGTCCAATTCTATCCCTCAGGGTAGGGGAGAAGGTAATTTCTCGCTTCTTGCCATAGAGTTCTTCCTCAATGGCAACTTTACCCAGCCAATACACGATGTGAAAAAGGCCATTATTTTTGTTGCCTTGAGCGGCCATCCGCTGATAGGCATTTTTGGTTTCTGCAAAACTTCTTCCAAGGATGGTACTGAGGTGGGTAAAGGCTATTTCCTTGTTTTTATGCGTCAGTTTCTTCTTGCCTACTACAATATCCTGGAGGTATTGCCATTCTAGGGTGGGCTCGTTTTCTTCCGTAAGTGCGTGATTTTTGATTTTATCCGCCTCTCTAAAAAGGAAGGTGAGATGAGTCAGGATATCATAGATTTCACTTCTCCCTCGGGTAACTTCGATGAACATATGGTCTTCATCTACCCGATAACAAGCTCTTCTTCTGGCAGCGGGAATAGTTACCTCAAAATCTGAATTCATGAATCCTTCTTCCGAAACCAGTCTGATGAAGCGGCATTCAGCTAATCCCTTTGGTTGACGATCCATGACATAAACCAAACCGGCCAGTTCGACCTTGTTGGGATCTCCCATGGAACCATAAATTTCGGGACTTAAGGTAAGGAGGGCTTCTGTAAGGACTTGTCCTCTCTGTCCAAGTTGTCGATAGACACCGCTGTTGAAGAGATGTCTCATTTCAATGTAGAGCCGCTCAATGGCTGCTCTGGATTCCCTAGCTCTGGTTAAGGCGGTTGGGTTGATGGACATAAGTTATTTTACGCTGCAAATTAGGAGAAAAAGCTGAAAGAATATAATCAATTGTAGAGAAAGCTGCTGGATTTTCATCTCATATCCTTGCAGTAATCGGGAAGAATCTATATCTTTGCAGACCCAAAATATTAGAATCATTTCATGTACGCAGTAGTAAACATTCAAGGTTTTCAATTCAAAGTTGAAACAGGCCAGCAACTATATGTTCATAGGCTACCAAACGAAGAAGGAGATACAGTTGACTTCAACGAGGTACTGCTTGTGGACAATGATGGGAGCGTTACCGTTGGAAAGCCTCATATTGAAGGAGCTAACGTAAAAGCTAAAGTGCTAGGTCATCTTAAGGATGACAAGGTAATTGTATTCAAGAAGAAGCGTCGTAAGGGCTTCAGAAAGAAGAACGGACACCGTCAGGCACTTTCTCAGATTGAAATCGAATCCATTACGGCTTAAGCCCAATTTTTTAACCCAAAAGAAATTTAAATCTCATGGCACACAAAAAAGGTGGTGGTAGTTCGAGAAACGGACGTGAATCTGCCGGTAGAAGACTGGGTGTAAAGCTATTTGGTGGACAACCTGTAATAGCTGGTAACATCCTAGTTCGTCAGCGTGGTACTAAATTCCGTGCTGGACAAAATGTAGGTGTTGGAAAAGACCATACGCTATATGCACTTTCTGATGGTGTAGTGAAATTCACAGAGCGTACCTTCAACCAAAAGACCCGTAAAGTTGTACACGTTGTCCCTGCTGACAATTAATCAACTTACCGAATAAAAAGGAGCGTCCTAATTGGGGCGCTTTTTTTTTGTCCATTTTGTAGGTTTGTTCCCGATTATCATTTATGAAATACAATGCTACTCCCACATCTCAATGGCCTGTATGGTTGACCCCCGTCAACTTAGCCTGGTTTATGGTGTTCGCGATGATGGCTGTCTTGAATATTTCAAAAGCCATTGTGAGTATCAGTATGGGAGGCTTAGCATTCGCGGCTGTATGGGAGGTGATTCGCTCAAGAAGGATCAAACTCCATTATGACATTCCATCTACCTTCCTTAAGGTTGGATTGTTCCTCTTGGCTGTTGTTGCACTGATATGGACGGAAAACCAAGCTGGCTGGATCAAGGACATTAGAGAAAAGCTTCCTTTTTTAGCCTTGCCATTGGGACTCGCCCTTCTTCCGCGCTTTTCCTCCCGCCAAAAACAAAGCGTATTTCTTGTCTTCGTCATGAGCCAATCTATAGTGGCGGCTATTTCCTTGATCCGATTTCTCATAGACTACGATCAGGTCATCTACAACATCAGTAAGAATGGGAATATTGATATCATTGGGAGCATCAGCCACATATATTTCGGGCTGTTTCTGAGTTTCAGTATTTTTTTAGGAGGTTATCTCTTTTTGAGTTATCGAAGGGAGTGGCCAAAATGGCTGCTTATCATCTGCGGGCTATGTACACTCTTTAATTTTCTGGCCCTTCATGTGATTACTTCTAGGACAGGGCTTCTGGCTTTTTACGGAGCAGCCTCTTGTGGAATCTTTTGGTGGATGTTTAGAAAGGCAAAATGGTGGCAAGGACTGACTTTTTTTCTGGTCATGGCTATGCTTCCTGTTGTGGCTTACCAAATTCTCCCTACCTTCAAAAATAGAGTAGATGTAACGCTTTGGGATCTACAAGAAAGCCAAAATCCCAATAGAGATTTAGCCGATTTATCTGCAGGCATGAGGCTGATAACCTGGAATACTTCTTTTGAAGTTTGGCGTCAGCACCCTTGGATGGGAGTAGGAAAAGGGGATCTAAAAGTGGAAATGGGCAAGGTTTATGAAGAAAAAGGCTATGCAGATCGGTCATCACATCTCTTCAGCGATCCCCATAATCAATACCTGATGGTGGCGGCTTCCTTTGGGATTATGGGCCTTTTGATTTTCGGATGTTTATTCGTTAGGGAATTTTTTATATGGCGAAGAGATCAGGTAATTTTTCTGTTATTTATCAGCCTGATATTGATTGGGATGATTTTTGAATCTATCTTGAATAGACAGGTTGGCATGACATTTTTTATCATCTTTTCTATGCTAATCCCTCGTTCCTAAAACCAACTCCTTCTTGCTCTAATCCCTTCAAATTATCTTATTATGAGACAGTTCTGGCAGACTACCCTCCTTGCTTGTTTCCTTGTGCTCAGCTCCATGGTCTCCACGGCCTATGCTCAGGTCAGAGAGAAAAATATCCACCGTGTATCGAGAGGTGAAACCCTTTATGGGATCGCCAGAAAGTACGACATGAGCCTAACTGAACTACGAAAACTCAATCCTCAAGTAAAAGGGAACAATATCTTCCCTAATCAGGATTTGGTCGTTACCATTGAAACCGATGAAGAAGATATCGAATACCTAGCTGGCGGCTTGCCACGTAGAATGATGTCTCGTGAGGATAGCGATAAGCCTGAAAACTGGGAGGACGGCCACATGGATAACCTCAACAAAAGACAGGCATACAGAGTATTTGAATTCAATAAGGATGAAGCTAGTCCTGAAAAAGTTGAGCTGATGAATAAACTCAACTTCAAAAGATACACTTATCATACTGTCAAACAGGGGGAAACCATTTATTCTATTGCTAAGAAATACGGGGTAAAGCCCAATGATATCAAAGCCTTCAACAGAGATAGGTCGATAAAGGCTGGTACAAGGCTCTATATCCCTTTGAGCCGGGGTTCTGTGTCTGTATCAGTTCCTTCAGAAAAGGCCGATAGAAAGGCACCAGATGGGTTCTTTGTAAAAAGACATAGCGATCTCCAAAATCAAGAAGAGATGAATAGAGAGAATGGGGCCTATAGAGTAGTAGCTTTTGATAAGCAAACCAACCCCTTCTATGTTGTTCATCCTAATCTTC
Source organism: Bacteroidota bacterium (assembly GCA_039817415.1). Taxonomy (GTDB): domain Bacteria; phylum Bacteroidota; class Bacteroidia; order J057; family J057; genus JALEFZ01. The sequence continues at coordinate 129,897 of JBCBVV010000009.1, forward strand.
CCAATGGACAAACGGTTTATATTCAGATTCCGAGTAATGCAGGATATTTAGAAGCTAAAGTTATCGGACAGTTGTCTGTCAACTCGAACTACAGCATCGGAATTTCTCCCAGAATCTATGAAATCATCAAAATCTCGAATCGCTCAAGTAAACTGACTTATTTCTACGAATAGGAACCTAAGCATCGTTTGACATGAAAAAACTAGGCATTCTCATCGGCTTAGCCATTGGGTTAATATCACTTCAATGTACTACCCCCGTTTCATCTGGAAGTGGTGAGGAAGACCAACGACGTGACTACTTTGAAGATCTTGAGGGAGCCTGGACCATTACCTATAAACTAGGGGATACTGTACAGACTCATTTGATGGTTTTCGCAGATGGTTACTTGTCATATACAGCTTTCAACCTAGACAGAAAAGAATTTTATTATACCCATGGGGGACCTGTGGAGGTAACAAAAGATTCACTCATATTCACCCGTGAATACTTTTCTTCAGACAGCAGTAAGGTCGGAAGGGTAGATGTTATTCCGTACACAGTTGGCCCTGAAAAAAAGCGTTTGGCACTTTTCAGTCGATACGAGAAGTGGGAGCGCTTAGACCAAGGTACCGGAGGAGAGCTGGCAGGAGCATGGCTGATTACAGGGAGAAAACGTGATGGGGAAATGCGCAAACGAGAAATTGGAGAGCGTAAAACCATGAAAATCCTTTCTGGTACACGGTTTCAGTGGATTGCCTACCATACTGGAACAGGTAAATTTAGCGGAAGTGGAGGGGGAACCTATACCACCAAAGAAGGCAAGTATACAGAGAACATAGAATTTTTCTCACGAGATAGCAGTAGGGTAGGAGCTTCGCTTGAGTTTAACTACGAGTTGATTGGCGGAGAATGGCATCATAGCGGCTTGAGTAGCAAAGGAAAGCCCATCTATGAAGTCTGGACGCTGAGGTCAGTACTTGGAAAATGAGCTATCCTATGAAATGGCCTTTATATTTTATCCTATCCATTTTTGTGTGTTGTCCTTCCTGCCAACTTAACCAGGAAGGGGAAAGAACAGCCTACATTCAACTCTTCCTCGAGGATCATGATGATTGGATTCAACAGGGTGATGCAAATTGGGCTTTCGAAGAGGGCGAATTGATTGGTAAGTCGGATAGCAGTGCTGGATTTGTTATAACCAAAGCGTCATTTGATGAATTTCAGTTAAAGCTTGAGTTTAAGCCTGATTCTACCATCAACTCTGGGATTTACATTCAATGCCGTTCAGAAGTGATGGATGCCATTTCATGTCGTGAAATCAATATCTGGGATCTTCACCCTAACCAATCTTTCCGAACAGGTGCACTGGTTGGTATGGCAGAGCCCCTCAAGGTGGTTCACACTATTGGAAAATGGAACACCTATAAGATAATTGCCAAAAACCATAGAATTCAGGCTTGGGTCAATCAGCAGCAAACACTAGATGTTGTAGACTCAAGCTTTACAAAGGGTACTATTGCCTTGCAAGCTGCTGGGAGTGGGCAAATCAGGTTTAGACAAGTCGAATTGTCCCTCGTAGAAGATTAATCCCAGGTCTCCCTTTATTATTCCTTTAAATTTATGTTGAAAATGTAACAAATGAGTTCCTCATGGAGTACATTTGTACGATTTTGACAAAACATCTTTAACCAGATCATGGACCTTATTGCACAAATCCAACAGGCGGCTTCAACGGCCATCCTTTCTCTTTATGAAAAGGAAGTGGCGCCAGAAAGCCTGACTATTCAGGAAACAAAAAAAGAGTTTGAAGGCGACTTTACGCTAGTAACCTTTCCCCTGACTAGGTTGAAGATTGGTGCTCCTCCTAAAATAGCCGAGGACCTCGGCAACAAGCTGAAGGCTGATTTGGATATAATTTCAGACTTTAACGTCATCAAGGGGTTTTTGAACCTTAGCATAGAGTCTGATACCTGGCGAAAATACCTCAAATACGCCCTTGAACGAAAAACATTCCATCACAACAGCCATGGCAGTGGGAAGACTGTTGTTGTGGAGTATTGTTCTCCTAATACCAACAAGCCCCTTCACTTAGGGCACCTAAGAAATATTATTCTGGGATACTCTCTCACGCAGATTTTACAAGCAAATGGATACAAAGCCATTCCTACTTGCCTGTTTAACGACCGTGGGACTAATATCTCCAAATCCATGTGGGCTTATCAGCAGGCTGGAAAAAACGACAATCCACAAGAGGCAGGAGTCAAAGGAGACAAACTGGTAGGAGATTATTATGTAGCCTATTCCAAGCAGCACAAAGCGGAGGTTAGCCAACTCATGGAGAAGAATAACATTCCTAAACATGAGGCAGAAAAGCAGGTGGCTACCACCAAAGCGATCAATGAGCTGACCGTAAAATGGGAAGAGGGAGACCAAGAAACACGTCAATTATGGGAAACCATGAATGGCTGGGTATACGAAGCCTTTCAAGATACCTTCAAAAGCCTAGGAGTAGAATTTGATACGTTTTACTACGAATCCAAGGTCTATCAGCGCGGGAAGGAAACTGTCGAAGAAGGGTTGAAATCGGGTATTTTCTACAAGGATGAAGAAGGGACAGTTTGGGTAGACCTGACAGAAGACGGTCTCGATAAGAAAGTCCTCCTTCGAAGCAATGGAACTTCCCTATATATCACACAGGATTTGGCCATTGCTGCGGATAAGTATGCCGACTACAAAATGGACAAATCTGTTTATGTCGTCGGGAATGAGCAGGATTATCACTTCAAAGTACTCTTTAAAATTTTGGAGAAGCTCGGGAAGTCGTATGCCAATGGACTTTACCATCTTTCTTATGGCATGGTGAATTTGCCAACAGGAAAAATGAAGAGCCGTGAAGGGACCACGGTAGAGGCAGACGACCTGATGAAGACCATGATACAGACTGCTCAGGAAGTTACCGAGGAATTGGGCAAGACCGAGGGCATGAGCGCCGAACAACTTGATGGGCTGTATCAGAAGATTGGATTGGCCGCCTTGAAATATTTCCTGATCAAGGTTGATCCAAAGCGTACCATGCTATTTGACCCCAAAGAGTCTATTGACATTCATGGGACTACAGGACCCTTTATCCAGTACTCATACACCCGTACCATGGGCATCAAGCGTAAGGCTGAAAAATCTGGAATGGACTTTAAACTGGACCTTCGACAGTCTGCAGAGCAGCCTATGTTGGACAGTGAGCGTAACCTGCTGAAGTATATCCTGAAGTACAAAGATGTCTTGAAAGAGGCGGGAGAATCCTACAATCCTTCTCTGGTTGCCAACTATTGTTATGATTTGGCCAAGGAGTATAACCGTTTCTTTCATGAGGCACCCGTATTGAAATCAGATCAGCCTGTAACATCGGCCTTCCGATTCTCCCTCAATGAAATGGTAGGGCGTACCCTAAAGGAAGGAATGTCCCTCCTAGGAATTCAGATGTCCGATAGAATGTAGGGATAAGATCAGGCATTCATATTCTCAGTTGCCCATATCGATATATAATTCATTGGGTGCGAATATGAAAATTGAGTAACTTTGATAACAGCCGCTCGTCATGTTAGTACATGGTAAGCTAATTTGAATCGGAACGACACATAACCTATGCTAAGATATTTCATCAGCCGAGAATTTTTGCTAACCCTATTAGGGCTAGGACTAATCGGCGTACTGCTGTATTTGGCTGTATTCTTTTGGATCATGCCTGTGTATACCAGACATGGTTCCGGTGTATTGGTACCAGATGTAAGCGAGCTTCCCTATGCGGAGGCTGTCAAAACGTTAGAGAAAAATAAGCTTAGACCTACGGAGGATCCTGATTCCGTCTTTATGGAAAACCTTCCTCCAGGAGTAATCATCAAGCAGTATCCTGCTCCATATAGCCGAGTGAAGCCCAATAGAACCATTTCTCTTACCATCAATAAATTTCAGCCTCCGATGGTGAGTATGCCAGAAATTATTGATCAAACCCTATATCAGGCTAAGGTAAGACTGGAAAACTGGGGCTTGAGTATCGGAAAGGTGATGCGTAAGCCAGATATTGCCGAAAATGCTGTCCTTGAGGTGAAGTTTAATGGACGCAACCTGCCACCTGGTTCAAAAATTCCAAGAGGATCCAAAATTGATGTCATAGTTGGTGCCGGTCTAAGTTCTGGAAAGGTTACCTTACCTGATTTAAAAGGATTGTCCTATGACGATGCCGTTGCGATTCTGACAGGGCTGGACCTGGGATTGGGTTCTGTGGTATATACACCCGGTGGACCACCAGAGGAACAAGGAGTCATCTACGACCAGCGTCCGAGATATATTTTGGGGGACTCCGTGAACAAGGGAGAGGCCATTGACCTATATATTCGAGGGCAAGAACCAGCAGCCAATGAGGGCGTTTTGGTAGAAGAAGAAAGTGGAAACCCATAATTCCTCTTACTTAAATGATATATTTGAAGGCGTGTTATTCAACACGCCTTTATTTTTTTCTCATGACATACACTCTTTCCAGATTTATCTCCTTTTGCTTCTTGATGAGTATCCCTTTCATCAGCCTTTCACAAAATTGGGCTGATTCGATGAGATACTACACCCATCAGTATAACCTCAGGGTAGAGGAAGTGATCAAAGATAAGCTAGGAGATACCTATGACGCCATTGGCAAGATGACGGCCCAGGATACTGCTGCTTTTACCCCTGATTCTATCAATCGGCTAATTGAAAGAGGGAATCGTGCCATTGCTGCTGATTCAGTTTTGCTCTTTTATGACAGGAAAATGAAGGAATTTATGGTAAACTTGAAGCGTCAGCCCGCAAGAAAGGACGAATAAACTCATCAAAAAAGAGACAAGCTGTGGGCTGTCTCTCTTTTGAATGTTTCACCTTGGTTCTCTTTTCTATTGAGTATGTATCCACTCGGCCATCATGTCAAGCACATTCGGACTAATGGTTTCCTCTATTTTTCCATATTCCAAGGGAAGGCCTGTCTCTGCCTGTTGGAAAAAGTGGTTTAGGTCTTTAAAAATATGACTTTTGTAGCCTGACCTACCTTTCATAAAGGCATCTAAGGCCTCTACATTCTCCCGTGCTGGCACCTGAACATCCTTTTCTCCAAATAATGCTAATAGGTGGGACTTTGTGTCTCCCATCGCCTCTAGGGGATCCTTTTGCATAAAATACTGAAACCATGGAGAGGTCATTCGCTCAAATTGTTCAGCCAGGTTTTCTTCTGATACCCCTAGCATTTGTTGAGATGTTTTATCTAGAGGTGCTAGATAAGAAGCCGCCTGCTCATTGATATTTTCTATCGCCGCTTTCTTATCCTCTGCTTGTAGAATTTCATCCGTAATTTTATTGTAAATCTCTAGCCAAGAATCAACAGTTGAAGAGGGGACACCGCTTGTTTCAAGGATAACTCTACTTTGCAATTGGAGAATGGCTTTACCATTAAGAGCAGGACCAGCCAGCCACACCATGAAGGGCAAATTAGGATCTTTTTCGGCTACAATAGCAGAAATCAATCCCCCTTCGCTATGTCCTACAAGGCCAATTTTATCTGGATTGATCTTATCCTGTTGGCGAAGAAATCCCATCGCGGCTATGGCATCTGTGGCAAAATCCTCACTCGTAGCCGCAGAAAAATCTCCTTCTGACTTGGCAATACCTCTGTCATCAAACCTTAAGACAGCGATACCCTGTCGTGAAAAATGATCAGCGATGACCCAAAAGGGTTTGTGGTTCAAGATGGTTTCGTCTCTATCCTGAGGACCAGAACCCGTTACAAGGACAACCGCTGGGAAGGGGCCTTTTCCTGCTGGAATGGTAAGGGTGCCAGCTAGGAAAATAGCTGCTTCTTCGTTTTCAAATTTTACCTCTTTTGCCTCATAGGGAAAGGGTTCCTGAGGAGTTTGAGGACGCTTGGGCTTGTCATCTTTAGATGAAGGGCTAAGAACTAACGGAAAGTCCTGGCCATTTTGGCTGAAGGTGCCGTCGATGATGTTGTCATTTTCCTTGTAAATTCCCTTAAAAGTGGCCCCGATCCTACTAGATTCCATTTCAATGTTATGATCTTGGACAGTAGTTTTTGAAACAGGCAAACCAAAAACGCCCTGATCTGGGCTGTCCATATTGGCCGCCCAACCTTCTTTTTCTTTTCTGATGTGGTATACGATTTTAAGCTGGATGGGCCCCATGTCCAATTCACCTTTCCAATCTCCCGCTGGGGGAACTTGTTCGGTTATGGTTGTTTGTTGTTTGGTGAGTTCAAGGGGGAAATCTCTTCCTCTTTGTGTGAAAGTTCCTGTTGTAAGGCTTCCACTGGCCGAAAGTTGGCCTACATAAGTCATTTGAAGTTTCTCTGAGGTGATGGTGAGCTGATCTCCTTCAAGTGTTACAGATGAAGCCTTCATGCCGTAGGAACCTTGATCAGGACTGTCCATGGTGGCTTGGTATTCTCCATTCTCTTGGGTGATGTGAAACACTACCCTAAGCTTTGTAGGTCCAAAGTCCAGTTTTCCTTCCCAATCTCCTTCTACTGATTGCGCTTTGGCGAATAAGCCTGCAAGCAACATGGTGAATAGCATAATCGTGGTAAGTATAGATGATTTCATAATTTAGATATTTAGGCAATCTTCTAAATAAGTATTCGAAAAAAGGGACAAATGGTTCAAAAAAAAGTCCCGACTCATATCATAATGAGTCGGGACATATCTTAAAGGTTGGAAGGATTAGTTAGATCCTCCAGCGAATCCACCTTTGTACATGTTGTAAAGTCCTTCAGTTTGAGGAACGATTACGAACTCAGTACGACGGTTTTTCTCTTTTCCTTCGTCAGTTTCGTTGTCAGCGATGGGCACAGTGTCTCCTTTTCCAGATGGAGTCAGACGACCAGTAGCAACACCAGCACCTTCCAAAGCACGAACTACAGCAAGAGCACGAGCTGCAGAAAGAGCCCAGTTGTCTTTGAATTTGTACTTGTGGATTTTAACAGGATCGCTGTCAGTGTGACCTTCAACCATAACGTCAAGATCTTTGTTCTTGTTGAATACCTCAGCTAGCAAAGAGATAATTTCCTCAGAACCGTCGGTCAACTTATCGCGACCAGCTTGGAAAAGGATAGCGTTTGCTAGAGAGATGTAGAGCTTACCATTGCGCTCTTCAACCTTTACATCATCAGGATTGTAAGATTCGAATACCTCAGAGATAGCACCCTGAAGGCTTTTGATTTTGCCGTTGTTCTCAGCAACAGTTTTGCTAAGGTCAGCAATTTCTTGCTTAGACATATTCAGGTTTTTCTCTAGTTCTGAGAATTCTCCCTGAAGCTTTTCATTTTCAGACTTTGACTCAGCCAGCTGGCTTTCCAAAGCGCTTTTTTCTGCAGCAGCGCGCGTTTCTAGCTCTTCGTATTTCTTCTTGGAAACACAAGAAGTCAGCATCGCCATCGCAGCGAATAGAACAGTAATTTTAAGGACCGTAACTGAAAGTTTCATGATAATTGAGCGTTGAGTAACAAGTTATTCGGTTATAAAAGGTATCGCCTTTTGCCTTGTGCAACTAATGTGCATAGTTATTGATACTTGGGCAAAAAGGCAAATTTAGTGCCTTGATTGTCTCTAAATTACGAGATTATTTAAAGAGAAAATGAATTATCAGATTTTAGAAAGATCGGAAAATCCGTAAACTACGGCCTTATTCAGACGAATATTTATCAACAACGTCATCTTCACTTAATTCAAATTTAATCCTGTTTTCTTTGAACATGAGTTAAGTGATTGAATTTTAGGTTTTTATGAGGGAGGGAAGATCAAAAAATATTTTGTGGGCAGCTTTTTTTATCGGCGCACTCACTCTATTTATTCAACTTTTTCAAGCGGGGAGTATTGTATGGATCCCTATCTTTTTGCTATCCATTCTCCTTTCCTATCAATTTCTTCAAAATAATTTCTCCAAAATAATCTTCGTCCTTGGCCTTTCTTTTGTCATTTTGGTACAGTCCTTCCCAAAATGGGTCATTTTCGTAACTTCTCTTCACCGAGATTTTGTAGTTGATGAGCATCAAAATCTCCTTTCTCTTCAGCGTTTTCTGGAACATAGCCTAGTGATGCTTACCCCCCTTCTCCTTATGGTCTGGCCAAGGCGTTCATTCGGATTTTTATCTAAGATGCTCATTAGCCTGACCTTTGTTGCTCATGGTTTATTTGCCCTAGGCTTACCTAATGGAACTCCTGATCATTTTTATGGTATGCTTTCGGTATGTCTTCCTTTCCTAGGCGAACAGGGCGCTGTCATTTTTCTTAGGATAGCAGGAGCCATGGATATTGTAGTGGTTGTTCTCATGTGGACCAGTGGAAGATGGCGACAATTTGCGCTCCTATATATGAGTATCTGGGGATTTTTGACAGCCTTTGCAAGGCCTTGGTCTAGTCCCTCAGCATGGTATCTAAGTCTTGATACGATCTATCCTTGGTTAGAGATGAGCCAACGCCTTCCACATGCGCTTGTTCCCTTTTCTCTTTTCCATTGGTACAAAGAAGCAAATAGCTATTCCTCCTGAATTTGTTTTTATATAGCTTAGCGACATGGATTCAAACAAGCTTGAAGCATACAAATCTCTTTCACCCGAAGATCTTTATCAGAACTTTGTGGAAAATGTCGCCCAAATGGAAGCCATGTGGGGGCTGTATGATGAGAAAAACGATGGTTGGGCGATGACCGTAAGTGAAGGGGAAAAGGAAAGACTAGTCGTGTGGTCTGATTCTGCCTTGGCCAATTCCCACGCATCTGGCGGGTGGAAAACCTATGAAATGGAGACAATGGATTTATATGGCTTCGTTGAATCCGGAATCCAAGAACTCAAAGATGCGGGAAGAGGGATAAGTATCATGTACCTTCAAGGATTGGGGGGGCTGGATGTAGATCTGGATTATTTGAAAAGAGATTTGTTGGATGCGGTTAGAGCCATACATGGAGAAGATGCTGAGGAGGATTAATGACATAGCCATTAAAAGAGAATAAAAAGAGGCCGACAAAAAGTCGGCCTTTCGTATTTATATCACACAAGTATCTCCTATTAAGACACTTTATCGTAATTCTCTGACACCTGCTTCCAATTGATCAGATTGAAGAAGTTGTTGACATAATCACCTCTCATGTTTTTGTATTTGAGGTAATAAGCATGCTCCCAAACATCGATTCCCAAAATAGGGGTACCTGGTTGTTCGGCAACCTTTTTCATCAATGGGTTGTCCTGATTTGGAGTGGAAGTGATAAATAGTTTGTCATCGTCCCCTACACATAGCCAAGCCCAACCGGAACCAAATACGCTTTTGGCTTCTGTAACAAACTTTGATTGGAAATCTTCATAGTTACCGAAGGCTGCATTCATGGCGTCGGATAGTTTTCCTTCAGGTTCTCCTCCTGCATTGGGTGCCATCACTTTCCAGAAGAGGCTATGGTTATAATGACCACCACCGTTGTTTCTTACTCCAGTCTCAGAATCATCTCCACTCAATCCCGCAAGAATAGCGGTTAGCTCTTGTCCTGCAAATGAGCTTCCTTCAAGGGCTTTATTTAGCTTTCTGACATAACCTGCATGATGCTTGTCATGGTGAATTTCCATGGTGCGGGCATCGATATGTGGCTCAAGGGCATTGAATTCGTAATCCAATTTGGGTAGTTCGAAAAGCCCCGAGGTTTTTTTATCGTCTTTCTTTTCACCCGTAGCTGCATTATCACAGGCTACAAATGGGTTAGCAATGATTCCGGCAGTTGTAATTGCTGAAACTTTGAGGAAGGTTCTTTTATCCATGTCCTGGCAGTTAGGTAGTGTTTTATGTCTAGCTCTAAACTAAAGAAATGATTCAAGAATGGAAAACATATGGCAAGGATGTAGTATGTCCTTCCTACCATCCTTGCCATCATCATGAACCATAATGAAATGTCCTATCCGCTAGAACACCTTTTTCCTAAAATACCAGATAAGTCCAGCTATCACGCCTCCTCCAAATACAAAGGCGATAACTCCATAGCCGAGCATTTCAGTTGAGCCATTTGCCATGGCATCCACATATTGATACATCCAGTGGGCTGGTAAAAAACCAAATACGTGCTTCATATTTCCCTCAAGGGCAAAGGCTACCGCGGGAAGAAGAAGAGAAAAATTTAATCCTTTGAAGATGGCAAGGCCTTCCACTTTGTTGTTTGCGAAAATACTCATAAACAGCGTAATCATGGGAGCTGGAATCGCAAACATCAAAGCCATAATCAAGGATTCTCCCGCACTTACTTCCACCAATTGGGTTACATTGACCAGTAAGAGGGTAAAGCCAATCATGTACATGACCCCAAACAGAAGCCGGTAAGCAAGAAAAGTATTGGCTGATAGAGGAACTGTACGAAGGACGTCTAATAAATCCTGGTCTTTTTCTTCTAGGAAAATGGCAGCAATCACAAAGCCAACGCCCATAGACACCTGCATGATCAAAAAGGCCAATAGGAGAGGGTAGTATGGGATGATTTCTGGAAACCTCTCCGCTAGGGAAGGGATCATCCAGATACCCGCAGCTATAGTCAATAAGGGAAACAAGGTAAACACAGCCGTTAACATCTGTTCCCTGAATATATTCTTGACATCATTTACGCCAAGTGATAATATCTTTTGCATAGTGTTGGCTATTGAACAATGTATGTATGATAACTTCTTCTCGCAAGGGCATAGAAACACCCAATGGCAAACAGGAGGTAGCTATATCCATAGATCAACTCCCAAATAGGCAGAATTTTTCCAAAAGAGGCCTGCAACAAACTAATGCTTGCCTGAGAGGGTAGGAGGTACCAAGCTAAGGTATCGGTGATACCAAACAGATTAAGGAGAGGTAAACTGATTGGCAATAGGGCCAAGGCCACCTTGATGACATAATCGTTCATGCTGTTGGTCTTGGCAACCAGCCAAATACCAACAAATATGAAGAGGATCGAGGTCAACATAACTGTGCTGATGTATAAGGGATAATGAAATCCCCATCCCAAACTAAAGCCAGCGATAACAATGGCAGCAAGCGTGAAAACCAGTGTCAATGAAATGGCCTTAGACCAAAGGTATTGCCAATCCTGCATTGGGGTTACCACCAGCGCATCTAAGGTATTATCTCCCTTCTCAAATAGAATTAAGGCTCCAATGAAGGTCAAACCCAACAAGGCCGGATCAGAGAAAATGACCAAAATGATAAGTTCCTCAAATCGGATCGCTGGAATTAGCCAAAATAAGAGCAGATAAAGCCCCGTAATCACAAACAAAGCTGGAACGATCTGATACCTAGTCTGAAGGATCAAATCCCATTTGATGAGGTTGGATAGTGATTTCATGTTAGACTTTTTCCGGTTACTTTGATGAAGATATCCTCAAGTGTAGCTTCTTCTGAGTGAATAGTTTGTAGGGTATCTTCCTTCAAAATATTCAAAAAGGCCTCATTCGTGCCCAAACCATCTAGGGCAAATTCTGCAGTTTGTAAAGGAGGTGTCCCGTATTCCAACTTGACCCTTCGCCTTCCATGCTCCAGTTTCAATTCTTTTGGAGATTGGATCGTCGCCAGCTGACCATCTACCATAAAGGCGATCCTATCGCAGAGTTCGTCTGCGGTTGCCATATCATGGGTCGTCAAGAAGATGGTTTTTCCCTTCTGCTTTAAGTCGAGAATAATGTCCTTGATAATTCGTGCATTTCCCGGATCAAGACCTGAAGTTGGCTCGTCAAAGAACAACAAGGATGGATCATGCATAAGAGATCGTACGAAATTCAGACGCATTTTCATCCCTTTAGAGTATTCGCTAATCATTTTCTTACCGTGCTCTTCGAGCCCTACCATCTCTAACAATTCTTCGGGCTTCTTAACGGCCTTTTGATAAAAAGAGCCGAAGAAGTTTAGGTTTTCAATGGCAGATAGCTTGGTATAATGATTAGGCAACTCAAAGCCAACTCCGATTTCTTCATAATAATCATGAGACCACTGGTCAAGGGATTTTTCCATGACTTCAATCTTTCCCTCATAGCCCTTCAATAGGCGAATGAGGATTTTTTGGGTGGTGCTTTTTCCTGCTCCGCTGGGCCCTAAAAACCCAAAGATTTCTCCTTCGGCAATGTCGAAGGCAACATCTTTAACAGCTGCCTGATCGGCACCAGCGTAGGTAAAGTGTAATTGGTTAACCCGAATCATAATTTGGGTGATAAATGATGGTATGAATTCCTTTTTTCGGACTACCCGGTCCGATTTAAGGTAAAAAAATTATTCGTTCTTATGACCTATTCCGTCTCTCAACATATTCAAAACTCCGTCTACAACCTCATGCATCTCTTCTTCTCTAATAGGAAAGGTCTTCCCCGGTTTTTGGAGGCTCTCCTTGTATTCCTCATCGTACTTTTCAAGGAAATAATTTGAAACAATGGAGGAAGCCTCAACAACCATGGCTGCAAGCAATTCAGCAGGTAAATCTCCGCGTAAGATTCTTTGTTCTTGATAAGCAGTGATTTGTTGAGCGAAAGCCTCTCGTGCCATCTTTTTATTCTCAACAAGTATATCTCCTATCTCATCTAGCTGCCGTTCTTGAGAAAGATTATACAGAAATTGACTATGTCTTGGCTCTTCTTTCATGAAGCGAATCCCTTCCAAAAACAATCCCCTGTACATATCAAAAAAATCCTGAGACTGGTCTGTAAGAATCGGCATAATACGCTCCATCTTTTTTTGCTCGGCCAACTCCTTCAGATAGAAGTAAAGGTCTTTTTTATCCTTGAAATATCGATAAACAGATCCCTTTCCGAATCCCAATTTCTTCACCATTCTGCTGATAGAGGCGCCATCATAATCATGGGAAATGAATTCGTCGAAAGCCGCCTCGATAAAACGCTGCTTCCTATCCTTGTCGAGATTTTCAAAGGTTTCTGTTGGCATATAAGTAATGTCGGACCGACCAGTCCGGTGAATATACGAAGAAATGATTCATCTTGTTTTTTTGGCTGAAAGAATAAGCCTAGAATGAACGATAAAAACCTTTCAGTTCGTCAGTTTCGAGCTAATCAGCTTAGCGGAAAATTGTAGGTTCAAGAAATAGACTGAACAACTGTTTCAAAAAATCGGAGCAATAAGTTTTAGAATTCCCTAAGTGGAAGTAACTTACATATCAGACTATCTTCATATTTTTGGGGAGAAACCATTCCACACGCTAACTCCATGCAAAGAATTTTACTCACTCTTTTTTCTTTGGTGTTTCTGTTGTCTCATTCTTGGGCACAGAATTTTTCAGATAGCCCTGCTAGAATCAACGGGAGCTTCCAAACAGATGTGCAGTATCTTTTTCCCGATTCTATTATCGGAGCTGATGCTGTAGATGAGAGGGTCCTATCCAATACCTTTTTGCAGCTGACCTTCTCCAAAGGCCCCATCACAGCAGGCTTACGATACGAAGCCTATTTGAATCCTGTATTGGGCTTTGATCAAAGATTCGAGGGGCAAGGCATCCCTTATCGCTTTGTCTCCTACAATTCTGAAAAGCTTGACCTCACTGTGGGGAATATTTATGATCAGTTTGGGAATGGAATTGTCTTCCGTACCTATCAGGAATGGACACTTGGGATTGACAATTCATTGGATGGCTTTCAGATGCAATTCAGGCCTAGAAAAGGTGTGGCTATCAAAGGTCTATTGGGCAAACAGCGCAAATTCTTTGAATTATCGGAGTCCTTGGTGAGAGGCGCAGATGCTGAAATAACCTTGAATGACTTGGCGCCAAAGGTCTTCGGAGATAAAATCAGAATACAATTGGGTGGTTCTGTGGTCAACAAATATGAAGAGGATACGGATGTGGTCTTACAATTGCCTGAGAATGTTACCTCCGTAGCAGGCCGCACACGTATTTTCGCTGGGAATTTTATCTTCAATGGTGAATACGCATACAAGGTAAATGATCCCTTTTCCCTGAATAAATTTGTTTACAATCCTGGCCATGCCATTTTCGCCAATGCCAGTTATAGTGTGAAAGGCTTTGGCATCAATGTGGAAGCCAAAAGGATCGACAACTTTGATTTTCGTTCAGAGAGAAATGTAAGTCTTCAAGAATTAACCCTGAACTTCCTTCCTCCTACCACACGATTGCATACCTACAGATTGCCAACCCTATATCCCTATGCTACCCAATTGAATGGGGAAGTTGGTTTTCAGGCCACTCTTTTTTACAAAATCCCCAAAAAGACCAAACTGGGAGGGAAATACGGAACCCTTGTTCAGCTCAACTTCTCTCGTATACACGCACTTGATACCTCATTTGTGGAACCCAACTTCAGGTATGAGTCCTCCTTCATAGGAGATCCTTCGAACCTCTATTTTCAGGATTTCAATATTGAAATCAACAGAAAGTGGAACAAGAAATTGCGGACGATTTTAACCTACATCTGGTTGAACTACAACAAAGATATCATTGAATTTGCTAGCCCATTGGCAGGTTTTGGCATTGTTGAATCTCATAATGTGATTTTAGAAACGCAGTATAAGATCAACAAAAAGCTGGCCTTTAGGACGGAAGTTCAGCACATGGCTACTCAAACAGACTTGGGCAGTTGGGCGATGGTTCTGGGGGAGCTTTCCATTTCTCCTCATTGGTATTTTACCGTCTTTGACGAGTACAACTACGGAAATCCTGACCCCTCTCGTAGGGTCCATTATTACAATTTCTCTGCTGCTTACAGTTTCGATGCCAACCGAATTGCGCTTTCTTACAGCCGTCAAAGAAGAGGACTTCTTTGTGTAGGGGGAATTTGTCGTGAGGTCCCTGCTTCTAATGGCTTTAACCTGAGCATAAATTCTAGTTTCTAAAGATGTTCTTGCCATTCGTTGATTAATAGCTGCCCTTTGTTGATGAAAAGGAGGTAGCAGACAACTTTGTATCTATACAGACCGCTCTTGAGGTGTAGAATTCAACATCTATATCCATATGAGACGGCTACCCTTCATTTACACCTTAACACTCATTTTATTTCTTATCCTTTCCTGCCATGTAAAGGGCCAATCGGTTTTTGACAAGAAGGTAAAGGCATATTATCACGAGCGAGCCTTGATTTCTATCATGATCGACATGAAGATTGATCATAAACTGAAGTTTGAATATCAGTTAGCAGAGGTTGAGGAAGTCTACATAACTGCAAGTATTCCCAGGGTTCCTATTCGGGAAGCCATGAAGTATCTGCTAGCCAAAACAGATTTAGATTTTAGGCTAAAGGAACCCAATACCATCGTCATTTTTAGATCAGAGAAAAAAAACAAGGAGCCAGACATCCTCGCATCTTCTGATTCTCCCGAGAAGTTTGATTTTACCGTTTCTGGGGTGGTAAGGGATGCTAATTCAGGAGAGTCTCTTCCGCATGCTACCCTTCAGATTCCTGCCTTTAGGCTAGGTACCAATACCAATGTTGATGGATGGTTTAGCCTTCTTCATGTGCCTTCAGATACTGTCCTGCTTAGGATCAGTTACATAGGCTACCAGAATGCCTATTTCCGCTTAAGTCCAGGAATGGAGATGCAGAAATTGGATATTCGAATGACGCCATTAGACAATATCCTTTCGGCTGTCAACATCGTGGGGGAGAAAGAAGACCAGATGATGAAGGCTTCAACAGGAATCAGCCAGATTTCCATTTCTCCTGCTCAATTAACTGCTGTTCCAAGCTTGGGAGAAAAAGATATTTTCCGATCCCTACAACTGCTACCTGGTGTGAGCGGCTCTAATGAAAGTTCCTCTGGGCTATATATCCGTGGAGGCACACCTGATCAGAATCTGGTATTGTTTGACGGCTTTACCGTTTACCATGTGGATCACCTTTTTGGTTTCTTTTCCGCTTTCAACAATCAGGCGATTAAGGATGTACAATTGTTCAAAGGAGGTTTTGAAGCAAAATATGGGGGCCGCTTATCCTCTGTGGTTGATATTACAGGTAAAGATGGAAACTCTGAAGAATTCAATATCGGAGCAGGGATCAGTTTATTAAGTGCCAATGTATCTGCAGAAATCCCCTTCGACGAAGGAAAGGGAACCATTCTTCTAACGGGAAGAAGGTCTTTTCAATCCGGTTTATATAATAGGCTGTTAGACCTCTCCGATGGGGGGAGTACAGGTACAGAAGAAGGAGAAGTAGAAGAACAACCTACAGGGCCTCCTTTTGGAAGAAGAGGATTCGCTAATGTCGAACCCGAATCATGGTTTTATGACCTCAATCTAAAAGGGACTTATCGTTCGGGTAAAGATATTTTTTCGATTAGTATGTACAATGGGCAGGATGAATTGGACAACAGTCGATATGCAGATGAGAACACTTTCCGAGGCCTATTTGGCCAACAAGAGGATCCTGAGGTCAGTTTCTCCCAGGACATCATAGATCAGTCAAATTGGGGCAATACAGGAGCAAGTTTGAAGTGGAGCAGAAGGTGGTCAGACAAGCTATATAGTAACTTGCTATTTTCAGGCTCCAACTATTTTAGTTATAGAGATCGTGGTAACCAAACCCTTATTTCTCGGCCTGATACGACCATTGACCTTAGCAACAAGAGTGTAGAAGACAATAACCTGCTAGATTATTCGGTGAAATACGAATGGGAATGGCAGCTCACTCCTATGCATAAGCTAGAGTTTGGAGCCTTTGGAAGCTATCTCGATATCAGATATGACTTTACCCAAAATGATTCTACCACTGTACTGGCAAGAGACGATCAAGGTCTACTCGGTGGGCTTTATCTCCAAACACAATCTTCTATTTTTGAGAAGGTGTCCGTGAAGCCTGGTATCAGGATGACATATTATCAACCTACAGAAGAAATCTTGTACGAACCACGGCTACAATTGCAATGGTTTCCAACAAAAAACATCAAAGTTAAGGGGGCAATAGGGCGTTTTTACCAATTTGCCAATCGAATCATCAGAGAGGATATTTCGCAGGGAAGTCGAGATTTTTGGATCTTATCTGATGGAGAATCTGTCCCTATTGGCAAATCAGATCATTTGATTCTAGGTCTCGGATATGAGAACAGCGATTATCTATTTGATGTAGAGGCTTACTACAAAAAGCTAGACAATATCACAGAGTATTCTACCCGTTTTGTCTTAAATGGCTTTGGTCCCAATTCCACTTTAAATTTTGAGGAGAACTTCTACAATGGACAAGGGCTAGCCAGAGGGATAGAATTTCTTGCCCAGAAAAAGTCGGGTAATTTGACAGGATGGATCAGTTATACCCTTGGTCGTGTAGAACATGAGTATGAAGTCTATGGCGATGAGCCTTTTCCCGCAAATCATGACGTAACCAATGAACTGAAGGTGGTGGGCGTTTACAGGGTAGGTAAACTATCTTTTGGGGCAACCTTCGTCTATGCAACAGGCCGACCCTACACAGCGCCCTTGGGAGCCTATACGGTAGAACTTCTTGATGGAGAGACTTCTTCTCATTTTGCAGTTAGCAGTAGGAACTCACTTAGGTTACCCGACTATCACCGACTCGATCTATCGATCAACTACGACCTCAACAACTTCTTGGGCGGGAAGGCCCAAACGGGCTTTTCCATCTTTAATTTCTATAACCGAAGTAATATTTGGTACAAGGAATTTGATGTAGTGGATGGGACCATTCTTGAAACCAATGTGAATTTCTTGGGATTCACTCCCTCTCTTTATCTGAATTGGAATCTAAAGTAAATCAACATTGTCTAAGCATTAGCTGCTTGGCGAAAAGATCATATCATGAAACTATCTCAAACTCTCTTCCTGATATTTGTTATCTCCCTGTTTTTGCAGGCGTGTGAAGAAATCAACGCAGTAGAGACCATCGACGAATTGAGCATCGAAGCTTATCTCTTCCCAAATAAGCCTGTTACAGGTGTACACATTTCGAAAGTTATTCCCTTAGATTCAACTCAGGCTGAGGAGGCCCCAAGGGATATTGAACCCTTGATTATAGATGAGCAAGGTACCCCTTGGCTCCTATCATGGTCTGCAGAAGATTCAACTTATCAGAATCTTGACCTTGTGATAGAGGAAGGGAAAACTTACAGATTGGAGCTTGCATACAAGGGCAAAACTATCAGTGCAGAAACCCTTATTCCAACAGCTCCTCAACAGTTACAAATTTCCCAAACCAGTGTGGGGCGTGTTTTGATTGACGATTTCACGGACCTTCAGAATCAAACCTTTCCTGACCCAGTTGAGCTCAACTGGGCAGATGAGGAAAATGCGTATTTCTTCGTGGAGGTAAGGAATACAGAATCCAACCCAGATCCTATCAATCAATTATTTGATGATGGACAGGGTCCACCTAGATTCAGCGATCAGACTGAGCCATCAACTGCCAGTTATTATGCCTTAAATACCATCAGGGACTTAACCCACTTTGGGAATCATGTCATCATTGTCTATCGGGTTAATCCTGAATATGTTGCTTTGTATGAAGATAATTCTAGCGGGACTGGCACCTTGAATGAAATTAGGACCAACGTGCAGAATGGATTTGGGATATTTACGGGGGTAAATAGTGCTTCTGTATCATTTTTTGTAAAGAGAGAATAAGGGATGAAGCTTTCTAGCAAGAATTTAGAGCCATTTTGGCATGGGTTATTTTGGGTCTTATTGTTTGGGCTTACCCTTGGCTTGAGCAGAACTATTCTGCCTGCTCGGCTGGCCTTCATCATAGGAATCTCGAGGTTGGGAATTCTCATGTTGGTGGTGTATGGCCATGCCTTTCTACTTGCCCCCTTTGTCTTCCCGCCCAAGAAAAAAATAATAGTTTATCTGGTCGGAACGGTATCTTTGTGTGCCTTATCTATTTTTCTCCTCGACATCGTATTCCAAATGGGGCATGAAGCTAGGAGACTCGCCTTTGAGAGGGGCCAAATTAAATTCCCCTTTCCGAACTTACCCAGAGGAGGTCCACCTCGCTATTTCCCCCATATATTTCTGACAATATTAAGTATTCTGATAAGTGCGGCGTATGTTTTGGCCAAAACTGTCGTCCAAAAAGAACGGCAAAAAGAGGTATTAAGGGTGGAAAAATCAGAGTATGAACTCAACTTCCTTAGATCTCAGATCAATCCGCATTTCCTATTTAATGCCCTAAATAACCTGCATGCCATCTTTATGATCTACCCTGAAAAGGGAGAAAAATACTTACTGAAATTGAGCGAGATGCTTCGATATGTTTTGGAAGAATGTAAACAGCCAAGGGTTTCCCTGAAGAAGGAAATGCAATATTTGCACAACTACATTTTCTTCCAACAGGCAAAGGAGCATGAATCAAAAAAGATAAACTTTCAGGTGGAGGGAAGGGGAATAAATGAAGTATCGATTGAGCCTATGTTGCTGATTGTGCTCCTTGAAAATGCCTTTCAGCATAGCTATTCGCCAGATGATCATGAGCAATTTATTTGTATCAAGGTGGAGGTAAATGAAGATGTTTTTCGATTTCAGGTTCGAAACAATATCCCTTTACAACAAGCGCATGCTCCCCAAGAAACCCTCGTCCATCACGGTATTGGCTTACAAAATGTCAAACGAAGGTTGGAATTGAACTATCCTCAATCTCATACCCTAAATCATGGCCCAAAAGGGAATGAGTATATCGCAGAAATTACCATTAATCGATCATTTTTATGATTTCATGCATGGTCTTGGACGATGAGCAATACGCTCGCGAATTGCTTACCACCTACATATCACATGTGGATCATCTGCAGGTCTCTAAAACCTGTAGAAATACCTTTGAGGCAGAATCATATTTATCTTGCAATCAGGTTGATGTGGTTTTTATGGACATAGAAATGCCTGGAAGAAAAGGAACAAAGTTCTTGAAGGAAAATGCTCAGAAAGATTTTCCTTTAACTGTTTTTACGACGGCTTATTCGGAGTATGCCTTAGACGGATTTGAACTGGATGCAGTCGATTACCTCCTTAAACCTATTGGTTTTCAGCGCTTTATGCGAGCAGTTGAAAAGCTAAAAAAGATACTCCTGCCTAATCAGCAAGTCGATGAAAATTCTCCTCAGACCGACTCAACTACCTCTATTTGGGTGAAGGAGGGGTATGGGTACAAAAAAATTCTTTTTGAAGATCTATTGTATGTAGAATCCATGAGAGAGTATATCGCCTATCACACCATTAATGGCCGAATTTTGGAACTCAAGTCTATGGCCAAAATCCAGAAGGAGCTACCCGAAAAGGAATTTGTCAGAATCCACCGTTCTTTTCTCCTAGCCAAAAAAGAGATTGTTGCTTTTAGTTCGAATGAAGTAACCTTATCAAATGGAAGAGTATTTCCGATTGGCAAGACCTATAGAAAGAAGCTCGATCCTTCTACCTTCCTAGGTTAAGCTTCTGACGCCTTTGCCTTCAGGCTTTCAAAATTCTTTTCGAGCTCCTCTAGCGGAAGATAGCCGTGCGCGAGAAGGTATAATTTCCCCTTAGCTTCAGCTACGATAGACGGAAATCCATTAATTCCTAGTTCGCCGACAAACTCGAATTCTTTCAACATACCTTGTGCAGTCTCAGGCTCATCATAGAGGCGAGAAAATTCTTCTTCATCTACGCCAAATTCAGCCGCAGCCTTTACATAAGCCTCTTTGTCATCCGGCTGTATCCCGTCGAAATAGACTGCTTGTTGAAGCCTTCCAGCGTATTCCAACTGCCTGGCTGGTAAGAGTTTTTTGAAGATCAACATGGCTTTTGCAGCAGGAATGGAAGTGAAGATGGCGTCGCCAGGTTCTAAAATGCCTTCAAGAAATCCTTCTCCAAACATGACCCCTGTACGATCCTCAACAGTCTTGTAGGCTTGTTTGATGTAGCCAGCTACTTGCCCAATGGGGCCAATTCTAGAGCCCGAAATCATACCTCCAGAAAAAACTTCCAGCTTGATTTCTTCCTGATGCTTCATGGCAAATTCCTGCATCACAGGTGAAAAACCATAACACCAACCACAAAGGGCATCGTAGAAGTACATCATGTTGATGCGCGAATCCTGACTCATATTGATCGATTTTGGGCAAAGGTAAACTCTTCCTAGGAATTTCCTTTGTCGTTTAGCTGATAGGATGAAAAAGGAAGGAGTTTCCTTGAGGAAACCCCTTCATCCATTCCTTGTTTGTATCCTGCGGGTCTCTACTTAAGAACCATTCCAAGGCTCATATTTAGAAAAAATCCACTTTCATAGGTTTTGTGTGTAAATGTGCTTCCGTCAGCTCTTGCCACTTGAATATCCCTCCCGTCTAACTGGTCATTTCCAAAACTCGCCACATTGAACCAAAACCTAGCGACTGGTTCGAAGAATGCCTTTTGCTGCTTGTCTAAAAATAAGCGATAGGAGAGGGCAGGTCCCATTTCGAAGGTCTTATAGCTAATACCTTCTTGAGTGGTAGATTCAGTAAGGTCATATTGATGAACCTTAAATTCCCAAAAAATCTGACCATTAGAATTGAAGCGATATCCCACGCCACCGCCAGTGGAAAAAGGAGCAACTTGGGTGTCAAAATTCACTCTGTCTTCCGCCTTCATCGCGGCTTTTCCAAACTTATGGTAATTCAAAAAGGCTCCGTGGGAATATTCGAAGTACCAATTTCTAGTGGTGTAGGTAAAGGCAATATTGGTCCCATTGAGGAGAAAGGGCTGACTAAGACCAGCCATGATAGAAAGCTTATTGGTGTTGGTTCTTTCTTTTTGCTGTGCAAAGGTTGAACTAAAAAGGATAGTAACAAGGCTGATAAATAAGATGATTCGTTTCATAATAAACAGATTTGTGTTTGATTTTCGATGGGAGCAAATAGCCACCATAGACAAACACAATCGCCTTATCTGAGAAGTTGAGCCTTGTTTCTAGGAAGATGATACCTTTTTGAGAAGTTGAGCCCTTCTATATTGTGAAGGTGTTGTGCCCGTTTGCTGCTTAAAGACTCGATTAATGGAAGCTTTCGAATTAAAGCCGGACTCCAACCCAAGGGCAAGAATGGTGAATTGGCTATGATCTGGAGAAATCAAGAGTTTCTTCAAATGATCTAATCTGTAGGTGTTCACGAAATCAAAGAATGATTTTCCTTCCCCTTGATTTAAGTAATTGGATAGTTGATAGGGGGGCACTCCAACCTCTTCGGCTAGCTCATTCAAGGTCAGGTTGGGACGAAGGAAGAGTTGATCTTGTTTGAAAAGAAGTGTCAGCTTTTTTTGAATGGATTCAGCTAAATCTACCTGAACATGGCTTGGTGTTGTTGGTGAATTCGTAACCGGTTCTACAGGAATAATTTGTTGCTGAAGGATTTCCTCCATCACATAATGTCTAATTCCATTGATGGTAAAATAAAATAGACTGAGGGTAAGTGCGCTATTGAGTCCCAAATACACGGTCGGAATATCCAGTTCCACCAACTGTAGATTGGAGATGATGAAGGCAATGATAGTCAGGCTGGTGATAATCAAGTAAAGGAGTGTAAATATCTTCAGCCAGTTAAATTGCATATGCTCAAGCTGGGAAAAGTTCTCCTTTAGGTTGTGCTGTTCCAAATTGATTTTTCGTAATAGCCAAAGTAAGCCAATGATAATGTAGAGGCTATTCCCTTTGTAGAAGAAATGATAAATCGCAGGAGGATTGTTGTACAGCTCCTCGAGACCTGCACGATCATATCCATTCCAGATGAAGTGGTCTCCGATACCATAGAGAAAAAAGAGAGTGGGTAAGAGAAAAATCCAAAGGTATAAGGGATTCCATTCTCTGGGCGAAACAATGAGTAGAGTGTAAATGAAGAAAACGGGGAAAATGAAAAAGGGCATAAAAGATTCAAGGATAAAGATCCATGAACTGTCATAATTCCTCACATATATATCAGCCAACAAAACAGTCCCAAAGATGAGATTGGTGAGAACCAGAAGGTAATCGGTGAGGTGCTTTGGCTTTTTCCGAAGGATGAAAAAGACAAAAATGGCCAGTATAACTGCTCCTATGAGATTGATTTCTTTCAATTTACAATGGACTTCTAGGCTGTTAACTCAACTCTGTTACCCTCTGGATCAAGAATGACCGATTCATAATAGCCATCTCCCGTCCATCTGGGTTCCCCAACAATTTCCAGACCCTCTCTTCTGATTTTTTCTGTCATTTCGTCTACAGCTTGTTCGCTTCCTAAGCTAATGGCAAAATGAATCAAGCCAGTGAACTGCTCATAGATATCCATTTGATTTTCTGGAATGGAGGGCATGTTCATCAACTCCAATCTTGGACCTTGTTCGAAGCTAAGGAAATAGGAATAAAAATTTTTTGTTGGGTTGTGGTATTTCTCTCCTGAATTAGCTCCGAAATAGGACTCGTAAAAAGCTCTCATCTTTTCTAAGTCCTTAACCCAGATTGCGATATGTTCTATACTAGCCATGACTTCATTTTAGGGGAAAATACAAATTTATGCTACATCTATGCATAGAGGGGAATTTGTACGACAATTATTCATCTAGTATTTTTTATATTGGTGTTGAATTTATGGATCCTGAACATGAAAAAAGTATTATTTCTTTTACCCTTAATGTTTATTGTCCTCTCTTGTGAGGTCATCGAGGCACCTTATTTTGAGCCAGAATACTTGAGCAGTCTCCCTGCTGACGAAAAGTGTCTGCTTGCAGCAAGCGAGGACGAGCCTTTCCCAGACGGCTATGTGTACAAGAAGAAAGTCTTGCTCGAAGAAATGACAGGACATCAGTGCGGAAATTGCCCGAATGCTACCAAAGAAGCCGTTAAACTCAAAGAAGAACATGGAGATGACCTCGTTTTCATTTCCATCCATGCTGGACCGCTCGCCAACGTAAAAACTACTGGCACAAAATATACGTCTGACTACAACACGGAGGAAGGAACCGAATGGTATACTACTTTGAATGATAGAAATGCTGTTCCATTTGGGATGGTAGATAGATCATCATCTGGAACCAACGCCAAAGAATGGACAAACTTTGTTACAAGTAGCTTAGCTGAACCCGCCATTGCAGGAATAAGAATTACTATCTGTTATGAGCCTGACAGTACGGAGCTAGGTGTGGTGATTGATGTAAAGTTTGCTGAAGGGGCAAGTAGTTCGGAGAGACTGTCTGTGGTGATGGTAGAGGATCAGATCGTAGATTGGCAAAAGGACTATAGCTCTACTACAGGATCACCTGACATTCCAGACTATACTCATCATGATATCCTTAGAGCTACCCTAAACGGAACCTGGGGCGAGCCCTTGAGCGCTTCAGACATTCAGCCTAATGCTACTTTTACCAAGAGTTATGGCTTTGAATTGAATCCTGAGTGGGATCCTGCCAATTGTAAGATCATTGCCTTCCTACACGACTTTGATTCTAAAACAGTACACCAAGTAGCAGTAGCTAGCTTGCAGTAAGAGAAATGGTCTAGCTTGCTTAGAAATACTGATCATATAAAAGAAAAACGCTATGCCAGTCAGCATAGCGTTTTTCTATGTAGTACTGGATAAATCATCCAGTAGGTATTTTCATTAGCCTTGGTAGATGACACCTTTTCCGCCTTCATACCAATTTTCATAATTAGCTTCGAATACGCGGTCGATTTCTCCTCTCTTGATTTTAAGCGTAGGAGTTAGGATACCGTTTTCTACTGTCCATTCCTCCTTCACAACTACCATTTTCTGAAGGATTTCATGGTGCTCAAGGGTAGCATTTACTTCTTTAAGCGTTTCCTCGAGGCTTGATTTGATTTCTGCCTGATCAGCTGCACGTGCAGTTTCAGATAGGACAACGAGTGCGAGAGGCTGTGGGATTCCACTACCTACCACACAAACCTGCTCGATATTAGGATTGCCAATGATTTTTTGCTCAATAGGGTTAGGGGCCACATACTTGGCTTTAGAGGTTTTGAAGAGGTCTTTGACACGACCTGTAATCTTCAAATATCCGTCAGCGTCGACTCTACCCTTATCTCCCGTATGTAACCAGCCGTCCTTCAAGGTCTCAGCGGTTTTTTCGGGCATTTTGTAGTACTCACGCATATTAGCTCTTGACTTGACACAAATCTCGCTTTGCTCAGTCAACTTCATTTCTACACCTGTCATCACTTTCCCTACTGTACCAAATTTATACTGGTTAGGCATATTGGCGTGAGAAAGGGCAGAGTTTTCGGTCATTCCATAAACGTCGTAAATGTTCATGCCAAGCTTTTCATACCACTCAAGCATAGAAACAGACATAGGCGCTGCACCTGTAAGAAGAACCCTGGCATCAACTAGGCCTAGCGCTTCTTTGATTTTCTTTTTGATGACACCCCCTAGAATAGGAAGAGAAGTTAATAGCTTCAATCGCTGTGGTGGGAACTTAGCCAATACACCCATCTGGAACTTAGTCCAGATTCTAGGTACGGCCAAAAAGATTGTTGGCTGAGCGTATTTCAGGTTGTCGGCAAAGGTATCTAATGACTCAGCAAAGTGAATAGATGAACCACCTACCAGAGCCCCCTGGCTAATTAACATTCTCTCAGCAATGTGAGAAAGAGGCAGATAAGAGAAGAATCTATCTTTGTCAGTCAGGTTGAATACCTTGTCAAATTGGGCGATACCAAATGCCAACGAATCCGCACCTAAAACCACACCTTTTGGTCTACCTGTAGTACCAGAAGTGTAGATAATGGTCTGAATATCGTTTATGTCTCTGGTTGGGCTTTCTGACATGGGCGCCTGAGAGTCACAAATTTCTTCCCACGATTTGTAATCGCAGTCCAAGGAATAGTTCCCCATTTTGATACAAGTGAATCCATCAGGAATACCCTGACGCATTTCCTGCCAGTCAGCATCTATTAACTTCCCTACCAACAGCGCCTCAGAGTCGGAGTGCTCGAGTACGTAGGATACCGTTTCTCTTTTGATATTTGGGTATAAAGGTACGGAGGTACAACCCGCCATATTAATGGCCAGTTCAGCCATGATCCAGTGTGCACAGTTTCTGGACAGCAAGGCGATTTTGGCTCCTTCGCTGAAGTTCTCCTTGATATAGGCGGCCATCTTACGGATTTCCTGTCCGGCTTGACCGTAGGTCCATGTATACCATTGTCCTTCAATCGGCTGGTGAAGAAATACCTTATCAGCCAATTTGGACTCGTGTGGGTAGAATTTTTCTAGTGAAGTAGTCAGGTTACCGAGATCTTCTCGGACATTGGTCAGCGTAGCCATAGTGTTATTATTTCCTTTTAATTACAGCAATGTGAAAGAGAGATGCCCAATGAAACTCACTCATCAAGAGATGGGGAGAGCTTTCCTGGTCAAATTAGTATGCTTACCTAATAAATTAAAACTAGTGAATATTCGGCTGATCAGCAACGGAGAAAGGAGTAAATTTTCAGTTTTGGAAGCATCAAACTTAATTTTAGCGCTTGTTTAAAGCAACTCATGGAATCCATTAAACACACAACTTTCTTTTGGGGATTCCGTTCGATTAACCCAGCGCCTCTTATTAAAGGAAAAGTTGACTCTACGAAACACTTCTGTGGAGGCATCTTTTCCTTTCGTCATTTAATCAATTATCTTGGCGCAAATTAATCAGAAAGCCGTTACATCTATGAGTAACACTGAATCAACACCTTCTAAAAATTTTATTGAAGTAAGGGTTGAAGAAGACCTTGCCAAAGCAGGAAATGGGTATGAGGTTATGACTCGTTTCCCGCCGGAGCCAAATGGGTACCTACATATTGGACATGCCAAGTCCATTGTGCTCAACTTTACCCTGGCACAAAAATACGGCGGCAAGACCAACCTAAGATTTGATGACACCAATCCGGCCAAAGAAAGCACGGAGTTTGTCAATGCCATCCAACGCGATGTGCAATGGCTTGGCTTCGACTGGAACGGAGAGGTGAAATATGCTTCTGATTATTTCCAGCAACTCTACGATTGGGCTGTAGAATTGATCAAAAAAGGCAAAGCCTACGTGGATGACTCCTCTGTAGAGGAAATGCGCGAAATGCGTGGGGTTCCCAATACTCCAGGTGCAGAAAGCCCTTATAGAGACCGTTCTGTAGAGGAAAACCTGAAGTTGCTGAAGGAAATGAAAGAAGGTAAGCACGAGGAAGGTTCCCGTGTCCTTCGTGCCAAGATCGATATGGCTTCTCCCAATATGCAGTTGAGAGATCCAATTATGTATCGTATCCTTAAGACTCCTCATCATCGTACGGGAGATGAGTGGAGCATTTATCCCATGTATGACTGGGCGCATGGCCAGTCCGATGCGTTGGAAGGCATTACCCATTCTATATGTACCCTCGAATTTGAAGTGCATAGGCCTCTCTACGAGTGGTTTTTAGAACAACTTGGAGAAGCGTTCAACCCAACTCCTCAGCAAATTGAGTTTGCCCGATTGAACGTAAGTTATACCATTACCTCCAAGAGCAAACTAAGCAAGCTGGTTACCGAAGGTCATGTTACAGGATGGGATGATCCCCGTATGCCTACCATTTCAGGTATGAGAAGAAGAGGGTATACTCCCTTAGCCCTAAGAAACTTTGCAGAAGGGGTTGGAATTGCCAGACGGGAAAACGTACAGGATCTGAGTCTGCTGGAGTTTTATGTTCGGGAGGACTTGAACAAAAAGGCTCATCGTGTGATGGGTGTCCTAAATCCCGTGAAGTTGGTGATCACCAATTATCCAGAAGATCAGGTGGAGTGGATGGAGATTGGAAACAATCCTGAAGATCCAGAAGCAGGAAGCCGAAAGGTACCCTTCTCCAGAGAATTGTGGATAGAAAGGGATGACTTCAAAGAAAATCCCCCTTCACCCAAAAAATGGTATCGCTTGGGACCAGAGCGTAAAACTCGTCTCAAAGGTGCTTACATCATTGAGGGTACTGACTTCATCAAAGATGAAAAGACAGGAGAAGTTACCGAAATTCATGCTGTGTATTTTCCTGAATCAAAATCTGGAAGTGATACATCTGGTATTAAGGTGAAAGGAACTATGCATTGGGTATCGGCTCCTCATGCCGAAGAAGTGGAGGTTCGTCAGTATGATAGGCTATTCCTTGATCCCGATCCAGCTGGCCACAAAGACAAGGATTACCTGGAGTTCCTGAACCCTGATTCAATCAATATCATTAAGAAGGCCTATGTTGAGCCAAGTTTGAAGGAAGCCGGTCAGGATGATTATTTCCAGTTTATCAGAAAGGGATATTACAAACTGGATGATGACAGTAGCTCAGATAAGTTGGTCTTTAACCAGACTGTGACCTTAAGAGACAATTGGGCAAAGAAGAACAAGTAGTTTGCCCATTAGCATACAACTAAAATGAAAGATGGTTTTCAGATAAGAGAGCCATCTTTTTTTATGGGCTAAAAGGAAATGACAATTCCCAAGGCCTGAGGGCTCAACTGTAGGTGAAGCTCGATGTAACCGTATCTGTTGCTGCGTACTTCTGCATTGTGAAAGTCTATGGCTTCTTCCATCTTCTTCTTGTATCGATGCTCGGCAAATCCGGACGCAATGGTAATACCTCCAGCCAGAACGAATCCCGGTCCTAGATTCAAGCTGCTGAAATTGTTGGTATCAAAAGTGGATAATTCGTCTATCATAATTCCAAGCGTCGCAGCAGAGGCAATGATACCCGCAACATTGAGAATGTTTTTTCCACGCCTAGCCTGAAGATAGTCCCGATATATTCGGGGGTTATTTTTTTGCATGTTCTCCAAATCGCGAGGACCTAATTTATGTGTAAGGGCTTTGATCTCTAAGTCATCAAAATAATCGCCTTCTTTACCCTTGCTAGAAGAAGAATAATTTTCAAATGATTTCTTGCTTCCATCTTCGTACATCACCATCAACACTTCTTCTTTGGGTACCTTGAGTATAGGTCCCTCCAACTCATCCAGCAGCTTATAACGGATGTCAGTACTTCCTATTTCTAGTATCTTCACATCCAATTTTTCCTTGTTTTGGAGAATGAGGATATCCTGAGCTGAAAGGAGTGTAGTGGATAGAACGAGGCAACAAAAGAGCCAAAGGGTGGATGTATTCATAAACAAATTTGTAGGGTTTAGGGAAGCCAAGGCGTATCCCGTGTAGCATAAGCTAATAAATAAATGATAGACTAATAGGGCCAATCATGGAGACCTTCCATCCATTATAAGGTCAAAAGCAGAGAAAATTGCTTGTTTCCGAACCATTAATGGTTGATTTGCCATCTCATCCATGATGAAAGCCTATCTTTGTAAATTAGAAGAAAGAAAAATGGCATAAAGGCTAGCTCCTTCCATAAACACAATTTCCTTTGTACTTTTGTAGTCTTACATCGGCTAATTCGCCCATATGAACAAACACGTCCTAATAGCTTTTGTCATCCTGATGTTTGCGGGATGCAGATCCTCCAAAGTGGAATTGCCAATGGCCAAGAGGCCTCTCAATGTAATCTTTGTCGTGGGTGATGGTATGGGACTAAGCCAGGTAACAGCAGGGATGTATGCCAATGACAACGAAATTGAACTAGAGAGATGTCCTGTCATAGGGCTGATAAAAACGCACGCTTCTGATGACCTGATTACTGATTCCGCTGCTGGCGCTACGGCCTTCGCCTGTGGAAAGAAAACCTATTTGGGAGCAATTGGCGTTACAAAGGATACCCTAGCCTGTAGGAATATCTTCGAAATGGCCAAAAACCGAAAAATGAATACTGGCCTGGTCGTAACTTCGGAGATTGTACATGCTACACCTGCGGCTTTCTTCGCCCATGAGCCTTTCCGCCTATCTTATGAAAACATTGCCAAGGACTTCATGAAGTCAGATATGGACCTTGCCGTTGGGGGAGGACTGAGATATTTTCGCGACAGAAGGGACAAAAAGAACTTGTTGCCAAAGCTTCAGGATAAGGGCTATTATGTAAGGAACTGGCAAACTGAATTCAGAAAATTGAATGTCCCTGCTGAACAGAAGCTGTTGTACTTCACTGATATAGATAAGCCGGCTCGAAAAGAAAAGGGTAGAGATTATCTGCCAGCTGCGACTGAGTTTAGCATGAATTTCCTGAATGAACGAAGCAAAGCAGGCTTTATGTTATTGGTGGAAGGTTCGCAGATTGATTGGGGAGGACATGCCAATGACAAGGACTATGTCCTGACTGAAATGCTGGACTTTAATGCCACCCTAAAGAAAATTCTCGACTTCGCAGAAGAGGATGGCCATACCTTGGTTGTTATTACAGCCGACCATGAGACAGGAGGCCTCGCCATTAAAAGAGGTTCCACCACAGAAGACCTCAATATCAAATTCAGCTCAGGTGGCCATACAGGTACAATGGTTCCTGTTTTTGCCTATGGTCCTGGTAGTGAACGGTTTGCGGGTATTTATGACAATACTGAGATATTCCAAAAACTAAGAGAAGCATTAGGCTGGAAAAAAGGCTCTTAATCCCTTCCTTGAGGGAAAATTCTTCATTTGTAGGCTTAGGGTACCCTTTTCTAACATCCCTTTTACTAGAAATTCCGTATCTTATTCCAACCCCTCCTGTAAGAGGGCGTCTTTCAATTGGAAACAAACAATAAATACCGGATTAAGGCATTGGGCACCACACAATACAATATCCATTCTGACCTGATCGAGGCTTGTAAGAGAGGCGATAGGACAGCTCAGTTCCGGTTATACCAGCTGTATAACCGTGCTATGTACAACTTATGCATTCGCATGTTGGGAGATCAGGCTGCTGCGGAGGACGCCCTGCAGGAAGCATTTGTAAATGCTTTCTCAAATATCCACCGATTTGAAGGACGCTCTTCAGTTGGCGCATGGATCAAGCGTATCACCGTCAACAAGTGCCTCAGCATACTCAACAAGCGTAAACTGTTTTTCGAAGCTTTGGACGAACGCGTGATGAATTTGGAGGAGGACAAACAAGAGGCTTATATCTGGGCCGATATTTCTCCCGCAAGAGTTCATCAGGAGATCAAGAAATTACCTGAAGGTTGTAGAGTGATCTTTAACCTCTATCAACTTGAAGGGTACGATCATCAAGAAATTAGTGAAATTTTAGGTGTCTCAGTATCAACTTCCAAGTCTCAATTTCACAGAGCAAGGAAACTACTTAGAGAGCGCCTTGCCAAAGAGTTAGAAGCACAGTAAGTCCCAAAAATCGGAAACGATTCATGCAACAGAAACTTGAAGATTATATCAGAGACCATCGAGATCAGCTTGATATCGAAACTCCCTCAGAAAAGTTGTGGGATAACATCGATGGTACCCTGAATAGAAAGACCCTTTCCCTCTGGGAACGCTATCCTCTGCTTAAAGTAGCAGCAGCTATTGTAGTCATTGCTGTTTTAGGTGGAGTATGGTATACTTTCCAAGAGAGAATGCCCAGTACGATAGAAATGACCGCTGACCTTCCACCTGTAGATCAACCTGATTCAGAAACAGATTGGAAGAAGGCAGAAGAAAAATATCAGGACAAGATCCTTGTTCTCATGCAGAAAATCCAGCAATATCCCATTGAGGATGATGCACAAGCAAAACACATTCTGAGAGAGGTGAGCCAGATCAACGTTCGTATGGATGATTTGAAAGCCAATATGCATCCCACAGAATTCGACCCTGATATTGCCCATGAAATGCTTCAGCTGTATCAACAGAAGGTCCACCAATTGGAAATCCTAGTTGATTACCTACAGCATATGAAGGCAGGATAGATGGATTAAAAACATCAACTGTATACAGAAGAAAGTCCCACTGGATTCTCCCAGAGGGACTTTCCCTTTTTAGATACCTGATTCAGGTCAATCTTTCTTTCGGCTATAATCCTTATCTTATAGGTTGAAGGTGTGAAAAACGGTATTTGCGCAGAAGTTTTATGAAACTTGACCTCCCTTTCTCCCTTATATATAAATTGTGAGATCAGGACAATTTTAAATCTGGTCCAACTACAAGTGCATTTCCTCTATGGCCTCAAATAAATTCCTAACGTTCAGTATTTTTCTCATTTCAATTCTTGCTTGGCAGGGAACCCTCCTCGGGCAAAATGAGATTAATTCCAAGCGAATCAAGAAATTCGACTCGGACGACGGGACTCCCTATCCCTACATGACACCCGGAATTAGTAGCCAGGAAATTTATATACAACATGATCCTTGTCTAAAACTATCTCCAGGTAATTTTTCTCATGTCTGGAGAAGGAGTTGGTCAAAGACTGGGAATTTACTGTATACGGAATACGACCTCTTTTTAGAGGAACTTTCTTCTTATGAACTGGACATTAGCAGGGAAGAAGATATCTTTCACCTCGCCAAAAGAGATACTTTCTTGCGGGTCTTTACCTCTGAATACGACTACAAAAGGAAGGCAAACCACATTCGAATGTATGAATTTGGGCTCAAGGGGGGGAAAGAGGAGAGTGTTCAGACCCTATGGCTGCATCCCGGTAGTTATGGAGAGTTTGTCAGGCATGACCTTTCTCCTGACGGGAAGTACCTTTTGCTGTACCAGCCATTTGGCTACAAGAGAGGCGTAAGAAGTACCTACCTCAATGAACTCATTGTCAATTACGAAGAGAATTATTCCCTCTTTTCCAGGTCGGGAGGGGTTAAATATTCCGTATTCAATTTGGATAATACCGAGGATGTCCTGGTCGATACTCTTTCATGGAAGGACAAGAAAAGCTGGATTGGTTTACGTACGGGCATTGATAATGGAGGCCATGTATATGCAAGCCTTTTTGACCGAAAGGGAACCATGACCATTTACCAAAAGAGATCAGATGAGGAAAAGGTCAGAGAGCTATCTTATGATGAATTGCCCAGTTGGCGAGAGTTAATGGAGACGTATAGCGGTTTTCAAATTCCTAGGATTGGTGCCAATGGGAAGGTGTATATCACCTTAACTGAAAAAATTAAAAGTGGTAAACTTCGCGGAATCAAATCCTTCAGAATTGTGACCTTTGATTTCAATTCTGGAGATATAATCACCAAAGGGGAAGCGGAAATTACTTCTTCTCTCAAAGTTCAGGTAAACAAAGCCAGACAGGATTTTGGGATGAGGCCCAATAAGCGATTTGATTACTTCCAGGTAAGGGACCTAATTGAGATGCCCGACGAGAGCCTCATTCTTGTTGCTCAAAAATATATTCTCAACCTTCCGAACAATATTGCCCTTGACATCCCTAAGAGAGGAAATTTTGAAGAATATGCAGAGGAATTGGTCATATTTGAGTTTGATGAAGAAGGAAACCCTCAGCAAGCCATCATAATTCCTTCAAGTCAGCGGTCGGTGACCATTGAGGAGAGATTAGGAATCTTCTACCATATGGAAATCAACAAGGAGACGAAGGAGTTGAAATTGCTGACCCGAGAGGCTTCTGGTGATCGACTCAAGGGACCGGAGCGTTTGTATTATCGAATGATCGATATTGAAAAGGGGAATTATTCTGATCGCAAGCTCATCTACAAGGGAAAAAGAAGGGATCAATACTTCCTCAAAGCTTATACAGAGTGGCTTAATGAAGATCTCCTATCCTTTATGGTCATGGAAGGCTTAAAAGGTCAAGTTTACCTTGTTACAGTCAACGTAAATCAGGAAGAGGATGAAAATCAGAATCTAACTGGGGATTAGAATCTATTCGGAAATTGAAAAAGCCATGATTTTACCCTAGATTTACTTGGTTTTCATTTACCTCATTGGCATGAATCAAATCTACACGCGCTTGGCAGCTACGCTGTTGAGCCTATTTTTTTGCGCCTCTTTCGCACAGGCAAAAGACTTCTCAGAAGATAACTTAGACTACAATTGGAGAATCCTGACCCTTCAACAAGGGGAAAACCTCCAATCCTTCGATCGTAAGACGAGGAATCGATTCATGTTGGACAAGGCTGGAAATGTCCAAATTACCCTTGATTCCACCATTCGAAAGGGTACCTATCAACTATCTGGTAATACCATCACCTTTTTCTTTGAATTGGTAGCCTTAGAATCTGAGGTGGATTCAGTTGCTTATCAAGCAGATGTAGATGGGGGAGAGGTTACCTTCTTCAAAGAAAAGGAGAAGGTAGCTAGCTTGGCTGATGGCGCTTTAGAATCACTCAGAAAGCAAGAAGTTTATCAATTGGCGTGGACTGAGCAAGGAACTTTGTTGCTTACTTCGGATAAGGGAGCCTATGAGCTAGGGAAAAATACCTTAGTTGACAAAGGCTTTTCCATATGGGATGTCCTCAGGGGAATCCTTGGAATCTTGGTCTTATTGGCTATTGCATGGGCCTTTAGTACGAATAGAAAAGCGATTGATTGGAAGTTAGTTGGTACAGGTATCGGATTGCAATTGATAGTGGCCGTTTTGGTCCTAAAGGTTGATCAAGTGGGAGATGCCATCAAAGTTGCCTCTGAAGGCATGGTTACCTTGTTGAGTTTCAGCGATATTGGAGCAGAATATATGTTTGGACCCCTGGCAGATGGGACCTCTTTTGGAATTATTTTCGCCTTCCGAATCCTACCTACGATTGTTTTTTTCTCAGCCTTGATGTCAATGCTGTATTACCTAGGTGTTTTACAGAAAATCGTATATGCATTTGCCTGGGTCATGAGCAAGACAATGCGTCTTTCGGGAGCAGAAAGCTTGGCAGCGGCCGGAAATATATTTGTTGGGCAGACCGAAGCTCCCCTCTTGGTTAAACCTTACCTAGAAAGGATGACTCGTTCTGAGATCATGGCCCTGATGACGGGAGGTTTTGCCACCATTGCCGGAGGCGTATTTGCTGCTTATGTATTGTTTCTAGGAGGAGGAGATCCCGCTCAGGCGGCCGAGTTTGCTAAACACCTGATTACGGCTTCAGTAATGTCGGCTCCAGCTGCCCTTGTCCTTGCGAAAATATTGGTGCCTGAAACAGAAGAGATTGCTACTGACTTGACGGTTCCCAAGGAAAAAATAGGTACCAATATTCTTGATGCCTTATCAAATGGGATTACGGATGGTCTGAAACTAGCTGTCAATGTGGGTGTGATGCTCATGGTCTTTACGGCTGTCATGGCCTTACTGAACTCATTCTTCGGAGATGTTTTGGGCGAATGGACAGGTTTGAATGATCTTGTAAATGAATGGACAGACGGTAAATTCAAATCCTTTGATCTGCAATTTTTATTTGGCCTTGTAGGAGCCCCCTTTGCCTGGTTGATGGGGGTCCCAACAGAAGATATTTTGATTATAGGACAGTTACTCGGTGAAAAAACGGTCCTCAATGAGTTCTATGCTTATGCTACTTTGGGTGAACAGATCGGAAATAGTGAAATCATCAACAAAAAATCAGTAGTTATTGCTACCTATGCCCTTTGTGGCTTTGCCAATTTTGCTTCTATTGGGATTCAAATTGGAGGGATTGGGTCGCTTGCCCCAAGTCAAAGGAAAAATCTGTCAGAGCTCAGTATGCGTGCCCTGCTTGGTGGGACCTTTGCTGCCTTCCTGACAGCTTGTATCGCCGGTATGTTGATTTTTGTCTAAACCCTAGGAGAGTATGTGTATATCAAAGGGGAGAAGATTCGCGGATCTTTTCCCCTTTTTTTTCGTAATTAGACTATACCACCACTCTTTTTTTCCCACCACCTACTCATTTGATTACCAAGTAAAAAGCCCTGAATGGGATGAAATCGGTTACATATTAATGTTACCATTCTTTGAACAAACGGTCCAAAATTCATATTTTGAATACTCAAGGACTACGATTTAGTGGGGCTGATCATGAAGAATAGACCGAATGCCTAGTATTCAACATCAACTGTTGCTCCTCTCTGCCCGCAATATTGGAAAGGCAGTGAATAGAGATCTCTCTCAGGTACAATCACTTAGAAGGTTATTGGATGTGAGTACAGTACCGCTTGGCCTTCCTCGCGATGTACAGACCAAAACCGAACAGGTAGGAAAGCTACCTGTAGAATGGTATTTCCCAAAAGGTGCCGATACTTCCAAAGTCATTCTCTACGTTCATGGTGGAGGTTTTGCCGTTGGTTCTGTTCAAACTCACAGGGCTTTAACAGCACGTATGGCAGATGTAGCTGGCTGCGTCGCCATAAGCGTAGAGTATAGATTAGCTCCCGAACATGTATTTCCATCAGGATTAGAAGATGTCGTTCAGGCGTATGAATGGTTGATCCTGAAAGGATATAATCCCTCAGATATTGTGATGGCCGGAGATTCCGCTGGTGGAGGATTGGTCATGGCGACCTTACTTACCTTAAGAAAACTCGGCAGCCCTATGCCTGCAGGCGCGATTTTGATGTCTCCATGGGTGGACCTTACTTTCTCTGGCGAGTCTGCTGAAGCACACAAAGCTACAGACCCTATCGTAGTAGTGGATGAAATCCGAGACTGGGCTGTGGTGTATGCCGGCAAATACTCTTTGCTACACCCTATGGTATCGCCAGTATTTGCCGATTTAAGTAACCTTCCCCCCATTTATATCCAAGCCAGTACGGCTGAAGTCCTCACAGATGATGCTGTTCGCCTACATAAGAAAATCGAGGCTGATGGAGGGATGTCTGAGATCAAACTCTATGAAGGTTTGATTCATGTGTGGCAACTCTTGTGGAGATATGTTCCCGAAGCCCAAGAGGCCATTGAAAAGCAAGCTGAGTTCCTCAATGGAGCGATAGAAATGGCGAGAAGAGCTGTTTCTCAGCCTTCCGAAATCCGAAAAGCATCCTAATCTTAGTAGGCTAGTAGATATACGGGTGTCTCTTACTTTACTTTCGTCTCAATCTTCATAGGAGCCCCCTCTTCTAGCTTTTCCAATTTCCTTTGAACGTAAGCTTTCAAGTTCTGAAGGGTCTCAATTCGTTTGTTGAGATGGTCCAACTGTGAATTGAAAATCCATTTTTTTTCATCGTATGTCAGACTATCCTCTTCCCATGCTTTTATATAATCTCCTATCTGCTTCAAAGTAACCCCCATCTTTTTGGCTTCCTGAATCAAGAGAAGTCTATGGAGATGTGCCTCTGTATAGGATTTGTAATTGTTTTCCTTTCTATCGGATGATTTGATTTCGAGCAAACCAATCTTCTCGTAATAGCGGATGGTATCTCTACTTAACCCACTCTTTTCTTCTAATTCTTTGATGAGCATATTTTTTTACAAAAAAGTTCAAGCTGACCCAAACTGTGGAGTATACTCCACGCTGTTAAGATAAGAAACAAGATCATTTATCATGAGACAATTAATCTTAACCGTATTAGGAATGATGAGTATTCAACTGGCTACCGCACAAATCCCAGAAAAATGGGTCCAACACACTGTCTCTAATATCCTTGATATCAGTGTAGAACAATATTGGGAATTTAGAGAGCAGGTCAACCTTGAGTCTATAGCCAATAACGCTAAGTATCAGGATTTACCAAAAATTGAGAAGACTACAGCTGTTAAAGGAGACTTCAAAAAGGCTGGAGATAGTCGAAGAGTGCACTTTGCAAGTGGAGAAACCCTACTAGAGACCATTTTAGTGAGCGATGGTGAAAAAGTATTCGCCTATGAGCTTACTGAAGTTGAGTTACCCTTAAAGCGGGCAGCTCATAGAGCAAGAGGAATGTTCGAGCTTGAACCCCTCGAAAATGGACAAACAAAAATTACTTGGACATATGGATTTGACCAAAAAAACTTTCTTACAAAATCCATCCTCAAAAGGTATGTAAAGCGAACTCACCAGCATTGGATGACGGATACACTTGCCGAAACAAAAAGGCAAATGGAACTACTTGCTAGGAAATAAACAATGTCCCCTCTCTCGTACACTTGTAAATGGAGGGGGGACCTTTAAACCCTTAACAATGTCAAAACCGGGTATTGGTTGAGGGATTTGGATACGTTTTGCCCTTCTAGATCCACCACTAGAAAAGTTTCCTTTTCCCCATTCATATTTTTCAGGGTAACAAAGACTTGCCTGTCGATTAATTGAAGCTTTATCCTGTACATGTTCTCTTTTCCACTGGAATGGGTAGATTTTTTATAGCCTCTTTTTTTATTGAGCAGCCTGAATGTAGATGGATTATAGAATTTCCATTCGACAAAAGAATCTCCCTCCTTTAAAGTATGTACGGGGTCAGATTGCCTGAATAATTGAATCACGGGCTGCTTATAGTAGGAGCTATCCATGTTGAGGGCAATCCAAGTTGACTCAGACGGAAGGCCGTTTTTGGCTTCGTTGAAGAATTGTTTGAGCTGAGAACGCAAGTACTCAGGGTCTTGGCTGTAGGCAGGAAGAATTGCAAAGAGCAAAATGAGGAACATAAAAATAGTTAGGCCTTTCATTTTGCTGTAATTTATTTTAATTAAAAAATACTATACAACAATTAAAAGGAGAATATGGGTTCTTCCTTTCACCCCATCAGAGATCATATCTTTCTATGTAGCGATACAGCCAGGAATATTCGACATCAATTTTGTAAGTCTCTGCCAACCAGGCTTGAACATCCTCTAATTTTGCGTTGGGATACTTGGCCCTGTATCCTTTGATGGCTTCTTCATAAGGAGCAAGACGGGAATTTCGTCTTTCTGGGTACTTGAGAGCCAAGAGTTTGTCGAAACCTCCATCGAGGAACATTTTGATCCAGGAGGTAACAGTTTTTTCACTTACACCGACAATTAAGCTGATATCTTTCACCTTATACCCAAAATGTCTCAGGGAAATAGCCAATAGTCTTCTGGAGAGTTTCTTATTCTGAATCTCCTTCATTTTATCCGCCAAATAATAGGATTCCTCAGTTGTCAGTGAAACTTTATAGCTCATTCAAAAGGGTAGTTGTTATAACAAATGAAGGTTTGGCAGGGAGAATATCTGACTTTTTTATGAAAATTATAGACAAAAATACAGCTTTGGTTTTTCCTTTTACGTTGGCAAGATTGATGAATTGGTAAAAAGGCCCGATATTAGGAAATAAGAAAGGCAATAAAACGTCTGTAAAGCCGCACGGATTCATAGGACTTACAGACATATATTTGAATAAACATGGAAGATTTTTTCAAGAAAGTATTATACACGGGCGTGGGCCTGGCCTCATTGACAGCTGAAAAGTTGCAAGAGTCTGTTGATGATTTAGTAGGGAAGGGGAAACTTTCTGAAAACGAGGGAAAAAAAATCCTTGATGACTTCTTTGACTCTACTGAAGCAAAGAAGGATGAGTTTGAATCCAAGCTCAAAGAAGCCGCAGATCAAGCAATGGAGAAGTTCAACTTCGTGAGTAAAACGGAAGTTGACGAACTAAAAGAAAAGATTGCAGAATTAGAATCCAAGATCGAGGCGCTTAGCCAGCAAAAGCCAGCTGAATAATCCTCCTTTTTTACAAGACATAAAGGGCATCCATCTTGTGTGGGTTGCTCTTTCCGTTTAAGGCTTGCTGGATATGGTCCAGCAATTCTTGTTTATGGACTGAGGGACATACGACATAACCAAATGGATGCGGTGTATGGATTTCATCAATGCTTGGTTCTTCCCCATTAAAATGAAAGAATTCTAGTCCCAATGGCTCAGTGATCACTTTGCCTGCTGCCCAATCCCAGACGGGTATATGCCTGTGTGGGCCAATGATTGCGTCAAATTTACCAAGAATGAGATTGAGGGCTTTAGAACCAATACATCCCGAACTAACAATCTGTCTAGGCTGAACACCTAGATGCTGGTAAATCTGCCATAAGGTATGGTTAAATCGATTTCGGTGATGGCCATAAATGAGTTTATCTAAGGTCCGATTACGCTCATAGTCTAAGGGTTGAACAAAGCCATTCTTGGAAATAAAGGCGGGTTGACCCTTGATGCACCAAGTCATTAAATCTTCTATGGGATCATAGATAAGGCCAATTTTTAGCTGATCATAATCTTCAAAATAGGCCATTTGGAAGGTAAAACCGGCTTCCCCTCTGAGGTAGGTCTGGGTTCCATCTAGTTCATCAATGATGAATCCTCTACCAGCAGGTTTGAATTCCTGATACGTTTCTTCTGTAAGTAAGGCATGTGATGGGAACCGCTGCTGTATGCTTTGACAGACATGCTGGCTGATGCGCAGATCTACTTCACTGACAATGGTACGGTCAGCTTTTCTTCTTGTAGCAAGGGGTTTCCTCCAGTGGGTTTTCATGATCGCTCCACTGATTCTTGCAGTGGACTTCATGAAGCCGAGGATTTCTTCAAGTCTATCCCTCATAATGCAATATAACGGCTTTTGCCGAATTAGACGGTAATCAAAGGGGAATGGTCAACAATTTGATTTGGGTGGAAAAAAGAACCCCCTCTATTGAGGGGGCCAACACAAACAAAAACACAACCCAAATTAACCTAATTTCTATGATGTACTTTTTTGTCTTTTCCCTTTATCTTTTGACACTAACAATATCATAAGGTCTCCCTTGTTTAGAAAGCGAATAAGACCAGAGTTCAAACCTGTGTAATATTTGGTATTTTCAAAACAAATCAACAAGGTCTAAATCTAGTATTTTTCGATTTTTGAAGTAAATGGAGCAAATGACCCTATTATAGATCAAGAAAGTTTTTTGGGGTTTTGAAACTTTTATACAAGAAATGACTTAATCTAACGCGATTCATTCACATATATCTATGAAGAAGACATCTCCGAACTATTATAAAAAGTGGAAATGGATGGCTCCTTTGGGGCTTGCAATGATAGGAATGGGCTTAAGTTTGACAGGGGAAGCCACCATCATGAAAGGGCAAGAAGCTGTTTGGTGGTCTTGGGTGGCTATGGGTACCTTAGGACTTGTTATCCTCAACGCGGGTGTATCTATTTTCGGTAGTGCTGTGCAAAGACAGATGTGGAAAGACCTGGCAGAAAGGGAGCAAGACTCATGACTGAATCTACTAAGATGGAATTTACTGCTTCTGAGCTAGTCAAATTTACCGACAAGGAATTCTTTCCCGCCAAAATCCGTATTTGTCAGCAGGTTGAGGCGGAATTGGCGAGCTTACTTGAAAGAATGAAAGCCTGGGTAGGTGAGAACAAGTTTCAGGTACTTCCAGGACTGAGCAAAAGTCATGGTAAAATCTCCAGGGGAGAGAACTATCACAGCTATCCTTATCGGGTCTTGGATTATCCCAATTTGATCAACAAGGACAATCTTTTTATCCTCCGCTCTATGTTTTTGTGGGGGGATAGTTTTAGTTTCCATCTCATCCTTTCTGGGACCTATATGGACGAATATCGAGATGACTTTGTCAACAATCGAGCAAGTTTTGAAGGATGGTCCTTGGCTGTACACGATGATCCGTGGAAGTGGTTTGCTAAGGAGGAAGGCTGGAAAGACTTTGCCAATCTTGAGGAAATGGAATTGCAATCTTTCTTAAAACAGCGGGCCTTTTTTAAGATTTCTTGCTTTCTGGACCTAAGAGAATATGAGGAGTTCAGCTTTAAGGCAATGAATAATCTTGCGAAGGTATTCGACACGCTATCCCTAAATAGATAAATCGAATACGTCGGCATCTTTCCATGCTGGAAATTTTTCCCTGTAGGTTGTCATCATTTCAGGGTCGAGTACCTGTCGAAGGATGCCTTCTTGATGGACAAGGTGTTGCAAGACCTGTCCCTTAGGGTCTATAATAGCTGAAGAACCACTGTATTCAATGTCGTTTTGATCCTTGCCCACGCGATTGACACCTGCAATGTAGCATTGATTTTCAATGGCTCTTGCCTGTAGGAGAATATCCCAGTGCGCTTGACGACGAGCTGGCCAATTGGCTACATATAACATGAGGTCCGCGGCCAGCCTGCCTTCTCCATCTAGCCTGTTTCTCGACCAGACTGGAAACCTTAAGTCATAGCAAACCATGGGGACGATATTCCATCCCTTCAGCCTTAGTCTAACAAACTCCTCTCCTTCCATAAAATAATCATGTTCCTTAGCCATGCGAAAGAGATGACGTTTGTCGTATTCCCCCACAATGCCATCGGGGCTCATCATGATGAATCGATTGTAATAGGAGCCTTCTTCTTTGATGATCAAACTCCCTCCGATCCAGCATTTTTTAAGCTGCGCCATTCGATTCATCCAATCGATACTGGGGCCCTCCATGTCCTCGGATTGATGTTCTACTTCCATGGTAAAGCCTGTGGTAAACATCTCTGGAAGGAGTATCACATCACTTTCTTGATCCAGGTCTTCTAAAATTTTCTGGATATAATGGCGGTTAGTCCCAGCTTGATGCCAAGCAAGTGGAATTTGAAGGAGAGTAAGATGGAGTGGCTCCATAGGGAATAGTTCAGGCGTTTATCAGGTAAAAATAGACATTCTTAGGCAAAGGGGGAGGCAAGAATAAGACTATGTCTAGGGAAAAGGGCTAATTTCAAGTTCCTTTATATGACTTTTATCAGCTAAATGGGTGAAAATCACCTTCATCTGTTGCTGAAATGCTAAGTGATTCGCTTTTGTGTTATCAAAACAATAATTCTTTCATATATAATTTTCAACTTAGGTCAATCTTAGTATTTTGGCTGCGAATTTCATAAAAGTGAACACACATGAGTTACATCGCAGAAATTAATGCCAGAGAGATCCTTGACTCAAGAGGCAATCCTACTGTTGAAGTAGAAGTAACCACCATTGACGGTATTGTAGGCCGCGCTGCCGTTCCTTCCGGAGCGAGTACAGGAATGCATGAAGCCGTAGAACTTCGTGATGGGGAAGATCGCTTCCTCGGAAAAGGCGTTACTAAAGCCGTGGCCAACGTAAATGAAGTGATTGCACCTGAATTAGAAGGATATCCTGTACTAGAACAGGCTGCGATTGACAATTTGTTGATTGGTCTTGACGGAACCCCTAATAAAGGAAACCTTGGAGCCAATGCAATCCTTGGCGTATCTCTGGCAGTTGCTAAAGCAGCAGCCGGAACTTATGGCCTTCCCTTATACCGCTACGTGGGTGGTGTAAATGGAAGATACCTTCCTATTCCTTTGATGAATATCATCAATGGTGGTAGCCATGCCGACAACTCTGTAGATATTCAGGAGTTTATGATCATGCCGGTGAAAGCTCCTTCTTTTCGTGAGGCCCTTCGTATGGGAGCTGAAACCTTCCACCACTTGAAGAAAGTATTGAAAGCCAAAGGTTTGTCTACCAACGTTGGGGATGAGGGCGGATTTGCTCCAAATCTTAAATCCAATGAGGAAGCCATTACGACTATCCTTGAGGCGATCGAAAAGGCTGGATACAGACCAGGTGAAGATATCTTCTTGGCGATGGATGCAGCTTCTTCTGAATTCTATGACAAGGAAAAAGGAAAGTACGTTTTTAAGCATTCTACAGGAGAAGAAAGAAGTTCATCTGAAATGGTTGACTTCTGGAAAGGATGGTGTGAAAAATATCCTATCGTTTCTATTGAGGATGGACTGGATGAAAATGATTGGGAAGGTTGGGCACAACTGACTTCTACTTTGGGCGACAAGGTACAGTTGGTTGGTGATGACCTATTTGTAACCAACACAAGCTTCCTTCAGCGTGGAATTAACGAAAATGTAGGTAACTCCATTCTGATTAAGGTAAACCAAATCGGATCACTCACAGAAACGATTGAAGCCGTTCAATTGGCTACAAGAAACTCTTACTCCTCCGTGATGTCTCACCGTTCTGGTGAAACAGAAGATACTACCATCGCTGACCTAGCGGTAGCTCTTAATACAGGACAAATTAAAACAGGTTCTGCTTCACGTTCGGATAGAATTGCCAAGTACAACCAGCTGCTTCGTATCGAAGAAGAACTGGGTGAAGCCGCTATTTATGCAGGAGAAATGTTCAAGTACATCTCTTAAATAGCGCTTTTATACGATAAAAAGGGAGTAGTGAAAGCTACTCCTTTTTTTATGGCTTGATGATTTGGTTGCTGGATAAAGGATGAAATGTAAGATTCCTGGACCAAATGGTCACTTTTTGTTGATGAATGGTGTAAATATTGGTTTCGGACTATAAGTTGGTCGAATTTTTGATGAAATTTGGATGAAAGATTTTTACTCCATTACCTCAAAATTAGACAACGCACAAATAACTACCTGTACTACCCTCTCTTGATGCCCTTTCCTTAGAAAAAAGATTGCCCCCAATCTGTGTTTCTATTATCTGACAAAAAGTTGGAGAATAGATCAAATGCGAATAGAACCTGGAACTGTTGTGAGCTCATTCGCACAGTGGCATTCACCTTTTCAACGACATGAAATTCCTTACAATAGCATCATACATTATGTAGCCAGATGGTCTATGGGGTTACTTTTTCCCTTCACCAACTCTCTACCTAAGGTTTGCTGAATTAACAAATGACTTCATTTGAATGGGATGACTATGTCTGTGTTTTACCGTTCATCCAAATGTTTAAGCATGTCCTATAAGCCAGAATTTTTACTATCGATTCGTACACTTCGGTCCTGCTCCTTTTTGATGTTGTATTTGTTTTGTTCCC
Organism: Bacteroidota bacterium; assembly: GCA_039817415.1. Classification (GTDB taxonomy): domain Bacteria; phylum Bacteroidota; class Bacteroidia; order J057; family J057; genus JALEFZ01. The sequence continues at coordinate 174,347 of JBCBVV010000009.1, forward strand.
TTTCAATTGGGCAAAACAAGTACAACCTCTCCTTTGCCAATGACACGCTCAGAAGAGACGATAACCAATTTTGCGTGGATGCATTGATATCCTTTGATCAGGTCGGAAGACTTGGTTCGGGTAAGTTTGTGTTGACCTTTGATCCGACACGTTTGGAAGATCCTTTGTTAAAAGGGGTAAATATCTCTGCACCTCCGATTTATCAGCTACCTAGCCTGACCCAACCACAACCTGGAATACTATCCATTAACATCAACCTTAACCCTACAGCAATTGGGGATCAGGTAGTAGCTTCACCAAATTGGCAAGTCTTATTTACCCTTTGCTTCGAGTTGGAGGAACCAGATAGCACTTTTAGTCTAGTATGGGAGAAAAGTCCATCCATTGGGACCAAAGTGGTTGCCTATGGTGGACCTTCTGCTCAGCTAGAATGGGGAAGCTTAGAGGATTTTAACTTTAGCCCTCCTCCTCCTTCCAACCTTGAGGTTATATGGGAAAACCTCATGCTTGTTCCGATCGCCAATAATGTCTTTGTCCAATGGGCAGTCTCCAATGAAAAGGATGTTGACCATTATGAAGTAGAGCGATCCGAAGACAAAATAAACTTCATTAAAAAGGGGGAGGCTGCCGTGGGACCCCTTCCTGAAAGTACCCAAACGTATCAGTTTTCGGACGTAGGGGCGCTGAACAACTTCAAAGGGAAATATTACTATCGGATCAAGCAGGTCAACAAAGGTGGAGGAATCTACTACGGCCCAATAGATTCAATGGTAAGTGGCACGGACCCTTTTACATGGAATGACTTTACCTTAAGTCTGGATCGGGATGATGTATGGCTAGATTGGGACGTGAGCAACGAAGATATGGTCAGGAGATATGAAGTATTTAGGTCGGGCGATCGACAAAATTTTGAAAGAATAGGGGCATTTTCCCTGGACACACTAGGCGGCGCACAAGGGATGTACCAATGGGTCGATGAAGGAATTGGGGAAACGGCACTAGGCTGGGTTTACTACCAAGTCAAACAGGTAGATGGGAATGAGTTTTTCGAGTGGAGTCCAGTAGATAGCCTCAAATTTGAAG